>CAJTDL010000009.1 GCA_910575035.1 Lachnospiraceae bacterium
CCATCATTTGATTGCCCTGCTTGGCGGGCGTGATGGAGGGCCATTAAAAGAATGGCTGAAATCACATAATAAAGTACGGCTTGTTGCAAGGGACAGGGCAAGCGCATATGCTTCTGCGATCAGCGAGGTGCTCCCTGGCTGTGTCCAGGTGGCAGACCGTTTCCATTTGCTGCAGAACCTTCTTGGATATATGAAGGATATTTTCAAGGAAGAGATGCCGCCCCAAATATATATTCAAGATGGGAATATATCGGAAAAGGCTCCAGAAAAAATATTAAAAGAAAAAACACCGGAAGGCTCTTTTCTGGAAAGCCTTCATTATGGCAACACCCCGCCAGTGGATCCCAGTGGAAATGTAATTGCTTATGATAACAAAAAGCATGATTTAAATTCGGCACAATATCAGCATCAGGAAAAGACACGGGAAAAAAACAGCAATTGATCAGAGATATACAGGATTATTGGGACGGGCAGGAAAAACCCCGGATAAAAAAGGTGGCAGAGGCTTTCGGGATAGCGCCGCCGACGGCAAAGAAATATATTTTCATGGCACAGGAGGATACCGACAGCCTGGGGCATCCTGCCAATTACAAAAAACGGGAATCATCCATGAACGCCTGGCTGAATATCATTTACAAAATGATGCTGGACGGATGCAGCAATGAAACAATTTATTTTTATATCAAGCGGCAGCATGATTATAAAGAATCTGATAAAAAACTTGCAAAATATATTTACCTTATCGGAAAAAACAACTTTCCGGACAGAACCCCGTTTAATGCCAAAACAACAATGGAATGGGTGCTGCCACCCGGAGTGACCGTGATCAGCAGAATGGATCTGCTCAAATATATATTAACCTGCAATCCCAAAACAAAACGTGATTCCGTAATCGGAGAATATATCGGCCAGATAAAAAGCCTTTATCCTGCCATCGAAAAAGTTGAAGCCATGTTCAAAGAATTCCATTCATTGTTGATGGGGAGTAACGAAGAAAAACTGGATGAATATCTGGAAAAGTATGGGACAAGCGGAATAGAACCATTTTGCAATGGAATAAAAAAGGATATCACTCCGGTCAAGAATGCGATATCCTTATCAGTAAGCTCTGGATTTGTTGAAGGAAATAACAACAAATTCAAAGTCCCCAAACGTATTGTATACGGCAGGAGCGGATTAGTCAATCTCGAAAAAAAATGTAAGTTAGCATTTTTATCCAAAGGTCAAGATTTCTCTCTCACTGCATTATTATAAAACAAGCTGGTGCCAGTATGGCACCAGCTAATATCTTATAGCTTATACCCAAAGTTCAGAAAGAACCTAGAATAAATGCACAGCCCCTTATTATATATTATTTTATTACCCTTACCTTTAAGACACCATCGCTCATCCTAAGCTCTTCTACAACCTCTGCCGTTATAGGGGAATCCAGGTCGATAAGGGAATATGCGTAATCCCCCCTGCTCTTATTGGTCATATCAGAAATGTTCATGTTATTATTCCCAAACATAGCCGTGTATTTGCCGATAATCCCCTTCTGGTTCTTGTGTAGTACAGCCACACGGCTGGCACAGGAGCAGACACCCATATCGCAGTTAGGGAAATTGACAGAATTACGGATATTCCCATTTTCCAAATAGTCAATCACTTCCTGTACCGCCATAACAGCACAGTTATCCTCTGATTCCTCTGTGGAAGCCCCTAAGTGAGGAATCACGATACAGCCTTCCTGGCCTGCAGTTGTGCTGGTGGGGAAGTCGGAAACATATTTTTTAACCTTCCCTTCCTTGATGGCTGCAAGAACTGCTTCCTCATCTACCAGAGGAGCCCTGGCAAAGTTCAGGATGACCACGCCTTCTTTCATAAGGGCAAAGGCTTCCTGGTTCAGCATATGTTTGGTGCTGTCCATCAACGGAACATGGATCGTGATAAAATCACACTCACGGTAGATGTCTTCCAAATTGCTGATATGCTTTACGCTTCTGGAAAGGCTCCATGCGGCGCTCACGGAAATAAACGGATCGTAGCCATAAACTTCCATGCCCAGGCTTACCGCATCGTTGGCCACCTTGATGCCTATAGCGCCAAGGCCGATCACGCCCAATTTTTTGCCGGAGATTTCGCTGCCGGCAAAGGCTTTTTTGGCTTTTTCAGCATCTTTGCCTACATTTTCATTTTCTTTGTTATCCAATACCCAGCCAATGCCTCCTACGATGTCACGGGAAGCCAAGAGCATTCCGGCAAATACCAGCTCCTTTACTCCATTGGCGTTGGCGCCCGGGGTATTGAATACTACGATTCCCTGCTCTGCGCATTTTTCCAGAGGAATATTATTTACGCCTGCACCTGCCCTGGCAATGGCGCAAAGGCCTTCCGGAAGATCCAGGCCATGCATGGCGGCACTCCTTACCAGGACTGCCTGAGCATCTTTCAAGTCTTCTGCCTTTTGGTAATTCCCGCTAAATAAGTCTAAGCCTACGCTAGCAATCGGATTTAAGCAATGGTATTGATACATTTTAATTCTCCTCTTCAAACTTTTTCATGAATGCTACGAGTTTCTCTACGCCTTCTTTGGGCATTGCATTATAAATGCTTGCGCGCATGCCTCCTACGGTACGATGGCCTTTTAAGTTTACAAAACCTGCGGCAGCGGCCTCTTTTACAAATTTTTCGTCTAAGTCCTTATTGCCTGTAATAAAGGGAACGTTCATTAAAGAACGGTCCTCTTTGCAGACAGTGCCTTTGAAAAGCTTACTCTGATCTAAGAAATCATATAAGATCTTAGCCTTTTCTTCGTTGCGCTGCTTCATAGCCCCTAAGCCGCCCATTTTCTTCAGCCATTTAAATACCTTGCCGCAAATGTAAATGCCGTAAGCAGGCGGGGTGTTGTAGAGGGAGCCTGCATCTGCATGGGTCTTGTATTTTAACATGGTGGGCGTGCCAGGCAGGGTATCTTCGGTAATCAGGTCTTCACGGATGATCACGACCACTACGCCAGCCGGCCCAATATTTTTCTGGACGCCGCCGTAAATAATGCCGTATTTTGAAACGTCTACCGGCTCAGATAAGAAGCAGGAAGATACGTCGGCTACCAGGGTATGCCCCTTCGTATTGGGGAGAGCCTTGTATTTTGTCCCATAAATGGTGTTGTTCTCACAGATATATACATAGTCTGCATCTTCTGGGATATCCAGGTCAGAACAGTCTGGGATATAGGAGAAGGTCTTGTCTTCGGAAGACGCCACTTTCACGGCCTCTCCGTAAAGCTGTGCCTCCTGGTATGCTTTTTTGGCCCATTGCCCAGTTACAACGTAAGCTGCCTTTTTGTTCTTCATTAAGTTCATGGGGATCATGGCAAATTGTTGGGAAGCGCCGCCTTGCAAGAACAAAACTTTGTAGTTGTCAGGGATCTGCATAAGCTCCCTTAGATCGGCTTCAGCTTCCTGGATGATTGTACCAAAAACTTTGGAACGGTGGCTCATTTCCATTACGGACATGCCGCTGCCTTTGTAATCCATCATTTCTTCTGCCGCTTCGCGTAAAACCTCTTCAGGCAGGACAGCTGGACCTGCAGAAAAATTGTAAACTCTGTTCATGTGATTATTCCTCCTATATAGTTTGCATTTATTTTTCTAAATCCTCTTCGCCGAATACCTCATTAATGGCAGCACCTGGGGCTACCATGGGCCAGACTTTGTCGTCGCTGGGGATGATACAGTCAATCAATACGGGCATCTGGCTGGCTAAGGCTTCAGCAAACGCTTCGCTAAATTCTTCTTTGGTAACCGCCCTAAGGCCCTTGGCGCCCATGGCTTCAGCCAACTTTACAAAATCCACACTGTCGTTCAGCACGGTGGCGGAATAGTGCTGGTCGTAGAATAGGGTTTGCCATTGGCGTACCATGCCCAGCACATGGTTATTGACTACTACCTGGATCAGGGGAAGTTTTTGGCGTACGGCTGTGGCAATTTCGTTCATGTTCATGCGGAAACAGCCATCTCCTGCAATATTGACCACCTGTTTGCCGGGATTTGCCATTTGCGCTCCGATAGCCGCGCCTAATCCATAGCCCATTGTGCCCAGGCCACCAGAGGTGATCAGGGTGCGGGGCTTACTGTATTTGTAAAATTGGGCTGCCCACATCTGGTGCTGGCCCACCTCTGTTACAATAATGGAGTCTCCCTGCGTCTGGCGGTAGATCTCCTCTACCAGATAGGGGCCTGAAAGGCCTTCTTGGCGGTAGGACAAGGGGTACTTTTCCTTGTAGGCCATGATTTTATCCAGCCAGGAACCATGATCCTGTTGAGCCAGCCGCTGGTTCAGACGGATTAAAATCTCCTTAATATCGCCAATGATATGGGCATCTGTAATCACATTTTTATTGATCTCGGCCGGATCTATGTCAAATTGCAAAATCTTGGCATGTGATGCAAATTTCTTGGCGTTTCCTGTGACGCGGTCGCTGAAGCGCACGCCAATGCCAATTAAAAGGTCGCACTCGCTAACCCCGTAGTTGGAGGTTTTGGTACCGTGCATGCCCAGCATGCCAGTATAAAGCTTGTGGTGGCCGTTGAAGGCTCCTTTCCCCATAAGGGAATCTGCCACTGGAGACTGTATTTTCTCGGCAAATTCTAACAGCTCCTGGCTGGCTTCTGAGATAACCGCTCCACCGCCTACAAAAATGTAAGGCTTTTGGGAATCTTGGATCATCTGGACAGCCTGGCCCAGCGCCTGGTCTGTGATACGTTCCGTATCCCGGTTTTCCTGTTCAATCCTAATGGGAGTAAATTCTGTTTTGTTGGCTGTTACGTCTTTGGGGATATCCACCAGCACAGGGCCTGGCCTGCCTTTGCTGGCAATGCGGAACGCCCTGCGGATGGACTCCGCCAATTTTGTAATATCCTTAACAATAAAATTGTGCTTTGTAATGGGGGTGGTGATTCCCGCAATGTCAATTTCCTGGAAGCTGTCTTTGCCCAGCAGGGAAACACCCACATTACAGGTAATGGCCACCATGGGGACAGAATCCATATAGGCTGTGGCAATCCCTGTCACCAGATTGGTGGCGCCTGGCCCTGAGGTTGCAAAACAAACGCCCACCCTGCCTGTGGAACGGGCATAGCCGTCTGCTGCATGGCTTGCCCCTTGTTCATGGGAAGTCAGCACATGGCGGATCTCATCCCTATGTTTGTATAACTCGTCATATACATTTAAAATAGCACCTCCAGGATATCCAAAGACCGTATCCACGCCCTGTTCTTTCAGGCATTCAATCACAATCTGCGCTCCTGTCAACTGCATATTTTATCCCTCGCTTTCCGGAACATGGGAGCCTCTGCCAGATGCCCCCGCTGTTCTTACTATTCTTATATCTTATATTGTATCTGAATACAGATAACTTACATAATACGCCTGAATCACAGAAGGTTTCTTATCTTTGGATCCTTTCTGCAATCAGATCTCCCATTTCCACGGTGCCCACCTGGGTTACGGAAGATTTTTTATCTTCTTCCTGCGGCATAATGTCAATGGTGCGGTAGCCTTCCTTTAATACCTGGCGCACAGCTTCTTCCACAGCATCCGCCTCCTGATCCAGGTCAAAAGAATACCGCAGCATCATAGCCCCACTTAAAATAGTGGCAATGGGATTGGCAATTCCTTTCCCGGCAATGTCCGGCGCTGAACCGCCGCTGGGCTCATACAGCCCAAACTTGGTATCATTCAGGCTGGCAGATGAAAGCATCCCTATTGAGCCTGTCACCATACTTGCCTCATCTGATAAAATATCACCAAACATATTCTCTGTCAAGATGACATCAAACTGCTTGGGGTCTTTCACCAGCTGCATCGCACAGTTATCCACCAACATATGCTCTAAGGAAACGTCCGGATAATCCTTTGCCACTTCCTCTACAACCTTCCTCCAAAGTCTGGAGGAATCCAACACATTTGCTTTATCCACGCTGGTTACTTTTTTCCTGCGCTTTCTGGCAATATCAAAACCACGCTTTGCAATCCTGCGTATCTCATTTTCATTATATGTCAAAGTATCTTCTGCTGTCATCAAGCCATCACGCTCTTCTGTGACCCGCTTCCCAAAGTAAAGGCCGCCAGTCAATTCCCGCATAATCATCATATCAAAGCCGTCCCCAATAATATCATCCCGCAAAGGGCAGGCTCCCTTCAGCTCCTCATACAGATATGCCGGCCGTAAATTGGCAAACAGGTTCAGGGACTTCCGCAGCTTTAGCAGCCCTGCCTCGGGCCTTAAATGAGGCGGCAGCTGATACCAGGGGGAAGTACTCGTATTCCCGCCAATAGATCCCATCAGCACAGCGTCTGCCGCTTTCGCCTGGGCGACCGCCCCTTCTGTCAGGGGCTCTCCAGTCTTATCAATGGAAATCCCTCCCATCAAAATCTCATCATATGAAAACGTATGCCCATAAACCTCCCCTACTTTATCCAAAACTTTCTTTGCCTCTTTTACAATCTCCGGCCCAATCCCATCACCGGAAATCACGCCAACCTGAAACTCCATATTCCTTCTTCCTTCCTTAATATATTATTCTATCAATCAAGCTGTCTACATTACTTCTATTTTTCAATTGGATCCCTTTATTCATTATGGTTCATATTGTTCTACTATAGTATATTTGCCCTCAGATTTCAACTAAAATTGACATTTTTCTTTTTCATAGTTTGTATAACTTAAAAGTATACCTATATCTTTTTCCATTTATAAAAGATATATCTATCATTTCTCCACACAAGAAAAGCACCCCCTGGCTTCCTTGTACTTTCCCTTTGTCTTTCGATAATCACTTCTACTAATCTTCATTTCCCAAACGCCCCTTCAGACCCCTGAAAACAGAAACACTAATAAAAATCAAATATCCAAACCTGAGAAAGTATCCCTTCTACCCGAGAATGCTTTCGCTTTATTTCTTATTTTCCTTCTCCGTTGCAATTGCGTCTTCTGGCTTCTCTACCATGGCAATCGCTGCCTTTTGCATTGGTATACGGCAGTTCTTGTTATTCCCAAACTCCATGATCACCGTATCTTCTGTGATGTCGATCACCATTCCATAAAACCCGCTGGTAGTCAAAACCGTATCTCCCACTGCCAGCTCTGACAGCATCGCATTCTTCCGCTTTGTCTCCTTCTGCTGTGGCCGTATCATCATAAAATAAAGAACCACCAGCATGATTACAATCCAGATCAGCGAAAAACCTGTTGCGCCTGCCGTATTTGCTTGAGCTAAAATAGACATTTCTCTTCCTCCTGCCTTGCCTGCCCTGTTATGGGCAGCCAGTTTCTATCGTAATACTACCTCTATGCGCTTTCACTATTTTACACAAAATCCACGCTTAGGGCAAGAGGTTTTTTGGTTTTAATAAAAATTTTAGGAATTTTACGTTACTATTCATGGTCAATGTAAGTAACTTTTGGGATTTTAGCAACAAGCAACAGAACGGTGTCCGTTAGCAAAGTGTTCAGCCTTGTATAGGTTAAACCCTATAATCCCATTCCTTGCGGTACTTCCCCCATTCAGCCTCCCTGGCCATATGGTATGATTCCAAGGCAGCTTCCCTCTGCTTCCCTGCTCTCTCCAGGCTTTGCTCCTGAAGCTGCTTTGCCTCTTCCCTGGCCTCCTGTATGGCTTCTTCTAAATGCTGTTCCTGTGCACCTTGCACGGCTTCCTCCAGATGCTGTTCCTGCGCACTTTGCATGGCTTCCTCCAGATGCTGTTCCTGCGCACTTTGCATGGCTTCTTCCAGATGCTGTTCCTGCGCACTTTGCATGGCTTCTTCCAGATGCTGTTCCTGCGCACTTTGCATGGCTTCTTCCAGATGCTGTTCCTGTGCACTTTGCATGGCTTCTTCCAGCATTTCTTCCTGCACTTCTTCCAAAATCTCTTCCTGTTCTTCTAATATTTCCTCTGACGCTTCTGTAACCGCATCCAGCATCTCGTCCAAAATGCTTTCGTCTTCCTCTGTGCCCAAAGCCTCTTCCACCATTTCTTCCCGTCTTTCTTCTGGAGTCTTGGGTTCCAGCTTCTTGGCCGCTTCGGCATTTTTCTCCCCCTGCTCCTGGGCTTCGTCCAGAATATGCCCCATCTGCTCATTGTTATAAGCAGATTTTACAGCTGCAATCTCATCCTCATAGCTATGGAATGCATTTAATTTCTGGGCAATTTCTTCTACTGTATCACATTCCCTGTTCTTCAAATTTTCTTTTTGCTTCTCCCAAAATGCAATTTCATTCGAGGCCTTTTGCTGGCGCTCCGCTTTGTCTTGGGTACTTTTTAACGTGCTGTTGTGCAAAATTGGCAGATTCCCTGCATAAATACCCTTAGATTTTTGAGAGCTGCTGGCATTCATGCCTGCAGTAACTGTGAATATATTCATAAAAACACCTATCCTTTCTAATCCCCAAAGCAGCAGATAGTACAAGCACTGCACAAATATCAAGTGCTGTTTTTCACCGTTATTTAGGCAATGCTGTACTAGTGTACTGACAGACGATTCGCGCCCCGCTGCCCCAACTGGCATTACCTGTAAACCGCAACAAATTATACCCTTATAACTGCATATCAATAACCCTGCCTGAAACCAATTTCTCCCTGGATGCGCCAAGAAGCGTTTTCTCAGGGCCTTCCTTCTGTTCCTCTCCTTTCTGCCCCGCCTTATCCTTTTGCTCCGCTTTATCCTTTTGCTCCGCTTTATCCTTTTGCTCTGCCTCCCTGCTTTGTTTCAAGCCCTTATTTGCCTCATCCAAAACAGAACTCTGGGAAAACCTGGCTTTCTCAATGCGCTCCTGCAATTCAGACAGCTCATCTTCCTTTTTCCCCACATCCAGGCCTCGCTTTTTATCCGTGTCTATTTCTGACTGAAGCGTCCTTGCCCGCCCTTCCAAATGCGTGGCCACACTGCCATAAGCCTTTGCCTGATCCATGGCCTTGCTGGCAAAAATCATAGATTCCATATTGGCCTTGGATATCCCCCTGCCGTCTTCCCCTGCCTTTTCCCTTTGCTTATTGCCAGCCATCTCGTCCTTTTTCGCTTTCTGCGCCTGCTGCTGCTCCCTGCGGCGTTCCATCTGATGCTGGCGCAATTGGTTATTCAAGTCTGTAATCCGCTGCTGCAGCTCCTGGCGCTTTTTCATTTTCTCCTCCTGGCTCAGCTCTTTGTCAGCAGCAAGCCCCTGCAGCTCCTCCTGCGCCTTTGCAATCTGTTTTTGGATGCTCTTACTCACAGGATCCGCTTCCTGGGACAGGTTCATCTGCCCCGCCGCTATACTCGTCCCTGGCGTCCCCGCCACCCCATTGTTCCCACTGACCTTCATAGCAGATTCCTCCTAAAGAATTTTTCGGTGCAATTCCATTCCTTTTTTGTATTTCGGAAAAAAACTGCCATTTATTAACACACCCAAAAGCTTTTTCGCACATGCCCCAAAAGATATTGCCCCAGCGGTTAAGTACCGCTGGGGCAATGTTAAAAAATAACGGACAGCTGTGTCTGGAAAGAGGCTTTCAATACAGTTCACTTGCAGAGCCTGCCCTTCCAGGAAACGGGCAGCTGCGCCTGGCAAGAGGCTTTCAATATAGGTTCTTCACCTTGAAATCCCTTTCTGACTCTCTCCTGGCATCCTTTTTGGCAATATCCTGCCTTTTATCATAGAGCTTCTTCCCCTTTGCCAGGGCAATCTCTACCTTCACCAGGCTTCCTTTAAAATATACCCGCAGGGGCACCACCGTATAGCCTTTTTCCGCCATTTTCCCTGCTATTTTATTGATCTCATATTTATGCATCAGCAGCTTCCTGGGGCGAAGCGGGTCTTTATTAAAAATATTCCCTTTCTCATAAGGGCTGATATGCATCCCATAGATGATCACTTCCCCATTCTCAATCCGTATAAAGGATTCCTTCACAGAACATTTCCCCATACGCAAGGATTTTACCTCTGTCCCTGCCAGGCTAATGCCCGCCTCATACTTATCCTCTATAAAATAATCATGAAATGCCTTTTTATGATTGGCAATCAATTTCACACTGTCTTTCCCCATCTGTAATTCCCTTTCTACAAACATAAATATGGTTGCCCCAGGCATAATCCGGCATATCAGCCATCCTCCCCTGGGCTCTCCATAAGATCTTCTGGCAGCACAAAATCTACCGTACGCAGTACCTTATCTGCCCGTGCCACCTCTACCTGTATTGCCTGCCCCAGCTTATAACGCTTGCCTGTGCTTTCCCCCACCAGTTCATAAGCGGATTCCTCATAGTGGTAATAATCATCTGTCAGGTTTGTCACATGAACCATGCCCTCTATGGTATTGGGAAGCTCCACATACATCCCCCAGGCTGTCACGCTGGAAATCACCCCTTCAAATACCTCCCCAATATGCTCCGACATATATTCCACCTTTTTCAGCTTATCCGTTTCCCGCTCAGCTTCCTCTGCCCGCCGCTCCCGCTTGCTGGAATGATCCGCCACCTCCGGCAGAATTTTTTCATAATGGGCAATCCGCTTCTCTGTCATCTTGCCGCGCAAGGCCTCCTTTATGATCCTGTGTATCTGCAGGTCCGGATATCGCCGGATTGGGGAGGTAAAATGGCAATAATACTGGGTCGCCAGCCCAAAATGCCCTATGCAGTCCGTCGTATATTTTGCCTGCCGCATAGAGCGCAGCGTCAGGCGGCTGATCAAAGGCTCCTCCGGCGTATCCTCTATCTTTTCCAAAAGCTTTTGCAGCTCTTTGGGGTGGATTTCTTCCTGCCCCACTTTCATGGAATAGCCAAAATTATGGATAAAAAGCCGCAGCTTACGGATTTTCTCTGTATCTGGCACATCATGGGTCCGATAGACAAAGGGCAGTTCCTGCCAGAAAAAGTCCTGCGCCACAGTCTCGTTGGCAATCAGCATAAAATCCTCAATGATCTTAGTGGCCACATTCCTTTCGTAAGGCTTGATCTCTATGGGCTTCCCGCGCTGATCCAGCAGGATCTTCGTCTCTGGAAAATCAAAGTCAATGGAGCCGCGCTTCCTGCGCTTCTCCCGCAAAATAGCTGCCAGCTCTTCCATCAATTCAAACATGGGCACAAGCCCTTCATACTCCGCGCGTTCTGCCTCATCCTTGTCTTTCAGGATTTTCCGTACGCTGGTGTAAGTCATCCGCCGGTCTACCCGAACCACCGTTTCCGCAATCCTATGGTCTACCACATTTCCTTTGGAGTCAATTACCATCATGCAGCTTAAAGCCAGCCGGTCCTCTCCCTGATTCAAGGAGCAAATCCCATTTGACAGCACATGGGGCAGCATAGGGATCACACGGTCCACCAAATATACGCTTGTCCCCCGCTCCAAGGCCTCCACATCCAATGCGCTGTGCTCCTGCACATAATTTGTGACGTCTGCGATATGCACGCCTAAATGGTAGAGCCCCCCTTCCCGGGTCAGCGTAATAGCATCATCCAAATCCTTGGCGTCCTCCCCATCTATGGTTACCATCTGCCAGTCCCGAATATCCATACGCCCTGCCATATCTGCCGTGCTGACAGGCTTGCCCACACGCTCTGCCTGATTTAAAACTTTTTCCGGAAATTCTGTAGGGAGGCCATACCCTTTGACAATGGACATAATATCTGTCCCAGGGTCATTGATATGCCCGATGATCTCCACTACCTTCCCTTCCGGCTTCCTTCTGTCACTGCCGTAATAGGTTAATTCCACTACCACTTTATGCCCGTCCACTGCCCCTTTGGAATGCTCAATCGGGACAAAAACATCCTGCCCTATTCTCAGGTCATCTAAAACCACAAAGCCAAAGGTCTTCTTCTTCTGGAAGGTACCCACCACACGGACAACCCCGCGCTCCAGGATTTTCACAACCTTCCCTTCCTTACGCTTCCCTGCTTCCACCTTTCCCGGCAGCAATTCCACCTGCACTGTATCCCCATGCATAGCCCCATTCACATAGGTTTCCGGTATAAAAATATCCTCTGTCTCCCCTTCGATGGAAACAAACCCAAATCCCCGTATATTTCCAATAAAAACACCAGCCAAGCCCTTACGCTCTGCCTTTGAATACTTTCCCCTTTTGGAGCGCTCAACCTTCCCTTCTGCCATCAGGCTTTCCAAGACCTGGTTCAGGGCTTCCCTCTCTTCCCGCGGCACATCCATCAAAACCGCCAGCTCCTTAGCCTTCATCGGCACATACAGGTCACTGCACATAAATTCATAAATAACCTGTTTCCTCTTTTTTAATAATTCTCTGTCCATAAATTCCCTCCTTCCCCTGCATATCCTATTATGTCTCTCTGCCATTCCCTAATCATATAACAAAAAAGGACTGCCTTCCTACCGACAGTCCTTTGTGCGCCTGCATATGCTTGTCCTCTGCAAAGGCTCCATCCCAGAAAGACGCAGCCCTCTTAAAAACTCCCAATATTCAACACTGCTGCAATTATCAGGAACAGAACCACTAACGCCCTTGTAAACTTCACAAGGATCCCTTCCATGGAACGCCCCTTGTTCTTGCCCCAGTATGTATCTGCGGCTCCACTGATAGCCCCGAGTCCGGCAGACTTGCCTTCCTGCATTAAGACGATCACTGTCAATGCAATGCTTATTAAGATAAATACAATCATTAATATGGTTTTCAATACTGCCACTTTCCTTTTACCTCCTGCGCTAAATCCTAACTCATAACTCTATCTAGTCTAACATACCATGGGATATTTTTCAAGAATTATTTTTGAATATCTGCAAAAAGATATTGCAAAAGATATTGCCATTGGTTACTATTCACGGACTAAATGCCGCCCATAGCAGTAATTTGGGGCGATTTTAAAGTTCTGCTGTGCAAAACCGCCCCTCACTCCTGCATCATATTCTCACGGTATGCGCAGTCTGGCACATTCTGTGAGCCGTGAATCGTAACGCCATCAATCCCTGCCCACAGCCAGGGGCTTATATCTTGTTGAAAGGATTCTTATACTCTGCCACAATCCCCAACTGCTCCTCAATCCGCAGCAGCTGGTTATATTTTGCTGTCCGCTCTGCCCTGCAGGGCGCCCCTGTCTTGATCTGCCCTGCATTGACTGCCACCGCCAGATCTGCAATAAAGGTATCCTCTGTCTCCCCAGAGCGATGGGAGATCACTGCCCGGTAAGCATTTTTATGGGCTGTCTCAATCGCCTCCATGGCCTCTGTCAGGGTCCCAATCTGATTGACCTTTACTAAAATAGCATTTGCCGTCTGCAGCTTGATCCCGGCATCCAGGCGTTTGGTATTTGTCACAAACAGGTCATCCCCTACCAGCTGCATCCGTTCGCCCAGCTGCTCTGTCATGGCCTGCCAGCCATCCCAGTCTTCCTCATCCAGGCCATCCTCGATGGAAATGATGGGGAATTTCTCAATCAGTTCCTGGTAATACGCAATCATCCCATTGGTATCCCTGGCCACCTTTTCGCCCCTGACCTTGGACTCTCCCGGAAAATGGTACAGACCTGTCTTCTCATCGTAAAGCTCGCTGGCTGCCACATCCAAAGCAATCTTAAAATCCTCCCCTGGCAGATACCCAGAGGCCTTGACTGCCTCCATAATCAGCTCCAAAGCCGCTGTGGTATCCGGCAAATCTGGGGCAAATCCGCCCTCATCCCCTACTGCAGTGGAAAAACCGCCTTTTTCACAGATTTTTTTCAGGTTATGGTATACCTCCGCACACATGCGCAGCGCTTCCCGAAAGCTTTTGGCCCCTACGGGCATAATCATAAATTCCTGGAAATCCACCGTATTGTCCGCATGGCGGCCACCATTTAAAATATTCATCATAGGGACTGGCATCTGCTTGGCATTTGCCCCGCCCAGATATTGGTACAAAGGCATTTCCATGGCCTTAGCCGCAGCCCTGGCTGTTGCCAGGGAAACGCTTAGCATGGCATTTGCCCCCAGGTTGATCTTGTCGTCTGTACCATCCTCTGCGATCAGGATACGGTCAACCTCCACCTGGTTTAAGGCATTTTTCCCTATTAGAACCTTGGCAATCTTGTCATTTACATGCTTTACTGCGTTTTGGACGCCCAAGCCAAAATACCTTGGCTCCCCGTCCCGCAGCTCCACTGCCTCAAATTTTCCTGTAGATGCCCCGGAGGGAACTGCCGCACGCCCTGTAGTCTTCTTGCCGTTGCTGCTGGCCTCTACTGTCACATCCGCCTCTACGGTAGGGTTTCCCCTGGAATCCAAAATCTCCCTTGCATGCACCTCTGTAATCTTTAAGCTCAAACTCATCGTTGCTCTCCTTTCCATCCTGCTTCTTTACTCTAAGTATTTACAGAATTTCCAAGATTATACGATAAATCTTTGCCACCTGCCGCCTCTGGTATTCCGGCAATTCCCTGTCTGGTAAAATTATGCAGAAAAATCAGGGTGATCTGGACGATGTATTAGACATTTAATGCCTGGTTCATTTCCTCCTCTGCCTGCTGGCGAAACTCTTTTAACTGTACCTGGTTCACCACGGGAAGCTCTTCAATGGACTGTACGCCAAAATTCCTCAAAAATTCTTCCGTAGTCCCAAACAAAAGGGGGCGCCCAGGCGCATCCAGCCGCCCAAGCTCGCATACCAGGTTGTATTCCACCAGCTTATTGATGGCATGGGCACAGGAAACCCCCCGGATCTTCTCCACCTCCAGACGGGTGATTGGCTGCTTGTAAGCGATAATAGAAAGGGTTTCCAAAAGCACATCCGTCAAAACATGGCGTTTGGGCTGTTTTGCGATCTTAATCAGATATTCATACAGCTCTTTTTTCGTGCACATCTGCACCGCATCCTCTACCTCAATAATCTGGATCCCCCGATCCTCCCTTGCATAACGCTTCATCATATGGCGCACCCGCTCCATAACCTCTTCCTTGCTGATCCCCAAGGCCTCTGCAAGGCTGCTGGCCTCTACAGACTTCCCCATAGCAAAGAGGATCCCTTCTATGGCCGCTTCCTGTTTCTTGTACATCTCAACCTCTCCTTTGCCTGTATAAATTTATGTTGGGACTAAATTTTCCCCTTCCTGCTTCCCTGCATAGATTATAATATCATCAAAAATATGCTCCTGGGAAATATGGATTTTTCCTGTTTTCATTAACTCCAGGACAGACAGGAAGGTGACAATCACTTCCATTTTTGTGCATTGCGCCTCTAACAGCCCGCGGAAACTGAATTTTCTATGATTCCGTATGTATTGTTCCAGATAATCCATCCGTTCTTCCAAAGATATTTCTTCCCGTTCAATTTTTCCAAAACGGGAACGGATCGGGTCAATCTTCTCCTCCTGCCTGCGCATAATGGACTGGAAGATAGATTTCAGCTTCTTCAGGGTTACATCAGACAAGAGCTCCTGTAAGTCCACTGGCTCTTCGTATTGGCGGACTTCCTCTGGGATGGTAGGCATCTTGAACAGCACCTTTTGAGCTTCGGCCTGGCGCCCCTTCAGCTCGTAGGACATGCATTTGTACATTTTGTATTCCAAAAGCCGTTGGACTAATTCTGCCCTGGGATCGGCTTCTTCCTCTTCCTTTTCTTCTTTTGGGAGAAGCATGCGGGATTTGATATCCAGGAGTGTGGCTGCCATTACCAGAAATTCGCTGACAATGTTTAGATCCTGGCGTTCCATTTCCTGGATATAGGCAATGTATTGGCGGGTAATCTCTGCGATAGGAATATCATAGATGCTTACCTTGTTTTTTTCCAGCAGGTGTAAAAGCAGGTCCAGTGGGCCTTCAAAGATTTGCAGTTTTATGTTTAAGTTCATGGGAACCTCCTGGTAAAGAATTATTTTTCTCCCGGCACAAATTTCACAGAAAGCAGTTCCGCCCGGTTGAAAATCCGAATATGGAACGTGTGGGTGCCAAGGCCGCGGCTTACAACAATTGCAGTATTCCCCAACTGGAACATGCCGGCATCGTATTTTGGGAACCAGGTAAATTGTGGGGAAATCAGGCTTCCAATCCCAGGGATACGGATTAGGCCGCCGTGGTTATGCCCGCAAAATGCCACATCTGCGCCCCAGGCAGCATACGCAGAAGCATATGCTGGATTGTGGGCAAGCAAAATTTGGAATAAATGTGGATTTTCCATGGGCAAACGCTGATTCATGTAACCAGGCTCCAAGGGAGTGAACTTGCCCTTTTCATAATATTTTAAATCCAGTTCCAGGGCAGAAAGCATAACCTGGTTCTCTCCAAGAGGGATTTCCAGGGACTCAGTCTCTAAAATCGTGACGCCAAGAGCCTTAGCGTCTTCTAAGTATTTGAGGAACAGGGGGTAGGTTATGGCCTCTGGGTCTTTCAGGCGGCTTTCGTGATTGCCGTAACTGTAGTAAACAGGGGCAATCTTCACCAGTTCCTGCAGGGTAGAAAGGGCAGAGCCGTAGGTTTGGGGGTATTTGGATACCAGCATGTCTCCAGGGATTAGGATTGCCTGGGGAGAAAGGGCGCGCACCTGGCGCAGCAGGCGCTGGTTATTCTTGCCATAGGTAAAGCCATGGAGGTCAGCAACCACGGCTGCCTTTGCAGGAGCTTTTAATTTGGGGGAAGGAACCTGGTACTCTGTTACCTGAAATTGGGCCAGCTCCCATTTTTGCCATAAAACGTAACATATGATCAAGATAAAAATTGCGCATAAAATTTCCATTGCAGATTCCTTCCCTTCTATTGCCTGTGATCTTGGCCGTTGAGCCTTCCTTCATGGGGCTGCCCTGCCAGCTGCCCCATCGCTTCTGCGGTCCAAGCTGATCAAATATCATTGATAGCTGCTCTTTCACATTTTACCATGCCAAATAGCAAATCACAAGTGTATTACGCATATTATACAAGCCTTGGGATTAAACTTGTTATATATGTTTTGGAGGTCTTACGATGCATTGTACCATATCTATCCTATTATCACTGTCCCTGCTGCTTACTTCCGTGTCCCCAAATCTAAATGCAGGCACACAGCAGCCATCCACACAGGCAAAGGCTGCCGCACAGCAATTCCCTATTTCAACAAATGCAGACACGCAGAGAAACATTCTGGAAAACGCAAATACCCAGCCGCCTATTCTAACAAACGCAGACGCTGGCACAGAGCCGCCCTCTGCGGGAGAGGTTTCCGTATCTGCGCCATCTGTTGTATTAATGGAAGCTTCCACAGGGCAGGTGATCTATGAAAAGGATTCCCACACCTCCCTGCACCCGGCCAGTATCACCAAAATCATGACGATGATCCTGATCTTTGATGCATTGGCGGAGGGAAAGATTTCCTTAGAAGATACCGTTACGGTGTCTGAATATGCCGCCAGCATGGGAGGCTCCCAGGTTTTTCTGGAGCCCGGCGAAACCCAGACGGTGGATACCATGCTGAAATGTATCTCTGTGGCCAGCGCCAATGACGCTTGTGTCGCCATTAGGTATAGTAGACATTAATTCATATATGGATTCTGAAAATTATAATAAATGGTAATAGATCCATCATTCCTTATCTCTATCCTGCTGATCAATTCCAAAACCATATCTCTTGTTAACTTCGTAACATTAATGTAATCCCGAAAAGCTTCTACCCATTCATCATACTGGGCGTTTATTTCCTGCTGCAAATCTGATTTCTCATTAACAATGCATAGCTGCTCCTGCAATCCCTTAATTTCTTCCTCATATTGGGAAACATATGCTATATATTCTTGTTTTGTAATTAAATCTTCCATAAAATTCTGGTATGTCTTTCTTTTGTACTTTTCTGCTTTTTCTATGCGCTGTTTTATATTTTCTACCTGCATTTCATAATGGTTCCTGCTTTCATTATAGGCCTGGATCTTTTTCAGCTCGTCTATATCTTCCTTTTGCAGAATCTTCCTCGCTTCGCTTTTTATGGACATCAGCACAGCCTCTTCCAAATCTTCTATATTAATACTATGGCTGCTGCAAAACTGTTTGCCCTGCGTTTTATATGTCTTACAAATATAGCCAATAAATCCCCTGCTCCCCCTTCTGGCATATTTCCTGGACATTGCATGTTTGCAGTCCGCACAAAAAACCATTCCAGAAAAAATCCCATTCTCCTTCAAAGAGCCAACGCTTCTTGTGCGTGTTTTCTGCATCTTTTGAACCATCTCAAAGACTTCCGGGTCAATGATTGCTTCATGTGTATTTCTTACAACAACCCATTTTTCTTTGGGAAGCGCAACTTTCTTCTTATCCTTGTATGATAAAGTATTTACTTTGTTCTGTATCAGGTGCCCAATATAAGTTTCATTATTTAATATTGTGTGGATTGTCTGATACGACCATGTCCTTGTGGTGTCCAGAGCTTTTGAATTATGGTAATTCTCACCCAATATCTCTCTTTTATACAATGTAGGAATTAAGATCCCCTCCGCTGACAATACAGCGCCTATTTTTGCCTTTCCATAGCCAGCCAGGTATAAATTATATATCCTCCTTACAACATCTGCCGCATAGCCATCAATCACTAAATGGTTATGGTTTTTAGGATCTTTTTTGTATCCATACGGACAGGAAGATCCTAAAAATTGCCCGTTTTTCATCTTTGCCTTGAATGAACTTCGAATATTTTTGGATAAATCCTCACAATACCATTCATTGACAAGCCCATTAATCTGCCTGCTTTTCTTGTTTTCTTCATTATATGTATCAACGCCGTCCACAACGCCAATAAACCTTATCCCCAGATTAGGCAAATCATGGTGCAGGTATCTCTCAATATGCTCCATATTCCTGGAAAACCTTGATTGGGTTTTGGCAATAATAACATCAAACTCCTTTAACTTGGCATCTAGCATCATTTTTTCAAAATCTGGACGGTCATCATATAACCCGCTTTCATCATCATCTGAATACACCCTGACAATCTTATAATCATGCGCCAAAGCATAATCCGTCAATAACAGCCTTTGATTCTTTATGCTTGCACTATCATCTCCTTTGCTTACTTTATCTGCATCCTCTTTACTTAACCTCAGATATAATACGGCACGATTTCCTTTCATTTAATACATCTCCAATCGTATTTTATTATATCCTTGTAAATTGTACATTAAGAATTATACACTATACAAGGCTTGCTTTCTATTGTTTTACGCGCTTTTTTATGACATTTTTCATGCAATCAACCAATCTTTTATTTCCATAAACAACATTTACTTTTATGTTTTTTGTATTTTCCTTCAAATTTTTCCCTCGCTATAACTTTTTTCTATAATTTATTCAAATATCGTTTGTCCAATTCACGGTATTTTTTCATTATAATGGTTATATTTTTCCATTCTAAAATAACTTGCACCATATGTAATACTGCCTTCTAAACCAGTGCAAAAATTTTATGTAAATATTCAAAATTATCCATATTATGCTATGGGACAGGTGGATTCTATCCCACAAACTATAATTATCATGCTATCCTGTCATCCATGCTATCATTCCAATAAATTTTTCTATAATAAAATAAGACAGCAATCTAAGCTGTCCAAATTCATAATTTTATACCTAAATGCAAATAACCTGCCTGATACCAAATGATTGCATTGTAACATTAAGCATATGAGAGAGCAGGGCAGCCGCCTACCCTCTCCTATTTTTCATTTTGGCTTTGTTTTCACCATGGAACAGCCATCCCCTTTCCTCTTCCAAGAATCTGGGCTGATACTGCCTCTGTAACACATTTGCGCGTCCTGTGATCATAGCACATAGCATTCCTCATAACCTGCTTCACGCTCTTGGCAAACTCTGCGCTGTCTGTTACGTCTGGCAGCGCCAAGTCGCCAAAGGATATATTCACGTCCCCAACGCCATTCCCAGTCCTCACGGGCACAATGTCCTGCTTCAGGGAACGCCCGCCAAGCAGCACGGATGGGTCTGCGCTTGCAACCTTCCAGAGGTTCTCCGCCATCCTGCCCGTGAACACCTTGTCGCCCTGCCCGACTTCCTTTAGGACTCCCTGGCTCTTGTCAAATTGAAGCTCATTCACTCCCTCGCCTAAGAATGCAAGCTGGCTGTATGGGATGTGCCGTGAGCCAGCCCTGAACCCTTTCACGCCCAGGGACTTCAGCTTCTTATAAAGCGCCCCCGTGGACTTTGCATTGTCGTACTTTACGCCAAGCCCCGCTGCCAGCTCCTTCATCTCCTTGGTGGAGAGGACTTTGCCGCCGAAATTGCTGTAAACCTTCTTATTCAGGTCGGTGAATGTGCTGTATTCCTTTTTTGTGGCGGACACATGCCGCTTTATGTAGTCTAATGCATACGCCTTCTGCTCGGCCTTCTTTGCCTTTGCGTCCAGTTCTGCCTTTGTTATGTTGGCCTGCCTGTCCTCCACCATTACAAACGTGTCGCCTGCCTGCTTTGGGTCTGTCAGTTTTGGCTCCTCTTTTTCTGTGCCCCCCTCATCTTTATGCAGTGCTTTCAGTGCTTCTTCGCTTGTCATCAGGGAGCCTGTCCCGGCTGGGAGGGGGACAAAAGTTGGTGTTGGCTTGCTGCTTCCGGGCTTGCCGTCTTCCCTGTCAGGGATTTCGCTGGCGGCAGTCCCAGTGTTTGTTGCCCCGGCGTTCTTATCAGCGGCATCCTGCATGTCCTTCTGGGAATCCTTAATCCCATCCACAATTCCATTTGCCGCAGCGCCTACCTTATCCCCGGTGCCATCGCCTGCCTTATTGATTTCAGACAGCAGTGCCTTAAACTCTTCCGTGCCAAGGTAGCCAATGCCGGACATCTTCCCCATAATTGTTGATGTGGATGTTGCCGCATTGCTGTTTATGTCCTTGATTAGCTTGTCAAACTCAAGGTGGAGATTGTCAATAAGCTCCTGTATTGCGTCCTCAAAGTCATCACCCAGGTCGGACAGCATGTCCTTAGTGTCGGAGATGTACTTGTCATACTGCGTTTCCTGCAAGTCCTTCTCAGCGTCCTCTAAGGAAACCTTAAGTGTCTGTACCTTTGCCCTTGTTTCCTCGGACACGTCACCAGCGTATGCCTCCAATTGCTTGCGTAGGCTTGCAATTTCCTTCGCTTTGTCCGTGATATTGTTGTTGTAGTCGAATGCGTCCTTCTCCGCATCCAATAAGCCGCTGTACTCGCTTATCAGGTCACGCACTTTGGCTATCAGCGCCTCATACCCTTGCTTATACAGGTCTATGATGGCGTATTTCTCATCCTCTGCGGACTTTGTTGCATCCTGCATTGCCTTTATGTACTCACGCTTTTGGTCGATCAGTGTCTTGTTGTATGGGTCTTTCGCCAGTTCCCTGTCAATTTTCCTGGCCTGCTCCGCATAGTCCTCCGCCTGCTGCCCATACACATTGTAGTTCATTGCATGGAGCATTGCCACAGACCTGCCAGCGTCAGTGAGGCTCCCCGTCTTGTCGCTTGTGAGGCCTTGCCTGGACAGCTCGTTTATCATGAAGTCCATCTCTGATATGGTGTCGCTGATACGCCCCTCCAGGTACTCAAAGTTGTCCCATTCAATCTGGCGCATCTGGTTCTTGTACTCCTCCAGGGATAGCGTTGATTCATCCAGCGCATTTGTCACATCGTCTATCTGCCCAACTAAGTCATACCATTCATCCGTGTATTTCTCAATGCTCCCATTCTGCACGGACTCGGACAGTGACTTTACCAGTTCTGCCCTCTTTTGTGTCAGGAGGGCATTCCTGTCTTCCTCATTGTTGTACAGCTTCCCATAGTAAGCCTTGCTTGCCTGGTATCCTTTTGCCTGTGCCAGGTCAATGGCGTTGTTAAGCTGCGTTGCTTTCTGCGTGTGCACGGCCATCTTATTCCCATATTCCCTGTCGATATTCTCCATCTTTTCTGCTGCCAATGACGCAAGCTCTGTCTTGGATGTTTCCTTATACAGGCCATATGTCTCCTTCGCCACATTCCTCGCTTCCAGGGACTCATTGTATTTCTCGCACGCCCGGCCAAACGAGTCGGATACCGTGTATGCCTTTGTGATTAGGCTCTGCGGTATGAATTCTTCCTTCGCGGTGTATTTCTTAACCTCGCTGATGATGGCGTTGGATGCGCTGCCAGACCCCTTTGCGCTGCTGATTTTGCCCTTCATGGTATTAAAGCTGCTGCTTAGGGAATCATACAGGCTTTTGTAGGTCGCAAGGTTCTTGCTTATGTTGGATGCCCGCAAGTCCACATACTTGTTTTTTGCCCCTGCGGTCTTCTGGTTCTTTGCCGTGGCTTCATACAGCTCATTCTGCGTGTCCCTGCTGGACACAGTGTTCCCCGCATTGTCTATCTTCGTCTGCAGCCTTGTTGCGTATGCCTCCACGTTCGCTATTGTCTCAGCGTCCTTCGCGCTTATCTCGTTCTCAACTGCCTCATTATAAGCCATGCAGTTGTAATAGTAGGTGAGGTTGCCGTTCAAATACTTTGTGCAGTATTCCTTTATGGCCTTAAGCCCATCGCTGGTTATCTTCTTGCCGGACTTGATGGCGGATGCGGCCTTTTTGAGGCGCGTCTTCAGCTTGCCCGTGGCTTTCTTGTATTCCTTGCCGCTATAGAAATTCGCCTTCTTTGCGGCTTTCTTCCTGTCGGATGCCGCCAGCTTCCTCATGTTGGCATAAATCTTCGCATTGCCTTCCGCAAGGCTTGCCTGTATGTTTGCATTCCTGTTCTTTGCGGATGCAGTCTCCGCTATGGATGTGGCTGCCCTGTCAGCTATGGCCTGCCTATTGTCCAATTTATTCTGCAGCTGCTCCTCCCTCAGCGACTTCTTCTCTGCCTGTGCGGTGAGCGCATACATCTCATACGCTAACCTGTTCTCATCCTCCGCATTCTTATAGGCGTTGTAGCTGTTGCAGTAGGAGAGCAGGCTGTTCAATGCAGTGTATTCCCTGCCTTTTGCAGACTTCATTGCATTGGCTATTGCATTGATGGTGGATGTGCCGACCAATTTCTTGGACTTCACGCATTTGATTGCCTTCTGGAACAGCCCCTTGTTTTTCTTGGACACATTCTTCTGGCTTGCCTTTTGTATTTTGCTGCCAAGCTTCGCACGGCTGGATTTGGAGGATGCATACGCTGCCTTAAGGTTATTCTGCCTTTGGTCAATGTTCTTTGCCTTGGCGTTTATGAGCCTGTTTTTGACGGATGTGGATGAGGCGGTGGAGAGCCTTGTGTCCAGCCTCTCATCTGCGGTGTCCTCGCCCTCATTCTTCCTGTCAGCCTTGGCTTTCGCAAGGGCTGCCTGCGCAATTGCGTTCTCTGCCATGGACTTCGTGAGTTCCTGGATGGATGTGTTGCTTTCCCCAACCCTTTCATTGTACTCACGCCATGCCTCGGTGTTCTTCTTTACGGTTGCACGGAGTTCCAGCAGCTTCTTCCTTTGCAGGATTGTGTTGTGGACTTGGGAGAGCATGTTCCTGTTCAGCTTTTTGTAGTCCTTTGCGCTTGCTTGGGATCCCCATGCCTCCTTCATGTCCATGCTGTTCTGGATGCGTGTGCTTACGGACTCTAAGCGGGAGAGGATCTGGTCATATTTTGTGACGTATGCCTCAATCTTCTCTTGTAAGAGTTCGCGCTGTGTGTCTTTCAGTTCCCTGATTGCTTCCTGGCAGTCCAGGGCTTTTTCATACCACTCTTGGTAATTCTTGATGCGCTCCTTCAGCCCATCATCTGATATGTCCTCTATGTTGATGCTGCCATCCCGCACCTGAGCCGCATACCCAGCCTCTAAGCCAAAGCTGTTCGCCTTTGCCATGTATGCGCTGTAAGCCTTGGTCTGTAGGTTGATTTCCTCTGTCACTTTGGCGATTGCCTTGTCATAGGACTTTGCCCGGGACTTAAGTGAGAGGAATGTTGCCTCTGCCTTGGCTTTCATGCGGTCTATTGCGGCCTCGATGCGGGATATTGCTATCTCAATGAAGTCGAAGGTTTCTGGTGTTGGCTTTGAGGATGAGCCAGAGCCGCTCCCGCCCCCACTGCCACTGTTCCTGCTGCCGCCTGAATAGCCGCCTGTGTTGATTTTTGGGGCTTTTACCTCTGCTGGCTTTTCATATTGATTCTTTATGTTTTTGTATGCCTGTTCAGGTGACACCGTTTCATGGCTGTTCTGTGCGCCTCCTGTGCCTGTGCCATCATTGCCAACCGTTACCATATTGGCATAAGATGCTGCCGCAGCCACGCCATAATACTCAGATATAAGCCTCCCTAACTGGCTTATTTTTGCATCTACATTTAAGTTTGTGTTCGCAAATATTTGCTCTTGTATAATGCAGTCAATAATAGCATACCTTACCGTATCTGTTGCCCCAGCTTCATCCAATAGGTTTGAAATGGCAATCCTAGTCTTAGTGTTAACGCCATCTTTTGCGATTTCAAGTGCCCTTAGTTTTAATTGGTGGATTTGGATTTTCTCAGCAAGGCTCTGCTGCACAATCTCCTCCGCATTGTCAACGCCCATGGACGCAAGCTGGCTTATATAATAGTCTTTATTGCTGTCTGTGAGGTTTGCAAGGAAGTTATTGCTGTTTATGTATGCGGTGGCCAGGCTGTCTGTCACCCTCTGCACATCGTCAATGGATGATGATGCATTGCCCAATACGGACACATAGTTTTCCCATTCTTCGGCCTGTGCCTTCAACGC
Organism: Lachnospiraceae bacterium; assembly: GCA_910575035.1. Classification (GTDB taxonomy): domain Bacteria; phylum Bacillota; class Clostridia; order Lachnospirales; family Lachnospiraceae; genus Petralouisia. The sequence continues at coordinate 24,642 of CAJTDL010000009.1, forward strand.
ATTGTCCATGCCAGAGAACACATCTGCGGTGATTGCCTCCTTTGGCTCTTCCTTTTTGCTGTAAAGGTTCTCTGAAAGTGACGTTATCCCCTTACGCATTGACGAAAGCTGGTCTGCGGATGACTTGAGTTCATTTATCTTGTATAGGAAGTCCTCAATCTCAACGGTCTTGTCTGGGTCTAGCCCTAATTGCTTTAGGAAGTCCCCTGAGCCTTCTGCCTCATTGAACGTCTCAATTGTAAGCTGGCCTGCCTCCGCAAGTTCTAAGAGGCTTTCCTTGAGGTCTTTCATGGGGGAGTCGCTGTCTTCTATGCTGTCGAGGGATGCCCAGGCTTCATCGAAGGGGAGGGATGGTGGTTCTGTATCCGAAGACTCTTCAATTTTCCCTTGAACATAGCCAAGCTCTACCATAAGATCAATAATATCCTGCACTTTAAGCCCATAGTTTTCTGCTTTTTCATATAGCTTATCAAAAACATCCCCATTATTTCCGTCATCTGCCATCGCCTGCAAATCTATGTCTGACAATCCCCTTATCTCTTCTGCCAATTTTGCGACAGTCCCGTCATTCTGCAATGTCTGGTAGAATGAATACACATCATCTTTAGCAGCCGAAAAGACATTGTCCATAATGCCAGAATATTTCTCCCATTCAGCTTCATTCTCCCCTATCAATTGTTTAGCCATCTGCAATTCATTCCATGCCTTATTTACATTTTCATCATTATAAGGATCTTCGCTTCTGAGTATGGCTTCACTGTATGCCTCCACTGCCGACACAGCTTCATTATAGCTATTTGACAGGCTATCATCAGATGCTATCTGAGCCATTTTAGCCTGGTTATAAATCCCGCCATACTCACTAATGATATTCTTTGCATCTGACAAGGCATCACCAGAATTATCCAGAATCCCATCGAAAATACCCGCCATAACTTTTGATACATTGCCGGATTCTTTTTGCAGTAATTTTATTTCATCCATAAAATTATTTATAGATTCTGCCGCTTCTTCTGCGCCGCCCACGAATTGGAAGCCATTTCCAGTGAAGCCAATCCCATTTGAATCAGCTATTTGACTTATCTGGTCTAATAACACAAGCTCATCAGCATCTACCATGCCACCCATAGTTCCAAGATGGTATGTATTGTCTGAATCCATTTTATTTTCCGCTTCTTCAATTCCTCCACGGTTCTCATTAAGGAATTTATTTGCCGACTCCTTATTTAATTCCTTAATTGCATCTGTCTGATCCTTATATGCGTCAGTCACAAGGTTTAAGTGGCTATATTCCTCGCCGAATTTATCATTTAATTCCGATTGAAGCTCCAGCAGCTGCCTCTTTACATTATAAGTCTCTTCCTCATTTCCCTTTGCTGCAAGGAGCTGTTCACGGAGTTCTTTATACTTTGAGGCATAATCATTGACGGAAGAAGACGCTTCTTTATATACATCTGCTGCCTCTTTCGCTTTCTGTATGGCTTCCCCTGCTTTTTGGTTGCTTTTACTAATTGCGGAAGTTGCAACCCCAACAAGTGTCGAAATGCCTAATACTGCAATCCCAACTGGATTCGACAAGAAGGCCGCTTTAACGCTTGCCCCAAACCCTTTCACTGCCGCAGAAAGTTTAAAGGTGCTTGCCGTAGCCGCTTCGTTAGCTGCCGTCTGGGCATTTGTAGATTGTATTAATCCCATTTTTGCTAATTTTGCCTGTGCTTCTGCCTCTGTAAGCCCAGTTTTAGTCAAAATTGCTATACGATCCGACTCTTCCAAGGCTTCACTCGCTAATACCTGTTTCAACTGGGCATCTGTCAACCCAATACATGATTCCTGTAATTTATTCATCTTATTGGCATACCTTGCCGTGCCTGCTGTAAGGGTTTCCATGTGTTTCACAGTATTTAAAGCTGCCCCAAAATTACTTGCTTGCACTGCGCTATTTTTAAATGCTACCGTAAGCGCAGCAATACCTTTTAAAATGCCTAATGCCAAAAACCCTTTCAATGTCCCTTCAAGAATCCCACAAGAATTGGCAAAATCCAATACTGCGGTTCCAGCATTCGCCAGCCCCTTTACTGTTTCCCCATTTATGACATTGTTATAAGTTTCAGCCATGGCAACGCCAAACCTTTCTGTTGATGCCTTTGCGCTGTCTAAATAAATTTGGTACTCATTACTTGCCGTCCCTGCCGCATTCAAAGAACGGTTCAAAAGCTCATTTGCCTCTGCCATATTTCCCAGAATTGAGGAAACCTGGTTGGATCGCTGTTTCCCGGCTATAAGTTCAAGCAATGCGCTTGCGTCCGTATCCGACATCTTTGAATATACTTTAGATATGTCATTATAAATGTCAAATATTGAGCGGAAGGTTTCTTCATCAGCTTCCAGAATGTCAACCCCGCCATTGCCGTCCATATTTGTCAGTGCCTTGATTTTTTCTGCCAGGGTAGATGTGGACTCAATGACACCGTCCGTCTCCTCACCCATCTCTTGAAGCTCAACCGTGCAGCCACGGATCCTAAGTGCGGATGTCCTGATTGCCAATGCAACCTTATTGCTGTCCTGGACAGCCCGGTTCCCGGCACCGAGCATGGCAATAAACTCATCAACGCTGGTATTTGCGTCACTCATAACCGATCCGACGGCCTGAATCCCGCTGGCCACCTCCTCTTGGCTGATTGATGCGGTGTTTCCAATAAGGTCAATCTTGTCATTTAGTGCCTGTGCCTTTTCAGCCAATTGATCCATCCCGTAACCGTCAATCTTATCATAGCCCTGTAAGCCAGACAGAAGCGCTTTCGATGCAGCCTCTGCCCCCATGTCCCCGACATGTTCAAGCTGCACTGCCATATCAGCCAATGTCTCCGAATCCGCAAGGCTATAGCCAGCCCTTGAAAATGTGGTCATTGCATCTATATAATCTTTTGTCGCAACTGCCAATTCTTTTGTCCTGCTGATTACTTTATCAAGGTACTCTGGGAAGCCACTTCTTGAAATTTCAGAATTGACACGGCTTAGATCCGTCATTGCAGAATCCAACTCCACTGCCTCTTTCCATGCATTCCTCAACTGTGCCGTAAAACGCATGATGAGGCCATAGCCGCCAAACAATTGCAGCACCTTGGAAAATCCCCTTTTTAATGCATCCGTCATGGTCATCCCTGAATTGCCTGTCACCTTTAACTCAGAACGGAATGCGCCTAATTGGAGCCTTAGGCTATTTAATTCTTTTGCGCTGTCAGCCAATTGGGCAGAATCCAAAAGCCGGGCATACTTCTGCGACATCCCAGCGTCTTTAAAAAGTCTTGAATTCTGCTGCCCCAAAAGCTTAATGTCATTTACAAGCTTATCTTTTTTAACAGAAAGGTTTACCTCAATAGGCTGAGCACCCGCTTTCTTTTGAGCCTGCTGTGTTGCCTGCTGCACAGATGCAGTGATTCCTTTCTTGTCAACCTTTCCAGTTAAATTTACTGTGCTGTTCAATGAGGCTAAATCCTGTTTCAATTGCGCCCTTGTCTTAGTTTTATTTAAAGTTCCAACCAGGGGGATTTTAATATCACCGAGATTTTTAGCGTCCTCCCGTACCTGCTCCTTCGATTGGGATTTCTTTAATGAAGCAATCAAATCAATTATAAAATTGTTTTCTGCCAAATTGACATTCCTCCTTTTTGCAATCAAAAAAGACAGCCTCTATATTGGACTGTCTTTTTCATATCATATTTTGTTATATATTCTATTGTGTTTTTAGCAATTCTTTAAAATACTCATCAATTTCTTTGCTTTGTTCCAAAATGTCTCTCCATAGTTTAGATGTAGCGTCATATGGCCTATTACAAGTTAAAATTTCAAACGATTCCTTCTTTTCAAATTTTAATCTTATAATCAATTCAGCAAAATCTACTGTCTCTGAAACCGTTTCTGAATCCGATGCCCCAACAACAGCACCCGTAACACCAAATAGCATTGCACCTTTCAATGCCTTATTCTTATTACTTACTGTATATGTACGATTGACTGTCTTTACCACCATTTCATAATCTATAAGATTGGAATATTCAACTTCGTATGCATTATAGCCAAGCCTTAAAACAAGTATTATTTTTTGCTTAGTGTCAAAATGTAATGTAGCATCTGCAATTCTGAATTCTTTATCAGAATCCAAACCTTCATACTCGTACCAGCAATGGTATATGCCGTCCTCTTTTTTAAATAATCCCAATCTTTTTGGCTCCTTTATGACTTCGCACTCAAAAAAATTCTTATCGAATCCAGTACAATAAGCTGCCATATATAATGCCTCACTTTTATTGGGTGCTTGCCACTCGCATTCGTATAACTTGATCATTATATTTTTCCTCTCATTAAGATATAGTAATTATAACTTTCTTGCTATTTCCTGCATTATATCATTGCCAAATAAGTCATTCAAGTAAAATGTTTATTTGTTTCTCCAAGCTTAACGCAACACACTATGCAAAACGGCAACTATGTCCAATAAAAAGTCTCCTGCTGCCACTCCCACTTTGCAAAAAACCAGACTTTCCCCATCCCTGATTTTCTGCATCACAAAAAGGCAAAAATTCTTCCATTTTCTCCAAATTTTTGCCTTTTTTACGTCTTTTTTCATTTTTTTAGGGGATTTTTCAAGAATAGGGCTTAGATATTTCCTTATAAAGATTTTTTAGAAATGTTTCCTACTAATTGTTCAAAAGATATTTTTCTAATTTTTCATACAGATATTCATAAAGGTCTATCTTGCCATTCTTAAAACTTGACAATGTATTGTGGTTTATACCCGTAACTTTACTAATCCAAATCTGTTTCTCCCGTTGCAGCCGCTTTTTATATATTTCTCTTAACTTGTCTTGTTCTTCGTGCGTAATATTCCTCACTACTTTTCACCTTCTTTCTTTAAATTTTTATAATCCATATGTGCGCATCTGTCAGCGCACATTCACATGTATACAAAGCCTTAATATCCCTTTGATGATAAGTACGCATCTAAGGACTCTCGGTCAAGTAATCCTAAATCACATTTGCTGTTTTTATATCGTGACAATAGGCCTTCGTTGATCTTAGTCTGCTTTGATATGTGCTTTTGGCGCACACCTTCTGTTTTAATAAACTGTAATAGCCTGTCCCTTAATATTTCTTGTGATAACAACATATACATTTCCTCACTTTCTTTTTTTTATTGATATGTAATTTTTTATGCAAAAAAAATTTTTTTACGCTCAAGCTAACACCCAACAGGGAGTTGTGGAAGCCTCTCTGCTGGATGACCTTTAGCTTATGGCCAAAGGATTTTATGTGCTTGATCCGTCCAATCGGGAGAACCAAGCACGAACACTGGGCACGGCTTTGGCACACGCACCCAGCCAAAATAACATAACAAATCATATGGATTTTATATAAAACCGTAGGATGGATGGCACCCTACAGGGATTACCGTTTTGGGCACTGGCAGTTTTTATGGCCTGGCCTTTTCCACAATGCCAAGCCCTGCCAATGCCATAGTATGACATTCAAAACAATATATAATAATCCGCTTGATGCGGTTACTACCCAATAAATTTATGCTATAACTACCTTTCATAATATAGAGAATTTTATAATATGCATAAAATCCTTATTTTTATTGCATTTACTGCATTTTTCTAAATCAAACACTTTTATATTAATAAGTATTTTTTATCATTGTTGTCATAAGTGATATATACGAATCTAAAAATGCCTATAAACGTTTAAATTTAAATGAAAACTCATGCTTTCTATTTTATGACGAACTACTTCCTATGTTTTTTTAATCTATTTTGGTCATAGACAAAAAATTCCATGTCATTTTTTCCCTCTTCCTAAAGGCTACTTATGATGAATCCAGAAATCCCTTTAAATATAAGGGTTTTCTTGCTATTAAAATCTGTCCAGGGGATTTTTTTGCAGACGGTAGTTTGCTTCCAATCACAAGGGAGTATAAACCGCTCTCATTTATAACGGTCATTCCTCTCGGAGATTCAAAACTGTCATTTTGGCAGTTTTGCTTATCTTCATCATCAGCGTGTTTTTTCAATGCCCCATATGTGTCGGAACATCCCAAAATCTCTGCCACATCTTTACCTACAAACCACGGTTCACCATCAATAACCACCGTTCTTACTTGTCCGAATTCCTCATTGTTGAAAATCTTGAATATTAATCCCTTTTGTAATCTTGGGATCACATAATTTTAGTTCATTAAGTGCCTCTGTAACGCTAATTTTTCTCATACATTCAGTCTCCTTATTTGTTAATTTTTATTTTTCATTTTGTTCCTTCCTAAAGGCTACTTATGAGCAAGTCATATTTTCCTTGAAAATCAAGGGTTTTCTTCACATTTTTTGGAGTTAGGGGGGAATTTTTGGGGGAAGAAAAGCGTTAATTATAACCTTTAAGTTGCTTAATAATCCAACGAAATTTGGCAAATTATATTACGGTTATTCTATCTTCCATGTAGCGTTGCAGAAACAAGTGTTATCCTTATCACCATCGCCTCCGTATCCATATACAGAATAGCCACCTGCATTTTTCCTTCCTTTTCCCAACAGCATCCTACTGTAATTTTCTTACCCAATCTCCCCTTATCATTTTCCATTATACGCCACAAATCCGCGCTAAACGCCACTTACCCTAACCATCTATACCTTATGCCCCAAACGCCCGAATCTGCCCCAATAACTGCAAAATACGCCACTGCATAACAGAGTGCTTATATTATTCCCCTGCCACATCGTATAAAATATTGTTTTTTTATATTTCTTCACTTTTTGGTTATACTAACTTCATCATAATCCAGGAGGTCGCAATGAAGGTAACCGAAAAAGATAAACACATACGGACTGCCCCAAAGGGGGCTTGGGAAAGCGGCATTATCAATGATGAGGAAAACCGTTCCAAAAAACAACCTTCCAATGATATTACCACTGATTTGCAAGGGAATGGATACCCTGTATCCAATAAAAATCAGGACAATTAATGTGTCCTGATTACATAACTCCCTTCTTTGCGCCATATCAAAGACTCATTTTTTATACTTATCAGTATAAGGAGGACATTCATATCAGGAATTACGCCTTCCCACATTTCCGCTTTGCCATATAAATATCATCTTGTTTTGGCGGTTCTTTCCTTTTTTCTGGATCATAATTCAGTAGCATGACGATTTTCCGCTTTGCAGTAGTTACCGCTTGTTTCATTTTTCGCAATTCTTCCTGCTTTTCAATTACAAAATTTTCTGTCTATTCCCATTTTCTTCTGATTGAAATACTCACAAATATTTTCTACATCTCTGCCAACTTTCTGTAATCTGCAAAAAGCGTGTTCACTGTCCAGAAAAAAATTATCATCAAAATGATTCATACAAAGGTTATTTCCATCATCATAAACATTTTCAAGTAAATCCTCTTTATACCAAGACAAATCAGATATAATACTGTCAATATAATTTTCGATTGATATAGTTCCTTCCATAAAATCAATAGGTGCTACTTCATATACATACTTAAACATTCTCTTTGTCCTCCAAATATTTTTTAATAATTTTCTGTATCTGTTCTGAAATCATTTCCCAATCTTCTAAATAATTGTGCAAACAATTCCATGATGCTTTAACAAAACAATCATAAGCATGAGGATCATCTGTTTTTCTTACTGGCTTCTCATTGTAAAATACTGTACCAATAGGAAATTCACCATTTTCTTCATTAGGTTCTAATAATTCACAGTCTTTGTAACCACCATAACGCTTGACAGGTCTTGTAAGAATCCATAATTTACCCTTCGCTTTCTGTTCTACTCTTTTATAATAATTTTTAGGAATCGTATATGTTGTTCTCATATCATCAACTTCTACAAATTTATTTACCACAAATAAATATCCGTCCATTATCCTATAACAGTCTTGCCAATCACTTGACGAAATCATTTGCAATTCATCCATATATAATTTTCCTCCGCTTTTTACACACTCAAATCATGTAACTTTTTCGCATTGTTATAATACTTTTCATAATCATCAAGTCCAGGAAATTTCTCTGCAAGTTCCACTATGAATATAGATTTTTCATATTCAGTACCATATCCATGTTGCTCATACAAATCATCCGCATACTGTTGAATCTTTACCTCTAAAGGTATTTCTTTATTTTGTTCTTTCTTTTCGATGGTAATTATTATTACTGGTTTCATGGGAATAGTATCTACATTAGACGTTTTATTTTCTAATATCAAATCGCTTTGTATTGGCATATCCAATATTTTTTCTATTGTGAAATTATTATCTTCTGTTTCCATAGAATTAGGTTCTCCCCAATCGTCATCAGAAGTAAATTTGTTGTTATTCGATTTTTTACTTTCATAAATAGGTATATTAAATCCATATTTTTTGAACACACTCAAATCAAGATAATCAATATTATCATTTGGAAAATCCTTAAATGAATCATTATATCCTACACAAGCTATAAATAAATCTTCTACTTCTTTACGGTCATCATATTTCTTTGAACCTTTGAGAAAATTATTATATTTAAGTTTTGTTGATGTTCTGGGATAAAAGTGTTTTTGAATCGGATGATTAGGAACTGTTGATAGATATTGTATTCCTTCTTGCTTTACTAAATCTTTATCATTATACCTCCCATACACATTACCTACTCTATGAAAAGTTTCATCAGCTTTTCTAGCTTTTGATCGTAATGTATATAGTAGTTTTAATTCTTCTAATTTACACAAATATTCATTTACTGTATTTTTACTAACCCCCCCAACTAAGCACCATATCATCTTGTATCATATGCCATGATTTACTGTTACCGTTAATAGTTCCAATTATATTTACAAAGAAACGCAATACGTTAAATCCGTATGCTCCTAAAGAGGAAAATATTTTTTGTATTTCCCATAAATGAACAATTATAAATCTATAGTTCTGTGTATCTACACGACAAGATTTACTATCAATTATGTAATTATTGCGATTTTGTTCTAATATATGAATATCTTCTTCTTTTTTTAAACCTTCAAAACCTTTCTTGATACCTTTAATAAGGTTTTTATCAATTTGACTATCAATAAATTTTCCAGTAAGAAAATACCCTATAGCATCAACAGATATAAATAAATTATCTGTCTTATCATTTTGTAAATAATTTAAAATTAAAAATACTGCAATTTCTTCACTAGTATACTGTGGTTGTAAATTCTTTCGGATTCCAATATCAACATCCATTAAAAGCAATCACTCCTATCTGTAAAAAATGTATAAAAATAATATTCCCTCAACTCAATTTTAATTGAGGTGAGAATTGGTTATATTATAGTAAAGGTTATATTATTGTAGTAGCTCATTCCCGTCTTATTTTAGGACGCTTATTTTAAGTTGTCCTCCAAAACTATCCTAATTTAAGACGGAATAGAACTTTTATCTTTTTTCAATTCATTCCACAACATCCAAAGTCAATGGATATTCCACATTTCAAAATTACAAATATCATCTGTTGATCGTATTCGTCTGTTTCATCATAGCAAGCCAAAATATCATCATATGAAACGGACAAATTATTGTATGCTATATCTTGCTTATTATCCCATTCCAACGTAAATCCTTTACCGTCTGTTTTAAATGTCCTATCAGCCGCAACATACATCCTCCCGATTATATGACTTGTAGCAGTATTACTTATGTATGCTTCAATTATATATTCTTTATTTCTATCCAAAAATCCACCTAATGTCTTAGTAACTTTTTCTTTTACATCAATCAAACCCATAATATCATTCTCCTTTTCAGTTCATATTAAATACATAAAAATCCAAGTTCCATAACTGTACCATTCCTAAATGCAATCTCTAAAACATGAGCCACAATATCGTCTTTTGCTTCACCTGTCTTTACAGTAGCTTCACATCTAATAACTTCTTCGTATCTTATTGTCACATCATCAGGAATCAGTGATACCAATGGTGAAGCATAATTACTTATAATCACTTCTGTCTTTGTAGAATCTTCCACTATTTCATATATCTCTGAATCAATATGGAAATTACAGATTGATTTCCTGTTACTTGCTGTTGTCTACGATATATTCGCTTTTATGGTATGTATCTCTGCTTCCAATACCAGTTTTCCTAGCAACTATTTGAGCCACTTCACCCTCCGAAGAATTCTTCGTAGGGTTCCATAATATACCTATAGTCAGAATTCTGACATACGGTGACGGAAATATTTCCACTACCGTTTACCCTATGGAAAATTTTCCACACCCTACCCAAATATTGGGGGAAGGCATCAAATTCCCCATGAATCTTTTAATTTATTCAGAAACTGCATAGGCTCATTGTCATCCGTCACGTCTGGATGGAATTTCGTAGCCAACACACGGTAAAATTTCTTTAAATATTCTTTCTCTTTATCAGTGTAGTTACTGTTTGAACCTATTGAGTAACTACCACTTCCAAAGTCGTTGAATATTTTTTCCCATTGCTTCTGCTGTTCTTCACGGCTCCTGCGCTCATATTCACGTTTTGCTTCATCTACCCTTTTCTTTTCAGCCCTGATATTTGAAAGCTGTCCATATAGGTCTTGGTTTCTCACTTTTAAACGAATATCATAGACCTGCTCAAAAATATCTTTTCCATAAAGTTCATCAAATTTATTTTTCACAGATTCATATTTTTGAATTAACTTCAGATGCTTTTTACGTACTTTATATTCCTTTGAGCTATGCCATTTATCAGATTCTTCTTGCTCAATTTTCATTATTTTTTTGTCAATATCATCATAGACTGCTTCAATATCCTCTTGCCTGTCTGGAAACATACTAAAAAGTTTTTCATCAAAAATCTCATCGCCATAAACACAATGGTCTATAAAATCAAACCAATGGAATGTTCCCATCACCACCTGCTTCTGCTTTACTTTCCCGTTCTCACGGTATGACTCCTTCACTACAATTTTATAAGAATAATTCTCCCTCTCAAACCTTTCCTCTGAATATCCCCATCCATAGCGGACTGTAGTCCCCACATTCAATGTCGTGGTGACTACATTTTTCGGATACCCATATACTTTTGACTTCCCATAAATTTTTTGTACCGAAACATACATATTTAATAATCCTTCCTATGTAGTTACTACAGTTTTCCTAACGGTAACTACAATATATTCCTTTAAAATTAATTATGCAGCAGGATGTATCCATTATCACATTCACATGATTGATAACTATAGAGATATACTCCTATTCAACCCAAAAATATAATAGTGAGCAATCCTTGGATTGCGAACAAAGGCTTGGCTTGCTTGCAAGGCGAGCCTACCTTTATGCATATATCACTGTGTATAATATATTTTCTTCTACATAGTGATGAGATTTATTCCGCATATATATTGGGGCTAGACGTATTCTTGCGAATACGTCTTTGCTCGCCCCAAACCCCAGCGACTGATATATAAATAGATTTTTAAGGAATGAATCCAAATCTTTGTAATGGCCATATTATATAAATCTTCATCTCCATAGTAACGAATTCTACGTAAAGCTCTATATAAAGCTTCCCGTCGATTTTGTTACTATCTCCCCTCAATTGACATTCCAATCATGGGTAACTATTCTCCAGGCATGATTATATCTTTTCTGTTTACCATCCACCATTTTACTTATCCTAAATTCTTCTATACGGTACGGAAGGTTGTCCTCCTTTAAGGCAGCATTCAGTATATCCCTGCTGGTTTTCAAATGGCCGTCCCTCCGTACATCCATAACCCTTATTAGCTCTTTCCTATCTTTGCGTTGTAGCATTACCTGCCCTGCATGGGTCGCCAAGTAATTTTCCAGCCCATAATTCCCATTTATAACCGCATAGTCATAAAATTCTGTGCCAGGATCATACTTGCCAAATTTCCTCGCCAAATACCTGCAATACCCAAAATCCCCGAACCCCTTCATATGGTGTATCTCTTCTATGTCCAATCTATTCTTATGGTACATCAGGTCATTCACTTTTTTGGTGCATGTCTCTTCATTCCCATCGTCAATGACATCATCATAGACTGTCTGTGACTTGTCAATCTGCCTTACATACTTTTTCACCCACTCTTCCGTAGTATGCCCCTTCAGATAGTCAGCCATTTCCAACTGTCTCTTGGCGTTTGTCTCCAGCCCACCCAATTGTTGGTTATTGATAGCTTTGATAAAAACATGTATCTTGTCATCTGGCGACTGAGGTCTTTTCCTCCCCATGCATTGGATCAAAGAGCCAACATCCTTAATGTCAATGAATACGAACTGCACTAACGGGTCTATGATATTCACCCCTGCATCCATACAGCTAGTAGTAATTAAAATATTCTCCTCAAACCTCTGCTCCTTGAGCATCTGTCCTATCTTATCCATATTTACATATTTATAATACTTTTCATTTTGCTTACTGCAATTGAAAAGCGAATGCCTTGGAAACTCCTTATAAAGCGCATAGGCTTTTGTAGCCTGCTGAATAAAGAAAATCCCTTTTTCATCCTTTTCAATCACTGCCTTCGCAAACTCAGGCAGACTTGCGTCACTATGGTAAAAATTTAATGTGGAAATAAAAGACCAGTCAAATGGTATCATATAATTTATAGTTTTCACCTTGACAATATCCTTTATATATTCCTCTACATCCTCCCCAGTGGCACTCATAAATACCTTAATTGCATTATCCATGCCGATTATCTTCTTAAACGATATGTCCGTCGTATTGTTAAAGCTGGCATCAGATATGAAATAATGGAATTCATCACAGACTATGTATTTGTATTGCCGCAACCTCAAGCCACCCTCATGCATCTCATTCTGCTCTATCTTCTGGTATGTCATAATCTCAATCACATCGCCCTTGCCATCTTCCTTAACCTCAACCTTGAACTGCTCCACACACAATTTCCGATGGATAAGCATTAAAATTCTATGGCCATTGTCTTTTGCATATTGGTACAGCACATTTTTAATAAAATATGATTTCCCAGCCCCTGTCCCAGCCGTAATAATGACTGGCTGCCCAGGTTCCCATGTCGCTATGTCCTTTTCTGTAATTTTATCTGCCACCCTCACCCTTTTTTGCTCGCAATTTGCCAATACACTCACTCTCCTTTTGAAAATTCTTCATTGCATTGTGCAATGCAGCGAACCACAAACATAAAAATTTATATCTAAGATTTTTTCTGAATTTTTCGTTTGTTTTTCATTATTTGTCATCACCTTAATTAAGTCAATTCTTCTGTATTAAGCCCAGCACACTCTGCTAGTTCCAGGAAATCCATTCCCCGCCCACCATTCTGGATCACATTATTCCCATCCACCCAACTCAAACTCCACAATGTCATCCTCTTCCAATTTCTTAAATCCATCCATTGAAATATTCCCATAATGGACAAACACATCCTTTCCGTCTAAATACTTAATAAATCCATATCCCTTTTGTGGCGAGAACCATTTTACTGTACCTCTCATGATAAAACTCCCCATTCTCTATTTGATATTTTCATTGTAGTGGATAGGCATTTCACCTACCCACTAACAACTGCCTCAATCACTTCATTACTGTAAAGCTTGCTTTTCGCTTCTCATCACACTCTTTTTGCGACTGCTCAAGCATCCTATACTCAGAAATATCCACACTCGTCATATCCAGCATGAAATTGACGGTGTATGTGCCATCGTATTCCTCAATACTCTCAATGGCATCCTCAGCAATACATATCGACCCAGTGACATTGCCGTCATTATCCCTGGAGACAAAATACAATTCATCAGGCTCATCTTCTGTCTCAATCGTTGCCCTATACATATTAATAGAGACTCCATAGTGGTCTACTGGATGTGTTGTGCTCCACTGTGCAATTTAGCATTCTTATCCTCCCACCTTTTACTGTAACTAATAAATTCGCTGTACCAAAATAACAGGGGATAATACACCCTTCTCCTACTAGATTGTTTTTACCGATTTTGCCAATAACTGATATGGAAAATATTTGCAAGAATTGCTTGAAAAATACACAAAGATATGTAATAATAGCAATGAGCATTTTGCTCGTGCAAATCCATACCATATTGGGTTTGTTCTTACATATTACGGAGGCCTGTCCGATGGTGCGCCAACACCGTTTGAGGACAGGTCTTTTTGTTGCCTGATGATAAGTATAATGTAGTCATTGTGGTTTGTCAACATTTTTCAAAACATATGTTCGATTCTTATGTTATAAAAAAACGCCACCAGATTCCTTTTGCCCATTGGTAGCTTTAAACCCAAAAGCCCTATTAAATTTTCAAAGTTCAGTGCTACTGTGAAATACATTTCCTTTAACATACGGTAATGATAGCATAGCCAAGACTAGTTGTCAATACTATTTAGCACTCTTTTTAAATGAGTGCTGATAATTTCAGAAAATTTCTCTTCTATTATTATATTCGCTCTATTTCTGAATTGATATAAACCAGCCCATCACTCAAACTTCCCCTTTCCTTGATGTTCAGCAAGGTTACAGAGATTCCATCTTGGCCTTTCTGTGAATGATCCCTTCCAAATTCTCCATAATATTTTATGATTGTCATATCTTGTCAGTTATGGTAGAATATACCCAATCAGTGTAGGCAGTATGGGGATAGCTCCTCGGTTGCCCTTTTCGGAAACGGAAAGGGGGTTACTATGAACACGTTGGAAATATTGACGTTACTCTTGGTGGTATTCGCCGCCTTAACTTACATAGATAATCACAACAGCCGGAAATAGACAGAAAAAAGCTATCCTCTACGGCAATAGGGGATAGCTTGTGTAACTTATAAACTCAGTTCACATAAGTTTCCGTCTAGGGTAATGGGGACGTTCCAATATCTCCGTTACCTTCTACGCTGATTATAAACGATTCACTACGTAATTTCAAGTGAAAAGTTTAGAAAATGGGGATGTTTCGGCATCCTCATTTTTTATTAAACTAGCTGATAGTTTTCCTTCATCCCAATTAGCAAAATCATCTGGTGTGATGGAGTCTTTGTTGTCTACGATATATTTCTCTTTTCTGTTACATATTTTTAATCAATAGAGTCTTATCTTCTTAACATACTATTTATCAATAGTATCATTTTATCTTTAAATCTTTTTACTTTTATAGGTGATAAATCATAATCATAATATCTCCATAATTTAATATCAAATGGTGCATCTTGCCCATCTTCTTTCCTAATTAAAATTACACGCTTGCCTAAAGTATGTGCTATTCCTATTTCATAAAATACATTAGCATTATGAATTGTTATATCTGCTATTACAATTTCAGCTTTATTAATTTCCCGCCATATATCATCAACAATTACTGAAGGCTCAAATAAATTATCACCTCTAATTAATTTACATTTTGTCATATCTGCAATATCCTGAATAACATCAAATGTATCATTAGACCACCCTTCTCTAAATGGCATAATAAGAAAAATGGAATTTGGTATTATACAATAATCAATATTTCCGAATACGGGTTCTACAATCATCTTTGTTCTCCGTCTTAATATTTCTTCTGTAATTTTTTGATGCATTTTACATCTATTAATAACAATCTGCTTTTTATTAATGCATTTATTATTAGATTTAGCTAAATATTTCTCATATAATGATAGTGTATTATCAATATATGTCAAATACCCTTCTTTACTCCATGATTGCTCTGACTCATAATTAGCTTCCCAGTACATATTTTTTCTTTTTACTTTAAAACTTTTTAATATTGTTTCCTTAACACAAGTTATTTCACTTTTATCACATGAAGTAAAAACAATTAATCTATCAAAATAAGGAAGCCCCAATCTTACAGCCTTAAATATTTTATCTATTACAAGTTTTTGAACGATACTTTCTAAATTGGGATCATATCTTTCAATGTTGCCATAAAGAAAAGCAACCCAAAATCCATCAATCCCCTTTTGATAAAACCTTTTTGGATCATAATACTCTTTATTATATATATCTAACCAATATTTGCTTTTTAATATATGCAATCTATGTCACTCCTGATCAGAACAGGTTGTTTAAATCTTTGTCATCTAAAATAAGAAACTTTAATCCCATACCCTATGCCCTTCTCAAGATACTAATAATATCTGAAAGTTTTAGATGTCTGCACTTCTCAGCAACAGCAATCTTTTAGACAAAAGGTAGGTTATACCTTTTAGATATATAATCAATATAATAATATTCTAAAGGATTTTGACACTTTTAGAAGCACTTACAAATACCTAATCTCATTTTCTATTATAGTATGCATACGATTCCCTTTTCACTTTGTTATATTTTGAATTTAAAGAATTACCAGGAGTATAAGGTCTATCTAAAAATTCTACTTCCCATTTTGTATTCGGTCTAAAAATATCTTTTGCCAAAATCAAATTCTGGACATCTGAAATAACAACATATCTTCCTGTTTCCTTCTCCTTTATAATCCATGTCTCCAAATATTTATATGGTTGAACTTTTCCATTCAAAATAAAAAACACGCTATCTAAAACATCACATATCCTTAACGAAGGTTTTATTTTTATATACTCAATGACTTTATTCCCATTACTATTCCTAAACTCCAACAGCACCTCATATTCTTTCTGAAACCCAACGGCATTAAATGCCATTGAATTTAATATCAATTCAAAATAATTATCTATCTTTTCAGATAACAGATCATATGGAGCTTCCTTTACAATTTCTTCTATTTCTTTATAGCAATCTCGCATCTGATCTATTTTTTCTGAAACATAATCTTTAAAAACTTCTTCATCATACATAATATCATAAGAATCAAGGACTTTTTTCAAAAAAATATTTGCCTCATCTATTTTCGAAAAACTAAAGATTTGTTTCTGTTGCAACGGAATTGAGACCTCATTAATATTGATTAAAAATTTCAAAGGAATTAGTTTTGTGTTTTCCAATGCCTCAGCATATCCACTTTCATACAATATCCATGGATTATTATTACTGTTAGGTGTTATCAATGATACCACTGCTTGGCTATTCCTTAAATTCTTCAATATTGCCTGAAACCAATTATCACCAGCCAGAAAACCTCCACTTACATCTCGATCACTTGAAAACCATATATTTATTTGATTTAATGATATTTTTCTTATTATATTTGCCAACACTTCAACAAGTTCTTTGTCATAACTTGAATGACTAATAAAAAGATTTTTCTCCATGCACCCTCCCTAATAGTACGAAAAATCAGATCATACTTCAATTTTTATAAAAATACTGCTCAAACCTTCCTATGAAAAAGATAATCCTTTCTTATAACTAAAAGATTTGTACCTTTATCATTTATATTTGTAACCATATGTCATCATGGTTCTTTATTTTCACTCTTTGCACATTATAACTCCATATTTACAATAGCCATCTTTTTCCAAATTCTTTATCATCTTTTCTATGTTAAATATTTCATTTTCTGATAAATCTGTATAAACAGCAACAATAGGAACTATTTTTTCACTTTTATGTATTTTCTGCAATACCCAACTGCACAGTTCTTCAATATTTTTATTATTCGGATTTATAACATAGGAATCATGCACATTAAAGCGTCCCTTCCCATAAATGACTATAAATGAATCCTTATATTTTTCCTTAATGGCATCTAATATTTTAGATTTTCCTGGTCGCCCTTTTAATACCAACATATTTCCCTATCCTCAGTTCTTTTAGATTATATTATTATACCATCCTGTTTACTTACTTGCCATAATCCCTGCTCCTTTATTCCACGCAAAATCGACAAAATTTCCTATTATGTCGTAATATCTACCTCTCGTGATGCAATAGTGATTCTATCATGCAAGATTGTAAAACAGATTCTTTGAAATCACCTATATTTCTTGCAAAAAAATATCCCATTTTATTATTCATAACATCCATTAGATTATTATATAATAAGTTAAGCCATCCCAGCACCCGGACTGGCTCTTTCCTTGATATCTCTCAAGCGATACATAAGCTGCCAACGCCTCCCCACCTTCTACTATGTCATTTTTCTGCTAAAATATTTATTTTATGATTGTCGTATTATGTCGAATATGCTAAAATATAACATAGTCAGATTAGAACAACGTAGGGATAGTCTGGTGGTTGCCTTTCTGGGAACAGGAAGGAGGTACATATGGATACATTAGAAGTTTTGACGTTACTGTTGGTTATATTCGCAGCATTATCATATATTGACAACCACCACAAAAAGTAAAATGGCTACCTCCTACGCCCATAGGAGATAGCCAGTGGATATAACTAATACCATTTAGTTTCCGATGGCAATCATCGGACACGGCAAATATCCTTTGATCGCTTCTAATCTGATTATAAATGATTCCTTGCCTATTTGCAAGAGAAAAATTTAGGGAATGGGGATGTTTCGGCATCCTCATTTTTTATTGAACTAGCTGATAGCCTTCCCTCATCCCAATCTGCAAAATCCTCTGGTGTGAGGGTAGAGCGGTTATCAGAGATAAATTTTTCTTTGCGGTATGTATCTTTACCACCTATACCTAGCTTATGTGCAACTACTTCATCTGTACGTTGCGGTATGTCCGAATTTAGACGAACCGTATCACTTCCAAATTGAGTAGCAGCTTTTCTCTTTTCAGCTTTCAAGCTCTCAATTCTTTCCAATCTCCTGGCATATTCAACTCTTTCTGATTTAGAGAAATCCTTCCTGGTTTCGTTTTCTGAAACGCCAACCATATCAAAAAGCCTTTTATAGTTGTAAGATTGCGTTCTTTAACGGTATTATATGAAAGTTATGGCAATTCTGCCATAAGCTTTGAAGCACCATTCCCATATTCCTTACCCATTTTCGATTGCCTTTTTTGCCTGCTTCCCATAAAATGGTCTGTCCTTCTCAGCAACTGCAATCCTTTGGATACAGTAGATGTTATGTTTTTTCTAATCGTATTAATTCATACCTGTTACATCTTTTCAATTGCAATTCCATAGCCAAGCGCACTCAAAAGGTTACAGAATGCCTGCAATGAAGGGCTATGCTCATTCTTTTCTATTCTTGAAATAGCTTGCTGCCTATTGCCCGTCATTTCTGCCAGCTGTTTTTGTGACAAGTTTTGTTCCTTCCTTATATTTACCATTTGGTCAACTAACTCTTTTTCTTTGTTTGAGACAATAAAGGTAGGTGCTGGCATTTTTTCCTTCAGCACTATGGGAATGTTCCCTTTTTCAATTTCAACCGCCTCCAATAACCCTTGCATAGTATCGTCAAAAAAATTACCCATGTTATCCCTCCTTCAGAATCTTCACGACTGCCTTAAACGCTTTCTTTTCGTCTTCTGTCAAATCATCTTTTTCATTTTTCGTATATACATTTATAAAGTATATGGTTTCCTTTAACTCAATATCTACATATATTACCCTACCACCACCACGCTCCCCTTTGCTCTCTAATGGTATACGGATCTTCCTGATGCCGCCAGTTCCCTGGATAGCATCCCCTGCTTTAGGATTTTCCAACAATATATTCTCTAAATCCCTCAGATTTTCATCTGTCAGCCCCAACTCTTTCCACTTTTTAGTAAATATCGGCACTTCTATAAATGTATGTTTCATTCTCTTTTGTTCCTCCCTTTAGTCCTATATACGGGATACAACAAATTTATTGTATTATCAAGTGACTTTAATAATCAACTTATAATAATATATAATGCCAATCGGATTTGTTGGAACAAGCTCATAAGAGTATTCCACGAGTGGTTGTCTTTCCTTCTTTTTCCTTAAACTAATATTCATTTTCAAACCCTTAGATTTTTAATTTTATAAACCTTTGCGTTTTCGATATTCAGCCATCTCTTTTATTTCTTGCTCATAATCAATATCCGTCAATCTACAAAACTCAGCATCCGAAATATGATACTCATCACGAAAAATATCCATCCTA
Organism: Lachnospiraceae bacterium; assembly: GCA_910575035.1. GTDB lineage: Bacteria > Bacillota > Clostridia > Lachnospirales > Lachnospiraceae > Petralouisia. Next base: position 44,635 of record CAJTDL010000009.1, read on the forward strand.
TATTTCCAATGATTATACCGTATTTCTCTCAATTCAGGATCTTGTATCCTACTAATTTCTTCATTGTTTAGTGTTTTCTTAAATTGCTCTTCAATAGTTAAATATTCATTCTCCATATATAAATACTCTCCTTTTAAAATTGTAGACAATCTGGCTTGAGCTTACCCTGGAACCAAAATACCACCATTCTTTCTTAATAACTAGCCTTTTATTGTTATATTCTACATACTTCTTTCAAATATTTAACCACTTTTCCATTAGCTATCTTTACATCAACTTCAGGTAATATTTCTTCTATATAATCTTTTATTGAAACCTTTTCTTGGTTTATTTTGATTTCAATATCCGTCTTTTGGGTTAATTCTCCATTACTTAATTTGTCTAATAAAATTATTAACTGTGCCTTTTCATCATCACTTATTTTATCAAAAATTTCTACCATTTCTAAGGATTTTTTAGCTATTTTATAACTCCTTTTTTCAATTTCTTTATCAAAATCACTATCTAATTTGAATTTCTTACCTTCTTTATGGATTAAATTTTTTTGAGACTGTTTTAAAGATAATATGTATGCATGTTTTATTAATTCCTTTTGATAGTCATCATCTAATTTTGCAAACAACAATACTAATTCTTTTATTTTATCTGGATCAATATTCATATCGCCCTCCATTCACAACAACCAATACAAACCCCTATATCATCTTATTATTTCTCCCATTATATATCTGTTTACAGGTTTTTCATAACACGTTTAATGTCAAGAATCTCCAATCAAAATAGATAATCATAAGGGCTGCTTTACCTCCTTTCCCAATCCCCCAAATATTCTGATGTAAGATATTCTTTGTTATCTACGATGTATTCATTCTTATGATATGTGTCACGAGATCAAATCCCTATCTTTTTAGCAACAGTTTCGTCTGTTCTAAGGTTGTCAGAATTCTGACAACCTTTACCTCCATCAGACATCCTGTTCCTTGCTTTTAGTCTCTCAATCCGTTCTAGCCTTCTTGCATAATCAACCATTTCTGACCTTGATAAAGGTTTTTTTTCTTCATTTTCTGAAACTTCTAAGTTCAACTGATGTTCTGCATTTAATCCTAAAAAAATGCCTTCACATATGCCAATGTCTTATCTAACAAATCCTCTGGCATCTTCTCCACAAACTGTATATTTCTACTGACAACATCCAAGCACTTCATATGTTCTGTCAATATCACACCTGTTGTTTTTGTACGGTTATCCAATGGAATATGCAATGGAAACTTATTACTTGTATTCGTAATTGGACACACTACAGCAAATTTAGTCCTCATGAAAAACTGTTCATTACTTATAACCATCCCAGGTCTTCTTCCCGTTTGCTCATGTCCAGATTGTGGGCTAAAATCCAAGAATACAACATCACCTTGTTTAGGATTATACATTACCACACTTCCTTTCCAACAGGAGAACCCCAGTCAAATTCCTCGGCCTCATATTCTCCGTCATAATCTTTGAATATTTCTTCTAATGTAAGTTCCTTTTTCTCTTTAACTTTTGTAATCACAATATTATCATTAACTCTATTTAATTCTACAAGATCGTTCTCCCTCATTCCCAATGTCTCTAGGAATGCTTTTGGTATTCTTATCCCTTGTGAGTTTCCCCATTTCTGAATTGTTGCTTGCATGAAATCATCTCCTATTTTATATTGGAGCCATATCCTGTTGTTGCCTAAATTTTATTGTTTTCATACGCCCTCCAGTCCTCCTTATCAATTTATCTTGCCCAATTACTTTAACAAGGTTTATAATTTTTCTTCCCAGTTCTTCCTTATCTTGATAAAAAATTGTTGTGTAAACATTACCTGTTAAAATTAAATCCCGTAATATATCTTTATCAGTTATATCTAAAGAATGGCCAAAAATATAAAGATTATGTCTAGGTGGATTTTTTCTCAGTTTCTCTAGTTCTGCTTTTGTTTCTTCTATTTTATCAATAGACCCCCTTATATTTTTTAGGATCATTTCACAGTCATGTTTTTTCTCCATGTAAAGATTATTTTCTTTCTCTATTTCATCTAACCAATCTCTATATTTGCATCCTGTTTCTTTATATATTCTTTGATAATATTTCTTAAATGCAATAAACTCAATTTTCCTATTTCTTTTCTTTTTTCCTAAATATTCATCAATACCTAATACCATGCTATTTGTTTCTATAGTATTATTAATATCTGCTTTCCCATGAATGTAATCATATTCTATATTACTTTTTGGGTAAATATCATAAATTCTTTCATATGTATCAGTATAGTTAAAACTCAAAACCTTATCTATATCAAGATGCTTAATATCTGGACTTATCTTATTTACCGACAAATGATTTATGTAACAATCCAAATATATCTCCAAGCATCTTATAAGCCTGTTTAAATCATTTAACATACAATCCCTGATTTTAAAAATAATATTTTCATCATAAATAATACCTTGATTTACAATCGAATCAAAATCTTTCAATGCTTCTTGCTCTATTTGAATAAACTTTATCCCCCATTCCTCTTTTCCTAATCTTTTCAAATTCTGAAACTTTCTCATCCATTATCTTAATAACCTTTGATATTTCTTTTTCAAATCCAATCCATCCATTACAGTCATAAAATCTTTTAAAATGTCCTATCCATTTATTTCCATTTATGGTATCCCTTATTTCAGATAGCGCTTCTTCAGATATATCCTCTGAATAATTTGTATAATTATCTGTAAATGTTAAAAAATCCTGATACAAGGTAGGAAGAGCATGTGCAAGATCAAATCCATTGCCTATCACTAATATATTCATTGGCCAAATCTCCTAAACTTTAACATAATTCTACTATGGCAATTTTATCATCATACTGTTATTATAGCAACTTTATTTTTAACTACAGCTAATTTGTTAAACTCAATTTTTACTTTGATTATCAAACTAATTTCCCAAGAAAACCGAACACAGACATCCAATCCCAAAATCTCCTACACTCCACTAGAAATCCAACCATTTTTCCAATCATGCAGCAGTCCGCTACACACTAAATCTGCCCCCTAAATCCCCCCTTATTTTCCAACGACTTCTCGAATATTCCGCAATCCCATTGTTTTTAACTGCTGCACATTTAGGTTAACATTGTCCAATATTCACTGGAAGTCCAAATGATTCCAAAAATATTTTTCAACCCATAATCTTTTGCTATCGAACTGGCTCTAAAAGATTCCTACTTTGATATTTTTCTACTCATCTTTCTGTATATTTCCTACTATATTACTAGGTTTATTCCAACAGCAATTATTACAGGATTTTTTATATCGAATAAATTACCGAGCCAATACTTTACTTATATACTAGGTTATTGTGAACACAAAAAAGCACCAACAAAGATGTTCCTTTCCTGCTGATGCTCTGCTTTAGAACTTAAAATGCTGATATTTCAATGGTTGTCCAGGATGGACACAATTTTATTCCTTATATATTAGCTCCATCTGAATTTTCATCTGCGACCTTCGCCTGGAATTTCTCTGCCATCTCATTCTTAGCTTTCATCGCAAGGCGGTAGAAGATGTTTTCTGGTATAAAGTCATCATGTCCACAAGTGAGTACGCCGTTCTCCGCATTTGTGTGAAAACCAAATTCTGAAAGATATTTATTCACTCTTTTATCCATTTTGCGTCTTTGGCTCATTTGAATTTTTCAAAAGAAAAAGTTTTTCCTCTGATTTTCTATCTCCTCCTTGCCCAAATCCATAATAATTATTAAGAAAGGTAAAGCACCTTCCCATCTTTTTAGCAACAATTTCGTCTGTGCGTTGTGGTGTGTCAGAATTCTGACGAACCTTTACCTCGCAAGGCAGAAATTTATTTTTTCGCCTAATAACCTAAAATAATCCTTATGTTCCCACTGCCCCTGCTGCATATTGCAGCAATCCATATAACCCCTTTATTTTCTAGTAAAAACCGAATGTCTGCACTTCTTATTGCTTTCCAGTTATTTTTGATGGACTGCCTTCTGCCGGATTCCATTCAGAATCTAGCGCATTCCGCTTAAAAATTCCAAGTAGATGCCCCAACCTTCCGAACTGCCTAAAAATCCATTGGATTATGCCCTATTCAATGTTACATGGCTTTAATATCCTATCTATGTAGCAGGATATTTATGCATAAAAAAACACCAGCAACAGATGTCTTCCATTGCTGGTATCTTCACAATAATCACTGGATTCTATATTGCCCTGCTTCCTGTTCTGTTAATGCCTGCCTATCTCCATAACAATTATCTGGGCTGATAACAGGTTTCTCCATTCATAATCACTCCAATTCATCCAATGTAATGCATTTTATTTCTCTGAATTGTCTTAATTGCTTATCATTTGTCAAGAGCAGATCACATCCTATAACACAAGCCGTTGCAAGCTGTAATGCGTCCATTGTCTTAAAAAATTTATACTCAGACCAAATTTGCGCCGCTTTATCTGCTATTCTCTCATTAATGGCTTTAACCTGTATACCCATCACATCAATGAAAGTATAAAATCCATTTATCAGTTTCAAATCCCCCTGTCTATATGGATATGTTAGGTACTCTGTTACTGTGATAGATGATATGACATAATCACATACCGCATAATTCTCCCAAAAATGCACCATATGGGAATAGTACAATTCACTTTCTTGTAAGTAATATATCAATTGTGATGTGTCCAAAAAAATCGTTTTAAAACCTGTCATCCCTCAGCTCCTTTATATAGCTCTCTATTTCCTCTACACTTCTCCCCGTTGGCATAACACATGCCTTTGAATCAATGATTCTTTTCCTCTTCTCCGCTCTTGATTCTACCTTCTGCATATTGATTCTATCCAAAATTGTAATAATTACTTCATCACCAATATTGAGATTCTTGCGGTCATCTTCATCTATTACAATCTGCTCTCCATCATAATAACCTCTCACTGCGGCCAACATAATATAACCTCCTATCCTGCGAATACAATTAGCTCCTATTCTTTGTATTTAATTATAGCATTCCTTCCACCAACATGCAATCAGCACCAGCAGATTTCTCCACTGGTGCCGATTCCCGTCACACGATTTTTCCCAATAACTCCTGCACGACTCCCCATACCTGATTTCCACTATGGTTCTGCTCCATCTGATATGTGAAAATCTTTACAACCCTGTCCAAGAAATCTTCTGGAAGGATATTGCTTTTAAATTGGTTGCATTCCCTATGTGCGGCCTGCAAATTTGCCATCTCATCCTTCCCGCCCATTGACAAAGGGACAATGTGATCCAGTGTCATATCTTCCAATAACAATCCCTGGCCACATAGCATACAGCACCCATCTGCCTTCTCATACACCATTTTCCGCGCTTCCTTTGAGTATTTCTTCCGCTCCTGCTTACTCTTATGGCCACAAGCTGGTTCATCCAACTCAAATGGATAGTATCCCTTGCACTTACTTGGAGCCTTGAAAACCTTTCTCATTGCAGTATTGCAAGAATAGAAAACCTGTGCCTCTTCTACATTGCCTGTCTTAACAATGCCGCCTGTCCTATTATCATGGCTTATGTAACATTCTCCATTTGTCAAAACTATCGCCATATCTGTTCCTCCGCACTAATTCATGTACACTTCATCATAAATCCTCATGATCTCACGCTGCCCCTCTGCATAGCTCCTGCAAGACATGATAATCTCCTGCACATCCTTCCTGTCTAAAAGGCAAAAGTCATCTGCCAGTACTTTCAGTTCCCTTTTCTCTTCCCTGCAAAGGCTTCTCATTGCCCCCATTTACCCAACCACCTTTCTAAAAGCCGATACAATATTATCCAATGTAAAATCGTCCAAACCACATAACCAAACTAATATCCTGTTTTCATCTAGGGTCAATTCTATATCCTGAAAAAATATCTGATTTAGCAAGCCAATCCTTCTTCCCTCAGCTTCATAGAATGAATTATTTACATCCCTTGTTCCATAATCTGGCTGTCTAACCACTCGATTCACCATCCTTTACCAATTTGTAGCCAACTAATTTAATCGCCCTAGGCGACCAATCCTTGATCTCAATTTTTCCAACCAGCTCTAATATCTGCAAATGGTTATGTACAGTTGCGGTAGAACTCAAGCCTGTTCCCTCGCATATTTCCCTGATAGATGGGGGATACAGATTCTCCGTAATATAATCGACCAGAAACCTATATACTCTTTTCCTGTTCTCAATTCCACGCATCATATTATCTTGTACGTGCTCATTGTATTTTCTCATAAATCTCACTTCCTACCTTTTCAATATCGTTTTGTCTGCAATCTCTTGCACTGTGCTGTTACTGCTGCATATCCCATAGGATACAGCTTTGTTTCTGTCCAGAATCTCATAAAATCCATTATGGATCACGATTCTATATCCATATTTGTAGCCAACTTTCCGCCCTGATTTCCTTGTCATTTGAATGAGTTCCTTCCTTAATTATATGGGGTTAGTTTACTGCCAATTATCATAGCAATTTGATATGGTTTCTTAGGGCGTTCTCTATCTCCTTGCTCTGTATCCCAATATAGCGTTGCGTTGTAGCCACTGATGAATGTTGTAGCAACACCCTCACCAACTCAATATTGTATCCATTATTCACATAGATACTGGATGCAAAGAATTTCCTAAAACTATGGGTTGAGATATTCTCCAAGCCTAAATAACCGCATACAAGCTGTAAATGATTCTGCACCGCCCGTTCCGATATATCAAACAGCCTTGCAGCAGGATTGATACGGTTTTCCAATACATAGTTTTGGATATAGCTATAAATTTCAATCGGCACTGTAAACTCACGCTTCTTTTTTGTTTTCTTCTCCACAATGTCCAGCCTGTACCTGTTCCCATCACGGATAATTGCAGATAATCTTAATTGCAACACATCCGATATTCTCAGCCCCAAATTCGCCTCCAATGACAATGCCGCCGCTATCCTTTTATTCGGCTTGACAACATGCCCATCCTTGCAGACAAACCCACTGTGGATCGTCTCAATGATATTCCTATACTGCCCATCTGTAAGTGCCACTGTTTTCTTGTTCATTCCACCACCGCCTAAATTTCGTATTTTCTGTATGTTTCATTGCGTATTATGGGCAAAAATTTGTGCCCTGTCCTGAAACCCTTGCAAATAAGGGGAACTGCGTATTCCATAACAGAATACGCAATAAACATTTTCCAATATTGGGACTGTCCGTTTCAGACAGCCCCAGAAATTTACCATTCCATATTTTCCAGTAATTCATTACCATACCTTGATCTGTATTCCTGTATGGCGAGGATCAAAACATCCACATCACCTTCCAGCCATTCCATGGCCACTTCCGCAATATACTTCTTTCGCCCGATCCTGATTGGGACATCCGTATCTTGTCCCCATTTAATAGCATCCATGATTTTCTTCAGATACTTTTGGGAAACTTCTTCCAACTTTTCACTTATGCAACCTGGATTTAAGCCTTGTGATTCCAGAAAATCAAAAAATGTTTTGTTCATGCTCATTTTCTCCTTCCTACACCAGCCCACAAAAATATGCCAGCCTGTACAATGGGTTTCTTGCAACCTTCCGCATATGCTCCCTTTTGCTCCGTTCCTGCTTCTTCATGCGTTCCATGATGGCGATTTGCACATCTATCTCCACATACTCCACCATCTGGACAGGAGTTAATGAGCTATATGGAGTCTTTAATGTAGTGTCAATTACCTGTGTGCCGTCTAGCAAATTGATAATCCTGAAATCAAACATTGCCCTTTCCTCTCTTTCATTTTTATTCGCTAATTAGCTGACTGGGCGTGTGCGGAATCGAACCGCACAAAAACCATTCGCCCTTTTTTACCAATAGATACTTAATCCCTTTGCTTTGGCTTGTCCTCATACCATTTGGTTTTCTTGCCGCTGTAGCTTGTCTTTGGCTGGCAGATTACAGATTTCCCAACGGCTTTTACCACTCCGTTTTCTATGTTTACTGCAAAGCTATTTGTTGCCTTATGCATCATCTCACCACCTTCCTAAATATGGAATGTCCCACCTGAAAGCCTGCCTGCATATTTGCTTTCGGGATGTTTCTTTAATTCCCCTGTCCACTCATTGTGGCTATCAAAGCCCAAATATTCCGCAACTGTCGCTGATACGAGACAGTTCGCATAATCCACGGGATAATTATCTGGCTTCTCTGCCGCTTCCGATGGGAACGCTCATGGCTTAAAGCCCATTTTATAGTTGCCATGACAGCTTAGCTAATCCTCAAGACATTGTAGCAGCTTACCTTGCTCCTCTGTCTCCGCTTTCCCATAAAATAGGTAATGTTCCTATATGAATAATAGGAATAATACGCCTATAAAATAGATCCACTTACCCGCACCCTGGGGGATTAGCCTGGAACGTTCCCAGATAATATGCACATGTAACAAGTGCGCCTGTTAGTAAAATTCCAATAATTTTTCTCATCATGATTCCTAATTCCTTTCATTTCATTTTATTGTTATTTCCTTCCCATCAAAGCCGATAACACGGCGTAGGAAAGTTTCTATACCTTTATGTTGAGAATCGGATGTAGGAATAATGTTACCGTTCTGAATCTCCATTACTGATAGTTGCAGCAATCCGTCCTGTTTTGTAGATTTATGCAATACATAACGCATAAAGCTACTATATCCATGATTGTAGTGATGAAAAGCATCCCAATAAGCAATATTGTATTTTCCAGATGCTATATTGGAATACACAACATCCCATGCATTGTTGACGGCGTTTTCCTGCATATCATATTCTTTTTCTAATTCACTATCCCCAAACACTTCAAAAACGCCAAGTGTTATCTTTGGAATTATTACTTGCATTTTTTCACCACCTTTCTTTATTCCTGATAGGCTAACTTGCTTTGACACGTACGCCCGATTTCAGCGGTTAGCCTGTGTGTTTATATTCCCTGCATTACCCGGCAGGGACGGGATACTGTTAATCTTCTTGGTATTCTTCTAATAATTGCATTTGGAGCCAATAGGGCATATCTTTATATTCCTCTCTGGATATCTCTTTTATATTTTCAAGCCACCATTCAAACATTCTACCTTCTCTCTCCCGGCGCATCCCCGCCAGGTGGGTGGTATGGTTAGGGAGTTTGCAATATATTTAAAGTACGTTTAGCTGCATTCCCTTTTGCTATTTCTTCCTCTAAATTTTCTGTCGCTTCATCTAAATATGTGGCGTATGTATCTGCTATCCAATCCATCTCTTTGAGTTCGTGCATATTAGCCATATTTAAGGCAATTCTAAAAGCATTATCCATTTCTAAATAATCCCCATTTCCCAAACAATCGCTGGCATATTGGGCAAGTGCCTTAACTGCTAAGCCCATCTCTTTTTTACCCATTGTTGTTTTTCTCCTTTCGTTTGGATACTATAATTGCTATTTCTTTCTTGATATTTTTAAATTATCATGTTATGATAGCTAGTAGGATACGGGGACTTACAAGCTTTTCAGCTATGCCCCGTTTGGTGTTACTCGGTTATGTAGTCCAGATAATCTTCATATGAGAAGAATTGGATTACAATGTCGTTCACTTTGATTCTTCCATGTCGTTGGAAAAACTCATAAGCTGAAATCGGCTCCATTGTATCACCTCCTATTCATTTGTATTTAAGATATTGCAAGGGTTTTGATTTCTCAGGTCGTTGCCCTTGCTTTATCTTATGTACTTATTATACTCTCTAAACCGTGTACTGTCTATTGACAAAATGCGCAAATATACACCGCAAAAAATGTATATTTTGTACATTGTAAGCCGTGTACATCATGGTATAATAGACTTGTATATTTATATCCTAAATTCAGAAAGAGAGGTTTTTATAATATGGCAGGTACTATAAAATATGACAAACTTTTAAAACTTATGGAGCAAAAAGGACTTTCTACCTATAAGATAAGAAAAGAAAAAATCATTTCTGAAAGTACATTGCAAAATATTAGAAACAACGGACGCATAACAACGGACGCAATAGCAAATTTATGTAATGCTTTAAACTGCCAACCTGGCGATATACTGGAATATGTACCAGATACACCAGTTGAAAACGGAACACAAACGGATCACGAATAGAACCACACCAAAAACAAGCCTACACTGAATTTAATGTAGGCTTTTCTTCTTTTCAGGTATCGCTTTATATTGATTTACTAATATACTTTTCTAATGTATTAGCAGTATACGCTATAATATCTTTTCGTTGTGTGGTTTTTTTGGTGGATGGGACCATAATATAGTGATAGCATTATATTATATATTTTTGAATTGTACACATATTTATAACTCTATCATGTCATGATTTTATACAATTTATATAACGTTATCGCTATATTGACAATCCTCTTACATTATGCTATCGTTATATCATAATTACTAAAAATAACAAATGGGGGAAATTATATGGTAGAAAAAAAGAAAGTGTCTGAAGCCCAAATGAGAGCAACCGCAGAATATGAAAAGAAAAACTATGATAAAGTTCTTGTTAGGTTTCCTAAGGGAACAAAAGAAAAAATTACTGAAACTGGCAGTTCTTTAAATGGCTTTATCGTCTCTGCTGTACAAGAAAAATTACAACAGCTCAAATAAACAGAAATATTACAGAGTGTTATTAGCACTCTGTTTTTTTGTGCAATTTATATAACGCTATCGCTATATTTTTATGCAAGATTCCGATATTTGCTTTATAACGCTATCGTTATATAATAGTCTCAACAAACACCAAAGCACCTTGACAACTAAACAAAGGCTTTACACTCCCCAACCTTTTCTGTATAATGTAAGTATCAAACAGAAAAGGACGTGATGGAAGGATGGTACAGGAAGCAATGACTGAAAAAGAACTTATTACAATAACAATTGACAGATTCACAGATTTGCAACAGATTAAGAAGGCAAATGGCGACCACGAAAATGAAATGCTTGACTACTTAATCAAAGTGACAACCGCAAAGTTATCATCTTTAGGAGTAAACATTGAAGATATAACCCTTTAAAACTGAATAGCAACCAATAAAAAAAGAGTGTGAAGCCTTTGCTTAGTTATCAATGGCTTTGCACTTTTTTCATTTCAAAGTACCTTGAAAATCTAATAGACTTTATACCTTTCATGTGGTATAATCATACAAATAGGAGGTAATAGCTATGGAAAATAATGAACTGTTACAAGCAATATCAGATATGATGGACAAGAAGTTAGAACCAATCAAAGAGGACATCCAGTCTCTTAGAAATGAACAGGTACAAATGAAAAGTGATTTAGAAAGGCAGATTAAACGAACAGAACGTTCATTAAAGGCAGAGATTGTAGAAAGCGAAAATCTTATATTGGATGAGGTTTCAAGGGTTCATAACATCTTAAATGAGCACAGGGCAGACAAAAGCGTACATACTGCATAGCAACTAAACACATACCACATGAAAGAGTGTAAAGCCTATTAGATTTTCAATGGCTTTGCACTTTTTTATTGGGAGGTTAGGACATGAATAAATATTTCAAAAGCATTAACACACTGGAAGAGTTACGGAAACAATACAAAGAACTGCTCAAGGTTCATCATCCTGATAACGGCGGCAACGTGGCAACCATGCAGGAGATCAATGCTGAGTATGATTTATTATTCAAGGTTTTAAAGGACATACATGAGAAATCAGAGAGCAACAGGACGACAGACAATGGTAAAGCAGATAATACCAAATATGACTTTGAAGCGGATGAAAAGCTACGTGACGTATTGAGCCAGATAATCTGCTTCGCTGGAATCAATATTGACATTGTAGGCGCATGGATGTGGGTAGATGGCAACACTTACCCATACAAGGCTGAACTGAAAGCACTCGGATTCAGGTGGAGCAAGCAACGCAAAAAATGGCACTGGCATGATGGCGACTACAGAAGATTCGGAAGTAAGAAACTAAGCTATGCAGATATTCAAAGCATGTATGGAAGTACGGAAATCAAGGCACAGCAAAGGGCATTGTTGCAGGCATAAAAACTTTAATCAATGCATTGCAAATTTGAAACATTTCAACAAAAACGAACGGATCAGCGCAATCTTGCGCTCTATTTGACACAAGAAGTATAGGAAAGATGGAATAAATATGAAGGACATTATCACGGGAATGATTCAGCAGGCAGACGATGAAAAGAACCTTGATTTAATCAGCAGTGTTAGGGACTTAGTAGGAAAGTTTGCAATAACCTTTAACTGTCCATCTAACTGGCGCAGTATTGGCAGGGAATTGGCAACAGAATACCCAGGGGATTCATGGGTATATGAAAATCTGGAACTGAATGATTATGCAGAATAGCAACTGGATATGGGTAAAAAAATAGGCTGTGGGATTGGATTCTCACAGCCTTTTCTTTGAGCTATTTGTTGCCATTATGGTGCATTATTTGGCTTGTATTCGCCTTTATATGGTGCTATGTAGGGATAATAGCATATTCTGGTTATTTGCATATATGGGCGAATTATTGCGTTGTCTGGTGTGCTATTTCCGGTGGATGCAGAGGGTGTCATTGATATAGTGCCCCGGTTAGTTTACATAATTAGTTTATTGCTTTATTGGCGTAAAGGGGGCATCCGTTCTATTCACACGCCACTTGAAAATTATGAATAGGCGAACAATATCTATCAATATTTCCCACTTCTTCAATCGTTCAAATTCCTTTAATAATACATGTTCCAAAGATAGCTTACTATTAGAATTTTAAAATATCACCCTAATATTTATCTTCCCTATTTAGTTATATGAATATGTTTCTCCTTTATCGATTTCAGTTAATTTCCCATTGTCACTAATCATCCATGTATAACCATCATAATTAATAGTATTTCCATTTTCAATATCGTCTGGATCAATGTAAAAATCATGTTCTTTATAAACTGTCCCATCAGACCAATAGATCTGCTTATTGACATGTAATTGAAATACATGTTCATTCGATGAATAATAAATTTCAAATACAATGGCTTGTGAAACCTCTCCAACTGCCCCTTCCCTATGTTCTCCTATAAATCTGGTATCTTTCAACTGATTATATGTATCATAAATCTTTTGAATATTTCTATAATCACTTGGCAATGTATCCAATAAAGAAAATCCACCCTCAATAGCATTTACAGAAAAACAACTTTCTGCATTCTGATATGTAGTGTGTAATTCCTTTTGCTGATCTATATCATCATATAAGTCACCAAAATCTGATACAGAATGGTATGTTTTTAAAAGGTTAAGTGCTTTTCCATAATAATCTTTTTTAGCAAGACTGGAAGCATACTCTTTAATATTGTTGGTTAGCAGTTGCCTACAGTCTCTATAGTCACCTAAATCTTCTAACAGTTCAAACGCTGTTTCATATTCTTTATTTTTAATTGCTTTTACAGCATTTTCATAATCTCTTGATTTGCAGCCCGCCAATGATATTGCAATCAATAACATAGCACTTCCGCATAACAACTTCTTATACATCTTATCTATTCCTCCATTATAATTTTTAGATAATTATACCTTACAATTATGCCATCTACCATTCACCATCCCAATCATTACAAGTTCACTTCTTGAATTGTTTTCTGTCAAAAACACCTCTTACGGCTGTATTGATAGCTTTTAAAATTGTTATTGTTTTCTTTATTTTTATCCTATGACAAAATAGATTTCTATTTTTAATTAACTCAAAAAAATGTGATATTTAGAACAACTCTGGAATTATTGCAAAAAGCCAATAAACCCTAGCTAATAATCCCAATATAGTAAGAACAACAAAAAATACCATCATGTTTTTTATTGAATGAATGTCCTTGCCTATATTGATAAGAAGATCTTCTTTACTTTCTTTTTGATTCTCTCTTACTTGCTGCACCTGTTTCGAATTTTTATTATTTTTTTCCATATCAGATTGCAATATATCTGAGGCAACTTTAACCTCTAATTCTGTATGCCCACCTTCAGAATTAGCAATTTTAGATAGTTCATCACCAGACATTTGATTGTATTCTTCAAGTAAACGATCATATTTTTGGAGCGCTTGTTTTGACCGTGACATAAATATACCTCCCTAGTATTAAAGTTTTAACACATATCAATCATATATGAGCAATTATTCAAAATCATCCTAGTTTCACCATAATTCAACCTCCAATGTAATATTTATTACAAATTAATATCATAATATAATTTTCTATTAGATTATTTCTTATATTATACCTCATGGACACACTAATTTCTATAATTTCCCACAAAATATATTCCCTTCTCAAAAGCGAAAAGGGACGGAAAACCACCCCCATTCACCAGAAAATGTAAAATAATATCATCTATTTCTTCTTAGCAAAAATCGCATATGCAGCTCCAATCAGCAAAATGAGAATTGCTAACGGAGGACATACAAACAGCATTATGAGAAATACTATAAACCAAAACATATCCATCACCTCCCAAGAATTTATCTTCAAACCATTTATGTATCATTATTTTTTAGTCAAATTTTTATATCTCATTGAGTAAATGCATCTATTATACAATCAGGGCAAAACATTGCATCCTCATCAATATAGCAGCCACATGCTCCGCATTTTTTTGAATGTGTTACACAATAACATGTGTCGCCAGAAGAGGCAATATAATTATCACAGCCCGCATGTGCACATTTCGTTGTACTCGTTCCTGTCTTGTTTGTAAATGATGCAGATGAAGAATATGTATCTTCCTTGTCATCAATAATGGCCTCTTTTTCTGTATCAATACCGCCATCCTCCATATATGAATCTGTTAAGCCTATATCAGGACTTTCATATGACTGCGTGTCATAATTTGGCGAATCGTTATATGTAGATCCCACGCTATCATCCATATGGCTATCACTTCCACACCCAGCTGCTGAAACCGCAAATGTAACAATTACCATACATAATCTCTTTTTCATATCCTTCCTCCCATACATAATTATCAGTATTCAACAACCATTTTCCATACTCAACACTAACAATCATAACCACATATGCAGCAGGCTACCCATTTCCCCTCCCCATCAAATCCATGGCAAAGTTAAACCCATATAGAAATCCCTGTTTTTCTTTACAGGATGCCATGCCATATAGGACATTCTCTAATTTTACTTTCCCATTGCTATCTGCATCCTTCATGCAATTTGCATTAACATACTCCCAGAATCTATCCTCTGCTTCTATTGTATCTGGCAAATCTGTATATCCATCAATTAGCTTGTCAAGGTTGGCAAAAATCCTGTTAATTGTGTTGTTTTTCATACTTGCACCATCTCCGTCAATCACATCACATTTGCTAATTCTTGCTACTTTTTACTACTTATAGCTACTTTAGTATATCACGAAAAAAATTAATATACAATATTAAAGTAGGAAAAAGGAGTAAAAAGTATGAATAATAAACCATATAAAGTTAAGGTAAGTGTATCACTAGATGAAGATATAATTGTAGCTATCAAAGAACTGGCAGAAGAAGATGACAGGTCATTCAGCCAATATATAAATCTTGTGTTAAAAGAGCATCTTGCGAAAATAGAAGGAGATACTTCAAAATAGGCTTTTCACCTATTTTGCCATACTCTGCTACCAAAAATTTTTACATTCAAAAAGTGCCCTACCACCTCAAATAAACGTAAAGCCCTATATAAAACTTCCTATAGAAAAAAGGTGGTAGGGAAGCAAATGGTACATTGCCTACGGCGTTGCCCCATCCAACGAACAAACTGTTGCCTGGTAAAATATATAACATTGATGCATCGGAAAATTGGTAATTTGGGACTAAAACTCTACTTGCCAAAGGAAAAACTTTTTCCTTTGCCACTATATATTGGTTCCCATGATCTATGCTTAGCAAAAATACATGCACTCCAACATGAGAAAACAAAAAATTCTTATGTATTTTTATCCTTCATAAATAACCCATCTACTTTCTTGGTTATTTTCAAGGACATTCCATCCCTGCAAAAGCATCTCCCATCCCCTATCAAGAAGGTAGGATTATTTGCCCATATCTCAAATATCACAGGTAAATTTTCACAGAAATCCACCAGCTCAACACTTTTACCCTGAAAGATTCCATTCCAAAATCACCCACTTTTTCCTTCATAGAGGTAGCTATATACGACAGTTTTTTAGCGGTGGATTCTAGTGGCAACCATGGAAAAGGCTTTCTGAAATATAGCCGCCTTTCGACAAATTTTGGCAGAAGCACATTGCCACTCTAAGTTTCAAGTATGTGTCATACATAAGGGGACAATACTATACTCCCTCACACTTGTGCCATCAAATCCGCCCAAAAATGAGATAGCCTAACACTTATACCATAAAATACTTCGGACACAAATAGACGGCGTTTTCGTTCATTTAAGCAGTCATATATGACAGTTTTTATTTTTTCGAAAAATCGTAAAAAAAAGGCATACCAGACTTTTAAATCCGATATGCCCATTCTCAAACCCTTTTTCACAAAAACATATAATAAAAGCATAATTGCCTTTGGCTGGGCGGTGTATCCAGCATCTCAGGTACTCCAAGGGAGTGCGTCGGGAACCATTTCCGACCTCAAAAACAATTATGCTTTATATACTATATTACCTTTTATGGAAATTATACTATTGGCATTGCTATTTGTCAACCCTAAATTCCTTAATCCTCCCACTATGTAGCCTCCTATTTATTTTTGGTTCTTGGATTTCATGCATTGTTGACACATAAAAATAGTCATTACCCTTATCCAATTTTATTCCAACCATCACATTATCCCTATATTGTTTAATCAACTCTATTGATTCTGATTTTTCATTCGGGTTTACTCCAATATAATCAGGATTTTCAATAATATCTGGAATATAATCAATATACCGCAAGCATCTTTCATGCCTGCTTTTTAGCATATGCTTAGGCAATCCTATAGATCTATATATCTTCTTCTGTCCTAAGTTCAATCCCAATATTTCATTAAATTCTTCCTTGTATATTCCAACTTCTATAAGATTATCTGCCATGTAATAGTTTCCCTTTTATGTATATGAAAAAAATGTCATTAAAACTACCTTGCGCTTAAGTCTATCACACTACCAGCCTAAAATCAATCGTTTTCCAAATATTATGCGCCTGTACATCCTTATTATGCATATTCCTTATATGCCCATAGCCACCAAATCACTTCCTCTGGTTCTCCTTGCTGTCAAACCAAGCCATCCTTTCCTCATGCTCCCTGCTTTTCCTCTCCTGGTAGGCAAGCAGCTTCTTTAAGCGTTCCGACTCGCCCTCCACATATTCATGCATTTCCTTCAACGCCTGGACGTTTGCAAAGTATTTCTTATATTCTTCCGCTTTCCTCCTCTCCTTTTCCATGGCTTCCAACTCAGCTTTCCTCTTGGCTTCCTTCTTTGCAAGGATGGATTCTGCAAAGGCAGCCACCTTGGCTCTGTGCTCCTCCTCTTCTTTCCGTTGCCTTTCAATGCGTTCCTTCGTCCTTATCCTTGCCTGTTCGTGCTCCTCTTGCCTCTGCTGCCGTGCACCCTCACACATTTCTGCACAACGCATCAAATCGTTGTAAAGCGTGTAGTCTGGCTTTGCCCTGTCCAGCAGGTTCCCATACCTGGTCTTTGCCTCCTCCTCACGATGCATTTTTTCTTCTATGTCCATAGTGGCCTTATCTAAATATTTGTCCAATAAATTCCCATACCTGCTTCTGATTTTATCCATTCTGTCATTCCCTCCAATCTTAATAGCCTAACATTTTCTTCCTTAGTTCTAATTCCAGATCCATTTTTGTCTGTTTCACATTCTTTTCATTTTTGCCAGCCCCCTCGCCCATTAAATGCGCAATGGATTCCTCAATCTCCATCTGGTGCATTTTTTCATCCATCTCATCCTGCATCAATCTGATCCTTACCCTTCGCTCTAAGTCTGTCATTTTTATCTTCCTCCTTTAATCATCAATATTAATTTCCCAATTCACCATTGCCCTGTAAACCTTGCCTGGGATTTTGCCTTTATACCTGTCTGCCATTACAATAATCAACGCTTCTTTATGTTTTTTATACTCCACAAAGGCTTCGTCTGGCGTGTCAAACGTCCCAAGTTTGATGTTCCTCCCACCAACATTCAATGACGCGCGGTATTTCCCCTTGCCTTTATCATAATGGACACCGACTGGGCATTTCCCGCGCACCTTCTTACAGTCTAAAAATAATGTGTTTATTGCATGTGGGACGAATACGCACGTTTCTGGTGAATAAACCTTGTTCCCCTTAAACAAGATATCCTTATCTAAATCCATTGGCTCATTGCCAACCGTGTAATAATTCTCTTCCACCCATGCATAGAACCTTTCCCTGTCCTCCATCCAATAGTCACAGATGCAGCAGCCTTTGTACTGTGTCTGCCTCTCATGGAATTTTTCATTGTAGCATCTTGAGTACATGTCGTTCCATAGACGCTTAGCCTTCATGCGGCTGCTATTCAGGAAGGGCACATATTCCTGCGCCCTTCCCAAGTCACCCACGCTGATGTCGCCCTTCCGCAAGGCATTCAACTCACTTTGGGACACATAGACCAAGTTGCTGTATCTACTGTTCGAATTGTTGCCATCAATGTGGTACACTCTCTTTTTGCCCCTCACCTTCTCTAGGAATGCCTGCGCAACCAAATTGTCTGCGAACTCGTCTTTCTCCCGCAATGCCCCATTCTTGCCCTCATAGCGTACCTTCCAATGCACCCTGCCATTCCCATGGGCAGTGTTTTTATGTAGGTATGCCTTGCCCCTTATGTCGTTTGCAAGCCTGCCCTCCGATGATATGTAATAGTGCTTTGTCCCCTCTATGAGGATAAATGTCTCCAATTTATTCAAAGGCTCTATCCCCGTGCCTTTTAAGTCCAATGTCTTTACTTCCTGCATATTTATATTTGAAAATCTGTCCTTTCCATCAGTTATAGATGGGGTGGTGGTTTGCCATCCCATTTTATCCCCTGATTTTTCCCAATTAAAATAAGGAACCCAGAATTGGATTCCCTGATGTTTAAGTAATATAAAAATTCCCGTATCCTTTGATGCTTGACCCACTATGGACAGATTCACCCAAAACCAATGCCCAAACCATCTTAGAATCCTGCTGCCCACATATCCCTGCCCAAGCCCTGTAAACGCTTTAAAGCCAACGATTACACAATTTTGCGAAACCGTGAAATGTGAAATTTTTCAGCTTGTGCAGCAGGTTTTAGCATTTTGTAACTGGGGGGCGATTTGACCCTGAGCATGTTCCCGTTTTGGAAATTTGCTTTCACCAATACTTAAACCGTTTAGCAGATAGTAACTTTCTGGATAGTATGCCCAAAATGGTGGACACCTGTAAATAGTCAAATAGAAAAACCCTTAATTCGCTATACCCATAACAGAATGCCCATAGGCTCGTCCAGCCGCACTAACCAAGGGAAACCTAAACAATGCAGCAGGATTCTCCCCGCAATTCCCAATAACGGAATGTTATTCAGCCCAAGAGCGTTCGTTTCAAAACGTTTAGAAATCCACATTTGCGTATAGCCTAAATCATATAATAAATTGTAGCCGTTCAGAACGGCCACTTTTGAATCCTAAATCTTTTGCAACGACAGTAGTGGTTATAAGTCCATCCTTATTTAATACTTCATCATGGTATTCTGCCTTTTCCTTAAATGGTGCAGTTACTAATTCTACAAGTTTATTATGAGCAGATGCAACTTCTAATGGATCTTTGCTAAATAATTGAAGTTTTAATTTTTCTTCTTCTGACAGAAAATCTCCAGATTTTAATCTATCTTCCATTTTATTGAATGCATCTATGTATTTTAATTTCCATTCGAGAGCTTTAGAACTTGTGAATCCCATAACAAGTAAAGAAAAACCATCTCTATTCATGAGATATTCAATTTCTTTTCTTCCTCTGCTACTTATATATGTTGATTCAGTAAACATATTTTTCACTGTGCAATTTTGCACAATGAGATTCTTAAACACACCCTGTCCCCTGCCACACTGTACATTTTAAAGTGGTTGCAGAGATCCAGCCAATTATGGACAGATCTTTCCATAAGCCACAGGATGTTGCACACAGCCAATAAGCAGCGGCTTCGACAGATTTGTCAAACCCAGGGAAAACGGGCCATATTTTCATCCACTAATACTAAAAACATGATTCGCCCAATCGGGCTAATCGTTGGTATTCCTTACATTTTCAGCACTTATACAGCAACCGCATCAGTATAGTCCTGCATACTCTTCCTCTGTAAACCGCCTCTTTATATCCGCAAAATCCAAAGCAGCTTGGGTAGGCACTTCCCCACATAATCCATCCTTGAAAACTGATAAGTCCAATAACCCTTTCGGGCAACCTTCCCCATCATACCCATTGGTTGCCATATATTCCAATGAATTGTTATATGCCACACATTCTTTATATAAGCCAAACACTGCATCTGGGCTACCCTGATATTTTTTTGCCCCTTCACAAAATGCGTTATACCTCAGTTTGACTGCCCTCCTGTCCACCTTCTCACAAAATTCCTCACATTCCAGGGCATCTGCATAGGACTCAGCTTCCTTTATGATGGCTTCCCTGTCACAATACCTACCATATGAATTGTTCAGCTTATAATATGTCCCATCTGCCCTCCGCTTTTTATGCCTATGCACATAAACCAGCCCCATACCTGACAGCTGATCCAAATAGCTATTAATCGTGCGCTTGCTCCCGCCCCAACATTCAACCATCTGATCCTGTGGCATATGCCATTCCTTAGTCCTGTTATTGACTGTGCCCATAAGATTCACAAAGAACGCAAAAACATGGAAGGGCTTGCTGGATTCTGTAAATACCCGCTGCATCTCCCATTGCTCCACTACAATAAAGCCCTCTTTTCCCGTGTCCACTTCCAGCCCTCCGCCTGAGATGGCATAGTTGCCCCCACTCTGGTCAAGGATTGTGATTACTTTCCTTTCCGCAAGGGATTCCAAGCCAGACTTGAGGCTGTCCAGTATTGTCCTGTCTTTTTGTTTCGTTCTCTGTAAAAACCTTCCTGTAATGAAATATCCCATACATTCCAGGGAAGTAAGAACCTTCCCCATTTTCTTCCCATACATCCCATTCAACACCACTAATGCAGCCAGTTCCTTTTCATCCAGTTCCTTTGATTTGCTGATAAATAATTTTAACATAATATTCTGTCCTTCCTTTTACCTAAGTACCGTTTTAATCAATTTCTGCCCTTTTCAGTACTCAGGATATTTATTTTATCTCCATTCGCCATCCTTATACAATGCGCACAATTCCTTATATCTCCTATTTACCAAAAACACAATAAATGTATTCCCTGTCTTGTCATGCCTCCCACACCCTATGGGCTTTACCCCATGTTTGAAAAGCCAGTCACATTCTTCCAGGTCATAGTTATAATGCAGATTATTACAATGCATTCCTTTCACTTTTTTCTCCATTTCCATCCTATATGCCTCCATCAAACATCAATAACAACTATGTAGCAATAACAACCAAACAGCAATAACAACCAAACAGTCACGCAAAAATGGCATCCTCGTTTAGAGATGCAAGGGATCTCTTGTAGTAAGTATCTCTTGTAGTAGCAGTACCGAAATTAACAAAATATGTTGATTTTGTCACTCAATAGATACATAAATTAACAAAATATGTTGAAAACGGTACTTAGGAAAGAATAAGGCTGTAATATTATTGTTATTGCAACTTGGTTGTTATGTCCGTCTGGTTGTATTTATAATTGTTTGCAATAATATTTTCTATGTGACACCTTGTCACAACCATATCTATACTTCCACTTCTCTATCTATGGCGGCAGCCGCCCACTGAAATTTGCTTCCATAATTGGTTTCTATATAATGGTTGGTTACAATAATATCTTCTGTATCAATAATGTATTTTTCTGCCATTCCCTGTATGCCTCTTGGCCACTCCCTGTAATATCCCTACAACTATTCCATTCTCCCCCGAATAATTTCTCCGTATAGCCTCTTTATTCTATATTAGTGTTTTTATCCATGCCCATAATTTCTCAGGGGGTGGGAAATCCATAAGGTATGTGGAAGTTCTACATGCCTCTATGCTTTTTCTATAACTGCTGCAAAAAGTTAACAAGATTCCTGTGCCATACTTATCCTGCTGGGAAATGAAAATGTTAAATTCCTATATGGCAGCTGAAACAATATTGTAACCGTTTAATTCCTTACCCACCCCACACTTTTTGCAGGCTAAACTTCACTTAACGAATTCAGGCTGGGTAACATTGCCTTGCCAATTTGGGTCAATCATCCTTATATCTGTGAAGCAAGGAGACATTATTTCCTTTGCCCCTTTTGGGTTCTCCCCCACCTCTTCCATAACATTTGAGAAACTCCCACCAATGCATAGCCCTTTTGTGAAAATACGGTACTCAGCCAGCCTGCTTTTAGGCTGTCTGCACAGCTTTGCGCCATACCCTATGTATTTGCAGGCGGACTTCAATGCCCTCTCCTGCTCCCTGCGCAATTTGCCAAGGTCTTTGTCACACTCCTCTAGCGTGTGTGCATGTGCATATATGAAAACCCATGACTTGCTCCTGCGCCACAAATTTGCATATGTTTTTACCATGCCTTCTGGGACACCTTTGCAGTTTGGCAATGCGAGTGTAAGATACCCTTTGCGTTTTTGCAATTTGAGCCTCTTCCCACTTCCAACCCGGAAATCATCTGGGAAGTAATTGTTCCACATACGGAATATGTCCCTCTCGCCAAACTTTTTGCCATTGTTGCCCAGCTTGATAAAATACCGTGCGATAACCAGCTTCTTTTCCTTGATGTCCCTGATTTCTTTTGCAGCGGTTGCTGGCTGCCCTGCTTTTGTTTCCTGGGTTTCATTTAGTTCCTGTGCATCTTTGATTTTCTGTACATCTTTAGATTCTTGGTTCCCTTTATTACCCTGCCTACTATTATCTTCCATTCCATTTTTCATCTCTTCTAACATGCAGTGTCTCCTTTTCATTCATTGTTTTTTTATTTTGGATTTATCTATCTTGCTATTTGATATGTAAATTGATGTGGCTCACAAAAATTTCGCTGTTACTTTTCCTCTAAATATTTTTACAATTATGCAGCAGGAATTTTTATTGGTCTTAATTTTTAATTGCCATATTTGATTACTATGATATTTCAATTTAAGTGAATCAATCTCGCTTAAGTAGATTAGTTTTTTTATAATGGACAGTGGGTCTTTCTGTCATTATTAGATGTATCCTCACGGTCGAATTTTCGGCCATGAGATTCTGCTGCATATATATTCTTCTATATTAGAGGACACCACATTGGGCGTTTTTCCGGCAATTCCCCCTCACCCACTTTTCCCATATCATCTCCCCTACACTCATTGTCACAGTAATAAACCCTCCTCCCATAGTCATACATCCTGATAAATGGGCATTTTTCACACCTTTTTGTAGGATTATCACTCTTTTCCCCCGCTATTTGCCAACATTCTTTCACTATGTATATTTCCTCCACTCCATGGTTTTATTGAATTTCCACTAACATATATCTTCTATTTTCTTTGCCAAAGTCTCACTTGGGCGGAACCTCACTTTTTTATGTTCTGGCACAACATGCGGCTCACCTGTCTTTGGGTTCCTTGCCTCAAACTCTTTTATGGTTTTCATGTCAAATTTCCCAAAGCCATAGACATTAACCGTATCGCCTTCCGCTAAAAATTCCAGCACTGTCTCCCAAAATATGCCCACGACCCAGAACGCAAGCCCTTTCGTTATCCCACTGTTCGCCGCCAGCCTATCTGCAAACTCTTTTTTGTTTACTGCCATAATGCCCCCTTTCATGAATGGCCAATGCCAACTATTATTTTCGCCACTATTGCTTTCTCCATTTTCATTACATTCTTCATTCTTACCATTTTTTCACCGATATTCCATTGGCCTCTAAATGCTGGACTGCCTGCTTTAGAAGCTCCCCATTCTCCACTGTCTCCTTCATGATGTCGTCCCATACATGTGGCGTATTGTTTCCCTCAACCGTGCCGCCATGCAATCCCTGGTTCGCCCATGTGGCAACCTGCATCCCAGTGGCATTGTAATAATTATCCATATAATCTGTGTCAATATAGACAGATGCTGCTATTTTATTCCCGACCTTCTTAGGCTCCACTTTCACTGCGGAACGCAGGAAGTCATACTGCCGCTTATACGATTTCGGGTCATAGCTGTTATAATACTCCTGTAGGAAATAGTTCAACGTCTGGTACACACGCCCTGCCAGCTCATCTACCAAATTTACCATTATCGGCTGTAATGCCTTCTGTAATTCCCTCATATTGCTGATTCTTACTGCCATTGCCTACCTCTCTCTTTATTCTTCTTTGTTCATTCATAAATGATCTTACAAATCTCATGAAAGTCCTATCATCCACCGCTAACCGATCTGCATTGCATGGCTTGCCCTTCCTATGGCTCTTTTTCTTGCCGCATTTTTGGCATCCTTTACTCTCTGGCGTTTCCACCACTATCACGTTTTTTGCATTGTATTTGCCTTTTTCATTGCTGAACGTGTCAAAGGATATATAATACCCCTTCTCAATATATTCCCCGTTTAGTTTTGATGCATGGATGAAATAAGAATTGCCATCCTGCCCTTGGATAAATCCGAACCTTCGATTTTTGAAATACACTGTCACTTTTCCGTACATTTGTTTGTCCTCCGTTTGTTCTGTAGTTTTGTGTTTCGGTTTCGGTTTTGCTTTACTTTCAGCAATGTTCCAAAACTCTATGTTATAAAATTCCCACTTTGATGCTTCTAACAAAATTGCCTTCAATAATTGGGATTGTATCTTCAATTACTAGAATCATTGCTTAAATCACTGGAATCTGGCATGGCTGCCTCTATGAAATCCCTCTTTCAATTTGCCTACTCCAAACTAGCTAGGAATGTCCCTGTAACGCCATATATAGCCCATACATGGGACTTTTAAAATGGATTGGTCTTTTATCGGCACTATTTTATTATGGTAAATTCAGACACTATAAAAGCCCACATACTCATATTTCCATGAATATGTGGACTTTCTGTAATGTCCGAATGTTTAATTTTCTTTTTTAGTGTACAATTTGCAAGGATTTTTCCTGTGTCTACTATCTGTATATGCTTCCTGTGTCGCCATGGCAGAGCATATCTGGGGAAGTGAGCAGGAATTTGTCAGCCAGATGAACCAACGCGCAAAAGGGCTTGGCATGGAAAACACAAATTTTGTCAATTGCTGCGGATTGGATGTGGATAACCACATGACCACTGCCTATGATGTTGCCCTTATGTCCCGGGAGCTGATTTCCAAATACCCTCAGATCCACGATTACTGTACCATTTGGATGGAAAATATCACCCATGAGACCCGGCGCGGCTCCTCAGAATTTGGCCTGGCCAATACCAACAAGCTGATCCGCCAATACCAGTATGCCACAGGCCTAAAGACAGGCTCTACCTCCTTGGCTAAATTCTGTGTCTCCGCCACTGCTGAAAAAGACGGACTGGAGCTAATTGCTGTGATTATGGCTGCACCAGATCCCAAAATCCGCTTCCAGGACGCCACCACCCTGCTGAACTACGGCTTTGGGAAATGCCAAGTCTACAAAGACGAAAATAAAGATGCCCTTCCCCCTATGGCAATTCAGGGCGGCACCGAAGACAGTGTACCCCTGGCTTATGAATCTGGCTTTTCTTACCTGGATGTATCTGGCGCAGACTTATCTTCCATTTCCAAAGAGCTAAAACTCCCAGAGTCTGCCGAAGCTCCTATTAAAAAGGGCGCCACAGCTGGAAAGGCAACTTACATACTAAACGGAAAAGAAATCGGCTCTATCAAAATACTCTACCAAAAAAATATTAAAAAAGCCCTGTTTAAGGACTATTTCCTCGATACTTTAGAAAAATATTTCATCTAAGGCGCTTGGCTTTTGCAGCGTCCCTAGCTGGGCTTGGCGCTTCGTCCATGGGGGCGTTGCCTCCGCCTGCAAAGGGCAGGGTGGGCAAAAAGATGCCGCCGCATCCATGATTTATTTTATCAGAATGCGGCGGCTCCTTTCAAAGGCAATCCGCGCTTTTTATTTTACTTTCACTTTTACGGCGGAGCTGTATCCTGTGTATACGGCCTTGCCGCTAACCTTGCGGTATGCCTTTACTTTGTAGTAATAGGTTCCTTTCTTCATGTTTGTAAAACGCTTCTTAACCGTCTTTGCAGACTTCAGGGTGGCGACTTTCTTATATTTGCCGTTTTTCTTGGCAGCGCGGTAGATAGTATAGCCGCTTGCCTTTGTATCCTTCTTGAAGGATACTGTCACTGTTTTCTTGCTTGCCTTTGCCTTTACGCTTACGGGGGCTTTCAGGACATAGACGCTCTTAATGCTGCTGTAAGAGCCTTTGGTCTTGCCATTATAAGCAATCACTTTATAATAAGAGGTCTTTCCTGTCAGGGCGTTTTTGTCCGTAAGGCTTGTGCCCTTAGTCTCGCCGACCTTTTTGTAGCCGGAAGATTTTTTGCTGGAGCGGTATACAATGTATTTATCTGCCTTAGAGGCTTTCTTCCAGGTAATTTTCACCTTCTTTGCGCCAGCCCATACTGCTTTTACAGAGGATGGCGTTCCTGGCTTTACAGCTGTTGCGGCAGCCTTAAGGGCTTTAATGGCATTCTGGAGCGCCTTGGCGGCTGTGTCCACCTGCGCCTGGGTTGCGGCTGTGTTGCTGTTTACTTCCTTTGCCTCGGCAAGGGCTGTCTGCATTGTGTTCCAGCTTGCGGCTGTATAGCCTGCCTGCTTCTTGCCCTCTGCCTCTTTGATGGCTGCTGCAAGGGCTGTTTTATTGGCTGTCACGCTGATTTCCTTCAAGCCCTGGATTGCCAGCCGGATGTCATTGATAAAACCATCCCTCTCTGGGAAGGTAAGGCTTGCATAGTCTAACCTGTCCTCGCCTACTTCAATGGCTTTCTGAAGGGTTTCAAAAGTATCTGCATCATATTTTACAGGATCGTTTTTATATCCTTTTGCCTCATCCAGGATTGCTTTCAAGCTATCGCGTTCATCACACAGATTGTAGGGCAGCAATGCGTCCATAGCTCTCCGCAATGCGGATACCGCCTCATTGACCTCATTTTGCGTAGGAACCTTTGGGTCATTTTGGAATAATTTATCTGCGCTTTCCTTTGCCTGCTGGAAGGCATTCCAGGATTTACGGGTATATACGGTATACTCATGCTCTTCCCACTGTTTTGTGCCTTCATTTTTCGGGTTCTGCTGGGCAGCTGCCTCATCAAGAATGCTCTTCAGGGCTTCCTTGTCCAGTTTTACCAGCGCTTTGATGGCAGCGTCAATATCGAGGATATAGCCTGCTGTCACATTATCTGTATGGGAAGTTCCTTTCAGGTAAGATTCCGCCTCTGTTACCAGTCCGATCAGCTTGCCATAGCTTTCTGGCGTGTAGTCTGCCTCTACTATTTGCTTCGCTTCTTCCAGCTTCTGTTCCAAACCTGAAATGTCTACTGGCTTTGCCTCCAGTTTCTGGACGCCTGACTCAATATTGGCAATGGCTGCCTGCAGGTCGTTTTCCTGTGCCTCTGCGCTCTGGTATACAGCCAATGCTTCTTTCAAAACAGCCTGCAGCCCATCCGTGCTTTCTTTTGTATAGAGGCCGCTTTCAATCCTGACAGATGCGTCTGCAATCTTCTCAAATAACGGCGTCTTATCTACCCCTGTATTCTCATTTGGGGCAGGAATGTAGAAATAGGTTGTATAGGCAGGTATCCCTGCAAAATAGTGAGGTATAAATGTCTTGGTGGAGGCTTCTCCCCCTGTGGTTCCTGGAGCTACCTGTACGCTCAGGCTGTGTACATTGCGCGTAGGCAATTCATTCGTTACGCCGCCTGTCATAGTCTGTGGCTCGTTAATGATTACATTTGTGCCTTCCCCTGTTGACATATAGGAATCCAGTTCTACCCTTGACAGCTGGGGTACATCGGTAGCCGCCATAACAAGGGGGCCGTTCATCAGGGAGCCATACCATTCGCCGTCGCATTTGCCTGGCAGGTAGTCCACATTAAATCCATAAGGCATGGTAACGACAACCGTATCCGTATCTGACCATTTCCTTACGCCAGTGGAAACATAAGAGCTTGGCTCATAGCTGTCTGCTAAAGATACGCCGTTTAGCTTAATATCAAAGTCCTTGGTAGCCCAATAGGGAACGCGGAACTTCATTTCAAATTCTCCTGTATTTGCGCCAGTGGCTACTGTGAAGGTAGATTCCTCAGATGGGAATACGCAGGACTGGGTGATAGACACATCCTGTCCATCCCACTTGGCCGTGGTTGGCATATACAGGCCCACATAAAATGTCTTGTTGTCTGCAGAAGTAAAGTATGCAGCTTCCTGATACTTCACATGGTTTTCTGTCCCTGTACCGGAACAGCAGGTGCTGCCTGGATTCTGGGCATTTCCAGTACTCCTGCTCCTCTGGGTATTCGGATAGATCGCATAGCCATAGGAGGTCCTGTTTGCCTTGCTTCCTGGCTCAATGGAGCCTATGATCTGGTTGTAGAGCAAACGCTCATAGTAATCCATATATTTTGCATCGTCTGGGTTATAGGTGTTCAAATCCTTGGTAAGCTTCAGCATATTGTATGCTGCGCAGGTTTCGCAGATCTTGCCGCCGTTGTCGTCGTTCACAACACCGATCTGGTTGTAGGTTCCGCAGAATTTTTCCTCGTTGCTGTTATTCCCCCCAACGCCTCCAATGGTGAAGGAATAACGCCCGAATACGTAATCCCAGAAATTCTCGGCAATATTGTAATATGTCGGGTTATTGTTGCCCTTAAAGGTCCAAAGCGTCCCAACAACCTGCGGGATATGCTGGTTGCTGTGCAGCGTACGGATGGAATCCCTGTTATGGGCCAGTGACGCAAAGAAGGGGATGCCGCCTGTATCGCTGCTTGCGCCATTATTATCAAAGAATGTAGATGCCTCCAACAGTTTCTGGGCGTCTTCCTGGTTTTTGTCCTTCATAATATCGGAAAGCCTTGCCAGTGTCTCATTCATGCCGCCAAATTCGCCTGCAATATAAAGCCCCCACATGGTATCCCTGTATCCCGGTGAATTTGCGTCTGGGCGCGCACCGGATTTTGTGCAGTAGGAAAGCCTGTTCCATACCCACATGCCCATATCCTTGGCAATGGCAAGGGCTTTGTCGGCAATTGCCTGCTCTTCTTGATTCCCGCCATCCAGGACATTGTAAATTTCCACAAGCCCTGCCAGCTGTTTGTGCAGGGAATAGTATGGAGCCCATACGCCGTAATCTGACATATTCCCATTATAAGGCGCATAGTTCTCAATCAGGATTAAATGCTCCGGCTGGATTGCATTGATATATCCGTATCCAAAAAGAGCTGGATCCCTAGGTGCTGTCTCGTCGTTCATCAAACGGACATTGGTCATTCCGCGCACTTCTGCATCTGTGGAATACCTGTCGCGGGCTTCTCTGTAACGTTCTTCCCCATTTTCATCCTTGATCTTTACAAAAGTCATTTCCTGCATTTGGCGCATTTCATCTGTCATTCTCTTCATCCTGGAGAGAAGCTGGGCTTTTTCATCCGCTTTTGTATCGGAAGCATAGGCAAGAGCCAAGCCTGACAAATAATGGCCGTAGCCGTGGCCTTTCAGCTTTGTCTCTGGAGAATCCCATCCGCCTGGCGTTGTATACCCTTCCGTGCTTAACCCAAAGGTCCATCTGTAATTATAGAGCATACGGGTAATGTCAACGCCCAAAATATACTGGATATGGTTTTCCATATTTAAAGTCAGCCTGTTCTGTTCCCCATCCGGGTCGTTATTCAAGGTCACTTTGCTAAGCTGCAGTGTCTCTGCCTTCGGCACGTTGGAAGGAACATTGTTATTTTCCTCTGCTGACACCACGGTAATATTTGCCACAACTTCATATCCATTCAGCGTTGCGTTATCGCCCTGGATATTTCCCTTCATGGTATACTTATGGCCAAGGGGATATCCAGCCTGCGTAGTCTGGTCTGCTACGGAATAGCCTTCCCACATGATCCTGCGCAGCTCAGAAGTCCCATCGCTGTATTGGACCTTCACCTGGTTCGGGAGCTTCGGGGCGTTGCCTTCTGGGCATTCCACATTAATCTCATCATAGGAAACAATAGACCTTCCCTCTGGCGGGTAAGCCGGGATCGTAACCTCCCACTGCCGTGTCTCTGTTGCACTTCCAAGGACGGCTGTCGCTGTCAGTAATACGGTTACATCCGAAGCGCCTGTTGGCGGCCTGAGGACGCTCCCGTCATTCCACAAATAAGTGGTATTGTCAGAAGACCATGTAATATCTGAGTCAAACTTTCCCTTTGCAGGAAGGGTAAGGTTTGTAACCCTGCTATTGATATCCCCAAGGTCGATGGCTGCCAGATCCGCTTCCGCCATGGCCTTGTCAGACATTTTTGCCTTTACCACAAAACTGAACTGCTTCGTTGCTGTAAAATCATCCTTTACTGCTGTGGCAGTAATGGTGCCTGTTGCATCTCCCTGGCCGATTTCCGGGCGGGTCACCGTTCCGTCAGAAGCCAGGGCCGGATTTGTAGAGTCAGACCATGTGATCTTGCTCCCATAGCTTCCTTCTGTAGGGAGATCTGCATCGCCGTACAGTTCCATTAAGAAATCCTCATCAATCCCCTGCAAGTCTGCCAATGCAGGATCCACATAGCCAAATACTTCCCACTCGCTTATGCCGATTCCGGGAGCCGTGCCAGATTCCCTTTCTGCCGTTACGCAGAGGCGAAGCTGTGTGGTGACAATCTTTTCCTCTAACTGAAGGGAGTTCCATATGGTATTTTCCCCCCAGGGAACGGGAGCCGGCCATGGCTTATTGGCCTCTGCGCCGCCTTCCCCTTTATAATTCGCAGAGTTTCCGTTAGTTGCGATAGAGCCGCAGTCAACCCAATCATCGCCTTTTTTATACTGCATAACGCATTCTCTGGGCCAGCGCACGCCTGTATCTGTGAAAATCCACCACATAACGCGGGTAGCCTCAATCACATGGGGCTCATCCCAGGTATACTGGATCCATACCGGATTCCCTGGGTTTCCGTACTGAGTCCCCCATGTATTCCATACAGTGGAGCCGTTGCCATTGCCAAATGCCCCATCGTTAGCCCTATCTGGCTGGCCGGCATATGGATTAGAATAAACGGCTTCTGCCGTCGCGGTTCTTGCAATATTCCCATCTTCTGTTCCATAAAGTTCGCGCCTTGCCAGATCCAGCTCTGTCCCTGCCTGTCCTGCCGCTTCTGACGCCTGGTTCAGCTCCGCCGCCAATGCCACTGGCGCTGGAGAAGATGACAGAAAGATTCCGCTCACCATTGCTGCGCTTACCAGCAATGAAACTGCCTTATTCATGATTTTTCTCTTTTTCATGTACCTGTTCCTCCCTAAAAAATTATGCCAAACTATAGTTGCGAATAAATGCCCTTCTGCAGTATTCACCTCCCTTGTAAACGGCACGGCTGATCCCCCATGCCATTTCATTTTGCGCTTGCTATGTTTTTTAGCATATCATATTCCATAGGGATTTCATATGATAAATATTTATCCTCCTAGCATTATTTTAATCAGAACCACCAGCTTAGCCGGTGGTTTGCTCACGCCCTATAAGGGCTTGTTACCGGCTCTGGAGTCTAAAGACTCATCGAAAAGTTCGCCGGCCGCAACATTATTCTGTACTGAGCCCTAAAGGGCTCCTATTACCTGTTCTTTTTTAACGGCTCAC
Source organism: Lachnospiraceae bacterium (assembly GCA_910575035.1). GTDB lineage: Bacteria > Bacillota > Clostridia > Lachnospirales > Lachnospiraceae > Petralouisia. Next base: position 76,584 of record CAJTDL010000009.1, read on the forward strand.
CCGTAAACGGGTCTATATACTCTTTGAGGGTTATCTGGTCATACTCATAATCCTCTTTTAATTGGTTCTGAATATATTCCTGTATTTTCTTTGCATTCTTGCCTACTGTATCCACATATTATGCTTGGCGGGATCTCTACCAGCATATGGACATGGCCCCTGCAAATTTCCGCCTCCACCATATGCACGCCTTTCCTTCTGTACAGTGTACTCAATATACTTGCTATATCCTGCCTCAGCTGTCCATATATGATTTTTCTTCTAAATTTTGGCGCAAAAACAACATGGTATTTACAATTCCACTTTGTGTGTGATAAACTATTACTATCCATATGGATAACCTCCTTTGTCTTTAATGCGGTTGGCGAACCAGCATTATTATAACACAGGAGGTTTTTACTGTAAGCTAAAGCAATGCTGACTCACCTGCATAGCAGGTGGTTTATTCGTTTCACAAAGTACCGTTTCTCTTTTGAGAAACTACACAATTTGAAACGGGCTGAAGCCTAACAACAAATGCGGCCCGAAGCGGGACTGCCGCATTCGGGCGCGCCTGGAAAAAAGGAGCTGCCGCACGGACCTTATCCCCGTATGGCAGCCCCTTTTTATGAAAGGGAAGAAAACTATTTATTGATCACAATTATATTCTAGCACTTTCTCCCCAAAAGTATTTACAAAAATCGGCTTCTAATTTATAAATTATCGCCCTATTTGTTACTATTCACGGCCTGGGAGCCGCTCATAGCAACAATTCGGGGCAATATTTAAAGTTTTGCTTCGCAAAATCGCCCCTCACTCCTGAATCATGTTCTCACGGAATGCGCAGTTCAGCGCATTCCTGAGCCATGGATAGTAGCCCCTATTTTTCTTTAACGCCTAATATGCCCTCTGATTAATCACTTCCTCCGCCTGGCTCTGATCATACACTTTCTCCTCTGTAATGATCCTCACTGGCATCTCCTTTCCCGCAACCATATCCCGTATCGCCTTCATCAGCGGCGGCCCCAACAGAGGATTGCACTCCACGGTACAATTTATCTTCCCCGCAATTATCGCCCGAAACACATCTGACGTGCCATCCACAGAAATAATCTTCACATCCTCCCCTGGAACAATCCCATAATCCTCCAATGCCTCTACCGCCCCAAGAGCCATATCATCATTATGGGCAAAAATAATGTCCACATCCCATCCCCCCCGTTCCAAATACCCTTCTACAATCCGCTTCCCCCCATCATAAGTAAAATCCCCATACTCCGAATAGGCAATCTGATATCCCGGACATTCCTGCAGCACCTCCACAAACCCTTTCCTGCGTTCTAATGTTGGAGAAGCCCCTTGGTTCCCCTTTAACTCCAAGATATTCAGCACCTTTCCCCCAGAAGGGATATTATCCCGGATCCACCGCATAGCCCTGCGCCCTTCCTCCAGGAAATCTGCCCCAATATAAGTAGTGATCAAATCCTTCTCATCCGTCTCTGCCTTCCGGTCAGACATTACCACTGGAATCCCGGCTGCCTTGGCTTCCATAAGCGCCTCATCCCAGCCTGTCTCTACCACAGGGGAAACTACGATCACATCTACCTTTTCCTCGATAAACCGGCGGATTGCCGCAATCTGCTTGTCCTGTGACTGGTCTGCATCATCAAACAGCAGGTCTACATTGAACTCCCTTGCCGCTTCCTGGATGGAATGGGTATTGGCAAGCCGCCACTGGCTCTCCTGCCCTACCTGGGAATAGCCTACGGTAATGGTTTCCCCTTTATCAAAGCATTCCTTTTCCAGGCTTTCCAGATATTGCGCGGCATTCCCCTTCGTAATCGTTCGGCTCCTTAGGATTACCTGCTTTGGCACACCGCTTTCCTGGCGTAAAATACTGTAAGCATATTGGATCGCCTCCCTCCCCCCTGTGGGACAGGTAATGGTGGCCGCGATCTTCCCCTGCATCACCATATCCACGCCCCCATCCTTCCCATTCAGCCCGTCGCTCCCCACAATTTGGATACCCTTCTCCATCCCCATGCTTTCCAATGCCTCATAGGCACCCTGCGCCACATAGTCGCAGTTGGCAAAGATCACATGGATCTCTTTGAGGCTCCCTTTCATGGAAAGAACCGCGTCATAGGCTTTGTCCTTTAACTCCGTATCCATATTAAAAGTACTGGTTTCAATCTGGGGATAATCCATCACAACGGAATCAAAGCCCTTTATACGCTCCTGGCTTTGGATGGAGCCGGAATTCCCGCACAGCTTCAGCACACGCCCACCCTGCCCATCCAATAGCTGTACCACCCATTCTCCAGCCTGGCGGCCGATCATATCATTGTCCGGCCCAATAAAAAGGCTGTAATCAAACCCCTCAATCCCACGATCCATTACAATAACAGGGATGTTGCCCTGGAAGACATCTTTAATCTTTTCTGTCAGCTTCCCTGTGTCACAAGGGGAAATGATCAGTAAGTCAATCCCAAATTCCAGCAGCTTGTCTATATCCTGCTTCTGCTTCTCTGGCTCTGAGGTGGCATCTGTGGTAATAATATTGATATTAGGATATTTTTTTACCTCCTCCTCAATCTCCTGGTTCAGCGCAATCCGCCAGGCTTCCCGCACATTTGCCTGGGACACCCCAATCACATATTCCACTTCATTCTTATAATCTGCGCTGTTCCTTGACCACGTGTATGCTGCCAGGCAGGACAAAAGCAGGAAAATCCCTACGGATAGAGAAGTTAGCACCATTTTTTTCTTCATCTCCACTGCCCTCACCTCCTATTTTGCCCACAGGCTCTGTCCAATTTGCAGGTATGGAGATTGCAATCTGGGTTCCCTGGTTCTCTTCGCTCTCAATCTTCACCTGGAAATTGTCCCCATAACGGATACGGAGCCGTTCTTTCACATAAAACAGGCCAAAGCTCTGGTTCTGCTCTGGCCGGCTTGGCTCATTCAGCAGTTTCTCTAGTTCTTCTGCCTTCTCACGGTCCATCCCTTTTCCATCATCCTTTACCTTCAGTACAATCCGTTCCTCCCCTTCCCTTGCCACTTGGACGCCCAGATGGCCGTCCCCACGCTTCATTTTCACGCCATGGTAAATGGCATTTTCCACTAAAGGCTGCAGAATCAGCTTGGGAACCTCCTCCCCTTCACATTCCGGCTCAATGGAAATCTCATAAATCACCTTGGGCCCATAGCGTATCTTCTGAATATACAGGTAATTGGAAATATAGCGTATTTCCTCCTGCAGGGTAATATAATCTTTTCCCTTGCTCAGGCTAATCCGGAACACATTGGTCAGCGCATCCACCAGCTGGACAATGTTGTCCGCCGAATGCTCCCGCGCCATCCACCCAATGGTATCCAGGGTATTATACAAAAAGTGCGGCTTGAACTGCTCCTGCACCACCTTCAGCTCCGCCTGGCGCTTGTGCTCCTGTTCCTCATAGACTTGATCCAAAAGCTCCTGGATCCGCTCCAGCATATGGTTAAAATTCCGCCCCAGGTCACTGATCTCATCCTGCCCGTCCCCTTCAAAGCGGACGGTCAGCTCCCCTTCCTCTGTGCGTTTCATCAGATCCCGCAGCCTCACAATGGGCTTTGTGATTGTCTCAGAAATTTTCACCGCCACAAACAGTACCATCAAAAGGGTCGCCACCAGTAAAGTAGCAAATACCTGGAACATGGTGTCCACATTTTCCATTAACTTCTGATAAGAGGACACACAGACAATCTTCCAATTGGTGTACTGGGATTTTCGGAAAATAATCTGGTATTTTTTCCCCTGGATCATGGCTGTCGCCCGGTTCTTTTCTGATTTCAGCCATTCTGGCTTGATCCGGTAGACAACTGTATTGGTAGGTGCATATACCACATGGTCCGTGCCGTCTAAAACATACACAAAGCCGCCTTCCCCTATATTGGCGTTTTTGATTGCATGGGAAATAATGTCATGCTTAATGTCAAACAGCAGAACCCCTATCGGCTCCCCAGTCTCTGGGTCTTTTACCGCCTTTACAATGGAAAACACATCATCGATGCTGTATGTCATATCTGTTGCGATATTCCTGCCTGTCACATTACTGATAATCTGCATTTTCTCCGGATTCTGCATTGCTATCTGATACCAGCTTTCCTGCGTGAAGGAATCCCTGGAAACCCTGGACATCCTGGCACAGACATAGCGGTCCTGCTCTGTTGCAAAGAAAATGCCTGCGATTTCCTGCTGGGTCTGCGCCACAGCCTGGAAGCTGGTGTTCAAATTCCTCCTGCATTCTTCCCAATGCTCCCCTGTACTGTTTCCCACTTTATTCAAATCCATCGGCTCAATAAGCTTGATCAGCATATTTGCCTTTTCTTCAATGCCACTGATATAAAGGTCTACTGTCTGCAGGATCTGGCTGACCATCTGGCTGTTGTACTGTGTTGCATTCCTTTCCGCTTCCCTGGTGGAAGTGAGAACACCCAGGCTCCCTACCATGCAAAAAGGGATGAGTGCAATCAGTATATAAGAATAAATCATTTTGCTGCGTATCTTAATATTCTGAAATCTCCTTTTCCATCGTTCCATTGCGCCCACCCCTACTTTTATGCCTCGCCTCTATGTAAATTATTTATAACTATCTGATTCTCCCTTTCCTTTCATTTTTTCCGCACGGATAGCAATGATCCTCTGAACCACAATGAAGAAGCACAGCAATGCCGCAATGGTTACCTTCGTCCACCAGGTGTTCAGGTTCTGGTATGTGACAATCGTCTGGATAATGCCCTGAATCATAGCGCCGATCACCGTGCCCACCACAGTCCCAACGCCTCCTGTCAGCAGCGTGCCGCCGATTACGGCTGAGGAAAGGGCATCCAGCTCCATGCCCATATTCTGCAGCCCATACCCAGCCAGCGTGTAGAAGCTGAATACCACGCCTCCTAAGGCTGCGCAAAAACTGCTTATGGCATAGGCGCAAATCTTTGTCCTTGCCACGTTCAGGCCCATCAGCTTTGCAGATGTCTCATTCCCCCCAAGCGCATAAACGTTTCTTCCAAATTTTGTGTACTTCAGCACATACAGGGAAATAAGCAATACGGCCAGAAGGATGAATACATAATAATACAGCTTCCCGCTGGCTGCCTTTGCGCTTCCCAGCTTAATCGCCACTTTGTTAAGCGCCATGGACTTGAAGAAAGGATCTGTAATTGGAATGGATGCCTCACTCACTACAACGCAAAGGCCCCGCATTAAGAACTGCCCTGCCAGGGTTACAATAAAGGGCTGCATATTAAAGTAGTGGATCAAAGCTCCCTGCGCCACGCCAACTATAATCCCAATCACAAGCACGATAAGAATCACGGCAAAGGACGGAACGCCTTTCTGTAGCAAATAAGCGGAAAACACGCCTGTAAATGCAACGGTGGAGGAAATGGAGATATCTATTCCGCCTGTAATCAACACAAAAGTTACGCCAATTCCTGCGATCATCAGATAGGCATTGTCATTAAACAGGTTCAGGAATGTAGAAATAGAAAAGAAATTATCATATTTCACAGACCCAAACGCAAACATCAGCACAAACAGAACCACTGTAATCAGCAGGGAGATGTTATTAATTTGAAATTTCTTCTTTGTTTTTTCCATTATTCTCCAACCGCCTTTCTCTTTTTCGCAGCCTTATGGGATGTGAGCATTTCTTTAAATTCTTTCGACTGGGACAGGCAGATCACGATGATCAGCACAGCCTTCAGCACACGGATATAAGCCGCTGGCACACCCTGCGCCAATACTGTGGTTGTAATGCTCTGTACGATCAAAGCACCTGCAAGGCTTGCCGGGATAGAAAAACGCCCGCCCATCAGGTTTGTACCGCCAATTGCCACTGCCAGGATTGCATCCAGCTCAATATTCAAGCCAGCATTGTTACAGTCTGCCCCTTTGATGCCAGCGCTTTCAATCAGCCCTGCAACTGCAGCAAATCCGCCGGAAATCGTATAAATTACCAACAGCATCTTATCTACCTGGATACCTGCAAATTTGGAAGCCTTTGGGTTACATCCCACAGATTCCAGGAACAGCCCAAAAGACGTCCGCCCCACGAAAAGGATTAAAACCCCTGCCAGGAAAATAACAATAAACAGCGGGAACGGCAGCCCAAGGATATATCCGCCATTGATAAAGTAATAAGCATCTGAAGTGATCGTTATGATCTTTCCCTGTGTGACCAGCTGCGCAATGCCCCGGCCTGCCACCAGAAGGATCATCGTAGCCACGATTGGCTGGATCTTTATTTTTGCCACCAGAATGCCATTCCAGAAACCGCAGGTAATTCCGGCTAGGATTGCCAGGATAATGGCTACAACTACATTTCCGTTCAGCCCTGGAAGGATATTCCCATTCACAATGCTGCATGCAATCGCTCCGCTGATTGCCATTACAGAACCTACCGAAATATCCGTGCCGCCTGTTGCCAGCACCATTGTCATGCCTGCCGCCAAGATCATCAGCTTGCTTCCATTTCGGAAAATATCAATCACGCGGCCATATAAGTGCCCGTCTACAATAGAAAGTTTGAAAAAATCACCTCCGCTTACAACCCCATTGAACAACAGGATCACAAGAAAGATAACCACCGGCCAAAATGCTTTCTTCTGGGATAATTTATTGAATTTCTCCTTCATTATTTCTCACCTCCCGCCATAATATTCATAATTGCTTCCTCGGAAATTTCTTTTCCCTTCAGCTCCCCTACCTGCCTCATATCCCGCAGCACGATCATGCGCTTACAGCAACGCAGCATCTCATCAATTTCAGAGGAGATAAACAGCACGGCCATTCCCTGTTTCGCCAGATCTATGACAATTTTCTGAAGCTCTGCCTTTGTCCCAATATCAATTCCCCTTGTTGGCTCATCCAGCATCAGAAATTCCGGATCTGTGGCAAGCCATCTGGCCAGGATTACTTTCTGCTGGTTGCCGCCGCTCAGGTTTTTGATAAGCTGGCCTGCATCCGGCGTCTTAATCTCCAGTTTCTCTATATATTCATCTGCAAGCCTTTCTGCCTCTTTTTTGGAGATCTTTTGGAACATCCCCCGCTTGGACTGGAGTGCCAGGACAATATTCTCACGGATCGTCAAATCTCCGATAATTCCCTCTGTCTTTCGGTTCTCTGGGCAAAACGCAATCCCGCTGCGGATGGCATCCAACGGGCTCTTGAAATGCACTTTCTCTTTTTTCAGCTTCATCTCGCCTTTTCCAACAGAGTCTACGCCAAAGAGCACCCGGGCTGTTTCAGAACGCCCAGAGCCTAACAGGCCGGACAGCCCCAGCACTTCTCCCTTTCTGACTTTCACATTGAAATCCTGGATGGTTCCAGGGCTGCTGACGCCGCACAGCTCAATCAGTTCTTCCCCTCCCGCTGCCTTTTCTTCCCCAAGCTGCCCTGCCACTACGGACTCATTTAAGCTTGCATAATCCTTTCCGATCATTTTTGCAACTAACTCTACCCTGGGCAGCTCTGCGGTCTGATAAGTCCCTACATATCCGCCGTTCCTATACACTGTGATCCGGTCTGTCACCTCATAGACCTGATCAAGGAAGTGGGTAACAAACAGGATACCCATGCCCTCTTTACGCAGCCTGCGCATAATCCCAAACAGCTTTTCCACTTCCACCGTGGAAAGGCTGCTGGTGGGCTCGTCTAAAATCAGCACCTTCGCGTCAATATCACAGGCTCTTGCGATTGCGATCATCTGCTGCACTGCAACAGAATAATTATCCAAGTTCTTTGTCACATTGATATGAAGGTCAAACCTCTTTAACAGTTCTTCTGCATCCGCATTGATCTTCTTCCAGTCGATTTTCCCAAATTTGTTCCTCGGCTCACGCCCAATGTAAATATTTTCTGCTACCGAGAGATTCGGACAGAGGTTCACCTCCTGATAAACGGTTGCAATCCCCTCATTCTGCGCATCCTGTGTGGACTTAGGGCGGATCTCCTTTCCGTTTAGGAATACAGTTCCGCTGTCCCTTTCCTCTACCCCTGTCAGCACTTTGATCAATGTAGATTTCCCTGCGCCATTTTCCCCTAACAGGGCGTGGATTTCCCCCCGGTTCAGGTCAAACTGTACATTATCAAGTGCGATAACTGCTTTCCCAAAGGATTTTGAAATATTTCTTGCCTTCAACAGCTGGTTATCATTCGCCATTGCCAAACCTCCTTGCCTTTTTATTTTAAAAAAAGGCTGCTGCATACTAAAATGCAGCAGCTCTGCTTGCCTGTACTTACTTATATTTTAATACACACGGTTCGGAAGCTCTGCTTCAGCCTGATCAGCTGTGTATACGCTCTCATTAGATTTAATCCACTTCTCTACTTCTTCACCATCTTTCAGTTTCTGTGCTGCCTCAAAGAGCTGCGGCCCTAAAAGAGGGTTACACTCTACTGTACAGTTTGCTTCGCCTGCTACCATGGCCTCAAAGATTCCTTTTACGCCGTCACAAGAAACGATCTTGATGTCTTCGCCTGGCTTCAAACCAGCTTCTTTGATAGCTTCGATTGCGCCCAATGCCATATCGTCATTGTGTGCAAACAGGCCGTCAATATTATCATATGTTTTTAAGAAAGACTCCATAACTTCTTTTCCAAGGGACCTGGTAAAGTCGCCTGTCTGAGATTCCAGAATTTCAATATCTGGATAAGCTGCTGCAAGCTGCTCATCAAATCCCTGCTTCCTGCCTACTGCTGCGGAAGCCCCAACCGTTCCCTCTAACTCAACAATCTTTCCTGAACTATTCAGAAGCTTTGCCATTTCGTCAGCAGCGTTCTTGCCTTCTTCTACCATGTCAGATCCGATAAAGGTTGCATATAAGCTTTCGTCTACATCAGCAGTCCTGTCTAACAGGATGATTGGGATGCCTGCATCCTGAGCCTCTGCAAATACCTGATCCCAGCCTGTCTCAACTACAGGGGCAACCCCGATTACATCTACGCCCTGCTCAATAAAGTTCTTGATTGCCTTGATCTGGTTCTCCTGCTTCTGCTGGCCGTCTGCATAGAGAAGCTCAATCGTATCAGAATGTTCCTCTGCATAAGTCTGGATAGACATTGTCTCGCCATCCCTCCAGCCTGACTCCTGGCCGATCTGCGCGAACCCAACTACCAGCTTCTCTCCGCTGGAGCTGCCGCCTGCTGCATCGCCTGCCGTGCCCTCTGCTGCATCGCCTGCCGTACTGTCCTCTGCCGGGGCATCCTCTGCGCCGTCTGCTGCCGGGGCATCTGCCTGGTCCTGCGTATCTGCATTGCCGGAAGCTGCGCTGTCATCTGTCTTATTGCCGTTTCCGCACCCCACCGTTAAGGCAGCCATCATACTTACACACAATAACACGCTCAAAATCTTTCTTTTCATCTTCATATCCTCCTTAATAAGTATTGGAACCTCTATGTTATGTTACAATTATATCTGCTTCTCTGCCCAAAGTCTTTGCAATATTCCGTCCGGAACATACAAATATTTAACCTGATTTATGTATAATTATTTTTCTTTCATCCTTTTGCGGTACTCTGCCGGGCTGACTCCCAGGTTTTTCTTAAACACCGTGCTGAAATAATGCTGCGTGGCGTACCCCACTTTTTCTGCAATTTCATAAATTTTCAATTCATCATCCTGGAACAGGTCAATGGATTTGCGGATTCGGACGCTGGTCAAATAATCCACAAAAGTGACCCCCATTTCCTTCCGGAACAGCTTGCTCATATACTGCATGGACAGGCTCACATGGTCAGCCGCATCCTGAAGCGAAAAATCCCCCCGCCAGTAATTTTGCTCCACATAGGACTTCACCTCCTGCATCACCGATGAAATGCCTACCATTTCCTCAAACTGCGACAGCACCTCATGGTACACATCTGCCAGGCTGGCAATCCCCTTCCCTGCCTTCTGTACCGTAATGCATTTTACAGGCACACGGCTTTCTAACAGCTTACAGTAACGCTGGAGCTGTTCTTCCCCTCCTTCTGTCTGCTCTGATAGGATGATCAGATCCCCATAATCATTTTGGCAGCTCCGCGGGTCATCGGGGCTGTTAAAAATTTCGTTGGCCACATTCTGCGCCACAAAAAACAGCAGGTCATCCGTCCATCCCCCGGTAAGGTCCATCCCTTTTTGGAACTCCAGGCGTACCGCTGTCACCACAAACTGCTCTGGCATCTCCATTTTCAGATAAAGGAACTTTTCCTGCATCTCCACCGGCGTAAAATGGCCTTCCAATGCACGCAGCAAAAAATTTGAAGCCAGGTAATCCCGATTCTGGATCAGCGTATCCTGCGCCCAGGCAAGGTATTTACTTTCATTGCTGTCACTGACAAGCCTCTTTTCCACCCGCCCGATCATCTCCTTAAAATTGTCTTCCATAATGGGTTTCAATAAATATTCAAACACCTCCAGCTTTAACGCCCTTCTTGCGTAGTCAAAATTATCATAGCCCGTAATAATCACCACCAAAGCCTTTGGCTGAACCTCTTTTAGCTTTTCGATAAACTGCAGGCCGTTGAGGAATGGCATGTTGATATCTACAAAATACACATCCACTGGAATTTCTGTTGCCAGCTCCAGCGCCATTTCCCCATCCTCCGCCTCTGCGGCCACTTCAAAGCCATACCTTTCCAAAAAGCTGATAATCCCACGGCGGATCATATATTCATCATCTGCGACTAAAGCCCTAAAACCCATAACCCATCTTCCTTTCGTAACCAATTCATAGTTCCATCCCATAATGCCTGCCTGAGCTTTGTAACCGCTCCTTTTCCTGCTGTCCCTACCTTCTTGAGCCGATGCCCTAAAAGGGCATCGGCTCAAAAATTATAATGCTATATCAATTTCACAAATAGGATCTTTTTTCCCTATTTAATGGTAACTCCTTTCGGCTGGCCTGCATTTGCAAACAATTTCTTATAAGCCTTTGCCTTTTTGTCCGGAACGTCAACATAAGCTCTCTTATAGATGCCCTTGAAGGAACTCTTTCCAACGGACTTCAAGACATTTGACCGGATAGTGATGCTCTTAAGCTTGCTGTCTTTATAGAAAGCTTTGCTTCCGATTGTCACAACGCCGCTGTTCATGGTCACGCTCTTCAGCTTCGTGTTCTGATAGAAGGCATTGCTTCCAATTACCTTAACATTCTTGCCAATAGATACCTTGGTCAGCTTCTTGTTGTTCTTGAATGCATTCTTTCCAATCGCTGTGATCTTGTAGCTTTTGCCTGCAATCTTCACAGAGTTGGTAATTGCAACAGCGGTAACGCTGGCCTTTGCAAGGCCCACAACGCTGACAGTCTTCTTCTCTACGCTGGTCACCTTGTAGTTCAGATAGCCATTCTTTACGATCTGCCCTACCTTTACGGTTTGCTGTACAGGCGCTGTGGTATCCTGCCCATCCTGTGCCTTCTTAAGAGCCTCTAATGCTTCCTGTGCCTTTTTAGCTGCCTCTTCTGCCGCCTGCTGCGCGGCCTGGGCTGCTTCTGCCTGCTTTTTGGCTTCTTCGATCTTTTTGGCTGCCTCTTCTGCCTGCTTCCTTACTTCCTCTGCCTGCTTAGCTGCTTCTTCAATCTGCTTCTTTGCCTCTTCTGCCGCCTTCTCAGCCGCTTCCTTTTCAGCCTTGGCAAGGTTTGCCTGGCGCTCTGCCTCTGCGGCCTGCTTCTGCGCCTCTAATACCTGCTTCTGGGCTTCCACTACCTGCTTCTGGGCTTCTGCCGCCTGCTTCTGGGCTTCTGCCACCTGAGCTTCTGCGGCTTTTACTTTTTCTGCCACTTCTGCCGCTGCCTTCTCTGCTGCTTCCTTCTCTGCTTTGGCAAGGTTTGCCTGGTTCCTTGCCTCGGTTGCCTGCTTTTCAGCCTCTGCCACCTGCTTCTGGGCTTCCACTACCTGTTTTTGGGCTTCCACTACCTGGGTCTTAGCATCAATTGCCTGCTTCTGGGCTTCCTCTGCAGCCTTCTTAGCTTCCTCTGCCTGCTTCTGGGCTTCTGCCTTTTCTGTTGTGGCTGCCTCTGCCTGCTTCTGGGCTTCCTCTGCAGCCTTCTTAGCTTCCTCTGCCTGCTTCTGGGCTTCCTCTGCAGCCTTCTTAGATTCCTCCGCCTGCTTCTGCGCCTCTGCTGCCTGGGCCTGAGCCTCTTTCTTCCCGCCCTCTGCTGCCTCTGCCTGCTTCTGCGCCTCTGCTGCCTTGTCAGCTGCATCCTGGGCTGCTTTTTCTGCCAATGCCTGGGCTGCCTGCGCTTCTTTCTTTGCCAGTTCAGCCTCTTCCTTAGCTGCTGCCATATCCTTCATAATCTCAGCGATCTTCTCGAGGTCTACGCCACTGCCTGCGCCTGTTTCCCTCAAGCCTCCCAGAGCCTTCTGCAGGTTCTCTGCCGCCTGGTCAATAGCTGCCTGGTCATAACGGCTGGCCGCCTTTGCTTCCTCCAATGCTGCCCTTAACGGTGCATAGGTAGCTTCTGTATATCCTGCCATACCATCATGCCCAGCTTATCACACCAATAATACTGGAGCGGGTCTTCCACCTTCAGGTGCTTACGGATCATGTTAAATCCGCATTCACGCATTTTCAGGATGTCATATTTCAATGCTTCCTCAGAAGGAGCTGTGTAAATCCCGCCTTCCCAGAAGCCCTGATCCAACAAACCAGACATAAAGACTGGCGCATTGTTCACATAAATATATTTCACTTCCAGGCTTTCGTCAAAATACTTTGCCTCAACCTTGCGCATGCCAAAGTAAGTGCTGATCGTGTCTAAAACTGCCCCCTGGCTGTTCTTTACAGTCAATGTGCCGTAATACAGGTTCGGGTCATTGAAGTTCCAAAGCTTTGGATTCTCTACGGTAATTGCAGACATTGCCAGCCTGTTGTCCCCTGCCTTTACGGAAATCTTCTGGGATCCCTTTACAGAAGATCCAGTTGGGACATCCTCATCCTTCTCAATATTATAGATCTTGCTAGTAAAATCATACTCTATAGTCAGTTCCTGATCCGCATCAGAAGTAACATCCAGCGTATAGGTCACTGTGGATTTGTCCACATCCACTGCCGCCTCAGCATTGTCCAGATAGGTTGCGCTTCTGGCTTCCATGCCTACCGTCTGCCAAATGCCGCTGGTATGGGTATAGCCGCAGGGAGCGTTCCTGCCCTGTTTCCCGATCAATGCCGGATAGCTGTCGTCCCCATAATTTCCCTTATCCTCTACCCAAAGGGTAACGGTATTTGGCTCGCCCACGTTCATGAACTCTGTTATGTCAAATTCAAAGGCATTGTAGCCGCCGATATGCCCGCCAACTTCTTCGCCGTTCACCCAGAGCTTGCATTTCCAGTCCACTGCCCCGAACTTCAAAAAGATTTTCTGGCCAGCCCAGCCCTCATCTACCATAACCTTCTTCTGATACCAGGCCTGTCCCTTATAATTGGGGTTTTCCACGCCGCTCAGGGAAGATTCCCAGCAGAATGGCACATTGATAAACGATTCGCTAATCTCTGCATCTGCAGCATACCAGCCTTCCTTCTGGCCAACCTCTTTCTGGTCAAACGCGAAATTCCACCATCCATTTAAGTTCACATAATCTGTCCTCTCCCAATCTGGCCTGGGATTTTCTGCCCTTGCCTGGCCTGTGGTGGCAGCCGGCTCTACAATGACCTTGCTTTTTGAGATGGTATTGCAGATCCCTTCCTGCACTTTTAACTTATATAAGCCTACTCCCAGCTTTGGAAGGTTCAGCTCTGCCTTTGCATCTGATAAGGAAACCACTTCTGCAATTGCAGGCGTTGGCAAAGAGGACTCATTGAGCTTTACAATCTCAAATATGGTATTCTCTGTAAAATTCAATCCTTCCACTGTAATATGCCCGTCATACCCCTCATCATCCTTCAGGTTCGCTTTAGACGTATCAATATTTGAAATGTAAACCCCTTCAAAATCCTCTGGCAGGGAATACGCTGACTCTGGCACCCTGGTCCGTTCCATGCCCTGGTCATTGCTCCAATCCAGGTATACATGGGAGCCGCCATTGTATTCAAAATAATCTGCCTGGAAGGTGTAGTAGGTGCCTGCTTCCAGATGAACCGCCTTTGTGGTCTGCAGCAGATCCCAGGAGCCGCCATTCCAATAATTAATCAGCTGCTCGCCATCAATCCACAAACGGAACCCATTATCAGAATACCCATAAAAAGTATAGTCGCCTGTGGTTGGCACCTGGATCCTGCCCGTCCAGCTAACGCCTGCATAATCAGTCAGCCCTGTCTGGGCAGCCAGCTTCGCATCCATGTCATCCGGATAATTGATGTCATAATCCACGCTCTTTGATTTCAGCACATCCCAGGTTACATTCGTACCGCTGCCCTTTGTGGTATAATAATCGGCAGCCAATCCTGGCAAAGTCTCTATCTGCGTTTCCCCATCTGCCAAAGCCTCAACACTGCCTTCTGTTGGCTGCTCTGCCCCTTCTTCCGCCTGCTCTTCCCCTGGAGCCTTCACATCCTCCTCTGGCTGTTTCACATTTTCTTCTGAAGCCCCGGCATCCTCTTCTGGCTGCCGTACGCTTTCTTCCAAATCCCCGGCTCCCTCCTCTGGCTGCTGTACGCTTTCTTCCGAATCCCTGGCATCCTCTTCTGGCTGCTGGGCATCTTCTTGTGGCACTCCCTCATCCACTTCCAACATAATCCCATTGCCTTCCTGCTGGACTTCTGAAGCCAAAACCGGTATGCCAGGCGCTGCGCCAGATATAGTCAGGCTTGCCGCCAATAGCAGACTGAGTATCTTTTCTCTTCGTTTCATACTATCTTTCCTCCTCCTTTTTCTTGTAAACCCAATACTTGATTTACCGCTTACCTTAAGTATCAAACTAATGATAACATCTGAAATTTTTCCTGTATTTACAATTTTTCTCTCTCTTTTTATAAATTATTGAGTTGCCCATTCCCCCAGCTTTCCTGCCTCCCCCATTGATCCACCCACAAAATAAGCACAAAAAAAGCACAGTAGGATTCTATTACCTTCCAACCATGCTTTTTCCATTATTATAAATACCTGCCGACCAAATCAGCTAGAGCGTGTTTGAAAATTCATTCCTGCCATCTGTATCCTCCACTTTGCGGAAAATTTGGAAATACATTTGACAGAAAGCAATTTGCAAACATGCTCTAGTATAACACACTAATCACCGTTACTTTTCACACAGGATAAATTTTCAGCCTGCTGGCGAAGGAATGAGGCGTAGCGGTGGCTACGCTGATTGACGATAACGCAGCAGATGGAAATTTATCCTGCGTGAAAATTGTGGTTAATTAGTGTGGGTTATACTGGTATACCAGACACTTATATTTTTTCATCCTTCCGGCGTCCGGATCGCCCACCCCCTACAGTAACGGCGCAAACAGCCGAATCACCCCCAAAAACGTGCGGATAGCCGCTGGCCGCTTATGGCAAAATTCCATATTGATCTCCTCACATTTTTCCAGCGTGCTTTCCATATCCTGCTTCACCTGCCCCACTGCCTTGGACCGATACATCCAGACACCGCATTCAAAATGCAGGTACAGGCTGCGGTAATCCATATTAATACTGCCTACCGTAGCAACCTTATCATCGCATACAAAGCATTTTGCATGGAGGAACCCTGGCTTAAACTGAAAAATCCGCACACCGCATTCTATCAGCGGCTCATAATAGGACTGGCTCATCCAATACACGATGCGTTTATCCGGAATCCCTGGCATCATAATCCGTACATCCACCCCGCTTTTTGCTGCATTCTGCAGGGCTATCACCATCTCGTTATCCGTAATCAGATAAGGCGTGAAAATGTACACATACTTTTCTGCCCGATTAATGATGTTCAGATAAATATTCTCCCCCACTGTCTCATGGTCTAAGGGGCTGTCCGTATAGGGCTGCACAAACCCATCTGACAAAAAAGGCTCCGTCTGGTATGCCTGAGGGCGGAATTGATCCAAGTCTTCTTCCCTTGTTTTGTAGATATAATCCCACATCTCCAAAAACATTACCGTAAAGCTCCAGACACCTTCCCCTTCCAGGCGCAGCCCAGTATCCTTCCAATAGCCAAAGCGCTCAATACGGTTGATGTACTCATCTGCCAGGTTAATCCCCCCTGTAAAGCCTACCTTGCCGTCCACCACCAGGATCTTCCGATGGTCACGGTTATTCATAAT
The DNA here is from genome assembly GCA_910575035.1 of Lachnospiraceae bacterium. Taxonomy (GTDB): domain Bacteria; phylum Bacillota; class Clostridia; order Lachnospirales; family Lachnospiraceae; genus Petralouisia. The sequence continues at coordinate 92,768 of CAJTDL010000009.1, forward strand.
CACGGACATCACCGGATACAAAGGATTAAAGGGGACGCAGCGGATGCCCCATCCTTCCATCTGCTTATAATATCCTGCCGGAAGGGTGGTCACACAGCCAAAGTCATCATAGACAAACCGCACATCCACCCCCTGTGCTGCCTTGCGTTTTAAGATATCCAGTATCTTCCCAAACATATACCCTTCTTCTACGATAAAATATTCCATAAAAATAAAATGCTCCGCAGACTCCAGGGCCTCTAAGATTGCTGGGAACATTTCTTCCCCTGAGGGATAATATTCCGTGGCTGTATTTTTGTACACTGGGTAATTGGCCCACTCCTTAATATAGGTAGATTGGCAATAGGCGGAAAGATCCAGCCTTCGCAGCTCCTCTTCCCATTCCGGGTTTGAGGAAACCTCCTGCTCGATCTCCCGGTTCACGGCTTCCATACGCTTCCTGGTTCTTTTTGTCAGATCCGAACGCCCAAAGATAAAATAGACCAGCAGCCCCACGATGGGGATTGCCAGGATCAGCACAGCCCAGGCAATTTTGTAAGAAGGGTTGCTGTTTTTATTTACAATCACCAATACCACAAAAATCGCCACCAGGCCAATCAGCGAATTTACAAAAGAGTACTTCATTTGGAACCCATAGAGAAATGACAAAATCCACAATAGTTGGATCAGGATTGCCAATGCCACAATCGTTGCCCTTCCCAGCAAAAATTTCTTGACTTTTTTCATTTTCTCCTCCATCCTGAGCGCTTTTTCGTCAGCCCCTGCCAGCCAGCGGCGCAAAAGACTATTTGTAACTTTCTGTAAAGATCCAATGTTCCCCTTATATTCTTGTGCTATTTTAACACAACAGCCTCCCAATGTCCACCATTCCCCACCCCTGCTTCGCCAAAGGCAGCCCCAGATCCAGGGCGCGCTGGTACAGGCGCAGCTTCACCTCTGCCGGGGAAAAGTAAGGGTATTTGCTCAGCAGCAATGCAATGCTGCCGCTTACAATCGGCGCCGCCATGGAGGTTCCGCTTTTTCTCATATACCTCCCCGGATAAATGGAGCAGCTTGCCACATTAGTACCGGGCACCACCAGCTCCGGCTTCACGACGCAGTGCTCTGTGGGGCCCTGCCCGGAATAGTCCGGCTTGAGCATGGATCTTCCAATCTGCTCCTGGGTGTCGTCAAAGCAGCCTACGGTAATCACCTTCCGGCTGACCCCTGGCACAGTGATGCTGCTGCCTCCCGGCCCATTATTCCCTGCGGCGGCTACCACCACCATATCATTATCCCAGGCATATTCCACAGCCTGCAGCAGGCGGATCCTCTCGCGGCTTTCCGCCTGCAGCACCATCCCAATGGAAATATTCACAATCCGTATCTTGTATGGCTGCTTATGGCGCACCAGCCACTCAATGGCCTGCACCACATGCTCTGTGTTCCCATTTCCCTTTCTGTCCAATATCTTTATGATCACAAAATGGCAGCGGGGGGCGATCCCCATATATGTCCCATGGGATACCCCGCCGTCCCCGCCAATGATTCCTCCAATATGGGTGCCATGCCCATTATCATCATAGGGCGCTTCCCTTCCATTAATATAGTCCAGAAAGCAGGCTACCCTCTGCCCGAAATCAGGGTGCAGGTAAATGCCTGTGTCCAAAACAGCCACGCCGACCCCTTCTCCATAGTAACCGTGCTCATATGCTTTCTGGGCGTTGATGATCCTTCTGACTCTGTCCATAACAATCCCTTTTCTATTTAGTATATGCCTGGATAGGATGTATGGTTTCCCAGCAGCATCACTGTCAGCACAAACCTCCCTTCTGCCGCCTCAATGTCAATATCCCCAAAATATTTTTCCGCCATGCTGCGGATATTCTTCAAGCCCATACCATGGGACGCCGGATCCCCTTTTAAAGATTTGGGCAGGCCTCCCTCCGGATCCCATGCCAGCTCTCCCTGGAAACTGTTTTCCACTGTCAGCAGCCAAGCCTGCTTCCTGCATCTGGAGGATACCTTTATATACGCCTCCACAATGCCCTCTTTTTTGCCAGCATGCCCTGTGCCTTCCCTTTCCTGCCAGTATCTTTGCACAGGATCCGGATATCCCTGAACAGATGCCACTTTCTCTCCCCCATGCTTCTTCTGGCATTGCCGCGCCGCCTCCAGGGCATTCTCCAGGGCATTGCTCAAAATAATGCTGAGGTCAAACACATCAATCTGGAGTCCCAAAGGAAAATGGAAATCTGCCTCGAACTCAACCATGGCCCGTTTTGCCTGATTGTACTTTTCATTCAGGATGACATCCGTAACCGGGTTGCCTGTCTGATAGGCATATTCCAGGTTTTCCATGGCCTTTTCCATGGAGCCCAGGAATGCCTGCGCTTCTTTGTATTCCCCTTTTTCCATCAGGCCTTCCATGGCCGTGATATGGTTTCTAAGGTCATGCTTCATGCCGCGGATCCCCTGATAGAGCTGCTCAACCTCCCGGATATGGGAGCGCATTTCCTGCATTTGCCCTGACAGCGCCGCCTGCTTTTTCTCTTCCTCCTTCTTTTTCTCCAAATCGGAAAAAAGAGCTATTACAAGCATCAGAGACGCAAGGGCTGTCAGGTACAGGAAAAATACAACGCTGCCCATATAGGGGTATGGGCCGAAAAACCTCTGGCTTAATTTTTCATCTGCCTGGTTGTACAGCCAATGGATGATAAAGTAATTTGCCATTCCAGAAATACTGGGAAGCAGCAGGAGAAATACCTCTTTGCCCCTCAGCTTCCTGTTTTTCAGCGGAAGCCTTTGAAGGATAAAGCGGGTAATTTTCGAAAACACCAGATAGACCAGCAGGATATCCACAATTACATAGAAGGCAATGTGGAGCATATTGCCTTCCCATGATTTGGCAAAGGCCCCATCTGTGATCCAGTTTAGAAACTTCGCCTCCAAATCAAAAGCATCTGTATGGATTTGCATTACCATGGACATTCCCTGGGCACGGATGGAAAAGAAGGTTATGGAGAGGAAGAATTTTATAGGGATATCCCCATCACACCAAAAGTGCATAACAAGAAAAGCCACGGCAGCGCCGCAGGCATATACGAAAAAAGAATCAAAGGGTATAGGGACTGACCATAAAAGCATGATGGCGATGAAATAGGAAATGGAAGAAGCCATAACCCCTTTGTTATTTTGAAAAAAGGGAGCAGACAGCTTCCATAGGAAATAAGAGGCAACGGATTGCTCCAAAAAGGATTGCGAAAACCTTAATATACAGTAGATTTGATCTTGAAGGGCGTTCATAGCAGGTATCCTTTCAAAGGGGCTTTTACAGGCGCTTCATATATTGCAGGTATTTTTTCACAAACCCCTGGTATCTTTGCTTGGCTAAAAGGATGGTGGTGCCGTCCTCTAAGGTGATGTCCGTTGCGCAGTATTTCAAGACATAACGCAGGTTTACCAAATAACTCCGATGCGGGCGGGCAAAATCATTGCCCAAATCCCGCTCCAGATCCGACAGGCGGGCATAGAATTCCAGATTCTCCGATGTGGTATGGAGCATTACCTTGCGGTTTTGGGCTTCGGCATAAACAATGTCATCCCTATATATCTTCCGTGTGACTGCGCCCAGTTTGAGGACAATGCTTTTTTTCGGATTGTGGCTCTGGAGCCCTCCTATTTCACAGGCTTTTTGGACTGCGGACTCCAGAACCTGATAAAATTTTTCTTTGTTCAACGGTTTTAAAAGATAATGGAAGGCACCTACGTCAAAGGCCTGGAACACATATTCCTCCCAAGCAGTCAAAAAGACCAGCAGCGCCTGGGGATTTTTCCGGCGGATGCGCCGGGCGGTTTCCATACCGCTTAACCCTTCCATCCGAATATCCAAAAAAGCGATCTGAAAATCCTGGGCTGACCCCAGCAAAGATTCACCATCCGGGTATTCCTGCACCTCAAAAGACGGATACAGCCTTTGGATCCGCTCCACAATCGCAGCCCGTATTGCCTGCTCATCGTCACATACCGCAATTCTCATCCTTATCCCTCCAGATTCCAGCGAAAGATCTTTATCCTGCCTCTTCCAGGTTCCGCGTGATATCCTTCAGCCAACGGAAGCTCTTATAATGGCGGTATACCACAGGGATTTTCCAAAATTCATCCAGGCATAAAATAAAATATACCACCATCGGCGGCCATTTCAGCACAAATGCGGACAAAAAGCCCAGAGGTATGCTAATACACCACATAACCACAATATCACAGGCCATACCAAACCTGGAATCGCCTCCAGCCCGGAAAATACCAGCGATCAACAGGGTGTTCATGGCCTGCCCCACCACATAATAAGCGCTGATCAGCAGCATGAAGTTCAAGTAACCAGCCGCCCTGTCTGTTAAGCTGAAAAAGAGGAATACCATCGGACGGATCAGAATCAATAACAGGCCGGTGCCTACTCCCACTGCCAGGGTAAGCCAACAGGATTTTCTGGCGTCCCGCTTTACCTCATCAAATTTCCCTTCCCCAATTTCAATCCCCAGCAGCACAGAGGCTCCTGCCCCCATGGCAAAACACAGGATGGTACACAGGTTGCGTACGGTAGACGCTACGGAACTGGCGGCTACCACATCTGCATTCATATGCCCCATAATCGCAGAATACAGGGAGAAAGCCACCGTCCAGGCACAGTCATTAATCAACGCTGGAACCGCATATTTAAAAAAGTCCATCAACAGCAGCCTGTGCCTGCCAAACATAACCTTCAGGCTTATACGGAATACCTTTCCCCGGGCAGCATCCAACAAACACAGAAGAAGCTCCGCCACCCGGGCCGTCACTGTGCCGATGGCCACGCCTATCACCCCCAGTTTCGGCATTCCCGCAAGCCCAAAGATAAACACTGCATTCAGCACCACATTCAAAAATAAGGCAATCGAACTGATCACAGTGCTCAAATGCGCCCGCTCCATACTTCTCAGAGCACACAGATAGACCTGTGAAAAGCTCATGCAGACATAAGATACGCCTATGATCCGCAGATAAGAGGCTCCAATGGAAACTAACGTCTCATCATTGGTATAAATCCGCATCAGCGCCTGCGGAGCCGCCACTGCGCCAATAGCCAAAAGAGCCGTAATCACTACAGCAATTTTCATGGCAATCCCCATAACCGCCTGGATCGCATTGGTATCCTTCTTCCCCCAATACTGGGAAGCCAGCATGGTAACCCCCGAAGAAATCCCAAAAAACAACCCTGACAGCAAAAACTGGAACTGGTTTGCCAAAGATACCGCTGACAATTCCGTCTGCCCCACATAGCCCAGCATAAATACATCTGCGGAATTTACCGCATTCGTAATAAAATTCTGAATTGTGATCGGTATCACCAATGAAGCCAATGAATGGTAAAATCTTCTATTTTCTGCTTTCATCCCTTTTCCCTTCTATAAACAAAAGCAACTCCCTAACCTATTTTCTCCAGATATTCTATCCTTTAAACAAAAGCAGCTCCCTAACCCAATTCCTCCAACCTTTCTATCCCTGCAGCCTGGGCATATGCCCAATAAAATCCTCTGCTGCAATCAACGGAATATCAATCTTGTAACGCTGCAAAGCAGCGGGCCTACACATTAAAACGGAACAAGATCACATCCCCATCCTGCACCACATACTCTTTTCCTTCCAGCCCCACAAGGCCTTTTTCTTTCGCCGCAGCCAGGGACTTGCACTCCAGCAGATCCTGGTAATTCACCACTTCAGCCCGGATAAATCCCCGTTCAAAATCCGAATGGATCTTCCCCGCAGCCTGCGGCGCCTTCGTCCCTTTCTTAATCGTCCATGCCCGCGTCTCATCCTCTCCAGACGTCAGGTAACTGATCAGCCCCAACAAGCTATAGCTTGCCTTAATCAGCTTCTCCAGCCCAGACTCCGCAAGCCCTAATTCCTCTAGGAACATGGCCTTCTCCTCATCGTCCAGCTCTGCGATCTCCTGCTCAATCTGGGCGCAGATCACAAATACCTCGCACTGCTCTCCCTTCGCATTCTCCCGCACCTTCTGCACAAAGGGATTGCCAGCCCCATCTTCCGCCAGGTCATCCTCTGCCACATTCGCCGCATAGATCACAGGCTTTGCCGTCAGCAGGTTATACCCTTTAAACCATTCTTCCTCATCCTCATCTGCCGTCTCGAAAGTCTTTGCCAGCTTCCCTTCCTCCAAATGGGCTTTGATACGCCCTAACAGTTCCAGCTCCCGGGCAAGAGCCTTGTCCATCCTGGCTGCCTTGGCAGTCTTTGCAATCCTGCGCTCCAAAATCTCAATATCAGAAAAAATCAGTTCCAGGTTGATGGTCTCAATATCCCGCACAGGGTCAATGCTCCCATCCACATGGACGATATTGCTGTCCTCAAAGCAGCGCACCACATGGACAATGGCGTCCACTTCGCGGATATTGGACAAAAACTGGTTCCCCAGCCCTTCCCCCTTGCTGGCTCCCTTCACCAGGCCTGCAATATCCACAAATTCGATGACGGCAGGCGTCACCTTCTTAGAATGATACAAATCTCCCAGCAGCTTCAGCCGCTCATCTGGCACAGCCACAATCCCCACATTAGGGTCTATGGTGCAAAAAGGGTAATTGGCAGACTCTGCGCCTGCTTTTGTCAATGAGTTAAATAATGTGCTTTTCCCCACATTGGGCAATCCTACGATTCCTAATTTCATTTTATCTTAATCTCCTTTGTTTTTTCTTATATTTTATAGGGTTTTCGCCTCTCATGTTTTTGGTTACGTACTGTTTTTGACCAGCATTCCTACAAGCTCCCCTGTCCTAAGCCACTATCTGCACTCTTGTAGTTTACGGAATAATTTCTGTTTCCGTTGTCCATATCTGGTGGTAAATCTACCAACATAGAACCCATCAGACCTTTGGCTTATTCCAACACCAAGTTCCTTTCCTTTTAAGACTTTTCCCATAGTAAAAGCTCCTTTCAAAAAAGAGCCTTAACACCTATGCTAGTATAGCATATCAAGACCCAAAAGTAAATCATTGGATTTCTATATTTCCAATATGCGGCTTAGAAAAAGTTCAAATTCTCTGCCTTTTACAAATTTCTTTTTCCCCACATACAGTACAAAGCTACAACTTGGCATCTTTAATAATTCTTCTATAAACGCACAAAAAGGACAGCCCAGACTTTTCCCATAAGTCTGTAACTGCCCTTGCGCTGTGTTAATGAAAAATAATTCAAAATCCTTTGAAAATATCTGCAAACAATTGGGAATACATTTATCGTTTTTTCACATAATTTTGCATCTATTTCAAGCATTCCCATTACAATACCTTCTCTACTTTCTCTATTCTCTCTTTCAGTTCCAAAAGACTCTTATCGATATTTGCCACGTCAACAAAAAACAAATAAACCTTGATATTATCACCACTATCATATGTTTTATCTTTAATTTTTTCCGTATCTTCAGTCTTTGGATATAAGAGCCAAATCTCTGAAGTATTATACTTCTTACCATAAGCATACATCTGATACATATCTGCTTGAGAAATACCATAGTTTTTCTTCACATCATTCACCAGACATTTCCACTTCGTATCGAGAATAATGGGCTGTCGTTCTTTGTTCTTCATAACAATATCCGGCCTTAACGCAAACCGCTTCTCAGGTGCAATAAACAAATAATGCCCTTTATCTTGTGTTAAAACATTCCATCCCGTTCCACGCATAATACGCCGCAAATTATCTGCCACATATGCTTCGAAGACTTTCTCCATAGAAAATAACAGTGCTCTTGCAATATCCCCACCAGAAAAAAATGTAAAACTCTTATTCATCAAGAATACTTTTGACCATGGTATAACCGTTTCATAATCCTTGGTATTCCTGCCAATTTCCACCTGAGCAAAGTCCTTCTGGTAATTGACTGAAGTATCTACCAATTCAAAATATGATAAAAGCTGCCGTATTTCCTTTGCATTAAGATTGTCATTTGTCACCTTTTGCAACTTGAGAAGGGTTGCTTTAATTAACCTATTTTCTGGACGGTTAACATGGTATTCATCATATGCCACATAAAATCTCTCTTTATGAGCCACATTACATTTGATATGCTCACTTACCATTAATTTGCCTTTATAATATCTTAGATTATCCTCCTGCTGTATGTACGCTGACTTCAACCCCTTCTTTGCCAACGCCCGTACCTCAGATATATACATATTGATGAATATTTCATAAAGATTCATCCGGTCAGTAGCAAGATTGGCATTCTTAAAAACTTTGCAAGGAAAATCCTTCATACTTTGAAGCATTTTTATAAATACTTCTTTTGTTCTATCACTGCTACCATCATCAAATACAATCTTGGGTAATATTTCAATTTGATACCCATTCTGCATCTGAATCATGCCTACATAGTTCTTTACATGAATAACATCACCCAAACCACGCTTGTTGTAAGAAATACTCATAAACTCTAAAGAATCTGATTCCCCTCCATCCTCCGGCGCATTGTTGCGAATAAAATCTTCCAACTTCTCGAAATCCTCTTTAGGCATCTGTCGATATTTTTCTGTTGATACGTTTTCATTCTCACAGATAATGGAATCGTATTCCCTCACCGTAAACGGTTCTTTCATCTTATCACCACTCTTTAAAGACTCTTATGTATTTTCTTGTAACTTTGTATATTCGTAAATGATTCTGTTTGAATTTCATACTTTCTTTCAGGCAATCCGCTTATATCGCTAACATACCCATTAAATATATCATCTTCTACCGGCGAATCTTTTACAAATTTTAGCTTATCATCTTTATCATTATCGCCAAGCACCAACTGTATCTTGTTATAATCCTCATAGAAATACTCCTGCAACAGTGGTACAACCGATTTCCGGAAAATGCTTCCTAAGCATTCTACTGTCGGATCATCCTTTAATTTTGCAAAGAAAGCATGGCCGATTGTATGCTCTCTATCATACAAATACTCAATACGTTTATTGATTATTTCAAGCATCTTTGCAACATCTAATGTTTGTCCCTTATCAATTACAACATTGGCTCCCATATCATTAAGCACCTGTGGATTCGGCATCATCTCAATAAATTGGAAACGCCTGCGTAAAGCAGTATCCATCAAAGCAATAGACCTATCTGCAGTATTCATTGTTCCAAGAATATACACGTTACCTGGTACACTGAAAGGTTCGGCTGAATATGGAAGAACCGCTGACATTTCTTCATCTGCACCTTTTCTCTTTGTTTCCTCAATAAGTGTTATCAATTCACCGAATATCTTAGAAATATTACCACGATTTATCTCATCAATAATAAACACATAGTTCTTATCATTTGTTTTATATGACTGTGGCTGAACCCGCTTAAGCAACTCACCTATTTTTACACGTTTCAAACAGTAAATTGGGTCATCTCTTAAATACTTATTCCCATTCAATTCTTTTATATTGACAGGTTTTCCCTGATAAAGCCACTTTACATTTCTCTTCCATCTGTAGCTTGTCTTAGATTCGTCATATTTATACTCTCCGGTTACAACAGCAACACCATCAATGTCTGTACCACTTCCGGAATAAGATACTGCAATATCGCCCACCTTCAATCTGCTAACAAACTGGCCTACCCAATAATATTCCGTAGTTCCATCACATTCTTCCTGTCGTTTCCAGTCAAATTTTATAGTTCCGTCTGCAAAACATTCTTTCTTTAAATCGCTATCTCCCGGCTGTTTTAATGTTACCTTCCATACCCTTGCAGAATGGTCAATATTCTCTATTTTAGGAATTTCAGCAGATTTACAAAATGCTTTAAACACTCCATCTTCTATTGAGTATCCTACTTCTTCCCTTAAATCTTCTACATTCGGCTTTATTCCTTCAATAAATTCCTCATATCCGTATGACTGATGAAATGTTGTAAATGCAATCCTCCCTTCCTTTTTAAGCTCATTATATCTATTAAGGACTTTCTGGTATTCAGCTTTTGCCTCAGACTCTACTTCTTTAAAAGGTCTGTTATCAGCAATAGCTACTGCATAAATTGTAGTATAATATGTCTTTCCGGTTCCGGGAGGCCCATATAAAATCATGTTATGGTCAAATGCAACTGTAGTATTCATATCCTCAAATACACCTTTCTCTGCCAAATTCTTCACCGCTTCTTTTAACGGTTCTCTTAATTTCCACTGAAATACACCATCTGCTCGAGCATCTGCATCTTTGCCTACAAACAGAACCGGCCAATACTGCGCCGAACCATTCTCACGTTTGCATAATTCACATCCTGTCTCCCTTGCAACATTTTTGGAGATATTATTGGCATTTGTAAGATAATGGCTATAGGTGTTACCATATTTAGCAGCTATCTGTTTGCAAGTAGCTACACCACCCATTTTATACATATAATACAAAACATCTAAATGCTCATGAGAGCAAGCCGACACTAACAGCTTTTCATAGGTTACAGCATCAATTCCCGGATTATACTCAGAAAGCGGAGGCCAATATTCATCTTCATTAATTATCGAAACAGACGTATCCTTGCCCAGAACATATTCATAATATGGAATTAAAGCTGCTACTGCTTCTAATAAACCCTGCTCAAATAATTCGTTAGTAGAATCCGGAGTTCTTTCCAATATTCGACAAATCTGAACCTTATTATATGTTCCATCTGCAACCTTCTTTTTTATTTGTTCCTGTGACTCACTAAGTTCAAATGGATGTCCATATTCATTACTTCCTGAAGCATATGTCAATTGATGTTCTATACCAAGTGGAAGTTCCAAAAATTTATGAAACGTATCCATCGCAGCCTTATCTGGCTTGTCATTCGCAATTTCAAGACTGATTCTATATCTAGGTTTCTTTGGATTTGATGCCATATCTGCAAAAATAGAAATACTTTCATTTCTTGCTGCATATGAACTAAATTTCATCTGCGCCCATAAATATTTTCTTGTTTTTGTTCCAGAACCATCCAGCCATGACATAGGTTCACATTTATCTAATCCGAAACGCTCATTGCAAAGAGCTGCCATTTTCTTCATCTCTGCAATAGCCTCTTGTCCTTTTTTCTTAATCTGAAAAAGCCTCTCTTTTTCGACAGGCGGTACACCCGGTGCATTTGGATTTGAATATGGAACCTCAAGATTGTCTTCCAAATACTCAAGCACTTGTAAGTAATTAATGTTTGTAGGTGGCATTACAATACTTGGATACTGTTCCTTTACAAATACCATTAATTCTTCCATTGTAAAATCACGGCCATTCATTTTCAATACGTCATTTTTATTTAATCCATCTGGAATAGTCTTTGTTGGAAATTCTGATAAACACGAAAGTCTTCTTAAACTCTTATCCTTTTCATTGTCCCCGCGCAAAAAATTATATGTATGCTGTTTAGCATCTGCACAGCACCACCAAGAAACTCTTGCATTATCAACATTATCCTTAGTTAAACTCTGTGCCCGCTTTACAATTTTCGAATTTTGGAAGTACATATCCTGCTTCTTGACATCCGGATTATTCTCATACGCTTCACCAGCCATTAAAGCTGCTGCAATCCAAACAGCTTGAATAACAGTGTATTTCTTTGCATTGAAATTCTGCGACATAAATTTCTCCAATGTATCCGTAACTTTGCTGGGCCCCTGTATTGTATTTAATCCATTTGCCAAGAGAATATCCTTCGGATACAAATCATCTGGATATTCCTCTATTAACTCTAGGCACATATGCCTTTTATAATTTTCGCCAGCTTCACCTTTTACAAATCCCGAATCATCTATTGTTGATTCAGTCTTATCAACCACTATTGCTTTACATTTAAACTTAATTGCACTTATTGGCGCTCCTACATAAATATATACAAAAGCTCCCACCTCTACATTCGTACTCTGCTTCCAATCAAGTTTTTTCAATGTTTGAAAAGCCCTAACAACATCATATTCTTTCGTATTACATGGAATCACCCAATTTACCACAGGCTTCACCTCCTTAAATGTTCTGATTTGCCGTGTTTTGGCACAATTTGCAAGGTTTGAGGTTTTCGTTTGAATTTCTGGTGGTTGCCTATCTGGGAACAGGAAGGCAACCACCACAAAAAGTAAAATGGCTACCTCCTACGGCAAATAGGGGATAGCCTGTACAGCTCGTAAGCCCTGTTCATTAGTTTCCGGTGGCAATCATCGGATACGGCAAATATCCTTTGATTGTTTCTATAACTGATTATAAACGATTCCTTGCCTATTTGCAAGTGTCTTCCCTTCTTCTCCCAGCGCATCCCCGCCAGGCGGGTGTGTGTTTAATCGGCTGCTACAATTCGCCAGTATCCGTTTTTTTGGTGCATTTAACAACTTCCAAATCATCAAGAGTATCATTATTTTTCAGAAAGCCATAATCAGTACAGATCCGTTTGTGTGAATCGTTTCCGTAAATTCTCCAAGGAATTTGTGCTGCACTGAAATATGCGTTCAAAAAGGTTTCCCCTAATATAAAGCCCAAAGGTTATTTTAACCGCCTTCGGAATCAATCTTACAGAACTGGACAGAATCAAAGAATAACAACTAAATAGCAACCAATAAAAAAGAGTGTGAAGCCTTTGCTTAGTTATCAAGGGCTTTGCATTTTTTTATTGGAGGTTAGGACATAAATAACTATTTCAAGAACATCCACACACCGGAAGAACACTTACCCACTATAAGGCTGAACTGAAAGCACTCGGATTCAGGTGGAGCAAGCAACGCAAAAAATGGCACTGGCAGTGATCCCTCTCGTCTTTCCATACATTTCCTACTATATTACAAGGTTTATTCTGACAGTAATTATTACAGGATTTTACATGCCGAATTAAATACCGAATATATATATTCCACTTAGCCAGCTGCAATGCATCTATAGTCTCTCCAAAACCGTTCCATGTTAGAATAATACAGGTCACTTTCCTGCAAGTAATATATAAATGGTGATGTGTCCAAAAAAACCATTTTAAAACCTGTCATCCCTTAACTCCTTTATATAGTCCTCTATTTCTTCTACACTCCTCCCCGTTGGCATAAAACATGCCTTTGAATCAATGATTCTTTTCCTCTTTTCTGCCCTTGATTCTATCTTCTGCATATTGATCCTATCCAAAATTGTAATAATTACTTCGTCACCAATTATTGAGATTCTTGCGGTCATCTTCATCTATCACAATCTGCTTTCCATCATGATAACCTTTCACTGCTGCCAACATAATATAACCTCCTATCCTGCGAATTGCCCTATCATTATATGCCTATTATAGCATTCCTTCCAGTAACATGCGCACCAGCAGATTTTTCCACTGATGCCAATTCTTTGATTAGTATTCACGGCCAATGTAAGCAACTTAAGGGATACTATAGGCAAGAGGTGGCTAAGCGGCCGTCAGGAGGAAGCTGGGCTGCCAGGACACGAATTTAGGTGAGCCTGCTGTTACTTTTTTACAAAAAAGGCATGGAAATTTCGCAATATTTGGAAAAAAATTTCAACTTTTTATCACTTTAATGCAGGAAACTATTTACGGATTCCAAAAAAAATGATATGATTATTTCGATTTTTGTTTAGAATAAACGATTGGAGAAGAAGAATGAAGAATTATTATCAACCAGAAATTGAAACCATGCCTTTGGGGCAGCTTCAGGCTCTTCAAAGCGAACGATTGGTAAAACAGGTAAAGTTTGTGTATGACAATGTGAAATTTTACCATGACAAAATGGATGCAGCCGGTGTAACGCCTGAGGATATTACAGGGATTGATGATTTACATAAGCTTCCATTTATTGACAAGGACGACCTGCGGGACCAGTATCCCTATGGGCTTTTGGCAGTGCCTTTGGAGGATTGTGTGCGCATCCAGTCTACCAGTGGGACAACCGGGCGAAGGGTGGTTGCTTTTTATACCCAGGAAGATATTGACCTGTGGGATGAGTGCTGTGCAAGGGCCATCGTGGCCGCTGGCGGCACCAAGGAAGACGTCTGCCATGTCTGCTATGGGTATGGGCTTTTCACAGGCGGCTCTGGGTTAAATGGCGGTTCCCATAAGGTGGGATGCCTGACATTGCCCATGTCCTCTGGAAATACGGAACGGCAGCTGCAGTTTATGACAGACCTGGGTTCTACCATCCTGTGCTGTACGCCGTCTTATGCTGCAAATTTAGGAGAGGCTGTTAACGAGAAAGGGCTGAAGGACAAGATTAAGCTGAAGGCAGGTATTTTCGGCGCAGAGCCCTGGACAGAAGAAATGCGCCGGGATATTGAAAATTCCCTTGGGATCAAGGCTTATGATATTTATGGGCTGACAGAGATTTCCGGGCCTGGGGTATCCTTTGAATGTGAAGAACAGGCCGGAATGCATATCCAGGAAGACCATTTTATTGCGGAAATCATTGACCCAAAGACTGGAGAAGTGCTTCCGAAAGGGGAAATAGGGGAATTGGTGTTTACCTGCATTACGAAAAAGGCATTCCCGCTGCTGCGCTACCGGACGCGGGATTTATGCCGCCTGACCAGGAAGCCGTGTTCCTGTGGGCGTACTCATGTGCGCATGCTGAAGCCTAAGGGACGCAGCGATGACATGATGATCGTCAAGGGAGTCAATGTATGGCCATCACAGATTGAGACCGTTCTTTTCAATCAGGGATATCAGGCAAATTATCAGATTATCGTTGACCGTATTGGAAACAACGACACCATAGAGGTACAGGTAGAATTAACACCGGAGATGGCTGCAGAGGCATCTTTGAATGTGGCTGCCAAAGAGAAAAAGATTGTTTCAGCCTTGAAATCTATGTTGGGGATTACGGTAAATGTGAAGGTTGTGGAACCCAAGAGCATTGTCCGGAGCGAAGGGAAGGCTGTCCGGGTCATTGACAAGAGGCATTTGTACCAGTAGCATACGGTGATATCCAGAAGCTTATATTTTAGAGAACTTTGGCAATTCGGACGCTGGATGCAGAAGCTGGTGCTGGATACCGTGAGGATTATCTAAGATATGAACGCATTGGAACAATAAGACAACGTGAGGAAAGGAAAGGTAACATTATTATGCCAGTGACAGATTTACTGGAAAGGAACCATAAGCTGTATAGTGACGAAGTGGCTTTGGTGGAGCTAAACCCACTGGAGAAGGATACCAGAAAGACTACCTGGAAAGAATATGAGCTGGTACAGCAGACCTCTGCAACCCCCTACCGCAGGGAGATTACTTGGAGCATCTTTGACGAAAAAGCAAACCGGGTGGCAAATATGCTCTTAAGCCGCGGGATCCAAAAAGGGGATCGGGTAGCGATATTGATGTTTAACTGCTTGGAATGGCTTCCGATCTATTTTGGTATCTTAAAGACAGGGGCAATTGCCGTTCCGTTTAATTTCCGGTTTTCCGCTGATGAAATACAGTACTGCGCCGATTTGGCAGAGGTGCATATCCTGTTTTTCGGTCCGGAGTTTATAGGCAGGATTGAATCCATTGAAGAAACATTAAGCAAAGGACGGCTGCTGATCTATGTGGGAGATGGATGCCCAACCTTTGCGGAAAGCTATCCGGAACTGGTGGCAGACTGTTCCAGCCAGGCGCCTTTGGTACGCCTGGAGGATGAGGACGATGCGGCAATTTACTTTTCTTCGGGAACCACCGGGTTTCCGAAAGCGATTTTGCATAACCATGAGAGCTTGATGCAGGCAGCGCAAATGGAGCAGAAACATCATTTGACAGATCGGGACGATGTGTTTTTGTGTATCCCGCCCCTTTACCATACAGGAGCGAAATTCCATTGGATGGGAAGCCTTTGCGCAGGCAGCAAGGCTGTTTTGCTTAAGGGAACCACGCCAGAGATCATCCTGGACACCGTTTCCAAGGAGCACTGCACCATCGTGTGGCTGTTGGTTCCCTGGGCACAGGATATTTTGGTGGCCTTGGACCGCGGAGATGTGAAATTAGAGGATTATAAACTGGATCAATGGAGGCTGATGCATATTGGGGCGCAGCCCGTCCCGCCTTCCTTGATCAAGCATTGGAAAACTTATTTCCCACATCATTTGTACGATACCAACTATGGTCTGTCAGAGTCCACAGGGCCTGGGTGCGTACATCTGGGGATAGAAAATATCCACAAGGTAGGGGCAATCGGGATTCCTGGATACCGTTGGAAATGCAAAATCGTGGATGAAAACGGAGCTGAAGCGGCACAAGGGGATGTGGGGGAGCTTTGTGTCAAAGGGCCTGGGGTTATGACCTGTTATTATAACGACCCGGAAGCTACGGCAGACACCCTGAAAGATGGATGGCTGTATACGGGGGATATGGCGAAGATGGATGAAGATGGGTTTATTTTCCTGGTAGACCGCAAGAAAGATGTGATCGTCAGCGGCGGGGAGAATATTTATCCTGTACAGATCGAAAATTTCCTGAGCGCCCATGAGAAAGTGCAGGATGTGGCTGTGATCGGGCTGCCAGATGAACGGCTGGGAGAGATTACTGGGGCGGTTATTGCTGTGAAGCCCGGGATGGAATGCAGCCAGGAGGAAATTGATGAATTCTGCAAGCAGCTTCCCAAGTATAAGAGGCCGAAGAAAGTAATCTTTGCTGAGGTACCCAGAAATGCGACAGGGAAGATTGAAAAGCCGGCGCTTCGGAAGAAATATGGCGTAGAACATTTAGTTGCCCAACAGAATATGGGGTAAAAGGACGAGAGCGCCATATAATCTGTGTAAATTGTCCAGGCTGCAATTCTGATTTTATCGAATTGCCGGAATCCTGTAAAGGCGGAAACCCTTGCCTTGACAGGATCCCAGTAATTCGGGTTATAATAACCAAACAGTCAATGCGAACATTTTGCTCAAATTCAAAGAAAGCCATTCTATCCCTTTCTATCATTTTAAAAAATCAAATTACAGACCCATTCCCTATTACTTTAATGGAATCTCTCAAAAATTAGATCCTTATAGATACAATAAAATGCCTAAGATAATTTATTCCTACGTTAACTGTCTGCTTAAACTGTCTATTTTTTTCCTTTACTCTATCCTACCACATATCTTTTAAACAATCCAACAAACTGCCTCTTGACAATTCCAATATATAGATATATTATGTAGCTTGCTACACATTTTAAATGGAAACATTGACAGAAACGGGTTCGCTTGTCATACCCAAATGGAGGCATTGCCATGAATGAATTAAAATGCTACCTCAAAAAGATACACAACCAGTTAGAAGCTGGATTTAACAAAGTGTATAAAAAGTATGGGCTAACCAGCACGCAGCTGGATATCCTGATGTACCTTTCACAAGAAAGGGACAGGGAAAGCACCCTTACGGATATTGCCGCGCATTTTAATGTCAGGCATACCAGCGTCATTCATGTGCTGAAGCTCTTGGAAAAAAAAGGCTTCATCTGTAAAAATGCTGTCCAGGGCACCCGCGCCAAGCCGATCCTTTTGACAGACAGCGGCAGGCTGCTGATTTCAGAAGTAAAGAAAAAAAGCCCCCTATTGGACGAAATCATGTTTGCCGGCCTGTCTGAATCGGACAAACAGTTCTTGGAAAAAATGCTCAGGCAGATTTACAAGAATCTGGAATCTGACGCATTTAAAAACTTATAGAAAAAAGACATCAGAAAGGAAGGATTTACTTATGCAGGACAAAACAACAGAAATATTCCGGGACGCCCCTGTGCCCAAAGCGGTTATCAGCAATGTGGTGCCATCCATCGTCAGCATGATCATGGTGTTGATCTATAACCTGGCTGATACCTTTTTTATAGGGCAGACAAAAAATGCCTACATGGTCGCTGCTATTTCTGTAGCGACCCCCGCATTCCTATTATTTATGGCTATCGGTATGCTCTTTGGCATAGGGGGCACCTCCCTGATCTCCAGGTCGCTTGGCGAAGGCAAGGCTGAGAAAGCCAAAAACGCCTCCTCCTTCTGCTTCTGGACAGGGCTTTGCATTGGCATTGTGGCAATGGCAGTGATATTTACATATGCCGAGCCTGTAAGCCGGGCTATTGGTGCAAGCGATGATACGGTAGGGTATGCCTCCCAGTACCTGCGCATTGTTTCCACAGCCATTCCATTTTTGATTATCGGCAACAGCTTCAGCAACATTATCCGCGCGGAAGGCAAAGCGAATGTTGCCATGATGGGAATGATGATTGGGAATCTGATCAATATTGTGCTGGATCCCATTATGATCCTTGGCCTGGGATGGGATGTGACCGGAGCGGCAGTGGCGACTGTCCTTGGAAATATCTTTGCGGCTATTTTCTACATTGGGCATCTGCTTTCCAAAAATGCCATGCTTTCCATCCACCCGAAGTATTACCAGGCAAAAAATGGCATTGCCCTTGGAGTCCTGGCCATTGGCATTCCGGCTTCGCTGAACAGCATTTTAATGAGCGTTTCAAACATTATTGTCAATAACATTATGTTCTACTACGGTGATATGGCAGTAGCAGGGCTTGGCGTGGCCATGAAGGTCAATATGATCGTGGTAATGCTTTTGATTGGGCTTGGCACTGGCATCCAGCCCATCCTGGGCTATTGCTTTGGCGCTGGGAACCGTAAGCGCTATATGGCAGTCCTGAAGTTTTCCCTGATCCTGGCCTTCGGGCTCAGCGCGGTGATGACGGTAATCTGTTATTGCGGCGCCAGCCCTCTGGTGCATGCGTTCTTAGAGGATCCCAATGCTTTTACCTATGGCATGTCCTTTGCCCGCATTTATATCTACTCCGGGCCTGTAATGGGCTTGCTGTTTGTATTTATCAACGCCATACAGTCTACTGGGGCTGCGCTGCCGGCTCTGATCCTCTCCATTAGCCGCCAGGGGATTATTTATCTTCCAGTGCTGTTTCTGTTCCGAAGAATTTTTGATTCCGCACCTATGCTGGCAGCGGCACAGCCCATTACGGATTATCTGTCCACCGCCCTTGCCATTGTGCTGTTTTTATTCACCTACCAGAAATATTTCCCCAAGGCGGATGCCTCCCAGGCTGGTTAGGGAAGAAAGAACCATAAAAGGAGCGCCGCACCCATAATCAGAAAATCACAGGTGCGGCGCCCTTTTTCCGCCTTACATCAAAAGCATCCCTATTGCTTTACATACAATACTCTATTTTATTTTAATCTTAACACTGGCCTTTTTGTTGGTGCCGTCTGTAGAAACTGCCTTGATGGTAACGGTTTTTCCTTTCCCGGCTTTTTTTGTGGTAACAACGCCTTTGGAATTTACAGTTGCGTATTTCTTATTGGACGTAGACCAGGCTAATGATTTGCTGGCTGTCTTGCCCGTTGTGGTTACCTTTGCTTTTATGGTTGCCTTCTTACCGGCTGCGACTGTTTTCTTGCTGCATTTCAGCGTAATCTTCTTCACGGCATCCTTCACGATTTTTATTTGGACAGATGCTTTCTTCCCGCTTCCATCCGTTGCTGCGGCAGTTATCGTAACAGTCTTTCCAGCCCCTGCCTTTTTTGTGGTTACCAGCCCTTTGCTGGATACGGAAGCATATTTGGTATTTGAGCTGCTCCATTTCAGGGTTTTATTGGCTGTTTTCCCAGTTGTGGCCACTGTTGCGGCTACCGTTGCCTTTTTGCCTGCGGCTATGGCCTTTCCGCTGCTCTTAAGGGTAATTTTCTTTACCGCATGCTTCACCACGGTTACCTGATAACGTCCGGTAACGCCGGAGCCATCGGCTGCTGTTGCCGTAATCGTTGCCTTTCCTGCGCCCTTGGCAGTTACCACGCCTTTTTCTGACACAACTGCCACTTTCTGATTGGATGACTTCCAGCTTATGGCCTTATTGTCTGCATTAGATGGCTGTACAGCCGCCTTAAGCGTCAGCTTCTTCCCAGCCGCAAGCTTTGAAATGCTTCCCGTTACAGTTATCTTCGTTACCTTCACAGGCTTTGGATCATCTGCAGGCTTTGCTACAGTTACCTGATATGACCCGGACACGCCGGAGCCATCTGCTGCTGTTGCCGTAATCGTTGCCTTTCCTGCGCCTTTAGCAGTTACCACGCCTTTTTCTGACACAACTGCCACTTTCTCGTCAGAGGATTTCCATGTAACATTTTTATCCGTTGCATCCGCTGGCTCAACGGCTGCCTTCAGCTCTGCCGTTTCCCCAACCTTCAGTTCTGAAGATGTCCCCGTTACGGTTATCTTTTCTACAGGGATGTCTGGAGCCTCCGATTCAATCACAATATAACTCATCTGTATCGTGGGATCCGAAGAAGTCGCCTTTACAGACAATTCCACCCTCCCCTTTTCATTGGCTTTTGCCTCTGCCAGGTCTATCTGCATTGTTTTTTCTGTATTTACGCCCTGGGGAACGGAATAATCCACAGCGGTATCTGCCACGCCTTCTGCATGCAGGGTGACTGTAGGCGAGCCGGCATTCCCCCAGGTGTTGTTCATAACAACGGTTACGTTATATTTACCCGGATCCACCTCAAAGCGATAAGACACATACCTTGGATTGATTCCTGCCGTATCCTGGCCATGGGCATAACGTAAGGTGTTATACTTACTCTGACCATCCAGCAGGTCAGAACTGCTGTTGGACAAAGCCTTCTGGTAATTGGTGTAAACTGCCTTGTCCTCCGCACTGGTGGCTACGCTGCCCTCTCCAGGGGTTTCCTTCTCGCTCTCATGCTCCATCACAAGCCCCCAGAAATACCCGGTCTTACTGTCTTCGCCATATAAGCGGTCTGTGGAGGAATTATTTCTGCCAAATTCATCCCCTTCTGACAGGGTGGAGGGGTCATGGTCGCCGCAGTCTACAAAATAAACCAGGTTTGCAATATCCACCAATCCTTCCACTGCGTCCACAAGCCTCTCATAAGCGTCTGTAATCTGGTACTGCGGCGCCTTTTCATTTGCAAGGACTTTCTGCGCATAGGCAATGGCACCTTCAAAATCCTCCCAGCTTGAAGCTGAATATGTGCCTTGCTTTAAATCCTTATACTGGCTATAGAGGTTCTGTAAGGTATCCCTGGAAATGCCTGGCACTTCAAAGTATACCCTCACATCCTGGTCTTCTGCCACATTGCTCACTGCCAGGGTGGAAACGCCTTCCCCAGCTTTTATATCCCCTTTCTTCTCTTTCCCGTTTATGAGAAGGCTGGCTACAGAACAGCCTTCTTCTGGGGCAATCTTTAAGGTATAGGAGCCCTTATCTGGGACAGTATTCTTATCTGCTGCGACAAAGCCGCCTTTTGATGCCCTGACGCTGACAGCATGGGAAACCTGTAATGCCACTGGCGTTCCCAATGCCATAGGCGTAATTACAAATTTATCAAAATTCGGCGTATAATTCATCAGGTTTGTTTCTGCCGGCGTACTCTGGGTTCCGCCATAGGTCACGTTCCAGCTGTTGTCATTGTATATGCGGATGGTATTTTCCCCTGCCTGCAAATCCAATGTGATCGTCTTTTCACGGAAGGTATCGTCAGAGAAAGTATTAATGAAGAAGTAACGGTTCGTCTTATTCTTCAGGTTCCTGTAATCAATATACCAGTCCTTCCCTGCCAGCAGCTCGCCCATGTAGATACCCTCTGGAAGCTTATCTGCCAGTACCTTTTCATTATTCGGCGCCAGATATTTGTACTGCCCGCCATCTTCCGCATTTTGGTGCTTTGTAATCTTAATGTAATTCATTTGTATTGTGGCGTCTGGGGATGTTGCCTTCACAGAAAGGGATGCCTTTCCATCCTCATTTACAGATGCGCCCTCTAATTGGACTGTCATTTTCTTTGCCTGCGTCCCGCTTGCTGGGACAGAATATGGCTCAGAAACAGGCTCTATGCCGTCAGCGCTGACAGTGACAGTTGGTGAGCCGGCATTTCCCCAGGAATTGCCCATGCAGGCTTCTACATCATATTCCCCTGGCTCTAATTCAAACCGATAGGAAACATAGCGCGGGCTGATACCGGATTCCCCCTGGTTATGGGCATAACGGAAGGTTGACTCCTTAGGCTTCCCGTCCTGCAAGTCGGAAGGGCTGTTGGACAAGGCCTTCTGGAAATTCGTGTATACCGCCTTATCCTCCTCGCTGGATGCCAGGCTGCCTTCCCCAGGCGTCTCCACTTCATCTTCATGCTCCATAACAAGCCCCCACTGATAGCCGCTTTCGCTGTCAGCGCCATAAATCTGGTCCGTAGCGGAATTGTACTTGCCAAGGCTGTCCCCTTCGGACACGGTAGATGGATCATGGTCGCCGCAGTCTACAAAATAATACAACTCTGGCTCCTCCATCTCCCCTCCTGCCAATGTGAATTTAGGAGAGTCTGACTGCCCGTTCACCTCCACCACGGCATACTTATCAGTGGCCTTAATATTATAGGAATGGCTTCCCGCCAGATCTTCATTGGAATGGAAGGCCTGCATCTGGTACTTCCCTGCTGCAGGTGCCTGGTATGTAAACTCCAGGTAATCCGGGCTGCTGTAAGATCCCTTCATCCCCTCTACATATCTGCCGCCAGAGGCTCCTTCACTGCTGGCGACCTTGATGGATTCCGCCAGCCCTGCTGGGATGGTGTCCTCTGCTTCGATTGTGGTAGAATGCTCCTGTGCAGGCAATGCCTGTACCCGCATATAATCCAGGGCCGCATCCGACGTCATATCCACATCCACGACATTAATGCCCTTCTGCAGGTAAACAGATGCCGTGGCCGTCTGCCAGCCTGTGCCTGCCCGCAGGGCAACGCTCTGGTTCAGACGGTCTAAGGTAACGGCTGTATTCTCCACATAAATATTTGCCGTACCGTTTGATGATGCACAGTAGCGCAGGGAAAGGTTATATAAGCCGCTTGCCTCTACCACAACTGTCATGCGTATGCCGCCTCCGTCTGGCACGCTCCGCCCCGACAGCCCTGTAACATACCCGCCGCCGGAATATCCCTTAATCTGCGTCTGGGTAGAAACAGTCGTGTCTGTATTGCCCAACAGGCGGTTTGCATCCGCCAGTTCTGCTTCGTATACCTGGTTGAAAGCAGGCACTGCTTCCTGGTAAACGCCTGCATAGGATACCCTAAGGAAATCATGCAGGAGAAGCCCCCTAGAAGCCCCAGCTCCATTGGGTGTCGTTATGGTAACCGTGTGCTTCCCTGCTGACAGGTCATAATACAGTGTCTTTATCCCTGTCATTGTCTGGAACAGCGTGGATTCCATGATAACGTCCTGCGCCTCACCTCCGTCTAAGGAAAAGGTTTGCTTCAGGTTCACTGGGTTATGTACGTTCATGTCGTTCCTTACCGTCCCCTGCCCATTCCCATAGGCAAAATCCAGCTTGTATTTCCCATCTGCCGGAACCTCAACCGTATAGGACATCACTGCGCCGTCCGGCATATCTACCGCCCGGTTCCCGCTGCCGTCGTTGGACATGTAATAGCTTGGGCTCGTGCCGGCTGGCGTGGCGGACGCCCCTCCGGACAATGCTGCTTTTTCTGCCTCATAGACAGTCCCGCTGTCGCTTGACAGGGGGATATTCACAATCTCATCCCCGCTTGCCTGGGTCAGAGTGACATTATACGCATTTTCGAACAAAGCATTCGGTATGGTCACTGTCACGCTGCCGTCCTCGCTTACCGGGTAAGCCCCCTCCAAAATAGTAGGCGTGCCATTTGCCGCGCCATGGAATCCAGTAAACATGGTTTCCTGCACGGTGGCATGCACCACAGAGGCATCCTTGAAGGTCTCTGTGTCCGCCACATGCTCCAGCCTTACGGTAATGTCGCCGGTGAAGCCTCCCAAAAGCGTTGTAGATATTTTCTTAGATTCATCCATAGTGGAAACGCCATACAGTTTCTCATAGCTGGTACTGGTGGATACAGGCTGGGTCGTCCCTGACATATCGCCATACCACTTATACAGCCACCATGCGCCGTTGCCCTCGTTCGCCCCTGCGGCCAAATCGTTCAGGTTATTGGCCTGATGCCAGAAAGGCAGGCAGCCTGTGATTTTCTCATCCTCCAGCCGGGCAATCCAGTTGACCAAACGCCCTGGCACGCCGCAATATTCCATTTCCGCATATTCATTGATGCAGATTTGGGGAATTGGGGGAACCCCGGCTGTATTATGCTCTGCATTGTAAGCAGTCCAATCAATCTGGCTGTTCCAGATATTGCGGAAATTATCCATATGCACAGAAATATCCCGCAGGCAGTTGGTCTGCAGCTCATGCCAGGTGATGACATCCGGCATGCAGCCATTGTCGGCACAAAACTGGAAAAAACTCCTGTAACGCCCTTCTGATATATAACCCCAATCATTCGGCCCTGCCAACGCCGCATTCACATCCACGGACTTGATCGCGTCCCGGTAACTCTGCCATGCATGATTAATGTTGGCATCATCCCCATAAGGGGTCGTCTCATTAATCGGCACATAGACTATGGCCTGGTCAATATCCACCTGGCCGCCAATCTTGTCCTTTGGCTGCTCTGGGGTGCCGTGCTCCGCTTTCCAGGCTTCTTTCCATGCCACTACGGCAGGGGCGATATATTTCTGCAGATCATCGCAATAACGCTCTATGGTCGCCGTCACCCCAAACACACCGTAGTAATTGCTGTTATACATCTGAACCTGCTGCCCGCCGCTCTCCAAAAACGTCTTGGCCACGTCCAGGGCATCCCCATAGGGGTGCTCCGTGCCTACAGCGCCCTTGGTTACCAAAATCTTTGATTTCAAGGGGACAATCGTATTTGTAGTGGGCACATTTTCACTGCTGACCCCGTAGAGGAAGCCCGCTGCCCCATGGATAATCTCCCCTGTGTTCACCTGTGGGCTTACATCCACGGTCAATGTGGCTTTCGGAGCCGCTGCTGCATCCACCTGTATGCTTCCGATTCCCGTTGTAAATGCGCTCCCCGCAAAAACCGCCGCTGCTAATACCGATACAGCCGCCTTGCGCAAAACCTGTTTCCATTTTCCCATTTTTTTCTCCTTTCTCCAAATGCCTCAGCTAAAGTTCCAGCCTCTATAACCATCAGTAACAGAAACCAATTGTTATAGTTATCAATATATCTATTATACCTTACCCACCTTCGCATGAATACCCTAGAATCCTAAACAAAGGTAGGCAATCCTAAACTAAAATGGGCATGCATCCCGTCAACGGCACAGCCGCAGAAACAGCGGCATCCGCTCCAATGGGGCATCCGCTTCCACCATCTGCCCCCCTTCATATTCCTTACCGCCCTCACATTCTTTCCAGCAGCACCCTTTTGGAAGGTAAACTTGGCGCATTTTTGCACCTGCCTCTAAAACCGGTGCAGCCAACAGCCTATCCCCGTACATATATGCATCCTCTATCTCCCAGCACATGGGATCTTCTGGGAACTCATAAAACATTGCCCGCATCACTGGGCTCCCTTTCTCATGGGCTTCCTGCATCAGCCTCCTGGTATATCCCCGCATCTGTTCCCGCATCCGCATATACTTTTCACAGATATGGTAAACCTCTTCCCCATAGCTCCATACCTCGTTGGCCGCCCCGGAACGGCAGGACGCCCCGCCTGTCGTCCCCACCTGGGGCTGCCTGGGCTCCCGGTCGCCATGGAGCCGCATCACTGGGCAGAACGCCCCCCATTGGAACCACCGGACAAACAGTTCCCGGAACTGTGGGTCATTGGGATCCCCGCCATGGAACCCGCCAATATCCGTCGTCCACCAGGGAATCCCTGCCAGGCCCATATTCAGCCCTGCTGCCAGCTGGCTTCTCATGCTCCCAAAGCTGGAGGCAATATCCCCCGACCATACCAATGCGCCATATCTCTGGCTTCCTGCCCACGCGCACCGCAGCAGGTTTACGATATTCTCCTGCCCTTCCCGCTCCATCCCTTCATAAAAAGTACGGGCATATTCCACTGGGTATATATTCCCAACTTCTAAATCCGTCCCCCGGTAATAGCGGTAATTGTCAAAATCATAGGCCGTGTATTCCGGTTCAGCCTCATCCAGCCAGAACACCTTAATCCCCTTTTCATAGTAATTCTTTTTTGCCTTCTCCCACAAATACTGTCTTGCGCCTGGATTTGTGGCATCATAATGGATGGTAGCGCCTTCAAAATCCAACCCCACCCGGAACCCGCGCTCTGTGCGTATCAGATACCCCTTTTCCAGCATTTCCTTATAATTCTCACTCTCCCGGTCAACCGTTGGCCATATGGACACCATCAGTTCTATCCCCATTTCCTTCAGTTCTTTCACCATGCCGTTCGGATCTGGCCAATAAACTGGATCAAACTTCCATTCCCCCTGCTTCGGCCAATGGAAAAAATCAATCACAATCAAATCAATCGGCAGGCTCCGCCTCTTATACTCCCTGGCAACCTCCAGAAGCTCCTCCTGTGTCTGGTAACGCAGCTTACATTGCCAAAACCCCAGCCCATACTCTGGCATCATCGGCGCTGTCCCCGTTGCCTTTGCATAAGCCTCCTCAATCTCAGCAGGCGTATCCCCCGCCACGAACCAATAATCCAGCGCTTTCGTCCCATAGGCTTCAAAACTCATGATATTATGCCCCAGCACCGCCCTCCCTACGCCTGGGTTATTCCACAGCAGGCCATACCCCCGGGAAGAAACCGCAAAAGGCACGCTGGCCTGGGAATTACGATGCGCCATCTCCAGATCCATCCCCTTCAGGTTCAGATAAGGCTGCTGGTACTGCCCCATCCCATATATTTTCTCCTCCCTGTCCAAGGACTCCAGACGCATGGCCAGATGGTAATCCCCGCCGATATTCGGACGGAACTCCCTGCCTTCCACTTCAATGGCTCCGCACTTCGGATCCGTCACATCCCGTCGGTTCCTCCAATACTCCTCCAGCAGCAGCTTTCCCTCCTGGTTGTAAATTGTAATTTTCCCCCCATTTGCAACATGCACCCTCACTTTGCCATTTTTTAACTCCGCACCGCCTATCCCTACATGTGCTTTTTTTGTCCTACCTTGGTTTTCCGAAATGCCTCCTGTTTTTTTCAGCGGAAGCAGCGCCCAATCCTCCTCTGGCATCACCGCCTGCTTCGTGGCCCGGATGCGCACCGCATTCTCCCCCCATGGCTCCACCCACATTTCCTCTGCATCATAATGATACACAATCCTATCTCCATCTATTTTCAGCATCCTATTGCCTCCTTCCTCTTTCCATTCCCAAGACTGGCGCGGGCACGCCCCCAAACGCTATAGCCAGGCTTAACGGCCAATCCGCCAGGGCATCCCTCCTTTGCAGAAAGCCGCTGCCTGGCAGTTCCCCTTGCCGGCGCTGCGCTGCCCACTTGCAGAAAGCCGCTGTCTGGCAGTTCCCCTTGCCGGCGCTGCGCTGCCCACTTGCAGAAAGCCGCTGTCTGGCAGTTCCCCTTGCCGGCGCTGCGCTACCCCTTCACAGCCCCGCTGGTCATTCCGCTGATAATATACTTCTGCATAAATATAAATATCAAAGCCACCGGAATAATCGTTACCACCGCAAAAGCCGTCAAGTAACTCCACTTCGTCCCATACTGCCCCATAAAATTAAATATCCCCGCCGTAATCGGCCTCTTCTGCTGATCCAAGATAAACGTCATCCCATAAGCCAGATCCCCCCAGGCATACAGGAAAGAAAAAATTGCGCACACCATTACCCCTGGCTTTGCAATGGGAATCAGCACCCGTATAAACGCCGAGAAGCGGTTGCACCCATCAATATAAGCCGCCTCTTCCAGCTCCTTCGGTATGGAAGCAAAATAATTCTTCAATATCAAAATGGAAAACGGTATCCCAATCGTCGCATCTGCAATAATCGCCGCAGCCGCCGTATTATACACATGCATCCCCTTAAACAAGATAAACATCGGCGTCAAAAGCACCGCCACTGGCATCATCTGGGTCACCAGAAACCCCAGCAGCATCACCTTGCGCCCCTTAAACCGGTATTTCGCAATCCCATAAGAAGCCGGGACTGCCAAAAGCACCGAAATCACCATTGCCCCAATGGAAATCAGGAAGCTGTTCCCAAAGGACCGGAACATATTAAAATCCCCATTTTCCACCTGTGCCGCATAGGACTTCACATTTAACGTTTCAGGCAAAATCGTAGGCGGCACCCGAAAGATTTCCTGCTCTGTTTTCAAGGAGGTCACCACAATCCAAAAAACCGGGAACAATATCACGCACAAAATGGCAACTGCAGCCACACAGAGCGCCGCATTTTTTTTCCCTTGTATTTTCTTTTCCTCATCCATTGTCTTCTTCCTCCTTCGTCGCCCTCAGATAAAATACGCCAACCACCAACAAGATTACAAGCAGCACATTTGCAACTGCGGCTCCCTTACTGTACTTAAACATCTCAAAGGAAAGCTTATAGGAATATGTAGACAGCATATGGGTGGAATTTACAGGCCCGCCCCCTGTCATCACATATACTAAGTCAAATACCTTAAAGGTATAGATAAACCCTAAAATCAGCACTGATTCAATCGTCGGCCGCAGCAGCGGCAGCGTAATCTTAAAAAATGCCTGCACTTTCCCCGCACCGTCAATAGAGGCGCTCTCATACAATTCCTTCGGTATCGTCGTCAGCCCTGTGGAAATCAATATCATATTAAAGGGTATCCCAATCCATACATTGGCGGATATAATCGCCGCCAATGCCGTGTCTGCCGAAGTCAGCCAGTCAATATTCTGGGAAATCACCCCAAGGCTTTGCAAGGCATGGTTCAAAATCCCCACGTCTGTCCCAAAAATAAATTTAAACATCAGCGCCGTTACCGTAATGGGAATCATCCAGGGAATCAGCATCAGCCCCCGCACCGGTTTGGAAATCTTAAAATGCTGGTTAAAGAACAGCGCCAGCAAAAACCCAATGATAAACTGAACCACAAGGCAGCACACAGTAAACAGCAGCGTATTCACCAATGACTTCACAAACACTGGATCCCGGAAAATATCTATGTAATTTTTAAAACCTACAAAGGGCTTATCCGGCGATGTCAGCGTCCTTACCGTCACATCCTGCAGGCTCAGCACAATATTTTTCACAATGGGGTATCCCACGAACACCAGCATATAGAGAAATGCCGGGAGCACAAACAGGATCCCCACATTGCCATATTTAAAAAAGCCCTTCTTTTTCCTTTGCTCCATCCAAGTTCCTCCTAAAATTTTTATAGAAACGCCCCCCCATGTTACGGGATTTTGTGCCGCGCCTCCCCGCATAGGCACTTGCCGTAAAGGCCTTTCCCGTTACAGAAAAATCCTGCCGCATAGGAAAGAAGCACATATCCTTACCCACTGTTCTTCTGTTATCCTTATGCGGCAGGCTCCCTACCCTATTTTTCTGTCCTTCCTAACATCCATTGCAGCCTAAGCTATATATGCCATAAATTTTCTGCCTACTGCCCGACAATCCCATCAATGGCCTGCTGCGCCGTATCTGCCGCTTCCTGCGGCTCCTTCTCCCCTGTCATGACCTGGTTAAACGCAAGGGAAATGGCGTCAGAAACCTCCGGCCACTCTGCCAGCGGCCCCCTGGCCTTGGCATAGCCCAACTGCTCTGTAAATTTCTCCATCACTGCATCACCGGAAAACTGCCCTTCTGCAATGGTTTTGTCTGCAGAAATATAACCAAAGGATTCCATTAAATACTTCACCTGGGATTCTTCTGTAGCATACTGCAGGAAGCTCAGTGCGCCTTCTTCATTCCCGCCTGCGATAACTGCATAATTCTCCCCGCCCAGGACAGAAGCATAGTCACTGTCCTTCGGGATCAGCGCCACATTCCATTTCAGCTCAGGCGCCTCTTCCTTGATAGTCGGGATCTGCCAGGGCCCATTCGCCATCATTGCCACATTGCCAGAGATAAACTGGTTCATCACGTCTCCCTGGGTCCAGTTGATGCACTCCTTGCTCATAGCGCCAGAATCCACCAAATCCTTTGCCAATGTAAGAGCTTTTACGCCGCCTTCGGAATTGATTTCATAAGAGCCTGCCCCTGTAGACCACACCCAAGGCATAAAGTTAAAGGTTCCCTCCTCATTCTGGAGGCTGCAGAAGGCAAGTCCGGTCACATTGTCCTTGGTCAGCTTCTTGGCAGTTTCCTTTAACTCATCCCAGGTCGTGGGTACCTGGCAGCCCGACGCCTGCAGCAGATCCTCATTATAGTAAAGCCCCAAACAGTTCACGCCAAAGGGCACGCCGTACAGTGTCCCGTCAATCGTACAAGAATCCACTGCGCCTTCAAAATAATTGGATACGTCAAACTTCCCGCCCAAATCTGCGAAAATGCCCATGGTGGCATAGGAGGCATGATCCGGGGAATCCAGAATTGCAATGTCCGGCAGCTCGTCCGCCGAAGCCCCGATGGAAAGCTGCTTCTTAAAATCCGCAAAGGGAACATACTTTGCACTTACCTGGACGGCATCCTGTGATGCATTGAAATCGCTGATAACCTTATCCAAAGCCTTCTGATGGCCTTCCGTCTCCCAATAATACCAGATGGTTACATCGCCTGCCCCATCCCCTCCGGCAGCGTCATTAGATGCCGTTTCATCGGGTGCGCCGTCATTTGCGGCATCCCCCTCATCTTCATTCCCTGCTGTGCTGCCGCCAGCTGCATCATCGGCGCCGCTTGCTGCATCCGTGCTTTCCGTACCTGGATCCGCCCCCTGGTTAGAGCCCCCATTCCCGCCGCAGCCTGCCAGCAGGCCTACGCTTACCATTGCCGCTAATAAAAACGCCCCTACCTTTTTCAGTTTCATAATAATTCCTCCTTATCCTAGATTTCTTTGTAATGGTTTCCTTTCTCTGATGCTTTTATTTTAGCGGAAAAAAGGGCTCTAGGAAATGGGGCATTTATATAAAAGGTAGGCGTTCCTAAACTGTAATTGTAGGTTCTTATATTTTGTGTATGGTTGGATTGTTAATATTCATGGCCAATCCAGCTATGAGCGGCCTCCAGGCCGTAAAGAGTAACATTGGATTGAATACGCCAAACTGCGCATTCCGTGAGAACATCCTACTTATACATTTTCCGATAGTCCGTAGGCGAATAGCCTGTGCACTCCCGGAATACCTTGCTGAAATACTTGCTGTCCGTATAGCCTACCTCCAGGGCAATCTCATACTGCTTCATCTGGGTGCCAATCAGGAGTTCCTTGGCTTTATTTACCCTGTAGTTTTTCAGATAACTGGTATAGGTCTCCCCTACCTCCTTGTGGAACTGCATGCTGAGGTACTCTGGCGTAACGTTTAATTTCAGGGCAATTTCATCTAAGGTAATGCCAGACTGGTAAAATTCATGGATCATGCTCTTTGTGCGCCTTACGGTCAGGTGCGCCACTTCTTCTTCTGTATCTGCCCGCAGCCGCACCTTCCCCAGCAGCTCGCCCAAAGCCTCTTCCAGCTCCCTGAAAAGCTTTGCCCCCATAACCTGGTCCAGGAGCTTCTGCTGGCTTAAGCTGGCATAATCCAGCATGTCAATTTCATTTGTGATATGGATGATTGCCCAGATAAAGCGGATATAGCATTCCTTGACATCCTTTGGCGCATAGATTTTCCCATCTGTAAAATATCCATGGAATTCCCCTGCCGCTTTTTGCACACGCTCCATATCCCCCAGGCACAGCTCTGCCTTCATGCGGTTCTCCAGCTCAATCGGGTAGACGCATACGGCTGTCTGCACCTTCTGTACCTTAGGGTATGCGATAAGGACGTCCTGCCCCAGGGTCAGATTCCAATCCATATAGCTATATAAGGTCTCAAATCCCCTCTTTATGGCACAAATGCCCTCGGCCTCAATACAGCCAACGCTCCCCAGCCTGCCTGCGCTGGAACTCTTTGCCAGCATCCAATATTGGATGCTGCGTTCTAACTCCTGCAGGCTCCCAAACCGATAAACCATCACCAGCAGCGACTGCTCATAATCTGCCCGGATAAGGCAGTATCCCAAGTCCTTCCTGCCCTTTAGCATTTGCCCCCATTCCCGCTCTGCCTGCTGTATTTTTTCCCTATATTCATTGCCCAGATAGACGCATATTTCCACGATTTTCTGCCCAGGAAGGATTCCATACCTGCCGGACAGGTATTCCTCTACCGAAAGGTCTGGCATAAGCTGCCCATACAGGATGGCGGCAGCCACTTGTTCTAAGGTACCCAATGTCTCCGGCTGGGCTGCCTGTTCCTTCTTGTGCTGCGCTTCTATGGCATGTATGGCCTTGGAAAATTCATCCACAGAAATAGGCTTTAACAGATATTCTGTCACGCCTAATTTCATAGCTTGTTTGGCATAGGAAAATTCGGAGTAAGCACTTAATATAATCACCTTTATCCGGATGCCCTTCTGCCTCATATTCCGTAACATTTCTAAGCCATCCATTTCTGGCATACGGATATCTGCAATTACTAGATCTGGGCACAGCCTTTGGATTAATTCCAGGCCTTCCTTCCCATTTTCTGCAGCGCCAGCAAACTCATGCCCCATCATCTCCAATAAACCCTGGATACCCTCACGGATTCTGATTTCATCTTCCACCACTACGACTCTCATATACCATCCCTTCTATTCTCTAAATCCCCTGGTGCCATCCGCATTGCCCTGGCATGCCTGACATAGGTTCCTGGTTCCATCCCAGCCCTAACAAGCCTTGTCCACCGGAAGCACCATAGTAATCCTAGTATATACGCCTTCCTGGCTTTCTACACAGATTTTCGCCCGCCCTTCATAATACAGCTGGATGCGGTAAAGGGCATTCCGCATCCCAATCTGGTTCTTATCCTGGGCGTCCAAGTATTGCTCCTGGTTGATGGCCTCCACAATATGCCCTGGCATGCCCTTCCCATTGTCCTCAATCTGGACTTTTAAGGAATGTCCTATAAGCTCCATGCAGATATTCAGTACAGGCTTCCTCTTTACGCCCTCGAAGCCATGGACAAAGCTGTTCTCTATAAAAGGCTGGAACAGCAGCTTATGCACCTTTACGCCCATCGCCTCCGGCGGGATACTGATGTTGCTTTCCAGCTGGTCCTTCAGGCGGTTCTGCTGCAGAAGCAGGTACTGCTGCAGCCACTCGTATTCTTCCCGTATGGTCACAATCCCGTTGCTGCCGTCTATCCCATACCGCAGAATCCTGGCCAACGCAGTGATGGCTCGGCTGATGTCAAATTCCTTCTTGCCAATGGCAATCCAGTTGATGGTGTCCAGGGTATTATACAGGAAATGAGGATTTATCTGAGCCTCTAAGGCCATGATTTCCGCATCCTTCCGCTGGCGGTTCAGCTCCTTTTCCTTCTCTGCGGACTCCACCAGGCAGTCCATGGTGTAATTATACTGCCTGGCAATCACCTCTACCTCGCTGGGCATTTGGGGGCTGATTGGCACCCTGTCCAAAATCCGCCCCTCCCTGGCAGACTGCATGATATTCACCACCGATTTGACTGATTTTGTCAGACGATGGATTAAATAGAGGATAATAACAGCCAAAACAGCAAGAGAGCCCAACAGCAACAGGAGGGTGAACCGCTGCTGCCGGGCTATTTTCCCTAGGGTTTCCTCCTGGCTGGACACATTTATGATTTCCCATCCCAACTTCTCCACCTCTATGGCATCCACAAATATGCCGTCCCTTGGGAAAATCCCCTGTTCCTTGGCAAAGGCCTTGTATGCCTGCAGCTTTCCCGCCTCCACCATGGGGACTGCGCTCCCCAGAAGGCTTTTTTCCTGATAAGATACTAGATTCCCTGCCTTGTCCGCTATAAAATTATATGCCGCCAGATCTTCCTGCCCCCCTGTGCAGATATCCTCTAACATCTTCTCATCAATGGTCAGGATGACAATGCCGATTTGCCGGTTCTGCTTATTGAAATCCACCACCTGATGCACCATATGGAAAAGGTAATGGCTCCCATTCTGCACATTGGGCGCTTTTTTCGTGGGCATAAAATAAGTGCCTTTGCGGCCGATATAGGAATCATACAACGCCTCCTGGCTGACTCCGTAATCTGATATCCAGGAATTGCGGGTAGTGGAGCCAGTGATAGAATCATAGAATACCAGGGTATTATTTTCTGTGATAATGGCAATGTCTTTGATATAGTCCTTCACATAAAAATAGCCCCGCAGGGTACGCCTCAGCTGGTTCTTGCTGATTACCAGCTCCTCTTCCTGGTTGATGCGGTTAATTAAATGGATGATTTCATCATTGGAATAAATTTGGTACAGGACATCCTCATAGGATCCTATGCTGATTTCCAAGGCTGTCTTTGTGCGGCCTAGGTTGTACTCCATCAGCTCTTTGTGGTTGTCAATCACAATATCCGATATATTATAATATGAGAACAAGTTCAGAACGATAATGGGAATAATGGATGTTGCCAGGAAAGACAGAATCAGCTGTACGCCCAGGCTTTTTCGTTTTCTTTTCATGGAATACTGCCACGCTCCTCCAAGCTATATTTTTGCAGCCATTCAGGCGGCCCTCCCAACTGCTGGCTCTGCATCGCCCCAGGGAATCGTTTACAGGCACACCCCAGCGGCTGCCTTCTTCTATCTTGCCACAAAGGGAAGAATCCGTCAATTCTTATCCTCCAGCCAGGGTCACCGTATTTCAATCACGCTTTTTTGTTATCCATATTATACTTGAAAAAAACGGGGAGAGATATTCCACATTCTTAAAAAAAGTAGAGAAAGCTAAACTGAACTGCAAAAGCTGCCGCATGCATGGAATCCCTTTCTGCATACGGCAGCCGCCTGTCGCTTATGTATAAATTTTATCGGCTAATGGAATACCTTCCATACAACCATGCGCAGCCCTGTACAAACTGCTGTCGCAGATAGGAGCGCACAGACGAAGGCTATCCTCCTGCCCCGCTTTGCCACCCCGCCAAGGCTGCTGTTCCATCCATAATATGACAGCACAATGGATGGCACTGCCCAGCGGAGAACCCCCGTATCCGGAAAAGAGATTGGCATGATCTTGCCAACCAGGGCATCTTCCAAAACCTGATCCATCAATTCTGAAGAGGGCATCCCTATCTGGCTTACGCCGCATAACCAGACAGCCGCCCCTACCGCCAATACCAGCGATATGGCCGCAGCGCATGTCTGGAAAAAAGCGCTTCTATGGAGACGGTTCCACAAAAACAGCGTCAAGGCAATGGAAACCGCCGTCATAAAAATCACGCCATGCATTGACAATCCGTCATAATTCGTTCTGATTCCTTCTGGGCTGTTGCGGTTCATATACCAGTTCGCAAATGCCAAAAAGCCATCTGTAATATTATAAAAAAGAAATCCGCACACTGCTATCAGAAAAAGAACCTGTTTCAGGCCAAACTCCTCAGCCCCGCTAAATCCACTGCCGCCGCCTGACAGGCTTCCAACCACCCCATCCCATATAGGCGGCAGCGACTCCCAGCTTAGCTTTGCCAGCAGGTATCCTGGTATCAGCAACGCAAAAACGAGCCATACCTCCAGCCTGATCTGAAATACTACTTCAATAATAAAATCCATTATTTCCGCAATTACAACAGTTACCAAGGCCATATACACCCTTCTTTTTAACTTCTCCACGGTGATCACGCCTCCTATCTTCCGTTCTCATCAAAAACCCTCTTTTGTGCTCCCATCCCTTTGCATTACACATGAATCTCTGCCGTCATCCCCAGCATTTCCTTATGTGCATCCAACACTGGGTTCACAGATTTTTCCAGGAACTTCTCTACCTGAAGCGGCGCACGCCCCACATATTTTGAAGGATCCATAGACTGTTCCAATTCTTCCAGGGTCAGATTAAACGACGGATCTTCCGCAATCAATTCCAACAGGTTATTATCCTTCCCTTCCACCTTGACATTCTTGCCCGCTTCCATAGAGAGCTGCCGGATCTTCTCATGCATCTCCTGGCGGTTCCCCCCATTTTTCACCGCATCCATCATAATGTTTTCTGTTGCCATAAAAGGCAGCTCTGCCATCAAATGCTTATGGATCACCTTCTCATACACCACAAGCCCATCCACGACATTTAGGCACAGATCCAAAATCCCATCCACCGCCAGGAACCCTTCTGGAATTGACAGCCTCTTATTGGCCGAGTCATCTAAAGTCCTCTCAAACCACTGTGTGGCAGAAGTGATTGCCGGATTCAGCGCATCCACCATCACATACCGAGCCAAAGACGCAATCCGTTCGCTCCGCATTGGATTCCTCTTATAAGCCATAGCGGACGAGCCAATCTGATTCTTCTCAAAAGGCTCTTCCACTTCCTTTAAATGCTGCAGCAGCCGGATATCGTTGGACATCTTATGGGCGCTTGCCGCAATCCCAGCCAGGACATTCAGCACCCTGGTATCCACTTTTCTGGAATAAGTCTGCCCTGATACGGCATAGCACTCCTCAAACCCCATCTTCTGCGCAATCATCGGGTCAATCTTGTCAATAGTTTCCTGATCCCCTGCAAATAGCTCCTGGAAGCTTGCCTGTGTCCCTGTCGTCCCCTTAGACCCCAGCAGCTTCAGGCTCCCCTTCACATACTCCAAATCCTCCAAATCCATTAGAAACTCCTGCAGCCAAAGAGCCGCCCTCTTTCCAACCGTAGTCGGCTGCGCCGGCTGGAAATGCGTAAACGCCAGTGTTGGCAGTTCCTTATATTGATCCGCAAACTTTGCCAGCTCGCCAATCACATTCACCAGCTTTTTCTGCACCAGCTTCAAAGCCTCATGCATCACAATAATATCCGTGTTATCCCCCACATAGCAGGAAGTGGCTCCCAAATGTATGATCCCTGCCGCTTTTGGGCACTGCTGCCCATAAGCATATACATGGCTCATCACATCATGGCGCACCTGTTTCTCCCGCTCCTTGGCCACCTCATAATTAATATCCTCTGTATGCGCCCTCATCTCATCAATCTGCTCCTGCGTGATCACAGGCTTGCCATTCTCACTCAGCCCTAGTTCCATCTCTGTTTCCGCCAGCGCAATCCACAATTTCCTCCAGGTAGAAAACTTCATATCCGGCGAAAAAATGTACTGCATCTCTTTGCTCGCATACCGCTCTGACAACGGGCTGTTATACCGATCTGTTCCCATCTGTTTTTCTCCTTACTTATAATTATCCGCAGCTATCCCATACCTTCCCAGTACAGCGCTGCATGCCATACAGTTACGCCTTACGCCTCGTATTCCCCCCGTATATCCCCTATTGGCGGCTCCATCGGATATTTCCCAGTGAAGCACCCTTTACAGATAGGCAGGCTCTCTGCCAACGCTTCCAGCCTCTCAATCCCCAAATACCCCAAGGAATCCGCCCCTATGGCCTCCCTGATTTCCTCCAGCGTCCGGTTATAAGCGATCAGCTGCTCCCTCTTTGGTATATCCGTCCCGAAATAGCAGGGCCACAAAAACGGCGGCGAAGAAATCCGCACATGCACTTCACTAGCCCCAGCCTCCCGCAGCATCCTCACAATCCGGTCTGAGGTTGTCCCCCGCACAATCGAATCGTCAATCATAATCACCCGTTTCCCCTGCACTGCCTCTTTCAGCACATTCAGCTTTACCTTCACGCTGGACTCCCGGTTGCTCTGCTTCGGCTTAATAAATGTCCTCCCTACATAAGCATTCTTCACAAATGCCGCCCCATAAGGAATGCCTGATTCCATTGAATACCCCAATGCCGCCGCGTTCCCCGACTCCGGCACCCCGACTACCAGGTCTGCCTCCACTGGGGAATCCATGGCCAAAAACCGCCCCGCTTTTACTCTGGAGCCATAAACGCTTACCCCATCTAAATGACTGTCTGGCCTTGCAAAATAAATATGCTCAAACACGCATCTGCCTTCCCGTTCCTTCGGAAGGCACAGGCTGGTATCCGATTTGATCCCCTCTTTGGTAATGGCCACCACTTCCCCTGGCAGCACATCCCTTACAAACTCTGCACCAATGGTATCCAATGCGCAGGTTTCTGAAGCCAAAATATAAGCATTGTCCCGCTTCCCAATACACAAAGGCTTAAACCCAAAGGGATCCCTTGCCCCAATCAGCTTCCGCGGGCTCATAACCACCAGGGAATATGCCCCTCTGGCCTTTTCTGCCGCCTTTCGCACCGCCTCCTCTACTGTATGGCACTTAATCCGCTCCCTTGCAATATGGTAAGCGATCACTTCTGAATCAATGGTTGTCTGAAAAATTGCCCCTGTATACTCCAAATCATGGCGCAGTTCCTGGGCATTGAGCAAATTTCCATTATGGGCCAATGCCAATGTCCCCTTCACATAGTTCAGCACAAGGGGCTGGGCATTCTCACGGGTAGACGCCCCTGCCGTGGAATACCGCACATGGCCCACGCCAATATCCCCTTTCATGGATTCCAGGGACTCCTGGGTAAATACCTCATGCACCAACCCCATTCCCTTTTGGGAAGCCACCTTCCCCTTCGGCCCATTTGTCTCACTGACAGCAATCCCACAGCTCTCCTGGCCTCTGTGCTGCAGGGCAAACAAGCCATAGTAAATGGTTGACGCCACGTCATTTCCATCAAAATCATAAATGCCAAACACTCCGCATTCTTCATGGAGCTTGTCTAATTCTGTATGCCTTTCGATCCTGCTGTTCTTGTCCATCATCTCTTTAGCCAAACTTCCTTTCTTAAGGGTTATCGGCACCCCTACCGCATACACGCCTTTCCCATAGCCATGATAAGCCACGCTGCCGTTTATGCAAATTTCTCTCCGGTTAAAAGCTCGTAAGCCTCTTTGTATTTGTCCACAGTCCTTGCCACCACTTCCTCTGGAAGCTCATAGCCGCTGTCCGGATTCTGCTTCAGCCAATCCCGCACAAACTGCTTGTCAAAGGAAGGCTGTGACTTTCCTGGCGCATACCCTTCCCTCGGCCAGAACCGGGAGCTGTCCGGGGTCAGCATCTCATCGCCCAGCACAATATTCCCTTCCTCATCCAATCCGAACTCAAACTTGGTGTCCGCAATGATAATGCCTTTCTCCCAGGCATATTCCGCACACTTTTTGTAAAGGCCAATGGTATAGCCCTTGATCTTCTCTGCATACTCTGCCCCTTTGCCTGGATGGAGCTTCTCTAAAATCTCCACGCTGTCCGCAAAGGTAATATGCTCATCATGAAGCCCCAGATCTGCCTTTGTGGTAGGCGTGTAAATCGGCTCTGGCAGCTGCTGGGATTCCTGCAGCCCCTCTGGGAGCTGTATCCCGCAGACTGTGCCGTCCTTTTGGTAGCTCTCCCAACCGCTCCCCGTAATATAGCCGCGGACAATGCACTCAATGGGGAGCATGTCCAGCTTTTGGCACTTCATGCTGTTGCCCACAAATCCCTCACTGCCAAAAAACTCCGGCATATCCGCTGCCTCAGTGGAAATCATATGGTTTGGCACAATATCCTTGGTGAAATCAAACCAAAACTTAGACATCTGTGTTAAAATCGCGCCCTTCTGGGTAATCTTATTCTTCAGTATCACGTCAAAAGCAGAAATCCTGTCTGTTGCCACAATAATCAGATTATCCCCATTGTCATATACCTCACGCACTTTCCCCTCTTTTACTGGCTTAAATTCCTGCATGTCCATTTTCCTCCTTTTCTTCTCATGTTATTTTCGCATCACAGGTATTATAATGCAAGCATATTTCTTAAGTCAATACATTCTGGCATTTTATAAGTTTATCCTAATTTTCTGAAAACTCACCTTGCCTTTTTTCCCACCACATGATAAACTTAAGTTAATTTCAATTTCTATAACCCTCTGCAAACCGTTATACGAAAGGAGAAGCAGTTTATGCTGGAAAAAAGAAGATGTCAGCGAATCCCTTTGCAGGCTTTGCAAATTACCCTCCAAGTATGCGATCCCTACAACCCAACCCCTCTGGAAATCCATCATGTGGAAGACGCCATGGAATTGACCAACATTTCCGAATATGGTATCGGATTTATCTCAAAATATATCCTGCCCATCGGATACCGCTTCCATGCCCTTCTCAACCTGGGCACTGGCAAGGATTTTTTTGTCACGATGGATGTGGTCCGCAGTTCTGACTTAGAACATGACCGTTATGATTATGGATGTGAATTTATTGCGCCAGACACATCTATCTGTGAGATTATCCACAAGATCATTTCCGGGACGCCAGGCCCATCAAATCCCCCACAGCAGGCAACAGGGCTTCCAGATTGCTGCGCCGCCCGCAAAAGCAGCTAATGAAAAGCCCACAGCCTGCACAAAGATACAGGCCATGGGCTTTTGCAAATAGATGCCGTGTTTCTTATTTCTTCACTAACAGGGATTTCCCTGTCATCTCCGCTGGCTGCTCCATCCCCATAATCTCAATCAGGGTTGGCGCAATATCTGCCAGGCATCCACCCTCACGCAAGGTGTAATTATCATCATAATTGATCAGGATAAAGGGCACCGGATTGGTCGTATGGGCTGTAAAGCTCTCCCCAGTGGCATAGTCAATCAGCTGCTCTGCATTTCCATGGTCAGCGCACAGGAACATGGCTCCGCCTGCCTCCTTCAATGCTGCCACAGCCTTGCCCACACAAGCGTCCACTGCTTCCACAGCCTTGATGGCCGCTTCCTCCACACCTGTATGCCCTACCATATCTGGGTTTGCAAAGTTAATGATGATTACATCGTATTTGCCGGACTGGATGGCTTGCACCAGCTTGTCGCACACCTCATAAGCGCTCATTTCCGGCTTCAGGTCATAGGTGGCAACCTTCGGGGAATTTACGAGGATCCTGTCCTCGCCTTCATTTGGCTCCTCCACACCCCCATTGAAGAAAAAGGTAACATGGGCATATTTCTCCGTCTCGGCAATCCTAGCCTGGGTCTTCCCATTTGCAGCAAGGAACTCCCCAAAGGTGTTCTCCAGCTCTACCTTATGGAATGCCACGGATTTATTCGGAATTGTAACATCATACTCTGTAAAACATACATAGGCCACATCCTTCCTTGGCCCCCTGTCAAACCCGTCAAATTCCTCCATGCAGAAGGTCCTGGTGATCTCCCTTGCACGGTCTGGGCGGAAATTAAAGAAGATGACCGTATCCTTGTCCTGAATCGTGGCAAGGGGCTTCCCGTCCTTCATCACCACCGTAGGAACCACAAATTCATCTGTAATATCCTCTGCATAGGAAGCGGCCACTGCCTCTATGGCATTGGGCGCCTGGTTCCCTTCCCCTTGGGTCAGGGCTTTATAAGCGCGCTCCACCCTGTCCCAACGGTTGTCACGGTCCATAGCATAGTAACGCCCGGACACAGAGGCGATCTCCCCTACGCCAATCTCCTTCATTTTGCCTTCCAGCTCTTCCATATAACCCTTGCCGGAAGTAGGCGCTGTATCACGGCCATCCAGGAAGCAATGTACATACACCTTCTCAATGCCTTCTCTCCTGGCCATCTCCAGCAGCCCATACACATGGGTATTGTGGCTGTGCACGCCGCCATCCGACAGCAATCCATACAAATGCAGTGCAGAGCCATTCTCCTTCACATTCTTCATGCCTGCCAGAAGGGCTTCATTCTTATAGAAATCCCCATCTTCGATTTCCTTGCTGATCCTGGTCAGTTCCTGGTACACAATCCTGCCTGCGCCCATATTCAAATGGCCCACTTCCGAATTGCCCATCTGCCCATCCGGAAGGCCAACAGCCAGCCCGCTGGCATTCCCGCGGACAAAAGGATACTCCTTCATCAGGCTGTCAATATTCGGTGTTTTGGCTTCATAGACGGCATTGGCCTCATGCTTCTCATTCAGCCCAAATCCATCTAAGATCATCAATACAGTAGGTTTTTTGCTCATTGGAATCTCCTCTTTTCTCTCTGCTTTTATTCCTGCCGGCAGCAAGCCCGGAAATCTGCCACGTCCCGCCGTCTGCCGCCGCTAGGTACCATACAATCAGCCAATGGCTGCATTGTTCGGTAAAATTATAACACACTCTTATGGAAAAATACAGTAGTTTTATTTTTACAATTCAGCTACAATTCTGACACGGTTACTATTCACGGCCTGGGAGCCGCTCATAGCAACAATTCGGGGCGATATTTAAAGTTTTGCTGCGCAAAAATCGCCCCTCACTCCTGAATCATGTTCTCACGGAATGCGCATTTCAGCACATTCCTGAGCCATAAATAGTAACGACACGCACCCTTCCTCATTTACCGACACCTCTGGCGCAGAAATATTCTGCATAAAGCCCAAAATCCTCTGCCTCTCCCCAGCCTCCTCCACTAAAGAAACTGCACACCCCTTCTGGATGCAGGGCAAAAACCGAAATTCCGCCTCATTGCTCTTTGTATGGAGTACCACCTGGAACAATCCTGTGTCAATGGCCTGCCCATTAAACCAAAAATTCCCCAAGCTATAAATTACCGGCTTCCCATTGTAATAGCCAAACCCCTGCAGGCAATGAGTATGCCCCCCGATCACCACATCTGCGCCTGCATCAATAAACGCCTTCCCCAATTCCTCCTGATCCTTCCCATAGTAATTAGTATGCTCCGTCCCCCAATGGACAAATACAATCACGTAATCGCTTTGCCCCCTGGCCTTTTCAATGACAGACACAAACCTCCCTGGATCCAAAGTCTTTAATACCCCAGCGCTGTTTTCTGTAGCCTCCTTGGTATAATTTGCAGACCTTTCAATCTGCGTTGCCGCCACAATTGCGATTTTCCTTCCCCCCGCCAAAAAATACACTGGTTTCATGGCTTCCTCCAGATTACGTCCCGCCCCCACATAAGGGATCTGTGCCCCCTCCAATGTGGCAAAGGTATCCAAAAGCGCTTCCTCCCCAAAGTCATACACATGGTTATTTGCCAGCGACGCAACATCTGCCCCCAGCTCCCCCAATACTCCCACCCTCTCTGGCTTCGCCCGAAACGTAAAAGCCTTCCCAGGAAGCGGTTCCCCTCTGCCGCTATAAGTAAATTCATTATTCACTACCAAAATATCCGCTCCCCGCATCTCCTCCAGCAGCGCCTCCGAAAAGCACCCCTGAACCCCTTCTTCCTGCCTGTCCAAAAAGCTTGTAACCGATCCCCCTTCCGCCAAATTAATATCCCCCGTAAAATCCAAAATAACCCGCCCCTGGCTGGCGCACTCCTTCACATAAGTTTTCTCCGCCCCTTCCTGTAAAATCCCCCTGTCCTGGCAATATATCCCCCAAAGGGCATGGATGGATTCCCCTGTCGCCTTATACCAAGCCTCCGCATCCTGCCGTTTCTTCCTGGCCGCCTTCTGCAGCTTACGCACAGGCTTCTCCCCATACTCCTCTAATACCCACCCCAAAAAATCTTCATCCACCTGATACCCCTGGAACCACCCCTGATCCGCACATTCCAATATTTCCTTTATAGCCCCTTCTTTCTCCTGTAATCCTTCCTCTGCGTTCCCGTTCTCCTCCTCTATGTCTTCTCCCACTACACCGTTCTGCGAGCCTTCCCCAGTCTCTTTTCCCCCTTCCTCAGTCTCTTTTCCCCCTTCCCCAGTCTCCTTTCCCTCTCCCCTTTCTGCCACTTCCTTCTGCCCGATTCCATTTTCCCCCCTCTGGGCCAATTTTTCTTTTGCGCCTGCCATATTTGCATCCTCTTCCCCTATCCCAGATATATTATTTCCCACCCCCACTTCTGCTGCCTTTCCCTCTGGAACTTCGCCGCCCCCAGAGGCACATCCACCCATTAACCCCAAAATCAATCCCCCGATAATCAACACACAAAGCCACCGCCATCTTCTGTCCATAAACCTTTCTCCTTTTCCAAAGTAAAAATACAGCCCAAACCTCTCCCCGCAAAAAAGCGGAAGCCCCTTCCCAAAATCCCAGAAAGGCACTTCCGCTCTCTATTCCTAACAGGAGATAAACGCCATCCCCTTACTCTGCCAACGCAGCCTTCAAAGCCTCTGTTAATGCTGGAACAATCTTGTTCAGATCCCCAACAACGCCAAAGTCAGCTACATCAAAGATAGGCGCATCTTCATCCTTATTGATCGCAATAATGATATCTGCTTCTTCCATACCAGCCACATGCTGGATAGCCCCAGAAATACCAATTGCAAAGTACACATTCGGGCGGACGGTCTTTCCTGTCTGCCCTACCTGCAGATCCACTGGCTTCCATCCATTCTCTACAACCGCACGGGAGCAGCTTACAGTTCCGCCAATCACATCTGCCAGATCCTGCAGCATCTGGAAATTCTCTGCGCTTCCAACGCCGCGCCCGCCAGATACCAGGATCTTAGCTTCCATAATATCCTCTGTCTCTTTTACAGACTTAATGATATTCAGAATCTCCACATATTTGTCATTTGGCGTAAACCCTGGATTGTACTCTACTACATTTGCCTTAGCGCCCTTAATCGGCTCAATCTTCTGCATAACGCCAGGAC
This sequence comes from Lachnospiraceae bacterium, assembly GCA_910575035.1. GTDB lineage: Bacteria > Bacillota > Clostridia > Lachnospirales > Lachnospiraceae > Petralouisia. Next base: position 137,167 of record CAJTDL010000009.1, read on the forward strand.
GTACTGTAGCCATCTGGGGCCTGTTATCCGGGCATGCAATGGTGGCAATCGTATTCCCCCCGAATGCAGGACGTGTCATCAAAAGCTGCTTATGCTTCTGCTCGTCTTCCTTGCCTGGGATTGGATTTAATGGGAAATCACCGATTTCCAATACGGTACAGTCTGCGGTAAGCCCTGTCTTTACCCTTGCAGACACACGCGGGCCAAGGTCACGCCCAATCGCTGTAGCGCCTACCAGCATGATTTCCGGCTTATACTCATTGATCACAGATGCCAATGCATGTGTGTATGGCTCTGTACGGTACTCTTTCAGTTCTGGGTCATCCACAACGATGACTTTATCAGCGCCGTATTCTGCCAACTGGTCTGCCAGATCCTTTACGCCAGAACCAATTAATACGGCTGTTACGTCTGTATCTAAATCCTTCGCTAAGTCTTTTGCCTTGCCAAGTAATTCAAAAGCAATCCCGCTTAATACATTGTCTACTTGCTGCGCAAAGACATATACTCCTTTATATGCTTCTAAACCCATTATTTTCACCACTTTCCTTATTTTTACGGATTCGCAATCCTCTTTATTTTGCGCCCTTTGGGCTTCCAAAGTATTCGACTAGATCACGTGCTTCTCTTTTAATTTGCCTACAATATATGCAACTGCGTCTTCTGCTGTATCTGGGGTAACCTTTTCACCAGCGCCCTTCTTTACTTTGTCAGATGCTTTTGCAATCTTGGTAGGAGATCCCTTTAATCCAAGGTCGGAATCATCCACATCCTTCAGGTCTGGCCTGCCCCATACAGTCACTTCTTTGTCATAAGCATCGAAGATCCCGCCTGGTGTCATATAACGCGGCTCATTTAATTCGGAAAGAGCGGTAATCAGACATGGCATTTTGGCTTTCAGCTCATGATATCTGTCTTCATACTGACGCTGAACCACTACATAATCCCCATCAATCTTGATATCCTGTGCATAAGAAATAACTGGGATATCCAGATGTTCGGAAATCTGCGGGCCTACCTGTGCGGTATCGCCGTCAATTGCCTGACGCCCTGTAATAATCAGGTCATATTCCAGGTTCCGGATTGCGCCTGCGATCGTTGTGGAGGTAGCCCATGTGTCAGCACCGCCTAATACTCTGTCTGTTACAAGGATTCCCTTGTCTGCGCCCATAGCCATAGCTTCGCGAAGTACCTCGTCTGCCTTGGGAAGCCCCATGGTAACTACAGTAACCTCCGCTCCATACTGTTCTTTTAATCTAAGGGCTGCTTCCAATCCAGCCTTATCATCCGGGTTCATGATGGTAAGCATCGCACCCCTGTCCAGAGTACCGTCTGCATTAAATTTTACGCCGCCCTTGGTATCTGGCACCTGTTTTATACATACAACAATTTTCACGGTTTTTCACTCCTTATACTTTAATATAAATTGCTTTAATCTATAGATTATTTTAATAATGCGCCGGAAATAACCATACGCTGAACTTCGGAGGTCCCTTCGTAGATCTCTGTGATCTTAGCATCACGCATCATGCGCTCTACATCGTACTCCCTAATATATCCATATCCACCGAACAGCTGTACGCACTTGGTCGTCACTTCCATAGCAACCTCTGCTGCAAATAATTTTGCCTTAGCTGCCTCTACAGAATAAACCTTCTGGGTAGCCTTTGCCATAGCTGCCTTGTATACCAGAAGCTGTGCTGCCTCGATCTTAGCTGCCATATCAGCCAACTGGAACTGTGTGTTCTGCTGTGCTGCGATGGAACGGCCAAACTGCTTCCTTTCCTTGGTATAAGCAACCGTCAGGTCTAATGCGCCCTCAGCAATGCCCAATGCCTGTGCAGCGATACCGATACGGCCGCCATCCAGTGTGTGCATAGCGATTGGGAAGCCTTTGCCCTGAGGCCCTAAGATATTTTCCTTTGGAATCCTGCAGTCTTCGAAAATCAATTCGTAAGTAGCGGATCCGCGGATACCCATTTTCTTTTCTTTGGTTCCGAAAGAAAATCCTGGCGTGCCTTTTTCTACAATAAATGCGGAGAAGGATTTTTTCTTCCTGCCCCTTGCGTCTACCTTAACGTCTGTTACAGCGATTACGATATAGATGTCGGCTTCCTTACCGTTGGTGATGAAGCACTTGGATCCATTCAATACCCATTCCTCGCCGTCTAATACAGCCTTCGTCTGGCAGCCCTGTGCGTCTGTTCCTGCGCCTGGCTCCGTCAATGCGAACGCGCCTAACTTCTCGCCCTTTGCAAGGGGAGTTAAGTATTTCTGTTTCTGCTCCTCTGTCCCGTAAGTCATAATTGGGTCACAGCACAGAGAGGTATGTGCAGACACGATAACGCCTGTGGTACCGCAAACCTTAGACAGTTCCTCTACGCACATAATATAGGTCAAAGGATCGCAGCCCTGTCCGCCGTACTCCTTTGGGATTGGGATTCCCATGAATCCATTTTTCTGCATCTTTTCTACGGTTCCCCTTGGGAATTTTTCTGTTTCATCCACTTCCTGGGCAAGGGGCTTTACTTCATTTTCTGCAAACTCCCTAAACAGAGTTCTCGCCATTTCATGTTTCTTATCTAAAGAAAAATCCATGATACTTTTCCTCCAAACTTTCTTTTATTTTTCACCTTGGGAAATGCCATTTCCTTCCATGGCACCCTTCCTTTGGGCAGCTCCTGGGGCGCTTGCAAAATGCAGCCCAGGCGCCTTAACAAACCTTAGCTGCCATCCCCGAAGCCTTTCTAGGTTCCAGAAAAAACTGCAGCCAAGGTATGTAATCCCTAATATTTATTTGCTGTAATCATAAAAGCCTTTGCCAGTCTTTATGCCCAGCTTGCCAGCGCGAACCATTTTCCTCAGCAATGGATGCGGACGGTATTTGGAATCGCCTGTCTCATTGTACAGAACCTCCATAATAGCAAGGCAGATATCCAGGCCTACCAAATCGCCTAATGCCAAAGGCCCCATTGGATGGTTAGCGCCTAACTTCATAGCAGTGTCAATGCCTTCCACAGAAGCTACGCCGTCTGCAAAAATGCCAACTGCTTCGTTGATCATTGGGATTAAGATCCTGTTTACAACGAATCCTGCTGCTTCATTCACCTCTACTGGAGTCTTGCCGATTTCCTTGGAGATTGCAACAATCTTGTCCTTCATCTCGTCTGGTGTGTTCTCGCCCTTGATCACCTCGATTAATTTCATAACAGGCGCTGGGTTGAAGAAATGCATGCCAATTACCGGACGGTCAAGGCCTGCGCCGATTTCTGTAATAGAAAGGGAAGATGTGTTTGTTGCAAACATGCAGTCTGCCTTTACAATATCCTGCAGCTCTTTGAAGGTCTGTTTCTTAACATCCATAACTTCCAAAGCTGCCTCTACGATCAGGTCGCAGTCTCCGCAGATTTCCTTGGTGCCTGTGGTAATCTTAGCCAGAATAGCGTCTGCTGCAGCCTGTTCCATTTTGCCTTTCGCGATCCTCTTCTCGAATCCCTTTGCAATTCTGTTCTTGCCGTTTGCTGCAAATTCGTTATTGATATCGCATAAGCAAACCTCATAGCCCTCTGTCTGCGCAAATGCCTGTGCGATTCCGGAACCCATGGTTCCTGCCCCGATAATACCTACTTTCATGATAATCCTCCTTAAAGTTTTATTTATATTAAATTAGTCTCTCTCTACGATAGTGGAGCATCCCATTCCACCGCCAATGCAAAGGGTTGCCAAGCCTTTCTTGGCATCTCTTTTCTGCATCTCATGCAGCAATGTAACCAGGATACGGCATCCGCTTGCCCCTACAGGATGTCCCAAAGCGATTGCGCCGCCGTTTACATTTACCTTGCTCATATCAAAGTTCAGATCCTTTGCTACTGCCAAGGACTGTGCTGCAAATGCCTCATTTGCCTCTACCAGATCCATATCGTCAATGGTCAGGCCTGTCTTTGCAAATACTTTCTTAGTGGAAGCAACCGGCCCAACGCCCATGATGGATGGGTCAACGCCGCCAAGTGCGCCTGCCACAAAAGATGCCATTGGCTTCACGCCTAATTCCTGTGCTTTTTCTTCGCTCATCACAACGATAGCCGCTGCACCGTCATTGATGCCGGAAGCATTTGCTGCTGTTACGATTCCGTCTGGCTTGAATGCCGGGCGAAGCCTTGCAATGCTCTCTTTGGTAGTGCCTGGGCGTGGTCCTTCGTCTGTATCCACAACCACTACTTCTTTTTTCTTCTTTACTTCTACAGGAACGATCTCGTCTTTGAATTTGCCTTCAGCAATAGCCTTCTCACATTTCTGCTGTGAGCTTGCTGCAAACTCATCCAACTGCTCCCTGGTCAGTCCCCACTGCTCTGCTACGTTTTCAGCAGTGATTCCCATATGGTACTGGTTGAATGCATCCCACAATGCGTCATTTACCATGGTGTCCACCAGGGTGGCATTGTTCATTCTGTAACCGTAACGTCCCTGCATAGCAGCATAAGGAGCCATAGACATATTTTCCATACCGCCTGCTACAACGATGTCGGCATCGCCTGCCTGGATCATCTGGGCAGCCATGTTCACACAGTTTAAGCCAGAACCGCATACAACGTTAACGGTAACTGCCGGAGTCTCAATAGGAAGGCCTGCTTTGATGGATGCCTGACGGGCTACGTTCTGTCCCAAACCAGCCTGGATTACGCATCCCATATATACATGATCAACCTTGTCAGCTGGAACGCCAGCCCTGTTCAGTGCTTCCTTGATTACGATAGAACCTAATACGGCTGCTGGGGTTGTGCTCAAAGCCCCGCCCATTGTCCCGATTGCAGTACGGCATGCGCCTGCTAATACAACTTTCTTTGCCATCTTTCTCGTCTCCTTTTTAAAAATATTGATATTCCCTCCGCCCATTCGCATTGCAAATATTGTGCGGACATCCCTAATATAGGACGGAATCCTGGAAACATTTCTAGCAGAATATACAAAGTGAATGTTATTTTTTTAACAATCTTTTGCCAAAAAAAAGGAAAACAGGTGCGCGGACATCATTTCTGCCTTGCCTGCAAAAGTTTCTTTTTCCTGTTTTTCCCATGTTTCCATTCCTCTATGGGATTATCCTAGCACATTTTATGGGAAAATGCAAGGAATATCTTGCTTTGTCCTTTAATAAATACAAGAAAAAGGTTGCTATTTATGGCCAATGTCAGTAACTTAAGGGATGCTACAGGCAGGGAGGGTTTTGTGGCTGTCTGGGATTTTTGCGGCAGGCGGCAGGGGGCTATGCGGCCGTCTGGGCGAGGCTGAGATACCTCCCCATCTTTTAAGTTACTGGCCTTAATCCACGTCCTGCAAAATCCATTCAAATTTTCCGGAAGGATAATTGGTTTTCGGTTTCAAAAACGGCATTACAATATTCTGGGATACAATCTTTTCCAGACAGCCCTTCTGTCCGATAATACATATAACCTAAAAATATTTCACGATTCTGCCACAGAATATTTATGAATATAGCTGGAGAGCCTTTCTGCCTTTGCCGTGGGATAGGCCAGTTATCATACATATATTAAGATCATGGCGATTTTAGATTTGGAGGTGCTTATGCAATATGTAAAAATCAGCCAGCTAAAGCCTGGAATGCGTCTGGGACGGCCTGTTTATAATAGGTTGGGGGTGATGCTCTATGAGCGCGACACCCGCCTGACTGCCCAAGGGATTGCCGGGATACAGAATTTCGGCCTCTGGGGGCTTTATATTCTGGAGCCTGCCGAACCGGCGCCGCCGCTTTCCAAAGAGGACATTGAAATGGAGCGGTTTCTAACAGTTTCCACATTCCGGCTGAAGGATTCCCTGGATCTGCTTATAAATGGCATGGCCTCAAAAGACATCCTCTTGCTTGCCCAGACAATTTTGCGGGCATTTGGGACGCTGGACCATAAGATACATTTTCTGAAAAACCTGCGCAGCCATGAGGATTATGTGTATAAGCACAGCCTGAATACGGCAATTTTAGCGGCTATGATGGTGGGAAGGCTCCGCTATCCATACGCAGAGCAGCTTGCCATCGTGTGCGCGGCCCTGCTCCATGACGCAGGGCTTCTGCTGGTGCCAGAGGAGATTATGGAAAAAGGGGAGCGGCTGATGTCCCAGGACGAGCGCCGCCTGATCCGGGGATACCTGGAAAAGGGATACCAAATGCTGCATCCGGATTACAATGAAAACGGGCTGCCGGAACTGACCCTGCAGATTGTGGGGCAGATGACGCGGCTGGAGCATAATGTAAATGTGCCGCTGCAGAAAAATATACGCTGGAAGGATGGCACACATGTGCTCCATACGGCCAGCATGTTCGACCAGATGACTTCCATGAACCCGGACAGGGATCCTGTGTCAGATATCTGCGCCGTACGGTTTTTGCAGGAGCATAAAGCATATTACCCTGCTAAATATGTCACTGTCCTTACCCAATGCATCCATGTGCTGCCCAGCGGGTGCTGCGTGGATTTTGCAAATGGGCAGAAAGGGATTGTGATAGAGGAAAACGCAAAGGATTTCTCCCAGCCCAGGGTAATCTTATTTTCTGATAACCGGCTTTTGGATTTTTCTAATGTGACGCTGCAGAAGGCCATGCATATCGTAGATGTGATGAAGACTATGGATGTACGCTTAAAGGCTGACCAGGAAACCCTGAAGAAATATAAAAGCGATGCCAGGACGAGGGAGATTTCCAGGCGGTATTTTGAGAAAAGGAAACGGTTAATCGCGGCAGGAAGGCTTTGATGGATCATATGGAGATTTGCGCCTGATAAAGCGGGGCATGCCTTCCCGAACAATTTGCCCCTTACTCCTCCTTTGGAAAACAAAAAAGCACATGGTTCACATTACTCATTCCATGTGCTTGATTGTTCTGCCGATCACGCTGGTACAGCATTTCCTTAATACGCATATACTAAGTGCCTGATATTTGCGTCAGGGCAAGGCGGCTGAATGAAGCGATGCGGTAATATCGTCGATTGAAGCCAACGCGGCACTGATGGAACTAGCGGGTGCTGAATGTATGGTTATTTAAGAAATGCTGTACTAGCCTGTCAATCCCGGACAGATCGTTTAACTGGCCGTGTATGTCCCTTGGAACGCCAATCCGGAACTCCCCATACTGGCTCTTAAGGCTTTGCGGGAAATGCCCATCGCGTTTGTTGTCCGTCTGTAAATCTCCCTTTCCCATCTATCAAACTTTCGCTATCCAACCTTTAGCTTCACCGTAAAGCTTTTCTTCTGCCCATTCTTTAAAACTACCCTTACTGTGGCTTCTGTGCTCCCTTTTTGCTTTCCTTTCACAACGCCTGCCGTGCTCACGCTGGCAATTTTGGGATCCCCCACCCTATAGGAGACATTTTTGATATACTTGCTGCTGGTCCCTTCTGTGCATTTTACAGAGATTTGCCCCTTCTTTCCTTTTTTTATGGAAACAGACTTTTTCAGGGACAGGTTTTTTAACAGGGGCTGCTTTTTCATATTGACCGTTATGGCTTTCGTATAAGAGCCATAGCTCTTTTCCCTGCCTTCCTTGCGATAAGGCCTTACGCGCAGTTTATAGGCGGCATTGGGGGACAATCCTTTGATGACATATTTCCCAACTGAGCCTTTGGTGAATGTCCTGGCCTTTTTAAATCCGCCGTTCCCTTTTTTCAAATAAATCTCATAGCCATCCGCATTGGATGATTTCTTCCAGCGCAGGGTAATTTCTGCTGCCCCAGTCTTATATGCGCTTACAGAAGCAGGCGCCTCTACCGCCGGCTTCAATTCTGGTTCCAACGCCGGATACAGAATCCCATCCAAAAGCTTTACAGACTGGATCCCCCATTCTCCGGAGCTGCTTCCATAAAGGCCCTTTTCCCCATTCACCTTATAATCAGAATCCACCCTGATCCTAAAATAAATATCGCCATAAATCGCTGTCTCATATTCCCCAAAGGTTTTATTGACCAGCACCCTTTCTTCAAAAGCCCTTCTTCTATCTATCTCCATCGTGTTTTTCCGAAAAATGGCGGCAGCCTTCCCCGCCTCCCTTATGGATCCCCGATCCGTACCTAAGGAAGAATATTCTTCCCAGGTCTGGCCCTGGTCCAGGCTGTAAGCAATTTTAAAATCTCTTGGCCCATCTTCCGAAGCCCCCATTAATACCTTAATGCCGCAAACAGAACCGCGGATATCCTCAACCTTCAGGATCATTTCTGATTCCGTGCCCCAGGGATTGCCTTCCTCTGCTTTCAGGACGGCAATCCTTTCTGCCTTCCCATCTTCCGCCTGGTATTCCTTTTGGGACCAATACAGGCTGCTGTCCGCCTGCCCATCCATGCTGGCAGATATGGCTACCACAGGGTCTGCCTTCAGATAATCCTCAAAATCCGTGACATCCTTCTTCGATTCCCCGCTGCGCAACGGGCCTGTGGCCTCTCCAGCCTTCCCTGCTATAGGATGAAAAAACCATCCTACTGCCATATCGCTTTCCCCTGTATCCGCATCAGCTCCAAACGCTTCCATGGGAGCCATCAATGCCATAAACAGAGCCATACACCATGCCATACACCTTCTTTTTCCCATATAAACCTCCTCCATTCTGTGTTTTCTGGAATCCTCCCAGGCTAAATTTCCTATATTCCATTTTTTAAGAGACCTTTTCTGGATAGAATGTTGCATTCATGTTGCATTGAGCTAAACAAACCATTCTCTGGCAGGATTATATCCTATGGAAAAAGGCAGCTTCCATGGGCTGCCTCCCGCTATTGCCGCTTTCCTTTTCGAAAAACAGCCTTATCTACCATTTCCCCCTTTGCGTCCTCCACAAAAAAGGCATATCCCCCACGGATTTCCCCTCCCATCCTTGCTTTTGCTTCTTCCAGGGAAATCAGATGGATATTGTTCAGCTGTGCCAACTCCCTGGCCAGCCCCCCTTTCGGATCCGGTGCCTTCTCCTGGTACAGATAGCAGGCATACCTGTCATCCGACAGCCACTGCACATACCGCTTCAGGCTTTTTGCCGCTTTCATCCACTTTATTTTTTCCTGCAAAAATATGGCAAAATCCGCATTCCATTCCTCCGCCACCTCCGGCGTATCCCGGTAATCCTTCAGGCCGCAGTGCTGTGACAGGTAATCCCCCATATAACGCGTCAGCTTTTTCGAGCCAAACAAGTTTACATGGTTCCGGTCCCCAAAGTCAACGCTGTAATCCAGCAGCCCCTCCTCATGCGCCATGTCCAAAAAATCCACGCCATGCGCCTTTGCCACGCCAGGCACTGCATTGATTCCCCTCTGCTCCTCCTCTGAGCCGCAAAAAGGAAAGGCTGCCAGCACCAGCTTAATCCCCCGTTTCTGGCACTCTTCAATAATCTTTTCCAGATAGCAAAACCCTACCGTGTCCGTAGGGGACATATCCTCTTTCGCAATATACTGGAAACCAGAAAAATCTGCCAGCTTATCCTTAAGCTGGCTGCCCTTCATTGGGGACAGCTGATAATTGAAATCCTGCTTTTCCAGCTCCTCCCAACGGCTATGGTAAACAGAGAATTTACAGATATACTCAAACCTCTCCTCCCAGGTATCAAACATATCGCAAATCCCTTTCAGCTTTGCGGCAGAAAGGGGGATGCTGTCAAGCCCCACATGGGACACCCGGTCATCATGGTGCTTTTCATTCATATGGACCTTAAAGGCGTCCAATACAACCACCTCCGGCTGAGCCTGTTCCAATGCGCACACCAGCGTCCAGTATGTCTGCGGCAGGGTGCTGCTTGACGCCGCCAGGTTATAAGAACGGATTCCATATTGCTCCCACAAATCCATTGGCTGTATGCCATAGTAGACATGGCTGGTTCCCAAAAACCACACGTCATACCCTTTGGGATCCTCCCAAAACCGCGCATAATTCTTCACACTGTTTTTCCGCTCTAGGACCGACGCAGCCAAGGCCAAAACAGCGCAGAGCAGCGCCGCAAAGCAAAGGGAAGCCGCTAATTTTTTTACCCTATCCATATCCAATCCTCCTAATCCTAAAACTGAAAATACACAAAAGCCTGGGCATCATAAGCATTCCCCCAGACGCCAAACACCAGCACAAACAAGGTTCCTACGATATATACAAGCCAACGGCACCAAATATCCTGCTCCAAAAGCCTGTCCATCACGTTGATTTTCCTGTGCTTCATCCAATCCGCCGCAGCCAATATCAACATGGAAAAAACCGCCAGGGAGAACTGCTTCTGGCTCAGGCCCAGCCCATAGATCGAACCATCCATGAAAAACCAGGGATTCTGCATTGTAAAAATGCCGCCCACCACATGCAGGGCGTCCCCCAAGGTATCCGCGCGAAAAAAAATCCAGGCGAAATCCACCAGGATAAATGTCACAAGAGCCTGAAAGCACCTATGCCCAAAGCTCTCCTCCTTTACCTGCAGCAATCTCCCCGCCTTTTTCCGCAAAGGCTGGCACAAGCTGCCCACCACCTGGAACAAACCGTTCAGCCCGCCCCATATGACAAAGCTCCACTGCGCTCCATGCCACAGCCCGCTGACCAAAAATACCACCATAATATTCACATATCTCCTCACCGCCCCCTTGCGGCTGCCGCCCAATGGGATATACAAGTAATCCCGGAACCAGGAGGTCAGGGAAATATGCCACCTCCTCCAGAACTCCGCTACCGACCTGGCAAAATAGGGGCAGTCGAAGTTTTCCATCAGCTGAAACCCCATGACCTTTGCAGCCCCTGCCGCAATAATGGAATACCCGGAAAAATCACAGTATATCTGGATGGCAAACAGGACGCTTGCCAACAGGTACTGTTCCCCTTGGTAGCTGTACAAATCCCCATAAACCGTGTCTACCAAAAAAGCAAGCCGGTCCGCAATCACGATTTTCTGGAAATACCCCCACAGCATCAGCAAAAGCCCGCGCCGGAAATTTTCATAAGAAAAAGAATGGCCGCAGCTAATCTGCTTCAGCAGATTTTTTGAACGCTCAATCGGCCCTGCCACCAACTGCGGAAAAAAGGACACGAACAGCGCGTACTTCAAGAAATTCCGCTCCACATAAATGTCCTTCCGGTACACATCCATGGTATAGCTGAGCGCCTGGAACGTATAAAAGGAAATCCCCACCGGCAGCAGCAGGCTAAACCCGGGCGTAATAACTGCCAAACCGCACGTTTCCAACAGGGCATTCAGGTTCTCAATGGCAAAATCAAAATATTTAAACAAAAACAGGATAGAAAGGTTCATACAGAAGCTCATTGCCACAAAAAGCTTTTTCCAACCCAAAGGCTTCTTCTTCCTGTCACACCAGTCAATACACAGCCCGCTAAGATACGTGATAGCTGTGGAATACAGCAGCAGCATAGCATACTTCGCATTCCAGCACATATAGAAAAAATAGCTTGCCGCCAGAAGCCAGAGATACCTGGCCTTTTTGGGTATAGCATAATACATCAATACCACAATAGGGAAAAACATTAAAAAATCTATCGAATGAAACAACATTCCATCACTCCTCCAATCCTCCAGAACTGCATTCTCACTTTTCTTTCCATAACCCCTCCTTTCCCTGCCTTTCACCTCCGGGATTTGCTTTTATAACCATATTATTCCTTCACTAATTATATTAAGAGTATTTTTTCCAAAATAATGTTGCATTCCTTTTTTAAAAAATGCTTTTACATTGATAAAACAGACTTCATCCGAAAATGGTGGGAAAGCAATGATGCAGTTACGCTGGCCACCCGCCCGCGGCGTTTTGGGAAAACCCTGAATATGAAAGTGCTGATTGGATCGCCCGGCGGGGAACTTTAACCCAACAGCCCCCAAACCGCGGCAGCCTGCAGTTTGGGGCTGTTGATCCTTCTTGCATGCTGTCAGGCGCTTCTCATAAGCTGCCCCATTCTTCATACATAGCCACAAAATCATTGACCGCCTTCTTGTTATGGACGCCTATGCAGCTAAAAAACCCATCATTGGGAAGCTCCTTCTGGTTATGCCAATTCAGGTTTAAGATTTTCTCATCCAAATCCACTTCAACTACAAGCGTATCAATATCATGTATCCAAAAGGCTCCCTCTGGCTGCCCATTCAATACAATCGTCAAAGGATGCTCAAACTGAAACAAAATATAGTAATCTTCCCCATTTTCTTGGGACACATTCTCCAGGTTCTCCAAAGACTCCCCATCCAGGTATCCCATATCCTCATCGGAATACCTATTTCCTAATAAAAATGCAGAAAATTCCTGGATAAACGCCTGTCCATCACTTTCCAAAAGATCCAATTCCTGCTGGCTTCCCCCATGATAAATCCTGCAAGCCTGCACTTGGCAGCCTTCCATCCCAAGAAAATGAACTTGCCCCGTTTTCCCATCTTCCCCCTCCTGCCCTGTATCGGTTCTTGAGATAAGCTGCAGCATTTCCGCCCTCCCTGCCTTCTGCTCTGCCTGGCTTTCCTCCAGTTTTTCAAACGCCTCTGTCCAGCTTTCCGTCTGGTCCCATTCCTTGCATTTTTCCAGAAACCCCGCTTCCATTTTCGGATCCTGGCATACCAGGGGATAATAAAGCCCCTCGCCAGCCTGCCTATTTAATGTCAGTGTATTTTTACCTATTTTTATAATTACTGCCCTCAAATTTTCCGTTCGCATATGCGTAGTCCACACATCCTTTTTTTCTGGAAATACAAAAGGGACCTCCTGGCCAAATTGAAGGCAAACAAAATAATTGCCCTTATTGATTTTCGCCAGCTCTTCCAACCCTTTATCATTTAGGTCAAGCATTCCGCTTGTACATAAAGCTGTAATCTGGGTTTTCCAAAAATCCAGAGAGCATCTGCACAAGGTATTTCCCCCTGGCTTCACTCATATCAATTTCTTCCTGACGTTCCCCATAATATACTTGGCAAGCCTGAATAGCACTACTGTCACCCCCAAGGAATGACGCTTTATATTCCTCAGAACTTTCTTCCGCTGCTTTTTTCCTCTCTGCATCCTTTTCTTCCTGTAAATTTTCCTGTATTACCTCTTTGTCATGCCATTCATTCCGCAGCCTGCCATAAGCAATATCATAATATACAATGCAATAATCATTTTTTCTTTCATGAACAATCACCTGCCCTTTGTCAAATCATAATTATGAAATATTTACAAAATCCCAGTTACGATTATTTTACCACAAGATTTTGGGAGAAAAACAGCCCTATTTTGCAGTTTATACAAAATAGGGCTGCAACTGGATATTTCCATGAAGGCTTATTTCCCACAACCCATAAAAAATAACACGCCATTTTGTCCCCTTATACCCAACTATGCTATTTCTGGGTTATTTACGCCAGTTCTCTTCAAAGGTGTACCCATATTCTGCCAGTTCCTCCAGTTCCTCCTGGCCTTTAGAAAGGAAGCCCCTGTCTCCCGTGCCTCTTTCTATAAGAATGCATTTATATGCCCCTATAGTGCCAGGAAAGGCGGTATTCATCACCTCATCCACTGCAACCATAACGACATCTCCATTCATAAGTTCTGAAAACATCGACTCATCTTCTGTAACCAACATAGTGAACCCACCACTATTCTCTCCCATAAAAAAGGAATCCCCACCATCCGTCCTCATGTAATATCCCTTGTCAAGCCCCCCGTAATCAGAATAATCCTGAAAATTTGGGCTACTGTCTTCCTCAGCATTTTGGATGGAAGCCTGCTTACCAGCCTCCTTATCTTGAACCGCAATAAATATCACTAGAACAATGCAGGCAATCGCCGTAATGCCAAACAATATCCATGGAACTGCTAATTTTTTTCTGCTCATAGCCATCCTCCTAGTATAAGTTGCTCCATTCCCCGTACATCTCCACTAAATCATTGGCCGTCTTCAGATTTTTTTCATATCCACAAATTTACCAATAGCTGTATAGTGATCCATGCATTTTCTTCAAGCAACGCTGATATTTTTATTTCTATTGGTGCCTCTGTGTTGCCATTGCCTTTCTTAAAGTTGCTCTTCTGCCTTCCATTCATCATATTTTTCCAGGAAATCCAGTATCTTATCCTGTTTTCCCTGTGCTCCAGGTGTCCCCACTTGGCCAAATACAATTCCGTCCCTGGAATCATCCACATTAAAATCAACTGTAAAATCCCACCCTTTATTATCAACCTCTATAATAAATATATCACTGGCATTCTCAAATTCGGCCGGCTGCTTGCCATAGGTAATATGGCAGCTCGGCGGCTGGGCAAACCGAAAACACATGTAGTAAGTTCCCCCGTCCTTCTTTGATATGTCTTCTAAGCCCTCAAGCCCATTCAGATAAAAATCACTTAATATCGACTCACAATCCGTTTTCATCTCATCCATGAACTCTGAAACCATCTTAACAAGCCCTTCCGCCTTAGAAAGCGGGATTTCTTCTTTTTCCCCTCCATAATAGACAAAACATTCCTGGAGTATGCTGCCCTCTGCCCCCAGAAATTCCACCTGCCTGCCTTCTGCTTCCGTTTCTGTCCCTCCGGTATTTGCCATAGTTCCCAAATCCTTGTCCGCATCTTCCTTAGTGCCCTCCGCGCTTCCATTCCACACTGCCTTGGCAGCTTGTGTTTCCTGTGTTATATTTGGGGCATTCTGCGACATATCCTGTACACTGGCTTCCTGTTCCCTGCCTGTGTTTTCACAGCCTGCTAAATATAAACACGCCATCAGAAAAATCCATACCATTCTGCCTTTTTTCATAATGTTACCCCTTTCTTAAGACGCTGTCTATTTTACCAGTTACCTTCCGAACGGAAACTCTTCTTTCCACTCACTATTTAAGAGTTCCTTTATAGCCAAATTGTTGCACCCTTACCACAAATTCCCTGTATCCCGCCTATTGCAGCAGAATGCAGGGAATAATACTTTACTATTTTCTACTTGCCCTTATGATTACGAATAAAACATTATTACCTGTATTTTGGTACGCTCAGACAGCCAATATTGCTTAATCCCGTCTAAGTACCATTAGACACTTCTCATAAGCATCTCCATCCTCCGTAAATATCCACAAAATCATAGACCGCCTTCTTCTTATGAACGCCTATTTACTCACTTGCCTCCCACTCCCCATACCTTCGCACAAACTCCTTCACTGCCTCACCCTTTCGGATTCCCAGCACGCTGATAAACCCTGTCCTTTTATGGTTATCCTTTTCATGAATGCTGAGTACCAAGGTTTTCTCCTTTACATCTACCTCCACCAAAAGCATGTCATAATTGTGGACGGTTGTAATGCCCTTTTCCGTATTCTGAAAGGAATTTTCACAATCCTGGTCTGTCTGGAACAGGATATAATAATTGTCTCCTCTTTCTTTCACAAAATCCGCTACCTGCTCCACATCTGCCGCGACCCCCTCATCGTCCAAATCGCTAAAGGGAAATCCCTGGCTGTAGGCCTGCTCCTCCAAAAAGCCGGAAAGCATCTGGATAAATGCAGCTCCCCGGTCTCCCGTAAGGTCTATATCCTCCTGGCTCCCATTGTGGTAAACCCTGCAAAGCTGCATCTGGCTTGCATCTATGCCCTTTACCCCTTCGCTCCCCATAAGCCCCCTTTCCTGGGATGCCTTCTCTGCCTCAGCCTCTGCAAAAGCAGCGTCCCAGTCCTCTATGTTTTTCCAGGCCTCATACTTTTCCTCAAATTCTGCCGTCCCTTCCGGCACTCCACTACATTCCATCGTTGTCATATATTCAGAACCCCGTGCCGACCTTAGGAGAATATCCCCAAATTCGGGGTCTACGCCAATCAGCAGGATGTTGCTGCTGATAGTTTCTATGCTTGTATCCCCACTGCCAGAATATCCGGTTCTATTGAGCTTGATTTCAGAAGGCTCTTCCATTTCAAGCAGGACATAGTAGCTTTTTGTAACCCATCCCTCCATGCCTTCCAGCTGCCACATCTCATACACATCAGCCAAAGCGCTATATCGGTACTTGGGGGAATCAAAAAAACCAGAGAGCATTTGGATGAAGTACTTCCCCTTGGCCGTTGACATATCCAGCTCCTCTTTGCTCAAATCATGGTATACCGTACATGATTTAATCTTGCTGCTGTCTATCCCCAGGAAATCAGCCTGGTATTTGCTCCCATCGCCGTCTTTTGAATAAGAAACCGCTTTCCCTTTTGCACCCTGGACAGGCTCTGCCCCCATTACCTGGGCATTTGAAGCTTTTTGCATTTTATCTGTGCTGGCGCTTTGTGCCCTGGCTTCCTGTACCATTTCTGTTTTTTGCACAGCATCCTGCTGCCCCCTGCCTGAATTTCCACACCCCGCTGCGCACAAAGCTGCTGCCAAAAAAATCACGATCGCTCTTCTTCCCTTCATAACGTCTCCTCCTTCTTTCCACATAAGCCAAATTTGCCCTGTCTTGCACTTCCTGTTGTGACTGCTAAAACTTCCTGCATCCATGCCAACTATATGCCTATGGCAGTTGGCAATCAATTATCAGATAAGAGCCTAGCTCTGCCTAAAATGTTGCATTTTTCATAATTATTTTCAAAAATTTTCTACCACCCCAAATAATATACTCAAACTTCACACTTGAATAAGTGCCAGGAATTGAATTTTCAAGATCCGTACCCTCTGGGGCACCCCGTCAAGCATGCCCTTCCAGGGAGGGGAAACAGCTTCGCTGTTTCATAAGGTATACCCTCTGGGGCATACCGCAATGCATGCCCTTTCAGGGCGGGGAAACAGCTTCGCTGTTTCATAAGGTATAGCTAAAAGATTTCCTCCACCTGTAAAATTTATATAAAAAACATAATCAACGAGTTCCTATTTTTTGATATATCTTTAAAAATTCCTTGTACCCTTTTTTTCATAAATGCCCATATTGCCATAAAACGAAACATTATCGCCTGTATCCGGATGATGCCAGAGCATCCGTAACGCCTGGTCCTCTTTGGATGCCTCAACCAAAAGCATATCGGTATCCTGAAAATATACCACTCCCTCTGGCTGCCCATTCAATACAATTGTCAAAGGATTCTCAAACTGAAACAAAATATAGTAATCTTCCCCATTTTCTTTGGCCACATTCTCCAGGTTCTCCAAAGACTCCCCATCCAGGTATCCCATATCCTCATCGGAATACCTATTTCCTAATAAAAATGCAGAAAATTCCTGGATAAACGCCTGTCCATCACTTTCCAAAAGATCCAATTCCTGCTGGCTTCCCCCATGATAAATCCTGCAGGCCTTCACCTGGCAGCCTTTTGTCCCAAGAAAATGAACTTGCCCCGTTTTCCCATCTTCCCCCTCCTGCCCTGTATCGGTTCTTGAGATAAGCTGCAGCATTTCCGCCCTCCCTGCCTTCTGCTCTGCCTGGCTTTCCTCCAGTTTTTCAAACGCCTCTGTCCAGCTTTCCGTCTGGTCCCATTCCTTGCATTTTTCCAGAAACCCCGCTTCCATTTTCGGGTCCTGGCATACCAGGGGATAATAAAGCCCCTCGCCAGCCTGCCTATTTAATGTCAGTGTATTTTTACCTATTTTTATAATTACTGCCCTCAAATTTTCCGTTCGCATATGCGTAGTCCACACATCCTTTTTTTCTGGAAATACAAAAGGGACCTCCTGGCCAAATTGAAGGCAAACAAAATAATTGCCCTTATTGATTTTCGCCAGCTCTTCCAACCCTTTATCATTTAGGTCAAGCATTCCGCTTGTATACATAAAGCTGTAATCTGGGTTTTCCAAAAATCCAGAGAGCATCTGCACAAGGTATTTCCCCCTGGCTTCACTCATATCAATTTCTTCCTGACGTTCCCCATAATATACTTGGCAAGCCTGAATAACGCTACTGTCAACCCCAAGGAATGACGCTTTATATTCCTCAGAACTTTCTTCCGCTGCTTTTTTCCTCTCTGCATCCTTTTCTTCCTGTAAATTTTCCTGTATTACCTCTTTGTCATGCCCATTCATTCCGCAGCCTGCCATAAGCAATATCATAATATACAATGCAATAATCATTTTTTCTTTTATGAACAATCACCTGCCCTTTGTCAAATCATAATTATGAAATATTTACAAAATCCCAGTTACGATTATTTTACCATAAGATTTGGGAAGAAACACAGCCCCATTCAGCTATGCTATTTCTGGAGCTATCTACGCCAGTAATCCTCAAAGGTGTACCCATATTCTGCCAATTCCTCCAGTTCCTCCTGGCCTTTAGAAAGGAAGCCTCTGTCTCCTATGCCTTTTTCTATAAACGAGCCTTCACCGACCTGAACGGTAAATGCGGCCGGCCAAAAACAATTTCTAGTACCATCACTATTGACAAAGATGGGACACCCTTATGCCAGGAAAAACTGCGCATGCAGACTAATGGTTATGACAGATCCAGCGGTTACCTCATATGGCGCTGTCCCTATGGGAAAAATCACTGTTCCAGGGGCATTATTCTTTCATGGCAACCATAATCGGGATCTGCATCCATCTGAATGCCCACTATAAACAGCACATGCAGGAAGCCGCATAAACCAAGTTTCCTGCTTCTGGATTTTTTCAGCCCTATTTTCCAACAGGCTTTAAAGCCATGCACATTTTTATCCCTTATGCTCTCTGAACTGCTCAAGCTCCACAATTATCCATCCTTTATCCCTCTCATTTCTAAAAACCATCCCTTTCCTGCTCATTCTCTATTGAATTTCTGAGAGTGCTCGTTTAAGGCACTGGAGGAAGATAGCGAAAAAAGCCTGAAAGACACGGTGCAGGCCGCCCTTCAGCAAATCGAAGAAAAGCAGTATGCCGCCGTACTTCTCGCCAAGGGCATCCCTGAAAGCCGCATACAAAAATATGGTTTCGCCTTCCAGGGGAAAAAAGTGCTGATTGGATCACCCGGCAGGGAACTTTAACCCAACAGCCCCCAAACCGCGGCAGCCTGCAGTTTGGGGGCTGTTGATCCTTCTTGCATGCTGTCAGGCGCTTCTCATAAGCTGCCCCATTCTTCATACATAGCCACAAAATCATTGGCCGCCTTCTTGTTATGGACGCCTATGCAGCTAAAAAACCCATCATTAGGAAGCTCCTTCTGGTTATGCCAATTCAGGTTTAAGATTTTCTCATCCAAATCCACTTCAACTACAAGCGTATCAATATCATGTATCCAAAAGGCTCCCTCTGGCTTTTCTTTTAAATAGACGGACATTGGCTGGCTGAATTGAAATAAGATATAATAATTTTCTCCCTGCTTCTTTGCCATATCCCCTAAGCCTTCCGGGGGCACCCCTTCATCCTCCAGGCCTCCCTCGCAAAAGGTATCCGAATATTTCTGTTTTCCAAGAAATGTGGAGAGCTTTTGCAAAAATTCCTTTCCCCTGCCCTCCGCCAGGTTCAGTTCCCCCTGGCTTTCTCCATGGTAAATCCTGCAAAGCTGGATTTGTGCGCTGTCAATCCCCAAAAAGTTTGCCTGGCCACCTTCTTCCTGGCCTGCCCCATTCAGATTTCCCCAGATTTCTGCGCTCCGCCCGCTTATTTCCTGGTTTTCTCCTTCCAGCTTGGCAAATGCCGCATCCCAGTCCTCTGCGTTCTCCCATTCTTTATATTTTTCCAGAAATCCTTCAACCATTTCAGGATTTTGGCATCCTATTGGATGAAATGTCCCTTTGCCATCTATATTATAGTTAAGGAAAATGCCTCCTGCCCCCTGATCCAATTCAACAATCACTGTATCAAAATTGCTTATCTTACTTTTGTGTTTTACAAAACGGTCCCTTGGCTCTACAAAGGAATAGGAAAACTCCTGCCCTGACTGAATCTGTATAAAATAGCCGCTTTTCCTTCTTTTTGCCATCTCCTCCAGGCTTTCCTCCTTCAAGTCCACGATACCCAGGACAAAGCCATACTCATATTGCGGGTCTTCCAAAAATCCGGAAAGCATTTGGAGCAGGTACTTCCCCCTGGCGCTTGTGGGAGTAATCTCCTCCAGGCTCTCCCCATGGTAAACCTTACAGGATAAAATCTCTGTGCTGTCCACGCCCAGAAACTCTGCCTTGTATTTCCCACCATCTTCTTCGCCCTTGGGGATATCATCAGAAAGATCCTCTCTATTTTTTGCATCTTCTGCACCATCCCCCTCCTTGGCTTCTGGCTCTCCATCCCATTTTGTCTGGAGATTTTGTCCCTCTTGCATCTCCTTTGTGTCCTGCATTTCCAATTCTTGTGATACATCAGCAGCCTGTACACTGGGCTGTTGGCTCCTATCTGTGCTTCCACAGCCTGCTAAATATAAACATACCATTAACAAAATCCCTACCACTTTGCTTCTTTTCATAAATTTCACTCCTTTCTTAAAGCACTGTTTATTTTGTTATACATCTTCCTAGCGGAAAATCCTTTTTCCCTCTTGATATTATTTTTGATGTATTTTATGGCTAAATTGTTGTATTTTCACCATAAATTCCCTGTATCCTAACTATCATACCAGGATACAGGGAAAAACTATGCTGTTTTCTAATTGTCCTTATGATAAGGAATAAATATTGTTTCTGGTATATCAAAGCCTTCAACGTCACTCATCCCTCTTCCACATATGCCAACTTGATATCCCATATTTTCGTCATCATCTGTACCAATTTGAAAATTTTCTACCTTTACATCTTCAACAGAATCACCATACATTTGATAATATATGTCCAGAGCTTCTTGTTTGATTTTTTCCACATCTACTTCTATTTCTTCCAGTTCTTGAAAAGCATGTGCCCTTGGTATAGAAAAAGACGTTAAATTTAATTCATTATCCAAAATAACCAAAACAAGGTCAGTTGTATCCAAACCATTTATTTTATGGTTGTATATAGCCAAATTCAAATTTACATATTCATTATACTCTATATGGTTAAGTTGGTAATAAGACGGCATTTCTACTAAATTCTGAAGATAAATATCTGCTGCTTCCTTAACATCTTCTTCCCTTGCTTTCGCTGCCCTGCAATTCAT
The DNA here is from genome assembly GCA_910575035.1 of Lachnospiraceae bacterium. GTDB lineage: Bacteria > Bacillota > Clostridia > Lachnospirales > Lachnospiraceae > Petralouisia. The sequence goes on from CAJTDL010000009.1 coordinate 158,139, forward strand.
ATTTTCCATATTCGCAGTAAAATCTATCATTTCTCCCGCATTATTGTAACAATATAAATCTCCATTTTCATCCTTATAGACTTCCTCTCTCTCATCGGAAAGACATCTTTCATATTCTAATTTGTCTTTTGCCATACTTCTAATATCTTCTATCTCTTTTTTAGCTCTTTCTGCCTTATCTCCCTCAATATCTGACAGATATTCTTGACTTTTATCTATAACTTCCAAATCCTTATCTGCTGAATCTCTATTTTCTTGCATAACCACTTTGGTATCCTGCGAAACTTGCAGTATGTCTTGCGCCATGGCATTTTGTCCTCTGTCAGGACTCCCACAGCCACATAAATATAAGCATATTACCAAACAAATCAATGCTATTACATTTTTTTTCATAATGTGCTCCTTTCCTAAAAACATTTCCTAATTTCATTTAAATTTTTCGCCAGTTTACAATTTTTTGGCAAAATAAAGATACAAACCCGTATTCTTTATTGTATAATTAAAGCGATCAACAAAAACTATATGAAAAGAGATGAGTTTGTATCTACCGCTTATTTTACATGAAAAATTCTGTCTTGGACAGATTAAAATCCTATTTTGATGAATATTTCCAAGATGCGACAAAACCTACTGCCAAGAACCTGTTCCTTATCATCGTTTCCATACTGGCACTGGATATTTTCCGTTCTGTACGCTTTGCACACAGGCATGTACTCTCAAAACTTTCAGACACATTGCTGAATGCGTATTATTATGCACTTAAGACTGACAAGCTTGGCCATGCCCCGTGGAGGGATGTGACGGTATCCAAGGCATTGAAGGCCATGCCACGCATAATGGCTCTAATTATCTGGACGGACACTGTATGGTTAGCATCCTGCTGTCATTCCCAGTTTTGGCAGACGGCTCCATATGTTACCTTTCTGTCCCGCTTGGCTACCAGCTTTGGGACAAAAAACAGACAAAGCTGGGGATTGTCGCTGGGATGGTACGCCAGACCATGGACAGCATCGGGCCGGACAGGCAGGTGTTCCTGCTCTGCGGCAGCTGGTATCCAAAAGGGTGCGTTGCAGGCCTTGTGGATGAGTGCCATACCCTTGACATCATCTGCAATGCCAGGGTTGACACTGCCATGTATGACCTCCCGCCTGGACGCACAGAAAAACGGAGCCGCCCAAAAAAATATGGGGAACGTCGTCACCAGGGGACTTTAAGCTTGAATCCCCAAAAGCCAGAGATTGGAAAATAGGCGTGCGGCCAGTACTCCCCAAATTGTGGGGAGGGCGGGTGCTCTATGCCATTGTCACGCTCCCCAAAAGCGGGAATGGCAGCCGCAAGCTGTTCTTCTGCACCAAAGACCCGGAAGGGATTGGGCTTGACTATAAGAATTGCGCAGATGATGCCATCCATGAATATAGGGAGGAAGACACCTGCTATCTCCTGCTAGCCTGCCACATGCCCCGCTGGGACATTGAAGTATCGTACTATAAAAGCAAGACTTTCTGGTCACTGGAAGAATACCATGTACGGAGCCGTAGGGGCATTGGGCATCTGGTAAATTTGAAGTGCATAGCCTACAGTGCCATGACGCTTCTCCCATACAGTGACGAAACCTTTTCCTGCTACCAGTCTGCAAGTGCGCAAGAAACCCGTTTTGGTATTAGGCAGCAAATTCAAGCCAGTATAATATTCAGCAGTTTCGTGGGAAAACTCGAAACTGTAAAAAATTTGTGTCATCTGATCAAAATAATTGAAAATTATATTTTGTCGGGCTTCAAAAATGTTCAAAAATTGTAAACTGGTGTAAATTTTTTAAAACTAACTATTTTCTAATTCTAAAATGTCTGGTAAATGTCACCATATATTACATAACTCTCTGCTCCTTTACCCGCTCCAAGATGTTTGAGGCTTGCCTTATATGCGTGAAATACAGCATCCACCACTTTTTCACCTAATAGATAATATTTATTAAAATATGTCTGCATTTCATTAGCAGCATTTGAATAAATTGTCTTAGTAAATCCTATTGCAGTCCTTGCCCCCATATCATTTATAGTTTCTGCTACTTTATAAGATGTACAAGCTGTCAATAAGCATACCTTTAAACGACTTAATCTTGGCCCCTGTAATATTTCATTAATTGTCAGTGAATTGACGGTTCCATTTGAACTATAACCAGATATACTGGTTTTACTACCATGTGTTAAAATCATCATATAATTTGCTTTTTTCATATTTTCATATAGATTTTTAGCACCAGAATGATGACGTTTTGTAACAACCGCCGAGCTATCATACTTTTGATACAGATTTCCGACTCTCTTCATCCATGTACAATGATAGCCATGGTCAATTTGATTTTGACTATGCAATCCATATAAAAATACTTGATTCCCTGTTGATGCTTTTAGTTCAATAACTCCTGAAATAGCCATCACCACTACTAAAGCCAATACTGCCACTCTTCTTAATTTTAACTTTTTCATTATTTGTGTCTCCTTTCTTAATCTTAAATTATTTAGGCGTTTGCGAAACGCCAGACCACGCATAAATACGGGATTCTTTTTGTCACAAAATAAAACAACTCCTCACTGGTTTGTGGTAAAATTGAGATGTCGAGTAACAATTAACCATCCACCAG
>CAJTDL010000010.1 GCA_910575035.1 Lachnospiraceae bacterium
CACTGCCCCATGTGGGGCTGTGCGCATATGCGGTATTAGCAGCCGTTTCCAGCTGTTGTCCCCCAGTGCGGGGTAGGTTGTCCACGCGTTACTCACCCGTCCGCCACTAAGTCGCAAGGCCTTCCTCTCCGAAAAAATTCCAGCCAAGCGCTTCGTTCGACTTGCATGTGTTAGGCACGCCGCCAGCGTTCATCCTGAGCCAGGATCAAACTCTCATAATAAGTTTTGTCCTGCCAGTTCCCCTTTCCGCCCTTGCCTGCTTCCTCTTATCTGGGAAAAAGGGCTTCCAGTCTTTCATCTGGCTTACTGTTTTTAAGGTTGCATTTTTCAATGCTGTTCTTGAATGTCCTACTGATTTCCATCAGTAATACCTGTCATATCCGACAGGAACTCTTAGAATCTTTCAAGGTTATTTCACTGTTCAGTTATCAAGGTTGTGTGTTATCTTGTGTTGCGACAACTTCTATAGTATATCATAGCTCTCAACACTTGTCAACAACTTTTTTCAAAAAAATAACAACTTTATTTTTGAAAACGGAGCGGAGAAGGAGGGATTTGAACCCTCGCGCCGGTTACCCGACCTATACCCTTAGCAGGGGCACCTCTTCGGCCTCTTGAGTACTTCTCCGAACTGACATTTTCTATATAAAATTGTCATTTGCGCCGTAACGCAATAGTTATTTTACTAGAAATAAATGGATTTGTCAATAAGTTTTTTTAAGTTTTTTCAACTTTTTTAACTTTTTAAAGCCATTCATGGCATAAGCGCTGCTCATAGCTGCAATTCGGAGACATCATGCCTCCTGCAGAATTCCTTTCACTCCCCCATACTTACTTTCCATCGGTAAATTCCAGTTGCCCCTGCCCCCTCCAGTACATGCATAACCAATTTTACCGAAGTTGTAGTAATTGGCTCAAAGCAAATGGTATTATATCGGTCTATTGCAATCATATCCTTATATTCTGACAATAATTCAGCTTCCTGCCATGCCCCCTCCTCATCCAAATACATGACCTTTATGTTCCCTGGCACCCTGGTGCCGCTTCCATCATCATACCAATAAACCTCAAACTGACTCATAGTTACTTCCATATCCCATTCATATTGGACAAAATGCTCACTGTCCGGCATTTGGTAATAATTTCCCCAACCCAGCCCAATGCGCCCTTCATTTGAACTTTCCGGTTCCCAGTTTGCTTTTATACCATCCAAATATTCCCAGCTGGCAGTATAGTCTGAAAACACCGTTGCACGGTATTCCAGATGCGCCGGGTCAGGAATAGCTATTTTAATCGGGCAAAAACTGCCACTAATCTCAAGGCCTTCTGTCACGTTTTTTATAATGTAGGTATTATCACTTTTTATCTGCACTTTCTTCTGATTAATAATAAGGCTCTTTACCCGATATCCCTCTTTGGGCTCTGCCATAATAGTCAGGTCTTCACCATCCTTTGCCATTTCTGTGCTCAGGGTAAACGTCCCTCTTTCAGGCGTCAGGTTCACAAGGCTTGCCTCATGCCACTTTTCTTCCCCCTCAGACATTATGACCTTAAAATAAGCATGGTAGGAATTAGTGGAAAATTCTGGTGCAAACATCGGCAGAAAACTATAATCTTTGTAGGTAAGGATGGGGAAACCATTCACCGGATTGTAAAACACCTGGAACACTTCTTCTATATTCTCTGGCAAAATCAATGTTTTCCAATTCCTGCTGTTATTCCTGGCAGCCATGACAAAGGGTCCGTACATAACACTTGCCACTGTGGATGCGCCAATAATATCTGGCGTCCGATCCAGGTGGATTGCCCAAGGCGTCTCAATCTCCACCACATCCCCTGCCTGAACATTTTCAAGAGTGGCATAAGTGCTGATTTCCGGATTTTTTATGGCTTCCTGCCCATTTACTTTTACACGGAAACCCTTCGTTGCCCAATAGGGCACCCGCAGCTTCATCTGAAATCCCTGCGCCTCCATGCCTGGCAAGGATGAAACTGTCAGTTTTGTGATTTCAGATGGAAATTCTGTTTCCTGGGTTATCTTTATCCCTTTTTCCTGCCAGGTGACAGTAGAAGGCAGGTAAAGCCCCACATATAACGCTTCATCTGTCTTGCTGTAAGCGGCTTCCTGGTATCTCAAATGCATTTCCATCCCAGCACTATGGCAGCAGGTAAAAGAATTATAGTCTCCCCCATATTCCCGGCGTCCGCCTGGTTCAATGGACACCAGATGGGCAATCCCATTATGCATTGTACTGGCAGGATTCTGCGAAGCCAGGATCTGGTTATACAATGTCCTCTCATAATAATCCATATACTCTGCTTGATCCGGCTCATATTGGTTTAGCATTCTTGTCAGCTTCATCATATTATAAGCCGCACATGTCTCACAATTTCCCTGGCTTGAAATATTATTCGCCAATTGATAGCACTCTGTAAATTTATTTCTTGTTCCCACTCCTCCAGTAGAATAGGCATACCGGGACACTGCCAGATTCCAAAAATTTTTGGCAATTTGGTAATAATCCGTTTCCGGGCTGCCAGCAGACAGGGTAGATTTATAAATTTCCAGTGCGCCAGCCACCTGGGAAATATATTGGTTGGCCATCCGCCCAGCAATATCATCGACGTTTTTAGACATATGATGAAAAAAGTTCGTGTTATCAAACAGTTTCGCCCCCTCTAAAAACTCTGTTTCCCCTGTATACATATAAAGCCGTGCCATGGCTCCATTACAGCTGCCAAATTCCCCAGAAGTATCAATTTTCCACATTTTAGACAACTGTTCCTTATCGCATCCACTGAGTCGGCGGTAAATCCACCGCCCCAAGTCTTTTGCACACTCCAGCGCTTCCTCGTTCCCTGTATAGGCATATGCATCCATAAAACCCGCCAGCAATTTATCCATTGTATAATAAGGAGCCCACACCTGCCCATACGGCGTATACTGCTCCAACAAAGCAAACTGGTCGGGCGGGTAAGCGCTGATATACCCTTCTCCCCAAGTGGTATATTCCTTGCTCCATAAAGTTTGATCCACGCCCTGTGTCTTAAAATTCTGGGGCTCTCCCTGGGAAAGCTGTTGGAGGCTGCGCAGCGTATGGACAACCTCATCCAATTTTTCCTTCATCTCCACATCGCCCGTAGAGATATAGGCAAGAGATAAGGCAGACATATAATATCCCATAGAATGCCCACGGAGGAGCCCTTCTGGCCCCTCCCAGCCACCCAGGGGCTCTATCCCCTCTATCTCATCCTCTTGCCCATAGGCCTTATAAAAATTATAAAGCATACGTTTGCTGTCTAACAGATTCAAATAATTGATGGCTCTCTCTCTGTTCTGGGTCAAAATAGATCCCACTGCTCCAATTTTATCCAATGTGACGCTGCTAAAAGGAAAATTGTCCGTTATTATTTCCTTCGGCGGCTCCTCTCCCTCTACAACAGTTACCTCTGCCGTAACCTTAATCTTTTCCCTTACCACACAGCCTTCTACTATAAATTTTCCTGGCGAGGAATACTTATCAGCATTGACTTTATCCGGCCATACTGCCTTTAATTTCTTGGCCGTGCCATCTGAATATGTTGCATTAACATAATGGGGAAGAGAAGGGCTGCATCCCACATAAGTCTCTGTTTTTATTTTCTCAATTTCTTTCACTGTCACAGTTTTCCGCAAGGGAGGCACAACGGCTTCTATTTCCAAATGCAGCGTTTCCTTCCCATAAGACACAACTGCCAGCAAGCTCCCCTGGGCGCTTTTTTCCCCAACCTTCGGCCTTGTAACCTTTGCCAGGCCAGATTGGACTGCAATAGCGCTGTTATTGCTGGTCCATCTGATATTGGCGCCCCATTCTCCTTGGGTAGGAAGACCAAAATCCTCCGTTACGGAAGAAAGATCCTCCATGCTTTCTTTTAAAGCCTCTGCATCATGTTCTACTACCTGCTCGCCCGAATACTGGGAAAGAACTGTGATGGGAAATAATTTTTGCTCGGATACACCTCCATAATGGATGGTAGCTGTGATAGTACCTGTGGCGTTTGCCGTTCCCTGGGCAGGGCGTGTCACCTTCGCCAAATCCCCCTGGATTGAAATAGCCTTATTTTCAGACGTCCAGGAGATGGAAGCCCCATTTATGCCTGCAAGGGGAAGGGTAATACTCTCTGTAACCTCAGAGGTATCGCCTAAATCCAGCTCTTCCTTATCTGCAGATACAATCTCTGCATCCCCCACATTATACATAGATCTGATTTCTTCTTTTGACAGGGCGCGGTTGTAAATTTTAAGCTCCGCAAACCAACCTGCCGTAGGGTTTTCCGTAAACTGCCCATATCCCAGGTAATTATTGCCTGTCATCCCAAGATCTGCTATAGTAATGCCTGTATCTACGGTATTGCCGACCTGTTCCCCATTTTCATACAAAGACATCCTGGAGCCATCCAGGACAAGGGTTGTCAGCACCCAACGGTTTTTATCTATATTGTCCTTTTTTTGAACGCCTTTTTCATTTGTCCATCCCTCGGTAGTGATAGCAGAGGCATACCCCTGAAACCCATTATTGCGCCCATCTGACAGCAAATACATATATTTGTCCTGCCCTGTGCCAAAATCCCAAATCCTCTGATATCCATTATTCGTCGTCAGCTTCACCCAGACACAGATGGTCACTGCTTCATTCCCATACAGGATACCATTGGGAAACTGCAGGTAAGCGCCTGTCTGGCCGCCTTCCAAATGCAGTGCCTGCACTGTCCTGCCATAAATATGAGCATCTTCAATAGAATATGTCCCCTCTATTTTTCCACTGTTATTCTTTAACTCGCCAGAATTTTGGCTGCCAGAAACATCACTGATAATGGTGGAATTATCATTTTGCAGATTAAAATCATAATATAGTATCAGGCCATCCTGCGGCTCCGCATATACAAGGGAAAGCTTTGACACTGGCAGGCTTAAAAAAAATACCGCCAAAGACAGGGCTAAGGATATTAAAATGGTAATCGGGCTTTTTCTTTTCTTCATCTAAGGGGCACCTCTTTTTCAAGAATGTATTTTATATTTCCTAGGCTGAAAGGTTACCAACCGTATATTCCCATTATAACAGAAAAAAAACTTTTTCCAAATTATTTTTTTATGAAAGCAGAAGCCTTTACCAAAAAAATTCTTAGCAAAGGCTTCTGCTCTTATTATTGAGAGAAGAAATCTATTCAAAAATATGTACATTTTTGGTGATTGCTCATGACTCCATTGGATTACCACAACCATTTTTCCAATTGTATACCAGACTCCCCTGCCGATTGTTGGCAAAGGAGCCTGCTTTTAAAAGAAGGGATTTATTCAAAAATGTATAACATTTTTGACATAATAATATAGAAACTGCCTAACTTTGTAATCGCTTAGAAAGCTTACAAAGCCTATAATATAAGTTTATATTTTCTCAAATGCTTTTCCAATGATAAATATTTATGATTTCAGCATTATTTTAAATAAAATTTTTATTCCCCTATACTTTTCAAATACCCTTCCCATATTTCTTCCGCAGAATATGCACTCCCAAAACTCTGGTAAAGGCTCTCTGTCAAAGCGTTGCGCACCTCTTTCCAATTAGGCACAGAGGTTCTGCTGACCCCTTCCTCCATTTGGCTGACAAAAACCTCCATATCTTCATTTTTCTTGCCATAAGCCTCTGCCAGCTCCTTTTTGGGCGGAATATTCCACATGATCTCCGAAATATCCTCCATAACCTCATCCTGGTTATAATAATCCATAAAGGCGATGGCGCCCTCCACATTTTTCCCATGGATCACTGCCAGGTTTTCACCGCCAACAATAACCCCCTGGGTCACATAGGCAGGAAAAGAGAAAATGCCATAATCAATTCCCGAAGCCTCTATTTCCGGCAAAGCGGAAGGCCCGTTTTCAATCATAGCCACTTTCCGCTCTACAAAGACCCTGGTCACATCGTTTTGGGACCAGTTCATGCAATCGTGGGGCATACTGCCGCTTTCCAGCAGATCCTCCAACAGTTCAAAAGCATGGACTGTCCGTTTATCTGTCAGATTATCCACGGTAGCCCCTGTAGCGAAAATCCAAGGCATAAACTGGGAAGCGCCCTGCTCCCCGCTAAAGGCAGACATGGCAAACCCATAATGGGTCTCCCCCTCTGTCTTTGTCAGGGCTTTGGCTGCTTTGCGGAACTGATCCCAGGTAACAGGAACATTTACGCCTGCCTCCCGATACATTTGCTTGTTGTACAAGATCACCGTATTGTTGCAGCCAAAAGGCACGCCATAGTACCGTCCATTAAATTCTACAGAATCCCATACCTCCTCATAATAATTGTCCACAAATACCCTGCTCTGGAGCTGGTCTGTCACATCCTCCAAGAGCCCGCTCTTGATCAGGCTTTCCATATCTGAATTATCCAACAACACCAAATCTGGCAGGTTATCCGAGGATAAGGCAATGGAAAGCCTTTTGACAAAATCCACCATTGGCACATATTCCCAGGAAATCTGGTATATATTCTGGGAATTGTTAAATCCATTTACCAGCTTATCCAAGCCCTCTTTCTGCGCATCTGTTTCATAATAGGACCAAAGCAGCAGCTGTTTCTTCTGCTCCTCCTTCTCTTCTTCTGTTTCTTTGCCACACCCTGCTATCCCTAAAATAAAAAGTATCAGAATCGTATTTGCCAATAATCTCTTTTTCATGTCCTTACCACACCTATTCCACGGTATCCCCACTTATCTCTTCCTATATCTGTCAACGGTACTCTGCTGGGGAAACCCCTGTCACTTCTTTAAATATCCTTGCAAAATAATTGGAATTACTGTAACCGCACTCCTGCGCCACTTCATAGATTTTCATATCCGTTTCCTTCAGCAGCCGTTTTGCATGGCTGATCCGAAATTCCTTTAAGAACACAGAGAAATTCATTCCCATTTCCCTTTTAAACAGCATGCTCAAATATTCTGGCGTAATGTTAAGCACCTCTGCCGCCTTCTCCAGGCTGATTCCTTCTTTGTAATGATTCCTGATATACTCCAATGTCCGGTTGATGGTATAATTGCCAATCCCGTCCTTTTCCTTTCTGTCACAGATCGTCTGGCTGGCTCTCACAAGGATTTCCTGCAGTTCCTTGACTGTATAGACATGGAGCATTTCCTTCAGGTAATCCTTTTCCCGCAGCGCCTCAAAAGCTTTTTGATTAATTTCTTTCGCCGTATCCGACATATTTGACAATAGTTTCACCAGGCTATGGCGGATTTCCTCTGCATCATATTCTGCATCCACCACCTGGGAAAAGAATTCCTCAATCCCTGCTTTTGCCTTGGCATTATCTCCTTTGCCTAACGCCATCATAATCTTTTTTTCAATCTGGATAGGATAGGCAAGCTCCTTTACATTCCTGGAAGATGCTTTCCATGCCCGCACTACACTTCGGCATCCCAGGGCAAGGCAGACAGAAAGAGCCTTCTCATCATTCAAAAAAGATTGGTTCCAATCAGAGATTCTCTCACAAAAATCAATGCCCCAAGGCGTCTCTTTTTTCTTTGACTGCCAGTCATATTCCAGCATTTCGTCAAAAACACGGATAAAATCCTCTATCTCTGTTTTTGTCCCTTTTAAGACCACTATTTTAAAATGCATCTGCTCATTCCAGGCTTCTAAGGAATCAATTTGCGGAAACTGGCTTTTGATATTACGCAGCAAAAACTCCTTTTCCTTCATGGCTGCTGCCTTTGTATTCCCAAAATACCCCAAAAGTATGCCATACAGCTTCCCTTCTTCCTCTGGAAAGATGGCAGAAAGCATCTGCTTTGCCTCTTTTTTTTCGCGGTCACTGCCGAAAAAATATTCCCGCATATAACTCCCTGGCTGCTTTACAATCCGTTTCCTCTGTTCCGACAGCTTCCCTTCAATCCTTTCTAAGGATTCCTGCAGGACATCAATAGATACAGGCTTCAGCAAATATTCTTCCACTCCCAGGCGCATTGCCCGCCTGGCATATTCAAACTCAGAATATCCGCTGATAATAATGCTACATACCTTTTCCCCCATATTATGAAGGGCTGTAAGCATTTCAAGCCCATCCATATCATTCATGCGTATGTCTGTAATCACCAAATCTGGATGCTTTTCCTGGATTACGGAAATTCCTTCCCTGCCATTTTTACATTCCCCAGCCAACGTATGCTCCGTATTCTTTTGGATCATATCTGCCAGGCCTTCCCGAATCAGCTTCTCATCTTCTACAATTACAATTCTCATGCTCTCACCTTTTCTATATTGCCTGATTTTCTGCCAGGATCGGAATCAAAAGCTCCACAATGGTTCCTATCCCTTCTACGCTACTGATATACCAGCTTCCTTCCTTTCCATAATATAGTTGGATCCGCTCAAACACATTTGCCAGCCCAATGCCTTCTTCCCCGGTCCATTCCACATCCCTCTGGTTATAAAAACGTACCTTTTCCGCGTTCATCCCTATGCCGTTATCTTCAATTACGATATGGATCTTCCCAGGCTGCTCTGCCATGCCGATATCCACCCGAAGCAGCCCCCCTTCCATATCCTTGATTCCATGGAGAATAGCATTTTCCAGGATCGGCTGGACTAGGAGCTTATACATCCACAGATCCCTAGCTTCATCCTCTACATAAATTTCAAAATCAAAAGAATTTCCATAGCGGAGCTGATACAGGGAGACATAGGATTTCAGCCATTCCTCCATTTCTGAAATAACTGCCATCTGATTGCTCTGGTTCATGCTGTAGCGCAGGATAATACCTAAACCGCTGATCATCTTACTGATTTCATATTCTTCATTTTTTACTGCCATCCAATTAATGGCATCCAGGGTATTATACAAGAAATGAGGATTGATCTGGGATTCCAAAGCTTTGATCTCTGCCTGGTTTTTCTTCTCAGATATATCCTTAACTTCCTGGATCAGGTTTTTCACCTTTGTGGCCATTTGGTTAAAATTTTCCCCAATACGCCCAAATTCATCCTTCCGGTCCACTTCCAGGCGCACATCTAAATTTCCCTTTTCCATCTGTCGGATAGCATCCATGATCTTGGAAAGGTATGTAAGGAAATAATGGTTAATGGAATTGATGAACAGGATCACCACCAGCACATCCAGAGCCAGCAGGCCTCCATAAATATTCTGGATATTCCTCACATCCTTCATAATATAGTTGCCATCGTACACATTGTGGAATACCCACCCAGTATCTGGATCCTGATAGCTGATATTGCCCAGATCCCATCCATCAAACATTTCTATTTTCTGGATAAAGCCCAATTCATCTTTTTCCACAGGGATGCTCTGTCCAATGTAGGAATCATCTGGAAAGGAAATAATCGTCCCTTCTGCGTCTGTAATAAAATTTGTGCTGTTGCCCTGCTCTATATCAACTTTTTTGCCATTGCAGATTTCCTCCAGCTCGCTTTCGTAGATTCCCATAATAAAGGATGCTACAGCCCCTTCTTCCAGGTTTTCCGCATCGTATAATTCTTTTCCGATGAAGAAGATTTTTTCTTCTTTGCCGTTATTTAGAAAGCTTTGCGTAGGAATTAGGACTACCTCATTGCGGCCAGTGGTCATTTTATAGGGAACGGTTTGGCGCAAGTCTGTATAATCCCTCCAAATACTGTCCAACGCAGAGCCTGTTTGGCTGTCATAGGTGATGCTTTCCCCAGTCTTGCAGATAACGCTGATGCTTCGGATTTCGCCTTTAGATTCTGCGTATTGTTTCATGCGCTCATTGATGACAAAGTATAGGGAAGCCTGTTCCCGTTTGTCAGCCTTGTGGAATTGGGCAAGGCTTCTGGTAAGATCCCTGTCTAAATAAACCTGGTAGACGATATCTGTGTAGGACTCTAATTTCAAGGAAAATTCCTTTGAAATCTGGATTAAGTTGTTGCGGGCCAGTTCGTTGATCTGGCGGTTCATAGAGCGGATGCTGATTTCGGAAAAAAGCATTTGCATGAGGAAAACAGGGAAAATACAAAGGCCTAGGCTGATGCTTAGGAATTTTTTTCGGAAGCTTAGGTCTTTGTACCATTGCCTCATGTTTTTTTTGTTGATTTTCATAGGGAATCCGCCTTTTGGGTTCGTAAAATGGTGAAGGCACCGCTTTGCAGATGCCGCTGAGGAAGGGACAAGTGGCCGTATGCCTGTATACTATTTGCAGGAGAGGATTGCCCGCCAAGAGCGTGTCTTGGCAAGCAATCCATACAACCATAAAGTTCCCATTTGAAAACTGCTTTTCGTGGATTGATGGTTTTTGGCAAACAGCCCACATTAGCATGAATTTTTATTTAACCGTTACTTTAACAATTTTGCTGGCTTTTCCATAAACTTTTGCTTTTTGGGAATTTAAGCGGTAGGCCTGTATTTTAAAGTAATAGGTACCTTTGCTTAATTTTCCTGTAGTCCATTTCTTAACTTTCTTGGAGCTTATGGTTTTAGATTTTACGGATTTTTTGAAATTTTTGTCTTTTGCATAGGTGATCTTGCAGCCGTTGACTTTGCTTCCATTGTTGAGCTTGAAAGTTACAGTTGCTTTACGGCTCTTTGTTTTAATGGAAGAAATAAGGGGCTTCTTGATCTGGGTCCATTTTGCCTTTAAGGTGATGTTTTTCGTAATCTTTGTATTGAAGGAAAATTTTTTGCTGTTCAGATACCAGCCTTCAAAGTAGTAGCCGCTGCGTTTGGGGGTTTTGGGAACTGAAACTTTTTTTCCTTCCTTCACAGACTTTGTGACATTTTTTTGCCCATTATTATAGACAAATGTTACTTTAAAGGGCTTTATGACAGGATCAGGATCTGGTTTATCTGGATCTGGTTTTTCCGGGCCTGGTTTATCTGGATCTGGTTTATCTGGGTCGGGGGTGTCCGGTCCAGGCTGATTAGGGTCTATATAAGTGAAATTGTCTGGCACAGTGCCATTTTCCCAAGGAGCGGGCAGGTACTGGTCTGATACATAGACTTTGGACATAAAGCTGTAGGCTTCTGGGTCGTAGGCTTTCAGTTCTTCCCTGGTGTTGATTGGGCCTCGGACTCCATCCCAATTTCCATCCCAGGTATCATCCATGGCGTTGAACCAAATGGCGGTCAAAGTAGCGAAATATTCGCTGGAATTGGAGCCTGCGTAAGAATTTGCCCATTTTCCATTTCCTGTGGAGGTTTCATAAATGTTCTCAAATTCCTGCTGCTGAGCCTCGCTCAGGCCAAAGTTCTGTACGGTATGGCCAAATTCATGGGCAAGGATAGATTCATCCGGATATCCAGTCCTGTAACCATCGCCGGTCAGACGCAGTACATTTGCATCCTTAATGGAGGCCAGCTGTGTCCCTCCAAATCCTTCCACATACAGATAATTTTCATCGTAACTGTATCGGTGCTCTATAATATCGTAAGCAATTTCGCCTTCTCCGTAAATGCCAAGCATACACCCTGCATCACCCATGCGTTTTGCCACCTCTGGGTTTGCAAGGATAACCTCTAACATTTCGGCAGCTTTTGTGACAGCTTCCGGGCGTACTTTTTTCGTACCTAAAACACGCACACCACAGTCCAGTTTAGCCTCCTGTTGGTAAAGCGGTTCATAAGTATCAACAATAACCGTCTGTTCCGGCATATATGTGCCTGCTGCATTCCGAATGCTGTTTCCTGCAATTTTAACCTCAATTTTAGGCAGCGTTGCGTTCAAATCCCCAACTTCTTTATTCTTTAAGGAAGCAATTCCATTCTTCAATGTAAAAGAAGTCTTTGCCTGATCTGGGTTATTGGGATAGTAGGAATTCCTGGAATTGTAATATACAATGCCGCTAGATATCCAATCCCAGCGATTCGTCTGGTCATTCCATTCCCACTCGGAAACGGTTCGGATATCATTTTTCACTCCATCTACAGTGATCTGAAAACTACCAGGCGTATCCGCCCCTGTCACTTCTTCGCTCCAGTACAGTTCAATATCCCTGTCATTGATAATCTGTGCCTTTATTATAGTAGGCGCGTTTTCTGCTGCATTTACAGTACATGGCAAAAGCAATTCAAACACCACTCCAAATACCATAACAAAACTAAGAAGCACGGATAAAAGCCTTACCATAACATTTTTTTCTTTTGTGCCATATTCCCTCATTTTGAGATGCCAAAAATTTGTAATACGTTCTTTCTTCTCTTTCATAAAACTTATCTCTAAACTCCTTTCTTTTATTCAGTGATTCTTCATCACCGAATAACAATTTTTATAAAAATCTGGCATGTAAATATGGCAATATTTGACTTTTCTAACTACGGCAATATTTTTGGCAATATTTAACTCTTATAACTTTGGCAGCTGTCTGATAAAATATTTGACTTGATACAAATTCCTCTTTTCACCTGGGCTACCGTTTGATTTGGAGCAGCTTGGCCTTTAATTCCCCTTCCATGCGGTTGATTTCCATTTCTGCCTCACGGCGTTTTTCTTTGCCCTCCTGCTGGATGCGCATTACTTCATCCAAGGTGGAAATCAGGGACTCATTGGTCAGGCGCAATGTTTCCATATCCACAATCCCCCGCTCGGACTCCCGGGCAGTCTCAATAGTGGCAACCTTAAGCCGCTGGGCATTTTTCTTCAGAAGCTCATTGGTCAGGTCTGTTACCTCCCGCTGTGCCTGGGCTGCCTGGGCGGAATGTTCCACACCCAAGGCAAGCACCATCTGGCTTTTCCACAAGGGGATTGTATTCACAATGGTGGACTGTATTTTTTCCACCATAATTGTGTCATTGTTCTGCACCAGCCGAATCTGCGGCGCTGTCTGGATGGAAATCATCCGGGTTAGCTCCAGGTCGTGGATCTTCTTCTCAAACCGGGTGCACAAAGCCTCCAAATCCTTGGCGTCCTGGGCATCCTCTGGCAGCCCGGAACGGTCTGCCTTCTCTATCAGCGCCGGCAGTTCTGTCCGGCGCACCTCATCCAATTTTTTCTTTCCGGCTAAAATATACATGGAAAGCTCTTTAAAATAGACTTTGTTCTGCTCATACATTTTATCCAGCACGGCAGCATCCTTCATCAGCTGCATTTTATGGCCTTCCAGAACCTTACAGATTTTATTGACATTAGTCTCTGCCTTGTCATACTTCATCTTGAGGATGCTCAGCTTGTTGACAGGTTTTTTGAAAATGCCCAAAAAACCTTTTTCTTCCTCTGCATCAAAGCCTTTCAGCTCTGTCACTACGCCAGTGAGCAAATCACCAATTTCACCCAGATCCTTGGTCTGGACATTTTCCAATGCTTTTTCTGAAAAATCTGCCATTTTCTTCTGAGTGCCTGCCCCATACTGCAGGATAATATTGGAATTGTGCAGATCAATCTGCTTGGTAAATTGATCCACCATGCGGCGTTCATCCTCAGACAGCATGGACTCGTTCCATCCAGCCTCTGTTGGCTTCTCCTGCTGCACCTGCAGGGGCTGAGGCTCCTCCTGGAAGGGATCCAGGGTTAACACAGGCGTTTCTGTAAAATCTTTAAATTCTTCGCTCATAGTATCCTTCTAATCTCCTTTCAAACTCTCTTATCCCTTTTTAGAAAAATCATTTTCTGTCAATCCTTCTTGTGCCAGCATCGTATACAAAACGGAAATATCTGTGGATACATCCCAGGCGACATCTTCAAAGAGGCTGTCCAATAATTTTTCAAAAGCAAGATTCAACGTATCCAGGGTTTTTTCAATTTCCTCTTTGGAAGAACTGATATTTTCCCCCTGTACTGGCTGGCATTCTAACTGTTGATACGCATCCAACAGCTTGACGGTAGTAGGCAGATAATACTCCATTAATTTATGGATATCCTCCAAAGAATCTGGATTCTCCTTTACACGGTCAAAAATCTTCTGCACCAGCATTTCAATACGGGATATTTTCTGGGATATTTCCGCCTCCAGGATAGCGTCATTACATTCCCGTATCTTCTGTAAATATGATTTTCCTTCTTGTATCACTTGTTCCATTTCACTATCTTCCAGCACTTTCTGCTGTACCTTTTGCTGCTTTTCCAGCTGTTTGCTTTCCAGGCGTTTTTGTTCCTCTTGCTGCTGCTGAAGGATTTGGTATTCCCTGTAAGTGTCATGGCTGACAATCAGGCAGGTATTATCCTTATCCAGATGCCCTTGGCGGAACCATCCCTTTGTAATCATTTTCTGCAAATCCTTTATGACATATTTGGGAGACTTACCGCTTCGTTGTGATAATTCCTTAATATTGCAGTAAGTCCTTCCGTGCAATTCCGATATATAACTCCGATACCGCTTGAGGGAAGACAGCATACTCCCTCCCTTCCATGCCATAGCGCCGCTGCCTGCAAGCAAAGGAGCCAAAATAGCTAGGGCAATTTTAATGCCTACAGGAACCGTATCCATAAAAAAGGCCACCGCACATAAAATTAAAATCGTAATACTAAGCCCAAAGCTAAAAGTATAACCACAGACAGCCAATACCCAGCCTCCGACGCTGACAGACGTATTTTTCTGGTAAAGAACCGGGTTAAAATCATTTTTATTATTCACTGGGGACAGTTGTCCCTTCCATTTTCTGGCTGGAGGCTGCTTTTGCCAATTTTCCGGCTGGCTGTGCATCTTTTGCGGAGTATCCACAGGCCGGTTCTGATTACCTGGGTTATTTTGGCCGCTTTGCTTATATTGACCAGCCCCCCTGTCAAAACGGGCTGAACGGCTTGCAGCATCTGTAACTGCCTGGCCTGCTGTTTTAATTCCTTTTTGGATATCATTGACAGCCTCATTTACGGAAATTGTAATATTCTTATTGAGTTGATTAAAATTTTGGGAGCTTATGGCATTTTCCACAAGATTTCGAATGTCTTTTCCGTATTTTTCCCAATTGTTATCCATAGTTTCCTCCAAACTAATTCTGGTATGTAAATATTCCAATACTATTATGTACCATGAATCCTTTAAAAGCAAGTTATTTTTCTTGAGTTATTTTTAGTAAAATGGTAAAATGTTACTATTCACGGCCTGGAAGCCGCTCATAGCAATTATTCGGGGCGATATTTAAAGTTTGCCCCGCAAAAGCTAAGAAATTGATAAGAAAAGATTAAGAAATGGAGGAATTATGAAAACATCTACAGATTTAAGGGAATTATTAAACAGAATTGACCATAAGGGATATCCTGCCTATAAGGATACACGGGGATCCTATCAATTTGATGGGTATGTGCTTTCTATTGACCATGTACAGGGAGATCCCTTTGCAGCCCCTTCCAGAGTAAGCGTACATGTACCGGGGAGGGCGGCCAACCTTCCTTCTGAATTATATCAGGAAAAGCATAAAAGGATTGCACTGCAGGATTATTTAATCCGGGGATTTGCAAAACAGATTGAGGCCTTTACATTCAAAGCCAAGGGTTCTGGAAAAAGCGGGCTGATGTCTGTCAGCAGATGCGGGCAGGAAATTTTAGAAAGGACTGCCTGTGAGATTGAAAAGGATGGGAAAGTAACCGTGCGGATGGAAATTGGTTTTCCAGCCAATGGGAGAACTATTAATAGCCGGGAGCTGAGCCGTATACTTTTCGATTTTCTTCCCGGATGTGTAAAAAAATCATTATTTTACCGTCTGTTAGATAAAGAAGCTGTGGAAAAAACCGCACAGCTTGCGGAGGATCAGCATTATATACGGCAGGAGCTTCCAAAGCTTGGACTGGCAGCTTTTGTAGCAAACGGAGCGATACTGCCCAGGGAATCCGGCGTATCTGACAAGCCTATGAGAGGGGCAATTGCTTTCCAGGCGCCGCCATCTATGGAAATCGAACTGCTGCTTCCCAATCGTGGCACAATCAAAGGCATGGCCATTAAAAAAGGCATTACTTTAATTGTAGGCGGCGGATACCATGGAAAATCTACCCTGTTAAAAGCTTTAGAATTAGGCGTTTACAACCATATTGCCGGTGATGGGCGTGAATTTGTCATAACAGACGACAAAGCCATGAAAATCCGTGCAGAAGACGGCAGAAGCATTAAGCATGTAGATATTTCCATGTTCATTAACAATCTGCCAAATAAAAAAGCCACTTCCCAGTTCTCCACAGAGGATGCCAGCGGAAGCACTTCCCAGGCCACAAATGTAATTGAAGCAATGGAAGCCGGCAGTAATCTGCTCCTGATTGATGAAGATACCAGCGCTACCAACTTTATGATCCGTGACGAGCTGATGCAAAGGGTAATCCATCCCAAAGCGGAACCCATCACCCCCTTTATCAACCGAGTGCAGGAGCTTTACAATGACTATGGCATTTCCACCATCCTGGTAGCTGGCAGTTCCGGATCCTATTTTCATAAGGCAGGCTGTATCATCCAAATGGAACAATATCTTCCAAAGGATATCACAGAATTTGCCAAAAAAGAAGCCGCCGCTTTTCCAATTCCAGAAGAGAGTATTGAACCAAGCGGACGCCCTTCCTTCCAGAGAATTGTAAAGGCGGACCACAAATTCAAATCAAACGATCGGTTCAAAATGAAAACATTAGGAATGGATTCTGTAATGATCAACCATGACACCATTGAACTGCGCTATGTAGAACAGCTGGCAGATTCAGAGCAGCTCTATGCCTTAGGATGCCTTGTAAAATATGCGCAGCTTCAGATTTTTGACGGCAGGAAGACATTGACGGAAGCTGTAGATGTTTTAGACCGTTTGCTGCAGGATAAGGGGCTGTCTGCTGTTTGTGGGGGGAGCTATGTGCCTAGTGGATTAGCGATGCCGCGGAGGCAGGAGATTTTTGCTTGTTTGAACCGTTATAGGGCTTTGAAGGTATAGGAGGGATTTTTTAATCAAAAGGGAAATGCCGGATGCAGAAGCTTTTCCCTGCTGCATCCGGCTGGTATTGCGAGAAAAAACGTAAAAGCGCTGTTTCTTTCATGCATCTATTTTCTTTTTAGGCTACTTAACCCTAACAGTGACCTTAACCTTTTTGCCATTAAAGGCTTTCACTGTAATTACAGCTGTTCCCTTCTTTTTGGCTGTTACTTTTCCTTTGGATGAAACTGTTGCAACGGCTTTTTTATTTGAATGGAAAACCAGCTTATTGCTATATGTATTTGCGGGGAATGTTACTTTAATCTGGAACTTTCCGCCTTTTTTTAATGTCTTTTTATTTCCCTTTACATTTACTTTCAGCTTCTTTGGGGCGTTCTTTACTGTCACGGTACATTTTGCTGTCTTCCCATTTGAAGCCTTTGCAGAAATAACAGATTTACCTGCTTTCAATCCTTTGATTTTTCCTTTATTTATAGAAACAACGGACTTCTTGCTGGATTTCCAGGTAACCTTCCGGGAAGCTTTTGCCGGCTTCACTGTTGCCTTTAATGTAAAGCTCTCGCCTTTTCCAATCTTCAGGCTCTTACCCACATTCAGTTTCACACTGGTAGGATTAACTGCAGCCTTCTTCAAAGAATCTTTGGCAGATTTGAGCTTATTATATGGGCTGCTTAAATCCTGATCCTCCACAGCCTTGGAGAGGGCATCCTTTGCGCTGCTCAATGCCTGCGCAAACTTCTTCCAGGAGGCTGCCGTATAATCAGAAGATTTCAATTTAGACACACTTTGGATTAAATCCTGCAGCTCATTCTTGGAAATTGCGGGCTTTGCAGTTAAGGCTTCCCTTGCAGACTTAAGCCGGTTATAAATATCACTCATATCCTGATTTACAGAGGCATTTGCAACTGCATTTTTTGCATCGTTCAAAGCTTGTGCAAAGTTATTCCAGGAAGCAGCTGTATAGGCAGAGGATTTCAGGGAAGATACCTCCTGGATCAGGCTTTGCAGGTCATCCCTTGAAATTGCAGGCTTTGCGTCTAATGGAACACGGATCACATTGACAGAATACCTTGGGAGGTCATAGGATAACTGGTTTCCTGTGATTTCCTGTGTTGCAGCAGTTGGTGCGATCTGCTCATTTCCAATGGCATTGGCATTATTCAGGCTGCCTGTTAAAGTTGTGATTTCTGCTGTGCCCTGAAGATTCAGGTTTGCAAAATCCAACTGGATTGTCTTTGTTGACTTATCTGGATTCACCAGTTTGATATATACATTAGAATCATCTTTATTCACAACCTGGTAAATATCTGTCTGGTATTGGTTCAGTTCACTGGAGAAATCATATTTTGCCGTATCAGCCCTGCTTACATTTGTGCTGATATAGCTTGCTTCTAATTTGTGGTTTACACCAAAATTAAAGGTAACTTCCATAGGGTCATTGGACTGGATCCTGGTTACAGCGCCTGTGTTAAAGTACTTATTCGGATAATGATTCCCAAGGGTTTTGGTGGTTAAGGAAGACGCATTCCGCTCTGGCCTGGATACTTCCATAGAAGCCCCCACGCCATCCTTGCCAATATTGAACCAATAGTATTGGCTGCTGTGCCCTGCGCCTATTACAAAACCGCCATTTCCAGAGGTTTTCGTCAATCCTTCTACCTCAATGCGGAATTCTGTCCATTTATTCTCTACAGCCTGTGGAAGGTAAACAGCATTCAGCCCATTTGTCCCAGAGAAATTCAACCGCCCATTGCTGATGGTAAACCCGCTTCCGCTGCCAAACTGCGCCCATCCATTGGGATTGGTTGTGTCATTGAAATCATCCTCCAGGATTACCTGGTTATTTTTATCGTAAACGGTTACCTTATCAATAGAGCCTGCTGCAGAATTCCCTCCTAAAATGGGGCTTCCATAATTAGAATAATCCTTGTCTGCAGACTGCAGTTCTGTCTGGATCAGATCTGTTCCATAGTTGTTTGCAAACATCTGCTGCACAAAATAATTGGTGGATCTTGCCGTATTAAATTCATCAAAATAAATCAAATCGTGATCCCAGCTTACACTGCCTACCTTGAAAAGCAGGGGCGCATAGGAAATATTGGTAACCACATCTGCATTGCGCTCTAACCCTGTAATATAACATGCCTCTGCAAGGGCTGTGTTATAGCGGTTATTGCCCCTGACGGCGTATTCTCCCACAAATATATTGCTGCCGCCCTGGTCTACCCGCTTATAGTAATCATAACGGTCAGACTGGTTGTACATAAAGGACTCAGACTGGTAATAATGCTCATCCACCAGAGTCTGCCCTGGCATAGTCTGTCCCAGGCGGTCATAAGCGTATTCCAATGCATAATTAAAGGTGCTGCTGCCGTCTGGCCCGCCTGCATTCGGTCCTGCACTGGATATAATGTGAAGCTCATGGCCTGGATAATTTGCTGCCGCATAGTCCTCTACCGCTGTCTTGATCTTATCAAAATTATCAAAATACTTTTCTTTGGCATTTTCATTTCCAATTCCTAAGTATTTCAGGTTGAATGGCTCTGAATGGCCATTTTCTGCCCTTTTTGCAGCCCATGCATTCTTAGAGGCTTCACCCCAGCAATAATCCAACAGATTTGTGGCCATATCAATAAAGTACTGCAGGTCAGCCCCTGTTTTGGCGTTTACTCCATTTGTCTCATACTGGCAGAGCACGCCTGCGCTCATAATCGGGAATGGCTCCATGCCAAAATCTTCACACAAGGACAAAAGCTCATGGTATCCAAACCCATAGGACTGCATATATCCCCATGTGCGGTTTTTATTGTTCCAGTTCTCCCAGCGGTTTGTGTTGCTCTTCCGCTCCTCTAAAGGCCCAACGCTGTCCCGCCAGTCATAAAGCCCCTCCCAGTTAAAACCTTCTACAATACAGCCCCCTGGGAAACGCATAAATTTGGGGTTTAAATCCATCATCAGGTCAATCAAATCCTGACGGATGCCAACGCCATAAGCGTAATTTTTATTGCCATATCCATAACTGTCATGGGGCACAACGGATACCATATCAATAGAAAGCATTTCGTTTGCGCCTGCGCCTTCCACTGTAAGCATCAATTTACCCTTTGTGTTGGCTGTCACAGTAGAAGCCAACTCTGCGGAAACCTTTTTCCAGCTGCCGTCAGCATCCAGGGAAATTACCTGTTCATTGGTCAGCGGCGTTCCGTTGTTATCCACCAGCTTTGCCTTCAGCTTTCCGCTATATCCCTGTTCTGCCTTTGTAAAGACAGAGAAGGTATAGTTCCCTGCGCCAGTTTCTGCATTAACTGGCTTTACAGGCATAGCTGCGCTATTAGGGCTGTCCTGAGGCGCAAACCCACCGTTTCTCAACGTGACATTTCCTGTAAGGATGGCATAATGAGGGTTATTTTCATTTAATTTATCATCTGTGCCCTGAGCATTCTGGCTGTTAACCGCAAAATTCCCAGATGGGGAAGCCTCCCAATGCAGGGCATAATTTCCAATTGTCTGATAACCATTCTGCTGGAAATAATTATTATCGCTTCCTCTCTGCACATATGCATTTTCAAAGGAGTAATTCTTCACCATTTCCGGGTACAGGCCGCCATCTGCGGCGCTATTGATATCTTCATAAAATAATCCATAGAGGCTGTCACTAAGCTTCTTGGTCACCTGGTTCCCATCAATGGCCATAGAGTACTGGGAACTTCCTCCCTGATTTCCCATGATCTGATTGATCTGTGCTTCGTTCAGGGCATTCTTATAAATACGGAAATCCTTGAAATCCCCCTGGTACAGCGGATCGTCATAATTTGATTTTCCGATATAGGACTGAAGCCCTGTGCCAAAATCACTGACCTTCATTGCCAGATTTTTTTCTTCCCCAACCCATTCCCCGTCAATATAACATGTCATAGAGCCAGGCTCAAGAACGATGGCATAATGGGTCCATACGCCATGGTAGGCATCTGTACGGATACTGTTGCGCAGCCCTTTTTCCGTATCCATTGGCCTGGATTCATTCGTGGATGTAGTCAAAACAGATTTTAACGTATTATGATCCTTTTCACATGGCACAAAATAGTAATAATAGGTGGGGAATCCACTATTATTTTTCTTGCTTCCAAAGAAAAATGCCCCAAGCCATGCAGACCTTGGATCATTATCCCTAAGCCACATGGTAATAGTCAAAGTATCCTGCTTATCACACATTCCCTCTGGAAGTGTGATAAAAGCAGATCCATCGGCCTGGCCGCCTGGAAGGGATGCAACCCCATCCTTTACTGTTACGCCAGAGCCAACCGTAGCATGATTGTTATTTCCGGAGGAATCCTTTCCGCCATCCAGAAATTCATAATGCGCCAATAACTCTGTGCCTGCCAAAAGCCCTTCCCCAGCCTGCGCCTGGGCCTGCATAATGCCTGCCGGCTGCTAAAGCCCTACCAAAAGCATGGCAATCAGCAAGATGCTCACGGCACTTTTTGATTTTCTTCCCTTCATCTTTGAAATCTCCTTTCTATTATCACAATCAGCTTTATATAAGATAAATTTTATGGTTTGGCACATGAAGTGCTTTTTACAGATTATAAAAGCTAATTGCCATAAATGCATCTATGCATATTCTCTATTTTACAGAAAAACAGGGTAAAAATCAACAAAAGATTCGAGCCAATTTGTCGCATTTTTAAGCAAAATTGATATATTTTATCAAAAAGTACCAAGGCTGGTTATAGTAGTATCCTTATTTCAGATTCCCCTCTGCATCCAGGGAAAACTCCCCTTCCAATCCTTCATCTTTTACCAGCATATACTCCCCTTCCTCTAATTCCCCAAAAACCTTAAGGTCGCAAGTCACCGTATGCTGTTCCAGATCTGGAAGGCAAATGCCAACATCATCAAATCCGATATTCGTTTCCACGAAAGGAAGGTTATACCATTTTCCATCAATTTTTTTCCTAAGGGAATAATCCTTCCCATACATGAATTCCTGGCCGCTCTGATTATCAATCACCGCCGTTACTACCCCATTTGAAATCTCTGTCACTGTCATATTAACTACCAATGGCAATGCCGCTATACCATCTTCGTCTTCTGGAACGCTTTCTTCTAAAAATCTCCTGTCATACCTGCATAAAATCCCTGCATTGGGAAAAGCAAGGACTGACCGTGTATCTTCATCCTCCGCTTCCATCCCTTCCCAGATAGAGTTAAAATCTGCTGCCACAGCATATACCTCCCTATTTTGGTTCAGCCACAGTCCATCCGCATAAGACACACACAAATCCATGCCCTCCGTATCAGAAATTTCCAATCCGTAACAAGGCACCTGCCAATCGTTTAACCTCTCTGGGTCTGCGCCTTCATAAGGCAGGTCGTTTAACTGCTGCAAAATCTCTTTTTCCTTATCTGTATCAAACAAATGTTTTACAGTCATTGTCTCACCATCGAAATAATATAGGGCAAGCGCACAGGTGTCTGGAGACGCATTTGATAATAATCCCGTTTTGGCGCTCCCGCCGCCGTTTTGGTTTTGGCTCCCTGCATCATTGCCTTCCATACTGCCATTTTGATAATCGTGAAAATCCTTTGCACTGGAAGCCTCATTATTTTTTCCATATTCCCCATCTGCATTTCTGTTTGGGCTTCCGCAGGCAGAAAACATTGCCACTCCCATACACACAGCGCCTAAAAAAATTTTGATTCTAATCTTCCCCATAAGCTCTCTCCTTTCCCGTCCATTAATTTCCTGCCTTCCTCATGTCCTTCTTATTTCCTTCTCATATCCTTCTAATTCCATACCATAATTCAATTAAAAACAGCTAATTTTCAATCCCCCCTTTTATTATCCCTAAATCTTCTAATATCCCAATCCGTTGTTTCTTAATTTTATTTTTAGATTGCCCAATGCCCCAAAATGTTGCAAATAATATCTCTGTAATAAAAATAGTAATGCACTGTAAAATAATATCTCTCTATTTTGCAAAGTAGGCACAATAAGCCTGGCAAATGCACAGCATCCACCAGGCCTTCCCTATCAATTCCTCATTCCCTATTTTTTCCTTAAATATCATCAAATAAAATATCCATTTTCCCTTTCATTTCCTCCAACAGCATCAACGCAACTTCCCGCATCTGCGGATGCGCCCTTTCCGCTGTTCGAAGCTTGAAAAAATGCCTCCACTCACGCAGATCCATTGTCACAATAATTTCTGTCTTCAGGCTGTTGGGCAAAATACTCCTGGCCTCCTGAGGCTTTGCTCCCATAGCAATCATTTCATTATAAGTATCTTCAGCCAGCTGCATCATCTGTGCCCATTTCTGATAGGCTTGTGACCCTTCTTCCCAAAAACAGGGCTTGATAAATGTCAGTTCCTTTCCAAACTTATCTTTGGAATAATTGCAATACCGGGTGCTTTCCTGGCTATAGCTTGCCATACGGTGCCGGACGATCTCATGGGTCACTCCTCTGTCACAGATAATCCTCACGCTGACCTTTTCATGCTCAATTACTGACTCATGCCCACTTTTTAAAATATTCTGTATAAATGCCTTAGCAGAATCAGATGTGATCCTGTCCTCACTTTTATAGCAAACCCTTCCTGCCCGCTCTATTTTCCGAAGGATCTCATCTCCATTAATCTCATCTAAAATCTCAACCTGCGGCGCAATCACTCTCATGAAACGTACCTCCATATATTTAAGTATTCTGCTTTGGTTTACATTGATTTCCATCATACCATAGACAATTTTATTTTGCAATCTTATTTCGTCCCACTTTATTTTACAATGTTTGGATTCTGAATCATGTTCTCACGGAATGCGCAGTTCAGATCATTCCTGAGCCATGAATAGTAACTGGAATCTATCTAATTCTTGTCTAACTGGTGAAAGTATGTTAAAATAATAACTATTAAGGAAGAAGCCAATCATACACATTACATGAGGAAAGGAAAGATACTATGTTACATGAAAATGATACCATTGAAGAGGTAAAAAATGAGGTCCTCTACCATGTTGCCAAAGCGGCCTTTGAGGGAAACCTGGATCAGATTGAAGCCACCCTTCCCTACGAGATCCTGCCTGGGAATAAATCCCGGTTCCGATGCTGCGTTTACAAGGAGCGCGAAATTGTCCGTGAAAGGATCATGCTCGCTAAGAATATCAACCCGGCTGACGGAGAACCTTGCCACAATACGGTAAAGATTATCCCTGCAGCCTGCGAGAACTGTCCCATCACCCGTTTTACTGTAACTGATAACTGCCAGAAATGTATGGGCAAGAAATGTATGCAGGCATGCCGTTTCGGCGCTATTTCCATGACCCGTGACAAAGCGTACATTGACCCAGATAAATGTAAAGAGTGCGGGCAGTGCTACAGCGCATGTCCTTACAATGCCATTGTGGACATTATGCGCCCATGCCGCCGTGCATGTCCTGTCGACGCCATCCAGGCCAAGAAGGATGGAAGGGTTAAGATTGATGATGAAAAATGTATCCGTTGCGGTTCCTGTATCAACGCATGTCCTTTCGGGGCAATTTCTGACAGTTCCCGTATGTTGGAAGTGATTGATTACTTAAAGAGCGACCGTCCTGTCTATGCATTGGTTGCACCGGCAGCAGAAGGACAGTTTGGCGTTGATATTACAATGGAGTCTATTCGTGACGCTGTAAAGAAAATGGGCTTTAAAGATATGGTAGACGTAGCTATTGGCGCAGACTTTGTATCTGACTCTGAGGCAAAGGAATGGGCTGAGGCATACAACGATGGCAAGAAAATGACCACTTCCTGCTGTCCTGCTTTTGTGCATCTGATCCGCCGCCATTTCCCAGAGCTGTCAGACCATATCTCCACCACAGTTTCTCCAATGGCAGCAACTGCAAGGCTTGTAAAAGCCATGGACAAAAGTGCAGTCTGTATCTTTATTGGGCCTTGCATTGCAAAAAAGAGCGAAGCCGGGCAGGATCAAGATCATCCAGGGGAAAATGCAGATTTGGTACTTACCTTTGAGGAATTTCATGCTATGCTCCGCGCCAAGGATATCACTCTAGAGCCATGTGCCTTCGAGGAGGAGCAAAGAGGAAGTATCCATGCGAAAAATTTCTCCAATTCCGGCGGCGTAACCAAAGCCGTAAAACAAGCACTTATGGAACAGGGTGTACATACTGGCGTAAACGTACGCCAATGCAATGGGGCATCCGAATGTCGCAAAGCCCTTATGCTCCTGAAGGTAGGCAAGCTTCCAGAAGACTTTATTGAAGGCATGTCCTGCGAAGGTGGCTGCGTAGCCGGTCCTGGAAATATCCAGGATGAAATGTCCTTCAAGAAAGAGCGTACCAAACAGCTCAAAAAAGCAGACGACCGTCTGGTAACAGATACAGTAGCAGCATACAGCCAGTATGACTTCTCTATGCACCGTCGTAAAAACGAAGAATAATATCATTATAAATTAAAATTCCGAAATCCCTCACAGCTTTTGTGGGGGATTTTTTGCAAAAAGTAACCGTTATGTAACTATATCCATTATCCTAAAACATAATTGTAGCCTTAAAGACCTTATCATTCCCCCGTTTCTAATTCCAGCCTTTGCAAAATGTCTTTGAGGATACCTGCATCTTGAATTCAATTAATGACAAAATTGATTAGCAAAAACTTCAAATTTCTTGCTAATCATTAGCATGCTAATCGGTAACAATAATTAACATTTCAATTTCTCTTTAGTCAAATCTGATTAGCAAAAACCGCTCCTGCTAATCGCACATTGCTACGAGTTCAAATTTATTTGGAAAATGAGAAACGCCGAAAACCTTGAAAAATCAATGTTTTCGGCGATGTTTTCAGCGTCGCTAAGAGGATTTGAACCTCCGACCTACCGCTTAGGAGTAGAACTATTTGCTAGTAGGCAACTCCCTATGAGTGTTATCTAATCCCTTTATTTCCTTGCTCGTCACGGATTCAAAAAGTTATCTCGTACCGACCTGTGACTGCTGATTTTAAGGCGTTTTAAATGCTCCTTTTAGCAAGCGATTAGCAGGGGCTTGAATTTAGGAAAATGTTACGCTGTAAACCCTTTCCCGATTAATACCTGTATATCACAACTAATCCCAGAGTAGTTTAAGCTGTTTGCATTTTTTCTAAGGTCGCAAATTGCGACCTCAAAGAGTTTCTCATTCCTCTTTGCATTTTCTAAGGCCACAAATTGTGACCTCAAAGAACTTCTTATTTCTCCGTTTCCAATTCTAACCTTTGCAGGATGTCCTTGATGATGCCTGCATCTTGAATTAGATTGATTCCAAAACACTTTTTTCCTGCATCTTTCAAAGATGCTCCTATATGATAGGCTATTGTTTGGTCAAGAATCAAAAACCTGTCATGGAATACTTTGGTATATTTTATCTTCAATGTTGGGTACTGTGCATTGAAATTCTTAACATCGGCTTTTGTTAGCTTCGTCTGCTTCTGCGTATAAATAGTTACTGCAACATCAGACTTTTTCTTTGAAAGCAGATTCAATGTACCAACATCCACATATCCGTCTATCAGAGTGATTTCTTTCTCTGCTTTTTGAATTAGATTTACTATCAGACTGAACGCATCATAAATCTGTCTGTCAAAAAATACTTTTTGACTTGATTCCTCATGTTCGGATATGTACTCAAAAACTCTCTCAAAACGCTCATCTGTTTCCGCTTGGTAATTTATCTGACGAACCTCCATTGCATTTAACCGCTCATACAACAGAGATGTATTTGCCATATACTTCCGCATCTCCACAAAAGTGTCCATAATTCTAATACTTACTCGGATAGCAACATCACTACGCAAAACAGCAGAAAGCATTGCAATCCCTTGTTCTGTGAATACAAATGGCAATTTCCTACGTCCGCCATATCCATTATCATCCTCCAAACTTGAAATCACAAATTGTGATTTCAAGTTTTCATATTCCTCTTTCGTCAGTTGGAATCGGAATCTTTCTGGAAATCTTGAAATATTACGCTTTACCGCCTGATTTAATATTCTCGTTTCTACTTACAGCATCGCTAAATCACTGTCTATCATAACCTGCTGGTTACGGATAACATATATCATGCTTTTTATATCGGACTCTGCTGATTCAACGCTTATTTTTTTGGTATCATTATTTGCCTTTGTCAGAGCTGTTTGTTCTGTATCAGCCATCTTTATCGTCCTTTCTATTTTGAAGTGCCAGATTGGAACCTCAAAACTACGAGTAACTTGAAATCACAATTTGCGACTTCAAGTTCTGTTGCTTCGTATATCCTTAAACTTGAAATTCCAAATCGAAACACCAAGTTTTATGTACGCTTATTGTTTGCTTTTACAGTATATCATACATTTTTCTGCGAGGATAGCCATAATCTCACCATCTTCGTAGAAAAATAGGTCAAATCAATTCATTAATTCAATATTGGTAATTTATGAAACCATACAGCATCATAAATTATATCGCAGTTATCCATGAACCATTCAGACCAACAAGATGGAACTTTTTCTATTTTTCTATTTTTCTATTATCCCTTTCAAACATCAAAAACTTAATTACTGTTGATTTAATGGAATACATTATCGCTTCAATACCACTTTCATAAATTTTGCTAAAATCCCACCATTTTGAATGAGCTGGATGTGCAGAAAAACCACAACGAAGTTGGTAAAGGTTTTCAAGCTGTTCTATTGTTCCAGATGGCAAGCTAATTTCAGTCTGAACAATATTATACATATCAATTCTTGCTTTAGTCGGAATTTGTTTTCGTTGTTTAATAGCTTGGAAAATAACATCAACTGTGTTATCAGCTGCGGTTATTGCTTCCTCATCGTATCCGTCTGCAAGCAAAGAAAGAGAACGGATATAGTAATACAACACTCTATTTACAAAAGGATCAAAGGAATTGATTAAATCAATATAGTATGAAAATAACCGACTTTTTCTATTATGAATAGTGGGGATGTCTTTACGGAATAAAAGGTACTCAGAATTCAAAAAAGGCAACGTACACTCTTTAAATTCATTTCCCCTAAAATCACAATGCCGTCCATATGTTAAGGCAATAGCGCCTAGAATATTTATTTCATACCCCCGATATATGTATTGATTTGCAAAGTAAAAAAATCCATCAATTTGGTCTGTAACAAAATCGTCCTTGGATATTTTTTTCCAGCCGCGCGACCACGCAGGTGTAAGAGTTCCAACTAAAAGACTTCTTTTTTCTTTTGAATACTTGCACATTAAATAGGGCGAATTATAACTCACATTCAGTCCTTCGCTATTGTAAATATCCCTAATTTGGAATATTTGGTAGCTGTCTCTTAATGGCAATTCTTGTTCAACAGCTCTATCAAGCGCAATTTTGAACAAAGAAATTTTTCTTTTTGTGTTTTCGTATTGGGCAAATTGATTGATAAATTTACTTTTAAACTCCACATATCCCAAATTATCACCCTCTTTTATTCAATAATTTATACATCTTTCTATCACTTATAACAATTCAAAGAAAGACAATCTATGCAACTTATTATTAAAGAAAAACCAAGTGTCATTTAGTCTATAGGTTTCAACTGACTTACCAATTTCGTTATTTCTGCATCTTTCGAAGATATTCCTACATAATAAGTTTCAACTTCGTCACAAGTTAGGACGAAGTTATTAATTAGGACAAGAAACTCTCGCCTTTTCAATTAGCAAGATTTTCAACAAAATTTTTCGGGTAATTAGCAGAATCGCCATTTTAATTAGCAAGTCCAGAAAAGAAGAAATACCGAAAACTCTGGAATCCCAGTGTTTTCGGTATTTCTTTCAGCGTCGCTAAGAGGATTTGAACCTCCGACCTACCGCTTAGGAGGCGGTCGCTCTATCCAGCTGAGCTATAGCGACAACTACTAAAATTATACCTTATTGAATCTTAGTAATCCAATAAGCGTATATCAAATACTATTCTATTTTACTCATTATCTGTACTTTTGTCAATCTTTTTTTACATATTTTAAAGAAAATTTGTTACTATTCAGCCTTACGGCTGAATTAAGCTCATAATACACTAATGAGATTTCCTCAGAGAATATATTTTTTGAGTAAAATCAGAGAAAATATATTTTTTTGTTAGGGAGTTTTCCACAATTATTTTGAAATGCCTGGTCAGACGGTATGATTTCCTTGCTAAGTGAGATGAATAAAGCAAAAAAGACCTCATAAATCAGGGGAGGAAAAAAACAACATGAGTAAGAAGAACCTTCGCAAGGTGAAGAACCGCCAAAAAATGGCAGAGAGTTTCCAGAAGGATAACGGACATGAAATGTACTGTGCAAATTTTACGATTGTAGATACCCTGAAAAGACAAAAAATGACGATATTAAAAAATATCAGAAATTTGTTTATAGGCACACCGGCTATATTTTAGCCGGTGCATTGCCCGTTAATCAACTTGGCGGCTGAATAGTAACGAAAATTTTACATATTATAATGTACCTTGCCCTGCATCCAAATAATTCCCTTAAATCTGCGCCCTGGAGCAGGTTCCCCTACCAAATCCTCTTGATTGATGCAGACATCAAAAATCAGGTGATTGCTGTCAACTGTAAGGACATAACTTTTTTCTTTTGTTTCTTTATTCTCAATAGTGTAGTAATCCAAGATTTCTCCCATAATACTATATTGGTCACTTTCAATCCCATAAGGCATAAAATAAGTATCCACAATAGAAAGAATATCCTCTGTCATAATCCGTCTAGAAATCATGGAATAAGTATCTATATCTTCTAATGTAAGGCTCTCCATTGCATCCTCATCCCCATCTCTTGCCGCTGCCATTAGATGGTTCCGATTCATACTGTACTTTTCGCCGCTTTTTATCTGTGACTCATTTTTATAAACTGGAAGGACAACATTTCCTTCTGTTGACAATGCTGAAATTGTAGAATTTGCTGGAATTCTTTTATTCTTCAAATGATATTCCTGCAAATATTCCACGGCATTCTGCAAATAAAATATCAATGTAACTCCCACACGCATTTCATCACAAATACCAGCATATGCATTTCTGTCATAACGTTTTGCAATGTCTACCCGTTCCTCTGTGCTCACTCCGCTTCCAATAAAATAGGGATAATAATAATCCATTTGGAATTCATCTTCTATATAACCGCCACATACGGCAATTCCAATATACTCACCATAATTTTTCCTCAATTCTGCAAACACATTTCCCATTTCATCTTCTGTGACTAATTTTTGGTCTGGGTGTTCTATAATACCATGGATTAACTTCCTGACTTCATTTGCATTTTTTAAATACCTAAATCCAATACTTCTTAAATAATTATGCATTTTCATTTTCCCTCCCTTCCTTACCAAAAGCATATGAAAAATCCATTCGCTACGGCTATTATATAATACATATTATTCTTTTGCAACATTTCCCATAGCAATATCTAACGCATTTTTTTCTTCTTCTGCAAGCACAATAATAGAATTTCCATCTACAATTTCCTTGATGTAAGTATAACATCCTTCCCTGCTATGCATAGCATTGATAATAAACCCATCATTTTTTTGGTCTAACAATGCCAGGGAAAAACTCAACTTTCCTCCCATCTCGTCAAAAGCATCATATTTTACCATGCCGATTTTCTGGAAAGAACAACGTAAAGCCTCAAATATCTTTTCAATGTTTTCATGATTTTCACGTTCTGAAGTAATCAATTCTTCAATCTGCTGAATCCGCTTAACTAAGGTATTCTCTAAGGATTCCGCATTTCCCCCAGTCATAAAAGCTTCATACCGTTTCCGCAGTCGTTTTATCTTTACCATATTTACAATAAGGAAAATAAATAAAAGCAGTATCACCCCCGCCATAATTGCAAATGTCAGCAAAAAATCATCTACTGTAAAATACATTCCTATAAAATCTGACTTCATAGCTTCCTCCATTCTGTGAATTATGTATCTAATATCTTATGAATATGATAACTCTAATCTCTATCCTACATCATTTTTATAAATCCAAACATTCTATCCATTATATTATCTCATTTTCAAATATATAAGCCTAAAAGAATATTTTTATTCAGAACATATGTTTATATTTTTTTTGCATGATGGATAGACTGAAATAAATCAAAAATCCGTTCTAATTCATCTGTAGAATAATATTCAATTTCAATTTTTCCTTTTTTCTTATCTTTTGTATGAATGGAAACTTTTGTGCCTATAATAGATTTTAACTTCTGCTCCATATCCTCATAGAATATCCGCATCTTGTCATCTTCCTTTTTCTCCGGAGGCGTTTCCTTTTGGTTTTGCAATTTTTTTAATAGTCTTTCAGTTTCCCTCACACTAAGTTTCTCATCGAATACTTGCTGTGCTAAATTATATTGCTTCTCTTGATCCTCCATAGCCAATAATGCTCTGGCATGTCCACTGGAAATCATATCATCCATCAGCATTTGCTGTACTCGCTCGTCAAGTTTTAAAAGGCGCATAGAATTTGTAACAGCCGTTCTGGATTTTGATACCCGTTCTGCTACCTCGTCCTGTTTTAAATGAAATTCTTCTAACAGCTTTTTAAATGCCCGCGCTTCTTCAATAGGATTTAAATTTTCCCTTTGAATATTTTCAATCAGAGAAATTTCTACCATTTCTTGATTATTCAGATTTTTAATAATAGCCGGGATTTCTTTGAGTCCTGCCATTTTAGCAGCCCTCCATCTTCTCTCTCCTGTAATAATCTCATAGTAATCTTTCTTATCTTGTACTAACAAGGGCTGTAAAATTCCATACTGTTTAATTGATTCTGATAATTCCAACAAAGCATCTTCATCAAAATACTTTCGTGGCTGTTCTCTATTTGGCTCAATTTTTGTTGTTTTTATAAATACAACATCTTTGTCTAATTCTGGCTTTTTTTCATTTTCTACTGCAGATGATATATTTACTTTATTTGCAATAAGGCTATCCAGCCCTTTTCCTAATCCGCTCTTTTTTGCTGCCATCAAATACCCTCTCTTTCTATCACTTCTTCTGCCAATAGGCGATAACTCTCTGCGCCAGTAGATTTTTTATCATATAAATTTATTGGCATACCATGGCTTGGCGCCTCTGCTAAACGAATATTTCTAGGAATGATTGTCTTATATATATTTGTTGAATTTAAATTATTTTTCACATTTTCGACTACCTGCAGAGATAAATTAGTTCTTGCATCATACATGGTAAATACGATCCCTTCCATCTGCAATTCTGGATTTAACCTTTCCTGCACTAAATTGATTGTATAAATCAATTGGCTCAGCCCTTCTAAGGCATAATATTCACATTGGATTGGAACTAATACTGTATTGGCAGTAGTCATGGCATTGATGGTCAGCATATTCAATGAAGGTGGACAATCAATAATGATAAAATCATAATTATCTTTTATGTAGTCTACCTCATTTTTTAAAATATACTCTCGTTCATTAATGCCGATCAATTCAATTTCAGCTCCTGCAAGATTTACATTTGATGGTACTAGGGAAAGGTTTTCAATTTCTGTCTTAAACATAATCTCTCTAATGGAACATTCTCCAAGCATTAATTCATATACTGAGTTTTCCAATTTTTCCTTTTCCATGCCAAATCCACTTGTTGTATTTCCCTGAGGATCTAAATCAATCGTCAGTACCTTTTTCCCCTTTTCTGCCAGACAGGCAGATAGATTAATTGAGGTAGTTGTTTTTCCTACTCCGCCTTTTTGATTAGCGATTGCTATAATTCTTCCCATTATAAATTGTTCCTTTCCTCTTATGGTTTATCTCATTTATTGATAGGACTTCATGTAGTTTGCATTATTCTATCTGGGCGGTTAGAAGGATAATTCCGCTGAATACTAAAATAATATTTAGAAATGGTTGAATCCTATGAAATATAAGATAAAGGGTTGTTTGTAAAAAAATATATGAGATATGCTTACTATTTTTATCTATTATAGCATTCTTTTTTTTATAATACTATAAATATTTTATTAATGTTTCACGTGAAACATTGGAAATATTCTATGAATAGCTATTCATGTGCTGGGAGCCGCTCATAGTAAAGATTCAGGGCGAAATTTAAATTTTTGCTTCGCAAAAAATTGCCCTCAATTAGATAAAATGTTTTAAATGATTTCTATAGAACGATTTCAAGTTTTGCTTCGCAAAAATCGCCCCTCAATCCTGAACCATATTCTCATATAACAAGTTATTCAGCGCATTCCTGAGGTATGAATCAATGTTAGTACCTTAAGAGATTTTGCAGGTTGGCGATGGGAGCGGCTAGGTGTTTTCAGAGAGGCGGCAGGAATGTTAAGAGTCCGGCAGGTGCAGTTCGACAAGTATAGGTAAGTGTCCATCAGGTGCAGATTGGCAGGTGTGGCTAAATGTACGGCAGGTGCAAATTGACAAATGTGGCTAAATGTACGGCAGGTGCAAATCGACAAGTGTAGCTAAGTGTCCATCGGGTGCAGATAGACAGGTGTGGCTAAATGTACGGCAGGTGCAGTTCAGCAAGTGTAGATAAGTGTCCGTTGGGGAGAAGCTGGAGCTATTGGGTTTGCCCTTGTTCCGGTGCTTCGGGGATTAAAAGTTTCTAAGCAGTTCCATAGATGCTGTGCCATACGGACGAAACTGCCATGGATACGCCTTCTATGGCACGGCCGGGGCTTTTGCGGACATCCATGTCCGCAAATCCCTGGAAGTTTGAGGGACTGCTAAGAAACTATATCCCCCTCGCAAGTCACAAGGGCAAATCCAAAAGTCCCAGCCTCCCCACGACTACGTTTTCTAAGATTGTAAGATAAAAAATAGTTCCTAGCTTTAAGTTGACGGCATTGGCCATGGAACAGTGCCAGTTCGCTAAGTGTTCTGTTCTGTATAGAGCTTAAGCAAGATTTCAGTAAAAAATCCTATTGACAAGCTTATGGGTATTTCTTTAATCAGTAAAGAGTAAACATATGTCAGAAGCAGCCGGAGCCGTAATTCATAAGATTTACGGAAGCAGTGGCTCTCTGGGTGGGGGAATCACTTGGATACATTGTGCCACTGACAATCCCAAGAATAATGGATTCCTTGGCTCTTTGGGTGTAGCGTAGTTATACTGGGGCTTGGAAAGCGGTACTTTCAGAAAACAAATTTTCCCCACCCCGGCGGCAAAAGAAAGGCCTGTCAATATGGCCGCTCTGCTGTAATAAGGACTGTAGCCGCAAGCCTTTTTTCCAACTTACAGGCATGGGAAACGTAGTCAGGAAGGGAGCGTGGTGTAAGAGGCTGCCCTAGTACTAGTTAGGGATTTAAATTTTCTTAGCACTTCCCCAAAAATAGCAGGGATTTGAGGACAAAAATGTTTGCAAAAGCCCTGGCCGCGCCATGGACGGCGCATCCGGGGCGGTTCCGTCCGCATATTACAACTTTATAGAACTGCTTAGAAACTATTAATCCCTGAACGCTGGAACAAGGACAGCCCCTTACACCCTACTCCCTCCCTGACGAACTCTTAGCTATTCCTCAGATTTTTGCTGCTTTCAACTATACTTCTTTTCAGACTTTTCCTGACGGACTCTTAGCCATCTCCCAGATTTTTGCTGCTTTTAACCATGCTTCTTTTCAGCCTTTCCTTGACAGACTCTTAGCCATCCTCCGCTGCCTGCTACTAAAATTCCTTAAGTTATTGACATTGGCTATTAATAGTAACATTATATGGGATTTATTTTATATGGCCAGAAATATGTTGAAGATTTTTCTATACTTTATCTTGGACAGTTATACTGGACTAACGTTTGTTTTGAAATTTCCCTCTGTTTACTTAGTTTTTGAATTTGCGGGATATATATATTGAATACGGGATAATAATTATGTAAATTGAAGGAATACAGATTGAAAAAATAGTTATGGTGTTAAAATGTATTTTCATCCTGTAATTCCAAAAATAATTCCTGTCTTAAATTGCTGACATAATTGTAAATAATGACTTCTAGAATATTTGATCTAATTTAAGTCGTGTCCGCTAATCAAATAATATTTCTAAATTCTAGCTTTTATAACTGAAACATAATTAAAGCAAAAAATCGCAAAATATTACTTCTAAACTTCAAGCAAATTTATCACGAAAATGGAAAACAATAAAGTTAATTTTGTTTTTATTAACTTTTATATTTGGAATGGGTTCGCCTAGTTTTATTTATAAAATCAAGATTTTTTTCATTATACAGCAGATACAAAATATAAACTTGTCACTACACAAATATAGCAGCAAACTTATAATAATGCATTCTTTTTATTTTCCCAATATTATCTAAATAAAAGACATTTCACTGTTTCTGTAACTTCAAAGAAGAACCAGAAATTGTGAACTTTCTTTTTATAATCCAGAATCTGAGGACATCAATGTTATCAAAAGGCGCACATAGCATCATGGATATAGACTAAGCACAGATTTCTAAGAATACTGAAAACTTGAGTTGAAAAAGATTAGAACTTCCAGCCTATTGGAAATTGAAACAGCAACAGAAAAACGATTTTACATTTGACTTTAGATTTCCAAACTTATCTAAAAATAATCCTGTCACAAGTTAGTAGCAGCACTTACATCATCAATAATCACCCATAAGGTTAATTTTTTATCCCTTAGCATCAACTTAGGTACATCTTAAAATAAATAACTGATATATTTGCACAGGATATTATTCTGAGAGTATGGTAGCAAAAAAATAGTCATAGAGGACTACGATGCGTATTTTTAACATATACTATCAGCTAAATTGACAAGCAAAATTGTCAGTTATTTATTGGACAATATGGTAATGAACTGGCACAATGATGTTTGAACTATTACTTGAATACAATTGCCCATAAATAATAAAAATATACCTATGGGGATATTACTATGGCACACCCTAAAAAAAATATCGTTCAGCTGTCCGACACTGACATAAAACATATAAAATATAATACTGTAAAATAAAAATACATACTAGACACTTGTTAACTGCCGCTGGATTCTTTTAACTTTGAATAAAACTATCCCCTTGCAGTACTTACTACCAGTGTATGACCTTATTTGATACCAGCTATCCAACGTTATCCAATATAGCCAAAACCTAATGAACAGGATAGCCTGAAAAAAGCACTGAAAATTAAACGAAATGCCACTTCCAATCATGCTCTATGCAAACGGATAGGCGTATGGAAACAAAAATTGTTGAAATTGCCTGCGTCTATCCCAGAAAGCCATAACTTCTAAAAAGTCCGTATTTTTGAAGGGCAGATAAAAATAGAATTTATTGAACCAGTCAACTTTGATACAATCTGCAGACTTAAAAATACAACTTGGCTTCCGATGCAACCAATACGGATGTCTCCCTCCGAAAAAGTAAATGCAAAAATAGTAGCATGTATGAAAGGTATCCATGATGTCATGCATTGCCTTATAATCATACAACCCAGGTAGTCTGCATGAATGAAAAATTGTACTAGACCCTGGGTTAAGTGCGTAATTCATGGGCTATGCGCCCAGAGGATGATAAAAAAACGGGTTCAAATACACCCGTAAAGCCTGCAGAATTTTTTCCTATTATTAAATTACTGGGAAAATTCACCACATTAGTATGCAGAAACGCTGGACTACAAAAGACTTGGCAAAAGATATAAAATATCTGGCCGACAACCATATATCCTAATGCAGAAAATAATTATTCTGATAATGGAAAACCTAACACACAGTCCTGCATCCCTGTATAAGGCATTCCCACCATAAGAAAAACGACTTAACATGAAATATTTTAGAATACATTATATACCGAAGCATGGGAGCTGACAGTTAAAAACAAAAGATGCCTTATAAAGCTTATTTCCTTATATTCTGATTTATTTAATTTAAATATCACTAATACAGCATAACCTAAATAATGGTAAAAAACAGCACTATCAGAAAAAATATTTTGCATCAAACATTAAAGTATTTTGCGTGGGTATGTGGTAGTTATTCGACTACCCTGTAAAACACATTTTTCTTATAGAATCAAAACGAGCAACTTTTACAGAATACTATAATCAAAGGGATATTAACCCACGAAAGACTAAAATGTTTCACGTGAAACATTTTGAACAATGAAAATAGTAGAATGTTTATTACTATTCATGATCCAAGATTCTCTCATAGTAACAATTCGGGATAATATTTAAAGTTTTATTCCGCAAAACTTGCTCCTCACTCCTGAATCATGTTCTCATGGAATGCGCAGTTCAATGCATTTCTGAACCATGAATCAATGTCTGTAACTTAAGGAATTTTAATGACATGGAACAGGTGGATAGCTAAGCATACATCTGGGAGGGGGCAGGAACAGGGAACGGATGGATGGCTAAGCATACATCATGAGGGGGCAGGGCATAAGGATTGCTCTTGTTTCAGCGTTCAAGAATTAGGAATTTCTAAGCAGTTCCAAAAAACTGTACTATCCAGACGGAACCACCCTGCTATTCTAGGAACTGCTAAAAAACTCTTAATCCCTATCAACTCACAAAAACAGTCTCTTATGCCCTACTCCCTCCCCGACTACGTTTTTAAATATGGCAGTTGTAAACCTTAGCCTTCTGGATAACATCACCATCTGCAACGTGGAAATTCTTACCAAACCCCTTTCCCCGGACAGCCAATTGATTTATGGACTTGTGCAACAAGGCTTTGGCTGCTTCTGGTAAGTATTTACCCCCTGCTGCTTAACAGACAAAACCCATAGACTTGTCAGATGGAACTTTTTTTAATGATTCTTATTTATACTCTATGCAAAACCAAACCGAATACTTCTTAAAATCACATTTTATCATGGGCAATGCCAATCGCCTGAAAGCCAGGAGTTAATTTTCTGCTTTACAGCTATGGAAAACGTAGTCAGGAAGCTGCTGGAGCTCCAGGCTTGCCCTTCTGACTTACGGAGGGAATTGAGAGTTTCTGAGCAGTTACCCAAACAGTTAGGGATTTGCGGACGGAAACGTCCGCAAAGGCCATGACTACGCCATGGACGGCGTGGCCATGGCGGTTCCGTCCGCGTGGTACATCCTCCCTGGAACTGCTTATAAACTTTCAATCCAGATGCCAGAACAAGGGCAAACCTGAAAGCCACAGCTGCTCTCTGACGGCCGCTTAGTCATCCTGAACCCAGGTGACCGCTTAGCCATCCCTGAACTCTGTCGGCCTCTTAGCCATCCCTCAACCCTGTCGGCCTCTTAGCCATCCCTCAACCCTGTCTATTAATCCCTTAAGTTACTGATATTGGCAATAAATAGTAAGGAATGTTTCACATAATTTATTCTAAATCTATAGAAATCAAAATGTTTATTTAGACATAAAACACTAAAATGTTTCACGTGAAACATTCTCAACTATGAAAAGGAATATCAATCATAATCATAGTTCCTTTGCCTTTTGATGATATTATATCTAATTTTCCATCTAAAAGATAGAGTCTTTGCTTCATACTAGAAATTCCTACTCCTATCTTATTTTCATCCTGCAATATTTTTAAATCAAATCCATTACCATCATCTTCTACCACTAATCTCAGATGCGTTGATTCATAATTAATTTGTATTCTTATCATTTTAGCATTTGCATATTTAATTACATTATCACAAGATTCTTTCACTACTTTCATGACTGTTAATTTTATATCTTTCGATAGTTCTACTTTATTTCCTTCTATTTCAAAAAATACTTGTATATTTTTGTTTTCAAATATAGATAATTCTTTTTTTATTAATTCTTCCAAATTCATTTCCACTAAAGGAAAAAAAGGAATATCATATACGATTCGCAACATATTCTGCATAGAATCTTTCATATATTCCACCATTTGTCCTAATTCCTTATGACTGCCCATTACATCTACATTTACCAAACGACTGCATACTTCTATTTTATGTATCATATGATCATAGTTTTGAATCATTGTATCGTATAACTGCTTTGCAGTGCGTTGGCGTTCTAAATCATGCACTCTCAAAATTTCTCTATGGTATTCTTTTATTAATTTCAAAGAACTACTTTTTTCTAAAAAAATTTTCATATTATTACGTTCTGCATCAAGAACAATTTCTAATTCCTCTATACGAAGATTCAATATTTTTAAATTTTTTTCTATCTGAGATATTTCTGACTCTAACAAGTTCTGCTCACTCTGCAGGCTCAAAATTTTATCATGGCTATTTGGGTTTAACTTTCTAGGTGAAAAAGGCTCTAAATTATTATCTAAGGACTTTTTTAATTTATCAATAAATCTTTGATTATTATTTCGTAAAGTTACTTTTTTTTGAAGTTCCCTTTCTAAATTTAATATACGTTCAAATAAATCCTGATGCATTTTTTCCAAATAAGATACTACTACATTTTTCTCCATTACTATTCCTTTCTGTTAATATATCTATAGCAAGTTCTTCATCCATTATCGCTCTAAAAATGCCAAACAGATATGGCAAATCTTAAAACTGAAATTTTATGGTAACTATTGTAATAACAGCTTAATACCAATATTTCAATTCACATACAAAATATTCTCTGTTAATATTTTAAAGTTTACACTTACCTATAAGTTTGTTTTAACATCAAAACTACCTAAATCTAATTATTCATCTGACCTTCTCTACATTTTAAAAAATTTATTGCATCTTCATATGTATATTCCATTGTAGGCACAGCATCCAAAAATTCAATCGTATCGTTGTTTGCTGTTGCATTAACTATCATTTTAGGTGTAATAAAAGGCAAAGGAAATTTCTTTTCTGTTCGTTCTGTTTTTAATATCATCTTATTCATATTATTCAGCACTTCTAATGTCAAATTATATATATGATTATAACATATCAATCTGAATGTATATTTATTTTGAGTTTCTTCATTTTTATATTAACACCCTTGAAATTTACATAACCCTGTGTTGTTTACTAAACTTCCGCATCTGGCTTTCAAATTCCAAACTAAATATTATTTTAATAGGCTCCTACTCCACCGTTTACATTAAAGAACACTTGTTTGTAAAAATTAGCTTTCCTAATTAAATTTATTGTATCCCAAAACAAAAGTGAAGAAAAGAGATATTTTTTAAATTTTACTATATTTTATTTGTATATCCCGTTCATTTCGTCTATAATAGAGGTTAGAAAAACAATCGGAAAGGGGATGGCAAAATGAAAAAGTATATTCGAAATTTTTTATTTTTAACGACTATGACAACTGCTGCCGTTTATGGTATTAATAAAATGATCAACCACTCTACTGCCAAAAAAAATCTACTTAAAACAGATAAAGGAAAATTTTACAATTGGAGATATGGGAATATTTTTTATACAAAGCAGGGGAAAGGGAAGCCAGTATTGTTGGTTCATGATTTAAATCCTGCTGCTTCTTCCTTTGAATGGGATAAGATCATTAAACATCTTTCCAAAAAATATACTGTTTATGCCATTGACCTGTTAGGATGCGGACGGAGCGACAAGCCAAATATGACATACAGCAATTTTCTCTATGTGCAATTGATCACGGATTTCATTAAATATATTATTGGAGAGAAAGCCGATGTAGTTTCTACAGGGGAATCTTCTTCTTTTTCTTTGATGGCATGTAATATGAATCCAGAATGCTTCCAAAAAATAATTGTAATCAATCCCAGCAATTTGGCTAAGCTGAACAAAACTCCTAACAAGAGAAAAAACGCACTGAAGTTTCTGATTGACAGCCCTATTATTGGGACAACCATTTATAATCTGATATTTACAACTCGAAATATTTACAAGACATTTTATAATAATTATTATTATAAAAAGCATATGGTACCCACAAAGCTTATCAATTCCTACCATGAAGCCGCACACATAGGGCATAGCAACGGGAAATACCTGCTTTCCAGCATAAAGGCAAATTACACAAATATTAATATTGTACATGCATTGAAAAAAATTGACAATAGTATCTATTTAATCGAAAGCAAAGGAAAGCCCTGCAGTGAGAAAATTATTAATTCTTATATTTCCTATAATTCATCCATTGAAGCTTCTTATGTAGATGAATCTATTTATTTGCCTCAATTAGAAGTGCCTGAAAAGCTTTTAGATATTTTGAATCTGTATCTGGATCCAGTAAAATAATAGCAATTTAGCAGCTATTCCATAAATCTGCCCAAGGCTTGTGTACTGACATACTAGTACATTGTAAAATAAATTGCCAATATATTGTTACGGGATATTTTTCTGAGAGTATGTGCCAAAAAACATATACCTAGATTGTCCAAGAAATAATGTAACGCTTTACGTACAAATCCCCCGCCATAAACGCGGGGGATTAAATTTATAATGCAATCAATGAAACTACCTTAAGGTAACGTAAAATCAACAAAACAAGTAAATCTTGTGCTTATCCAAACCAGCATCCAGTTAAAACACTTAATAACCTGAATACTTTAACACTTACGTTAACTAAATAGGATTTTTCGATGGAACGCCAGCTTTTCTTGGATATGCTTTAGGTGTCCTTTTTATTTTTTCTATACTTACAAAGGAACGGGAAAGATCTGTACCTGTCAGGACAAATTTCTGTACATTTGCAGCCTTTCCGCCTAAAACAGATACTGCCTTTTTTGCCTGCTTTACTTCTTCTTCTATTTCTCCCGATTTATAGGAAACAAATATTCCTCCTATTTTTAAAAAGGGAATACAGTATTCGCACAATGATGACAGATTTGCTACGGCTCTGGAGACACAAAGGTCAAATTTTTCCCGGTATTCTGCTTTCCTTGCCATTTCCTCTGCTCTGCCATGAACTGCATAAATTCCCTTTAATCCTAGTGACTCTATCACTTCTTTTAAAAAGGCTATCCTCTTATTTAGAGAATCCATAAGAAGAATTTCCATATCAGGAAACAATATTTTAAGAGGAATTCCTGGGAATCCTGCACCCGTCCCTAAATCTAATACACGAATATTTTTATTCAGATCCATGCTGGCTGCCAAGCTTACAGAATCCAGATAATGCTTTTCAACAACTTCATCCCATTCTGTAATTGCAGTTAAATTCACT
Source organism: Lachnospiraceae bacterium (assembly GCA_910575035.1). GTDB lineage: Bacteria > Bacillota > Clostridia > Lachnospirales > Lachnospiraceae > Petralouisia. Next base: position 41,930 of record CAJTDL010000010.1, read on the forward strand.
ACTTTATTCCTTTCAACCATCATCTGATAGAAGATAGTAAACTGGTTTAACATCTCCTCAGAAAATGCAATTCCTAATGCACTTAAGCCATTTTGGAATCTTTCCAATTTCATTTCATTTATATCCATATTTTTCTCCATCAACTTAATGACAAAACTCTTTTTCTAAAATATACAGCTCACCTTACAAAATTAACTATTTTCCATACTGATCCATATACACCAACAATACAGAAATATCTGCTGGAGACACTCCTGCAATCCTGGAAGCCTGGCCAATATTGATGGGCTGATACAAATTTAATTTTTGCACCGCTTCAGTCCGAAGGCTCTTTACCTGACCATAATCAAAATCCTGTGGAAGCTTTTTGTGCTCTAATCTCTTAAATTCCTTTACCTGCTTCAGCTGCCTTTTGATATACCCATCATATTTCACATGGATATTCACCTGTTCTATTACATCTTTCCAAAGCTTTGGCCTATCTGGATCAATTTCTTCCAAATCCTCATAACAGAGCTCAGGCCTTCGAATCAGCTCTGCAATAGTGCTTCCTGCATTTAAGGGCGTGCTTCCATGCTGCACCAATAACTCCTGCACTTTTTTGGAAGCTCCTATATTCACATGCTGGATCCTTTCCACTTCTTTTTCAATCAGAGCCTCTTTTTCCACAATTCGGTCGTATCTCTGCTGACTTATCAACCCTATCTCATATCCTTTTCTGGATAACCGTAAATCAGCATTGTCCTGGCGCAGCAACAAACGGTATTCTGCCCGGGAAGTCATCATGCGATAAGGCTCTTTGTTATCCTTCGTCACTAAATCATCAATCAAAACACCAATATATGCTTCTGAGCGATCCAAGACCAAAGGTTCCCTTCCCAATACAAACATTGCTGCATTAATCCCTGCCACCAACCCCTGTGCTGCCGCTTCTTCATATCCAGAGCTGCCATTAAACTGCCCGCCTGAAAACAACCCCTTGATCCCCTTAAATTCCAAAGTTGGATATAGCTGCCTTGGATTGATACAGTCATATTCTATAGCATAGGCATTCCGCACAATCTTGGCATTTTCAAGCCCTGCTACCGTACGATACATTGCATACTGAACATCTTCCGGAAGGGAGCTGGACATTCCCCCTACATACATCTCGTTAGTATACAGCCCTTCTGGCTCTATAAATACCTGATGCCGTTCTTTATCAGAAAATTTCACCACCTTATCTTCTATAGATGGGCAATATCTTGGCCCAGTCCCTTCGATGATCCCAGAATAAAGAGGTGAGCGGTCCAAATTATTTTTAATGATCTCATGGGTTTTCTCATTTGTATAGGTAAGCCAACAAGAAACTTGGTTAATCTGGACATCCTCTGGATCTGTCGTAAAGGAAAAAGGCACAACCTTCTCATCTCCCTTTTGTTCCTGCATCTGAGAAAAATCAATGGACCGCTTATCAATTCTGGCTGGCGTACCCGTCTTAAAGCGAAACAATTCCACACCATGCTTTTTCAAGGAATCCGATAAATAATTTGCAGGCTGCAGGCCATTCGGGCCTGTATGATTTACCACATCCCCAAAAAGGCATCTGGATTTCAAATAAGTTCCTGTGCAAAGGACAACTGCATGGCTATGGTATATTGCACCGGAAAAAGTTTTTACCCCCTGAATCCTCCCATCCTCCACCATCAATTCTGTTACTTCCGCCTGACGCAATGTTAAATGTTCTGTATTTTCCAGCGTATTCCGCATCAACTGGCTATACTTTGCCTTGTCTGCCTGTGCCCGGAGGGAATGGACCGCAGGCCCTTTCGAAACATTCAGCATCTTTGATTGGATAAATGCCTGATCTATATTGATCCCCATCTGCCCTCCCAGGGCGTCCACTTCCCGCACCAAATGCCCTTTTGAACTCCCTCCAATATTAGGGTTACAAGGCATCAAAGCTATGCTCTCTATACTAACGGTAAATATAATCGTCTCCAATCCCAACCTTGCACAGGCAAGAGCCGCCTCACATCCCGCATGCCCTGCTCCTACTACACAAACATCATATTCTTCTATTATCTGAGGCATAAAACCCCTCCTTTTCCATATGTCCTACTGATCCTACTATATATTTACCCTATTTTCTATTATCTAAGATTCAAATTTTCCCTTTCCACTCGTATCCCATCTATTCCACTCTCATAATATATTATTTCCCCATACAAAATTTCGAGAAAATCTCATTTACTAAATCTTCTCCTACAGATTCCCCTATTATGCTCCCCAGCTCTTCATAAGCATCCATCAGGTCAATAGAATAAAAATCCTCTGACATACCATCTACAATGCTTTGCTTCACAAGCAAAAGACTGTCCAATGCTGATTGAAGTGCTGCCTTCTGCCTGACGCTTGTAATATACACCTCATCATTAAAACATATTTCCCCTTTGAAAAAAAGCTCTTTGATCAATTCCTCTAATTGCCTTATCCCTGTCTTTTCCTTCGCAGAAATAGAAATTACAGGAAAATCCATCCTATTCTTTGCCATCTCCTCCCGTAATCTCTCCTCTGTCACCACTTGGAGCAAATCCGACTTATTTAAAAGCGCCACTGCTTTCTTTCCTCTACCCAAAAGGCTCAAAATCCTCTTATCATTTTCATCCAAATCCAAAGAAGCATCCACCACATAAACCACAAAATCTGCCGCCGCTAAATATTCCTCTGTACGCGCCACTCCAATCTTCTCTACTTGGTCCACCGCCTCCCGGATTCCAGCTGTGTCAATTACATTTAGTGTAATCCCATTTAAGTTAATCTGCTCCTCTAAAACATCCCGCGTAGTCCCAGCAATATCTGTTACAATCGCTTTCTCTCTCCCCACCAACACATTCATCAAAGACGATTTTCCTGCATTTGGCTTACCCACAATTACAGTATTGATACCTTCCTTCAGCAAAACCCCATTTTCAGAAGATGACAACAAAATGTTTACCTCCTCTACTACCCCTTCCACCTTTTCCAAAAGCCGATCCCCATATCCCTCCAAAGAAATATGTTCCGGATCATCCAATGCAGACTCAATAAATGCAATTTCATGAAGGATTCCTCCCCGCACCGCCTGAATCTTGTCCTTCACCTTCCCCTGCAGCTGATGCATGGAACATTCCAATGCAAAGTCATTTTTTGCCTGAATCAAATCCATTACCGATTCTGCCTGCGACAGATCTATCCTCCCATTTAAAAAAGCCCTTTTTGTAAATTCCCCTGGCTCTGCTGCCCTGGCGCCATTCTTAAGCACTGTTTCCAAAATCCGCCGCATCACCAAGGTTCCCCCATGACAGTCAATCTCTATGGTATCTTCCCTAGTATAAGTATTTGGTGCCCTCAAAGCTAACACCATTACTTCATCCACTACATTCTCCCCATCACAAATATACCCATAATGGACAGTATGACTCTCTGCCTGTGACAGCCGCTTATCTCCCTTTTTGGACCGATACACCCGATCTATCACCTGAAAGGCTTCCTCCCCGCTAATCCGAATAATCCCAATCCCTGCATTTGTCATAGCTGTTGCAATTGCTGCAATTGTTTCCGTTTTCATTCCATGCCTCCAAAGCAAACATAGTTTCCATAATTACAAATCCATATATCTACAAAAAAGGCTTTCTCAAAAATGCATTCATTTACTGCATATTGAGAAAACCTTCTCGATTTACCCTTTCATTTCAAAAAATCCATCTTAAGATTAATTCCTCTTCAATGTTACCACAACATGGCGATAAGGCTCATCCCCTTCACTATGGGTATTCACATACCGATCCCCCTGTAATGCTGAATGGATAATCCTTCTCTCAAAGGGATTCATAGGCTCCAAAGAAACCGATCTCTTAGTTCTCTTTACCTTATAAGCAATATTCTTAGCCAAATTCTCCAGTGTTTCTTTTCTGCGCTTCCGATAATCCTCTGTATCAATCTTTACCTTTACATATTCGCTTACCTGTTTCCCTACTGCCAAATTTGTCAAATACTGCAAAGAGTCCAGTGTCTGCCCGCGTTTTCCGATTAAAACGCCCATATCGCTGCCCTTTAACTCCACATCAATATTTTTCTCATCCTCACTCTTAGTAATAAGGATCTCTACCTGCATATCCATAGCCCTAAACACATCATTTAAAAAGCTGCGCACATGATCTTCAATTGTAGATTTTTTGCGTATCCGAATCTTTGCTGGCTTGCTTCCAATCCCAAAAAATCCAGGGCTTCCCTTCTCAATCACTTCATATTCAATTTTATCACTGGTAGTCCCAAGCTTTATCAAACCTTCTGTAACTGCCTCATCCACTGTTTTCATTGATATTTCAATAAAATCCATCTAAAATCCCCCTGTGATACTGAAATTACTGTCGATTGTTTCGTTCGTTAAAATCTCTTACCATATTTGCCTTTTCCAAAAGGCTTCCCTTCCTCGCATTTTGGGCGCACTCTTCCCATTTTTGAATCTTTTCTTCCTTCTCCGATGTGCTAACAGGGGTAATGTTACGGGTACTCAGCCTGGCAGCATTTGCGATCTGATTGGCGTAAATGCCCTGTTTTTCTTTTTTCTTCTCAACTTTTATCTTATTCTTCTCAATAATAGACTCTAAATCTAAATCCCGCATATGCCGATTCAGCACTACCTGCTGGATCGACCTGACTACAGAACCAGTAATCCAGTAAATACCAAGCCCCACTGGAAGGGAAAATACCATGAACAAAGATAACAAAGGCATCATCGTATTCATTGTTTTCATCTGTTTCTCTAAAGCGCTCGGTTCCCCTTTGGAATTATTAGAATTAGCGCTCGTCATAAGCTTAATGTTCAGCACCTGAGATCCATATGAAAGAAGGGGGATCAAAATTGCCCCTAAAATCAATAAAAAGTCCTTATTCCCCCAACCGGTGGCAATCAAATTCATAGGGGAGTTTGCAATATTAATGCCAAATAAATTATTCAGATGGGAAATCGAAGCCTCTGTGGAATTAATCACATCCCCCAATCCGCTGAAGCTGTTTTTTAAAGTTTCCCAGCCATTACTTGGCAACGCATAAAGCGCATCAATAATAGAATTTGCCGTAGTTGTCCCATTCTCAAAATTCAGGCTAACAGTATTGACATTGGCATCCTTTATAAAAGACTTCATAATATCCTGATAGCCATCAACTCTCATAATCTTGTCCACTAATGGAGTGAAAACAGCCCTGACACTGCTGACATAAGCCGGAATATTACGGATTACCTGCCACATAGCAAGCATAATGGGGAAATTTATCAAAAGCTGTACACAGCTTCCCGTTGTGGAAACGCCATATTTCTGATATACAAGCTGTGTTTCCTCATTCATCTTCTGCATAGATTCCGGATCTTTTTTATTTTTATATTTCTCTCTGATCGCATTGACTTCTGGCTGCATTTCCTGCTGAAGCCTGGAAAATTTTTGCTGTTTGTAAGTCAAAGGCAACAAAAGAAAATAAATAATCACTGTAAACAGAATAATGCACAGAGCAATATTCTGAACTGAAAAAATATCATCCAAAAACATATACAGGCTATTCATAATAAAACCAATGAGCCTAGCAATCGGCCCTATGATCTTCCCGGAATACTGGGTTAAAATAATATCCGTCAATGTAACAATCCTCCTAAAGATAAAGGTTAGCGATTAAAAAATCCCATAAGCATATATTACGGGATGCCCCTGAGGGTATACCTTATGGAACCGGATCATATCCTCCTTTTGAGAAAGGGTTACATCTCAAAATTCTCCATCCAGCCAAAAGAGACCCCTTGAATGCCCCATATTTTTGGACTGCTTCCAACCCATAAGCAGAACAAGTAGGATAATATGGGCATTTTGTGGTCTTCATAGGTGACAAATATTTCTGATAAAACTGAATCAAAGCTATTATTATCCTTTTCAAAATCACATCTTCTTTTCTAAAATAATCATTTTCTAATCATATCTCTTAAGATCAAAAACTCAGTACTTACGGTTTCTTTAAAATACGATGAAGCTTTCCCAAATGCAGTAATGATTTTTCTGTCTCATGATACGATATCTGTGCCGCTGCCACCCTGGCGATCACTACGATATCCCATCCACAGCAAAACATCTCTTCCTGCAGCCTGTATGATTCTCTCACCAACCTTGTAATATGATGTCTTATAACACTGTTTCCTACTTTTTTGCTCACTGATATTCCAATTCTGTTCCGTTCCAGATTGTTTTCCAGAATGTACATAACAAAATAGCGGTTGGCGTAAGACATTCCATTCTTATATACATTCTGGAAATAACTGTTTTTTTTCAAAGATTCCGAAAATTTCATGCTGTTTTTCTAAATTCTTCTCCCTGTTTCCGAAAATCCAATTCCCTTCTAAGAAGAAAGACCACAAATTCTGTGGTCTATGCTGATAATCTTTTTCTTCCTTTTAACCTTCTGGCAGCTAATACCTTCCTGCCTCCCTTTGTGCTCATTCTCTTACGGAATCCGTGCACTTTGGATCTTGACCTTTTTTTAGGCTGATATGTCATTTTCATAAGTCGTCCACCTCCTCTGTGTTCTAAAACATCATGTTCCATTATATCAAAAAATGCCTCTAAGTCAAGCTATTTTGCCACTTTTTTTCATTTTTTCATCGTTATATCCATTTAAATTTAGCATAATTATCTGTGTTTTTCAAAAAAGGCAAATGATAAAAGTAGTCTTTACCCTACAGGAACGGCTTCAGGTGAAAACCATAATGTGGATAACTCAAAGTTACCAACATTTTTTCCACATTATCCACATGTTCAAAAAGTTATCAAGATTTTGTGGATAAACTGTGGGTAACTTTTTGAAAATTTGTGAATATCCACATAAGAATCACGCCTTATTTATGGAAAACACTGGATTTTCTCCCTTGTTTATATGTGAATAACCAAATTTTCATAATTTGGATAACTCATCTTGCTACTGTGTACAAGCTGTTGAAAAATACTTAACCACATAATGTGCATAATTTTCCACTTATTTATACACATTATGCACAGAGGAGCTTGGATAGAACCTTTTCACTATTTTTTAAGAAATTTTCATTGATTATTTACGAGATTTGTTTTATTATAGATTATGGAAGATTATGAATTTCACAAAACAGAAAGCTTGGAGAACTGATATGGAACTTATTTTAGAAAAATGGGAAGAAATCCTCAGGACCGTAAAGGAAGAGCATGAACTTACTGACGTCTCCTTTGACACCTGGCTAAAACCGTTAAGTGTATATAGTATTGAAGGCTCGAAACTTTATATCCTGGTTCCATCTGAGCAAATGGGGCTAAACTACATCACAAAAAAATATACACTTCCTCTAAAAGTAGCCATTGCAGAAATCGTTGGCACTGATTATGAAATCATATTTATTTTACAAGAACAGACAAAAAAAATAAAACCTTTTAAAAGCAAAAGCCCTACATTTTCTTCTGATTCAGAAAAGACTGCGCTGAACCCCAACTACACCTTCGAAACATTTGTAGTTGGCAAAAATAACAAATTTGCCCATGCTGCCAGCCTTGCTGTTTCAGAATCTCCTGGTGACGTATACAATCCCCTCTATATCTATGGCGGGCCGGGATTAGGCAAAACACATTTAATGCAGTCAATCGGGCACTTCATCCTACAGCAGAAGCCTGAAATGAAAGTAATTTATGTAACCTCAGAGGAATTTACCAATGAAGTCATTGATTCCATCCGCAACGGAAATGCTTCTGCTATGACGAAACTCAGGGATAAGTACCGGACAGTAGACGTATTAATGATTGATGACGTACAGTTTATAATAGGAAAAGACAGTACGCAGGAAGAGTTTTTTCATACCTTCAACGCACTGCATTCTGCAAAAAAGCAGATTATCTTATCTTCAGACAAACCTCCAAAAGATATGGAGATTCTTGAGGAGAGAATACAGTCCCGTTTTGAATGGGGCCTGTTGGCAGATATTGGATATCCTGATTATGAAACCCGAATGGCTATTTTACGGAGAAAACAAGAAACAGACGGATTCCGGCTTGATGATGAGATTTTGGATTACATTTCAACAAACATTAAGTCAAATATACGGGAACTGGAAGGCGCATTGAATAAATTGCTTGCATTTTCCAATTTGGAGCATACAGAAATTACCATGGAAATCGCAGTGCGGGAGCTTCAGAACATAATTTCGCCGGACAAGCCTAAGGAAATTACCCCTCAGCTTGTCATTGAAATTGTTGCAGAACACTTTAACATCTCCACAGCACAGATGATTTCAAAAAATCGCAGCAGTAAAATCGCGCGTCCCCGTCAGATTGCCATGTACCTTTGCAAAAACATGACTTCTGCTTCATTGGAAACAATTGGCGCTATTTTAGGAGGAAGGGATCATTCCACTATCATCCACGGCATTAAAAAGATTACAGAAGATTACGAGAAGAATGAGGACTTCCACTATTTATTAGAGACCATCAAGAAAAAAATCAACCCAAATTAACATTCACTTTTGTGGATAAGTCTTGTCTACAGAATGTGGAAATATCTGGACAACCCTGTTTTTCATCCACAACTGCAAATTATAGGTATGCCTTTGATTTTTTACAGTACCATTTTATGCACAGCCTGTCCCATAGGTTTCAAGGTGAAATTCACAGGCTTATACAGTAACTTATCACTGCCAAAGCCTTTATTTTAGAGGGTTTGGCAGTTTATACACATATAAACAACCTTTAAGATTAAGACTATGAGGTACTATTATATATTTATCTTTAAGCTCAGGAAGGAGTCATTCACCATATGAAAATTGTATGTTCCAAATCAAATCTTCTCTATGGCGTGAACATTGTGTCAAAGGCAGTTCCATCCAGAACAACGATGGCAATTTTAGAATGTATCTTAATTGATGCATCTACAAATGAAATCAAATTAACTGCCAATGACACGGAACTGGGAATTGAAACAAAAATAGAAGGTGAAATTGTAAACCGAGGCATTATTGCACTGGATGCTAAGGTTTTTTCTGAAATTGTACGAAAGCTTCCCGATAATGATGTTACAATTGAGACAGATGCTTCCTTTAAGACAGTCATCACTTGTGAAAAATCAAAGTTTAATATTATTGGAAAGTCTGGAGATGATTTCTCCTACCTTCCTTTTATTGAAAGAAACCAGCCAATCGCTCTTTCACAGTTTACATTAAAAGAAGTAATCCGCCAGACAATCTTTTCTATTTCAGACAGTGACAGTAATAAGGTTATGACAGGAGAGCTGTTTGAAGTTACAGAAAATCTGCTGCGGGTAGTATCTTTGGATGGCCATCGGATATCAATTCGGAAGATTGGGTTAAAGGAGATATATGAAAACCGAAAGGTAATTGTACCAGGAAAGACTTTGCAGGAAGTGAGCAAGATATTGCCTGGGGATAACGAGGATTTGGTCCAAATGTTCTTTACGGATAACCATATTATCTTTGAATTTGGAAATACCACAGTGGTTTCCCGGCTGATCGAAGGGGATTACTTTAAGATTGACCAGATGCTTTCTTCTGATTATGATACAAAGTTTACAGTGAACCGAAAGATATTATTAGACTGTATTGACAGGGCTACCCTTTTGATCAAGGAAGGGGACAAGAAGCCAATCATTATGAATGTTACAGATGGGAATATGGAATTGAAGATTAACTCTTTTATCGGGTCTATGAATGAGGATATTGACATACAGAAAGAAGGCAATGATATATTGATCGGGTTTAATCCGAAATTTTTTATTGATGCCTTGCGCGTGATTGATGACGAGGAAGTCTGCCTTTATATGGTGAACCCAAAGGCTCCCTGTTTCATCAAGGATTCAGAAGAAAATTATATTTATCTGATATTGCCAGTAAATTTTAATGCGGCAGCAAGTTAACCAAAATCTGAATGTCGGTTAATTAAATTTGAAGAGGACAGTTATGGAAGAAATTAAGCTTAGAGATGATTTTATTAAGTTAGGGCAGGCGCTGAAGGCAGCAAATGTGGTAGAATCAGGGGTTGTGGCGAAAATTGTGATACAGGACGGCCTTGTAATGGTCAATGGGGAAGTGGAGACCAGGAGAGGGAAAAAATTAGTGGATGGGGACGTTGTTTTCTTCGAGGGGGAGACAATCCGAATCGTGAAATGATCTTGAAGGCAGTGGCTCTGGAGCATTTCCGAAATTATGATGGCTTGGAAATGGAATTTGACAGAGGGACGAATATCTTATATGGAGACAATGCCCAGGGGAAGACAAATTTATTAGAAAGCCTTTATGTAAGTGGAACCAGCAGATCACATAAGGGAAGCAAGGATAAAGAAATGATCCAGTTTGGGCGGGAAGAAGCCCATATCCGCACTATTGTGGAAAAAAGGGGGCTGGACCACCAGATTGATACACATATGAGGAGAAATAAGGGAAAGGGGATTGCCGTGGACCGGACGCCCATACGAAAGGCGTCGGAACTGTTTGGCATATTGAATGTTGTATTTTTTTCTCCTGAGGATTTAAATATTATCAAAAGCGGGCCTTCTGCCAGGAGGCGTTTTCTGGATATGGAGCTTTGCCAGCTGGATAAGATGTATCTGCACTATTTGGCAAATTATAACAAGGTGTTGGACCAAAGGAATAAGCTTTTGAAGGATATCCGGTTTCGGCCGGAATTAAAGGACACTTTGTCTGTATGGGATATGCAGTTAGTAGAGTATGGGAAAAAAATCATTGCATCCAGGAAAGAATTTCTGGTTCAGTTAAATGGAATTATCAATGGGATACACAAAGGGATATCTGGCGGAAAGGAGGATCTTTTTTTGGAGTATGAGCCAGATGTTGCTGAGGATATTTTTGAAGAAAAGCTATTAAGAAACCAGGAAAGGGATTTGAAATTTGGCATGACTTCTGTAGGGCCACACAGAGATGACCTATGTTTTCTGATCCATGCTATTGACATCCGCAAGTTTGGTTCTCAGGGACAGCAGCGGAGCTGTGCACTATCCTTAAAACTCTCTGAAATAGAATTGGTGAAAAAGTCTATGGGGGATACGCCAGTTCTTATATTGGACGATGTGTTGTCAGAATTGGACAGCAATCGTCAGAATTTTCTGTTGAACAGCATTCATGAAATACAGACAATTATTACTTGCACAGGGTTGGATGAGTTTGTAAGAAGCAGATTTAAAATTAATAAGATTTTCAAGGTAGTAAATGGAACTGTAAAAACTGAGAACAGTTTTTAGGAATTGGAGGAACAACATGGGTACAATGACAAATACAAATGCAGAATATGGAGCAGACCAGATCCAGATCCTGGAAGGTCTGGAAGCGGTTCGGAAAAGGCCTGGGATGTATATAGGAAGCACTTCTTCCAGAGGGCTTCATCATCTTGTTTATGAAATTGTAGATAATTCTATTGACGAGGCGCTTGCAGGGTATTGTGACACGATAGAGGTTTGTATACTGAAGGATAATTGCATCCGCGTGACGGATAATGGCCGTGGGATTCCGGTGGGGATTAACCAAAAGGCCGGGCTTCCGGCTGTGGAGGTGGTGTTTACGGTGCTCCATGCGGGAGGCAAGTTCGGCGGCGGCGGGTACAAGGTGTCAGGGGGGCTCCATGGCGTAGGGGCTTCCGTTGTGAATGCGCTTTCTAACTGGCTTGAAGTTGAAATTTTCCATGAAGGGAAAATCTATAAGCAGCGTTATGAAAGAGGGAATAGTATGTACCCCTTGAAAATAACAGGAGACTGCGAAGCAGGCAAGACAGGGACAAGAATTGTATTTTGCCCAGATGGCACGATTTTTGAGGAAACTGTTTTTGACTATGATGTGCTGCGGCAGAGGCTGCGGGAAATGGCATTTTTGACAAAAGGAATACGCATCTGTTTGACAGATGAGCGGGAGGGTATGGAACGGGAAGAAAGATTCTACTATGAAGGCGGGATTCGGGAATTTGTGACATACTTGAACCGCAGTAAGGAAGCGCTTTATGAGAATGTTATCTATTGTGAGGGTGAGAAGGATGGCGTTTATGTTGAGGTTGCCATGCAGCATAATGACTCTTATAATGATGCCACTTACAGTTTTGTCAATAATATTACCACGCCGGAGGGAGGTACTCATCTGGCAGGATTTCGGAATGCATTGACGAAGACCTTTAATTCTTATGCAAGAACGAATAAGATTTTAAAGGAAAGCGATGCGGCCCTTTCTGGGGAGGATATCCGGGAAGGGATGACAGCGATTATCAGCATTAAAATCCAGGATCCCCAATTTGAAGGGCAGACGAAACAGAAGCTGGGGAATAGCGAGGCCAGAGGGGCTGTGGACAGTGTGGTAGGTGAGCAGCTTATGTATTTTCTGGAGCAGAATCCGGCAGTTGCAAAATCAATCTGTGAAAAGTCATTATTGGCTCAAAGAGCCAGGGAAGCGGCTAGGAAGGCCAGGGACTTGACCCGAAGGAAGACGGCTTTGGAAAATACCTCCCTTCCAGGGAAACTGGCAGATTGTTCGGACAAGGATCCAGTAAATTGTGAAATCTTTATTGTTGAGGGAGACTCTGCAGGAGGATCTGCAAAGACAGCCAGGAGCCGGGCCACCCAAGCGATCCTGCCCTTACGGGGGAAGATTTTGAATGTGGAAAAGGCAAGGCTGGACAAGATTTATGGGAATGCGGAGATTAAGGCAATGATCACGGCATTTGGGACAGGAATCCATGAGGATTTTGATATTTCAAAGCTGCGGTACCATAAGATTATTATAATGACAGATGCGGATGTGGATGGGGCGCATATCAGTACGCTGATGCTGACCTTTATGTACCGGTTTATGCCAGAATTGATCCGGCAGGGCTATGTGTATCTGGCAAAGCCGCCCCTCTATAAAATTGAGAAGAATAAGAAGGTTTGGTATGCCTATGATAATATTGAGCTGAATGGAATATTGGCAGAAATTGGAAGGGATGGGAATAATAAAATCCAGCGGTATAAAGGGTTGGGGGAAATGGATCCGGAGCAGCTGTGGGAGACAACAATGGATCCGGAGACACGGGTATTGGAAAGGGTTACGATTAATGAGGAGACGGCTTCGGAAATTGACCTGACGTTTACGACGCTGATGGGGGACAAGGTGGAGCCCAGGCGGGAATTTATTGAGGCGAATGCCAGGTTTGTGCAGAATTTGGATGTATGAAAAAATAATAGGAAAATATGCAAATTTAAACGGCTGTTTGGGCAGGCTTGAGGTTCGCACGGTATAGGGCGATGGAGGAAGATAGATAGATGGATGATAAGATATTTGACAGAATTGATGATGTGGATTTGAAGAAGACGATGGAAAGCTCTTATATTGATTATGCTATGAGCGTAATCGCTTCTCGGGCGCTTCCAGATGTCAGGGATGGGTTAAAGCCGGTCCAAAGGCGGATCCTTTATGCAATGATTGAGTTGAATAATGGGCCGGATAAGCCCCATAGGAAGTGCGCACGTATTGTGGGGGATACGATGGGTAAGTACCATCCCCATGGCGACAGTTCAATTTATGGGGCTTTGGTGAATATGGCACAGGAGTGGTCCACCCGGTATATGCTGGTGGATGGCCATGGGAATTTTGGGTCTGTGGATGGAGACAGCGCAGCGGCTATGCGGTATACGGAGGCTCGGCTAAGTAAGATTTCCATGGAGATGCTGGCAGATATTAATAAAGATACAGTGGATTTTGGACCGAATTTTGATGATACAGAAAAGGAGCCGATTGTACTGCCTTCCCGGTATCCCAACCTGCTGGTGAATGGGACTACAGGGATTGCAGTGGGGATGGCTACCAATATACCTCCGCACAATTTAAGGGAAGTGATTGGAGGGGTTGTAAAGATTATTGACAATCTGATTGAGGAGGAGCGGGAGACGGAGATTGAGGAAATATTGAAGATTGTAAAAGGGCCTGATTTCCCTACTGGAGGAATGATTTTGGGGACTTCTGGAATTGAGCAGGCTTACCGGACGGGGCGTGGGAAAATTAAGGTCAGGGCTATAACGGATATTGAGCCCATGCAAAATGGGAAAAACCGGATTGTAGTGACAGAGCTTCCGTATATGGTGAATAAGGCCCGGCTGATTGAAAAGATTGCAGATTTGGTCCATGAGAAGAAGGTGGATGGGATTACAGATCTGCGTGATGAATCCAATCGGGAAGGGATGCGGGTCTGCATTGAGCTGCGCAGGGATGTGAATCCCAATGTGGTGCTGAACCAGCTTTATAAGCATACACAAATGCAGGATACCTTTGGCGTTATTATGCTGGCTTTGGTGAATAATGAGCCAAAGGTTATGAATTTAAAGGATATGATGGACCATTACCTGCGGCATCAGAAAGAAGTGGTGGGCAGGAGGATCAGATATGAGCTAAATAAGGCACAGGAGCGGGCGCATATTTTAGAGGGATTGCTGATTGCCTTGGATAACATAGATGAAGTAATTCATATTATCCGCAATAGTGAGAATGTGCAGCTGGCAAAGGCTCAGCTGACGGAGAGGTTTGAACTGACGGATGCGCAGGCGCAGGCTATTGTAGATATGCGTTTGCGGGCATTGACAGGATTGGAAAGGGGGAAGATTGAAGCAGAGTATAACCAGCTGATGGAGCTGATCCAGGAATTGAAGGCAATCCTGGCAGATGAGAAGAAGCTTCTGGGCGTGATCCGAGAAGAAATCATGCTGATTTCCGATAAATATGGGGATGACAGAAGGACTTCGATTGGATTTGATGAGTATGATATTTCTATGGAAGATTTGATCCCTGTAACGAATACGGTGATCACTATGACGAAGTTTGGGTATATTAAGCGTATGAGCGTTGATAATTTCCGCAGCCAGAACCGTGGTGGAAAGGGCATTAAGGGAATGGAGACAATTGATGATGACTATATTGAGGAGTTGTTGATGACTACCACCCATCATTATCTGATGTTCTTTACAAATACAGGAAAGGTATACCGGATCAAGGCTTATGAGATACCAGAGGCAGGGAGAACCGCCCGTGGGACAGCCATTATCAATTTGCTGCAGCTTTTGCCTGGGGAGAAGATTACGGCTGTGATTCCGGTAAGGGAATATAAGGATGACCATTTCCTGTTTATGGCTACCAAAAACGGGATTGTGAAAAAAACGCCTGTGACAGAATATGCTAATGTAAGGCGTAAGGGGCTTGCTGCCATTAACCTGCGGGAAGGCGATGAGCTGATCGAGGTGAAGATGACAGACAACAGCAAGGATATGATATTAGTGACAAAGTATGGGCAATGCATCCGATTCCATGAAACAGACGTCAGGAGTACAGGAAGGGTTTCCATGGGCGTGATTGGCATGAACCTGTCGGATCGGGATGAAGTGGTTGGGATGCAGATGCATACCCAGGGCGAATACCTTTTGATTGCTTCACAGAAAGGGCTGGGGAAGCTGACCAGGATGGACGAGTTTACGCCCCAGAACCGTGGCGGGAAGGGCGTAAAATGTTATAAGATTACAGAAAAGACTGGGAATATCGTAGGGGTTAAGGCGGTAAACCAGGAAAATGAGATTATGATGATTACCACAGAAGGGATTATCATCCGCATAAAGGTGGAAGGCATTTCTGTATTAGGGCGTGTCACCTCTGGAGTGAAGTTAATGGATCTTTCAGAGGATATTACCGTTGCCAGTATTGCAAAGGTACGGGAAGATAAGTCTCTGATGGAAAATGATCAGAAGGGAGATGAGGAGCCTTCTTTGGAAAATGAGAAAAATGGATCAGGTGTATAAATATAAAAATAAATGGGGCCGTTGCAGCCCCATTTATTTTTGCTTTAGGATGCCTACTTTTTCACCTAAGCGGACTTCCGTTTCCAGCCCTTTTTTTGTATTGTTTATGACTTGGCAGTCTAAGCGCAGCCTGCCTTTTTGGACCAACAGCAGTATGGTGGAGCCGCCAAATTCAAAGTATCCTTTTTCCATTCCTTGAAATACAGGCCCCGTTCTTGGAAAATTGTGTATTTTTCCTACCAGCATTGCGCCAATCTCCATTTGGATGATATCCCCAAACTGCTTGCTATGGATTCTTGTGTATTCTCTGCTGTTTTCCGTAAAGACTGGAAAAGAAGCATAAGCCGTTGGGCGTACGCAATGGAGTTTTCCAGGAATTGTACGGGAGGCTGTTTTAGTGCCGTTACATACATAACAATAGCGGTGGTAATTTTGTGGAGTGAGGCGGAAGATTAGGCATGTACCGCCTGAATATTTCTCTGCAAGCTGTTGGCTCTTTAATAAGTTTTCCAGACGGTATTCCGTATGTTTGATACGGTAAACCTGGTTCTGGCTGACAGGATATGCGCTTAGGTATCCGTCACAGGGACTGATTAGGTGGCCTGGGGTAATGTCTATTTGTCTATCTGCTCGTTTCCTGGTAAAAAAATCATTAAAGGAACGGAATTTTTTCCCTTTGAAATCATCCATATCAATATGGTGTTTTTGGATAAATAAGGGAACGAGCCAACGGGATATCCCAGAGCTCAAAAATATGCCTGCGCTTTTGGAGAGGAAGGGCTTTGTCAATATTTTTAAAATAGCCCTTCCTGCCATAGTCCTATATAAGAACCGGAT
The DNA here is from genome assembly GCA_910575035.1 of Lachnospiraceae bacterium. Taxonomy (GTDB): domain Bacteria; phylum Bacillota; class Clostridia; order Lachnospirales; family Lachnospiraceae; genus Petralouisia. Next base: position 58,610 of record CAJTDL010000010.1, read on the forward strand.
TGTAAGTGTTTCTTTTTTCATAGGGTAGATTCCTATCTAATAAATTTGTTTGATATAAGGCGATTAGCCTTTTCATTAAACATCCAAGCCTAATCCTAATAAAAGGGCGATAAATTCCAAAGAGCCCATAAAGATAAGCCCGATCTTCCCAGCAAGGTATGGCTTTTTAATCTTGATGGGCAGGATAAAGGCCAGAGCCATAATCAGCAGTAAAATTGAAAAGATTGTGCCTGCCATAGTTGGGATGCTGCCGCCTACTTCAAAAAACAAAGGAAGGATCAGCGCTGCTGATGTGACAGGGAGCCCCAGATACCATGTCCTTTTTCCTGTTTCTACAGATTGCCGCTCTTCCTCTAATACGTTGAAATATGCAAGCCTGATCAGGGTGCACAGTATGTAAAAGCATGCGGCTAAAAATGTAAAATAGTTTTTTCCGCCGATATGGTAAGTAAATAAGGCTGGAAGCACACCAAAGCAGATCAGGTCGCTGAGGGAATCAATCTGTATGCCAAATTTTTTCTCCCGTACGTCCCGTTCCTTCGTGGCTGCAATAGTCCCGTCAAACATATCGCAGATGCCTGCTGTCATAAGGCAGATAATGGTCTGCCGGTATGCACCTTCCATTGCAAATATAATTCCAGTAAAGCCAATAAGCATTCCAAGATATGTCAGCACTACTGTATAGTTGTAGTAGCCGCATAATCTTTTATTATCATCCATTTACTCTCTCCACCTTTCGAATTTTAAAGTTTGTTAACATCATGATGCCGCGGAAAATAAAATACTGTAAGCTAAAATACACCAGGGCTTCCCTAATACGATAATTGTAGCAAATTTATGGATGCTCATTTTGGTAATTCCTGTAAGGTAGCAGAAAAAGTCGTCTGGAAACAGGGGTAAGACCATTCCAAGGAAAAGCAAGAATGAATAAGACTTGCTCTTGGCAGCCCAGGAAGATAATTTTTCATAACGGCTTCCTGGAAACATTTTCACTATAATTTCCCGTCCATACTTTCTTGCAAGCAGAAAAGCAATCATAGATCCCAGGGAAATGCCAATATAATTGCACCAAAAACCGCCGAACCACCCAAATAGGAGGGTTCCGACTATACATCCTAAAAAGCCAGGCAATACAGGGAATACTACTTGCGATGCCTGGATAGCTGTTAAAATAAATGGAGCCATCCACCCAAATCCTGCAATGTATCGCTGTAAAGTTTCAAGAGAATTGAACTTTCCATCCAGATATGCCTTAAATAAAGAAATAAGAAGGAGCAGGCATACCATAAGCAGTAAAGAAGATATCCATTTGTTCCATCTACTTATTTGTTTTTCCATCTGTTTGCATCACTTCCAATTTTATTATATTTGTTGTAATTTACGGTTTCTAAGTATCGCTGCGTTTAATATTTGTGATCCACCCTCTTTCTCAGCATAGATATTTATACTTTACCACAAATGTGAGGAAAAAGCGAATAATTTTAAGAAAAAATTGTTGTTATGAGCGGCTGCCCCGGCCGTTCCTGACGGTCGCTGAGCCATCCCCGAGTCTAGGCTGCCGCTGAGCCATCCCTCCGTTACCTACCACTAAAATTCCTTAAGTTACTGAGATTTGCCATGAATAGTAATAAAAAATCCTAATATGTTTTAGTATAAGGTTAGATTAGTCTTGTGTTTCCATATTTTACCTGATATGATTAAAGAAACCTGGTCAGTAAACTTGAAAGGAGAAAGAATGAAAGTATGAAGAATAAGAAAGGACAATATATTAATCCAAAGGCGGCTACAGGGCGGGGAGTAGGCATTATGGGGAAGCTTATGGCTGTAATCATTGGAAGCGTAATTATTGCAGTGGCTGTATTGCTGATGGTAGTTAACCATACGATGTCTGATACGCTTTTGGAAAAGAGCGAGGATCTTCTGCAGATGACAACAGAGAGAACCCTTCAGGAGACAAAGGCATGGATGAATAAGACGCTGACTATGCTGGAGGCGCAGAGGGACACTATAGAGTATGAGAATATGGGTGTAGAGGAAATAAAAAAATTTGTCAGGCATACAGCAGACCAAAATGAAGCATATCCTGCCGGGATGTATGTGGCATTGAGGGATGGGTCTTTGTACCATGCCTCTTTTGTGCCCGGGCCGGATTTTGACGCATTGTCTAAAAGCTGGTACCAGGATGGGATCGAATCCGAAGATTTTATTTTGGGGGATGTTTACTTTGATGAAGACAGCCAGTCTTATGTGGTAGGAGCCTCTGGGATGCTGAAGAATAAAAAGGGAAAAGTACGGGGTGTTGCGGCGGCAGACGTATACCTGGATTCCATTTCTAAAATTGTCAGTAAAGTAAAGATTGAGGATACCGGCGGTATTTTTTTAGTGGATACCCGGACAAATACAGTAATAGGGCATCAGGATCCTGCAATTGTGGGGCAGAAGCTGAATAAGATTGATGATGAGATGTATGCCTATGCATATGAACAGATCCAAAATAAAAATATTGGCTTATCTATGTATGGGGATACATATATTCAGGTGGAAAATATTGATGGGAGTGACTGGACAGCTGTGGCTTATGTGTCTAAGGCAGAGGTTTTGCAGGAATTGAATAGCCTGACAAGGACAATGCTGATGGTAATGGCTGCTGCGGTGATTATTCTAATTTTTATTATGGCGGTTCAAGTGCGGTATATTATTGGCAATCCTGTGAAGGAACTGAGCCGTGTAGCTACGAAGATTGCAGAAGGGGAGCTGGATCAGACTATACACCATCGGTCACGGGATGAGATGGGCATACTGGCAAATGATTTTAACAGGGTTACGGTACGCCTTCGTGATTATGTGAAGTATATTGATGAGATTTCAGAAAAACTCAAAGAGATTGCGGCAGGAAACCTGGCCTTTGCTTTGGAGAATGAGTACGCTGGGGAATTTGCAAAGATTAAGGCTTCTATGGATGAAATTTCAGTTGAGCTGAATAGCACTATTAAGCAAATATATACGGCTTCTGAGGAAGTGGCGGCTGGGGCAGAGCAGGTTTCTGATGGGGCTGTTATGCTGTCGCAGGGATCGGCAGAACAGGCATCAGAGGTGGATGCTTTGGTGAAGCTTATCAGTTCTGTTTCAGAAAGCGTACAGAATATTGCCCAGGGAGCACAGGAAGCCAGCAAAATTTCCGGTGGTGTGAAGCAGGAAATTTTGGACAGCAATGAAAAGATGCAGAATATGACAAATGTGATACAAAAGAGCAGTGATAAGTCTACAGAAATCCATAATATTGTAAAAACAATTGAAGATATTGCATTCCAGACAAATATTCTTGCGTTAAATGCGGCTGTGGAGGCTGCCCGTGCTGGAGAGGCAGGGAAGGGATTTGCTGTGGTGGCAGATGAAGTCCGGTCATTGGCTTCAAAATCTTCAGAAGCAGCCCAGGAGACTACAGTGTTATTGAATGAGACTATTAATGCAATGGAGCAGAGTATGTCTGCAGCCCAAGAAACGGCGGAAGCTATGCTGGATGTGGCGGTTCATGCTGATGAAATGAGCGTGCTGGTGGACCAGATTGCCGAATATACCAAACAGCAGGCAGTAAATGCGACAGACATTACCCATGGGATTGAGCAGATTGCCAGCGTCGTGCAGGCGAATATGGCCACAGCCCAGGAAAGTGCAGCGGCAAGTGAAGAATTGTCGGGTCAGGCAGCTACACTGAAGGAGTTAGTGGCTGGGTTCCAATTAAAGGAATAGAAATGCAAAGCCGTTAATTTCAAGTAGGCAGGCTATCACGGAGGCAGAGTACGCCCCAACCCAATGCTGGGTTGGGGTATTCTTGAAAAATAGGAAGGTGCCTTGCCCCCCGCAGCAGGTAGGCCTTTAATTTTTCGCCGAAGAGGTAAGGGTCATTGCCTTCTATAATGCCCCATTGCATTAAAAGTGCCGCGCTTCCTGCCACAAAGGGCGTTGCCATAGAGGTTCCGCTCCTTACTGTGTAGCCGCCGCCAGGCGCTGCAGAGCGGATATTTACGCCAGGCGCTGCCAAATCTGGCTTAACCTGATGGGTTTGTCTGGTATAGCCCCGCCCTGAAAATTCTGCAAGCTGGTTATACCTTGCGTCATATGCCCCCACAGAAATTGCTTTTTCGGCTGTGGAAGGGATTGTCAGGGTGGTTTCCTCCACAGGGGTTAAAAATCCTGTTCCTTGGTTCAGTACTGCCTGCCCTGGCAGCCAAAGGTCATAATTTCCCTGTACAATCCTCTCTGGCACTAATACCACATTCCATATGCCATCATCAATATAAGAGCCAGCAGGAAGAAAATCAATATAAATTTCCTGGTATAAATTATAAGGGCTTGGTTCCCCATAGTATATTAGAAGTTCTGTCCGCCCTATACGAAGCCTTTGCGGGCCTTGGATCTTCTGTATAGGCCCAACCGAGATGCCAGAAGGGCCAACGATTATAATGTCGTATTGGTCCACATAGGATTTCCAGATTTGCAGGCTTAGGGCTGTCTGATAGTCCCCAACCCCCAGTTCAATGGCCTGTCTTTGCCCTGCCCTTAAAATCCCTGAGGTATGCCCCCTGGCAGCCCCCTCATTTCCAGTCCCGATGGAAATGCTGGTTTTCCAATAATTAGAAATATCGTTTATATAGCTTTCTAAAAGGGCAGTCCCGCTGTGGGAGCCATAAGTATTGCCAAAGCTGATATTTACAGACATGGGCATTTGATATTCCAGGGATTTTTTCACTGCATAGTCCAGCCCCCGCATTAATTGGGTGGTTCTGGGGAATCCGTTTTCTTCCTGGGTTCCCAGCTTCACGATCAGCAAAGGGCTTTCATATGCCACGCCCCGGTTGATCCCGTCTGAGGCATTTCCATTTCCAGCTGCTATTCCTGCTACATGGGTGCCATGGCCAGAGGTATCCCTGCTGGGAACGATACGGAACCGTTCCTGTTCTGAATTTGCCTCCAATGCCTGGTTAATTTCTTCTGCGCTGAATTCCCTGTCCAGCGTCTCATCATATAATGCCAGTATCCGTGTACTTCCATCCCTGTTCCGGAAATCTGGGTGGCTGTAATCAATGCCAGAATCCAAAATAGATACTATGACGCCTTTCCCGCTTAAATTGTAGCGCGCATCCTGCAAAGGGGTAATACAGGAAGCCTGCTTGCCTTCCCGTACTGCAAAATAGAGGCGCTTTGGCTTTTCTACATACTCTACTTCTGGCGCATTTGCAATTTGCCCCATGGCATTTTCCGGTGCAAGCAAAATAGCGTACTCATTCATCAGTTCTGTTACCTGAATCTGGGGATTCTCCTCTTGCAGACGCATAATATTCCCAGAATATTTTACAATCAGTTCCCAACGGTTATTCTCTGCTTCATACCCAACCCCAAGTTGCAAAGACTTTTCCCGCTCCCATTCTGTGGCGTCTAATGCCAAATTTAATAAATTTTCAAATTTTTCACTATTCTCTGCCATATGACTGCCCCTTTACATGCAGGCGATCCTTTGGACCGCCATAATTTTTTTAGTTATCCCACCGAATGCTCAGTGCAATAACTGTAAATGTTTTAGATGTTTTTTATAATATAATCCCTTCTGCAGTAAAATATGAATGTAATCCAGGCTTATGTAATTAATTAAGTTTTTTTAATAAAATCTGTACAGAAAGTAAATTTTAGCGTATAATATAAACAGTATCTGTGCCAATTTGTATCATTGGCATATAAACTCTTAGAGAAAATGATGTTTTGGAAGGATAAGATAAATATGAAACAAGATAAAAAAAAGCCGATCAAAGGCATTCGGATAAAAAATGCAAACTTTGCCATGATCTTTATATCTTGTATCCTGTATGTTATGTTGATTACAGCGACAATCCATGCTTCTAATAGATATAAGGATGTAGAGAAAGCCATGGATACATATGTTGCCTGTGAGGAATGTGACGCGTTATTGACGTCAGGATCTGCTTACCTGACAGAGCAAGCCCGCCTGTATGCTGTAACCGCAGAAGAACAGTATATCGAAAATTATTTTACAGAGGTTCATGTTACCCAGAGAAGGGAGAATGCCGTAGAGAAGCTGGAAGCCTGTTATGATAATGAAGAAGTTTATGGTTTCCTGCAGGAAGCCCTGAAGAGTTCCAATGCTCTGATGGAAGATGAAATTTATGCCATGAAGCTGGTTGCTACTGCAAAAGGAAAGGATATGGCAAGCCTTCCAGAAGAAGTGCAGCAGGCGCAGATTATAGAAGAAGACCTGGTATTGAGCCAGGAGGGCATGATTGAAAAGGCACAGGAGATGGTTTTTGGCAGTGAATACCAAAGTGCGAAGGAAGAAATTTCAGGCCATGTGGAGTATTTCATGGATAGCATCCAGAATGCCACTAACCAAAGGATGGTTAAAAGCGCCGATAATCTGGCAAAGACAATGTCGCAACAGAGGATTTTGATTAGCATTTTGTTTATAGAGAGCATTATTACCTTTGTTATGATTATTATGTTGATTGTGAAGCCTTTGCAGGTTTATGTAAATTGTATCCGTGAAGAAAAGATGATGGAGATCACAGGCTCTTATGAGTTTAAATACCTGGCGTTGACCTATAATGACATTTATGAGGTGAATACCACTAATGAAGCTATGCTGCGTTATCAGGCAGAGCATGACCCCTTGACAGGCCTGATCAATCGGGGAGCCTTTGAACAGCTGAAGCAAATTTTCCGTACAAAATCCGGCCCTTTGGGGCTTCTGATCATAGACGTGGATAAATTTAAGCTGGTAAACGACGGATATGGCCATGAGATGGGGGATCAGGTGCTGAAAAGGGTGGCGAAGCTGTTGGGGGAGAGTTTCCGTACCACAGATTACCCTGCCCGAATAGGCGGCGATGAGTTTGCTGTTATTATGGCAAATGTATCAGAAGACCAGAGGGTTATTATTGAAGAGAAGATTACAAATATCAATGCGGCTCTGCTGCATCCGCCTGAGGGAATGCCGGCGGTATCCCTGAGCGTAGGCGGGGCTTTTTCAGAAGAAGGATTTACAGATGATCTGTACCATAAGGCAGATTTTGCCCTGTATGATGTGAAAGAACATGGAAGGTGCGGGTGCAGGTTCTATGATAAGAACCATGAATACCAGGAGCACTGTAAAGATAAAAAAGATTCTTAGAAGGAGTGAATACAAGCGCTAGAGCGTGTTAGAAAATTGCTTCCTGCCAGATGTATTACCAAATCTTCAGCAAAGTGGGGGATTCAGATGGCAGGAATGAATTTTCTAACACGCTCTAAATATAGAAAGCTGCTGGAAACAGATGGCACGGAGCCATGGTTCCAGCAGCTTTTAGGATATTATAATGCATTATTTTTAAAAATAGCTGTTATAGTAGCTTCCATAGGAATAATTGTAATTGTATGTCCCAGTGCTGCCGTAAGTATTGGACTTATTGGATTCATTTTGGGCATAATAATCAATCATGTTAGCCTTGGCGGATACAGAATATCCATAGGAGCCTGCGCCATTGAACAGATTCTTTACTTTATCCATATCTGCTTTTAAAAATGCATCCTTGTCAATGCTTAGGCTGTCATCGTCATTAATGGTAATGCCGATCTTGCTCAGGTTTTTCTCTTGGCGGTCTGTCAGGCTGATTAATTGGGTCATATTACGGTTGATGGACTTCGTCTTGGCGTTCTCTGTATGTGTGACAAGACTGTTGTAATTTTTAACAAAATCATTTACCTTGTTGTAAATAGCTTCTGTGTCATAGTCTTTCTTGACAGAGCCGTCTTCCTGCTTCACGTCTACCTTTTGGAATACGCTTTTGGAGCCCTTTGCCAGCAAAGCGTCCGCGCTTTCCTTCAAATCTTCGGCGCTGTTCTCAATCCTGCTGAGCTTTTTCGTAGAATCCTTCGCAATAGATGTGGATGTAGAAGATTCTACGGCTTTTGATACGCTGGAATTGCTGTTTGTGCCATAATAAGCTTTCAGTAGTTTATAATATGAGCCGCTTTTAATAGACGCATAATCAGAAAGAATGTTCCCCATGCCTGTGGAATTGGAGCCTAAGCTTGAAAACAATGTGCCGATGGAATTATTATTAAATCCAAAATATGACATATCACTCACTCCTTTGAAATGTAATGGCAATCGTTATGATTATCTGCATTGTTATACTGTCTATATCGGAATGGAAATCGCTTCTATTAACAGGTAAAATGGAAAATTTAGTAATTAATCGTTACGGTCCATCAAACAGGGGCGTAGAAAAATACCGTTCCGCAGTGTCAGGCAGGATTGTGACAACGGTTTTCCCTGATCCCAGTTTTTTGGCCAGCTTCAATGCGGCTGCCACATTGGTTCCGCTGGAAATGCCGCAGAGGATGCCTTCTTCTGCAGCCAGCCTTTTGGAAGTGGAAAGGGCTTCGCCATCTGTAATAATGCAGACATTGTCATAAATGCCCTGATTCAGGATTGCTGGAATCAGTCCATCCCCGATTCCCATCTGTAAATGGGTGCCAATGGAGCCGCCAGAGAGGATGGCTGCATGTTCTGGCTCTACAGCCCAGATTTCTATATCTGGGTTTTGGGCCTTTATTGTCTCCCCTACGCCGGTAATCGTGCCTCCTGTGCCAATGCCAGAGCAGAAACCGTGGATTGGCCCATTCACTTGGCTCAAAATCTCCAATCCTGTCTGAGAACGGTGGACCGCCGGATTGGCAGGGTTTTCAAATTGCTGCGGCACAAAGACACGGGGATCTTCCCTAGCCATCTGAAGGGCAGTCTGCAGGCATTCTTCAATACAGGCGCCAATATTCCCGGCATCATGGATTAAAATAACCTCTGCCCCATATTGGTTTACCAGCTTGCGCCGTTCTTCGCTGACAGAGTCAGGCATAATGATCTTTGTCTGATATCCGCGGACCGCGCCTACCAAAGCAAGGCCAATGCCCTGGTTGCCGCTGGTGGGCTCCACGATAATTGTGTCCTGATGGATCAGCCCCTGTTCTTCTGCCGCCTGGATCATATTATAAGCTGTCCGGGTCTTGATGGAGCCTCCTACATTTAAGCCTTCGAATTTTACCAGTACCTGGGCGCTGCCTGAATCTGCCATGCGGTTTAAGCGTATCAGGGGCGTATTTCCCATGGCGGCTAATATATTTTCATAAATCATGGTTTCCTGTCCTTTCCAAAGTGGGATAAATTGAAAGTGTGTCCGAAAAAAGCATTGCTGCAAGGCCTTTGGAATCCTTACAGCAATGCTTCTGATTGCGGGAGCAGGATTTGAACCTGCGGCCTCCGGGTTATGAGCCCGACGAGCTTCCAGACTGCTCTACCCCGCGACGTCCTTGCCTGGATAAACATAGATGCATATCATCTGAAATTTTTCCAGACATTTCTAATATTATATGCCAAAATTGCTGGGATGTCAAATTATTTTTGAGCGTCTTCGTAGGCTGCCCGGCAGGCTTTGGCTAACTGGTCTCCGCAGGAGGTTGGCCTGCCATTACAGGAAATGCCGCCAATTTTTTCTTCTACCTGCTCTATTGTCAGCCCTTCTACCAGCTTTGGGATGGCCTGGAGGTTACCGTTGCACCCACCGGTGAATTTGACATATTTTACGATATTTCCCTCCAATTCTACTTCGATCAGCTTGGAACAAGTGCCTTTTGTGTGGTATAAATAACTCATAATAAATCCTTCCTTTCTTGTAAGAAATAAAATAATGCCTGCAAGATAATGTGAAAATCTAAGAAAACTGTACGCCATTTGCTAAATATTATGCAGAAATTTCGGAAAATAAAATGTATCTGTTAAAATTTATAAAAGAAGCAAGGAAAAAAAGCGCCAGTTGTTAAAATTTATAAAGGAACCAAGGAAAAAAAGCGCCAGTTGCTAAAACTTATAAAGGAGCCAAGGAAAAAAGCGCCAGTTGTTAAAATATTATGCGGAATCCTGGAAAATTATAAGGAATGGGTTTTTAGGATGCCGCTGCTGTAAGTATAGCATGGGTATTGGAAAAAGGCAATGGGTAAGAGTATATGGCTTTTTTGTCAGTTCATGGCTATTTTCATAAAAAATTCATAATTCGTTCACCATATTAAGTATTGTCTAGGAAAACATAAAGTGATACAATGTAAGAAGTTGTCTGCAAGGGAAAACATTGAGATTTGCAGCAAAACCGCCGGAAAGGCAGAAAAAATCCATGGTAATTGCCTGTGGAATGAAAATAGGAGCATAGAAATGAGTATTGTAGATAAGATATTCGGAACACATAGTGAACGGGAGTTAAAAAGGATCAAACCGATCGTAGACAAAATTGAGTCTTACCGCCCATCTATGATGGAATTGTCCGATGAGGAATTAAAAGGGAAGACCAAGGAGTTTAAGAAGCGGCTGGAGGAGGGGGCAACCCTGGACCAGATCCTCCCGGAAGCATATGCAACAGTACGGGAAGGAGCAAGAAGGGCGCTTGGCATGGAGCATTACCGGGTGCAGCTGATTGGCGGTATCATCCTGCATCAGGGGCGTATTGCAGAAATGAAAACAGGTGAAGGTAAGACGCTGGTATCTACATTGCCCGCTTATTTGAATGCACTGGAAGGAAAGGGCGTCCATATCGTTACTGTCAATGATTACCTGGCAAACCGTGATGCAGAGTGGATGGGAAAAGTCCATGAATTTTTGGGTTTGACAGTAGGCGTGGTACTGAATTCGATGGATAACGATGAGCGCCGGAAGGCTTATGCATGCGATATTACCTATGTCACCAACAATGAGCTTGGATTTGACTATCTGCGTGACAACATGGTGATTTATAAGGAACAGCTTGTGCAGCGTGACCTTCAATATGCCATTATTGACGAGGTGGACTCCGTGCTCATTGACGAAGCCAGGACGCCTTTGATTATTTCCGGCCAAAGCGGCAAATCAACCAGCCTGTATGAGGCCTGTGACATTTTGGCAAGGCAGATGGTACGGGGCGAGGATATGCCGGAATTTTCCAAAATGGACGCCATTATGGGTGTGATACAGGAAGAAACCGGAGATTTTATCGTCAATGAAAAGGACAAGGTGGTAAACCTGACTGCTGATGGCGTGAAGAAGGTAGAGAAATTCTTCCATATCGAAAACCTGGCAGATGCAGATAATCTGGAGATCCAACATAATATTATCCTTGCCCTCCGTGCACACAACCTGATGTTCCGTGACCAGGATTATGTAGTACAGGATGAGAAGGTAATGATTGTCGATGAATTTACGGGCCGTATCATGCCTGGCCGCCGTTATTCTGACGGCCTCCATCAGGCTATCGAAGCGAAAGAGCATGTGAAGGTAAAGCGTGAAAGCAAGACACTTGCTACTATCACTTTCCAGAATTTTTTTAATAAATATTCGAAAAAAGCCGGCATGACCGGTACTGCCCTGACAGAAGAAAAGGAGTTCCGTGACATTTACGGAATGGACGTTATTGAAATCCCAACTAATAAGCCAGTACTCCGTAAGGATCATCAGGATGCAGTTTATAAGACAAAGAAAGAAAAATTCCGTGCAGTGGTAGAAGAAATCAAAAAAGCCAACGAAAAAGGCCAGCCTGTGCTGGTAGGCACGATTACCATTGAAACATCAGAATTGCTTAGCGGCATGCTGAAGCGCCAGGGTATTCAGCACAAAGTATTAAATGCCAAGTTCCATGAGCTGGAAGCAGAAATTGTGGCAGAGGCAGGGCAGCATGGCGCTGTAACCATTGCCACCAATATGGCGGGCCGTGGTACGGATATCAAGCTGGATGATGATGCAAAGGAAGCTGGCGGGTTAATGATTATCGGTACAGAACGCCATGAGGCAAGGCGTATTGATAATCAGCTGCGCGGGCGTTCCGGACGTCAGGGAGACCCAGGTGAGTCACAGTTCTTTATTTCCCTGGAAGACGACCTGATGCGCTTATTTGGATCAGAGAAGCTAATGGGGATGTTCAATACCCTGGGTGTGCCGGAAAATGAGCAGATCCAGCATAAGATGCTGACAAATGCCATTGAAAAGGCACAGATGAAGATAGAGAGCAACAACTTTGGAATCCGTAAGAATTTGCTGGAATATGATCAGGTAATGAATGAGCAGAGGGAAATCATCTATGCAGAACGCCGCCGTGTGCTGGATGGGGAAAGCATGCGGGATGTGATCTACAAGATGATTACCGATCGGGTGGAAAATACCGTGGATTCTTGTATTTCTGCAGACCAGGACAGCGAAGAATGGGATCTGAATGAGCTGAATCAATTATTGCTGCCAATTATTCCAGTAGATCAGGTGATGCCAGAGGATGTCAAGAATGTCCAGGCAAATGAATTGAAGCACAGGCTGAAGGAACAGGCTGTGAAGAAATATGAAATGAAGGAAGCAGAGTTCCCAGAGCCAGAGGCAGTCCGTGAACTGGAACGTGTGGTATTGCTTAAGACTATTGACAGGAAGTGGATGGACCACATTGACGATATGGACCAGCTTCGCCAGGGGATTGGGCTGCAGGCTTATGGGCAGCGGGATCCGTTGGTAGAATATAAGATGAGCGGTTATGATATGTTTGACAATATGATCGCCAATATCCAGGAGGATACGGTGCGCCTGCTGTTCCATGTGAGGATTGAGCAGAAGGTAGAAAGGGAGCAGGTAGCGAAGGTTACAGGAACCAATCGGGATGAATCCTTGCAGAAGGGGCCCAAGAAGCGGGAATCTGCCAAGGTTTATCCAAATGACCCTTGTCCCTGCGGAAGCGGGAAGAAATATAAGCAGTGCTGCGGCAGGAAGTAAGGGAAAAAATAGCCGCCTTGGCCATGTGGGGTTCTTACCCAAGATTGGGTTCGACCCCCTACAGGCTGAGGCGGTTATTTTTTCCCTGTTTTTCATGTAAGTCTGATTGGGAATTGCCGGCCTGTGAAGGCAGGCTTTTAGTAGGCTTTTCCCCAGTAAATAAGCTTATGGGCAGCCTTTCCACAGCAGACGCATACATCAGAAAGGGCTTTATGTTCTCCAAAGGGGATGCAGCGGGAAGTAGCTGTGGTGTCTTCCTTGATTTTGTTCTCGCAAGCTGCATCGCCGCACCACATTGCGCGGATAAAGCCAGGCTTGTGCTCTACGGCGTCTTTAAATTCTTCATAAGTTGTCACATCTGAAATATGGGCGTCCCGGTGTGCCTTAGCACGGTCATACATATCCTTTTGAATGGTTTCTAAAAGACTGGTGATGACTGTGGATACGTCATCTAAGGAGCATTCTGTCTTTTCCCTGGTGTCGCGGCGGACCAGGACGCATTTATTTGCTTCGATATCTTTGGGGCCCAATTCCAGGCGGATTGGAATGCCGCGCATTTCCTGCTCTGCAAATTTCCAGCCGGGGCTCTTTTCGCTGTCGTCCATTTTTACGCGTATGCCGGATTGCTTCAGTATGCTGCGGATATCGGCTGCCTTTTCCAGCACGCCTTCTCTGTGCTGTTGGATCGGAATCACCATTACCTGAGTGGGAGCGATCTTTGGTGGGAGTACAAGGCCGGAATCGTCCCCATGTACCATGATAATGCCGCCGATTAAGCGGGTGGACATTCCCCAGGAAGTCTGGTGGATGTATTGCAGCTTGTTTTCCTTATCGGTGTACTGGATATGGAACGCTTTGGCAAAGCCATCGCCAAAGTTGTGGCTGGTGCCGGATTGCAGGGCTTTTCCGTCGTGCATCAGCGCTTCAATGGTATAAGTAGATTCTGCGCCGGCAAATTTTTCTTTGTCCGTTTTTTGTCCGCGGATAACAGGGATTGCCAGGACTTCTTCACAGAAATCTGCATATAGGTGCAGCATCTGCAGTGTACGCTCTTGTGCGTCTTCGGCAGTGGCATGGGCGGTGTGGCCTTCCTGCCATAGAAATTCCCTGGAACGGAGGAATGGGCGCGTTTCTTTTTCCCAGCGTACTACAGAGCACCACTGGTTGTAGCATTTAGGCAAGTCACGGTAGGACTGGACGTCATTTGCGTAAAAATCGCAGAACAGCGTCTCAGAAGTGGGGCGGACGCATAGGCGTTCCTGCAAGGGGTTCATACCGCCGTGGGTGACCCAGGCCACCTCGGGGGCAAAGCCTTCTACATGGTCTTTTTCCTTTTGCAGCAGGCTTTCTGGAATAAACATGGGCATGTATACATTTTCTACGCCAGTTTCCTTAAAGCGTTTGTCCAGTTCATGTTGAATGTTTTCCCAGATGGCGTAGCCTGCTGGTTTGATCACCATGCAGCCTTTTACGCTGGAATAATCAATTAATTCTGCTTTTTTTACCACATCGGTATACCATTGGGCAAAATCTGTTTCCATGGAAGTAATTGCTTCTACAAGTTTCTTGTCCTTTGCCATTTTTAAATTCTCCTTTTTTATATTTAGTAGTGATTGCCCTGGCGGGTGAGTGTTGCCAGAGTATTATGGGTTGTTACTATTTATGGCTAATTTCAGTAATTTAAGGGATTTTACAGGGGTGGCTAAGCGTCCGTCTGGTAGAGGCTGGGGCTTAAGGGAGCAGGCTGGGGTCAATAAAAAGCCGGATATCCATCCCAAAAGGGACCGGATATCCGGCGGTACCACCCTGATTAATACATATTAAATGCATCCTCTTAATTGCTTTAACGCAGCTGTACGGCGTATTTTCATACGTAGCTCCAAGGCAGGTTCCAGATATTGTTATGGGAAGCCTCTCACCGTTGGCTTCTTCTCTGTGCATCTTCCTATCTGTACTAGTCCTCTTCAATGCCAAATCTCTTTGTTTAAATTATTCCTAAAAAAATGATAAATTTCTTTGTTTAAATTATTCCCTTAATTAATCCAGGTTTTTGGATTCCTTGACATGGACTATTCTAGGGCAAATATTTTAAGTTGTCAAGTAGATTTCTTTAATTAAGATATAGGAAAGAGGGCCAAGGGCAAATCCCCATAGTCCATAAATGCCAAGGCCCACATACATGCTTACAATCACAGTAAGAGGATTCATGCCTAATTTATTGCCCAAAAGCTTTGGCTCTAAGACTTCCCGCATCAGGCTGCAGATGGTGTAGATCACAGCATAGATTGCCGCAAGCATATATTTTCCCTGGATCATTTCGAAAAGCGCCCAAGGCACGAAAACAGTCCCAGTCCCCAAAAATGGCAGGGCATCGCAAATGCCGATGCTGCAGCCTGTCAGCAGAGCGTATTCGTTACCAGAAAGGTATAGGCCAATAACGCAAATGGCTGTGATAATGATAAGGATGATCAGCTGGGATTTAATGTATGCGCCTCCAGCAGCATAGGTCCTGCGGCAGACTTGTAAGCCAATACTTCCAATCGAATGTTTTTCCAGGGATCCCCGGATCTTTTTGTAGTCTTTTAATATCAGGATGGTGCTGATTATGATGACAAAGCTGATTCCCACCAGAATAAACATATTTTTAGCATAAGTGATAGTCTCATTCATAATGGCAGGGAACACACTGGATTGCAGGTGTCCCATAATGTTGGGCATTTGCTGTTCTATGCTGTCCTGGATGTCTTTGGCTTTGATCCCGGTGATATTTTCCACCTGGCAGCAGCAGTCCTGCCATAATTTCTCTGCCTGCTGCTGGTAGAGATCCAGATTATTGGCTACATTTTTGATCTGGCCTACCAGGGTTTTCAGGAAAAATGCCAGGAGTAAGCCTAAGGCTACCATCAGGATGCCCACTAAAAGGGAGGACAAAATAGTCCGTTTCAGCCGAAATTTGCGTTCCAGCCTTTCTATGGCAGGGTTTAAAAGCTTTGCCAGAAGAAAGGATATCAGAAAGGGTAAAAAAAGAGGAACCAGCCAGCGTATACCAGCATAAACTGCAAGGGTGATTACACATATTTTTCCAATATTTCGTAGGTTTTCTTTCGCTTCGTTTTTCATATAGAAAGTATGTGTGGGTTTGGGTGTTTTATACCTGGTAGTTTTCTGCAATGAAGGGCGGTGAAGCGAAATATGGTTAAAGTGAAAAGATATTTTAATTAAAATTTAATCGTTGTATAGGTTGCTTTTTTGGGAAAATCCAGTACTGGGAAGAGCAGTTTGACAAATGCGCTGTTTGGTTTTTGCGGCCTGGAAAACAGGAAGGAAAGTTTTTACATAAATATGGCAGCGGCATGGATTCGGAATGAAAAAAACAGGTTTGGGGATTTTTATGATTCTATTATGGCTAAGGTTGATCTTTTGGGTAATGGCGAGGGTTTCAAATGGGACGAGCTTGTAAATCTTCCTTCAGATGGACAGAAAATATTAATTGATGAAAAATGTGCAGAAACCATGGAGCAGTTATCCAAAAGTCTTGGGATCAAAATGGAAACAATCGCCTGCTATTCTGCTAAGAAGCGGTATCGCTTATATGATTTGTTGCATGTGATGATTATGCAAAGTGGCATAAAAGGCTGGAAGATTTCTATAAATCCTAAAGACTGGACAGAATTATGTGATCTAAGGGTGCGGGAGTTATTACAAAAAGCAAAGGAGAATTGATTAATATGGCAGAGAATAATTTTAGTGATTTAAGTCAGTAGAAAAGGAGCTGATTATACAAAAAGCAAAGGAAGAATATAGCAGAATGGATACCATGAAACAATCAGCCATAAAACAAAGCGATAGTAAATTTTTAGAATTTATCAGAACGGTTTTAAACTCAATTCCTGCAATTCTTCGGGAAATCCCGCCCGTTTTGTCAGGTATTGCGGATGTATTGAAAGCGTTTTTTCCTTTTATAATTTAACTTGAGGTTGGCAGGAATATCTGTGGTGTGGGTTATAAGTAAATGAATTTCGTATTTGGAAATAAATAGCTCCTTTTTGATAAGAATTAAGATATGGAAATTCTTACCAAAAAGGAGTATTTTAATGGGATATGTATTTTCTCCCAAAAATTACCACTATTATTTTTATATAGAATTAAACCATTTAACCATATTATTTATTTAAAAAAATAAGTGTAGGGTATGGTTTTTACTTTCATAGCTATTAGGTATGATTATAAAAAGTAAAGGTGGTAGTTTTATGCATAAACCAAAAGAAGATACAGTGGCGATGGGAATGCGTATCCAGCAGTCACGCAAGGCGGCTAAGCTTACGCAAATGCAGTTTTCTGAAAAAATTGGCGTTTCTACGCAATATATTTCAGATCTGGAACGTGGCATTGTTGGCTGTTCTATTTCTACATTGATAAAAATATGTGATATATTGGATGTTTCGTCTGATTTTATCTTGCGGGGGAAAGAGCCAGAGGCTCATAATCCTATTTATCTATCCAATAAGCTTTCGAGCCTTTCACCACGAGAGAGGGAAATTATGGAAGAAGGGTTTGACTTGCTGAAAAAGGCTTTTTCTGTAAAAAGCAAGTAGGCTGGGATCATATTTAATAATGAAAATTTCTAATATTCGATTTGTGTCAGGTGGGGTACTGCAAGCCCCATCTGACAAGCTGTTGATTTCTTCTAAATTCAAAACGGTATTTGTTGAGGATCTCCGAGCCAGGATTTTTGTAATATAACATATGTGTGCCAATTCGTCTCATAACTAGAGTTACGGGTGTTCTTGGCGCACCTTATAAATTTTTAAACTGAAAAAATAAAATCCCCTTTGGCTCCGTGGTAAATTCCATCCGTTTTCCCGTTGTTGGATGGTTGAAGGAAAGGTGGGCAGAGCAAAGCCCTATGGGCAGGTAGCCGGAGGGGCTGTTGGGGTTGTATTTTTTATCTCCTACCAGCGGGTGCCCTGCATGTGCCATCTGTACCCGGATCTGGTGGTGCCTTCCTGTTTCTAGATGGATGCTTAGATAAGTTAAGGGAGGATGCTGGATATTTTCTTTTTCCGCAGGGGTTACGCGTTTCCAAAAAGCTGCCAGCTCATTAGTTTCTGTAATGGATTTTTCTGCCCTATAATACAGTTTCGCAAATTTTGCCCCTTTATGGTGGGGTGGGACAGTCCTGGATGTGTTGCTTTTTCCATCCCGCAGAAGGTAATCCTCTAATTTTCCTGTGGCTTCTGGAAAAGTTCCTTCCACTAAGGCAAGGTATTGCTTATCCATATGCTTTTTTTGCAGCTGTTGGCTGAAAGCGGCGGCTGCTTTTTTGGTCCGTGCAAATGCCATGATCCCTTCTACTGGCTGGTCGAGGCGGTGTACCAGGAAAATATCGTTGTTTTCACCTTTTTTGGCAAGGTAATTTTGCAGCAGGCTCACCATGTCCTGCCTGCCGACATTTGCAGACTGCACAGGGATGCCAGGCATTTTGTGGCAGATCAGAAGGTCTTTATCCTCATAGATGATATCCGTCAATATGTCCATAATAAATGCAATCCTTCCTAAATCTTTATAAATGATCTGTCAGAAAACCCCTTGCCTGGAAATGTGTATGAAAATATTTCCTGCAAGAGGTTTTCCGTAAAATTCATGTTTAATTTTGAAACCGTATGCCTTTGAAAAGCAGATGTTTCTCAAATAATTTCTGAAATAGGCTTACAAGGGGATTACAGACTGTCTGTTTCCTTAGGTTCACCGGATTCTGAAATGATCTCGGTTTCAATTTCTGTTACGGCTTTTTCTGTGCCGCATGTGGCTTCCCCATCACAAGCTTCTGCCTCGCTGCATGCGTCTTCCCCGTCACAAGCTTCTGCCTCGCTGCATGTGTTTTCTTCCGTACAGGCTTCTGCTTCGCTGCATGCGTCTTGGCCTTCTTCGGCTTCGGGCTCTGTTACAAAAATATCTTCGTATTTTGCTCCGCATTTTCTGCAAAATATAGAATCCTGTTCCAGCAGTATGCCGCAGTTTGGGCATTTTTTCTGTCCCTTTATGGCTGCAATTTCCATTTCCAACTGCAGGATTTCCTGCTGCTTTTCCTTGATAACGCTGATTTCCTCGAAAAATGGCTCTTCGTCATCTTTGTGGAGGTCAAAGTACTGCTTGCCAATTTCCAAATACTGCTTCTGTACAAATTCTTCCTTTTTCTTCACGCTCATGTTTAGTTTGGCAAGTTCTGTCAACTCTTTGGCTTTCTGGGATACGTCTTTGCCTGTTTCTGTGATGGTTTCTCCTAGCTTTGTAAAAAATGCCATATCGTTTCCTCCTTAAATTGGCGCCGGTGCGCCACGTATACGGATCTGCTGCATATGTGGCCACATCAAAATCCAGTGCTTTCGTGGGCACGGCTGGTCTGTTGTCTGCGCCATGCGAACATCCATACAATACCACTCATCCCAAGTAGGATTATACCATCAAATAGCCTTATCTTCAAGGCTTTCAGAAATATTGCCAGAATAAACGTATGGACAAAGGTTACTATTCATGGATCAGGAATGTGCTGAAATGCGCATTGGGTAAGAAAATGATTCAGTAGTGAGGGGGGTTTTTGCGGAGAAAAATTTTAAATATTGTCCCGAATTGTTGCTATGAGAGGTTTCTGAACGGTGAATTAATGTCAGCAACTTAAGGGATTTTAACAGCAGGCAATGGGGAAGGATGGTTAAGAAAGCGTCAGAGAAAGGGCGAAAGGCGGGATGGTGCAGGCAGGAAAATACTGGGGGGCTAAGAGTCCGTCAGGAAGGGGGCGATCCCTTACACGCCGCCCCGATGCTTATCTGCAGCCTCTCTGACAACGCCTAGCCACTCCCATCGCAAGCCTGTAAAACTCTTTAAGTTACTGACATTGGCCATGAATAGTAACCAAAAGTAAAAGATTAGGGATAAAAAGAATAAATGTTTGTTGACGTTTTTTTATTATATATTATAATGTTATTGAACCACTGAAAGCACGAATGTGCCGTAGGTGGTGTTTCTAATTCTTTTTTGGGTATATAACGAATCCAAATTTTTCAGAACTAGCCTTTAAGTTTAGGATTCCATTTTCTTTGAGTGTGGCTAATACACTCCCTACAAAATTTTTGTTTAATTTGTGTTTCCATTATGTTTCCTCATTGAAGCCGTCACTGCGCCAACAATGGCGGCTTTTATTGAAAAAAGATTAAAATGTTTAAGTGATATTTAGTTGTTGCTTTAATGCATCCTGTGCCATGTCCATTCCATCTGAAAGATTATCCCTGCATCTTTTAGAATCTTGCTTGCTGTATCAGCCTAAATGCCGATTGAGTTTCTTATCAAAGCTGAATATATTTTTGTTATTAATTCTATGGTATAAAATCAGCAGGAAATCCACAAAGTCTAGGGAGATTGACCAATATATATCTATGGCCATCCTAACGCATTTCTCCTCAGTGCATGAAATGTCATCAAGTACAGAATGTATGAATTTCCGTATGCCGTCCGTATCAATTCCATAAACCCTTTTAACACAAAATAAACGTTTTCCAATCTGGTTCTAAAAACATGAATTTAATATTAATTTGCTTTTCTTTTCTTTTTTTTACTTTTTTATTCATCAAAAGTATCAATAGCATTTGCTGCATGGCTCATATCCAGCATTAATTTCTTCCTGTAGCGACACTTGCCGTGGGTCTTTCATTGCACTGCAAGAACTTGAACTATGGTATTTCCTGCCACTATTTGGTATCCATACATAACCAGAGGATGACGGCGTTGGCGAATCGGTTCCGCTTGGATTAGAGGTAGAGCTGCCTGGTTGTTGGCTGCTGTTTGACTTTGGTTTAGTTATTTTGATCTTACAGGTGGTTTTTACACCAGATTTCATTTTAAGGGTGATAGTGGCAATGACTTCCTGCTTTCCAGTCACTTTTCCATGTGAGCTTACGGTTGCAACTTTTCTGTTGCTGGAGTAAAACTTAATGTTTTCCTTAATTCTTTTATCCGTTCTTTCACATTTTCCCTCCTTTCTTGCATCCACTATAATACCATAAAAAAGAGAAGTCAATAAAAAAGTTGGCAAAGGAAACATAAAGGAGATGAAAGGGAGTACAAGAACAATGTGGATTAAAAGAAAGAAGGTAAACACCATGATGAACACAAACAGCAAACTACAGAAACTTGATGAAAAGACAAAAATAAGAGCGGAGTTGGCGGCAAAGATTCTTACAGGCATACCTTCCGACAAGGAACCTATTTTCCTTGCAGTCATAAACGTATACATGGACGGCCTTGTTGCAGGGCAGGAGCTGAAGGAGATAGGTTGATGATTATTATGAAATACGCTGAATCAGGATCTATTATGCATCCCATGAATTTATTCTGTAAATTTGGCTTGAAAATATTGACAGAAAAGTTTCTTTCTGATAGACTTGATTTACATGGAGAAACTATTAGTGATAAACCGGGTTTTGGGATATAAGGTATTACCAAAGTATTTCTGTACCTTTTAATAAACAATGATCTATAAGAAGGAGGATGGAAATGAAAACAGAATACATAGAAGGAATTCTAGGGTCCGTGTTAGAAATGGGGTATGCCAGCACATGGATAATCCTTACAGTGCTGCTGTTACGCTGCATCTTACAGAGGGCACCCAAAAAATACTCCTATATGTTATGGGCAATCCCGGCAGTCCGTTTGCTAATCCCCATCCCCTTTGCCGGGATTTGGGGGATGCTTGGAGGCCTGCCGGAAGGGAGCCTGGGGAAGGCGTTTTATCAGGCGGCGTTTTTTCTCAGCCACCCTGGGGAGATAGGCAGACTTTTGGCAGGGGATGGTGCAGGCGGGGGGATGCTGGGCCTAACAGGGAACGGGGGTATCTGGGATAAGGCAGTGCAGGCGGGCAGTTTTATTTTTTCCCATGCATTGGAAGTGGCTGGAGGGGGAGAGGCTTTGGGAATGCCAGCAAGAGGCGGCATTGGTCCCGGGCTGGCGCAGGGAAGGGAAGGGACCCTTGGGAATATGCCAGCGCAGGCAGGCGGCGTACAGGCTGGCAGTATGCTTCCGCAGCCAGGGGGTGTAGCCTTTGGCAATATGCTGCCGCAGCCAAATTCTGCGGCAGCAGGCAGCCTGCAGGCTGCGGCAGAAGGAAATGCAGAGGCGCCCCTGATGCAGCTGGCGGCTATCCTATGGGCAATGGGAATCTTATTGTACATTGGATGGAATGTGTCCTCTTACATCAGGCTGAAAAGGAAGCTCCAGGTGGCTGTGAGGTGGGAGGGGAATGTTTATTTTGCAGATGGGATTTCACGCCCCTTTGCCCTGGCAGGTTTTCCAGGGAGGATATACCTGCCTTCTGGCCTTAGCGGCGGGGAGGCCGCCAATATCCTGCGCCATGAGCGGGTACATGTGAGGCGGAAGGATCCATGGCTTAACTTATTGGCAGCCGTTATCTTGGGCGTCTATTGGTTCCACCCATTGGTATGGGCAGGCGTCCGTTATTTCAGGCGCGACATGGAGATGTCCTGTGATGAGGCGGCGGTTGCGGGTCTGGACGCAGAGAGGGTGAAGGGGTATATCATGGACATGCTGCGGTTTACAATCAGTAGGGATCAATGGATGCAGTTCCCCTGTGGATTTGGGGAGAAAGGAGTGGTGGAGAGGGCTATGAACCTAAAGAACAGAAAGGCAAGGGCAAAAGGGCCGCTATGGGTGGCAGGCGCAGTGGTTGCGGCAGCGGCCATTATCTTAATCCCCAATGCCCAAAGTATTCCAAGGGTTGGGGGCGCACAGGAATTGGCAGGCGAGGGCAGCGGGGAGGGGAGGCCGGGGATAGGTGGCACCATCCAGACCATCGGCGCAAAAAAAGCAAAGTCTTCCCAAGAGGCAATTTTGGAAGCGGAAAGCCAAAAGGCGCAGGATGCTGGGAGCCAAAAGGCCGCTGGGAAATCTAAAGAAGGGCAAAATGCTGTGAAACCAGAGGCGGCAAAGACATCTCAAGAAGGACAGGATACAAGAAGCCCTGAAACAGCCGGGATATCCCAGGAGAAACAGGAGGGACAAAGCCAACAAAAACCCCAGAGTTTGCAAGAATTTTTGGAGAAATATTTTACAGAGCTTTACCGTACGCTGTCAGATGATTCCATAGACTTTAGCCATGAAGATTTTGCAAGTATAAATGGCTATATTGTAGCTAAAGGTTTAATTGCTGAGAGAGTACGCGCAAATATCATGAATGATAGAATCCATAATATGAAAATATGCGAGGTAAATTTTGAAGATATATCAGAAGACGGAACAGAAGTGGAGGTTTATGTCAAGAGTGAATGGAATTATGGCATGACGCCAAAGCATAAGGAAGGCATGGGGACGGGGTATCGGGTATCAATAACTTCAGATGAAAATGGTTATCAAGTGTTGGATCTTGAGGGGGATGCTAAAGAACTTATCATACTGAAAGAATCCATTGTTCTTAACAGTAATTCAGCAGATGGCGCAGAAACTGATTATGATGCGGTGGATGCTTTTTATGGGGATTATAGGGTGGACGACCTGCGTAGGATGAGGGAAGAACAAGACAAAAAATGACAGAATTATGTTCATGAAAAAAAGTAAACACTTAGTAGAAACAGCGGAACAATGGCGTGACTTTTCAGAAGACGGTTAGCAAATTGAATGATAGGAGAGTATATTCCCCGCGGCTTGCCGCGGGGAGTTTCATTCTTATTGTAGGTTTTATTTTTATGCTAAAGTATTGTATAATATGCACATGGAATATTGGGTTATTAAATAAAAAATATACAAAATATATAAAGTGAAAAAAATAAAAAAAAAGTGTTGACATTTTGCCCAGATGTTGTTAGAATATCATTGTTGTTGGAACACGCATGACGAGCCCAGTTAGCTCAGTTGGTAGAGCAGAGGACTGAAAATCCTCGTGTCTCTGGTTCGATTCCGGAACTGGGCATTCCTCTTCGGGGGATAAGAGATTTATGAAGGGTGCGTTGTGCGGGTGTAGTTCAATGGTAGAACACCAGCCTTCCAAGCTGGACACGTGGGTTCGATTCCCATCACCCGCTTTATGCGATAGTGGCGTAGTTGGTAACGCGCGACCTTGCCAAGGTCGAGACCGCGGGTTCGAGCCCCGTCTATCGCTCGCAAGAGTCTGGATTTTCCAGGCTCTTATTTTTATTATTCTTTCGTGGGTTTCATACCCCGTTGCTTGCAGCATATGGCTATGATTTATGTCAATTTTGCCGTAAGCTCAAACATCTGTCGGTGTATAATGCCGATTTTGCCGTAAACTTAGGCATCTGTCGGTGTATAATGCCGATTTTACCGTAAACTCAGGCAGCCGTCGGTATTTGTTGAAAAAACAGGGCAACTGTACAACCGTTCATTGTACAATTACCCTGATTTTTTCCTTAAAATATTAAATTTTCTTCAATATGCTATTTCAGTTATCTTACCCAGCCATAATGCGGCTGCCCCATTTCTTAAAATATTTATTCCTTCTTTTCCATAACGCTCATATAAGCTGGGCGGATGATTTTGCTCATTCCAATTAATTCTTCCATCCGATGGGCGCTCCAGCCCACAATCCTTGCGACTGCAAAGATGGATGTATACAATTCCTGTGGAATGTCCAGCATATCGTAGACAAAGCCGCTGTAGAAGTCTACATTTGGGCTGACTCCCTTAAATATGTGGCGTTTCTTTGCGATTAGCTTCGGCGCCAGTTCTTCAATGCTGTTATACAGCAGCATATCATCTTCTCTTTTTTTGGCTGCGGCTAATTTTTCCACGTATTTTTTGAATACTTCTTCCCTTGGGTCTGACAGGGAATAAACGGCATGTCCCATCCCATAGATCAGGCCTTTGCGGTCAAAAGCTTCCCCTTCCAGGATTTTGCTGAGATAGGCTTCGATTTCCTCCTTGTCATGGACATCCCGGATATTCTGCCGAATATTTTCCATCATTTCCATAACCTTGATATTTGCGCCGCCGTGCTTGGGGCCTTTCAGGGAAGACATGGCCGCTGCAATGGAGGAATATGTGTCTGATCCGGAGGAGGTTACTACCCTGGTGGTAAATGTAGAGTTATTTCCTCCACCATGCTCCATATGAAGCATCAGAGCCACATCCAATACCTTAGCCTCTAATTTGCTGTAATTCCGGTCCGGGCGGAGCATCATCAGAAGGTTCTCTGCCGTGGACAGCTGTGGCTCCGGGCGATGGATATACATACTGTCATCATTTTCATAGTGATTGTAAGCGTGGTAGGCATAGACAGCCAGCATGGGGAAAATACTGATCAGCTCAATACACTGGCGCAGGCTGTTGGGAATGATGTCTGGGGAGTTCATTTGGCTGTCATAGGACGCCAGCGTCAGGATACTCCTGGTCATGGAGTTCATAATATCCTTGGTCGGCGCTTTCATAATCACATCCCGGGTAAAATTCGTGGGAAGGGTGCGGCTCTGCGCCATGATCTTACAAAACTCCTGCAGCTCTTTTTCTGTGGGCATTTCGCCAAAGAGCAGAAGATACGCTGTATTTTCAAATCCAAATCCATCCTCCCGTACCTGCCTTACAAGATTCTGCACATTGTAGCCCCTGTACCACAGCTCGCCGTCACAGGGGGTCTTTACCCCATTCACGTCCTGGAAGGAGACAATTTTGGAAATGGTAGTAAGCCCGGTCAGCACACCTTTTCCACTTTGGTCGCGCAGTCCCCGGTTAACCCCATATTCTTCAAACAGGCTGTCGGAAATACTGTCGTTTTTCCGGCAGATGGCTTCCTGTTTTACCGCATAGTCCATTAATTCATTTTCATTTCGCATAATGCTGCCTCCTTTCTTGGTTTTGGGCCTGGCAAATGAAGCTTGCCTGCAGATTATGCCCTTATAATGTTTAATTTTAAACTATATTATCACAAAGATAAGGAATTGCCAATAGATTTTAGAATAATTTAAGAATTGTGTCAGGATCTTCCAGAGCGTTTCGGATGTTTTTATGGACCTTTTCCGAAACGGTGCGCAGGGTTTCACATTCTTCTGGCGTCACTCCCTGGAGAATAATATTGTACATATTCTGGCGAAGAAGGATGATGCGCTCGACAATGTCAATTGCCTGGTCTGTCAGCACAAGGTGGATGCATCGGCGGTCTTCTGTGTCTGGCACAGTCTGGATCAGGTGCTGTTTGGACAGGCGGTCCACCGATTGGGAAATGTGGCCTTTGTTGAATAGGTTTAGGTTGCTGATATCCTTGGGGGTGTTGCGGTCTCCGGATTTGTGGAGGAAATACAAGATATCAATGTCTATTTTGCGCAGATGGTGCGCTTCGCGCAGTGTCTCGATTTTTCGGTTGTATAATTTCTGAAACTGAGTCCCTTGCAGCAGGCTCTCAATCATCCAGTCCATTGGGGTCACCTCATATAGTTTAAATATATGACTGAATATAGCACTTTTGATGGGGAAAATCAAGAGGGGGGATTCCAGATATATTTTTTAGAATTTAGCTTATATTTGGTATTTATTCGGGGTGGGAAGGGAAAAATGGTTATTAATGGCTTATTATAATTGGATAAAGAATATGGAGGAAAATTATGAAGACATTTCAACAGTTATATTGGGATATTTTGAAGCAGGAAACGGGGCAGGGAAAAGTGCTGGCGGGGGAGTACAAGCCTTACCATATGGATTGCTTGCTGCATCCGGAGCGTTATGCGCCTGTGATCTTTGCAGAGGATTGCGAGCAGTGTGCGTATGACCGGGCATGCCAGAATAGCTGCATTTTTGATGCCTTTGAGGAGGGGAAGGATGGGAAAATCCATATCAATAAGGAGAAGTGTATTGGGTGCGGGGCTTGCGTGGATGCCTGCAGGCTGGAAAAACTGGCGGCAAATAAGGATGTGCTTCCTGTTTTGCAGGCTGTGCGCAAAACAAAGCGGGAAGTATACGCATTGGTGGCTCCGGCTTTTTTGGGGCAGTTTGGGGAAGGGGTCACAACGGGGAAGCTTAGGGCTGCTTTTAAGGCCATGGGGTTCCAGGGAATGATCGAGGTGGCTGTCTTTGCAGATCTTCTGACCTTAAAAGAGGCGTTGGAATTTGACGCAAATATCAAGGAGGAACAGGATTATCAGCTTACCAGCTGCTGCTGTCCGGTGTGGATTGCTATGATCCGCAGCATTTATAAGGAATTAATGCCGCATGTGCCGGGAGCCGTATCGCCTATGATTGCGGCAGGAAGGGTAGTAAAGAAGCTGCATCCGGATGCTGTGACGGTTTTTATCGGGCCTTGTATGGCGAAGAAGAAGGAGGCCAGGGAGGCAGATATTGCAGATGCAGTTGATTATGTGCTGACCTTTCAGGAAGTGCAGGATATGTTTGAGGCGGCAGAAATCCACCCGGAGCTTTTGGGAGAGGATGAGAAGGAACATTCTTCGCGGGCGGGGCGGATTTATGCCAGGACAGGAGGGGTCAGCGAGGCTGTAAAAGACACGGTGCAGCAGCTTCATCCCAACCGCCCCATTGAGGTTCGGGCAGAGCAGGCAGATGGAGTCCCTGCTTGCCGCGCCATGATTGAGCGGTTGAAAAATGGTGAAATAAAAGCGAATTTCTATGAGGGGATGGGATGTAAGGGCGGATGCGTGGGCGGCCCGAAGATTATTATTGAGAAAGGGGAAGGAGCTGCTAATGTGGACCGTTATGCAGAGGAAGCAAAATACCGTACTCCGTTGGACAATCCTTTTGTATTAGAGCTGCTGGAGCGTTTGGGATTTCATACGATTGAAGAATTTTTGGAGAAAAGTGATATTTTGGTGAGGGATTTTGGGCATAATTAATCGGATTTTTCGCATTTTTTGCTTAGAGATAAGCTTGCCCTTCTATCCAGGAGTTTTGCAGCAGCTTTTAATGCATGTATCCTTTATCTGAAAAATAGCTTTATAAAGATGATTTTTGTAAGATTCTCGAAATCTTTTGGTTATGGTCGTTTATGTTGCACAGAGCCGGTGAAAAGTCCAAGTTTTCTTCACGTTCATTAATGATAAGGTGGAGCTCGAACTCATAAAACCACCATATAGAGCATATATTCCTTTGCATGGTACCCTAAAAAAAATTATGTTGCTATTCTATAACTGCAGAATCTAGTGTTGTGTAATCCGCAAAGCTATGCCAGTGCTGAAAAAATTTGAGTCTATGGGACTGTACGAACAGCTCTAATGGCGATAGTAGAATAGGGCATAAGTTCTACAAAGTGAATATGGTTCACCAGCTTTGGGAAGAACTTAAAGTATTTTTTTGAAAGTTTTCTGCAATACTATTAGAATCATATGAGGGTACATTTCCCACGGATTGTCGCGTACTTTCTAATGCCGAACGGAGTAAGGCTGGGGCTGATTCCCAGCCCACAGAGTGGTGTATCGCATAGGTTAGGCGATGCACCGCTCCGTGGGGAGTTTCATTGTTCGGTAGTCAAACAGGTGATAGAGGACGCAGATTGCCATGGCCTCGCATAACGAGAGGGCTAAGCAGGTTTGAAGAATACTGCTTCCCTACCACCTGGTATCAGCTAATTCTCAAAATATTTTCTTTCTTAAATGAGCTATTGGTGAGGAGAATATACCAGACAAAATTGTTTGTACAAGTCTTGAAATATGTTCAAGTTGCCACCTGATAATTATTTTTTGAACCCAAAATATGGTTGTTTTTCAAATGATTTTAAAATAAGTCATATGTTATATATACCTAAAATTCTTCTTAATTTGCGAGAAAAATTAGGAAGAGTTGCACTTTTTGTTTTTGGATTACTGTTTTTATATGGTAAAATAGATAAGAATAATGTTTGTTTTTTGTTTTTTACATATAAAATTCACAATAAAGTATTGACAAAAATATATTTTTGTAATACAATATTAAAAATTGAAGGACAATATTTTTAATGTGATATGTGTAATAGTTATAAGTGTTTTTTAAATATAAATTATTGAATTTTCGTATCTGTTCAGAACCTTGTTAGTTGAAAATGATATCCGGGTTTCCGTTCAGCGCTTCGCGGATAGCTGTGAAAGCATTGATTCCATGCTTGCGGGCTCATCCGATGTAGCTCATGATTGTAAGATATTTGTTCTTTTTTACCGCAGGCTTCTTAAGCCCGTCAGATGAAGGCGGCTTGGAACTGTTTTTGGAGTTTTTGTTTAACTGCTCTTTCAGTTCCCGGATGGTCTGGTCCAGTTCCTTGACAGTAGCCGTTAATTCAGCCGCCTGTTCAGGCAGAGATGCGTTCTGTTCCATCAGATATCGAACAAATTCTTCTGTGATATTAACCGGCATTCAGACCACCTTCTTTCCGCAAAATTCTATGTTTCTATTATAGCGAAAATGCTGTAAAAAAGAGAATCTGTCACGAAAGCAGATTGTCAAAATGACGGTGGACAACTGCTTTTTGCAGACAATTCAGCTGCGGTTTTAGCAGAGATGGAATCCAGCGCTTAGGGAGGCTTAGCCGCGAAAGCTTTCCTAAGCGGCTTTAGCCGGACTTAGTGATTATTCCACCAGAGCGTCGCAGCGTCTGCAAAAGGCGGTTGCCCACCCAGATTGGCGTCTGGGCAGCCAAGCAACTCTTCACAGACTGTAAACTTCCCATCGAACTTACGTTACAATTAAAGAAATTGAATACTGTCGGAGCTTTATGATATAGGATAATAAACGATTCAAATTTCTGGAATAAAATGGAGATTTATTGTGAGTAAGAGTGTTTTTGCGAATAATGTATGAGGCAACATTAGTATTAAATTGCAAAAGTGTATTATGTTATCATATCAAAGGTGGATAAAGGATATGATTTTTCTAAAAATTAAATGATGCAAACATAAACAAAAAAGCAAAAAAATTTATAGATAGTGTTGACAAATATATGATTTTAGTACAGATTATTAAGTATATAAGGTTAAAAATGGCTGCATAAAACAAAATGGAAGGAGGAGCCTATGAAAAAATTTTGGAGTTTATGCGTTATTTTAATGGCCTGTTTTGTTATACCAGGCTGTGGAAGCCCGGATCGGGAGCAACAAAAGGCTAGTGTACATCCAGAGGTTAAAGCACAGTCAGAGGATGTGCTGGAAGAAGCCAAAGCACAGCGTGAAGAAGTAGTACAGGAAATTCAGCGTGTCCAAACAGAATGGGATGGAAACTTAGAGGACAGGCAGGAGCCGGAGGAAGCTTCTGCAGATGTAGAAGTACCAGCCCCAAAGCCAGAGGATGGAGATGGTAGCAAATATCAGGTGGATTTTCTGGGGAATGACAGCAGTAATATCACATCATGCATCTTATATCATGATGGAAAAAAGGAAGCCCTGGACTTATCAACAGCAAAAGGAAAGTATTTTATTCAGATGCTTTCCGGGTTTTTTGGGGAGTATGAAAACGGTTATGGCTATTTTAACGGCGGCATGTGCTTGGACTGGTTAGAAGAAGTGTCGAAGGAAAAAACAGAAAATTATTACATTAAGCTTCAGATAGAGGATCCAGTTGCAATTACTTTTAAGGAAATTGATCCAGGTGTAGAAAATACTAGGACTGTAGAGGGATATGATACACTGATTATTGAGGCACAGGTTCATTCTGACATAGAATACCTTATTTTGTTTTGGAACGATGGAACAGATGCTTTTTGGGGAGATGCGCCAAATAAAGTAGAAGGGGTGGATTTACCAGAGGAGTTCCAGGCAAAATATGAAGCATGGGAGAAAATCACAGATTGGGATGCGGCGTTTGCTGAGCTTGAGGCAGAGAAGGAAAATCCATAGCCACAGGATGCCATAGACGGCAGGCTGATCCGGCTTTTTTTCAAAAATAATGTACAGGTATGGAAGATTCCCTAATTGTGCGGCTGCATGATTAGGGATTTCCTATTTTAATCATTTTCCTACAATCCCTTTTCCTTGCTCCCGCGTTTTCCCACAATTTGCCCAGAAATCCCCCTTTAAAATATCAAAAAGTTGTTAATTTTATTAAAAAAATATCAAAAATCTCTTGTATTTCCTTCCATACAAGTTTAAAATAGAAAGTAAATTGCGGGGGAGGGACATAACCGTAGTTTAATGTTATTAAAAATCACATATCATAGGAGGTTCAATATGAAATTACAGAGAAATTACAAGTTTTGGTTCTGCACAGGGTCCCAGGATTTATATGGTGACGAATGCCTGAGGAACGTGGCAGAACATTCCAGAATCATCGTGGAGAAGCTGAATGCATCAGGCGTCCTGCCTTTTGAGGTAGTCCTGAAGCCCACATTGATTACAAATGAGGTAATCCGTAAAACCTTCAATGAGGCAAATATTGACGAAGATTGCGCTGGCGTAATTGTATGGTGCCATACCTTCTCTCCGGCAAAATCCTGGATTTTGGGTCTGCAGGAGTACAGGAAGCCATTGCTTCACTTACATACCCAGTTTAATGAAGAGATTCCATACGACACCATTGACATGGATTTCATGAATGAGAACCAGTCTGCACACGGCGACCGTGAATGGGGCCATATGGTAACCCGCATGGGCATTGAGCGTAAGGTAGTGGTAGGGCATTGGACTAGCACTGCTGTTCAGGAAAAGATCGCTTCCTGGATGCGGACAGCCATTGGTATCGTAGAGAGCAGCCATGTACGCGTTATGCGTGTGGCAGACAATATGAGGAATGTGGCCGTTACGGAAGGCGATAAGGTAGAAGCCCAGCTGAAGTTTGGCTGGGAAGTAGACGCTTATCCTGTAAATGAAATTGCAGAGGCTGTTGGAGCTGTTTCCGAATCGGATACCAATGCATTGGTGGATGAATATTATGATAAATATGAGATTCTGTTGGAAGGCCGGGATCCAGAGGAGTTCAAGAGGCACGTGGCTGTACAGGCACAGATTGAAATCGGCTTTGAGCGTTTCTTAGAGGAGAAGAATTATCAGGCAATCGTTACGCACTTCGGCGACTTGGGCGCATTGAAGCAGCTTCCAGGCCTTGCAATCCAGAGGCTGATGGAAAAAGGCTATGGCTTTGGCGCAGAAGGTGACTGGAAGGTTGCCGCTATGGTACGTATTATGAAATTGATGTCCGCAGGCATGAAGGACGCAAAGGGAACCTCCATGCTGGAGGATTATACTTATAATTTAGTTCCTGGCAAGGAAGGCATCCTGCAGGCGCATATGCTGGAGATCTGCCCATCCATTTCAGAAGGGCCGATCAGCATCAAGTGCCAGCCGCTTTCCATGGGTGACAGGGAAGACCCAGCCCGTTTGGTATTTACTTCCAAGGAAGGGCCTGGTATTGCAACATCCCTGATCGACCTGGGCGACAGGTTCCGCCTGCTGATCAATTCTGTGGACTGCAAGAAGGTTGAGAAGCCAATGCCTAAGCTTCCTGTTGCAACTGCATTCTGGACACCGAAGCCTGATTTTGCAACTGGCTGCGAAGCATGGATCCTGGCAGGCGGCGCACACCATACTGCATTCTCCTATGACGTGACTGCAGAGCAGATGGGCGACTGGGCAGCAGCTATGGGCATTGAGGCTGTATTTATTGATGAAAAGACAAATATCCGTGACTTCAAGAGAGACTTAATGTTAGGGAATGTTGTTTTTGGAAAATAGGGCACGCCTTATTAGAATGGGGTTAGATGGTATCCAAGAAAGAGAGGAAATGTTATGAAGTTTTTTATTGACACAGCGAATGTGGATGATATTCGTAAAGCAAATGATATGGGCGTAATTTGCGGTGTGACAACCAACCCTTCTTTGATTGCAAAAGAGGGTCGGGATTTTAATGAGGTTATCAAAGAAATCACCACAATCGTGGACGGGCCGATCAGCGGTGAGGTAAAGGCCACTACCACGGAAGCAGAGGGAATGATCAAAGAGGGGCGTGAAATTGCAGCGATCCATCCAAATATGATTGTGAAAATCCCAATGACAGTGGAAGGGTTAAAGGCTGTTAAGGTGCTGGCTTCCGAAGGCATTAAGACTAATGTAACACTGATTTTCACTGCAAACCAGGCATTGCTGGCAGCAAGGGCTGGAGCTAGTTATGTATCCCCATTCTTAGGACGTTTAGATGACATCAATCAGAATGGTACCAGCTTGATTGAGGATATTGCAAATATTTTTGCAAATTATGACCTGAATACGGAAATTATTGCAGCGAGCGTGCGTAATCCAGTCCATGTGACAGAATGCGCCCTTGCAGGGGCAGATATCGCAACTGTTCCATACAGTGTGATTGAGCAGATGACAAAGCATCCAATGACAGATATCGGAATTGAAAAGTTCAAGAAGGATTACCTGGCAGTATTCGGTGAGTAATTTCAGCAAATAGCAGTTCATAGGATGCAAAGGCTGGCATAATGCATGTAGGAAAAGGCATTATGCTGGCGGTTAGCAAAAAATAAAGGAGACATTTTAATGGAAAACTTAGAACTTCAGAAAACAGCCAACGAAATCCGCAAGGGCATCGTGACTGCTGTCCATGCGGCAAAGGCAGGACATCCCGGCGGATCCCTTTCAGCGACAGAGGTATTTACATATTTGTATTTTGAGGAAATGAATATTGATCCCAAGGATCCCAAGAAGGCAGACCGTGACCGTTTTGTATTGTCCAAAGGGCATACGGCTCCTGGCCTTTATTCTACCCTTGCAAACCGTGGGTATTTCCCAGTGGAGGATTTGAAGACACTGCGTCAGATTGGATCCCATTTACAGGGGCATCCCTGTATCCAGCATACGCCTGGCATTGACATGTCCAGCGGCTCTTTAGGGCAGGGAATCTCCACAGCAGTTGGCATGGCATTATCTGCAAAGTTAAGCAATGATGGCTACCGCGTATACACTCTCTTAGGTGACGGCGAGATCCAGGAAGGCCAGGTATGGGAGGCTTCCATGTTTGCAGGCCACCGCAAGCTGGATAACCTTGTTGTAATCGTAGACAACAATGGGCTGCAGATTGATGGCAGGATTGAGGATGTATGCTCCCCGTATCCAATTGCAGATAAGTTTAAGGCATTTAATTTCCATGTAATTGAAGTGGCGGACGGCAATGATTTTGACCAGCTCAGGGCAGCCTTCAAAGAGGCAAGGGAAACAAAGGGAATGCCGGCTGCAATCATTATGAAGACAGTAAAAGGTAAAGGGATTTCTTACATGGAGAACCAGGCAGGATGGCATGGTAAAGCTCCAAACGATGAGCAGTATGCACAGGCAATGGAAGAATTAGAGAAGGCAGGTGAAGCATTATGTCAGAAGTAAAGAAAATAGCAACCAGAGCCAGCTACGGCAATGCGCTGGTAGAGCTTGGTAAGAAGCATGACAATCTGGTAGTTCTGGATGCGGATCTTGCAGCAGCTACCCAAACAGGTGTATTTAAGAAGGAATTTCCTGAAAGGCATATTGACTGCGGAATCGCGGAGTGTAACATGATGGGTATCGCAGCAGGCATCGCTACCACAGGGAAGGTGCCGTTTGTAAGCTCCTTTGCCATGTTTGCAGCGGGCAGGGCTTTTGAGCAGGTAAGGAACTCTGTGGGTTATCCCCATTTAAACGTAAAAATCGGCGCAACCCATGCAGGGATTTCCGTTGGAGAAGACGGTGCATCCCACCAGTGTAACGAAGATATCGCATTGATGCGTACGATCCCAGGCATGACCGTGATTAACCCTTCGGATGATGTAGAGGCAAAGGCAGCCGTAGAGGCGGCTTATGAAATGGAAGGCCCTGTATATTTGAGGTTTGGCCGTTTGGCTGTTCCTGTAATCAATGACAGGGAAGATTATAAATTTGAAGTAGGCAAGGGAGTCCTCTTAAGGGAAGGCAAGGATGTTACGATTGTGGCAACTGGGCTGTGCGTAGGCGCTTCCTTAGAGGCAGCGGAGAAATTGGCGGCAGGTGGGATCAGCGCAGAGGTGATCAATATCCACACCATTAAGCCTCTGGATGAAGACATCATCCTGAAGTCCGCAAAGAAAACAGGCAAAGTAGTAACCGCAGAAGAGCATTCCATTATCGGCGGGCTGGGAAGCGCAGTTTGTGACTGCCTGAGTGCAAAGGCACCTACCCCAGTTTGCAAGATCGGCGTAAATGACACTTATGGCGAGTCTGGCCCGGCAGTAAAGCTGTTAGAGAAATATGGGCTTGACGCACAGGGTATTTATGAGAAGGTTAAGGGATTTGTACAGGCTTAAAGGCCTGCCGCAGATTCTCCAATGGATGATATGCATTTATGAGAAGGTAAAATAGAGCAAAAGCAATAGGAAGCGTAAAGGGGTTTGCGCAACAAAATAAGCTTTTAGATTGGCAAATGTACACATGGATTGGAATGTAATAGAGTTTGTGTAACAGCCAGTGTACACATTGATTAGAGTGCGAAGGGGTTTGCCAATAATCAATGTTATGACAGGTTCATAATTTGGCAGGGAATGGGAGGCGTGTCCAGGGGGTTTCATTTCGTAAACATTGGCTATAACGGCAGACGCCACTGAACAGGACGGATTGAAACGCTGCATGGGCACGCCTTTTGTTTTCATTTTATTAGAGAAGCAATCATTGTATTTTGCTTCTAAGATTTATTACGAATGGGTGTAAGAAAGGAGAAGTCTTAACATGGAAAAAAGCCATATCATAGAGGATATTCAAAATGGGAAAACTGCTCTTGGCATTGAGTTTGGCTCTACCAGGATCAAAGCAGTCCTGGTGGGGAGCGACAATACGCCAATAGCATCTGGAGCCCATGATTGGGAGAACCAGCTGGAGAACCATATCTGGACCTACAGCCTGGATGCTATCTGGAATGGCTTGCAGGATTGCTACCAGAAAATGGCAGAGGATGTAAAGGCACAGTATGGGGTCACATTGACAAAGATTGGGGCGCTGGGCTTCAGCGCAATGATGCATGGCTATATGGCATTTAATAAAGACAATGAGTTGCTGGTTCCCTTCCGTACCTGGAGGAACACCATTACCGAAGAAGCTTCTAAGAAGCTGACAGAGGTATTCCAGTATAATATTCCCCAGAGGTGGAGCATTGCCCATCTGTATCAGGCAATTTTAAATAAAGAAGCGCATGTAAGCGATGTGGCATATTTCACCACATTGGCAGGTTATGTACATTGGAAACTGACTGGGCAGCAGGTGCTGGGCGTAGGCGAGGCTTCTGGTATGTTCCCCATTGACATTGCAACCGGGGATTTTGACAAGAAGATGATCGGGCAGTTCAATGAATTGATTGCATCAGAGGGCTTTTCCTGGAAATTAGAAGATATTATGCCAAAGGTATTGAATGCTGGCGATGATGCAGGCACATTAACGGAAGAAGGAGCGAAGTTGTTAGATACCGCAGGCAATCTCCAGGCAGGCATCCCTGTTTGCCCGCCAGAAGGTGATGCAGGCACCGGAATGGTAGCTACCAAGAGCGTGGCACAACGTACCGGGAATGTTTCTGCAGGCACGTCTGTATTTGCCATGGCAGTACTGGAGAAGAACCTGAAGAAGGTGCATCCGGAAATTGATATGGTAACCACGCCGGATGGCAGCCTGGTGGCAATGGTGCATTGCAATAACTGTACCTCTGACCTGAATGCATGGGTAAACCTGTTTAAGGAATTTGCGGAGAGCTTTGGCGTGGAAGTGGATATGACCAAGCTGTTTTCCGTACTGTACAACAAGGCTTTGGAAGGCGATGACGACTGCGGCGGATTGCTGGCATACAATTATTTCTCTGGAGAGCATATCACAGGCTTTGAGGAAGGCCGTCCTTTATTTGTCCGTACACCGGACAGCAAGTTCAGCCTTGCAAACTTTATGAGGGTACACCTGTTTACAGCCCTTGGCGCATTGAAGACGGGCCTGGATATTCTGTTGAAGGAAGAAGATGTCCAATTGGATGAGCTGATGGGACATGGCGGCTTGTTCAAGACCAAAGGCGTTGGGCAGAAGGTAATGGCGGCAGCTGTAAACGTGCCTGTTTCAGTTATGGAGACAGCAGGTGAAGGCGGCGCATGGGGCATTGCCCTATTAGCTTCCTATATGGTCAATAAAGGGGAAGGCGAATCTTTATCCCATTACCTGGATGAGAAAGTATTCGCTGGCCAGGAAAGCGTAACCCTGCAGCCAGAAGCGAAGGATGTGGCAGGATTTGACACATTTATCAAGCGGTACAGCGAAGGGCTCCCGATTGAGCGGGCAGCCGTTGACAGCCTGAAATAAAGTCCCGGTGCAGCGTGGCTGTATGCTAGGAGATGCATAGAATAAAAATTGGCCGTGGCTGCATGGGCTATGCGGCCTTTGGCCAGAAGGATAGAGAGGGAACGATATGTTAGAAGAACTGAAAAAAGCAGTCTATGAAGCAAATATGGATTTGCCCCGTTATGGCCTTGTGACCTTTACCTGGGGAAATGTCAGCGGCATTGACAGGGAAAAGGGATTGTTTGTAATCAAGCCAAGCGGCGTGGATTATGAGAAGTTAAAGCCAGAGGATATGGTAGTGATCGATTTGGAAGGCAACAAGGTGGAGGGAAGGTATAACCCATCCTCTGACACAGCGACCCATTTGGAGCTGTACAAGGCCTTTCCGGAAATCGGCGGCGTGGTGCATACCCATTCCTCCTATGCCACAAGCTGGGCACAGGCAGGCAGGAGCATTCCCTGCTATGGAACTACCCATGCGGATTATATGTATGGGGAAATCCCATGTGTGCGCTGCCTGACAAAGGAAGAAATTGACGGCGCATATGAGGAGAATACAGGGCATTTGATTGTGGATTCCTTCCAGGAAATGGGCAAGGATGTAATGGCAGTGCCAGCTGTGCTCTGCAAGAACCATGGCCC
This sequence comes from Lachnospiraceae bacterium, assembly GCA_910575035.1. Classification (GTDB taxonomy): domain Bacteria; phylum Bacillota; class Clostridia; order Lachnospirales; family Lachnospiraceae; genus Petralouisia. The sequence goes on from CAJTDL010000010.1 coordinate 96,296, forward strand.
TTTTGCATGGGGCAAGGATGCCCATGAGGCAGTGCACAATGCAGTGGTATTAGAGGAAGTGGCTAAGATGGCATACCGTGCAGAGACCATCAACCCACGGATCCAGCCAGCGCCCCAGGAATTGCAGGATAAGCATTACTATAGGAAGCATGGGGCAAATGCTTATTATGGGCAGAAGGAAGATTAGGGATTTCAGGCAAGGAAGTTAAAAAATATAATTATAGAAAAAAGATAGGCTGTAATTATAAAAGTATGGGATAGTAACAGCAGGATTTTGAGAAAGGTATTTCCTAGGCGAATGTTTGCGGATGTGTATGGCAATGCTTAGGAATACCTTTTTCTAATAGTTGCAAACAATGCTACTGGGCTGGAATGTTAAAGATTAGAATGTTAAAGGCTGGAATGCCCAAAGCTATGGTTTGTATGGCATAATGTTGGTATGGGAGATTGGGGGAAGAAATGTTTGGAAGAAATCGAAAAAATGAAGAGAAGTTGTATTATTATAATTATCCGAACATTGGAGATATTTTGAATGTGATCCTGGTGGAACAGCTGTTTCGGATGGGAGGGAAAGTTGGCCTGGTTAGTCCTGTTGTGTTCCTTATGTCTGTATTTTGGGGCAGAAAGGCTGCCAGGGGAGTTTCAGATCCGTGCTGCTGCTTCGTATCAGGTTTATTTTTTTGTGGGAGTGCTCTGGAATAAATATTTTGGAAGGATTATGCTTTTCCTGCAAAGATTATGGGCAATGCCAATTTTGTCTGTTCTGGTATTTGGGGCAGTGTATGGCAATTGCCAGGGAGGGAGCCTTTGGGAGAAATTTGCCTGTGCAGTGGCAGGGATTGTTATGGCGCTTAGTTTCTGTGGATGCATTGGCAGGAAGGGGCTGGCAGAGGGCATGTTTGTGAAGCGGGTGAATAAAAATAGTTATGGGATTTATTTTTTCCATCCGATGATCATATATGTTTTGTTTTGGGGAACATACCATTATAGGGTTTCTCCAATTGTGCTGAGTGCAGGGTATTTTCCTGCTGGCATTTTTTGCGTCTTATATACTGACAGAAGCGGTGCAGGCAGTGCATTTAGGAGTGGTTATAGGAGAGTAGCGGCCTTTATGTTATGTTGCGGATAAATGATTGGGATACAGAAGAGGGCATAGTATAGAAGTTCTGTTAAGCTGTGCCGTAAGTGCGTTTTTAGAGTATCCAGGGAGTGTAGTATATAGGGAGGCAAGAAAGGAGGGACATGGGATATGGAAAATTTTGCGGTGTCAGTAATTATGCCTTGTTTTAATGCACAGGATTATATCAGGGAGACAATGGAATCTATATTTGGGCAGACATTTCAAGATTTTGAGGTAATCTGTATAGATGACGGATCTACAGACGGGACATTAGCAATTTTGGAGGAAATAGCACAAGGCCATTCAAATATGGCAGTGGTATCAGAGGAAAACCATCATCAGGGATATGCGCGGAATCAGGGGATTGACAGGGCGAAGGGAACCTATATTTATTATATGGACAGTGATGATTTGTTGGATGCATCATGCTTTCAGGTTATTTATGGGAAATGTGAAAAAGAGGCTCTGGATCTTCTGTTTTTTGAGGCAGATTCCTTTTATGAATCGGAGGAGTTAGAAAGGCAGTTCCCAGGATTTAAAAAGTTATACCATCGGAAAAGGCAGTACCCAGATATTTATACAGGGGAGGAGTTGTATGTGCAGCTTCGTAAAAGTGGGGATATGATTGTTTCGCCTTGTTTGCAAATAGTGCGGCGGGGGTTTTTAGAGGAAACGGGAATCCGTTTTTCGGAATTGCCATTGATGGAGGATAACCTCTATCTGTTTTGGTGTTTATTGGCGGCGAAGCGGGTGGCTGTGATTTCAGAGAGGCTTTACCAGCGCAGGGTGCGCGGCGCATCTACTATGACGTCGGCCAGGCAGAAGGAAAAGCAGTATGCACTGGGGGTAACTTTATGTGAGATTTTGAAATTTGCAGCAGGGTGCAGGCAGAAGGAGGAACTGTATCAAACAATTTTGGAACACGCCAGGGCAATGGTACGCCATTTGAGAGGCCTTTCTATGGAATGGGAGCCAGGGAAATGGGATATGATTTCCAAGGAGTGTGGGGACATCCCTTTGGCAGAGGTGATGGAATTATTTTTGTTGTTGGATGATAAGCTGCTGAAGTCCAGGGTAAGGCTGCAGGAGGCATGGGATGAGAAATCGGAGATGAACCGGAAGCTGCAGGTTACATATGATGAAAAGGCGGAACGGGGGGTGCAGATACAAAATTTAAAAGCACAGGTTAAAGGACTGAAGGAGCAGATTAAGGAAATGCAGGTCCAGGAACAGGAATGCGAAAAGAAATGGGAGCAGAAATGGGAAAAAAAAGAGGACGAATTGGCAAAGAATAAGGAAACGCTTGCAAAGGCCAGGGCAGAATTGAAGGAGTTGAAAGGCAGGTTTTTTGTGAGGGTTATCCGGAAGATCCGAAAAGGGTGAAAGGTTTTTCTGATATGGGGAAGGAAAACGATTTTCTGAATATAGATGTGTTGGAACAATAGCAATTTGGAGGTAAGAGTGTTGTGCACAGAAAATATAGTTGCGGTTGCAAAAAGGGAAAATAATACAAAAAGGGCATATCTGGTAGTTAACCGAATTCAGGGGAAGCATATACCTGTAACGCCATCAGAAGCTTTTGGGATGTTTCAGGCATTGGGGAAAAAGGTAAAGGATTCTTATAAGGGGCAGCCATTGCTACTGGTAGGGTTTGCGGAAACGGCCACTGCTATTGGGGCAGCCATTGCGGCAGAGCTGGATGTATATTATATACAGACTACCAGGGAGTGTATTCCAGGGGTGGAGTATCTGTATTTTTCAGAATCCCATAGCCATGCCACAGAGCAGAAACTGGTGAAGGATGGCCTGGACCAGATTATTGGGAAGGTGAGCCGTATTGTTTTTATAGAAGATGAGGTGACCACAGGGAATACGATTTTAAATATTATCCGGCTGATCCGATGTAATTATGGAGAACAGATGGATTTTTCCGTGGCTTCTATCTTGAATGGGATGGATCAAGGGGCGCAGGAAATTTATAAGAAGGAAAGTATTGAGACGCTGTATTTAGTAAAAACAAACCATAGCGGTTATACGGAAATCGCCAGCCGTTTTGCAGGGGATGGTATTTACCATAAAAAAGATGGGACAGTATCTGGACGGAAAAGCAAAGTGATATTCGGACAGGAAGGTAAAATAGTATTTGATCCGTTAAGTGGAGAATATGGGAAAGAGGGAATAAAAGAAATTAAAATTACAGGCGCCAGGAATGCCAGAAGGCTTGTGAAGGGATCGGATTATCAGGAAAGCTGCCAGCAATTATGGGAGAAAGTGTGGAAATCTGATTTATTTGATTGCGGCAGGGCATGGTTTGAGAAGGGGCAGAGTATTTTGGTCTTGGGAACGGAGGAGTTTATGTATCCGCCTTTATATGTGGCGGAGAAGCTGCAGGCATTGGGCTATCAGGTAAAATGCCATGCTACCACACGGAGCCCGATTGCTGTCAGCATGGAAGATGATTACCCTTTGCATGAGCGTTATGAGCTGACGAGCCTGTATGACGTAGGCCGCACTACATATATTTATGATTTGGCGGGATATGATCTGGTTTTGGTTATTACGGATGCACCCAGCCAGAATAGGAAAGGGGATTGTGCAGGGCTTATTTCTCTACAAAAAGCTCTTTGTTCCTGCGGGAACCAGAATATTTATTGTGTCAGGTGGTGTGAAAAATGAGAAGCTCTTATCAGGAAAATGATGTTATTTTTTTGCTGAAGGACATTACAGGGTTGGTGAAGCCACAACCGACAGAGGAGCGGGAAAGGCTGATCCAGGCAGGGAAGCATTATTGTGAAATGCTTCCTATAGAATATGTCCCCAGCGAGACATATCGGAAGGCGTACCAGGAAGCATTGGCATATTATGCTGGCTCTACTGCCCAGGCGATTGGTGTTTTGGCAGATAAGGTGATTGCAAAAAAGGGCAGCCAAGTTGTCCTGGTGTCTTTAGCCAGGGCAGGCACTCCCATTGGGATTCTTCTAAAACGCTATATCAAAAAGAAATACCAGGTAGAGGTGAGCCATTATTCCATTTCAATTATCCGAGGTAGGGGGATTGACCACAATGCTATGAGGTTTCTATTGGACAATTATCCGCCAGAGGATCTTCTTTTTGTGGATGGCTGGATTGGAAAAGGGGCAATTTTGGGTGAACTGAAAAAAGAGATTGCAGCTTATCCTGGGGTATCTGATGAAATTGCCGTTGCGGCAGACCCTGCCAATGTAACAGAATTGTGCGGTACCCATGAGGATATCCTGATCCCAAGCTCCTGTTTGAACAGTACGGTATCTGGCCTTGTGAGCCGGACATTTTTGCGGGATGATATTATTGGGAAAAATGATTTCCATGGGGCGGTATATTATGGGGAGCTTGTGGATTCAGATGTATCTTATGATTTTATTAAGGCTATTGAGAGGGAATTTCCCGTGGGGCTTGGAGGAGGCTGCCCTGTAGATTCCAAAGAGAATATGGAAGGAATGGATAATTCTGTAAATCACAAAGAAAATACGGAAGGAATGGACAATTCTGTAAACTACAAAAAGAATGTAGAAGGAATGGAAAATCAGTGGATAGGGGGGAAGTCAAGGATAGAAAAGGGGGCAGGAGTTGAAGAAGTGAAAAAAATTGCCCAGGATTTTAGCATTGGGGATTTAAACTTGGTGAAACCAGGAATTGGAGAGGCTACCAGGGTATTGCTCCGCCGTGTGCCTTGGAAGGTTTTAATTGCCAGCCAATATAAGGATGACAAGGCTTTGGCACATATTTTGAGGCTTGCCCAGGAAAAAGGCGTGCCGGTTGAGTATTATCCGTTGTGCCATTACAAAGCTTGTGGGATTATAAAGAAGCTGGCGGATGCATAGATTCCATAAGCTGTTATTGGCGCAATATTATCTCCCAGGATTCAAAAAAGCTGATTCTCAGGCTCAGAAATTGGGTTATTTAATATTATTTCTGAATCCCTACTTGTGGAATTTTACTGCTTCCTGTAAAATGAAAATAAGGTTTGCCATGGCTGTTTTTTGTTCCCGTAAGCGGTTACTAAGCAGTTGTGCTGGCGATGGGATATTTAACGGTAGGAAATTGGAACGTTATTGATTCTGCCTTATTTAATTTGAGAAAGGAAGGGCTTAAGAATGGCTGGATATATTATAAAGGTAACCCTTGAGGGCACGCGTCCCCCTGTCTGGAGGAGGCTGGCAATACCTGAAGAGATTTATTTTTCAGACCTGCACCGTATGATACAGGTGGCATTTGGGTGGTATGATGGTCATCTGCATGAATTTTCATTTCCAGATGGCGGAATGTGCGTGGCAGATCCAGAGATAAGTGATGAGGATGATATTATACCGGAGGGAGAGGCAATAGTGGATGATTTTCTCCGTTCCAACCGCTGGATACGCTATACCTATGATTTTGGGGATGACTGGAGCCATAAAATTGTCTTTGAGAAGGAGGATCCTTCCTATGATAAGCGTTATGGGGCTGTATTGAAGGCAAAGGGGGAGAATTTTCAGGAGGATTCCGGCGGCGTGTGGGGAGGGGCGCAGTGGGATGTGCCTTATGATGTGCAGAAGGTAAACCAGGTTTTGGCACAGATGGAGTTTCCAAAGCCATCGTTTTCCAAAAATAATATTATTGCAGCTGAGGGGCGGTTTGGCGTTAAAGATACGGAATCTGCTGAAGATGATGTGTTATTTTCGGAAAACTGGGGGGATCTGGAAACCATGCTGGATGGAATGGATGAGGAGGATTTGGACCTGGCTTTTCAGATGATGGATCAGCTTTATGCCATAGCCAGGAGGGGGATGCAATTTAACAAAAAGAACCCGCTTTCATCTTCTCCTCTGGGAAAAATGTGCGCATCCTGGAATGAATTCTATGCAGATAAAGAGTCTTGGACAGAATGGATCAAAGAGGAGGAAGAGGAGAGCCTGCGCGGATGTGATGATATGCTGGAGGATGAAGGGTATTTCATAGAAAAGGCAGTGACGGACCATTCCTGGCAGGATATTTTATGTAAGGCCAGCCGTGATGAGCTTAGGAATTACTGTGGATATCTCCAGATTCCGTGGAAAAAAAGCTGGACAAAGAAAAAAATCGTGGATATCCTTATGCAGTGCTTCCAGGAACATCCAGAATATCTGCTGTATGTGTTGGATGAAGAAATGCTTGCAGCCTTGATGAAATTCTGTAAGGCGCCAGAAGGGAACATTTCGGAGCTTGAGGACGGGGGCGGGTGTATTTCCAGGATTATTGCCCTTGGCATGGCAGAAATCTGCATAAAAGAAACAGAGATATCAGAGATTGCCTTTGTGAAGATTTCCAGGGAGGTGCAGGATTTCCTGCTTAGCATAGGGGAAAAGGACTGGAAGCCAGTATATCAGAGGCTGAATGATATCAGTGAGAAAATGCGTATACTCTTCCTGGCATATGGGCTGATGGAGGTTGATGAGCTCTATCAGATGTTTTGTGAAGCCTGGGAAATGCAGGTGGGACAGGAGGAGTTTTTGCGGATACTCTATTGGCATTGCCGATTCTGTGGGTTTATCCAGTGTGGGAAGGATATGGAGAACGGGAAGGAATATGCGGCGTCCATGGAATTGGAGCTTGAGAAAACCCTGTCGGAAAGACAAGGCTATGCTACAGAGTTGGCATATCCGAAATGGAGTGCGGAAGAATTACAGGAAAAAAGCAGCCCCCTTTTAGAATCATCTCCTAGCTGGGGCTTGTATGGGAAATATTTGATGCAGGTATGCGGGATGGAAGAGGAAATGATGGTAGAATGGGTGGAGATGACTTATTCAGCAATCCGGTGCGGGGACTCCAGTACGCAGCTGATGGATGGGTTATTTGAGATTTTCCAGCCTTCCAATCTGATGGAATGGACAGAGCTTTGGCTTTGCATTATAAAAATATGCATGCAGACAGGGCTTCCCATGCTGAAGGGCTATTCCAGAGAGGAATATGCAGAGCTGACAGGAACGCCAGCTTATGAATTAGGGCTGTTTGATGGACAGGCTTTGGAAGAGAGGGTTATGGAGAACCATCATCTGTTTGAATTTCCAATGGAAATGCAGTGCCAGATATACTATGCCCAGAAATTAAAAAATGAGGAAGAATTTACTGAAAAAATGAGGGATATCCTGCAAAAGAGCAGGAGCAATCACGAAGTGGCCTTCCTATTGATTAATGGGTATATGTCAAGCCAGAAGTTTTCAAAAGCAAAGAACCTGCTGTTGGATCTGAAAATGAGGCTGCCCAAACGGGATGAAAGCGTGGAGGAAGCGCTGCGGTATTTGAAAGAAATGGAGAAAACATTAAAAGGGGATGGGGAATGGAATCCATTTTTTTGGAGGAACTGAAGGGAGAGCCTCAGGTTCCCTATCGGAGCAAGAAAGAGATAATTGGGCGGAATGCCCCATGCCCATGCGGAAATGGGAAAAAATATAAGAATTGCTGTGGGAAGAATCTGTAAGACGGATGTACGATTCTAAAATGGAGTGAAGCTCCTTCCTATGTGTGGCAGCCAAACGCTCCGCGGCTATCTGCGGGGCGTTTTTGGGATTTTCGCTTGTTTTTGGGATGTTCGTTTGTTTTGAGTTTGCTCTGTTAGTTTTAACAGGCAGGGGCTTACGCTTTTAAGCCGTAACCTTCTGCCAAAAGCAGGGTTCGCAATGCCCAGTTGGAGTGTGTCTTGTATTCGTTCATACGTTCTTTTACTACGCTTCCCGCTACTAGGGAAGGGGAAGCAGTATCCCAGTCCAGGATGGCTTTGGCATCGTTGTAGTCTTTTAAGGTTACTTTATAGGCTGTGTTGACCAGTGGGATTTGGCGGGGATGGATCACAGTTTTGCCAATAAAGCCGCATAATTTGTCATCTTTTAATTCCTCTGCCAACCCAATGTCCCAATTTTCCCCATTGTAATATTCCCAGACAGGGCCGGATACTACATAATCTATGCCAAATACTGTGACAATATCGGAAAAGATGCTGGATATGGGGCGGATCTTGTGGATGGATTCATCACTGTGGCGGCGGAAGCCAAACACATGGCATAAGTCGTTGCCGCCGACCCGGATGTTCAGCACATACTGGGACACAGCGTCCAGTTTATTTTTTAAGCCATATAAAATGGAATATCTGTCCTGGAGGCTGACTATGGAGGGGCTTTCCAGAATAGGCATCATGTATATGGGAGTGTCCCAGCGGGCGTTGGCTGCCAGGATAGCCTGGATGTAATCATCTGCGTTTTCCAGGGAGAATTTCGGTAATGTAAAGCCTGTAAGCAGTTCCCGGGAACTGCCCAGGCGATCCAGAAGGGTATGGATCTGCAAGGGATTCCTTACGCGGATAAAGATTTTGGGGAGGTAGAAGGGCTTTTCCTTCTGGCAGGCGCAGATGGATTGGAGAGAGGTGATTAGGATTTTTTCCGCTTCTTCTACGCAGGTATCCTGTATCGTATCTTCCAGGCAGAGCGCCAGGGAGAAGTGCTTTCCAAATTTTCCGTTCGTGATAGAATTTACAATTGTAGTGTTGTTGGCAGGGCAGTAGAGCAGTGCGCCAACGGTGTAAGCAAGGGGTAAATGATTCATGGTTTTTCGCTCCTGATTGAAATATTCTGAGGTATAGTTTAGCACAAAGGGAGACGGATGAAAAGAGGTTGCGCTGTAAATGGGAAAGAAAAATTTTCTGAAAAAGTGCAGTCTGTTTTCTCCCTGGTTAAAGACATTCCCGCTCTGAGCCTGATATTTTATCCTTTGGATCATGCTGTCTATCGGCTTCTGGCCAAACATCTCCAGGCTGTATTCATTATTTCCTTTAGTGGTAATTAAAATTTCAAGCAATTCCTTTAGCTTGTTGTATCTACCTTATAGGGTATATTATAATATATGATATTCTTCGTAAGGTTTATTCCTGTACGCCATGTCCTGTGTAACTTGGATGATATCCTGTGACCGCCCATTTTCCATTAACTTTGTGATCAGCCTGGAAAGTTTGTCTTCTCTCTGTTCAATGCCTTGCTCAATGCCTTGCTTAACGCCTTCTCTCTTTCTTGTCTTTGCTTCGTATTCCAAGATTTGTCAGCTTCGCCTTATCCCTTTCATACTCATCAAACCGCCTTTCATGTGAAACGATATAAAAAGGGATGAGCAGCAGGAGGTTTTTCTTAAAAATATCCTCCAGGGGACTGCAGTCATTCAGCAGGGTATGGAACACATCGCCATAAGGTGTGTTAGTGGTTCATATATTTTACCACACTGTACAAATTTACTCAATCTAAAAACACATTGTTCTGGGGAATCTTTTTTCTAGTATAACCCGCGCCAAACATAAGGTTATTTAGCACGGCTTATACTAGGTATCAGTAGTCAAAATTCGGCGTTAGACGACAGTTCCATAAGTCCAGATAGAAGTGTTAAAGTAATTGAAAATTCCTATGTTTTCGTATATAATTGAAAAAATACCCAATCAGGAAATGGAGATTTGAGGGAGATGTTATCAGTATGATTCAATACGCTGATGAGAATGATTTTAGGTTGTTAAGTAAATATGATAAACATATTATCCTGTTAAAAAATTTGGTATAGTGAAACCTGGCTGTTAGAGAGCAGATTGCTTGTGAATGTGTACCGAAGCTGTGGAAATGAAATTCCTCTAATCTGTATGAGATACAGGAACACAGGCAGAGGCCATTCCAAAAACAGAGGAAAAATCCATTGGCAGGAATAGCCAATAGGCACAGAAAAACCGCCGTTATGGTGTGAACCATACGGCGGCATACATTAGAATTCGGAGAATATACATACTTTGTTCTGTTCAAAAGTGTTCCCTCCAAGCTATTTCGATTTTTGTTTCTTCAAAAGTATCCCACATAGAATTACCGCCGCAAAAAAGACAAGGATTAAATACCATAAATTTTCAAGGCATAGGCTATTTTCCAACATCAATCGGTATCCCCAATAGGCAGGAAAAATGCGTCCTATCATTTTAAGAAAATCAGGCAGCAAATCAATGGGGAACATTATCCCCGAAAGCATAATGGAGGGCAAAAACACTAACTGCGCAATCATCGTTAATTTCGCCTGATTTTTTATAATCAGACCTAAAATACTTCCAATGCTTAACGACACAATAGTGTATAGAGCAAGTGCAAAAAAGAAACCCGGAAGCTGTTCTGGCAAAGTTGCTTCAAATAGTATGGTAGCAAGCAGCATTATCACAACACAGGTAATAATCAAATGGACAAATGCGGAAAGAAACATTATAACAAGGCCTAAATAGATAGGCACCCCGTTTGCTTTATAAATTTTTTTAATATCGCTTCCGTAAGTTTCAATCAGCGATGGCGGCAATCCGATAAACGCTCCCATTGAAACGCTCATCACACTCATAGACTGTATGAGAGTATTTCTCATTTCAGGCATAACAGAAGTAAAGATACCGCCCATAAGGAGAAAGAAAATAAGAGGAACGATATAGCAAGTAATTAACAGGGATTTACTTCGTATATCCAATTTGCACTGTAATGCTATACCATATAAAAAACCACTCATTCTGCTTCCCTCCTTGCTATTTCCATAAAATGCTGTTCCAGTGTGCCGCGGTCAACTTTAATATCTAATACATGAATTTCCTTTTGTTTGAAATCACTAAGCAGGGAAATTAAAGTATCTTCAATATTGTCCGTTTCAAAAGCGATGTTTTCTTGCTGTGTTTTGATATGAATAAAATATTTTTTTCCAACCTTATCTGTCAGTTCCGATGCTGTGCCGCAAAAGACAATATTTCCCTGATTCAAAATAGCTATACGGTCGCATAAGGTTTCTACTTCCGCCATATCATGACTAGCCAAAACAATCGTTTTTCCAATTGATTTGAGCTTTCGGATTTGCTTATGAAGCGAAAGCCTGCCTTCAACGTCAAGCCCTGCAGTAGGTTCATCAAGAAAAATAATATCTGGATTATTAATAAGTGCAAGGGCAAGGTGCAGCCGTCTTTTTTGCCCTGTGGACAGTTGGATGTACTGTTTCTTTTCAATTTCTTTCATGCCGAGAGCGTTGAGCAAAGTGTAATCAATTTTTTCCCTATTCCATTTCGCAAATAGCCTTACAGCCTCCATCGGTTTGATATGAGCAGGCAAAGATGATGATTGCAGCTGTATTCCCATTTTTCCGTTTATAATAATTGCACCGCTATCATATTTTCTCAAGCCTTCAATACATTCGAGAGATGTGGTTTTTCCTGCTCCGTTCACGCCGAGCAGGGCGAAAATTTCCCCCTTTTTGATTTGAAAATCAAGTCCATTGAGAACAATATGGCTGCCATAGCTTTTTTTTAATCCATGGACTTGTATTGCATTATGCATCATTTTGCCTCCTCAAAGGGATTTACTCCAAGTTTTGAAAAGTAGACTTGCAAAGCTGGCTCTAAATAGTCATTTACAATTTTCTGTCTTTCTTCCCAAGCATTTGCAGCAGCATCAATATTTCCGGCTTCTATTAATTTCGGCAGCATACCCATATCACCGTTCGTAAATTCCATAATCAAACCCCAATATTCTTTTACAGCCTGTTGGCATTTTTTACTTTCAGGGGGCACTTGTTCCTTTTGAAGTTGAACAATTTCGTCACTCAAATGGTTAAATCTGTCCATAAAATTTAATCCGCTCTCTTTATCAAATTGACTACGGATATGGTCAAGCGTTTCATCATCGAAACGTTTAATGAGATAGTAAAAGTCATTTTTCATTTGCAGATTGACAATAATATCTGCATACTTCTTAAAGCTGACTGTCTGCATTTGTAACACTTCTGCTTTTAACTGTTCTATTGCTGTCAAAGAAGCTGTTAACTGTTCTATTTTTCCCCGTATGATGTCAGCCTGTCCAGTAAGGGCGTTTGCAACATCCGTTGGTGTTTCTAAAGAAATGAAGCGCTGCTTTATATCATCCAAAGAAAAGCCTAATGATTTTAAGGATATAATTTGATGAAGCATAACTAAATCTTTATCGGTATAAAGTCTGCGCCCGCCTTCGCTTTCTGCTGATGGGGAGAGCAAGCCCTCTTTATCGTAGTATTGTAATGTACGGACAGTAACTCCTATTTTCTTTGCGGCCTCTCCAACTGTCATAAACCCAGGCGGTATTGCTCTGTGTTTTGCCATATTTTTTACCTCCTGTGATATATTATAAATCATTACGCTGCGTCACAAGCAAGCCTTTTTAAAAAAATGGGAAAAATGACTTTAAGGGAATCAACGGGAAGGTAAAAATTAAGTGCAAGCCAAGAAATTAATGGCATATTAAGTTACTGACATTGATTCATTCAGGAATGCGCTGAACTGCGCATTCCGTGAGAACATGATTCAGGAGTGAGGAGCGATTTTTGCGAAGCAAAACTTTAAATATCGCCCCGAATTGTTGCTATGAGCGGCTCCCAGGCCTGAATAGTAACCATATTAGGAGTTCTTGCAGGAAAGGCAATCTGTTGCTGTTTACAGCGCTTTTCTGGTATGGTATATTAGTAGGGATGAGGTAATGATTGGTGGAATTTGGCAATTCGGACATTGGATGCGGAAGCTGGTATTGGATAGCGAGAATGTTATCTATAAATCTATGGGCACAGGGGTGTGTCTGCAGGCTAATATTTAGGTAAATATTCTTGCCTATTTTCTTAATACGGCATTATTCCACGGGCAAGGTATAATATAAGGGGATGAAAGGAATGATATTTATTTATGAAAAAGTTTAAAAACAAAAAATTTTCAAAAATTCTAGCTCTGTTCCTCTCTGCTTGCCTATGTTCCCAAACAGCTGAAAGGATTTCAATCAATGCGGCAGAACAGCTTGCTGGCTCTGGAAAAGATCAGCTTTCATCGGTAATATTCCCAAAGGCCGCTGATCCCGCAGAATGCCAGGCGCAGCAGGAGGCGGACGCCCAATATCCATCCTTAAAGGATTTATATAGGGAAGAATTTCAAATCGGCGTAGCAGCTCCCCAACATGTTTTGGACACAGAGCAATACAGTACCCTGGTCCAACAGCAATTTAGCAGCCTTACAATGGAAAATGAAATGAAGCCTGCTTATATTCTGGATGAGGCAAAGAGCAAATCTGACCTTGCCCAATACAAGGAAGGCGCAGCCCTGAATTTCAGCACATGCCGGGCAGGATTGGAGTATGCCAAGAGCCATTCCCTGAACATGCGCGGCCATACCTTAGTCTGGCATTCACAGACGCCAGAATGGTTTTTTTATGAGGGTTATGACACTTCCGGACAGCTGGCAGGCAGGGACCTTATGCTCAAACGTATGGAGCATTATATCCGGGATGTTATTGCATGGACAGAAACGAATTATCCCGGCATAATCTATGCCTGGGATGTGGTAAATGAGGCAGTGGAAGATTACTTTGGAGAAGGGCCGGCCCCTATGCGGCAGGAAGGGAGCCTGTGGTATCAGACGATTGGTGAGGATTTCGTGGAAAAGGCATTTGCATATGCCAGAAAATACACAAAATTATATGCCCCAGAGCGGGAAATCAGCCTGATTTATAACGACTACAATACACGGTTTCCTTCAAAACGGGCAGGCATAATCGCGCTGCTCCAGCCTATCCAGGAAGCGGGGAACATAGATGGGATCGGCCTGCAGAGCCATATTGATACCCAATGCCCCTTAGAAGGCCCTATTGGGTACATGCCGGCGGTCCGGGAATTTCGGGAGAAGCTGGGTATGGAGATCCAGGTTACAGAATTGGATATCGGCATTGCCCAGGAAGATACCTATGAGTCCCAGGGCGCTTATTACCAGGCCTTTATGGAGGGGCTGCTGAAGGAAAAAAAGGATGGGGCTGCAATTACCAGTGTGACAGTTTGGGGGCTTAGCGACGGCCTGTCATGGCGCCAGGGGGAATCCGCCCTGCTGTTTGGCGAAGGCTTAGTAAGAAAGCCTGCTTTTGAAGGCGTTGTAAATGCCATCGGCGCAACCGCATCCGTAATCCAGCAGATTCGGGATATTGGAACAGTGGAAGCGACGGACAGCTGCAAGGAGAAAATAGAGAATGCCAGGAAAGCATACGAAAGCCTGACCGAAGCACAAAAGGATCTGGTGTCAAATTATGAAGTCCTGACAAAGGCAGAAGAAACATACGGGGAATTGTCGAAACGCCCGCCAGAAATGCCGCCAGCTGCAGAGAAAATCCCCATAAGCGATGCAACAGTTTCTGCCATTTCCTCCCAAAGCTATACAGGGAAGGCACATGAGCCTTCGGTAACGCTTACTTACGATGGCAAAACATTAACGCAGGGGATAGATTATACCGCAAGCTATAGCGACCATAAGAATATTGGAATGGCGAAGGTGAAGATTGTTGGAATCGGCGATTTTACAGGGAGCATGACTAAGACATTCTCTATAACCGTGAAGAAAAATGCGGTGTATACGGTGGGGGATTATCAGTATAGAATCACAAACGCCAAGACAGATGGGAAGGGGACTGTGGCTGTTATTGGCGTTAAAAATGGGAGCGTGAAGAATAAACTGGGAAAGATTCAGGTACCTTCCTCTGTGAAGATTGGGGGCAAGGGCTTTCAGGTGACAGCGGTGGGGAATGCCGCCTTCCAGGGCTGTGGCATGGCGTCTGGCATATCTATAGGGAAGAATGTAGAAACCATAGGAAGCAGAGCCTTCCAAGGCTGCATCAGGCTGACCAAGGTAACCATAGGGGGAAATCTAAAAAGCATAGGAAGCAGCGCTTTCCAAAGCTGTGTCAGGCTATCAAAGGCTACTATAGGTGACAATGTGAAAACCATTGGAAACTCTGCCTTCAGCGGCTGTGCGAAACTGAAGTCTGTAACAATTGGCAGGAATGTAAAGAGCATCGGGCAAAAGGCATTTTATCAGTGCAAAAAGCTGCAGAAAATAACCATCAGCAGCACAGTATTAAAAACAGTAGGGAAAAACGCCCTAAAGGGGATTCATAGGAAGGCAGCCATCAAAGTTCCAGCCAAGAAATTAAAGGCATATCAGAAGCTTTTGCGGAAGAAAGGGCAGGCAAGAACAGTTAAGGTTGTTTCCTGAAAAACAAAATTTCAGTAAAAAATTTCCCTATTATAAATAAAAATTTTCCCTTGACAGGCGAAAGGAAAGGTAGTATTGTAGTACAGGAAGATTTGAAAATTCAATATTGTCTGAATCTCTCTTATTCAGAGTGGTGGAGGTACATAGGACCTGTGAAGCCACGGCAACCCCTCTACGGAAGGTGCCAACCTGAGCGAGCAATCGAACAATAAGAGGATTTGATAATCTTTTTAGAAGTCAGGTCCGCTTATGTTGCATTGCATAAGCGGATTTTTTGTTTTATAGGGAATGCTTTGCTGCTGCGAGGCGTTGGGATAACGGATCTTCCTATGGAACAAAAAAGGGGCGATATCTCCCAGCTATGGTTTGTTTTTAAAAATACTTTAGGAAATACAGGAGGAAAAGAAATGGAAAAAAGGTTATTTACATCGGAGTCTGTAACAGAAGGCCATCCAGATAAAGTCTGCGATGCCGTATCAGATGCGATTTTGGATGCTTTAATGGAACAGGATCCCATGAGCCGCGTGGCTTGTGAGACGGCTACCTGCACAGGCTTTGTGCTGGTGACAGGAGAGGTGACCAGCAAGGCAAAAATTGATATCCCACAGATTGTACGGGACACGGTAAATGAGATTGGCTACAATGATGCGGCAACCGGATTTGACGGGAATACCTGTGCCGTGATGGTGGCTTTGGATCAGCAGTCCGCAGATATCGCCATGGGCGTGGACAAGGCATTGGAAGCAAAAGAAAACCGCATGTCAGATGCGGAATTAGAGGCCATTGGCGCTGGAGACCAGGGCATGATGTTTGGGTATGCGACTGATGAGACACCAGAATTGATGCCATATCCAATTTCTTTGGCTCATAAGCTGGCATTGCAGCTGACAAAGGTGCGTAAGGACGGCACATTAAAGTATCTGAGGCCGGATGGGAAGACCCAGGTGTCTGTGGAGTATGATGAAAATGGGGAGCCTAAACGGCTGGAGGCTGTGGTATTGTCCACACAGCATGACCCGGATGTAAGCCAGGGGCAGATCCATGAGGATATCAAAAAATATGTGTTTGACCCGGTTTTGCCACAGGAAATGGTAGATGGGGAGACGAAATTCTTCATTAACCCAACAGGCCGTTTTGTGATTGGGGGTCCTCATGGGGACGCTGGATTGACCGGAAGAAAGATTATCGTGGATACATATGGCGGATATGCGCGCCATGGCGGCGGAGCTTTTTCTGGCAAGGACTGCACAAAGGTAGACCGATCTGCAGCCTATGCAGCCCGGTATGTGGCAAAAAACATTGTTGCAGCAGGGCTGGCAAATAAGTGTGAGATTCAGCTTTCCTATGCCATTGGGGTGGCGCAGCCCACATCCATTATGGTAGACACGTTTGGGACAGGGAAGGTTTCAGATGAAAAGCTGGTTGAAATGATTCGGGAGAATTTTGACCTGCGCCCGGCAGGGATCATTAAGATGTTGGATTTGAGAAGGCCAATCTATAAGCAGACGGCGGCTTATGGGCATTTTGGAAGGAATGACCTGGATCTGCCATGGGAGGCTTTAGATAAGGTTGAGGTGTTGAAGAAATATCTGTAAAAATAGATTGCTGCTTAATATGCTGAGGTGGTATGAGACTCATTTGCAGTTCTTTGGCCTGGCATATTTTGGAATAGGACAGCCGTTTTACAAAGTGAATAAGAGACAGGAGTAGCCGTCTGGGCAGAACCGGGCGGCTACCTTGTTTTGTGTAATTAGGCGAATGATCTTATGTTATTCTACAAATTCTTTTGCTCCCTTATATTCGCTCATACCTACTGAACTGCGTATTTTGTGAGAACATAATTCCAGGCCGTGTATCGGAAATAAGGCCGCAGGCAAACAATTTTGCTTACTATGAGCGGCTTTAGGGTGTGTGTATCGTCAATAAGGCCGCAGGCAAGCAGTTTCTTTGCTTACCCACGGCCTTATGGCAGCGTTAAGATATACTTTCGATGACATCTTACGCAATGCAGCCATTGGCTGCCTTCTGCTTTAATATGGATATAAGGCGGTTGACAGTTAGAGCTGTTTTATTTTACGGTTATCTTTAAGGTTGCCTTTTTGCCATTATAAGATTTCACAGTAATAGTGGCGCGGCCTTTCTTCTTGGCGGTTACCTTTCCAGTGCTGGACACGGTGGCTACGGATTTCTTGTTGGAGGAATACTTAAACTGGTAGCTTGCCGTACCGCTGGAGGGAGTTGCCTTAATTTGGAAGGTTTTGCCCTTTTTCAGGGTTTTGGCTGTCTTGTTCAGTTTAATCTTCTTTGGTGCGTTTTTCACCTTTACGGTGACCGCTGCTTTTTTGCCGTTGGAGGCAGTTGCCGTAATCTTGGCGGTTCCAGTTCCCTTGGCGGTAATGACGCCCTTGGAGGATACATAGACAATCTTTGGCTTGCTGGACTTCCAGGTTACCTTCTGGGAAGCCTTTTTGGGTGAAACCGTCGCCTTTAAGGTTACTTTTTCTTTTTTGCCCAAAGTGATGGATGATTTCACATTTAAGGTTACCTTCGTGGGCTGTGTCACGGCGGGGGCTGCTTTTACAGTTACCGTGCAGGTCTTTGTGCCTGTAGCCTTGCCATAGGCAAAGGTGGCCGTCAGGGTTACCTTCGTGTCCTTCTTGGGCAGGGTTACCGTGCCATTGTTGGCAATAACAGCGGTGTTGCTGGATTTCCAGGAAATAGTAGCTCCTTCTAATTTGCCTGGCAGGTTCAGCTTGCCAGCTTTCGTAATCGTGCCGTTCGAAAGGGCATCCGAAAAGTCAGCCTTAGCAATAATGCTGTTCAAAGTTTCTTTGTCTTTCTTTTCCTGGTCTTCGCCGGAAGCTTTTAAGGATACGCCTTCCATGGTGGGCTTTAAGGGGTTCATAAACCCGGTTTCTGCGTCGAAGGTCACTTCTTCGATACAGGTCTCCCTGTGGTAGCCCAAGCCGCTGGTGTAAATGCCCAGAGGGGTGTAGAAACGATGGTAAGCGATATAGCACTTGTCTGTGTCTGGGTGGTATACCAGTGACTGGTGTGCAGTTCCCAGCATATCGCCGGACTCATCCTTCTGGAGCAGGGTGTAACGGAAGGTTACATTTCCGTCTAATTTCTCAGCAGTGCCATAGTTTACATGGTAATTGGGGCTTCCAGTGTCATCGCAGGACCAGGTAAAGTGGTACAGGCCATTCCGTTTGATGACTACCACAGACTCGCGGAAGTCGCGCATACCGTTGACGCGTTTTAAGGTATCCTGTTTTACTGTCACCATATCATCATTCAGCTCTGCCATGGCAGTGCCGTTGCCGCCATTCCCAAAGAATAGGTAGGAAGTGCCGTCGTCATCAGTGAAGATGGAGGGGTCGATGACCTGTCCGCTCCAGCCAATATTGGCGTCGCCCATCATTTTCGGGTAGACGATCGGCAGTTCGTTTGCCACAAAGGGGCCGGCCGGATTGTCTGCCACTGCTACGCCAATGGCTTTCCCGCTGCCGCAGGTTCCTGTGTAGGAGCTGTTGATATTTCCACAGTAATAGAAGTAGTATTTTCCGTTTTTCTCTTCAATTGAGGGTGCCCAGGCATTGCCGTCAGACCATGGGGAGGCGGCGATGGCCACGCCCTTATCGTTGTTGCCAGGGTTCTTTTCTTTTACATCTAAAATAATGCCTTCGTCTGTCCAGTCTTCTAAATTCTCAGAGGACCAGGCGTGGAATACGGTTCCGCCCCAGCCAGAAAATCCGTCGGTGGTGGGGTAAATCCAGTATTTTCCATCGAAGTAGTCAATGTCTGGGTCAGCATATTGCCCTGGGAGTACGGGGTTCAATGCGATTTTTGGCGTCCTGAGGGTATAGGTTTCCGTGCGTTTGCCTGGGATGGCCGCTGTGACTTGGATATCCTTGCTCAGGTCAAGGGTGCCTCCAGTATAGGTTTTTCCGTTCACTGTAACCGTTATGCCGTCAAATAAGGGTTCAAAGGACACGGGGATAGCTGTCAGGTCCGTGCCTTTACGCACATAGGAGGTTATTTCCTTCTTCTTCTGGTCAATCTGGGAAGTGATGGCTGTGTGGCTGTCTGTGCCCATGGTGTTGGCAGGGTCTTCTGGGACCGTTCCAATTGTGGCTTTTGCCAGAAGGGGCACGGTGTCAATCTTATCACCTAAGATTTCCAGCGTGGTTAAGGCGCGGTTGTAAATCTTAATGTTGTCAAAGCTGCCCTTGAAGTAAGCGTCTCCACTGTACATGGATTTGCCCAGGTAAGCCAGCAGGTTTGTGCCCATGGCGGAGGTGAGGATGCCGGTGTCCTTATTTTCAGATACCAGGATGCCGTCCAGGTAGAGCTTCATGTTGGTATTGTCAATGACAATCACTACGTTTTGCCAATTGCCTGTGGCGGCTCCGGTTCCCTTCACTTCCTGCTCTGCGCCCCAGCTGCTTAAAGTCATGGCGTTGCGTACCTCTGAGCCCCGGATGCGCAGGAAATCATAAACATTGCTGTCTTTGCCATAAGTAAAGGTAAAGAAATTGCCGCTGCTAAGGTCGGATTTCACATCCATGGAAATGGTCATGGTGTTCCGTTTATCAAAAAATCCCTTGGGGAATTCAGCGTAGCCGCCATTTGAGCCATCCAGCTGCAGGATATGGCTCTGCCGTCCCTCGTCATAAATCACTTTGGCGCTTCCAAACAGCTTGCCGTCGTCCTTGGATGCATTTCCTGTGGCGGTGTCTGTGATAACATTTTTGCCAAGGTCATTTTCAAAGTCATAGGTGAGGACTGGCTCTTTTGCAGGATCTTCCTGTTCTCCAGGGTTGGATGCCTTATCCTTGAATGCTTCCAGGATGCGGGCTTCTTCGGTCTTGGAAAGGCGCATTACTGTTCCGTGGCGGAAACGGCCGTCCACAAAGGAAGCATTAGTAGCTGTGAATTTGCCGCTTGCCAGGTCGTCTGTCACAAATGCTTTGTAGCCGCTGTGGTCGCCCATGGCGCACCAACGCCCATCTGGAAGCTTGTATACAGTAAAGCCTTCCCTGCTGTCAAATCCAGCTGCGCTGCTGCCGCTTCTGGTTACCAGCCGGGTCCAGGAGCCTTTGGGGGCGCTCTTTGTCTCGCTGCTGCGCACATCCAGCACATCTTCTGCATCTAAGGTATCGCTCACATCTATCACTGTATTCCAGTCGGAAGTGGAGAAACGGTAGAATTTCCCATTGTCTTCCACGATGGTGGAGTCAATGATATTCACCTCGTCCCCAGTGTCCTGGTCTTCGCTCAGCCATACCTTTGGCTCAGAGAAGGTGTGGAAATCCCTGGTACGGCATACATAGACACGCAGGGCATGCTGTTCGGTATTGGCGTTGGCCTTGTCTCTGGCAGACCAGTAAACCAAATAATCTCCTGCAGCCTCATCATAAATAGCCTCGGGCGCCCAGACGCAGCCAGCCCGGTCAAAGCCGGAAAAGACAATTTGAGGCTCGCTCCAGTTCACTAAATCCTTGGATTCCCATACGACCAGGTTCTGGCTGGCATTCAACTGATCCCAGCCGCTGCCGCCTGCCCCGCCGCCTTCTGCGTGGAGGTCTGTGCCCAGGATCCAGTACCTGTCCCCTTCTGCGGAACGGATGACATGGGGATCACGCACGCCCAGGTCGCTGCCTTCCCCGTCATTTGCCAGGATGGGCTGGGAGACGCCGTCTACCTTGTTCAGTTTCTTCCAGGTCAGGCCGTCTTCGCTGTACCCATAGAAAATTTTTTCATAGCCCCCTTCGGTGCCAAAATTGGTCCAGAGATAGCCGGCTGTGTAATCGGTGTCCAGATTGGCTTCCTTAGGCTGTACCTTTACATTGAAGGTTTTGGTCATGGTTTCGCCATTATATGCGGATGTTAGGACTGCAGTTAAGGTAACGTCCACAGCCGGGCTGCCTGCATTAGGGCGGGTGACGATGCCGCCGTCATAAATGGCGGAGTCAGAGGAGTCTGTGATCACATCCTTCCGATCAGAAGTCCACTCAATGGAGGAGCCATATCTTCCCTTTTTCATTAAGCCCAGATTCCCACGCACATCGTCTGCATTGGGGATGCTTAAGAAATCATAGTCTTTCTGAAGCGCCTGGCGCTTTGCCTCTTCCTCCTGGCGCTTGTCTTCCTCCTCCTGTTCATTTTTGATGGCGTCCAGGGTGGAGACAAACTCCTGGTATTGGGCTGCGATGGCATCTTCGGACAAAATGCCGTCATAAATCCGGTAGTTGTCAATCCATCCGCTGTAGTATTCCCCGCTATCCCAGTTGGCTTTCCCTATTTGGATAATTCCGCCATTGGTTCCCAGGATATCACTGAGTTTATAGGTGCTGTCGCTGGACGACTTCTTTTCACCATTTACATAAAGGGTCGTGGCGGTTGTGGAAACCGTTAAGTCTATATGCGTCCAGTCATTCTTGGCAGTGGCTGTTAAGTTGTTGCCAGGCCTTGAGCCATTGTTATTGTAACGTTCTACTGTCATATTGGAAGAAGTGTGCAGGATGCCCAGATAGTGCTCGTGCTGATATTTTTGGGCATTTTCGTTGGGAGCCGCAAAAAAAGTCCAGCTCTTGTTCCCCTTATCTGGTTTAGCGTCATAGGATATGGTAATTTCCTCTTTGCCAGCCAGAAGGCCTGTGCCGTTTGCTGCTTTTACATCCAAAAAGCTGTTCTTACCGTCCAGGTATAAGGCATTGTCTGTCCCTACCTTTTTCTGTATGGAACAGGCTCCGTTTGCGGATGCCTGGGCATTCCCTCCAATGAAGGCTCCGTCTGATGCTTCGGCATTGAAATCAAAATCAGCCAGTTTTGGCAATTCTGAGCCTTCTGCTGCCAAGGAAACGGATGGAAGGCCAGAAGCCGCAATTGCGCCAGCCAGCATCCAGGCATAACATTTGGTTTTCCAAGTGTGTTTCATGTGATGTCCTCCTTTTTTGTTAATTCTTCTTATTTTTGTGCAGTTTTAATAGAAAATGCACAGTTATATAATATTATATCGAAGGTTTTGCTGATTTTGAATGGAAAATTTTTTAATTATTTGTACTTTTTTTATTTTTGAAAATGGTGGATGGAAGGGGATGGGAACTTAATAGGCAGTTACTATATTTTGGGCAATGTAAGTGCCTGCCAGGGAAGTTAGTGGCTGGCGGTAAGAGTGGAGAAGTGTCCGTCAGGGAGAGGCTGGAACAAGGGCAAACCCTTATGCCCCAACCACCCCTGATGCCGCTTAGCCACTCCTGCCCATAGCATCCCTAAAGTTACTGACATTGGCCGTGAATAGTAATGATGGGCATAAATTTGGAACATGTACCATGCAGTTTTCCTTGTAAAGAAAAGGGAGATGGCGTATAATGGCGGTAGGAAAAGACGGCCATAGCCTGTTAGCTGACAGCAGAGTCTTTGCCGAGGCTTGGAGATCTGCACTATTGGAGAAACAGGTGGCCAATGCACGGCTCTTGGTATTTTTAGGGCAAAAGGCAGAAAGAGGATTGGAAGTAAGGGAGACGGAAGATGAGCAGTATGGCAAAAATAAGCAGGATAGCAGATAAGGATAAGGTAAAAAGGACGGCATTAGAGTATGGGCTGATTACCCTTGCGGCGCTGCTGCTGGTGGTGGGGGTATATTTCTTTAAGTTTCCCAATCATTTCTCTTTTGGAGGAGTGACGGGAATCGCAGTGGTCTTAAGCGCAGTCACGCCTTTCAGTACAGGAACCATAAATTTTGTGATAAATATGGCGCTTCTGGTTTTGGGATTTGCATCGTTAGGGCGTGAGTTCGGCTTGAAGACGGTATATGTCAGCGTACTGATTTCAGTTGGGCTAAGCGGGCTGGAGGAATTTTTCCCCCTGCAGGCGCCCCTTACCAATGAGCCTGTGCTGGATTTGATATTTGCCATTGTGCTTCCGGCTTTGAGTTCAGCGATTTTGTTCAATATTGGGGCAAGCGGCGGAGGGACGGATATTGTGGCGGTTCTGCTGCAGAAGCATAGCACGGTGAATATTGGGACGGCGCTGTTCTTGGTGGATCTATCCATTACGGTGGCAGCTTTCTTCATATTTGACATCCAGACGGGGATGTTCTCCTTTTGCGGCCTGATGGCAAAGTCTTTGGTGATAGACTCTGCCATTGAGAATATAAATCTGTGCAAGTACTTTACGATTGTCTGTGACAACCCGGAGCCAATCTGTGAGTTCATCCATGTGAACCTGGACAGGAGCGCTACGATTTTTCAGGCGGAGGGTACCTTTACCCACCATCGGAAATATGTGATCCTGACGGTGATGAAGCGGGGGCAGGCGGTGCAGCTGCGTAATTTTATCAGGCAGATTGAGCCCCATGCCTTCCTGATGATTACCAATAGCAGTGAGATAATCGGAAAAGGCTTCCGTGGGTTAAATTAATCAACCCTCAGGAATGGGGCAATCATGTTTTTCAGAGGCAAAGGCAATTTTCGCAGGGTTATGCCATGCTTTCTAATATATCCCATAAAGCGCCTGCGCTGCCTGCAATGGCGCTGGCGCCATGATCTAATAAGAATTCCCGGCTGCGGAACCCCCAGCTTACGCTGATGCAGGGGATGCCTGCATTTTGGGCGGTGGCAAGATCCACATCGGAATCCCCCACATAAACACACTTCTCTGCAGAAGCCTGCAGCTCTTCTATCGCTGCAAATACGGTATCTGGCGCTGGCTTGCGGGCGATCTGGGGTGATTCTCCGATGGCAGTTGTGATATAAGGGGAGAAGAAATCCTGGCACAGCCCTTTCACCGCCAGATCAAATTTATTAGAAACCACTGCCATTTTATATCCCTGTTCACGGCATTTTTTCAACAATTCCAGAATGCCTGGAAAGGGTTTTGTATAATCTTTTTTATGAAGCTCATAATGTTCCCGGAAGTCTTTCAGGCAAGCGTCAAAATAAGGGTTTTCCTTACCTTTGGGAATTGCTTTTTCCATTAAGACGTAAATTCCATTTCCCACCATTTGCCGCACTGATTCTTCAGTATGGGTGGGAAATCCATGTTTTGCCATTGCATAGTTTATGCTGTTGCTTAGGTCGGTTAAAGTATCTAATAGGGTTCCGTCTAAATCAAAGATTATGGTGTCGATTTGTTTGGCCATTTGTCATGCTCCTTTTCTGTTTCATTGTAAATTTGTATAGAAATGGTTTTTTGCATTATAACACATATGACAGTGAAATTCGCAAGTATTTTAAGCTAACGAGAAATTTAGTTTAAAATATTATCATGAGTAGAAAATAATCTTCTATTTTTCCCTTGGAGCCAATTGTATAATAAATTTACCAAAAATTCTGGGCAGGTTTTGCATGTTGTATTATGGGGGAGACAACTTGGAAAACACGGCTTGGGTGATTTTTCTTAAATCTTAAGTTGGGAGGAATGAAGATGAAGCGAAAAATGTTGGCTCTGGTATTGAGCCTGGCGATGGTTTTCTCTATGGTGCCCGCAACAACGCTGCAGGCAGCGGAAATCAATGATGAAAGTGTAACAGAAGATGCCGAAGATGTTTCGCAGGAAGCGGAGGACGGCGCAGCGGCAGAGTCAGAAGACAGCACAGAGCCTGTTGCAACAGTGCAAGCGGATGAGGATTTGGGTACGAATGTGGCTTTGAATGCAAAGGCAAGCGCAGCTTATACGAATGAATGGTATATTACTACAGATCCTATTAATGATGGGGAATTGGCAACGGATGTAGCAACTACATCTTGGAACTGTTATGGCGCAGGAGATGACTTATACCCGATACCAGTTACCCTGACATGGGATGCCTATCATAAATTGAGCGGCATGCGCATTATGTGGTGGGCTGATGGTGGCGGTGTAGTATTTCCATCAACGGCAGAAGTGCAGTATTTGGATGTTGATGGGAAGACATGGCATAAGATTTCTGATGTGGGAGTAGAGGCTGGGGGAGTAAACGGTGCAGATGGCGTATGGAACACGCTGAAATTTGACCAGGAAGTGGAAACCACAAGCCTTCGTGTGCTGGTTGCGCGCGAGGCAGGCTCGCCCGTTGGCATTGGTATCAGCGAATGGGAAGTGTTTGGGACAGAGGTTTCAGACCAGCTTAGCGGCGTCAGCATCACAGGGGAAAGCGGCATTGGTGAAGGCGCTTCAAAAGAGTATACGGCAAGCGTTTCCCCGTCAGAAATGGCAGCTGATGTGACATATGAATGGTCTGTAAGCCCGTCAGATGTTGCAGCCATTCAAGGCGCTGCCAATACAGCCAAGGTTACTGTGGCAGGGCGGAAGGCAGGAAATGCCGTACTGAAGCTGAAGGTTTCCAAAGATGGTGTTTCCAAAGAGGCAGAGCTTTCTATTAAAGTGGATGGCGTTCAGAGCATTGACACTTATAAGACTTCTACGGCAGCAGGCGTTGCGCCGATCTTGCCGGATTCTGTTGTGGCAAAGGGCGTGACCTTTGATACGCCAACTCCATCCTTGAAGAGCAGTACTAATCCCGATTTTGATTTTGGGGAAGAATTTAACGACAGCCTGGTTCCTGTTACATGGGAATCTGTAGACCCTGCAAGCTATGCGGCAAGCCAGGTTGGGAAAACGTTTACGGTAAAGGGCAAAGCGAAATATGATGGCAAGGAATACGATGCTGCTGCAGAAATCACCGTTGCAAACCCCGCAGACACTGCAGAATCCAACAGCAGCGTTACCTTTGAAAATATACAGCTGAATGACGATTTCTGGGCGCCTAAGCAGGATACGAATGCTATGACTTCCCTGAATAAAGCCATTGAAGAAATTGCAAAGGCCTCCGGCGGAGAGCCAAACTTTGACAATGCCATCAAGAGGCTGAATGGTGAGGAGTATGAAGCATTCCAGGGATTCGTATTCCAGGATTCCGATATTTATAAGAGTATAGAAGCCATTTCCTATACCCTTTCTGCAACCCAGAATGAGACAAGCGCAGAAATGGCAGACCAGCGCAAGAAGCTGGAAGATAAGCTGAACAGCTGGATTGAAAAGATTGAACAAGTGCAGTATGCAGATGGTTATATCGATACCCATTTTACGTTAAGAAGCGCCACGTATTCTGGCGGAGAGGCTCCTGGCACGCATCGCTGGAGGAATTTTGCAAACCATGAAATGTATAATGCAGGCCATTTCCTGGAGGGCGTAGTGGCTTATACCCGTTACCGTGAAGGGATTAATAAGCCTGATTACAGGCTCTATGTGGCAGGCAAGCGTTTTGCAGACGAAATCGTATCCCTCTTTGGGCCCAATGGGACGCGCCATGAGGTTCCGGGTCATGAGGAGATCGAGCTTGCCCTTGTAAAATTTGGCAAATTAGCGGAACAGTACGAAGGCGAAGGCGCAGGCCAGAAATATTATGACACAGCACAGACTTTGATCGACAGGCGCGGAGAAGTGGTAAGGGATGAAGATAACGAGGTGGTCAGCAATCCAAGGGAGAGTGGTTACTATGGCAGCAACTACTCTCAGGACCGTACGCCTTTTGCCCAGGCAGAAAATGCAGTAGGGCATTCTGTGCGCGCCAACTATTTCTACACAGGCATTGCAGATGTGGCTACAATGATGGAAGATACCAATCCCACTAGGATTGCATATCTGGAGAGCTTAGACAGGATCTGGGACGCCGTATCCAATCGGAAAACCTATATCACAGGCGGCATCGGCACGACGACTGCCAGCAGTGATTCCGAAGGCTATGGGGATGATTATGACCTGCCCAACGACCAGTCCTATTGTGAAATCTGTGCGGCAATCGCTGCTGCCAACTGGAACCAGAGGATGAACCTGCTTTATGAAGATGGCAAATATGCAGATATGGTGGAAAAGAACCTGTATAACTCCATCCTGGTAGGGACAAACTTAGACGGAAACCGTTACTACTACAGCACCTTACTGGAAGTGAAGAGCGGAAGCTGGCGTTCTGAGTGGTTTGCATGCGCATGCTGCCCGCCAAACTTAATGAGGACAGTTGCGGCTTTAAGCGGCTATATGTATTCCGTACATAAGGATACTTTATTTGTAAATATGTTTGTGGGGAGCGATGGCTCTGTGAATGTAGGCGGGACACAGGTTGGCCTGAAGCAGGAGACAGACTACCCATGGAACGGCGCAGTGAAATTAACCGTAAATCCGGCACAGTCCAAAGCGTTTACCATGAAGGTGCGCATCCCGGGATGGGTGCAGGAACAGACAAACAAGAACGTTACCATCAAAGTAAATGGCCAGGCAGTAAGCGCCACAGCAGCAAAAGGCTATGCTACCATTACCAGGACATGGGCAAAAGGCGATGTGGTTACCATTGATATGCCAATGGAAATCAGGAAGACAGAGGCTGACCCGAAGATTACTGCAAATACAGGAAGGGTTGCATTGCAGAGAGGCCCTATCGTATATTGCATGGAAAAGGCCGGAAATGCACAGTTAAATGCAGACATTGAGAACTTTAGCCCATTGAATATTGTGATTCCAAGGGATGCAAAGCTGAAAGCAACCTATAACAAAGACCTGTTAAAGGGCGTTGTGGAAATTACAGGCGAGGCAAAATACAGCCTGTATGGAGAGCTTCTTCCAATTAAGATTCAGGCAGTTCCTTATTATGCATGGAATAACCGGGGCGACGACGGCGTGTATGTTCCAGGAGAGGCAGAACCCAAGAATGGCTCCAGTGGCATGTTGATCTGGACTATGGCAGACAGGGCAATCGTAGGGGAAAAGGCCGCATCTGCAGATGATGCAGCTCCTAAGGCTAAGATATCCGCAGACTATACTTACGGCGGCGCGCGTATTGAGGGCGTCCATGACCCATCCTTCGAGCCCTCATCATCCAGTTTGGGCGATGGATTTGGCTGGAGCAACTGGGCAGTGGCACGTGATGACACGCCGCACTGGCTGATGTATGAGTGGGATGAAGAGATTACCACAAAGCAGATGCAGGTTTACTGGTATGACAATTATTGGAACCGTATCCCAGGCTCACTGAAGATACAGTATCAGGACGCCAACGGCGATTGGAAGGATGCCGTGATGCATCAGAAATATGAAGAGGTAGTGAAGGTAAATGAGTATAACGTGATTGATATTGATGAGATTACGACCAAGGCAGTCCGCTTATATATGACTGTAAACCTGGAACAGGAAGGCACACAGTCCATCGGTGTATACCGCTGGAAGGTAATGCTGGACGGCGACGCTGTTGCAGCCAATGTTACAGATATGATTGCAAAGATTGGGACGCCGAATGCTACCTTAGACTGCAGGAGATTGATCTATGAAGCCCGGGAAGCATACGAATCCCTGACGGATGAGTTAAAGGCAAAAGTAACTAATTATGCTGTATTGGAAGCAGCAGAAGCGGCATACCCAGGCCTGATTAAGGCAGCGGCTGCCCCGGTTGACACATTGATTAGCAAGATTGGCACAGTACAGTTTACATCAGCCAGCAAAAAACTGATCGATGCTGCCCGCGCAGCTTATGAGGCATTGCCAAGGAACCAGAAGGCAGCTGTATCCAACTATGGCGTGCTGGTAGCAGCAGAAGAAAGATATGAGGAGCTTCAGGCACAGCCGCCAGTGACACCGCCACAGCCGCAAAAAATTGCAATTTCTAAGGCAACGGTTTCCATCGCCACTCAGATCTATACAGGAAAAGCACTGACGCCATCTGTAAAGGTAACTTATGGCGGCAAGACGCTTAAGAAGAATACAGACTATAAGGTGTCCTTCAGCAGCAACAAGAACATTGGAACTGCAAAGGCAACGATTACCGGCTCTGGAAATTACACAGGGAAGGTTACAAAGACCTTTAAGATTACCGTTAAGAAGGGCAAAACTTATACCGTAGGAAATTATAAGTATAAGATCACAAATGCGAACACCAGCGGTAAAGGAACTGTAACGCTTACAGGCGTAAAGAGCAGCTCTGTAAAGAAAAAACTGAAAACTGCCAGCGTAGCTGCATCTGTAAAGATTGGCGGAAAGAGCTTTAAGGTGACAGAGATTGGCAAGGGCGCGTTCTCTGGCTGTGCAAAGGTGACAGGCGCAGTCATTGGCGCAAATATTAAGAAGATTGGTGAAAAGGCATTCTACAACTGCAAGAAATTAAAGAAGATTACAGTAAAAGGTACAGTGCTGAAGTCTGTAGGGAAGAATGCTTTGAAAAATATCCAGAAGAATGCTGTTATCAAGGTTCCAAAGAGCAAGCTGAAAACTTATAAGAAAGTATTTGCATCCAAAGGACAGAAAAAAACGGTTAAGGTTAAATAGTAACAGCATTTTAGGACAGGGAGAGAAGAAGGCGTATCGGGTTGCTGGGTGCAGGCTTCAGGGAGGGGGCATGCACGTAGATGCCTGGAACGCAAGGGATTTGATAGTAGAATGAAGGGAGCCGCCATGCTGGCAGGGAATTGTCGGCATGGCGGCTTCTAAGTTACTGTTTATAGCCAATGTAATTTGCTTAAGTGATTTTACAGACAGGCGGTGGGACAACGCTTCAGTTACTATTCATGATTCAGTAATGTGCGGAACTGTGCATTCTGTGAGTGCCTCCAGGCCATGAATAGAAACACGCTTCAAAATATCTGCCCAAAATAATATTTAGGCGCTATTGCATTTCCAATAACGATGTGCTATATTGAAAATACACAGTAGCCAGTGGTTCTGGGCATGGAGCCGTTTGGCAAGTTGTTTCTTTGGCATAGGCTATAGCATATTTAAGCGCCGGAATAACCGTATTCCACCCTTTTATTTTTAATGGTTCAGGGGGTGGTTTTTCTATGCAAATTTTATAGAGGCTGAAGCGATGGGCTGGAGGCGTTTTTTTGGGCGGGCAGGCTGTTTGGGATTGGATGGTAATGATTTTCCAGACATGGCTCAGGCGGTATTTGGAAAAATAATATTATCTTAACGATAGAAAGAGAGGAACAGACGATGTGGGAAAAAGTTTGGAATCATGAAAAAATTGCTTATGGCGGGGATTATAACCCAGAGCAGTGGCCAGAGGAAACATGGGAGGAGGATATGCGGCTGCTAAAGCTGGCGCATATTGATATCCTGACTTTGAATGTATTTTCTTGGGCGGCTCTGCAGCCTTCAGAGGATACTTACAATTTTGAAAAGCTGGACAAAATCATGGAGCTTGCAAAAAAGCATGGCATGAAGGTGTGCCTTGCCACCAGCACAGCAGCGCATCCGGCATGGATGGCAAGGAAATACCCAGAGGTGTTACGGACAGATTTCCATGGGGTAAAGCATAAATTCGGCGCAAGGCATAATTCCTGCCCTAACAGTGATGTTTACCGCAAATACTCTGTAAGGCTGGCAGAGAAGCTGGCAGAGCGCTATAAGGATTATGGCAATATTGTGGCATGGCATATTTCCAATGAATATGGCGGGGAGTGCTATTGTGAGAATTGTGAAAATGCATTTCGGGGATGGCTGCAGAAGCGCTATGGCACTTTAGAGAAATTGAACCGCGCTTGGAACACTTCATTTTGGGGCCATACCATTTATGATTGGGAGGATATTGTGCTGCCAGACCAACGCAGTGAGCATATAGACGAAGACCGCACAGTAGCGCAGGCCATCAGCATTGATTACCGCAGGTTCAATTCAGACAGTATTATGGAGTGCTTCCAGCTGGAATATGACGCCGTTAAGAAGATTACGCCCAATATCCCTGTGACCACAAACCTTATGGGGGCTTACAAGCCATTGGATTATATGAAATGGGGAAAATATATGGATTTTATTTCCTGGGACAATTATCCATCCAATGAGGATTCCATCAGCAAAACAGCGATGAACCATGACCTGATGCGGGGCGTAGGGGATAATAAGCCTTTTGTATTGATGGAGCAGACTCCCAGCCAGCAGAATTGGCAGCCCTTTAATGCCTTGAAGCGGCCTGGAGTAATGCGCCTGTGGAGCTATCAGGCAGTGGCTCATGGATCCGATGCAGTGATGTTCTTCCAGATGAAGCGCAGCATTGGCTCCTGTGAGAAATACCATGGCGCAGTGATTTCCCATGCAGGCCATGAGAACACTAGGGTATTCCGGGAATGCACGGAGCTGGGCGCAGAATTGGAGAAGCTGGGCGGGGAAATCCTGGGTTCTACGGTTCCGGCTGAAACAGCCATCCTGTTTGACTGGGAAAACTGGTGGGCTGTGGAATATTCCGCAGGCCCGAATGTTGACTTGAGATACCATGACGAGGTGCTGAATTACTATGCTGCCCTCCATAACCAGAATATCCCTGTGGATATGATTTCCGAAGAGGCGGATTTGTCAAAGTATAAGCTGGTGATTGCCCCTGTGATGTATATGACAAAGCCAGGTGTGGATGAGCGAATCCGTGTGTTTGTGGAGAATGGCGGCACCTTTGTCACCACCTTTTTCAGCGGCTATGTGGATGAAAGCGACCTGGTTATCCTGGGAGGATATCCAGGGAGGCTCCGGGATATCCTGGGGATTTGGGTAGAGGAGATTGATTCCTTGCCAGAGCATAAGAAGAATTCCTTCTTTTATCAGGGGCAGGAATACGATGCAAAGCTCCTGTGTGATATTATGCATTTGGAAGGTGCAGAGTCCCTGGCGGAATACCAGCAGGATTTCTATGCCAACACCCCTGTGCTGACCCGCAATTCCTTCGGGAGAGGGCAGGCATATTACGTGGGTACCCGTTCGGATAAGGCATTCTATCAGAAGCTGTTAGAAGATATCTGCACTGAGCAGCAGATTTATCCTGTGCTCAAAACACCAAAGGGTGTAGAGGCCGTTAAGCGGGTGCGTGGCCAGGAGCAATACCTGTTCCTGCTCAACCATGAGGAAGATAGGGTGCAGGTGAATGTTGAGGAATCCGCCCAGGATCTTCTGACAGGCAAGGAGTACCAGAAAGGGGAAAGGGTGGTATTGCCTGCAAAGGGCGTGGCTATTTTGAAAGGATGTTTATCTTGAACCACTATGATTAGGCTTATCATTGCATAAACCAGGTTGGTATTTGTAAGCGAAGGGCTTTGTGCCCTTTGCTTTTATTGCGAGGTATTGCTTATGTTAATGTTAAAGGCAAACAATGAATTGAAAAATGTATTTACCCGCATGATCGCTACCATGGGGGCAAAGGTGGAATGGAAAGGGAATTTTGTAGTCCTAAACCATTTTCTGATCCTGTCAGGAAGGGTCCGTTCATTGGTGCTAAATTTTGAAAACCGAAAGGTAGCCACAAATATTATTGAGCTGCCAGACCAGGAAGAAGATATGGAGCCAATAGAAGGGAATGAGATATTGGCCAATGTCCTGAATATGAGCCTGTATGCATTTGGGAAATGGGGAATGATCAAAGGGCTTAAGGTAGATCAGGACGACACCCAGCTCAATGGGCTTTTTTGCACTGTTTTAAAGGATTTAAAGATCCATCCGGATTATCGGAAGGATCATTTTCGGTTTTATAAGGATAAGATACAGATTACTTATGAAGAAGTGGTGCAGGCAGCCATAGAGGAAGGGAAACGGAAGGCGCAGGAGCCCAAGGAAGACACAGAGAAGGCAGAGCAGGAACGGAAGGCGGGGCTATGGCATAATATGCGCTGGGACATGGATCAGGCCTCCTTCCAAAAGGAAGAGGTAAATGATTATGAAAAAAAGGCCTCCCGTTTGGGGAATAATTTCTATGTTACAGGCTATCTGTGCCCCTCTTGTAAGGCAAAGCTGCATATGTGCGTGTATCCCCAGGGTAAGGAATTCCCCATTGAAACTGAGGAAGGGAAAGTATTTTTGGCAAGGAGCTATACCTGTGACAGCTGTAATCTCTATTATACGCCGCGCCCGCAAAAGCTTCTGCGGGAAGGTGATATCTATGTGCTGAAATTTGGTAAAGACCGTGACGCTTATGAGGATTACTGTGAGTTGCTGGGAAGCCGGGGCGCGAGGGTTTCCAATTACAATTTTAATGAATATGCTTCGGAGCGCGGCAAGGGAAAAAAATCCCCTACGCTGGAAGAGGCCTGTGCAGATATGGAGCAAATGCCAGAGGATGCATTGCAGGAATTGGATGAAAAGCTGGAGGCTGGATTTTTCCCCCTCGCAAAAGCAGAGCCTTACCGCAGGAAGCTGGCAGAGCTCTTGCGGCGGCGGAAAAAGCAAAAAAATGCAGCCTCCCCTGAAGGTGCGCCTGGAAATATGCAGGATTTAAAAGGAACTGGAAGCCACTCTGGGCCAGGGGGAGCGCATGAAGGTTTTGGAAATGCTCCTGGGCGTGAAGGCTCCAGAAGTTTTGGAGGGAAAAGAGATGCGCAGAAGGGAGCTAAAGATGCCTTTGTACATAGAACCCAGCAGGAAAATTCTAAAAATGTCTTTGTACATAGAACCCAACAGGAAAATTCTAAAGATGCCCTTTTACAAGGAAATGCCCAGGAAAGTGCAGGTGACGTCCCTGGCCAGGGGAATCTTAAGGAGGGCATAAGTGATGTTCCTGGATATGGGAGCCAACAAAAAGGCTCTGCGGATGTCCTTTTGCAAGGGGATGCTCAGGGAGGCCGTGCCTCTGGGAGGAATGGCGGGGGCGCAGGCAATGTCCCTGGCCAGGGGCAATCAGCGAAAGGTACAAGTACAGACGCCGCTTCCTTGGCAGCGATGGAGAAATATGCCTCTCGTATTAAGGTATTAGACCGTATGTCTCTGCGGCAGATTCAGGAGCTGGAAAAACAGGTGCAGAGAGATTCCCGTTTGGAGGAAGGTATGCGCAATGGGTTTCTTGCCCAAATCCGGGAAGCCATATTAAAAAAGGAGGAAGAGCTTGCCAGGCAGAAGGCTCAGAGCTGTCAGGGCAAGCCCTATGCGGCCATTGTGCGCACTATGGAGGAGGTTGCCAAGTCTGGATGCCCGCAAAAGGCGAAGGATGAAATATTGGCCTCCCTGCAAGGATTAAAGCAAAGCCAGGCACAGCAAGAGGCCGAGCAGTTGATGGCAAACCTTCCTTTGGAAATGAATCAGAAGCAATACCGAATATTTCGGGATAAGCTGAGCCAATATGAGGGCGTAGATATTTCTGCCTATGAGAGCCGCCTGGAGGAATGGCGCAAGCAGGGGCGGCAGCAGGAACTTGCCAGGATGGCCGGGCGGATTGGAAGGAGTAACCGAAGCGGCCTGATGCAAATGCTGCAGCAGCTAAAAGAGGGGGGCTTCTCCCAGGAAGAAATAGATCCTGTCCAGCAAAAGGTAGAGGATCAGATACGCCTATTGGATGAACAGGCCATTGATAATATATGCCCAGATATTATGGGGCTGTCCTTTGACGATGCGATAGAGGCATATGAGAAGATTGAAGGCGGCGCATTTTTGCCGGAGCTGAAAACAAATACATTGGAAATGATCGACAAGCGGCTGACTAAGATCAAGATGGATGAGTGCGGCCTTCTGATGGAAAAGCTGCGGGATGAGGTTCAGGCGCGTATTAAAGATGCAAAGAGGATCCACTATTATGAGGTGCGCAGCATTATGCGGGGGGATTGGGCTTCGCAGGAGGCAGAGCTGGTGGCCATGGCGCTGAATACTTATGCCAGGGATCGCCATCGTTACGAATACCCCATTATCGTATGCGACTCCTCTGGCAAAAAAAATGGGCGGGAGGGCTTTATACTGACCCCTGACCATATTTTCTATAACAGTGCATTTAGCAGTGAGGCCATCCCCATCCGTTCCGTAGTGCGTGTGGAAGGGAATACAGGGCTGTTGAACCGCGGACTGTATATTAACCGTGGAAATGGCCTTAAGACGAAAATCCCAAGCGGAATCCCCACAAAGGAGCTGCGTGTTTTTGGGGAAATTTTAAGCCGTTTTGTTTCTTATCTGCAAGAGAAGCCAGAGTCCAGGAGCATTGCTTATTTGGCCAAGGAAAAGCATGAGGTGAAATGCTGCTACCGCTGCGGTTACAATTATCGGGAAGGGAATATTTGCCCGAAATGTGGGAACCGGGAGAGCCATGGGGGCTGATGCAGGAGCAATAAGCATCCAGCTATCACCTTATGCTGACGCAAATAATAAACACGGAATATTCTAGGATTAATGCAATGCCGTATGAGCAGTGACAGCCAGCTTTCAGTTGATGTAATGCTGTATGGGCCAGCAGCAGCCGGCTTTCCATATAATGTAATATGGTACGAGTGAGTGACAGTCGGCTGAAATTAAGATAATGCTGCATGGCTAAGAGATGGCAGGTTGTAAAAATGGAGCGGCAGTGAAGGTATCAGAGCCGCTGCAAAGTGGGAAAGGATGGAAATGATGAGAGAGCGGTTGACAAAAAGTGATGTCAAGAAAATAGAGGAGGAAATAGAGTATCGGAAGCTGGTTGTCCGTAAGGAAGCCATTGAAGCTGTCAAAGAGGCCAGGGCGCATGGGGATCTGAGCGAAAATTTTGAGTACCATGCCGCAAAAAAAGATAAGAATAAAAATGACAGCCGGATCCGCTATCTGGAGCGCATGCTGAAAACAGCAGAGATTATTTCTGATGATTCAAAGGATGACGAGGTGGGGATCAACAATACTGTGACGGTATATTTTGAGGAAGATGATGAGGAACAGGTTTTCCGTCTGGTAACTTCCATCCGGGGAAATTCCATAAAAAACATGATCAGCACAGAATCCCCCATTGGAAAGGCGATCTTCGGCCGTAAGGCAGGCGACCGGGTAGCGGTAAAGGTCAATGAAAGTTACAGCTATTATGTAGTAATCCGAAAGATTGAAAATACGGAGGAGGATGCTAACGACACTATCCGGGGATATTGATGCCGCAATTCTTATTTGATAAATGTCTCTATGGCTTTTTTTAAGTCATCCAGAGCCTGGTGGTCGCCATGTTCCACAGCGTCTACAATGCAATGGGAAATATGGTCCTCTAAAATAATTTTCCCAATGTTATTAATGGCGGATCGGACAGCGGCGATCTGAATCAGAACCTCGCTGCAGTCCCGCCCATCTTCCACCATACGTTTTACAGCCTCCATATGGCCGATTGCCCTGGACATCCGATTTAGGACTGCCTGGGTCTGCTGATGGCTGTGGGTATGCGGATGTCCAGGGGAAGGCGTTTTCCCATGCGAGTGGCTATGGCTCTGTGGATGGCTAGGGGAAGGCGTGTCCTTATGTGAGTGGCTATGGAAATATTCCGGGTTCTGCTGTTGTGCATTGGGGCTATTGTGCAGAGGTTTTTCGCTTCGTGTGTTATGATCCATGGTATCTCCTGATTTTGTGAATTTTTTAGTTTTGTGTGAATGCAGGCTTATATTTAGAGAAATTTTGCAATCCGGACACAGCCTCACTTCTGAATCATGTTCTCATGGAATGCGCAGTTCAGCGCATTCCTGCCAACGGACAATCCACAAGAGGCTGGGGTATTCTTTGGGGGGCGGGTGGTTAAATATTTCCATACTCAAATATCAATATTAGTAGTTTATCAACATCATTTTCAGCCATTTAAAAAATCATTCATGGTTGTAAATTTAATTTTGGCAGATTTTCCATTTTTGAGAGTTCGTAAAATATAATATTCCTTCTCTGGCAAGTTTCAGTTTTTCTGATATTTTTAGGCGTATCATTTTTATCACCTCTATAAAAGTAGATGCATTATAACAGAACACAGTTGTTCTGTCAAACAAAAATATAAGAAACTTCAATAAGCTTTGAAAAATTGTTATTATTCATGGCCTGGGAGCCGCTCATAGCAACAATTCGGGGCGATATTTAAAGTTTTGCTGTGCAAAAATCGTCTCTCACTCCTGAATCATGTTTTCACAGAATGCGCATTCCTGAGCCATGAATCAATGTCAGTAACTTAAGGGATTGACAGACAGGGGGCGGGATGGATGAGCGGTTGTCTGGGGGCGGGGATGGATAAGCGGCCGTCAGGGAGCGTCTGGAGCTCCCTGACTACGTTTTGCAAGGCTGTAAGGTGGAAAATTGATTCCTGTCTTCCAGTTAATGGCGCTGCCCAGGAAACAATGTGGTTTCACTAAGTGTCTGGTTTGATTCTGCATAGAGCCTAAGTAAGATTCCTGTAAAAAAGCCTTGGCTCCGCCCTGACGGACGCTTAGTCACTTCTGACGCCAGTCATTAAAATTTCTAACATACGTTTCTCCCGGTCTGTGGCATCCCTTAAGTTACTGACATTGGCCATGAATTGTAACGAAAAATTTACTATAATAAATGAGGGATTCCCATGATACATATGATAAATCCATTGGATTGTTTTTCTCTTAGAAATGCCTGTTTTAAAGACCTTCTACCATGAGACAACAGGGATCCGAACCATAGGAACACCTAAAAAATACAGAAAGAAAGGCCTTTGCAGTACACCATTATAAAGTATAATCAAGTCCTTTGCAGTATAAACTTTGCCAGAATCTTAAAATACAGTTGATTTCCAAATTCAGAAATGTTATTTTATAGAAAAGGAGCAGCCGCCCACAGAGTGGTTAGCCTCTTAAGATTAGATTAAAAAATAAACCTACCTCAATCCTCCAAGATTGCAAGGTGAGTTTATTTTTTTTGCTTGTTGTTCCTATTTATGTAGGCAGGCAGTGCAATCAGGAAGTTACCGCCTAAAAATAACAGGCTTAAAATTTGGTATGTATCCATCTGCACCACCTCCCTTCTTTTGTGAAATTAGGGAGGTTATCACCTTGTAACATGTCTGCCCCATAGGCATATTATAAAATGCCTTCCATTATATTGTAATCCAATTTTCCTGCATCTGGCAAAAGTCAATGAGACTGCCGTTACTGTTTACGGCTCGATGTCATTTACTTATGGGATTTTCAGGCTGGTGGGGAAGTTATAAGATCGCTTAAAATTTACCCTGGCAACAGAAAATGCAAGCTTCTTCTGTAACTTGGCAAGGATATCCTGCTCGGACATGCCAAAATCATACCCACTTTCTATGATTTCCTCTGCTCTTCCCTCTGCTCTTCCCTTCGCTCTTACTTCTTTCAGACATTCCTCCCGAATGCTCATTCCCGGTCCGCTCATATGGTCAACCTCCTTCCAAAGTGCTTTATTATCCAAAAATTGATATGCTTTTTTACTGTTTCCCCAAAATTCTCCTTATGGGGGTACATGACAGTATGTAAAAATTCCATCATGCCATATTTCTTTCATTTCATGGAAAACCTTATCCCCAAGGCTGATGATTACTAAGACCAGCATACCATAGTTCTCCCTCACGGGGCTGCATGTTCCATAATTCCTGGTATTGCACATTTTGATAAACGAGATGCTGAACCGCTTATCCTTCGGCACGTTGTCTCTGCAGATCCAGATTGAATAGCATTTTTCAAGGCAATTATAAATGGAGGTTTACGGTCACCCTGCGCCAGACAGTTCTGGGTTGATTACCCGGAACTTCGTATTAAACAGGGCCAGTTTTTCGTTCAGGGCAGCATATTCCTTATCATCCCTGATAATCATCGTGTTGGTACACTCCGATGAGACGGGAAAAGGAGTATTTCAATACATCTCTATTGAAATGTCCTTGGCTATAAAATCAACATAAAGCAGATTATGTGCACAGTCGCCAGCAAGTCAGCAAAACCACCTACGGCAACTACTGTTTAATCGCTAAGGAGAGGCTGAAACACAGGAATTATTTGAGAAAGCACTTTATGCGGTTAAGAACGTGTCAGCCGGAAAACCGAACTCCGAAAATACTGCCGGATAAAAATATAATCAGGCAGCCATCCAGAAAATGTAATTAAGTGTAATCAAAATGCTTTTGTGCATAAAACAATGGGAACCCTTGAAAACGAAGGGTTCCCACCTAAAAATATCATGAGACATCGGGGATTCGAACCCCGGACAACTTGATTAAAAGTCAAGTGCTCTACCAACTGAGCTAATATCCCACTGTATCTGTCCGTGCTTTTTGCTTACGGACGAGGGATATTCTAGCATATTTTGGCAAGGAAGTCAATCTATAATTGGAATATTCTTTATTTTTGTGTTTCTCTTATATTTTTTGCTTTCCCCATGTGCGGATTTTTGGCTGTAACCTATCCTTATCTCAGG
This sequence comes from Lachnospiraceae bacterium, assembly GCA_910575035.1. Taxonomy (GTDB): domain Bacteria; phylum Bacillota; class Clostridia; order Lachnospirales; family Lachnospiraceae; genus Petralouisia. Next base: position 135,580 of record CAJTDL010000010.1, read on the forward strand.
TTGGCTCGTATAAGCTGTGCCCGGATCTTAGGGCCGATGAGCAGGGCAAGAGCTATTTTTGCCAAGTCGCCTGGGATAAAGGGAATTACCCCTGCAAAAAGCGCAGCCTTCAGGCTCAGGCCTGCCTGATATGCCAGCCAAGCGGTTCCCAGCCCATAGCAGATGATTGTCCCAGCAACCATTCCAGCCAGGCAGAGGATACGCTTGGAGGTAAACTTATCAATGATAAAACCAGCCAAAAGAGCCATGGGGATAAAACCAATCAAATAGCCGCCAGTAGGCCCAAACAGTTTCTCTGGGCCGCTGGTAAAGCCTGAGAAAACGGGAACGCCAACTAATCCTATCAGCAGATAGACTAGATAGCTGATGGTGCCGTCCTTCATGCCGAGTATGTAAAGTGCAAAATAAATGGCAAGGTTTGTCAGGGAAATAGGCACAGGCCCGATGGGCACGGAAAATGGCGCCAGGATACAGGTGACAGCAGACATAATGCCAATGGTAGCAATCTGGCGTACAGATAATCCTTGTTTGGAGGATAAGCTTGCTTTGGGCTGCATAGTTGGTTCATTCATGATGATTCATTCTCCTATTTTTAATATTTTTGCATTTCCTGTAAATAATTTTGCATACAAAAAATGCATATTTCGTATGTACACCATTATAATTAGCTTTCTGCAAAATGTCAACTATAAAATAATAAAAGTTTACATTTGTAAATTTGCTGTGAAAAGGCAAGAGGTAAAAGCCATAAGAGAAAATGCATATAATATGGCTGGCAGAGGTAAAAATAATATCAGAAATGCTGTTTTTTCTATCAATTTTGCTGTGTTTCGCAGCAGGAAAAATTGTATAATAAAATAGACTATACATAAAAACAGGCAGAGTTATGGCATGCCTGTAATCTATAAAAGAAACATCAGTGTACAAGGGGTACAAACAAGATAAAATAGAAATGAGGGGCGATAGAGCGGAAATGTCAGATTTTCCACTCTATCTGAACACGGTCGCTGGTGGCCTTGATCGTAGAGATCAAACCATCGGCGGCTTTTCTTTTGTCGTCAAAATCTATGCTCTTCCAGTTGTCGAGATAATAGGATAACTTCTTTATCTGCTGGGGAGATATGGTTTCAACGCTCAATTCAGCGATTGCCTTTGAAATGGTCTGGCGTCGGGTGTCCAGTTCTTCAATTTTTTTGTTGGCGTAGGCAAGCAAGGTCGCATTGGCTCCGGTCAGCGTATCCAGCAGCTTTTCAATTTCTGCCTCCACTTGTACCAGCTCCACTTGATAGGCGGTCAGTTTCGGATTGACTTTTTCCTCTCTGCCGTGGAGTATCTGAAAGTCTTTGAACTTCTCCTGCATGGCCGAGAAAATGAATTGCTCAAATTCTTCTTTGCGGATTTTCCCGCAGCCCGGACAGCCTTTGTTTTCCGTCCGTTTGGTACAGCGGAAATACCCGGTGCTGTTTGGTACATGGGTGGCTTTCAGAGCATACCCACAATGCCCGCATTTGATTTTTCCAGCCAGCCAAGTGTTCTTCGGTTTCCGTCCCTGCTGGAAGGTGGTATTTGCCATAAGTTTTTTCCGGCATTTCAGCCATGTGTCAGAGGAAATGAGTGCTTCATGGGGAGCGATAACAAGTATCTGGTCTTTTAAGCACCTATCCTTGTCCTCCTTCACATCCCGCCCCTGATAGAGATAGCAGCCGTTTGTTCCGGCAAAGTCAGAAGCGTCATTGACAATCGCTGCACCCTGACTCTTGAAAAATTCGTACAGCTCCAAGTCGGCCTGTGCATAAACGGGGTTTCGCAAAAGCTGGGAAAGAAAACTCCGAACCATTGACTTCTCGTAAATCTTGATACCCTGTTCCTCGAAGTATCGGGTAATATCTCCGAAGGAGGTTTCCGGTTCAGCGTACATTTCAAACATCAGCCGTACATGGTCGGCGGCTATGGGGTCGGCAACCATTTTCTTTGTGCGGATACCCTCTACCACAGTAGGCTCTAACTGATAACCGTATGGTGCCTGTCCGCTCATGTGGAAGCCTTTCAGACACCGGGAATAGTAGGCGTCTGTGACACGCTTCTGAATTGTCTCACGTTCAAGCTGGGCGAATACAATGCAGATATTCAGCATGGCCCGACCCATCGGGGTCGAAGTATCAAACTTTTCTGTGGATGATACAAACTCCACATCATACTCTTGAAACAGCTCCATCATCGTTGCAAAGTCCAGAATAGAGCGGCTTATACGGTCCAGCTTGTACACGATGACCCGCCGAACCTTTCCCTTGCGGATTTCGCCCAGCAGCTTTTGAAACTCCGGCCTGTCCGTGTTCTTACCGGAATAGCCTTTGTCCTTGAATACCTGGCAGCTCCCGCCTTTCAATTCATACTTGCAAAAGTCGATCTGACTTTCAATGCTGATACTGTCCTTGCGGTCTACTGACTGTCTTGCGTAAATACAATCTTCTCTGATAAATTCCATATTGGGCTCCTTTCCTTGTTGGAATGGAGCTACCAACCTTACAACTATATTATACCATCAGCAGCCCCGGACAACAATGTTGCGAATGATTAGGGAAATCTGTCTCCATATTTGCTGAACACCTCGTAAAGACAACGCTCAATTTCTTTTTTGCGCTGTTCTTTCTCCTTCGGGGGAAGTACCGGCGTGAGGCTTTCCAGCACAATGATCTTCCCTTGAAATGCGACAGACTTTGTTTCTCGTTCATAAGTGACAGCTTGCGTCATTGAAAACCTCCTTTGCGAAAGTGCGTGTATATGCCAGCCTTTCCCACTTGTCCCGTGGGGAAATGTCAAAAGACGGCACCCAGCAGGTGCCGCCCTTTGAGCTTTCTCCACTTCGGGTCAATGTGGCCCGAGGTCAGTAAGGACTGGAAAGGTACTTTTCTTTGGCGTCCTCCACGCTGTTGAGGTCGAATACTTCATAAAGCTGCCCCACAACACGCCGTATATCCTTCTTTGAAAATCCGCAGTTCTCCATTGCCATAATGACATAACCACGGCAGGCGTCATTGCTCCATTCGTCCGGTTCCAAGCCGGGGATCATTCCAAACGCATTTCCCATAAAGTGCTCCTTTTTTGAAAAGATGGGGAGCCACGCCGGATCGGTTGGCCTATCATCAGACAGCATTGCCGGGGGCTCCCCATAGGTTTTCACTTCATTTCAGACACACCGGACGGGCATAGGCTTCATGCCCCATAGTATTTCAACTCTCCCCATTCTGATGGCAAGGCGTTCTCATTGCCTGCGACGGCTTACGGCTTGCAAGACCGCTTCAACGCTCGGACTGTGACTAAACGCAAGTATCCGGGTTCTGCGCCTGTTCCGGTGGAGCCAGCCTTGCCCCACCTATGGCATGGACCTGTTCGCTCGCTCAGTTTTACAAAGACTGTATTCTCTGAAATCCGAGGTCATGGCGGGTCTGTCACACAGCGCGTTTCCCTTCGTATCCGGGTGTCTTTTTATTCAATTTTCAATCTGCATGAGGCTTGTCTGAACCTCGGGCCATTGTGACCCGAAGTGTTTTGCCTCTCATAAGCCATTTCATTTTCCGGCCTAAATCGGTACGCCTTACAAAGAATTTTTCAAAATTTTTTCTAAGCGCCGCAGACCTCGCTCGATTGCGACACGAACCACTTTTTCATGGACACCCTCTGCCCGGGCAATATCCTGTTTGGTCATGCCGAGAATGAAATGAGCGTAAATCCGTTTTGCCTGTTTGTCCGGCAGACTGGCAATCGCCGCATGAAGCTCCTGCATGGTCACTTTCCGCTCATACAGTTCATGGGGAGATAAGGCGACAAAGACAGCTTCATGCTCCAGCCCGTCATCCCGATCAAGGGAATAGTAGGCTTTGTGGCGGTATGTACGCAGCCGGTAGGCAGCCTCTTTACGATCAAACTCTTTGAACATTTCTGCAACTTCTTCCGATACTTCCATGAAGCAATCCGATGTATAGAATGGGTAATAGTCCCGCAAATTGATAATAGCCATATTGACCTCCGTTTCGGTTGTTGGTTGACGAGTGACCGAAACGAAGGCGGCGGGGAGCGGCACCGGGGAATGGCTTCGGGCCAACATGACCCGAAGCCGCCCCATAAGAACGCAAAAGCGCCCGGGCGGCATGAAGCCACACGGACGCGTGAAATGACATAATAGTTAAGGTTCCAACAAATTTCGCATACATAGCCGGAATAACCCGGAGGGGGAGCTATGCTTTTTTTAACTGATGTAGGTCATGGGTACTGTGAAAAAAGACAAAAATAGACACGGCGGCAATCCTCCTATATGCCGCCGTGGATTTACACGGTGTTAGGTCGTCGTTGGTTTAGGGATAGACGAAAAGAAACGGCGGCTCTGAAAATCAAAGCCGCCGCTCCATAGGCGTGTAAATGTGTCTGCTGTACGACGGCTTTTTTTCTTTTGCCGTCGTCCGGCAGATATGTATTTTCAATTTCTGTTTTAATCATAATAGTTCCAGCTTACAAACAGGTGAATTTTGACTTACGAAACTGTAAGCTCAATAACAGCAGGCGGGCTTAATTAAAAACCCACCTGCTTATATATGATTTGAATTTATTGTGCGCTGATTGTATCAACAATGGACATATTGCGTATTCTCTTGATTGGCCCTTGCACAGCCAAAATTATAGAGATTACAACAATCAACAGAATAACGGCTACCTCTGGTAATGGAGGAGTCCAAGCATCCCCCCATCTATAACTTATCAACATTCCAAACAATAGCTTATTACAAAACAGTCCCAACACCGTACCAACTACACCGCCGATTATGGTATAGGTGAAGGCTTCTGCAACGATCATTTTACTTAGCTGTCCCATGCTAACGCCGATGGCGCGGAAAGCGCCATACTGTTTCAACCGTGCAGACACACTCATGAAAATACTATTGATTATGTTAAAAATTGTAATCATTGCAATTAGGACGAGGAATCCATAGATGAACAGCCAAAAACAATAGTAAGTTCCCATGGTACTGCTGTTACCCATGCGTTCATCAGCGAAAGTAAATGATGAATCTACCATTTGGCGGATCACATAAACCTCTTCGTCTGTTGCGCCTTTCACTAACTGCACATCAATAACCGTATATTTCGACTCGCCAGTAATTTGTTCAAATGTATCCTCTGAACAAATAATTGTTCCAACATCGGCGGCACTGTAAAACGGACAGTTGGACAATATTCCAACAATTTGAATTTCTTCACTTTGTCCGTCTATATTCAGGGATACCGTATCGCCTGTTTGTATTGTGTTCTGCGAATTATAAACAATTAAGCCCGTCCCTAAATCAGTTTGCACAGATTCCAGAGAACCCTCTAATAAATAGTCCCTTGCCCAATCAAATTGATACTGCTCATAAGAGATTAAATCCATCTTTTTTTCAATACCGTTTGTGACAGACGGAACCTCGTATGCAAATTTTCTTCCATACGCTAAATCCACAACAGGATTTTCCTTTAGACTATCGAGTTCTGTTTTGTCAATAGCACAGGAGTTATCGGGACTTATGATAGATAGATCTGCTGTCCAAGGTTGGAGCGGTGTTAAGGTATGCTGCATGAACTCAACTGTTACAGAGAATGAAAGGAAAAGGATAATACTGAGAGCAAATGAGCTTGTCATCAAAAACAGATTTTTCCGATTTGCTTTTGCGTGATAAATTCCAAGTGCTGTATCAATCTTAAGCAGTTGTGTATTAGCGGCATTTCTTGCAGGCTCCAAGTCGTTTGCATTACCGGACACCGCTGCCAGCGGAGATACTTTTGCTGCTTTCTTTGCCGGAGAATAGGCAGCGAACAAAACTGTTACCAAGCCCACAACGATTCCTGCAAGAATACTTGGTACGCTAAATCCGAATGTAGGCATCGCTTTGAAAAATTCCGGACTTAGGAAACGCAAAATCGCGCATAAGACCCAAATGACAACTACACCGATGGAAATACCCACAGGGATCGCCAAACGGCACCAACTAAGCGCCTCTTTCCGTACTAAGCGCATAACCTGTTTTGGTGTTGCACCGATACAGCGCATAAGGCCGAAAAATTCTGTACGCTGGGCTACATTGCTGTTAAGGCTGCTTGCAATCATCATAATACCAGCTAACATTACCAGCACAAACAATACTGCCGCGGCCAAATAAACCTGTAATAAAAAGGGAACACGGCTTTGTCCAAGCAATCCAAGCAGATTATTGTTGGAAGATATTTGTTCATCCGATAAATTGCATTGTTCTTTCAAATCAGCAATTTTCCCTTGTATATTTCTTGTGTTTGCAAATTGAGCGTAAAACATAATGCCGTAATCATTCGGTTCCCCGTCTGATACATTCGGATAAATAGTGCAGTAATCCTCTGTGTTCAAAATGATGCCGTAGGAGTCGCCACTCATTATCGAGGCGGTATTATTCATAAATCCTGATATGGTAAAATTCAGTTTGTCGCCATCAGGAGTTTCTACGGCAATGGGATCACCAATCGCAACACCCATTATCTGCTTTGCATTTTCAGTCACCAACGCTTCATTACTTGTCTGTGGAAAAACACCTTCTTCAAGTTGGTCAGTCCAGATTTCAGTTATATATCTTTCATCACAACCGCATATCGCTACATTTTTTCCACCCAAAGTATAGCCTAAATTTCCACGATAATTGAGAACGCCATACGGTGAAAACACTTCTATATCAGGCCGTGAAGCGATAATTGCAGCTTTCTCATTACTGATATTCCGAATGGCAATATGCCAATTCCCAGACTCCTGCTGTGCCTGCAAAATCTGGCTGCGGATGAACATATCTGCCATTCCAAAAATAGTTGTAACCAGAAACACAGCCAGCACAATGCAAAAAATAGACATTCTGCTTTGCTTCTTGTGGATTTTTGCGGATATGGGAACAAGGTCAAGATAATGCTTCATTTGTTTTTCCTCCCAAATCCGTCAAAACGCCATCTGATACCCGAAACACCCGATCAACGGATGCAGTCAAATTCTTATTGTGGGTAATCATCAGGATTGTTTGCTGATAGCGGCGGGAAGCCTGTGTAAGCAAGGTAATAACATCCTGACTATTCTTGCTGTCCAGATTGCCAGTAGGTTCATCCGCCAGAATCAGTTTGGGCTTTGTGATTAACGCCCGACCAATGGCAACACGCTGCTGCTGTCCGCCGGATAGTTGGCTCGGCAGGTGATGCCGACGCTCGGTAAGGCCCAAGAGTTCCAAAATTTCTTCTACTGCTGCCGGGTCTGGTTTGCGATAGTCCAAAAGAAGCGGAAACATGATATTCTGCTCCACATTCAGCTCGGAAACCAACTGAAAGGATTGGAAGATAAAGCCGATATTACGACGGCGGAAAATCGTGCGCTGTTCCTCTTTCATGGAAAACAGGTCTTGTTCATCAACCCAAATGTGGCCGGAGGTAGGGGTATCCAAAGCTCCAATACAGTTCAGTAATGTGCTTTTGCCAGAACCGGATTCACCCACAACGGCAGCAAATTCGCCTTTATCCAGAGAGAAGGAAACCTTCTTCAACGCTTCGACTTTCGCCTCACCCTTTCCATAAGTTTTACATAAATCTTGTACTTTCAATATTTCCATAGTCATCAGTACCTCCTTTCTCAAAAGGATAGCAAAAGCAGCTTACAAGCAGATGAATTTGACCTTACAGTTCCGTAAGGAAAGAAAGTGTAAACCGCGTACCTTTTCCAGCTTCGCTTTGTACGGAGATAACACCGCCTTGCCCCTCAATAATGGACTTGGCGAGGGGAAGCCCCAGTCCAATTCCTTGTGTATCAAGAGAATGTTTGCTGCGATAAAAGCGTTTGAAGATATGATGAATATCTTCCGGGGCTATACCGTTACCATTATCAGAAATAAAAATACGAAACACGGCAGGAGTGCGATCCCATGTAATATAGACAATGCCGCCAGCTTGTGTGTGATCCAGCGCATTTTTTACAACGTTTCCAATCGCTTCGCCTGTCCATTCCATGTCACAAATAAGCTGCTGTTCACCATCGCCATCTATCTGAATCTGCTTGCTTTCGCTTTTAGCCCTTGTGGTTAGGTCATTGACTGAATGAGCTATCAGCTCGGACACACGGCAACTTTTTTTCTCAAAAATGATGTTTCCCGTATCCAGTCGGGTTATCTTCAACATGGATAAGATTAACTGCTCCATACGCTTTAGAGAAATACCCATCTTCGCCGCAAACTGTTTGACCGTTTCTGCATTTTCTGGCTCACTTTCAATGATCTCCTGATACATAGCGAGGGCTGCCAGAGGCGTTTTGAGCTGGTGAGATATATCGGATATGGTGTCTTTCAAAAACTCTTTTGCTTTACGCTCTGTTTCGTTTTTGGATTGGAGCATAGTTGCAAGCTGTTCTATCGAAGAAAACACTTGATAGATTGCACCCTCGTAATTCTGTGGCAAATGAGAAGAGTAATCCCCGTTGATGTAATTTGATAATATTTTGTCGGCCTGTTGGTACAATCGCTTCCTTTTCCAGAAAAAAACGAATACTCCTATGGTAAGCACAAAGAGAAAAAATAACACAGTGCATAGCATGATGAAGAAAGCGGAACGCTGAAATTGATTAAAAAAAGGCCGCATACTGCTTTCTGCCTGTTTTCCCAAACCCGCAGCCGTTAATAATGACCTGCCATTTTCACTAATGTTCGTATTAGTAAAGGCAACTGCTATCACTTCTTTAGAAACACCCTGTTCCAAAAGTGAGGACGAAACCGCTTCATCGTGTTTGAGCCATAGGACTTCCACATCGTTCACCTGATAAATAGTCAAAACGGCTCCTGTACCTACAAACAACAGGGAAAACAAAATTAAAAATATCAGGAAGCCTTTAATCTGTCTATCTTGGTACAAGCTCATACAGACACCTCTTTCCATTGGTAGCCAAATCCCCGGATGGTTATAAGGTGTTCTGGATGGGACGGATCGGTTTCCACTTTTTCACGAAGCCGCCGTACATAGACGGACAGGGTGTTATCATCAACAAAATTTCCTGTATCATCCCACAGCTCATTTAGAATGATGTCCCTTGTCACAACGCGATTTGCATTTCTTACCAGCAGGCAAAGCAAACGATATTCAGCGCTTGTCAAATCCAATGCTTTTCCCTTTAAGGTTGCACGGCTACCCAACAGATCAATGGTAATGTCGCCACATTCCATAGAAGTGTTTTTTTCGCTTTTGGAAACTCCGGCCCGACGCAGCAGCGCCCGGATACGGGAACACAATTCCCCCAGCTTGAAAGGCTTGGTGATATAATCGTCCCCGCCGCTATCTAACCCACGGATTATGTTGACTTCTTCATCCGATGCGGTCAGGAATATAATCGGGACTTTCTGATTTTCTTTTCGTACTGTTTCACATACATCAAATCCAGTTCCATCTGGCAGGGTGACATCCAAAATCAACAAATCGTATCTGTCGAGTTTGGATAAGTATTGTTTTGCTTCAGATACAGTACGGGCAACTTCAACATCAAATTCATTCTTTTTCAAAGAGTAGACCAAGCCATCTATCAGACTAACATCATCCTCCAATAGTAATATTCTATTCATTTTTTAATTCCTTTCCTTGTTTTGTCCGGCCATCAAGCGGCTTCTCCGCAGTTTTAGGAATCAGCCAAACACCGGCCATTTTCACAGCGCCGGGGATACGCCCTCCGGCACAATAATACTTTACCCTACGAGGTGTCACGCCCCACTTTTCGGCGGTCTCTTTCAATGTCATATAGTCCATTTTGCACCTCCACAGAATACATTATAGTTCTTTATCTCGAATAGTACAAGTTGGAGGCTGCACATTGATGAAATGAACTACTACTTTATGTAAAATTTCATTACATTCTCATAATCCAACCCGAAATGTACAATGATATAGGGTGATATGAGAATGAACCAAGATGAAAGAAGGTTTGACTTTCACGGCCTCGGGGCAGCTCTCAAACGAGCCAGAGAAGAAAAGGGTTGGACACAAGCCTATGTTGCGGAATTAGTAGACCGTGACTCCCGTACCATTATGAATATTGAGAACAAAGGTCAATATCCCAGCTTCGACCTTTTTGTTAAACTCATTACTATGTTTGACGTTTCAGTTGACCAGTTTATTCATGCGGACGGAGGGGCAAGGCCAAGCTCTTGCAGAAAGCACATTGATGTACTTCTAAACTCCATGAATGAAAAAGAGCTTGTCGTGATAGAAGCCACAGCCGAAGGCATTAAGAAAGCCAGAGAAACGGAGGTTCCAGAATAAGGGCCTCTGTTTTTTGCGCCATTTTAAGGGCTGCCGCTAAGTGGCAAGCAATGCCTGTGTGGCCACAAGTGGCACAAAGGCGGCTTGTTGGGGCTCGCCCCAAACCCGTATCTTCGGGCCAACATGGCCCGAAGTGTCAGCGTCGCTTTGCTCCTTGTTTTCATAATCTCAACGCTCCTTTTCATGCTTTCTGCCCGGCTCGGTGTAGCCCATCAGAGTGTCAATGTTCGCCTTGATCGTGACAATCTCCTGCATATCCCGTCGTGCCTTTTGGTATTCTCCATAGAGCTGTTTTTTCCTTGCTGTGAGCTTGCGGCCTTCTTCCTTCAGCACATCCATTTTGGGGAGCTTTGCCCCGCCCAGCAGAGAGCGCATTTCCGCTTGTGCAGCCCGGTACAGTTCAAGGTCGGCCTCATGCTCCGCAAGAAATTTCCGGCTGTACTTCGTCGCCTTATACTGCTCAAAGATCGGACGGGTTTTGGCATACTGAACCGTTGCGGCCTTTAGCCCGGCATTGGTTTTCATGGCCTGTTCTGTCTGCTTGATCTGCTCGGAAATGGCATGGAAACGGTCTGCCGCCTCGGTGGCCTTCTGCGCCAACTGCTCATAATCGGTCAGGCCATTGTCCTGTATATAAGCAAGGGCAGCAGCCATCTGCTTAATGTTAAATACCTTCGCCCAGCGTTCATATCCCGGCCCCTTACCGGCAGCCAGCTTCGCTTGAATATCCACCGCCAGACTGATTTTCCGCTCCGAGTGCCCGGGGCGTTTTTCTTTGCCCTCAATGGCGGCCAGAACATCTTGCAAGTCGTAGCCGTCCCCCAGCGTGGAGGCACGCAGACGGGTGAAGCGTTCCTGCCCTTGCCCGGTCAGCCGGAAAGTGATACCGCCGCCCCGAACCTTCTTGACTTCATATCCGGCCCGTTTCATCAGAACAAGAAATTCATCCAGATCGGCGGGGCGTTCCGCCAGTACAGTATCAATGGTAAGGCGCAGCCTGTCCTGATAAGAAAGCGGCCCTTTTCGTTCTTTCTGCCATTCTCCATAATTCCGATACTTACTCTTGCTCCGGGGCTTCGGGTTCTCCACAATGGACAGCCCGTTTTCAAGACACAGCCTGTCAGAGAGCCGACGGAGGGCAAAGCTGGAACCCCAAAAGTTTCGGAATTTCCGGGTACAGTCAAGGGTGGTGGAGTTGTAATAAATGTGACAATGGATGTGCTGCTTGTCAGTATGCGTGGTAACGATAAAAGCGTGCCGCCCCTTCGTCCAGCGCATAGCCAGCTCATAGCCGATACGGTTCGCCTCCTTCGGGGTGATCTCGCCCGGATAGAAGGATTGTCGTATCTGATAGCACAGCACATCATTTTCTTTTTTCTGTTCCTGGCCCGTCATAGCGGCATAGCTGGCTTTTGCCAAAAGGAACTCGTCCGCCACGGTGGCCGGATCACATTCATAAGCGGAGATATACTTTCCGCTTTCTGTTTTCTCCGGGTCCTTGCCATAGTCCAGACAATCCCGGATAGCCTCAGCAATCGTTTCGCCTTCGCCCGCATGGCGCTGCAACAAAGTTGTGGTAGCCAAAAATCATCCCTCCTTTCCATGAGAAAAGGGCGACCCATTCAGACCGCCCCGACTTCGGGTCAGTATGGCCCGAGGCTGCTTAACTTGCCAGAAACCGGTACAGAGCGGATTTGCCTCCGTCCAGCGCCCAAAGAAGGGAGCCCGCCGCCGCTTGCAGTCCATACGGCGAAAGAAGGAAGGCAAGAAACAGAAATACAATCCCGCCTATGGGCGTCGGCGTGAAAAAAAGAGCGACACCCAGCACCGCCAGGATCACAGAGGCAATCGTCAGCAGGACGGCACAAATATCAAACAGGAATACCAGCAGAGCCGCCAGAAGGGACAACGCCAAAGCAAAGGGAGCAACCAATATTTTCAGCAGTATCTTCATCTTCAAAACCTCCTTTATCTATCCTTCCTACCCCTATTTTATCATGCCTGCCCGGGGACATAAATGTTGCGAAAGATTAGTAAATCCTGTCCCAAACCTTCGGGCCAGTATGGCCCGAAAACAGAAATTCGGCAGGACACATTCATGTCCTGCCGAATTTCTGTTATTCTGTTTCCTGCTGCGGGCAATCGGGAACTGTTAGCAGCGAAGTGTCGATAACAATATCCTCTGCTGGTTTCAAGAGCTCTGTCAAATCGTGCTGCCGTCCCACGTTGGTCACATCAATTTTATTCACGCATATTCCAATCCACGGAAACTGTCTGCTTAATTCATCCATCAAATCGTATATATCAGCAGTTGCCAGCTTATCATCCGATATGTAGCCGGAGCCTTGACGGTGAGAAAAACGATGCCGTTTGAAGAACCGGCGCAAGTCGTCATACGCCTGTCGGTAATTGGCTCCGGGGTAATGCTCTTTTAATTGATGGGTGTCCAGATCAAAATTTAAGGCTTTGAAATATTTTCTCTCCAAAACTCAAGCCCTCATTGCTGTTTTTTCCTGATAGTGGGTCAACAGATCTTCTTCATTGAAATCATCTGGACTGTCAGAATCGTCACTGTCACAAAGACGCCACACAGAAACATTATCCATAAACCATGTCTGCCGCTTCAAGGTATTGACGATCCGGCCGAACAGACTAAAATCCCTCGCTCTGCCGCAGTCACGGAATACCAAAGCGCCGGAACCATCCTCCATACGGGGAAGGCCCACGGTTTGGAATGTATGATTGATTGTGTTGTAAATGCCATCCAGCCGGTACTTATTTTCGGCTGTGATTTTATCATCATTCATGCGAATAACCATTTTCAGCATGGTATCAGCCTCCCTTCTTGAATTATTATATCATTATAGAGCTGGTTCTACAATCTTGAAAATCTGAATTTTTTATGACGGGCTTCGGGTCATGCTGGCCCGAAGTGGTAAAAAAAGAGCAGGGCGGCAAGCCCCACAACGGAAGCCTGCCGCCCTCGTCTCACTTTGCCACCAGCTCGGAGAGCTCCCGCAGCACCTTTGACACCTCGCCCCATAACTTTTCATAGTCCCGCTTCAATCCGTCGATTTCCTCCGGGTACACACCATAGGTATGTGCGTGTACGGCGACCTGATTGAGATTGTTGGAACAGCGCCGTTGCAGAGAGATCAGCTCTTTTACAGGTGCAAGGTCGATGTGCAGGATATACCCATTCAGAGCCATTTTCCGTACATAAGCCCCGGCGTTGGAAATGCCCACCTCAGCCATCCGTTCATGGATGGCTGCCAGCTCGTCCGACGTTACCATGACGTGCAGATGGACATTCCGCTTGCGGTTCTCCATCAGCGTTCCAGCTCCCGGCCTTTCCGGCGCTCTTTGGGCTCTTTTACCTTGTCCAGCGGCTTTGCGTCCAGCTCCGGGGGCGTGGGTGGGATGGGCGTGTTGTTGGGTACGCCGTCGATCATGTTGCAGTTCTGCTCTGTGGAGAGCTCGGCGGTTTTCAGATAGTTGTCTTTTTCGTGCATGGCGATCCTCCTTTATCGTTCCTCATGGTTTTTATGGCTCCGCTTCTGGCCGGGCTCCTTCGGGGGTTCCTGCCCTCTGGTTCCATCTTTGAGCCGGGCAGTAATGGATGGGCGCACCCGGTCAGGATTGCCCGGTGCTGGTTTCAGCTCATAATCCTCCATCTGCTTTTCGGTCAGCGGCTTTGCGTAGGTCAGTTCGCCCCATGCCATCAGCCTGCCGTCTGCCACAGGACGCCGCCTGTCATCATCGTAGTTGACGATGGAAAGAGGCTGGTTATCCGGCAGCTTCGGGTAGGTGCCTATGTCCACGAGCCGCTGGGTGGAATAATAGCGGTAAACGCCCTCCGGTCCCAGCTCGGTATGCTTGACCGCCGCATGGTAAAGCTACTGATAGTCGTCCACCCGGCGGTCAAAGTCCCTCTGCGCCCACGCCTGACTGGTTCCATAGCGGCCCCAGTAGTAATCCCGATGGCCGTTTTCCCCCTCGGTAAACTGCCAGGTCACAAAGGGGCTCGGCGCTCCCGGATTATGCCCCAGCGCAAAGCCGTGTTCGGTTTCAAAGGTGGCAGCTTTCAAAATCACATATCCTTGTACTGTCTCCAAGAGATCCCCCCTTTCTGTGCCTCGGGCCAACATGACCCGAAGTGCTGGATGTTACGAAATAAGAGGGCAGACCGGGGAGGAATGTAATAAGATATTCCTACCTCGGAAACACCCTCAAAAAAGCCCGGAATGTCAAGCCTTTGGAGGCGGCAAATCGTAACAGCCGCCCGGCCTTTTCTCCCGCATTTTCCTCATGCGTTCCCGGCTTTTCCGGCGGTTCCCTTCGGCCTTGCAGGCGTCGGAACAGTAGGCTTGACGCCCCTCGGGCAAAAACGCCTTTCCGCAGACCGCACAGGCCCGCAGCTCCGGGGAGATGCCTTCCGTTGTCAGCGCCGCTTGAAGCTCCGGGTTAAGGGGCAGGACAGCCTCACGGAAATAACGGCAGTATGCCCCTGTCCAGCACTTGTGCAGCATATAGCAGGCACAGTCAAGAGGAAGGCACAGGCCGCTTTCCCGGTCATAGTTGGCGCACATCCCCGTGACCAGAGTGCGGATTTTTTTCCTCTCGTCACGGGTCAGCTCCCGGGCGTCCATTTAAGACTTCGGGCCACGATGGCCCGAAGGGCGGGGCTCCACGATCAGCGCCCGGAACTTCTTCCGGCACTGTTTTTTCTTTCCTTTGCACTCCTTGTAGTAACGGCATCCCTTACAAGGGTCGTCATTGTCCCAGCCGGGGTGCGGTACTTCCTTCATCATTCGTTCAAAAGGGCTGCTTGTAAAATTCATTCTCATTCCTCCGTATCTTCCTCCCACGGCGGGGTATCTTCGTCCTCGGGTTCCTCTGCGATCTCCTCCAGCTCCCCGTCCTCATATTCGCAGTAATCATCTTCCAAATCCGGGGCCTCATGCTTCGGCTTGTAAATCTTGAAATAGTAACCAATTCCACCGCTGGCCAGCACCACCGCACCGATCAGGAGCAGAGAGAGAAGGGGGCTGTCCTTTTCCTCAGGCTCGGGTTCCGGTACTTCCTCCACCGGTTCGGTGGGCTTTGGCTCTGGCTCAGGGGTCACTTCTTTGGGCGGTTCCTTGCCCTGTTCGGCAAGAGGCAGAAGGTCGTCTGTGGTAACGGTATTGAGGAAATAGACGTTCTCGCTGGTTTTCTGTTTGTCGATCACCAGATAAAACACGCTCTCGTCTGCGGTGGTGATGGTGTAGAACTCCTTTCCATCCTCGTCGGTGGCGTTGTCCACCACGGTTCCCGTCCCGTCCGGGGTAAAGGGGTTCTGGGTTTCCGGCTCTGCTTCGGTTTCTGCCGGGGAGGGAGCTGTCTCCGGCTGCGGCTCGCTGCTCTGTGCATAAGCCGGGACTGTAAAGATCAGGCAACACAAAAGGCTGGCAGCCATCGCCGCCAGCCTGCGGTATTTAATTTTCTTCATGGGCTGTGTCCTCCTTTTCGGGCGCCTCCGGCTTCGGGTCAGTATGGCCCGAAGCTGTAAGGCTGTTTTTGGGGTCGTTCAGAAAGGCCATCAGCTCGGCGGGGGTCAGTTTGAGAGAAAGCACCGCCTGTACGATTTGGCTGTTTTCTTCCTCCTGTTTCTGCTTTTCCAGCTCCCGGATTTTGGCCTGCCATTCGGCAGCCTTCTCCCGGGCTTTTTCCAGTTCCTTATCGAGCTTGTCGATCTTGTTCATGCAAGGACTCCTTTCCTCTGGCTCACAAACGCCCGAAGGCATAGAAGTGTGTCTGCCAGTAGCTTGAATTGATGTTTGCGTATTGGATGGGGTAGAGTAGGAAAGCGCCGCCTTGCCACATTTCTATGGTAGGTCTGCGCAGCCCCCTCCCAAAACCGTGCTTGCACCTCTCAATGCACACGGCTCGCCCTCTTT
>CAJTDL010000011.1 GCA_910575035.1 Lachnospiraceae bacterium
GGAATTAGGCTTCAAATGAAGCCCTCACATTGAACCTACTATCTTGCTAAAGATAGATTACAAACAAGCCCGCGCGGAACGAATGGGTTCCGCTTACGAGCGCACTACGAACTCATCCATCAGTGGCTTCTGCGAATGTATAAAAAAAGATATCGCCCCGGTCAAGAACGCGATATCTTTAGAAGTAAGTTCAGGATTTGTTGAAGGAAACAACAACAAATTCAAACTCATCAAACGTATTGTATATGGAAGAGCGAAGTTAGTCAACCTTTCCAAAAAATGTTTTCTTGCATTTATGTCCAAAGTAGAAGGTTTTGAATTATCCAATCTTATATAGGCAAAAATTCAGGATGAAACTATAAGTAATTTCATCCTTTCAATTTCGCCTCTTATACCCAAAGTTCAGAAAGAACCTGGATCAGACAGGATAGGCATTTTTATTTTCGCTTGTTGTTTCTCTTATCGAGAAAGGCAAGCAACGCAACAATTAAGCTACCAAAGGACATCAGCAATGCTAATATTCCAATGAAAATCGAAATGATTTCAAAAGCTGTCATCGGCGCCACCTCCCTTCCTATGTATTCCGGCACGACAGTTTTCAAAAACCCGGGAGGCTACCACCCTGTCATGGGTACTTTCCGTAAATGTATTGTAACATGATGATATATGAATGGCAATTAGTTCTTTAGGTTTCTTGCAGGTATCATGATACCCGCCCCAAATCCAGTATTCATCATACAATAGAAAGACCGCTTCGCAAACTTTCTATTGTCATAAATAATTAAAGCCATTTTAGAGCCAACAGACATAAAGCAATCCCGGAAATGCCCATTTTATCAGCATTTCCGGGATTTTATCCGTTACTCGAACTCGACTTTTCCTAACTAATTTTGTTTAGGAAACATTCTCTGTCAAGTATGTAAATCTTTTGATTATTTGATATATCCATATTATCCTGCCTATATGGGCTAATGTTATCATTTTGTTATCGCTGTTGATAACACTGGCTTTGTAACTGCGGATAATAGCTATATGCTATGATTTAAATTATAAGCGATTTTGTTAAGAAAATCAACACAAAGTTTTCAAAGCAATCTCACATACTTGAAGTTATTTATATAATTTCATATATAAAAGTGGATATGGATTTCCTTGTTCATCACATTCTGTCCTTTTATAAACTTCAAATCCCATGTGTTCATAGAAACCTTTTGCAAGAAGATTTTGCTCATTGACTGCTAAATCATTTACCAAATATTTTTCAATTCCATATTCAAGCAATTCTTTGCCTAATCCTTTTCCCCTTTCTTCGTGAGAAATAAAGAGCATTTCAAGATGTTGTTCTACAATCCCCATAAAACCAACAGGAATATGATTTCCGTTTTCTGCAATGATTAAAAAAGGTATTTCTTTTAATGCTTGTGGTACATACTTCTTAATTCTTTCTATTTCGTCCTCCGATAAAAAGAAGTGTGTTGCCTTTACAGAACTTTCCCATACTTTTAATAATTGTTCTACCAACGGTGCTGTTCTGTCCTTTACTTCTATAATTTTCAAATTATCTTCCTCCATAGTACCCGTTTTTTCTTTACATGCAACTTCCTATATAACTGAGAATTGTTTGATTCAATAGTAACTTCACTTTCTGTTTGGCTTTCTTTTAATTCTCAACAGTTTAATGAAGTCATTAAACAATGAGGTGTCCACTGGCTCAAACATGATCCATTTCCCATCATGGTAAGTTTGAGCTTTGTCATATATTTCCTGAACTTCCTTCCCATAATTTTCTCTATCTGTTTCAAATTTTAACCGTTCGTTTTTCCCAAAAATAACCATAAAACCCACACAGTTTTCTCTTGCATATAATGCACACAGCGTTTTACCACCCCGACGATATTTATATTCATATTTCCATGCTTTGCCGCCTTTATCCCACAAACAGTCCATGTCATAGTTTTTATCAATTAAAGCACATAACTTTTTCCATACATCATATAAAGATTTTCCAACTAAAACCGTCATTTCTTCTTCGTTAGGTATCGCATCAAGCATATTAAGCCCTCCTATATAACTCCTGATTTCTTAGTCAAATCCCTTTCTCCAAGTATACACGAAATTATAAGTTCTTTCAATTCCACGAAGTGCTTTTGTTTAAGTTTTAGCGGCACTCCCACATATCGCAGAAACACCACCTAGCACTTATAAATAAATTATCCACTCTCCACAATATCCTTTACACAATAGCAGAAAATATGTTATATTGTCGATAGGGAAATCCATAGAGCCAAAGGCGGCTTTGCCCCTCTTATTTTTTCGGAGGGTTCAAGTAGCCCTCCAGACGAAAGAAAGGAGGGCGATGCAATGTACGTTACATATCAGGATTTAATCCAGATTGGGATACTCATTGTTGCCCTTGCCAATTTGATTTATCAGATTTACAAGGGAAAAAAGAAATAGCCGCCACTATTCGCAGTAGTGACGGCATACCTCGTATGAGGTAAAATTTGTCATAATGTGGGTAGAGCCGCTTCTATGGCTTTCCTTTTTATATGTATAATATAGCACATCCAAGAGTAAAACGCAACAAATTTTTATGTTCTCGTCAAGATATGAAAATCCCATTTCTCGGCACATTCAGTAAATAATGACCACGCATATCTAAATCCTCACCTAAATAACAGTTCATCATTTTTCAACCAAAGATTTAAAATATAATTTTCCAATTCTCGGTAATCCTCTTTATCCAGCTTTCCCTCCAGCCAATCTAAGTCAACATTATTTTTCATCATTACACGATTATATTCCCAAGTATTTGTAAACCTCTCAAAAATCCCATGAATCCTACTGTTTGTTTCGTCCATTTCCCAAAAGGATCTTTCCCGTTCCGTGTCACGCCTGCCTACTTTGATTAAAAAATTGACTATCGTCAGATGTCGCTATCCCAAGCATAGCGCCGTCTTCTGTAATCTGTTCTACCTTGGTAGCAGATACTTCCATTTTTTCAAGACTATTTAAAAGCATATCTGTAAATTTTTCAATATTCATAATTCGCCCTTTCCTTAGTTCTTCTTTACAAAAACTTCTTATCATGCCTTATACTAATATTTCATTTGCTCCGTTTCCTTTATTTTCACGCATATCCAACAGGATTGTTTCTGCATAACTGCGCACTAATCTCCAATATTCATATTCCATGTCCCCAATATGTTCTGTTAATTCCTCCCCCAATAACTTCTCACATTCAGGATTTGCATACAGAATAAAAATTTTTCCGTCTTTAAACCGCTTAATCACAAAATACTGCCTTGTATCTCTGCTGTCATCACCCTTTGCAAAAAGAAGGTACACCCGCAATATATCGCTGATATTAGGGGTATATGGCGGAAGTAAAATCTGTAAGATATTGACTCCCCCTCTTTCAAACATTTCTACTTCAAAATCTAGATTTCCATATGGATATGGCAAGCCGTCATCCTCACACAATGTTTGGTACATATCATGGATAAAAACTTTACCGTCCTGCTTCAGAAACCCGAAAAATTCATCTCGCTCTTTTTCTGTCCCCTTATATAACATTGCAGGAATCAGCGTTTCAAAAAGTTCATAGCGCAGACAATCATATCTGTCATACTCCGTTTCCACACTTTACACCTCCGTATTTCTAATACCTTTATTACAATACGCCGTCATTATGCCGTCAATAAGTATTTAGCCGTCATTTTGGCGGTATAATAACATTATCAAGCCGTTAAGGAAGTGATAAGCATTGAAAATAAAGCAATCAAAATTTACGCTGCGGATAAATGACGAATTACTGAAGAAATTCCGCTACATTTCTGAATACAATGCACGTTCTGCCAACAGCGAATTAACAATACTAATCAGAAAGCATATTGCAGAATTTGAAAAAAAGCATGGAAGTATAAAACACTGATTTTTATGCCGTCATACAGCCGTCAAGCCATCTTTTAGCCGTCAGATTGACACTACATCTCACTATTTACAATCTCCCTCACACAAGCCCGAATATTATTCATTTCTTGAACCCATAAAATCTGATTTTCTGCCTTTAACTGCTCCGTCACTTCCTGGCTGTCGGCATATTCCTTTACCAGCCGAGAAAACATATCCTCTGCCTGTTCATCCACACTTGCAAGGTATTCATTCAGCCTGCCGCTTGTCAGCAGATTGAAATAAATGAACTGCTTATGCTCTTTGAGATACTGCAAATGCCTTTACCCCCATAAACCTATCGGCTTTTCTTTTTCGGGAGGTAATGCAAGCTCTGGGAGGTAATAGTCGCCTTGCCTTACATACCAAAGACCGTTATTTTCGTCATAAATCCTGTTTTCCATAATCTTTCCTACCTTTCCTCTTTGTTGTCTTTAAAGTATTTCCCTCGCTGTTTCAACTTCTGCGCCGCTTTTGCCTGCCCTAAAAGGCTATCCATCTGCTTACTTCCAAATGCCTTACGGAGCAACTTATCCTTGTATCAAGCCCACGCTTGCTGCCAGTTGTGAACGGGACAAAATCAATATGCAGATGCGGCGTTGCTTCATCCATATGGATATGAGCGGAAAATACATAGAGATTAGGGTTTCGTTCTTGGAATCCATGATAATATTCATCCAAAATCTGCCTTGCAAGCTGTCCGTTCTCACTTCCTGCACCCATATTTTCCTTATCGCCAATCTGCAAAATCAGTTCATGGAATGGCTTTTCCTGTTTTGAGTTCCGTATTTTCTCATAATAATCGGCAATGCGGCGGTCTGCCCTCGTCTGCTTTTCATTATACCTCTGCAATGCTTCATCAAATAACTTATGGTACACTTTCTTTATATTCTCATTGCAGTAATCTACATTAAAATGTGACCATTCTCCGTCAACATTCTCCGCTTTAAACTTACGGCTGTTATGGTTGACTGAGCCTTTCCACACAAATCCCGTTTCTTTACTCAGTTCAAAAGCAATCGGATCGCCTTCAGGCGCAAGGGAAGATTTTTCGTGCACAACTACCCGCACTTCCTTGTTTTCCTTAAGCCTGCCGACAATGAGTACGCTCCGTGCCGTTGCTTGGAAGTCAATTGAGCCAAGCCCTCTGTAATTTACTTTGCCGCCCTGTACTTTATTCAAATGCCCGACAAGGATAACGGCACACCCATGTTTTTCTGCTATCTGTCCTAACTGCAAAAGGACATTGCAGACTTCGTTTGCCCTGTTCATATCAATTTGTGCGCCGATATACGCTTGCACAGGGTCTAAAATAATTACCTTTGCGCCTGTTTCAATAATTGCCTGTTCAATTCTTTCAACAAGCATTGAAAGTGCGGCTTCCAACTCGTCAATTACCTTGATTTGTGTACAGTCGGCATTGGCTGCAACCAGGCGGGGCTTAATTGTGTCGCCAAGCCCATCCTCTGCGGTTTGGTAAATAACCCTTATCGGCTCACGCTCCGTATCATCACAAGGCAGTTTATCGCCCCTCGATAAGATAGAAGCTAACTATAAAATCATCATTGTCTTTCCGTCGCCGGGGTCTCCGTGGACAATGGTTATCTTTCCATACGGAATATACGGATACCAAAGCCACTCAACCTCGGTTTCAGGTATCTCGTCCATGTTCAAAATTTTAAGTTCAGCCATTGCAGCCACCGCCTTTTTCTACGAAAATATTGAATTGTGCGGTTTTTGGGGTTATACTGTTAATACTACATTTTTGAATTGGCTGCTCCGTATCTGCGCCAACAGATACATTTGGGGCAATCACTTCTTTTTTATTCGCCATCTTCACTTTCTCCTTTCAGACCGCCGAGGATAACCGCAATCAGTTCGATTGTGTCAAGCAATTCTTCATTTACGCCGCCCGCTTCAATCCTCTGCAATTCTGCAAGGACGGCGGAAAGCTCATTGTGGAGAGCCTTATACACCCTCGGATTTCCCTGCACAACCACGTCCTGGCATAAGAGCCGCCTTGTAATATAGTCCTGCTTGGTAAGCCCCGAAAGCCGCACCGCTTTGTCAATCCGCTCGCTTTCTTCAGGAGATACCCGAAAGGCGACAGTCTTATTCCTCCAACGGTTGCAGTTGTCTAAATCCTTTGCCGACATATCAAAAATCCCCCTTTCCTAAATCCCCAAGCCTGTCTGCCATTTCTTTCTGTTTTGACGGAAATAAATGTGCATAACGGTAAGTGATTTCAATGCTCTCATGCCCCACACGGTCGGCAATCGCCACCGCCGAGAACCCATGTCAATCAATAAACTGATGTGGCTATGCCTTAAATCGTGGATTCTAATGCGCTTTACCCCTGCTTTCCCTGCCCCTCTCGTCATTTCATGGTGTAGGAAACTTTTTGTCAGATGAAAGATACGGTCAGTCGGGAGAAGTCCGTACAGCCTGCCGAGATACTCTTTTAATTCCTCACACAAAAAGTCCGGCATACTGACATTGCGCTTGCTTTTCGGTGTTTTTGGGTCTGTTACCACATCTTTTCCCTCTAACCGCTGATAAGATTTTGTTATCCGAATGACCTTGTTATCAAAATCTATATCCTGCGGCGTGAGTGCTAAAAGTTCGCCAACACGCAAGCCACACCAGTATAAAATTTGAAATGCTTGATAGGAATACGGCTTGTCTTTTACCTTTTCAATGAATTTCAGATATTCCTCTTTCGTCCAAAAAAGCATTTCCTCTGCTTTCCCTTTCCCAAGCGGCCCGGCTTTGACAACGGGATTGCTCTTTAATTCGTAAAACCGTACCGCATGATTAAACAATGCGCTCAATTCGGATTGCAGAGTTTTCAGATAAGTCGGCGCATAAGGCTTTCCTTTTTCATCACGATAGGAAATCTGCTCATTCTGCCACTGAATAATATCTTTTGCACGAATATCACACATTTTCTTATTCTCAAAGTACGGTAACAATTTTGTGCGTAAGATATGCTCCTTTGTCAGCCAAGTATTGTGCTTCAGCTTCGGTTTCATATCCCTTGTGTATGCCTGCACAAATTCCCCGAAAGTCATATCCAAGTCAGCCGCTTCTTTCATTCGGAAATGATGTTCCCACTCTGTAGCTTCTCTTTTGGTTTTGAAACCTCTCTTAACTTTCTGGCAGTTCTTCCCCGTCCAGTCATAATAATGGAACGATACATACCATGTTCCACGCTGTTCATCTTTATATGCCGCCATAGTTCGCCCTCCTTAGTTCGCCGCCTGCGCCATGCCGTAGAATTTTTCTTCATAATATTTTCTGCTGACACGTCCGGCGATTGTGATAAAACCTTTTTCTTCCAGTTCCTCATTCATCTGTCGTATTAATTTGTAAGCAAATGGTTTGGAAACACCCAACTCCTGCGCTACCTCCCCGGCAGTTACAAATAGTTCATTCTTCATTCAATGCCCTCCTTTTATTTAGCGTTTTTGTTAAGCTCTGTATTTGAATTATACTTAACATTTATGTTATTGTCAATAGCCTATTTGTTAAACTTATCTTTTTTATTAAATTTAGCATTTCTGATAAGTTTTTATTGCTGTATTATCTGAATTATGCTAGAATATATGGAGAATACAGAATTGAGAGGTAAGCTATGGAGTATACGATACGAGAAATACAAAAACAGGAATATCCGCTACTGGATAATTTTTTATATGAAGCAATCTTTATTCCAGAGGGTATCGAACCTCCACCTAAAACCATCATTACATCTCCCGAATTACAGGTTTATGTTGAGCGTTTCGAAGAATCTAAAGATGATTGGGGATTAGTAGCAGAGGTTGACGGTAAGATTGTCGGTGCTGTTTGGGTTCGCATTATGAACGATTACGGACATATAGATGATGAAACGCCCTCTTTGGCAATCTCTCTTTATAAAGAATACCGGGGCTTTGGCATTGGAACGGCTATGATGAAAGAAATTCTTGCCCTGCTTAAATCACATGGGTACAGCCGGGTTTCTCTTTCTGTTCAAAAAGACAATTATGCGGCAAAGATGTATTTAAAGATTGGTTTTGAAATTGTAAGGGAGAATGAAGAAGAATATATTATGGTGTACCACCTGTAATTAAAGAAAGGACATTCCATTTATGAGAATCCGACCATATATACCAAACAAAGATTACGAATATGTATCAAAATGGATTGATGACGAAAGAACTCATGCTTTTTGGTGTGCAAATCTTTTGACTTACCCCATAACACGAAAATCTTTCCATGATTTATTAGAGAGAAATGCAATGGACTGGACGGACAGTGCTTATGTAGCAACTGAAAACAGCGGACAGGCAGTAGGCTTCTTCTGTTATTCTGTCAATACAGCAGACAATATCGGTTTTCTTAAATTTGTAATTGTTGATAAAACAAAACGTGGAAAAGGTTACGGAAAAGAAATGCTGAATCTTGCTCTGCAATACGCTTTTCAGATAACTGGTGCAAAAGCAGTTCAGCTAAATGTTTTCAATGAAAACACATCAGCGAAGCAATGTTATGAAAAAGTTGGCTTTGTTGAAAGAAAGATTGATAAAGATGTATTTGCATATAAAGACGAATTGTGGAGCAGATGTAACATGATAATTTCAAAACAATCACTCTAATTTTCAGAAAGGACACATGACTATGGTATTAGGAGAACGGATAAAGAGAATACGCACGTTTCGGGGCTTGACACAGCGTGAATTGGGCTTGAAATTAGGATATGAGGAGCGTAATGCTGATGTTCGTATTGCACAGTATGAATCCGGCTACCGTGTTCCCAAAAACAACACTTTAATGGAAATGGCAAAGATACTGAACGTCAATTATATCCATTTTATCGGTGTTACACCCGGCTGCGCCGAAGATATTATGCTCACATTCCTTTGGCTTGATGAAGATGACCGCAGCACGATCCATTTATTTCAGCTTGTCCGCAATCCCGGCAAATGCAACGCTTCTGATGATAAATCGGTACGTTACTACGACAATGACGACTGGCCTGCTCATGCCCCGGTAGGAATGTGGCTAGAGTATGGGTTAGTCAATGATTTCATGCGGGAATGGTGTCTGCGGAAAGAACAGTTGAAAAATGGAGAGATTTCCGAGGACGAGTATTTTGAATGGAAAATCAACTGGCCTGCTACGAGTAGCAAGGTTGATTACAATGGAAAAGATGATAAAAAGTGTAGCTATAATTGGCATAAACATAGTTAAAGGAGTGATACAAACATGAAAATTGAAAAATCATCATCAAATTATCTAATTATTGACTCTGGTACAGCTATGACTTTTGATAGTCAAGCCCCATTACAACTTAAATTAGTCTTAGACCAGTCTTTTCAATTTACCGTACTAATTCAATTTAGAAAAGGTGATGGCGGAGAACGTGAACTTATGCAATCTATTAATAATGAAACCAACACAATTAGCTTGTCTTGTAAAAATTTTGATAATGCACTGGGAACCGGAACTAACAGACCTATTGAATTGGCTACTTACCAAAATAAAAAGATATTTTTACATTTTTGGGTATATGCATTAGGTGAAAATTCTATAAGAAAAATAGATTACTCTTTTTATCAAGAAAGGTAGGTGGATTTAATGGCTGACGGACTCAATCAAAAAATAAATGACCATGATTCTATTTCCACCATATTATCTTCTGATAATTTTTTAAATTTAGATGCAAATATTCAGAATAAAATTATTGATACCGTGCATACTGATAAAGAAAAGGATGGTGGAACTATGGGAAAATTTCTCGGAACCAACTCCTCGAATGTAGCCATGCACATTGCTCTTATAATATGTTGTCTACTAATATTGATAATTATTATAGATATGGTTCATTCATATTTTATCAATAGTTCTATTAACATGGAATTAATTAATTTGATAATTCCAGTGGTCACACTTTCTCTTGGGTACATCTTTGGAAAAGGAAGCCAAGACTAATTTAGGTATCAAAAAGGTATCACGCCCCACATCAAAAGCCGGAAAGTCCGCTGTTTATGCGGCTTCCCGGCTTTCTGTTTACTATTCGAACTCGACTTTTCCTAACTAATTTTGTTTAGAAATCATTCTCTGTCGAGTATGTATATCTTTTGATTATTTGATATATCCATATTATCCTGCCTATATTGGCTAATGTTATCATTTTGTTATCGGGATTGATAACACCAACTCTGCAACTGCGGATAATAGCTATATGCTATGTTTTAAATTATAAGCGATTTTGCTTAAAAATTCAAGATATAAGCACAATCACTTAATAAAATAATAACCACTTACTTATCAAGCAACCTCCCCACCTTATAATAAAAATATAAATCTTTTCGTTCAATTTCTCTTTTATTAGCTGTATATTCTTCATAGGCTGATGCAATTTGGGTCGCTGCATATGCACCACCTGTAACCAACATCGCCGTATCAGACGAAATAGCATTATTAAATGCAGAAATGACACCACCTGCCGCAATACTTACCACAAGTCCTCCTGTCGACCTCCATACACCCTCATCTGTTAAAAACTTTCTTCCCAAATTTTTAATAAAACTCCCATCCTTAGTACCCTCTTCAATTTCTAATAATGCAGGAACAACCTCTTTGTTATAAAGAAGTTCACACTCACTTTCAAAATCAGTATCCCACGGCATAGACTGGATAGATCCAGAGTATTCCAACATCTTGCCCCGAAATCTTGTCAATGGTTTAGATAATTCATTTTTTATATCTATCAATTCATCCATAGATGCTTCTGAAAAAGACGGAAGTTTCTGAATGTAATTATCAGTTAAACCAGCATGAGTGATTTTCTGTTTATCAATTGAACTTAAATTAACAATTCTACTATCTACAGCAGCTTTCATCAAATCATTGGATTGTGTATCAAATAATGGGTAACTAGATTGTATTGATTTTGTAAGCAAATCACAGTAATCTTTAACACATAAATCCAAATCGCCTAATGAATGATTAAATTCTTCTATTTCAACTTGCCCTTTATTAATTAAGGTTTGTAACTCATTTCCATGCTGTTCCCCAACAAGCGAAAACATCACTTCGCAGACTTCCATTGTAAAGCTGCGTAATTGTCTTTGAATTTCAAGTTTTTTAACATAAGGAATTGATTTATATCTCTTGCTATGTATAATGTTAGAAAATTCTTTGATAACGGGATAAGTTTCTTCATAAAAACTAGTATCATTTAATTTCGCAAGCGGTAAAATTTGCTCGATTAATTTTATTACTGTTCTTTCATTAAGATTGTTGCCCTTGTTAGTCAATCTATTAAACATATACGCCAAAGGACTTATAAGCGTTACTTTATCAGCATACAACAACGCTGATTTAATATAATTCATTTCTCGTTCCAAGCTTGTGTTATTAGGAACAATCGCAACTGTAAAATCAAATCCCATAGTTATTATCAGCTCCTCTTTTGCTTCAAAAAATTTATCATCCATATTTCTTAATTGCAATTTTTTACAACAATTATAAAAATCAACTTTCTTTTGTCACATCTTCAACAAGATTTTTCTTCAATGTTTCAATAGTATCTTTATTTTTTCTCAAAATTTCAAGTTGCCGATATGCCTTTTCCCTTAATATCTTTAATCGTTCAATGTTAGATAACCCTTGTCTTATCAAATCAGCATTGGTATCTTCCAAATTGATAAGTACAACTAATTCCTCTGCCGAAGCGAAATCTCTGATATTAGGTGTTTTTCCGCTTATTCCTTTTTCGTTTCTCCATTGTGCCGCCGTCTTGCCAAACAGAGCCATATTAAGAATATCTGCTTCAGATGCGTATGTATATGCCATTTCCTGCGGAGATAATGTTGGTGTTATCAGAAATTCCTTTACCGCATCTGTATGAATACGATAATTTATTTTTGAAAGTTCCCTCTTAGCATCCCACCCAATTGCTAGTCGATTAGCTTCGTCTTTCTTTAATCGCTGATAGTCCTTAATAATATAGAGCTTGAATTCTGGTGAAATCCAAGACGCAAACTCAAAGGCTATATCTGTATGAGCATATGTACCGCCATATCTCCCCGATTTTGATATAATACCGATTGCATCTGTTGCTTTTATCCATTGCTGCGGTGTCAATGTAAACGCATTATCTCCAGACTCTGCTTTAAACCTATCGAATTCGATAGGTTTAAAATTGGGATTATGAATCTGTTCCCACAAACCCAAAAATGAGATTGTGGAATGATTACGCATCCAGTTCGCAACCACGATAAAAGCATTGTCTGGATTTTTATATTTGGCAATATCCGTTAAAGAAATATAAGCTTCTTCATTTACGACATCACCCATTACTCTGATTTCTGTTCCATTGGCATCTATTTTCATATTCTTCATTATCTCCAACTACTTCCTTTAACACAGATTATCCCTTATATGACAGCATATACAGCAGGCACTCTTGCAGCAATTTTTCTGGATTGTGTTCCAATTCTATTATTGCTTTTATCTCTGCTTTAGCCTTATACGGAATGTTGTTATTATTCTGAATAATCCTTTTTAAGACTTCCTTTACCGCTTTTTCATCTAAATTACCAGTCATTTACACATACCCTCCCTCCCCATCACATCACAACCGACAAACCATGATGTATTCTTCTTCATTTTCGTCAATGACTTCAAAACCTACTTTTTGATACATGCGAACTGCATAATTTGCCTTCTGCACAGAAAGGGATGTCTTCTTATAACCTTTATTCTTTAAAAGTTCAAGCATATCCCTCATAAGTGCTGTACCAATGCCCAAATTCCTGTATTCCTCATACAGCGATATGGCAAATGAGGGCGTTTTATCATCAATATACCCGTAATCATTCATAATACGAACCCATACCGCACCTACAATCTTCTCTTTTATTTCCACAACGAAACACCAATCATCCGCTTTTCCAAAATCCTTAATATATACTTGCAGCTCTGGCCGTTCGATAATAGATTTTGGCGGCTTGTCCATGCCCTCTGGAATAAAAATTGCTTCATACAGAAAATCTGATAATATTGGATATTCATTTTCTCTAATTTCTCGAATTTTATAATACATGTCTATGTAAAACCTCACATATTTCAATTCAACAAACGGAATTTAATGCTTTTTAAGCTCTGCAATAGCAGCATAATGTAAAATATCAAATTCATTCGGCGCAATTTGTTCAAGGAGCGTCATATGCTCTTGCTCCCACATCGAAATCTCTTTCTCGGTAAGCGAAGCACCAATTCCACGGCAAGCCTTCATTCTCCCATTCCAGCTATCACGGGTAAATGGTATTTACAGAGTAAATTCTTCATGATATACAAGCTCAAAGTTTTCTTTATAACAATCTGGTATGTCTATCGGATGTTTCGTTTCCCCTGCGCCACTCCACTTTGGATTATATTTTAAAACAAGTTTTTCACTGGCTCCTGCAACCTCATCCTCAAATGGCAACCATGCCATATATAAAACAAGAATACTTCCCCCTTGTTTCAGTATACGATAAAACTTAGGCATAACCGTCTCATGGTCGAAATACCAAAAACACTGGCATGCTGTAATTACATCAAAAGAGTTATCCGAAAAATTTATATCCTCTGTTGATACGACATGGAACTCTATGTCCATACCTTTTGAAAGAATCTTCGCTTGTTCGATTTGGTTTTCCGAAATATCCGCAGCTGTCCACTTCGCCCCATACTGGTACATATTTCTAGGAAGAACCCCCGTCCCTGTTCCGATATCAAGGATAGATTGTCCATCTAAGCATAATTTACGACCAACAATTTTTTGATAAAACTCCTGCGGATAAATGTCACGAAATTTCGCATAATCGAAAGAGGTTTTCCCCCAGTCAAAGGGTTTTCCGCTATCTATGTCTCTGTTTATTATCTTCATATTATACCTTCCTCAATTCCAATTTTTCTTCGTATGCAGCTTTCCGATAAACAAAAAGTTATTACTTTCTGCATATTGTATTTCCTAAAATAATAATTACTGCGACATCAACCAAAACAATACCCAATGCAATATACGCAAAAAATGCTGGTAGAATATTTTCCAACAATCCCATTGTTAATATGAGAAGTGTTATAACAGACATTCCGATTCCCATTGTTCTGCATAGTTTCTTTTCATTATACTTTTCTTTTTCTTCTTTTGAAGCTGTATTATATCCAGAAATAAACCAGCTTCCATGTCCCAAAAGCAAACCTATGGAAAGTACCGCAAATATTATAAAAACAATCCATACTATCCAGTCTGGTCCTGTTGATAAATCTGCCAATTTCATTTATATGACACCTCCACAACTCCTAATTTGTCATTCTAATTTTTTTAAGTATACACGAATTTGTAAGATTTTTCAATTCCCCGAACTATTATTGCTTAATTGAACGGCACTCCCACATATTGCAGGAGTGCCGCTTATCACTACAAAAAGATAAACTCGCTCTCCACAACTTCCCTCACACAATTCCGAATGTTATTCATTTTTTGAACCCATTCAAGCTGATTTTCTGCCTTTAACCGTTCCGTCACTCCCTGCCTGTTGGCGTATTCTTTTGCCAGCCGTGAAAACATATCCTCTGCCTGTCCCTCTATGCTTACAAGGTATTCATTCAATCTGCCGCCTGTCAGTAGATTGAGATATATAAGCTGCTTATGCTCTTTTAGATACTGCAAATGCCGTTGCCCCCATATTCCTATCGACTTTTCTTCTTCGGGAGGTAATGCAAGCTCTGGGAGGTAATAATCACCTTGCCTTGCATACCAAAGACCGTTATTTTCGTCATAAATCCTGTTTTCCATAATGTTTCCTACCTTTCCTCTTTGTTGTTTTTAAAGTATTTCCCTCGCTGTTTCAACTTCTGCACCGCTTTTGCCTGATCCAAAATACTGTCCATCTGCTTACTTCCAAATGCCTTGCGAAGCAACTTATAATCTTTGTTTTCCGCACGGAGATTTTCATTTTCCCCTGCCAGTTTCTCATTGGTTCTCTTTAACCCCTCATTCTCACGGTGGAGATTACTATTTGTGACATTCAGCCGATAGTAACTGTCCCACGCTTCAAAGCACCTTACAAGAGCCGTTTTAACAAGCGATTTCAATTTTAACACCAAAGGCACTGCCACTTTATTCCTATATGACTTCGCCGACATGAACCCCTGCGGCTCTGGCAACTGGTATTCTGGAGAAGTGTCAAGCACCTGCTCAAGCGTCTTTAGGTTTTCCATTCCTTTGTCGTAATTCTCCACCCTATTCGACAATGCTTGAAATTCCTCTTTTTTCTCCGAAATCTGCCCCTCAAGCTGGAAGACCTCTTTTTCCCGCTCCTGCTTTTTATAGTCGAGAACAGATAAATGTTTCTCATGCGTGCCTTTATGCTCCCACTCAATACCGTAGCGTCCCATAATGACTGCAAGGTTTTCTTTTTCGGACTGTACCCATTGACTCCACTCCGTATCGCCACGGGATCCGCCTTTGAATCCCTGCGCCGCTAACGCCTGTTTCAAAGATACTCTGTATCTAACCCTCTTTTACTGCCAGTTGTAAACGGAACAAAGTCAATATGCAGATGCGGCGTTGCTTCGTCCATATGGATATGAGCAGAAAATACATAAAGATTAAGATTTCTCTCTTGGAATCCATGATAATATTCGTCTAAAACCTGTCTGGCAAGGTTGCCATTCTCGCTGCCTGCACCCATGTTTTCCTTATCGCCAATCTGCAAAATCAACTCATGGAATGGCTTTTCCTGCTTTGAATTGCGTATCTTCTCATAATAATCATCAATGCGGCGGTCTGCCCTCGTCTGCTTTTCATTGTACCTTTGCAACGCTTCATCAAAGAGCTTATGATATACCTTTTTGATATTCTCATTGCAGTAATCTACATTGAGGTATGAGCGTTCTCCGTCAACATTCTCCGCTTTAAATTTACGGCTGTTATGGTTGACCGAGCCTTTCCCCACCATTGCACTAATCGTCCGTCTTATAAAATCACGCCCTTTCTTTTCGGCTGGTGGCTTTGTTACTTTCCCGAAAGTAACGCAAAAGCACTTTTGTCGGCTGTGCCAACAAAAATGCAACCTGCAAGCAGGTTTTGCGCTCTCCGAGGGGTGAGCGTGTGCCAGTGGCACACAAGCTGCGAACCGACCGAGTCGGCAGACGAGACAGAGCCGCCTTTGAAAAGGCACTCTCTGCACTCTCCGCCAAACTTTAATATTGTCCACTACCAACCGAAAAAGAACATTGCAAGATTGCACTTGCCCTAAACATATGCAATGTTGCAACCTTAACAGTTACTCGCTTCTTTTTCTTCGGGAAGTTCCCAATACCACCCGTTGCCCTTCTTTGTTGATTTAACGCCCAGAGATTTTTTTGCTTCGTCAAGCACTCTTTTTGAGATGCCGATATTCTGTGCTTTTTTTAATATAAGCTGCTGTTGGTATTTCCCATTAGACAGGCAATCCATGATTAATTTCTCTGCTTGTTCGGATTTCTTTTCACGGCTAATGCCGTTCAATAAATCATCAATGGAAATATCATAATGGCCTTTCCACACAAATCCCGTTTCTTTACTCAGTTCAAAAGCAATCGGATCGCCTTCAGGCGCAAGGGAAGATTTTTCGTGCACAACTACCCGCACTTCCTTGTTTTCCTTAAGCCTGCCGACAATGAGTACGCTCCGTGCCGTTGCTTGGAAGTCAATTGAGCCAAGCCCTCTGTAATTTGCTTTGCCGCCCTGTACTTTATTCAAATGCCCGACAAGGATAACGGCGCACCCATGTTTTTCTGCTACCCGTCCTAACTGCGAAAGGACATTGCGGACTTCGTTTGCCCTGTTCATATCAATTTGGGAGCCGATATACGCTTGCACAGGGTCTAAAATAATTACCTTTGCGCCTGTTTCAATAATTGCCTGTTCAATTCTTTCATCAAGCATTGAAAGTGCGGCTTCCGACTCGTCAATTACCTTGATTTGTGTACAGTCGGCATTGGCTGCAAGCAGGCGGGGCTTAATTGTGTCGCCAAGCCCATCCTCTGCGGTTTGGTAAATAACCCTTATCGGCTCACGCTCCGTATCATCACAAGGCAGTTTATCTCCCCTCGATAAGATAGAAGCTAACTGTAAAATCATCATTGTCTTTCCGTCGCCGGGGTCTCCGTGGACAATGGTTATCTTTCCATACGGAATATACGGATACCAAAGCCACTCGACCTCAGTAGCAAGTATTTCGTCCATATTCAAAATTTTAAGCTCAGCCATTATAGCCACCGCCTTTTTCTATGAAAATATTGAATTTTGCGGCTTTTAGGGTTATACTATTACTACTACATTTTTGAATTGGCTGCTCCGTATCTGCGCCAACAGATACAACATGGGCAGCCGTTTCTTTTTTATTAGCCATCTTCACTTTCTCCTTTCAGCCCGCCAAGGATAACGGCAATCAGCTCGATTGTGTCAAGCAGTTCTTCATTTACACCGTTGCCCGCTTCAATCCTCTGCAATTCTGCAAGGACAGCGGCAAGCTCATTGCGGAGAGCCTTATACACCCTCGGATTGCCCTGCACTACTACATCTTGGCATAAGAGCCGCCTTGTAATATAGTCCTGCTTGGTAAGCCCCGAAAGCCGCACCGCTTTGTCAATCTGCTCATTTTCTTCGGGAGATACCCGAAAGGCGACGGTCTTGTTCCTCCAACGGTTGCAGTTATCTAAGTTCTTTGCCGACATATCAAAAATCCCCCTTTCCTAAATCGTCCAGTCTGTCTGCCATTTCTGCTTGCTTTGACGGAAACAGATGAGCGTACCTATAAGTGATTTCAATGCTCTCATGCCCTACTCTGTCAGCAATTGCCACCGCCGAGAATCCCATGTCAATCAATAAACTGATGTGGCTATGACGCAAATCGTGAATCCGTATGCGTTTCACCCCTGCGGCTTTTGCGCCCCTGTCCATCTCGTGATGGAGGTAACTCTTTGTTACCGTGAAAATGCGGTCTTTCTTCTTTAAACCGTACAGCATACTGATATATTCCTGCATTTCCTCACAGAGAAACTTTGGCATCTTGATTGTGCGGTTGCTCTTTTTTGTTTTCGGAGAGGTAATCACGTCCTCCCCATGCAGGCGTTGGTAGGATTTGTTAATCGTGACCGTTTCCTTATCAAAATTGAAATCAGCGGCGGTCAAAGCTAATAATTCTCCTTCTCGGATTCCGCACCAGTAAAGCATCTGGAACGCATAATAGGAAACTGGCTTGTCCATCATTTCATCCGCAAACTTCTTATATTCCTCTTTTGTCCAGAACAGCATTTCCTTGTGTTCCTCGCTCCCCATGTTCCCCGCCTTTGCCGCAGGGTTGGAGCGGAGGTCATAATAGCGCACTGCATGGTTGAAGATAGCGGAAAGCTGGTTGTGGACAGTTTTCAGATACGTCTGCGAATAGGGATTGCGTTTTTCATCACGGTAGGCAAGCAGCTCATTCTGCCATGCGATGATTTCCTTTGTGCCAATCCCGCTAATTTTCATCTTTCCAAAATACGGGAGAATCTTCGTCCGAATGATATGCTCCTTTGTCAGCCACGTGTTTTCTTTCAATCTGTTCTTGACATCATTCGCATAAAGCTCTGTAAAGGCTTCAAAGTCCATGTCAAGGTCAGCGGAATTTTGCAACTGGAATTTCCGCTCCCATTCCTGTGCCTCTCGCTTTGTGGCAAACCCACGCTTGCACTTCTGTTTACGTTCGCCCTTCCAATTCACATACCTTGCCATCACATACCATGTGCCGTTGCCCTCGTTTTTAAATACTGGCATTTATTCCACCCCCTTTCTCTGGTTTTCTCCCGACCCGTAAAACCTTTCTTGGAAATACTGGCGGTTTACTCTCCCTGCAATCGTAATAAACCCCTGCTCCTTCAGCTCGTCATTCAGTTTCTTGATGAGCTTGTAGGCGTAAGGCTTTGACACAGAAAGCTCCTGCGCCACCTCGTCCACACGGATAAATTTGTTGTCCATATAACCTCTCCTTTTTTGTTAAGCGTTTTTGCTTAATTCATAATACTAAATATTTTTGCTACTGTCAATAGGTTTGCAAGAAAATATTAAACTTTTTTGTTTCGCTTATGTTTGACTTTCTCTAAGCATATATGCTATACTCCTTATAAACATAAGCACAAGGAGTGAAACATTATGGCGATTGGCGAAAGAATACATTTTTTCCGCATCATGCGGGGCATGACGCAAAAATACCTCGGTATGCTTGTCGGATTTCCCGAAAAATCAGCGGATGTGCGTCTGGCGCAGTACGAAACTGGCTCACGCAAGCCAAAGGCAGACTTGACGGCTGCACTGGCGCAGGCTCTTGACGTTGCGCCGCAGGCTCTGGACATACCCGACATTGACAGCTACATCGGGCTTATGCACACCTTATTTGCCCTTGAAGACATATACGGACTTACCATCAGCGAAACAGACGGGGAAGTCTGCTTAAAAGTCAGCAAAGACAAAAGCAGGAACGCCGACGAGCTGCTGAAAATGCTCTGCGCTTGGCAGGAACAGGCTACAAAGCTCTCTGCCGAGGAAATCAGCAGGGAAGATTACGACCAGTGGCGGTATAATTATCCAAAGTTTGATACCACGCAGCATTGGGCGAAATCTCCCTCTGATGAATTGAGCAATACATTAGTCGAAGCGTTCAAGGACAAACTGAAAACCGATTGACAAGCACGACAAAAA
This sequence comes from Lachnospiraceae bacterium, assembly GCA_910575035.1. Taxonomy (GTDB): domain Bacteria; phylum Bacillota; class Clostridia; order Lachnospirales; family Lachnospiraceae; genus Petralouisia. The sequence goes on from CAJTDL010000011.1 coordinate 19,715, forward strand.
ACGCCCTTAGCCATGAGTTCCTACCCACAGCTAAGGGCGTTATAATATGGATTTATTTCAGCCGTCCAAACCACTTTTCAATCATTCCCCCACCAACAAACCACTTGACAGTAAGAATAATCGCACTCAAACGACTGTTATCAATTTGTTATCAAAAGACCTTTCCAAAGTCCGCAAACCCGCATAAACGCTGGATTTACTAAGCATTTTTGTTTATTCGAACTCAACTCACATTATTTTCTTTGAGCTTATACATTGTGTTTTCCCGTCATTTCCGTACCTTATTTCCATGAGAATCTACCCCATCCAAATGGTTCTTCAAGTTTTCATTACCAAAACATTACCAAATGGCGGTAACATTACCACTAAAATTTCTTCACCAAGACAGCTCTATCAGCATCAGGAATTTTCAGCACTATCATTGCCTGTTCCGCAGTCATTTTCATAGCTTCCATAAGATTTTTAATATGTTCAAATGAATTGTCAATTCTTTCCTTCTCTTTTTCCCTGTCAATTCTCTCTTCCATTGCTTTACACACTTGGCTTCTACCTCCTTCCGTCTCCTTAAAATGCCTTACTGGCTTTGCTAGTTCCTGATAAAACATATCAACTGCACTTGTACAGCGAAAATCATGCATCAGCTTCCCAACTGGATCACTGTCATTTTTATAGCTGCCATTTAAGTATATGATATGCGAACCGTCCCCAAACAATTCCCCTGATTCCTGGACATTCCTTTCCACATGGTACATCGGAAAGCCAAGATCCATATAGTCATTCCTGGTAATGAAAATAACATAGGAATCATGGATTTCCTTAAATTCCTGCGACGATTTCAGCATCTTTGTATCCAACATGCTGCTGTGGAACCTGGCCCTGTGGACATCTGCCCCTGCATTTTCATTCTGTACCTCAATATCATACACCTTCCCATCAGAATCTTTTGCATAAATATCAAGCCTGATAGAGCGTCCTCCAGGAACTGGATTTTTATACTCCCTTTGGGCTACCACCTCTATGACTTCCAAATCATCCCTGCCCAGAATAATATTTAGGACAAACTCCGTTGCCCCAATATTCTGGTCAAACACAACCGTCATAAAGAAATCGTCCAGAAGGCATAACCCTTCCAGAACCTCTAAATCCTCTTTGTCCTTTTCAATATCATTCATAAAACCACCTGCTTTCCCGTGATAGGCTTAATCCCATTATAACCTTATTTTTGCCTTTGCACAACCTGGTTTTCACTTTTGGCTGCATCTTCCCAAGCCCACACTATCTTTTATTCTCCTATATTGTCCTGTTCCAGCATCTCCTGGAACTGCTCCATCTCCAAATCTGCTTTCCAATGCTGGTTATCCGTATCTGGCATCTTATCAAACAAATATGCCGCGCCATTTACAATATCCACTGCCGTAATTGCCATAGCAAGAAAATCTTCCTTCATCTCTTTATAAGCATCCCCAGACAAGGAAAAACCGCCAGACTGTAACTGCCTGACGATTTCCTACATGGTACACTGCATCTCCTGCAATGCATCCACAATCCTTTTGATATTTACCTGGTTTCCCACCACTACGATATTAGAATAGATACAGCTCCGGGCAATAAAATCCTTTTTGTAATGTCCGCTCATTGCCGCCCGTTCCTCTATCAATGCCCTCTGCCAGCCGCTTGGCCGGAACGCAATCGTTGGGTTCTTATGTTTCCCCGGCATAGTCTGTATCCTCCTCATCTGAATCTTCTTCATTCAATCCATTTAGCTGGTCAGCCAAATCCCTTGCCTGGTTTGGATATAAATGGGAATATGTGTTTAAGGTAGTCTGGATTTTTTCATGTCCCAGCCGCTGCGCTACCATCAATGGCTGCGCCCCAAGCTTTGAAATCAACAGGCTTGCATGGGAATGCCGCAAATCATGCAGGCGTATTTTCTTTATCCCGGACAGTTCCACCCCACGGATCATTTCATGCTCCAGATAAGATTTTGTCACCATAAAAAGCCTGTCCGTTTCCATCACGCCATATAAGCGGCTTATATAATCCTTCATTTCTTCCACCAAAAAATCTGGCAGGGGAATCACCCGTTTGCTCTTTTCTGTTTTAGGTTCTGTTACCACATCCTTCCCATTAATCCGCTGATAGGATTTGTTTATCCGGAGCGTCTTGTCCTCTGCGGAAAAATCACCCAGGGTGAGGGCTAATAATTCCCCGATCCGGATTCCCGTCCAGAACAGCGTTTTGAACGCCATATAAGAAATAGGTTTGTCTTTTACACACTCTACAAAAAGCCCAAATTCCTCCTGTGTCCAGAATTTCATGGATTCCGCCTGTGACTTCCCCATTGACCCGGCTTGTACACATGGATTTTTCGGCAGATCATAATACTTTACTGCATAATTGAAAATGGCGCTGAGCTGGTTATTGATTGTCTTTAAATACGTTGGGGCGTATCCTTCTTTCATTAACTGATTTTGCCATTTCCTTATGTCTGCCGCCTTAATGTCCATAATTTTCCGTCTGCCAAAATAAGGCAATATCTTAAGCTCCACTATGTACTCTTTGGTACGGAATGTATTTTCCCGTAACCGCTGCGCCATATCTGCCTGGTACAGCTCCCAAAACGCCTGGAAGCTCATATCCAAATTGGATGACTGCTGGAGCTTAAACTGCTCGCCCCATGTCACCGCTTCCCGTTTTGTCTTAAAACCACGTTTATGCTTCAGCTTTTTCTTTCCTGTATGGTCTTCCACATAAACAAAAACTTCCCATTTTCCTGCGCCTTCTCCATACTTTTTTACATGCAAAATACCACGTCCTTTCCTTTATAAATATCCCCGGAGCATGGAATCTCCGGGGATTGCCGCATCTACTGCTGCCTAAACTAACTGTGCGCTTGCTGTTTGTGGACTTTGTGCCGATAGGCCGTAAAAATGTTCATCAAAGAATTTCTTTGGGATTTTTCCAGCAATCACAATAAACCCTTTTGCTTCTAATTCCTCATTCAAGCCTCTTACCACTTGATATGCTTTGCCTCTTGACACACCAAGCATTTCCTGAACTTCTGACGCTGTGTAATATAAATATCCTTGCATCGTTTACCTCCTCTAATAAAATCAATATATTTTTTTGAATCCAGCATTGACGGTCTATCCCTGACATGCCTGACACACTTTACTCAACTTATGATTTTCAGGAGAATCTTATAGGAATTGAACCATAATGTCTGCAGAATCAAAAGTGTAAAATAGTGTGTCAGGTGTGTAAATCACTTATTATTTTGCTCGTCGGTATCAATAAGGGGCAATATCCAACAGCCTGATTCCCCGTACGCCCCTCTTGCTTCCATTAGTATATCTTTCCACGCCATACTTCCCCTTTAAATATGGGATAAGCTGGTTTATAGATAAAGCCTTGTATCCACCATTCCGTTTACAGAATTGATGGTATCTTGCGTACAACTCTTGTGTATAAGCAACTGCTTCCGATTCAAGCTGGCACTCCGATTCGACAAACTCTTCTATTCCATTCAGGAAAATCTGGGGATTAAAATAATCTTCCGCATCCACTACTTCCGAAAAGCAAAACCGGTTCTCCACCAGGTCATGCAACGCTTTCAAGGCCAATGTTATCATATAATTCCGTCCAACCATCAGCTTAGAAAGAATATCCGGATCCCGCTCTTCCTTTGGGATGGACACATCCAATGGAAAGATAATGAAACGGTTAATAAGCGGCTGTAAATCTTCACTGGTTGCGAATGTCAGCATCCCGTTCCCCGCCCAGACCAGCTTACAGTCTGGACGTAGCTGCACTGCCTCCCTGTAAATTTGGCGCGTCCTTATTTTATCCGAGGACGTAATCTTCTTAATCAGGGCAACGTCTTCTGATTTTAAAGGTTTATTAGTCGCAACATCTTCGTCTGCACAAACTTTGATCCCAACAAGCTCACCGGTTGCATATTTGCTGTTTAATTCCTTGATGGCGCACGCCATATACAAATTCTCTCCGAGCACCTGTTCAATAAATCGGCAGACTGTACTTTTGCCTGCATCTGGGACACCCAAGAAATAAAAGCAAGCTTTTTTGTTTTCGTAGTTAGACAGGCAAAATCCAAGGATTTCACAAAATAACCTCTTTCGTTCCTCCAAACCCATACAAAAAGTATTCAAAAAGCCGTCAACCACATCTTTACCTGAAAAATCATTGCTGTCATAATCCGTTGCCAAAATAGAGAAAATGTAATCCTCTTCCCAGAACTGGTTTTCATAAAAAACCTGCTCCCTTACACTATAAGTACCATTTTGAAAGACAACCACATCCCGGTTTATGGGCAACTGTTCCAAACTGTCAAATGCAATCTCTGGATCACTCAGCAACTGATTATGGATTTCGGAATAATCACGGAACAAACGGCTTGTTTCCTCATTCAAAACCTGTTTAAAATAGGTTGCCGCCCGTTTCCGTTCGCTAATGTCCTCGTATACCTTCCCCCCAAACATGTAAAGGTTCTTAGAACCAATGCATATAAGCGACATCTGGCTTTTGATATATTTTACAAGATAATCAATATTTTGCTCCCGGTTAGTGCTTCTTGTCTGTTCGTCCCAAAGCCTTTCTGGAATCGCCTTTTTAAATTCGCATCCCTTCATGTCTCTCTCCGGTGTAGGCTTTTGCCCCTCTTTTTTTGTGAATAAACCATCCAACTTCCGGCTGCAAAGACTCTCTTCTCCCGTTCCTATTATTAAATCTCCAAGCAATTTTGTCCCAATATCAGCGAATTTCCCTTTATCTGTAAAATGCTTTATGGTTGGCACATCCTCTTTTGAAAAAGGTATTCTTTCGATTTCAGCTTCTCTTCCGTTATTCTTTTTTAAACTGGCTAAGAATTTTTCTTTATTAATTTTCCGCTTCGGAGTGGCGAAGTTTTGCCCCATTATAGAACTCCTGTCTTTGCCACAATAACCTTCTTCCCGTTTTTCCATGAAATTCCTCCCTATCCAAAATAATTAACAAAATCGTGCACCATAAACTCGGCTAACCGTGGGTCTGCTGTCACAGAACACATATTCACGCTGTAAATCGTATCTTTTATCAAGCAAGCATAGTACCCATTCCTCCCTTGATCCAATTCGGTTTCCAGATAAACGCCAATCTCTACATCGTCTTCAAGACGGTAAAGGGTTTGCCCTGCCCCATCCTTATCAGGCAATAAAATGAACGCCCTTTTGGCCTTGCCATGGAAAACCAGCATACACTCCTCATCCAGCGGCTGAAACTTCTTATCCACAAAAAAATTATTTTGTTGAAAGACGAAGCACTCATGTTTTTTCTGAACAACAATCAGGCATTGTTTCAATTTGTGTTGCAGCCCTTTCCCTTCAACGTATTGCCCTGGAATCACCATCAGTGGATCTCCCCTATAACAAACCTTTGGGTATTCATTTTCAGGCATTTCATCTACACAAAAGATTTCCCGAAAACTTTTCCCTTTCTCAATGCCTGTTACCTCAGATGCCTCCATCTCTCCTTCTGGTTCGATTAAATTCGACAATGATACTCTCATTTTTTCCTCCTTGCATTTTTTGTGATTTCCTGTATCCTTAGGTTATAACAAAAATTACGACTTGAATAGTATAATTTCAGTCGCAACACAAGGAGGCTCTTATGAATCTATCCGTTACAATTTATCCTGGGGACTATCAAATCAAACAACTTGGCAAAACAGACTATCTCCATTGTGGGAGTCCACGCAAAAGAAAAATTATTTTTGATGGAAAAGGGTATACGAAAGATTTTTTTTCGCAAATCGTATCTTTAGACATTGATGACCTCAATGCCATTAAAGAATTTACAAAACAATACGGCATTCTTGTTAATACACAAAATGATCCTGAACATCCTACCTTCATGGGATTGATTACCAATGCTGGCTTTAATGAGAAATATTTATCTTTCTCTTCAGGGTGTTCCATGCCCTTATCAGTCTTTAAAAACTACATCACCCTCATAAAAAATATGCTTTTGCTTGCGACAGCTATTTCTTTAGATTATAAATCCCAAAAAGAATATGCTGAGAATTCTGCCCATATCATAGAATATTTTTTGACTGTGCTTCTTCAGCCTTACGGTTATAATGACATAATCCATTCCAAAATAGACTGGACTATAGGCGGCAATACCCCTTTGACGCGGCTTGCATTTTATGGTGGCAGATTCTGTTCCAAAATGCATCCTTTATTCAGGGCATCCCAATGTATGCATTTATTTATTCATACACTGCAGGACTTCAATAGGAAGAATCGGGCCCTTCTGGAAAAATTCAACTCAGAAAAAACACCTAATGGGTCATTTTATGATATTCCAATTTTCCAGGCAGAAAAGAGTGTATCCTACGGCAAGGACTCCTTGCCAAATGGCTGCAAATTTTCTGTTTCAGATACCGAAATAATAGATTTCCTGTCATCTGACTATGCAGAACTATGTGAAATATTTAATTCCTTAACATCAAATTTTCATTTTTCCCTGGATAATGACTATAAAATAAATGTGGAGCTCAACTCCACAGATGGTATAAAATTGCTGATGACACAAATCATCAAAATTTCCCAGAAACTTCTCATAGAAACCATCAATTTTTACGCTAATGGCATCAATTTTGAAGTTTCTGCATCTGATAAAAAGAAAAAATATGACATGCGCCTTGTTCCACAATGTTTTCTGCAAGGCATTTTCCTTGCAATGGGATGCTTGTTAAATAAGTATCAGGTTACTGTTTGCAAATACAAAAAATGCAATAAGCCTGTTATTTCCCTTATATCGCGTCCCGCATTATGCTGTTGCCACAACCATTTAACAAATTACCGTTCACAGATAAAGAGAGATTCCCTAAAAGGCGGGAAATAAATAACCTTATTATTATTAAAATCCCTGAAAACAGTCTGTACCAAAACTATTTTCAGGGATTACAATGCCATAGGACATCTCACAAGCCATTATATTACATTATCCACAAAATTCAGATGCATTTCTTCTATAATGAGGGCCCTCTTCATTTCCTATCCACCAGCACTCCGAGTATCTCTTCCATTTCCTCCCATGTGTCACATTTCAGATATTCACGTCCCAGGTATAAACTCCAGAGGGCTTCCATCAAATCCGGCTCTTCCAGGCAGGCTTCCACAAGACCCTTCCCCAAATGTTCTTTATACTGGAAATATTCATAAAAACATTCATAAAACCGGATTTTACTGCAGGCTTCATAAACCTCAGCGGAAGAAGAGGCAAGCATCTTATACCGGAATGACTCACGCTCCTTTTCTGCCTTCTTCCTAAGGCTCCTTTCCTTTTCACTGAATACTCCGCGCTTCATCCCATCACCCCCTATGCTGCAATGGAAACTTCGCCTGTAAGGCGGCTGTAGCGGTACACGTGGTAGGAGAGTATCTCTTCTGGGGCAAGCTGCGTGTCATTGACATCCTTCACGATCCTTGCCAGTTCCCCCGCATCCTCCCCATACTCCCCGGCTGGCAGCAGGATGACTTCATGGATGGAAGACGGGAGTATCCAGAAGTCCTGCTTAAAGAACCCGGAAACCCTCCCCATCACATCTTTGCTGCACATCTGGACTGCACCGTTTATCTGGGATTTATTCCCCAGTACATACATGGGGCAGCCTTTTAACAGCTCTTTCTTCGCCTCCTGCCCCGCATCCCAGCATGGCGTGAGCAGCTCATCCATGCACTCAAATGCCATGTCGTCTGCATCCTCCATGTTTTCCATGGCTGTCTGGTAAAGCGTCCCCTCATCCACCCCCCAGTACAGCATATGCCCATCCCAGATTGGGATGGTGGCCTGCCTGCCTGGGTAAGCCCCTGGCATGTCTGCATAATATTCCAGCGAAAGATCCAGGAAATCCCGGTGCGGGGCTTTTTCCAGATGCCCCTGGTTCCTTTCCGTATTGACCAGCCGTGCGCGGATATGTGTCTTTATGGAATCCCAATCTGCAAATTTTGACACGTCTATGTCGCAGTCCGGGATCCTGCCTCTGCAGACATCCAGAATTTCTGAAACTGCCTGCGCTATGCCTTCTTTCCTGGCCGTGCCATGCATGTCCTTTGTATAATATTCATCCATCCTGACAATCATGGATGCGTTTACCCCCTGCCTGCCAATGAGGATGCTGCGCCCCGTTGGCCTGCCGCATTCCCCTGGGCTGCCGCTTTCCACACGGTAGCCGCATCCCAGCTTTTCCTTTAAGGCTTCCATAACCCTATTTTCAAATTCCTTATAGTCCATAACCAATCCTCCTATCTACTTCATGCGACTTTTGATTTCGTTTTTGCCAGTGCCGCCATAATTTTTCCATACAATTCATCTGGTATAGAATCCGGATTTTTTATTCTGTATCTTTCCTGCACCGCTTCCATGCCGACACCTGTCCGCTGCAGTTCTTTTTCCAGGGACTGCCGCTGTATTTTAGATAATGTGCTGTCATTGGATGCGGGGGCTTTGCTCTGCAGTTTATCCCTGCTCCCAGCAGCTATATTTTTCTTTGGCTTTTCTGGCTTTTCTGCCTTTGCCCCCATCTCATATACCACCTGCCCCTGCTTGGAATCATTGGCGATTACAAGGCTGGCAATCTCCCTATCCCCATTGTATGCAATGGAGCGCACTGAAAAATGGTCGCTGCAGTACAGCTTATCCCCATTTCTCTTAATCGCCACATCTGCTGCCGGGACCCATATAAAGGGTGCGGTATACAATTCCCTGCCGATTCCCCAGTTGAAGCACGCCCTCTTGAAGGAATCCGAAGCCTGCGACTTCTCCTTTTCCGCATGTCCCATTGTGCCTACATCCTGCTTGGCAACCCATTCCCCGGTTTCCTTATCATAGACCTCCACCGTGCAGTAAAGGTTCCCGTCTATGCACTGGTGGCTCCTTTTCCATCCGAATAAGCCAAACGTTTCGTCAAGGATGCGCTGGTCTACCCTTGCATCCTTATAAAGCAGCAGGCTGACCCCGCCCTCTTTCACAATGGACACCCTGCACTCAATTTCATTTGCTTTCAAAAGCCGGATTGCATGATTTTCCATAGAACCATTCCTTTCTTTTCCATCCGCATTTCATGGGGCAGGGAAGATTCCTTTCCCTGCCTGCCCCACATGTAAACATCCTATGCCGCCTTAATCTGGAATCTGCGTGAGGATGTCACCTTTGCATATTTCTGGTAGATTTCCGGCTGTTCCTGCCTGATCCGCTTCGTGTCAAGCCTTATAGTGTCCACATTACTCCAAGATACCTTGTAATGCCCGTTTGACGCCAGCTCGCTGTCCTTCATGAAAAGCTTGATTTCCTGTTCAATCTGTTTCTGCTCTGACTGCAGTTCCTCAATAGACGCAAGGATCTCCTCCCTGCGCGCCAGCCTGGCGTCAAAGCCCGCAAGCTCAACCGCGCTTGCCTTTCTTGCGGTATGGAAATACTGTTCCAGGACGGAATCGCATATTTGGGAGCCGTCCGGGTCAGGAATCCGGTTCGCTGCAACATGGTTATTCCAAAATCCCCCCTCTGCCTCAATTAACTGCTGTATCAGGGCGTCGTCCCATGCCAGCTTATGGTAAACAAACTCACGCCCTAAGATAACTGCCGCGATATACCAGGCGCGCTTTCCCGTAACCGCCATGTAATGGTAACACTGCATGGCGTAATGGGGCGGGATTTTGCCATCCGCCCATTTATCGGCATTGTAGGCGCTGGCCGTTTTACATTCCAGCCCTGCGTCCTCCCCAACCACCAGGCGGTCAATGTCCGCGATCATATATGGGTGCTCCTTGCTGCGGTACATATAATTGGAACGCCGCACCTTTAACCCACTGGCTTCCATAAAACGCCCCGCCACATACTGCTCCAAATCATTCCCAATCCGGATGGCTTCACTGTCCTTTTCTTCCACCCCGTCCGTAGTCTTATCCCGGAACACCTTCATGGGGCTGCTGTATGGGTCCAGGCCGCAGATAGCCCCTGCATCTGAGCCGCCAATCCCTGTCTTGCGGAGCTTCAGCCATTCTCCACGCTCCATCCCTGCTGTTGCTATTTTCTCGTACATAATTCCCTCCATTCCTGTGCGCCTTCCCGCACCCTATCCAAAAAATAATGGGGACAGCAAAGCTTATACAGCCTCTACTATCCCCAGCCCCAGGACACCGTATCAGGCAGCGCACACTAGTTGGTACGCCCTGTCAATTAACGGGTTCCCTTCCATTGTCTTTAAGAACAGGTTTTCTTTATACGTCGCCGTTTCCCGGAGCGGCTTCGCATGTGTCGCAAAATCAGACACCGCATTGACAAAACGGTAGCCGTTCTTCCCCACACCCGCAAGATCCGGGGCAAGGTAGTAACGGTTCTTTAAGTCCATGCGCAGCTTCTTCACATTCCGTTCCGTGGTTTCGGTGGCATCCGCAGCAATCGGGAGTAGCAGCTTAATGTACTCTCCCACCGCTGCGTCGCTTATTTTTTTCCGCTCCAATTTCTTTGAGGCTTTGGAAAGCTCGTTCATATAATTCTCTGCCATGAACAGCGTCATCCGTGCATCTTCCATTTTTGCCCCGATATCGCCTGTATGGTTTGCACACCAGATACGGCTTGCATTGTCCAAAGCAAAATTGAGGGTATTTTGACAAACCACACGGACGGGGGTCATTGCCACTTTGATAGAGCCGGAGCCATCATGGGAGTTGCTGAACACCAGGTATGGCATGACCTTATCTTCCACAAGACGGTACTGCCTGGGGAGCCTTGCCAGAATCCAGACCTTCCTCCCCCCTTTCAGCGACCCGGCCGTTTCATACTGGACTCCTTTCCCAAGAAGATCGTCTGTAAATGCAAACGCATCCCGGTTCTGCACAATCTGGTAACGCCTGGACACCACGCCCAAGACTTTATGGTCAGAACTACGGATATTGGCGTAATAATCATTTACCACAGTGCCATTCCCCGTATAGATTTTTTCCTGCAAGACATCCCAATTCAGCCCTGCCAGTTCCAGCGCGTCTTCTGATGTGGGCGCATCCCCCACCTTTGTCCCTAACCCATGCCAAGGGGCTTTCCGGACATAAAACATACTTTCCACTTCTGCTGCCATAATACGTCACTCCTTCCTTTTTTCATTTGCATACTCAACAGCAATACTAATAATCCCTGCCACTGCCACAAGTGCGGTGGCTACTTCCTTTGCTATATGGCAGTTCCTTTCCCATTTGGCGTTATCCTGTACCGCCATGTCACTGCCAGAGGTTTGCATTTCAAATTCCATAAGACCCTCCTTCTCTTACCAGCCAAGGACAACAGCCAAAGACAGCAGCCCTTCCAGCACAATCTTGATAATAGAAACGATTTGTTCCAGATGCATAATTCTTTCCTCCTTCCTTTGTGGGTGTGGTTTATCCCGGAAAATTTTATTTCATGGCATATGCCTGTCTGATCCGGAAACCTCTGATAATGTCAGGCTCTATGGCTTTGCCACAAAGAAATAATATATTTCTTTTTTACAGAAACAACCGGATAAGGCATGAAATAAACTGCCACAACACAAAAAGGAGGATGATTGAAATGTTAGAAGAATATCCAGACATTCTAACCCCGCAGGAAGCTATGGAGATTTTGGGGATTGGGAAAAACCTATTTTACAAGTTACTGAGAAACGGGATAATTCCAGCGAAGCGTGTCGGTCGGAAAATATGGCGAATTGCAAAGAACGATTTGCTTTTATACCTCACTACAATTTAAAAGAGTTTTGCGGACTTTACCTCCGCAAAACTCTTTTAAATTATGTACTTATATTGAAAATTTGTAGACATCCCCCAGTTTTATTAAATCATATAACGACTATTGTTTCGATTTAAGTTAATATCCCATCGACTCTTCATACTCAACAATCACCTGTAAATTTGCTATTTCTATCTCATTCAATACATCATCTGAAAAATCTTCTGGTTTAATCGTTCCTTCATACCAAGAACAAGATTCAAAATATTCTTGAAGCTGCATATCATCAAACCTACGCCCATGCCTAGCGTATATTTCATTCCTCGCAATACGGCACTCATCAGCAGACAAACTATCCAAATCAGCTTCATCAATATATTCGCTGTCACTGTAAGGAAAAACAAACTCGTAATCATTCCAAATATGGCCTTCATCCGGGTCATCACTCCCACCCAGATATTCTTCATTTAAATCGCTATCTTCGTCAAAATAACCATTATCATCTAAGTAACCGTATTCATCCTTCGGCATCTCTTCTGTATTATTTGATGCCTGGCCATAATTATCATCTAACAAAAAGCTATCTTCTCCTTTTTGCGGGTATAATTCCCCATATTTTTTTAATACTGCAGTAAAATTACCAACAGCTATAAAATGATCTTCAGGAAATGCAAGCAATCTTTCATAATACTCAACTTTAGCCGATTCTACACTTGTATATTCAGTAATATTAGTTCCGACAATATCTGTTATTATCGCTGAACCGTTTTTATATGCAATTCCTATAATAAAAACATTAGCGGCTTCCTTTCCCAAAATTTTATCTTCCCCAACAGTAAATGTTTCGGAATCAGCGTTTATAATATTATCAGCGACGGCTATTTTATGCTTTCCTTTTGACAAAATAAAACCATATCCACTTACCTCTCCCTGTTTTAACTTTTCAATTTCTTCTCCGTCTATATAAAGAGATAATTCCTTATCTTTACTAAAAATGAAATTCTCTTTGTAGCTTACCCCAATAAATACCGGATACATATTTTCATAGAGTTCTTCTGCCTCTTTTTCAATAGGGTCTTCTATTTTTTCTTCCGTGGCATTATCAGAATAGTCTCCATTTGAAGTATCCTCAGATTCATTTGTACTTATATTTCCATCAGAACAGCCCATTAGCCCTATTGACAAAAAAACAGTAATAAGCAATATGTAAAGTTTTTTAGAAAACTGCACCATTTTCACCCCCGCCATTATTCATATGTGGAATATTACTCTTATAAGCGCCACTGGAATTAAAATCCATCCAAATACTGCCCCCACTAATACTCTCCGGCAAAAAATAGCCCCAAACTCAAATTCCACCATTATCTTATTTTTATATACCGTTTTTCCCGTTGCCCAGTATCCTAAGGCTAAGTATACAATAAGCAATATCATTGGTTCTTCCATCCTCCGCTTCTGGTTAGATATTTTTCCTTAATTTATTGCCTTTTGGCAAATCTCCTGGATTGTTTTTAATATTTCTAAAAACTTATCCTCAGTTCCGCCTGTGGGGAATTCTTTATTGCCTATAACTATCCTCCCACCTCTTGTCCCAAGCGGACAGTCCTTAAATTCAAGCCATGATATATATTCACCCCCTTTCCCTCTACAACAATAAATCCCGCTGGTGCATATCGCGAATCCCTTTTTACAACTTCCGAATGCCGTTGCATCTAAAATCAAAAAAATATTGTCTTCCTCCGGAATTTCAAAATAAAATTGTGCCTTCCCATATTTTTTTGAAAATACTGATATTACAGGCTGACCAACTTCGCAATAAATGGAATCTATTTTTACACTATTACATGTACGCGAAAGAAAGTCCTCCACAACCTGAACCTCTGCACTTTTTTCTTCAATCCCATTTCCAGACCGAATACAATTAAAGATATAAATAAGGTTAATCATAGCAGCAACAGACTCAAATATCCCCCATAATCCGCCATAGGATAAGACCTCAGTATTATTAAAAAAAAGCTTTTTTGAAAGGGCATCTACATGCACTTTCATCTGAGGGGTAAAAGAAAATACATGAGTATCATAATATCGGCCATCAGATTCTCTTTTTACCCTCATTTCTTTAGAAGAATAAATTCCTTTTGTCGTGATAAGAACACCTTTCTTCCTGTTAGTTAAAATAGAAGAATCTACAAAAAGCACTCCCTTTTCATCCATTGTATCCTGAAAGCCAAACATAGAATATATCTTCCCAATATCCTCTTTAAACCGGTTATATTCCGGATACATACAATATACAATGTCCTGCGCCATGATAGATTTTGACATTGCTCCCTCTTGTAAAATATCACTGTATATTTTTTCAAAAGACCTTGCCGTTACTATTTCCTTCCATGTATCTTCATCGGGATATGTATCTAAAAAAACCTGATTGCTTCCCAAGCTCCCAAGTATTTTATCCACACTCTCATAAAATATAAATTTCCCTTCTGATACCTTATTTTGTTTTTGCTTTGACCCCACACTTTTTACTGTTTTGCTATTTAAAACATCTTGTGTGCCCTTTTTCTCTTCTAATCTCATCCCGCAAGCCGGACAAAAACGCACTTTTGCAGAAATTTCCTCACCGCAATTCTGACAAACCATATTCCACCTCCCAAAAACATCTCTTTAAAACCAGAGTTTCCGTACTTTAGCCGTACTGAAACTCATCCTAACCTCTCTTTATTAAGTTCAATTTTATATCTTATGTATACATTATATAATGTTTACATGATTTATGCAAGAGAAAAATTTCAGATATAATAATTAAAGGAGGATGAAGCAGATGGTACGTTTACGGATACTTGAAATCTTAGAAGAGCAGAACCACACAAAATACTGGCTGTTTAAACAGATGGATTTGAGCTACCAGAATTTTAACCGCATGGTTATGAACGAAACGCGCTCCATCCGGTTTGAAAACCTTGATGTCCTAAGCGATATCTTAAACTGCCCAATAGGCGACTTGTTCGAAAAAACCAAAAGCCCGGATGAAATGGAACTTGTTAAAAAAAATTGAACGGATGTACCAGAAATTTCCTGATACATCCGTCTTTTTGATTCCTTTATAACCGTTTCTGTCTTCCTCCTACTCTTGGATAACTTCGGCAAATAACAGGGAAGCAAACCGGAATCCCTCTACAAACCCGCTCTCTTCTGCAGCTGCCGCAATAAGGCAGAGATTATCCTTGTATTTCCCATATTGAAAATCATCCATGCTTTCCTTCATCTCTTTTAGCAGAAGTGAAATTTCTTCCTGTACTTCCCGGCTTAGCTTGCCCCCGCCAGAACCTTTACACACAACATTACTGTATAACTCTCTTATCATTGATATTTCCCACCTTCCTGTCCCGTATTTTAAATGCATCCCGATGCCCCAACCCTAATACCTTCCAAAAACTCTCTGTCAGCTCGCATCCATAATAACTGTTACATTTTTTTATTCCAAACACTTCTTGATGTCCATATGCATTTTGCCATTCTCTGAAAAACTAAAATAGAAACCCCTGCTTATAATTATATGGTCACAGATTCAACCACTTCATTTAATGACAAATCCCCATAGCCTATAAATCCCCATTTGGTATCCTGGTTAATAAACCCTTCCATACATTCGTGACAGTCAACCGGCAGCTCCCAAAAATGGAATCCTTCTGGTATCGTGCCTTTATCTATCCTCATGTCATTAAAATAGCCTCTGACACCTTTTATTTCCATTAGCGTCCAAAGTTCTTTTTTTGCATCATATCTCATCATCCTGCCTGTCACTTCCATAAAATCAGACGCTTTATGGTAATCCATTACATAGTCAGTACTTTCCAATGCCCGTCCATATGCATTTTGCCCCCCTTTTCCTGTTTGTTCTATCCGTTCTATTATACATACTACAGAATTACCTATAAAAATAAGGGCATCCCAAATAAATGGAATACCCAAATTCACATCCCTGCTATTTAATATCTTTCATCCAGGCCAATATGCGCCATCACAATATTGCAGATTTTCTTATCCAGCCTGATATTTCTGGCTATCATGGCATCCAGACACTTTTTCACTTCCACCTGTCCGATATGCCCTTTATCATACGCCAGCATCAAAATACCCGCCGTACCAATATGTTTTACCCTTAGTTGTTTTGCAACCCTGCGCCCTTTGTGTTCATCCATCAGCAGCAAATCCGCATTCCTTTCATCATACATGATAAGAGCCTCGCTCTCCCCTGCATCCAATCCGGTAACGCTGCGCAGGATATCTACAGATTTTATATTCGCTACTTCTGCAACAGAAAAGAATTTTGTTGCCTTAATGATCTTTGCTTCCTCAAAATAAACAGGGTTCTCCGTTAATTCATGGTACACTGCCTTGGGAACCAGTACATTCCCGTATAGCTTTTCCAGCAGTTCCAGACATCCTGCTTTCAGCAGGGAAAGAACCGGCGTGGTATCTGAAATTACAATCATGCCAGCGTCTCCCCCAATTCTTTCACGGTTTCTAATTCCTCTTCTATTTCATCGTCTGTCATCTCAATATAAGGAAGCCCCAGCTTGCCATACAGCACAATCAAGTCCATCTTGAAGATACCAAGTATCTCAGCCGCCCTCCCATGGGAAATAATGCCATCATGCACATATGGGTACAGCAGCATCGCATTTTGCTTAAGCCGTTCTTCTTTGCTTGGCTTCATTACAAACGAAACCATTTCTTCTGGCATTTCCATATTTACAAAAGCCATAACCTCTGCCTCCTTCCATCCTCAAATTTATTTCCGCTTCTTAAAGCATAACAGCAACGCCGTATTCTTACACTAAAATTCCAAAATGCTCCGTGCATAAAGTATTAGCTTTCTTCTGCACCATTACCATTTCTGCCTTGATATTTCTGTAGTAACATACCATCCATTTCATCTGGCTATCACGTTATCTAAAATATAAAATCTGGAACTGGCTCTAAAAAACTTTACCAAAACATTACCACTTTAGAATCAAGAAGTCCGCAAAGCCTTGATTTTACAGGCTTTGCAGACTTCATTTGTACAAAAATGTCTACTCGAACTCGACTTTTCCTAACTAATTTTGTTTAGAAATTATTCTCTGTCGAGTATGTAAATCTTTTGATTATTTGATATATCCATATTATCCTGCCTATATGAGCTAATGTTATCATTTTGTTATCGCTCCTGATAACACTTACTCTACAACTGCGGATAATAGCTATATGCTATGGCTTAAATTATAAGCGATTTTGCTTAAAAATTCAATATGCTTATCTAGTCATATCTTAAAAATCTCTTCAAAAAATTGTTATAACTCCTTACTATCTTACTTTCTCTTGAACCAAATATAATTTAGAAAATGGGCTACCAAACGTAGCCCAATGGGAATTGTAGGATTCGAACCTACGGCGTCTTCATGTCATATTAATTTTTGCTTTCTCATATGCTCCTGCATACTTTTGTACAAATTCCCAGAACTGCCCGTACCCACCATAATGCTTTTTACAGTTGTTATTATTGTCATAATCGTACCTCCTGATATTATGAATCTATACTGCCATCCATTTTTTAACTTATGAGAATACATGACAGAGCAACATGAGAAAGCGCAAATTAATACTCCTAGCCATGACTATGTAATTATCTAAATTTTGATTCCTAACTGTCTCATCATATAATACAAGTTATTCGTCCTAACTCCAAATTTCTTCGCTACATCTGGTATTTTAGCATTTCTATTTGGATTCTTTACACTTAATCCACCTGATGGTACTTCTGCTGTAATAATTGTATAATCATTTACTGCTGCCACCGCAATCAACCAAGGGTCTGCAACATCTCCATTAGCCCATGTTTGTAGTGCTTGTTCTTTGTATAAGCCACACATTTGTATATACTGTAAAACCTCTTGATACTTACCAATAATTTCTGGTGATATATGATTACAGATAACAAATCCTGCTTGTCTGCTTATCCAATCAGCCAAATCATCCTTGCCTTTATCAATTTCTGCTTTGACTATATCAAGCAGTACCAATCTTCCCGAACTCGTACATTTTGATATTTCTTCCCAATAGGCTGGAACTAAATCAAAAGCATAATACTGTCTATATGGTGTCATAAATGAATTGGAGTCGATTAAAAATTTTTCTACCATTCCACACCTCCAAGACGCTGTGCCACTTCGGAAAATGTCTTGCGGCTGGTATTAGTCAAACGATAGGCTTCTGTATAAGTAGTCCTTCCCATATTAATACTTTCACACAACGCCCTTATCAGACATCCATCCAAGCGAGAGCCCATTGTATTATAGTAATTACCACCATCGGTTTGTTTATTTTCTTTCATCTGTTTGTAATTTTTGATTGCGGTGTTTGCTACCTCATCGTATATATTTTGCTCTATCTTCTTACAATCAATGGCTTTTCTTGCTATAACAGTCTCTCCACATCGAAAATATTTTGCCAATTCTGTAATCTTTTCAAATATTTCCATATCATACATATCCCATTTGTTTAAAAATGCATTCTTGGGCACTATTAATTCTCCTGCCACAGCATTACATATCACCTCTATATCACTTACACCAGATATTCGACTTTGTCTATCATTAAATAAATCATCTCTGCCTAACCAGATATGGACAATTTCATGCAATATAGAAAATAATCTGGCACCATTAGAATCTGCTGTATTGATGAATATAAGCGGAGCCCAATCATCCACCATTGCAAATGCCCTGAATTCATCTACGTCCAAAGCACGGTGAGTATTTTTGCCAACAATACCACTCATCATTACAACAACACCACATACCTCCAGTTGTCTTCTAATATAATTGAAAGCCTCTCTAGCATCTTTACTTTTCTCATACCAAGCATCATCAAACTCTAAATCCCTGCGTATTCTATTTACAATAACATCAACCTCATGAATTCCTCTCATACAACCGACAATCGATAACTTATCAAATCCCAAATCCTGTCTATATGTTTTCATCCAATCTTGAATATTCTCCATCTCATGAATGGTGTCAACTAAATTACGACTAGGATTTGCTAGTTGAACACTATCAACCGTTCGATACTCTAATAAATCAATTTGCTCCACAGGCGGAGTTTGCAGGAAAAAATATCCTAACGGAATATTGGCTTTCTTACTAAAATCCTCTATCTGATTGAAAGTCGGCTTTTTTGTACCATCAAGCCATTTTGTTATATTATTCATCAGTTTGTCACCCAGTTTATCTTCTTGTGTCTGGCTTAAAGCCCAGTTAATTATTTCAGGGCAAATATTCACATTCACTGCTGGCATAGTACAACCTCCTTCCATCAAATCTTCTTACTTATAATTATATCAAATATATACTAAATACGCACCATATTTTGATAAAAATTTTTATTTGTTTAGTAATACTAATGCTCTTTTATAGAGCGGGTCTAACTCACACCCACAACTGCCACATTCTCTATCTGCTTGTTTGATAGAAGCAATGAGTGTATCTTTATTACTTTCTCCCATTAACCATGCATGTGCAGGAATAGAAATCAAGTCCCATCCAGATGCTGCAAATTTTTCCATAATATTCCTTAATTCTTCCATAGTGTTTCATCCTTTCTGATTTTGATAATCTTTTATGACCTTTACAACCAAACCTTTCACATCAACTAAACTTTCCTGTCTGCACTTAGGACAATACAGCGGAAAATGCTTTAATTCTGTATCCTCTCTAATTCTGTTTCATGTTTTATTACCACAAATAGGACAAAGTATCCATTCTGTTTCCATTACTCTAAGTCCCCAATATTAAAACTTTCTGTTTGCAAATCACAATAATGCCTGCCTTTTATTGCTGTAAATTTCAGTACACAATAATCTGGGTCATTTACACCTTGTTTATAATACATAGTATCTCCAGTACGCCATATTTCTTGCTTTATACCATCATCTTGCAAAACTTCCATTGTCCCTGTCAGCATAATGCCCTCATACTTAAAACGCCCTCTATGATAAACATAGATACTTGCTTTTGGATTCTTCATAAACTGTTGTGCCCGCATGGAAGACGTATTCGTGCTAAAATAAAAACAATTCCCATCTATCTTGCGTGGCGTAAACATGGCTTTCATATTTGGAAAACCATCTTCATCTACAGAACCGACAAAAGCTGTTTTTTGTTTTTGGATAAATTCGATGATACTTTCTCTTGTTTTCATTTATTATTCTCCTCGTCTTAAAATTATTTGTTTTTATGCAGATTTTCTATCAAAGTTTCCAGTATTCGGGCAAGATACTGTTCAAATTGTTTTTGCTCATCTTCTGAAAAGCCTTGATAAAACAACAGGTTCATTTGCTGAGAGACAACTTCATATTTTGCTTGTAATGATTTTGCATAATCAGTAAGCGACACAATAGTCTGGCGGCGATTCTTAGGATTGATATTCCTTTCCACAATTCCCTTATTAACCATACCATTTATTACAACGGATACTGTGTTTTTAGCAAGGGAGGTTTTTTCACTTATTTCGCTGATTGTAAGATTATCTGTTTTCCACAAAATAAATAAGATTCTTCCCTGCCCGCCACTTATTTCAATACCATTTTCGAGTAATAGCCTTTCAAAAATCCTATCTTGAAGCTGTTTTATCTGCGTAATATAAAATCCACCCTTTGTTTCCAATCCTTCACCTCTAATCCTATTAGAACAATTCTATATAGAACAATTATAAGTTTACCATGATTTTGTTCAAAAAGCAACTTGAAATATCACGGCACTTCTATAAAAATACAGAAGTGCCGCCATTTTCATTTTATAGATAAAGAATTTCTCTCTCCACAATTTCTCTCACGCACATCCGAATATTATTCATTTTTTGAACCCATAAAATCTGGTTTTCTGCCTTTAGCCGTTCCGTCACTCCCTGCCTGTCGGCATATTCCTCTACCAGCCGAGAAAACATATCCTCTGCCTGTTCATCTACGCTTGCAAGGTATTCGTTCAGCCTACCGCTTGTCAGCAGATTGATATAAACAAACTGCTTATGCTCTTTGAGATACTGTAAATGTCGCTGCCCCCAAATACCAATCGGCTTTTCTTCTTCGGGAGGTAATGCAAGCTCTGGGAGATAATAGTCACCTTGCTTTGCATACCAGAGACTGTTGTTTTCGTCATAAATCCTGTTTTCCATAATGTTTCCTACCTTTCCTCTTTGTTGTTTTTAAAGTGTTTCCCTCGCTGTTTCAACTTCTGCGCCGCTTTTGCCTGCTCCAAAAGGCTTTCCATCTGCTTACTTCCAAATGCCTTACGGAGCAGCTTATAATCTTTGTTTTCCGCACGGAGGTTTTCATTATCCCCTGCCAGTTTCTCATTGATTTTCCTTAACCCGTCATTTTCACGATGAAGATTACTGTTTGTGGCATTCAGCCGATAATAGCTGTCCCAAGCTTCAAAACACCTTATAAGAGCTGTTTTAACAAGCGATTTCAGCTTTTGCACCAAAGGCTCTGCCACTTTATTTCTATATGACTTCGCCGACATGAACCCCTGCGGCTCTGGCAACTGGTACTCTGGAGAAGTGTCAAGCACCTGTTCCAGAGTTTTTAGGTTTTCCATTCCTTTGCCGTAATTCTCCACCCTGTCCGACAATACTTGAAATTCCTCTTTTTTCTCTGAAATCTGCCCCTCAAGCTGGATGACCTCTTTTTCCCGCTCCTGCTTTTTATAATCAAGGACAGACAAATGTTTCTCATGCGTGCCTTTATGCTCCCATTCAATGCCATGCTGCCCCATCACAGCGGCAAGGTTCTCTTTTTCGGACTGTACCCACTGGCTCCACTCCGTATCGCCACGGGAGCCGCCTTTGAATCCCCGCGCCGCCAACGCCTGCTTCAAAGACACTCTCGTATCTAATCCTCTTTTGCTGCCAGTCGTGAACGGAACAAAGTCAATGTGCAGATGCGGCGTTGCCTCATCCATATGGATATGAGCGGAAAATACATAAAGGTTCGAATTTCGCTCTTGAAATCCATGATAATATTCATCTAAAATCTTCCTTGCAAGCTGTCCGTTCTCACTTCCCGCACTCATATTTTCCTTATCGCCAATCTGCAAAATCAGTTCATGGAACGGCTTTTCCTGCTTTGAGTTCCGTATCTTCTCGTAATAATCGGCAATGCGGCGGTCTGCTCTTGTCTGTTTCTCGTTATATCTCTGTAATGCTTCATCAAATAGCTTATGATACACTTTCTTGATATTCTCATTACAGTAATTTACATTGAGGTAGGAGCGTTCAGCATCCACATTTTCAGCCTTAAATTTGCGGCTGTTATGGTTGACCGAGCCTTTCCCCACCATTGCGCTAATCGTCCGTCTTATAAAATCACGCCCTTTCTTTTCGGCTGGTAGGCTTTGTTACTTTCCCGAAAGTAACGCAAAAGCACTTTTGTCAGCTACGCCAACAAAAATGCAACCTACAAGCAGGTTTTGCGCTCTCCGAGGGATGAGCGTGTGCCAGTGGCACACAAGCTGCGAACCGACCGAGTCGGCAGACGAGACAGGGCGGCTTTTTGTAAAAAGCCCCCTGCACCCCGCAAAAACTTTAATATTGTTCGTTCCCAACCGAAAAAGAACATTGCAAGATTGCACTTGTCCTAAACATATGCAATGTTGCAACCTTAACAGTTACTCACTCCTTTTTCTTCGGGAAGTTCCCAATACCACCCATTGCCTTCCTTTATTGACTTAACGCCGAGAGATTTTTTTGCTTCGTCAAGTACTCTTTTTGAGATACCGATATTCTGTGCTTTCTTTAATATAAGCTGCTGTTGGTATTTCCCATCAGACAGACAATCCATAATTAATTTCTCTGCTTGCTCGGATTTCTTTTCACGGCTGATGCCGTTCAATAAATCATCAATGGAAATATCATAATGACCTTTCCACACAAATCCCGTTTCTTTACTCAGTTCAAAAGCAATCGGCTCGCCTTCAGGCGCAAGGGAAGATTTTTCGTGCGCGACTACCCGCACTTCCTTATTTTCTTTGAGCCTGCCGACAATGAGTACGCTTCGTGCCGTTGCTTGGAAGTCAATTGAGCCAAGCCCTCTGTAATTTGCTTTGCCGCCCTGTACTTTATTCAAGTGTCCGACAAGGATAACGGCGCACCCATATTTTTCTGCTACCCGTCCTAACTGCGAAAGGACATTGCGGACTTCGTTTGCCCTGTTCATATCAATTTGGGAGCCGATATACGCTTGTACGGGGTCTAAAATAATTACCTTTGCGCCCGTTTCAATAATTGCCTGTTCAATTCTTTCATCAAGCATTGAGAGTGCAGCTTCCGACTCGTCAATCACCTTGATTTGCGTACAGTCTGCATTGGCTGCAAGCAGACGGGGCTTAATTGTATCGCCAAGTCCATCCTCTGCGGTTTGGTAAATAATTCTTATCGGCTCACGCTCCGTATCATCACAAGGCAGTTTATCTCCCCTTGATAAGATAGCAGCTAACTGTAAAATCATCATTGTCTTTCCATCGCCGGGGTCTCCGTGGACAATGGTTATCTTTCCATAAGGAATATACGGATACCAAAGCCACCCGACCTCGGTTGCAGGTATCTCGTCCATGTTCAAAATTTTAAGTTCAGCCATTGCATCCACCGCCTTTTTCTACAATAATATTGAATTTTGCGGTTTTTAGGGTTATACTGTTATTATTACATTTTTGAATTGGCTGCCTTTCATCTGCGCCAACAGATGAGCCAAAGGCAGTCATTTCTTTTTTATTTTCCATTTTCATCTTCTCCTTTCAGACCGCCCAGGATAACGCCAATCAGTTCGATTGTGTCAAGCAGTTCTTCATTTACGCCCCCGCCCGCTTCAATCCTCTGCAATTCTGCAAGGACGGCGGCAAGCTCATTGCGGAGTGCCTTATACACCCTCGGATTTCCCTGCACAACCACGTCTTGGCATAAGAGCCGCCTTGTGATATAGTCCTGTTTGGTAAGCCCCGAAAGCCGCACCGCTTTGTCAATCCGCTCACTTTCTTCGGGGGATACCCGAAAGGCGACGGTCTTGTTCCTCCAACGGTTGCAGTTGTCCAAATTCTTTGCCGACATATCAAAAATCCCCCTTCCCTAAATCGTCAAGCCTGTCTGCCATTTCTGCTTGCTTTGACGGAAATAAATGTGCATAACGGTAAGTGATTTCAATGCTCTCATGCCCTACTCGGTCAGCAATCGCCACCGCCGAGAACCCCATGTCAATCAACAGACTGATGTGGCTATGGCGTAAATCATGAATCCTGATGCGCTTTACGCCTGCGGCTTTTGCGCCCCTGTCCATCTCGTGATGGAGGTAGCTCTTTGTTATTGTAAAGATACGGTCTTTCTTCTTTAAGCCATACAGCATACCAATATACTCCTGCATTTCCTCGCAGAGAAATTTCGGCATCTTGATTGTGCGGTTGCTCTTTTTTGTTTTCGGAGAGGTAATCACGTCCTCCCCACGTAGACGTTGGTAGGATTTATTAATCGTGACCGTTTCCTTATCAAAATTGAAATCAGCGGCGGTCAAAGCCAATAATTCTCCCTCTCGGATTCCGCACCAGTAAAGCATCTGGAACGCATAATAGGAAACTGGCTTGTCCATCATTTCATCCGCAAACTTCTTATATTCCTCTTTCGTCCAGAACAGCATTTCCTTGTGTTCCTCGCTCCCTATATTGCCCGCCTTTGCCGCAGGATTGGAGCGGAGGTCATAATAGCGCACCGCATGGTTAAATATTGCGGAAAGCTGATTGTGAACTGTTTTCAGATACGTTTGCGAATAGGGATTGCGTTTTTCATCACGATAGGCAAGCAGCTCATTCTGCCATGCAATGATTTCCTTTGTGCCAATCTCACTAATCTTCATCTTGCCGAAGTACGGGAGAATCTTCGTCCGAATGATATGCTCCTTTGTCAGCCAAGTGTTTTCTTTCAGTCGGTTCTTGACATCATTCGCATAAAGCTCCGTAAAGGCTTCAAAGTCCATATCAAGGTCAGCAGAATTTTGTAACTGGAACTTCCGTTCCCACTCCTGCGCTTCACGTTTTGTAGCAAATCCACGCTTACACTTCTGTTTACGCTCCCCTTTCCAGTTTACATACCTTGCCATCACATACCATGTGCCGTTGCCCTCGTTCTTAAATACTGGCATTTAATCCATCTCCTTTCCCTTTTTTTCTCCTGCCCCGTAAAACCTTTCTTGAAAATACTGGCGGTTTACTCTCCCTGCAATCGTGATAAACCCCTGTTGCTTCAGCTCGTCATTCAGTTTCTTGATGAGCTTGTAAGCGTAAGGCTTCGATACGGAAAGTTCCTGCGCCACCTCGTCCACACGGATAAATTTGTTGTCCATATAACTTCTCCTTTCTCGTTAAGCGTTTTTGCTTAATACATAATACTAAACATTTTTGCTACTGTCAATAGGTTTGCAAAAAAATATTAAACTTTTTTGTTTCGTTTATTCTTGACTTTTTCTAAGCATATATGCTATACTCCTTATAAACATACGAACAAGGAGTGAAACACTA
Source organism: Lachnospiraceae bacterium (assembly GCA_910575035.1). GTDB lineage: Bacteria > Bacillota > Clostridia > Lachnospirales > Lachnospiraceae > Petralouisia. The sequence continues at coordinate 45,079 of CAJTDL010000011.1, forward strand.
TGGCAATTGGCGAAAGAATACATTTTTTCCGCATTATGCGGGGCATGACACAGAAATATCTTGGTATGCTTGTCGGATTTCCTGAACGGAGCGCAGACGTGCGGCTGGCACAATATGAAACTGGCTCACGCAAGCCGAAGGCAGACTTGACTGCTGCACTGGCGCAGGCTCTTGACGTTGCGCCGCAAGCACTGGACATACCCGACATTGACAGCTACATCGGGCTTATGCACACCTTATTTTCCCTTGAGGACATTTACGGTCTTATTGTCAGTGAAGCAGACGGAGAAGTCTGTTTGAAAGTCAACAAAGACAAAAGTAAGGATGCCGCCGAATTACTGCAAATGCTTACCGCTTGGCAGGAACAGGCTACAAAGCTCTCTGCCGAGGAAATCAGCAGGGAAGATTACGACCAGTGGCGGTACAATTACCCGAAGTTTGACACTACGCAGCATTGGGCGAATATCCCATCTAAGGAATTGAGCGATACCTTAGTCGAAGCGTTCAAGGACAAACTGAAAACCGATTGACAAGCACGACAAAACGCCCTTAGCCATGAGTTCCTACCCACAGCTAAGGGCGTTTTAAATATGGATTTATGCCAGTCATCTAAACCTCTTGCAAATCATTCTCCCACCAACAAACCACTTGACAGTAAGAATAATCGCACTTAAACGACTGTTATCAATTTGTTATCAAAAGACCTTTCCAAAGTCCGCAAACCCGCATAAATACTAGGTTTGCTAAGCATTTTTGCTTATTCGAACTCAATCGTCCCAGGCGGCTTCCCCGTGCAGTCATACAATACCCGGTTTACCCCTTTTACCTCATTCACAATTCGGTTAGTGACTTTACTCAGAACCTCCCAGGGGATCTGGGCTGACTCCGCTGTCATAAAATCGGAGGTATTCACTGCGCGGAGCGCAATGGCATAATCGTAGGTCCGAAAATCACCCATCACGCCTACTGAACGCATATTAGTCAATGCTGCAAAATACTGTCCCAATTCCTTATTCAGACCGGCTTTTGCAATTTCTTCCCGATAGATGGCATCTGCCTCCTGAACGATCTTCACCTTGTCTTCTGTTACCTCGCCAATAATACGGACGCCAAGACCTGGCCCTGGGAAAGGCTGGCGAAATACAAGGTAGCCTGGGATTCCAAGCTCCAGGCCAGCTTGCCTTACCTCATCCTTAAAAAGCGGCCGCAGCGGCTCAATAATCTCCTTAAAATCCACTACATCTGGAAGCCCGCCTACGTTATGGTGAGATTTGATAACGGCCGATTTGCCCAGGCCAGACTCAATTACATCTGGATAAATTGTGCCCTGTACCAGAAAGTCCACGGTTCCGATTTTTTTGGCCTCTTCTTCAAATACATGGATAAACTCTGCGCCGATGATCTTTCGCTTTTCTTCTGGATCCTCCACGCCTTTTAGTTTCTTATAATACCTCTGCTGTGCATTGACACGGACAAAATTCAGTTCATACGGCCCTTTAGAGCCAAACACGGCTTCTACCTCATCCCCTTCATCTTTACGGAGAAGGCCGTGGTCTACAAACACACAGGTCAGCTGCTTGCCAATGGCTTTGGAAAGCAGCACTGCTGCAACAGATGAGTCTACACCGCCGGACAATGCACAGAGTACCTTGCCAGCCCCAATTTTCCTGCGCAGGTTCTGGATGGTGGTTTCCACAAAAGAATCCATTTTCCAATCCCCTTTACAGCCGCATACATTGTATACAAAATTTCTGAGCATTTTCATGCCCTCTTTCGTGTGCATAACCTCGGGATGAAACTGGGTGGCATAAAGCTTCCTCTCTGGGAAAGACATAGCTGCCACTGGGCAGACAGGGGTATGGGCTGTTACATGAAAGCCCTCTGGCGCCTCTGCAATATAGTCTGTATGGCTCATCCAGCAAATGCTCTTAGGAGGGATGCCTTCAAACATAGCATCTGCTGTATCAAATTCTACTTCTGTATGTCCATATTCACTGACAGGAGCTGTTTTAACCGTGCCTCCTAACAAATGCGCCATCAGTTGGGATCCATAGCAAATCCCTAAAACTGGGATGCCAAAATCAAAAATTTCCTTAGAGCAGCGAGGTGATGCATCATGGTACACACTGTTTGGCCCTCCCGTAAAAATGATTCCTTTTGGTTCCATGGCTTTGATTTCCTCCAAGCCTATAGTATAAGGCTTGATTTCGCAATAGACATTGCACTCACGCACACGCCTGGCGATAAGCTGGTTATACTGTCCGCCAAAATCAAGGACAATTACTGTTTCTTTTTTCAAAGTCATTTCCTCCCGCATTTTGATTTTAATTAATATGGCAAATCCTTTTCTATATATAGTCCATTCCGCATATGTATAAACGCTCTCTATGGAACATACCGGCTTTCTGACACAGCTTACTTTACATAAAGCATATCCACTTTCAAAATATGGGTTACTAACCATCCCACAAGAAATTCCAGCAACCCCTTCACAATTTTATCCTGGCTGTCAAAATCACCCTCTATAGAGTCCAAGTCAAATTCCAGCAAGGTGTCCTCAAATTTACGGTGCTGGGTCTTATGCTTTTCCAATTCAGCATAATGTATGCTGTCCAAATAAGCTTCTTCATGGGAAAAATGCGTCTTGGTATAATTAATCAATTCTGATATCAGATAAACCAGCTGTTCTGTCTTATCCTGCAGGAAGTCATTATTCAGAAGCTCATACGTCTCCTGCGCCAACTCAAACAGCCTTTCATGCTCCTGATCAATTTTCTCAATCCCAGTATAATATTCTGGTTTCATTTCATACATCATACAAATCTCCTTAGCAAAAATAATATTTCCTCGTTGGTTCTTCCATTATATTACAGTCTTTTCCCATAATAATCAAGCTAATTTTATAGTAATTCCCCTCTCCTTTGCAGCTCACTGCCAAAGCCCCAGGCACCTTTTGCCCATTCTCACATATATTGTAAAAGATAATATGATTCAGAGGCAACATATGGCAATATCATCCATTGCAATTTTGGGCGGGGACCTGCGGCAATGTTACTGTGCAGAATACCTGCTGTCTCTGGGATGGCAGGTTACCTGTTTCCATACCCTGGATTTCCCATATTGTGGCAATATACGCTTTGCCCCAAGCCTTTCAGAAGCCCTCCCAGGGGCAGAGGTAATCCTGGCGCCCACGCCCCTTTCCAAAGACAGCATCCACTTATACCAGGCAAATTCCCAAAAACCCCCCTGCCCTCTGGCAGATTTATGGGATTCTCTGATGCCTGGCCAAATTTTGGCTGCACACAGCATTCCGGAAAAAACAGCCGCCATGCTATCAGAAAAAGGCTGCAAAGCATTTCAATTATCTCAAGGGGAAGATTTCACTGCCGAAAATTCCCGGCTCACTGCGGAAGGCCTTTTGTCTGAAATGATCCGGCAGACTCCCTTTTCCCTGTCCTCAGCCAATGTGCTCCTGCTAGGCTATGGGCACTGTGGAGCGGCAATCGGATCTATGCTGCTCCACATTTGCCGCAGCATTTATGTACTGGAATGGGACTTAACTAAGCAATCCCACGCCAGGGAACAGGGGCTCTGCCCTATAACTCCTGCTGATTTCCCAGAAACGCTCCCCCAGTGCAGCCTTCTGGCCAACACCATCCCAGCCCCTGTGCTGGAACCAAAGCAATTGCGGGATCTTCCTGGCTCCTGCCACATATTTGATATTGCCTCCGCGCCTTTTGGCTTCCCAACAGACATTACGGAAAAATTCCTGCTGCCCTATTTTCGGGTTCCAGGCATTCCTGGAAGGTTTTCTCCTGCGGCTGCTGGGCAAATCATCGGCAAGACAATAGAAAGGATCTTAGATTATGGCTTATGATTTTCATGACAAATCCATTGGCATCGGTTTTACCGGTTCCTTTTGCACTTATGAGAAAATTTTCCATGCATTGGAAGAATTAAAAGAAACTGGCGCAAGCCTCCTTCCTGTCTTTTCCCTCAACGCCTCCACTTTGGATTCCCGCTTTGGCGACAGCAAAGACTTCTTGGCGCGCGCAGAAAAACTCACTGGCAAAAAACCAATTACCACCATTCCCGGGGCTGAACCCATTGGCCCCAAGGGCTTGATGGATATCTTAGTGATTTCCCCCTGCACTGGAAATACGCTTTCTAAGCTGGCAAACGGGATTTCTGATACCCCAGTGCTGATGGCGGCAAAATCCCATCTGCGCAACAACCGCCCACTGGTGCTCTCCCTTTCTACTAACGATGCCCTTGGGATGAATTTAAAAAATATTGGCATCCTGCTAAATACAAAAAATATCTACTTCGTCCCATTTGGCCAAGATGATTACCAGGCAAAGCCCAATTCCATGACGGCATTCACAGAGCTTTTGCCAGAAACCATTGACTGCGCCCTGCTTGGAAAGCAGATACAACCTGTTATCCGAAGCCCCCACAATATGCCTGGCAGTCAGCCAAATACCCCGCCGCAAACAGCTGGGCATCAAATTTAAAACGTCCCAAGGGCAGGGCGTCTGCACCCACAGGGCACCTATCCTCGCTGCATCCGCCAAATATCTGCGCATACCCGCAGGGCGCTTAACCCAGCTGCATCCGCCAAATATCTGCGTATACCCGCAGGGCGCTTAACCCGGCTGCATCCGCCAAATATCTGCGTATACCCGCAGGGCGCTTAACCCAGCTGCATCCGCCAAATATCTGCGTATACCCGCAGGGCGCTTAACGAGGCTGCTTGGCTCACTGCCCGCAGGAATAAAAATGCATAAACAGAAATATCCCATCTGCCCTGCCGTTATATGCCTGCAGGGCAGAGACATATCCTCTGTCTATAGGATACGGTATTCCATCATTTCATAATGGAGCATTGTACCTTCGGTTACTTCTGGGGGCAGCAAGGCTCTTGCTACACATTTCAGTTCTTCCTGTGGATTATCAATTTGCTGTAAATAGGCATAATCCCCATCAATACGTGCTACGCTATATTCGATTGGCCCAAAATTCATGATTCCCATTCCTTTCTTTTTATTGTTACCTGGGTATGCCGTTTATCCCTATTATAAAAATCTGCCTTTTTATAGCGCCTACTTTTCCTGGGATAAAGACAGAACAGCCCTGACCTCCTCTTCTGGCATCCTTGTATAATCTGCCAATTCCTGTATGGTGGGGATTGTGAAATTTTCTTCTGCCAGCAGCTTTTGGGCTTCGTGGATAAAATTGACTTTTGCCAGCAATAGCTTTTCCTGGTATACTGTACTTTCTTCCTGTTGGAAGAATCCCTCCATAGCCTCCCGGACATAAGCCTCCAGCTTCACCTCCACCGCAGCAGGCTCTTCCACCCCCTCTTTCCCCAGAAGTTGATCCAATCCAATCAAAAGCCCCAGATTTCCCTCCTGCACCAATTCCTCCAACAAAACTTTATCCGAAGCATAGGCTCCTGCAATCTCCATCAGCTTTCCAAGCCATTGGCGATTAATATCTGCCACAACTGCCCGCTCTCCCGCCAGCAGCCTTCGATACAAATCTGCCTTCTGTTCTTGGGACAGGACTGGCGCTGCAGCAATTTCATCCATATACAGCCTATTGTAAATGCCAGAACATTCCCCCTTTTTCCCAGCCGTCCCCATAGCTTCCGCATCTGCCCGCTTTTTCTTTGAATCTGTTTCCTCAAATGTTTTCTGGAAATTTTGCAAATACTGGCATACCAGCCCCTGCTGCTCCTGGGACAAATCCATTCCCTTAAAATAAGACTGTATTTCCTCCTTTGTGACCGGCTCCGTTCTGGCCTTTAAAATTTCCTGTACGGAACGCACTGCTTCTATAAATGTCTTTTGGTCTACCATAAACCCTCCCATTCCAAAACAAGGCCTCTTCACCCACACATTATAATGCCTAATAAACATACTGCTAAAACACAGCCTGCAAATCCCTGGCCTGTTTAGCCAGAAATATTAATTGGCCTGGACAGCCAGAAACATTTCTTGGCCTGACCAGCCAGAAACATTTCTATTTTACCATGAATGGTGCCTTTTGTCAGTATCTTTTCGCACAAATACCATACATATACTTCTATATTTAACTACTTTAACGCTTGCTTTCATACTTTCATAAATCAGGGAAACAATCAGAAAAACAAGATCCCTGGCAACATATCAGGGAGCATAAATTAAGAAAAGCCTAAAAAATGGATGGAGAAGGATTCGAACCTTCGAAGGCGTTGCCAACAGATTTACAGTCTGCCCCCTTTAGCCACTCGGGAATCCATCCATATCATGATCAAGGCTCTTGTTAATGCCTTAACCGTGATATATTATAGCATAGGATTTCTTTCCTTGCAAGCTAATTTTTTATTTCTCTAAAATTAAGAACAGAAAAAAGGTTACTATTTTTGGCCAATGTCAGTAACTTAAGGGATTTTAGCGGCAGGCAACAGAGGAGATGGCTAAACGTCCGTAAGCCGGAAAAAGATTTCCTATTAGAATGCCCAGCAAATAAAATGCCAGGCCTTCCGTAAATGTGTGGTTTTCAATCTGGGAAACTGCTTGGCTCTATGAAGAACCGAATACTTTGCTGACATGATTCCATGCCCAATACACCAAGTGAAAGCCAAGGCTCCTTTTCTCAGCTTACAGGCAAGGAAAACGTAGTTAGGGGGAGGCTGGGGCTTTTGGGGTTTCCCTTGTGACTTGCGAGGGGGTTAGCATTTCTTAGCAGTTCCCCAATCTTTCAGGGATTTGCGGACAGGAACGTCCGCAAAAGCCCTGGCCACGCCACGGACGGCGTGGCCAGGGCGGTTCCGTCCGTATGGGGCAATTACCCTATGTTTTCCAAATCACTTTTACTGTTTTATATACCATTTTCAATCCAATTTCTTCTAAAAGCATAAGGGACAGCCCCCCTGTCCCTTATGCGCAGCTATTCCATTTTATTTCACTTTTACTTTTTTAGCATCAGAATAACTATTATATACTTTCTTACCATCCACCTTCCAATATGCACGGACACGATAATAATACGTCTTCCCGGTTTTCAGTTTCTTATGGGTATATGTAATTTTCTTGGCGCCTTTAATGGCCTTAGCAACCTTCCACTTCCCTTTTTTTCCTACTTTATAGGATAAAACATACCCATCGGCTCCTGCTATCTTCTTCCAAGTGATTTTTGCGGCCTTCTTCTTTGCCTGAACCTGTTTGAGCGTTGCCTTGGTTTTGCAATCTGCAGTTTTTTCTTCATAATGCGCAAATTTTTATTTAGTTTTTCCGTATTTGCCTTCAGTTCATCCTGTGCTTTTTTCAGCTGAGCCTGTACTTCTAGCGCTGCGATATCTTTTTCAGCAATCACCAAAACAGGCAAATTGTCCACAGCCTCCTTCACTTCTGTTGGCAAAGCATCATATGCCTTACGGGCTGCTTCTACAGCAGCTTTATCTTTCAGCGCCACGTTCTTAAGCTTCTCAATGGCATCTATCACTGGCTTAGCCTGAACCTTCCGTTCATCTTCCCTGTCTTTTTTATCCTGCTCTTCCTTCTTAATCTCTGAGATTTCAGACTCTGCTTTTGCCAGCACGCTGTAATTTCCTACCAGTCTCTACTGCTTTTCTGTGAGTGAATCATAGCCGGCTCTTGCTGCCTTTATGGCGGCTTCACTTTGCAGATTTACATCGCCAATGGCATCTATAGCCTTTATAATAGCATTTGCTGCCGCCTGGTCTACCTGCTGCCTGAGCTCCTCTTCCCTCTGCTTGCTCTCTAGCACATCCAACTGCGCTTCTGCTAATTGCAGGGCACCGTATTCTTCCACAAGCGCCTTCGCCTCATCTGGTAAAGCATCGTATGCGCTTCGGGCTGCCTGAACCGCCCCTTTTGACTCCAAGGTAATTTGCCCTAAATCCCTAATGGCTTTCCTTACTTGTTCTGCTGCAGCTGTTATTTCTGCCTGATGGTTCAGTGCACTCCATGTTTCTTCAGCTGCCAGCAATGCCCCGTAGTTTGCCACTACAGCTTTTAGCCGGTCTGAAAGTGCATCATATGCATTGCGGGCTGTTTTTATTGCATCCGCAGAATCCAGCGTAATTTCGCCCAAAGCGCCAATAATCCCCATGACAGACTGTACCATTTCCGCTTCTTCCTTCGTAAACGCAGAATCCTTAAATGCCTGCAGTGCTTCCCTTAGGGCGCGCTCCGCCTTTTTATATTCTTCTTCTGTTGCTCCCTCTCTTTCCAGTTCTGCTTTTGCTTCCTGAATTGCCTGCTCTAATATATCTTTTGCTTCTTGTGTGTAATTTCCCTGGTTTGCGCCTACTACAGCATTACGAAACATTTCTTCCGCATTATTAATGGCTTCTTTCAATCCATTTTTTATATCAGTGTCAAAAGCAATCCAGTCAAAATTCCCTACATAATTCTTTCCGCTTTCCCTTGTCCCTCTCAATACTATGCAGATTGCATGGGTTCCCTTCATTTTCTCACCCGCAGCCTCATCTATGGGCGCAGATGCAACTCTATATGGCCCCCAATTCTGATCATGCGGTATATTGACACTTGCCAGCAATTCTCCATCAGCCCCATCCAGGCGGATCTCCAATTTTGCATCACGGTAACAATTATTTCCGCCTGTATAGCTGACATTTATCTGGTTTGGTGCCGTATCTCCAAATTTTATCCCGTCATACAAAAACCATGCCCCATCAAACGTGTTTGCTACAATCTTTCCGCCTTCTGCGTTTTCAAAAGTTAATGCGGCTCCTGTATCTGGATTTTTTTCATTTGTGTAGGAATTTGCATTCTCAAATTCTATTCTCTGATAGCCGTCAAGTAAAGCAACCAACGCATCAATGGCTTTTTCTAATTTACCAGACATCTCTTCCAGTTTTGCATCATCCGCCTCTGTGGCTAAAAGCGCCTCTGCTTCTTCTATTACTGTCTCCAGCTCTTTCAGGGATTTCTGCGTGTAAAAAGCTTCGTCCGCTTCTTTTGCTATCTTAACCAGCGATTCCAGATTGGCTTTCCAGCCTTGCCATACCACAAGCTTTTCTACATGTGATTTTCCCTGGCTAAATATAAACTCCAACTGCGCCCTTGCATTTGCGCCATCCCTTACCAGGACGCTTCCTGGAATCTTGAGCACTTCATTCTTTTCACCGGAAATTCCGAAGTCTGTGCCCTGTGCCAGCTCTTTCCCATTAAACAGCACTTTTTCCAGCTTATTGCCTCTGTACCTGATATTTGCAACAAAGTCAGATGGGTTTTCAACGTCAATATCTGTTGGGAAATCCTCAAAAACCTCCCATTCACGCACAGCAATATGGCCCCAGCCCAGGTTTGCTTCCTTAATCAAAATCCTTAGCGCTGAAACATTTTCCTGGTCCTCAAAATCAACCTGTGTGCTGCACCGATGGTCTCCGCCATTCTCGTCTTGCCACTGCAGCATATAGTCCTCTTCCAGCGCCACCCAATCCTGCCCTTCTGCTTTCACCTGAAGGTCAATCTTGGTTGGTTCCTGCTTGCCACGGTAATTAGACCATATTTTCATAGAGGTCAGCTTATCCTTCGGGGTATCCCACTCCATAGTCAGATAATAGGGCGTGTCCGCTAATTGGCTGCTGGACATATCCTGGCTGATATAGCCAACGTCATAATTGCCGTCAATCAATGACTTAGAGGGCTCATCAATATCCCCTCCTGGATTTCGGAAGTTTGTTGCGCTCACCTTTGCATCTTTGGCATGATTGATCCCTGTTATCCTTGTTACTTCACTATCGCCAAAAAATGGAGGCTGTGTATTATCTTCTGGGCTTTCTGCTGACTCATCATATACAATGGCATCTTTTCTGTAATCAGACGCCCATGCGGACGGCTGGTTCCCCATCACAAAAGCCGCCTGCCCTCCAGCTGTGATCTGGCCATAGGTAAGCACTGGGATATCAAGCGCTTTTCCATTTAACTGCGCAGACTGTATGTAACAGTTCCGATTCTCATCATCATCATTGTTATCAGCGGTTACAACAAACTGCGTTCCCGTCTGGGGATTGTTAATCGTCACTTTATCAAAAATAGGGCTTCCAACCATATATTCCCCTGATGCTGGATTAACGGGATAAAAACCCATTGCGGAAAAGAGATACCATGCCGACATCTGCCCACAGTCGTCATTTCCCAGTTCTCCATTTGTATCGTCTGTGTAACTTTCTAATAGTGTCTGCCTTACATATTTTTGCGCAAGGTCTGGACGGCCGCTAAAGTTAAACATGTACCCATAGTGATGGCACGGCTCATTTTGATGTTCGATCCACTTGTTGCCTCCCAGTCCGCCAAAGGCTTTTTCAAGCTCTTCATTGTAAAAGCTTGCCCCCTGGCTCTCAGTCATGCAATTAAGCAGCCCCTGCGGGTCATGTGGGGCAAACCATGTGTATTTCCTTCGGTCGCCTTCCGTAAAACCTTCCCCTCCAGAGGTTGTCCAGTTTCCATCCACGTCCCGGCCCATTGCATAGCCGGTGTCTGGATTAATCGCATTTTTATAATTCATGCTCCGGTTTAGGAAATACTTTGCCTGCGCATCTTCTCCGACTGCCTTGCCACCTGGGCAACGCACCAGTCATCATATGCAAATTCGACTGTCCTTGATACATTTTCATTTACATACCCATTGGGTATATATCCTAATGCTTTATACGCTGACAAGCCTCCACGCGCTTCATAAGGAACATTGTTCTGCCTGTCTGCCCATTTGATTGTCCCATCGCCCTCCTGGGGTATCATTGCGTCCTTTAATACTGCCTCATATGCAAGATTATAGTCAAATCCGTCAAAGCCTTTGTTAATGGCTTCTGCAACGATAGAATCCCCATGCGTGCCAATCATAATATTTGTGTATCCTGGATTTGGCCATTTTGGCATATAGCCGCCCTCCTGGTAGTTTTGGAGCAGCGACCCGACCATATCATTTACCCTTTCTGGCGCAACAAGCGTCAGGAAACTGTTTTGTGCCCGGAATGTATCCCATAAAGAAAAATCCGTATAGGATTTCCCTTCATGATATTGGTCGTCATATGGGCTAAAGTACATATCTTTCCCATCTACCTCCTCATAAAATGCCCTTGGATATAAGAGTGCATGGTACATAGCCGTATAGAAAATGTTTTTTTCTGCCTCTGTTGCCCCTCCAATCTGAATCACATTCATTTTATCATTCCAAACATTTTTCAGCTCGTTTTTTACCGTATCAAAGCTCTTCTCCCCAATCTCCTGCCCTATATTTTTTCTCGCCTGTTCCACACTAATGAATGATGTTCCAATCCTCACCTCTACTGTTTCATCCTGTTCTGTGGCAAATGTCAGATAAGCGCCTGTTTTCTGCCCCTCCGCTGCAACTTCATTCTCCTGAATCTGGTAGTCTTTGTAAATCCCTTTCCCAGTAACTGCCTTTGAAAACTGAATGACAAAATACCCTTTCAGGTTCTTTGGGGGATTATTATTCAAATGGGAGCTCATGTTGTCATTATTCCATCCGTAAATTTCCCCTGCCTCCATATCAACCGTAATGTTTCCATTTCCCCTATCCCTTGCAGATTCCACAAAAATCTTTGCTTCATTGCTCTTTGGGTATGTAAAGCGGTAAATAGCGCAGCACTCCGTTGCCGTCATTTCCGCTGTGATTGGCTTTCCCTCTTCCCCGCCTGCTTCCACTTTATAATAATAAGGGGTAGATATTTCACGGCCATGGGAGAAGGTCAGGGCTCTCCCATTCTCATCTGGCGCAACATCACCTATCTGAGGCATAACGTTTACATAACCATAATCTCCCATCCAGATTGCCGGCTGATGCGTTGCAAAAAAACCCTTAAACTTGGTATCCTGATACATGTATGAAATATCACCGATTCTATTCATCCTAGTCTGGGGCGTGAAGTTCGTCATTCCAAAAGGCGATGTGACGAAAGGCGCAGTCCCTGCCCACTCACTATTTCCCTTGAAATTATTTGTCCCAATCAAAGGATTCGCATACTGCACCAAATCTTGTGCTTCAATTTCTCTTTGCTCTACATTTTGGCCGTTTGCCGCATATGCGGTGTTTGGGCCTGCCAACCACAGATGTAGCCAATATTGCGCCTGCAAGCAATAAAGATGTAATTCTTTTCCATTTCATAGCAATTTTCTCCTTCCGTTTCTCCCAAACACATTTATATTTTAACAATTATTTCCCCAATGCCAGACGGATGCAGGAGCTTTTCACTGAGCAAAACCACAACAGGAAAAAGCTCCTGCATCCAGCGTATGAACTGCCAAAAAAACTCCCACAAATTCTCGCCAAAATATAAATGTACCAAAACACTAATAGCATTATAATCAGAAAATTTATGCACTTTGAACACTGTTTTCTTTTAACATTCCCTTTAAAATACATTGAAAATATAATGAGGAAACTATAGAAAAAATTCTTCTATACCCAAAATTAGATTCACATAAATGATTAAGAGATGCCATTTCGTTACCTATGCATTAACTTTACCTTTTGCAGAGCAAATACCTAAAGAACCCACCAATACATCCCCCCTTCTTCATCTCATTTCCACAATAAGGTTCAAAAGCTAATTATAATAAATATATTATAACATTTTTAGCTTTTTCCTCTAGGTGAGATTTTTCCGTTTTAAAGGGGCTTTTTTACTTTATCCAACTTTATTTGGCAAATTGTAATAATATACATTTTGCATAAATATGCGCTGCTGTCTTTTGCATTGCCCGTCCGAACTGCCAAAACTTTCCTCTCACCATATTGAAAACCCAAACCATATATGCTATAATTTGATTCTGAGTATTTGCCTTTTCAATCTTATTGATTGTAGGCTTACATAGACAAAATATTTAATGCATTTCCCTCCTACTTTTCGTTTTAAAAGGCGAAGGGAGCCCTATGAAAAGCTGTAACAAAAGATAAATCAGGAATCAATTATGATTTACTGGCTTTTTAACAGTACAGGATTTTTACCCACAAGCGTAAAATTGGCTAATTTGTTTTATCTAAAAAATTTAACAACTAAGGAGGATAACATGAACCGCAACCAATTTATATGGCATGACCGGTTTAAAATCGGTGTAGAGATAATTGACAAAGAGCACAGGAAGCTTTTCAGTATTATGAATAAGCTTCTTGATTACAGTGATGATGAGGAAAAGAGTCAATGGGTCTGCCAGGAGGGAATTAAATATTTTAAGGGCCATGCCATGAAGCATTTTGCAGAAGAAGAAGTCTATATGGCGTCCATTAACTATATTGAATATGATACGCACAGGCGTATCCATGATAATTTTCGCAAAAAAACCCTTCCTGAAATTGAAAAAGAACTGGTACAGACCAATTATTCCCCTGAGGCGATCAATCATTTCTTGGGCGTATGCGCTGGCTGGCTAATAGGGCACACCCTGACAGAGGATCGGGCGATCACAGGAAAAGCGAGCAGTAAATGGGGAAAGCTTTTGCCAGAAGAAGAACACGCTGCCATGAAGCAGGTCATCACCCAGCTTTTGCATGACATGTTCCATCTAAGCCCACGGGTCATCAGCGAGCACTACAATGGGGAGGAGTTTGGAAAAGGCATCTATTACCGCCTAGTCTACGGCTCCAAAGAAGGAGAAAGGTGTGAAATCTTCTTAGTCTTCGAAGAAAAGCTGCTTTTCAACACCCTTGAACCAATCATAGGAAAACAATCCGATAAATTAAGCGTTATGATGATGAATGTCACCCGTTATACAGCCCGGCAGTTTGTAGACCGTATCCGCAAGCATTTCCCGGCCGCTGAGCTCTATGAAGTGAAGGATGAAAACCTGCTGACTTATACCCAATTCCAAAACGCTTTTGAGAAGCACACCCCTCAATGCAGCCTGCTCTTTGACACAGGGGAAGGATATTTTGCCTATTGTGTTATGGCACCGCATTTATTGGAGAAGGAAAAGGTCGGCCCCTCCATCAAGGCAGAAAATGCCATATTCGAAATCCAAAAATACCTGGATAACAACACCGAATACCACAAGAAGCGGATCCTGGTAGTGGATGATTCCATGGTGATACAAAAAGCCATGCAGGATCTGTTAAGCAAAGATTACAGGGTCGTGCTGGCCAACTCCGGGGTATCCGCTATCCGAAGCATGATTTTAGACCACCCAGATCTGGTTTTGCTGGATTATGAAATGCCCGTCTGCGACGGCAAACAGGTATTGGAAATGATCCGTTCAGAAAAGGAACTGGAAGACATCCCTGTTATTTTCCTGACCAGCAGGGCTGACGCAGAAAGCGTCAAAAATGTAATATCTTTAAAGCCTGCAGGCTACCTGCCAAAGAGCATGAAGCCAGATGAGATCAAAAGCAATATTGACAGCTTTTTTCAGAATAAAAAATAATGCCAACCTTATGAAAAGAATTCTGCTTGGAAGGCTATTACCATAAGAAAATCCAAAGGGGTTTCCTATCATATGAAATGGGCCAGCATGCCAAGATCCTCTTCCCCTCTTCGTATGCCAGCCCGTTTTTTATTTTCCTATATTTTTCAAAATAACAGCAGTATTTGGCGGAAGGTTAATCTTCAGACGGCCATCATGCACCTCATAAACCTCCGGCTCCAAAGAATAACTCTCCGGCCTTGTCATAATCATCCTTTCCAACCGTGTGTCCCGCTCCATTTCTGCCGGCCATACCCTCCACTGCATAAACCGTTCTACATAATCATTATTGATCACAATGATAAATTGCTGCTGCCTATTAAACCGCCCATAGCACATGACCTGGTGCTCGCCGCCCAAAAACTTCAGGGAGCCTGTCCGCAAAGCTTCGTTTTCCCGATGGATGCGGATGATATCACGATGGAATGACAACAGCTCCTGATCCTCTTGCCCCCAGGGATATGTCCTGCGGTTATCTGGATCGGTAAAACCCACCACGCCAGCCTCATCCCCATAATAAATGGTGGGCGCCCCTGGCCATGTCATCTGCACTACCACAGCTTCTTTGAAAACACCCTTATTGACATTTTCCCCTGCCGCAGCGCTTCCCAGATTATTCACCCTGCCTACCTTGTGGTTGGTACGGGTCAAAAACCGGGAATGGTCATGATTTGACAGCTCATTCATGGCACATTGCAGGGATGACGTCATAAAACGGGTCATGTAATAGTTCATGGCTCCTTCAAAATTCTGGAAATTACCCAGCATATCCTCCCGATAGCCATCACTGTGTTTCTCCATGCCAGTCAAAAACCAGGTCAACGGCTCCATAAAAGCATCGTAATTCATCACTGTATCCCACTGATCCCCACGCAGCCATTCCACTGGATCCCCATAATGCTCTGCAAGGACAATCGCTTCTGGGTTTGCCCCTTTCACTGCCCGCCGAAAATCACGCCAAAACTGATGGTTAAATTCTACGGAATGCCCCAAATCCGCTGCCACGTCTAAACGCCAGCCATCAGCGTTGAAAGGCGGGGAAACCCATTTCCTGCCAATATCCAGAATATAGTCATACAGCTCTTGGGAGCCCTCATAATTCAGCTTGGGCAGGGTATCATGCCCCCACCATCCATCATAGCTGCCATTATAGGGCCAACGGTTTTCATCGTGGAACTGGAAAAAGTTCCGATAAGGGCTGTCTTCAGAAATATATGCCCCTGTGGCATAGCCCAGCTCCTTCTCATAGAGCAGCTCCCTGTCCAGCCATTTGTTAAAGGAACCACAATGGTTGAACACACCGTCTAAAATCACCCGCATACCCCGCTTATGGGCTTCTTCGATCAATGTGGCAAACAGCTCATTGCTGGCTTCCAGGTTCCTGCGGTCAGACACACGTTTGATGTACTTTGTAGCATGGGTATTGTCTGTGTCCCCAGGGTTCAAAAGCTCCCCGCCATCCTCTACAATCCGCCCATAGTGGGGATCAATATAATCATAATCCTGAATATCATACTTATGGTTCGATGGCGACACAAACAGTGGGTTAAAGTACAAAACCTCTATCCCCAGGTTCTGGAGATAATCCAGCTTCAGCAGGACGCCAGTCAAATCCCCGCCGTAAAATTCGCCTACGCCAAAATCCGCTGGGCATTTATTCCAATCATCTACATGCTGGCTGTATACCTTAATGTAGTAATATTCATTTGTTTCTACATTATTGGTAGGATCCCCGGAACAGAAACGGTCTACCAAAATCTGATACATCACTGCGCCCTTTGCCCAATTCGGCGTGGAAAATCCAGGGACAATCACAAAATCATATTCCGGCCGCACCTGGGAACAGACGCCCATGCGGTCATAACAGCAATGGAGCATCCCTGCCGCCACTTCAAAATGGTAACGGAAAGGCTCTGTGCCAAGCTGCACCTTGATCCGATAATAGTCAAATTCCCCCTGGCTCTCCTGCTTCTTCATGGATAACTTCCCATTCTCGCTGCACAGCCACACAATATCCACATTGTTTTTGGCAGATCGGAAGGTAAGCTCCACTTCTTCGTTCTCCCCAGGCTCCGATGGGTTCCTGTAGTCCTTTGTCCCATCTGCAAACAAGGCATGCTTGCGAAACAATGGGCGCATCTGCATCATATATTGTTGTTTTTGATTTAATTCATAAATAGAATATTCACTCATGGCCTCCTCCAATCTATGAGCTCTGCTGGATTTACTTATAAATTTATGGCCTTCTTTTATTTTATCGGATTCTTCTATATTAATCAATATCTCTGGTAAAATTCGGTAGATTTGATATTGGATATTGTTACTATTCACGGACTGGGTGCCGCTCATAGGAACAATTCGGGGCGATATTTAAAGTTTTGCTGCACAAAAATCGCCCTTCACTCCTGAATCATGTTCTCACGGAATGCGCAGTTCAGCGCATTCCTGAGCCATGAATAGTAACTGGTTATTCGTTACTATCCATAACCCAGGCATGCGCCAAACTGCACATCCTGGTATGCTCACTGCATTACAGTTCATTTCTTAAATAAAACAGGCAGCTACTAAGAGCTGCCTTTTAGGAGAAGGTATTTTTACTATGGGGTATAGCAAAAACTATATAATGTATTGGGGGTTTTTACAGTTATTATAATACCACAGAACCACAAATAAGTGTGCACAAACTTCACAAAATTCAGCATTCATTTTTGTACATTTTGTACAGCCACTTTTTTTCTGTCCCTATGAAAACCACGGAATACTGCACAAATCACCCTTCAAATAGCGCCTCGAACTCATCCCGGCTGATTTTCTCCTTCTCCAACAGAAGATCTGCGCATTTATGAAGGATCTTTTCATGCTCCATCAGGATACTCCTGGATTTCTTATAACACTCATCAATGATACGTTTGATCTCCTGGTCAATGATTCCCGCAATATTCTCCCCATAGGCCCTTGTATGCGCCAAATCCCTTCCTATAAACACCTCATCATCATCATTATCATAATTGATCAGGCCCACATGCTCAGACATGCCGTATTTGGTCACCATAGCCTTGGCTACGCTGGTAGCCTGCTTGATATCCTGGGAAGCCCCAGTGGTAATGTCATCAAAGATCATTTCCTCTGCCACGCGCCCGCCCAGGTCTACGATAATCTCCTGAAGCATCCTGCCCTTGGTATTGAACATTTCTTCCCGCTCTGGCAGAGGCATCGTATAACCCGCCGCCCCTACGCCTGTGGGAATAATGGACACAGAATACACCGGCCCCACATCCGGCAGCACATGGAATAATATAGCATGGCCTGCCTCATGGTAAGCTGTGATCCTCTTTTCCTTGTCCGTGATAATACGGCTTTTCTTCTCAGAGCCGATCCCAACCTTTACAAAGGACCTGCGGATATCATTTTGCACGATATAGCCCCGATCCTCTTTGGCTGCATAAATAGCCGCCTCATTCAGAAGGTTTTCCAAATCTGCCCCGGTAAATCCTGCGGTTGTCTGGGCAACCTGCTTCAAATCCACATCATCCCCCAAGGGTTTGTTGCCTGCATGGACCTTGAGGATCTCCTCTCTTCCGCCCACATCCGGCCTTCCCACATGCACCTTTCGGTCAAAACGGCCTGGGCGCATGATCGCCGGATCCAGAATATCCACACGGTTTGTAGCCGCCATCACAATGATCCCTTCATTTACCCCAAATCCATCCATCTCCACCAGAAGCTGGTTCAGGGTCTGTTCCCGCTCATCATGGCCGCCGCCCATTCCAGTCCCGCGCCGCCTTGCCACAGCGTCAATCTCATCAATAAATACGATACAAGGAGCATTTTTCTTGGCTTCCTCAAACAAATCCCGGACACGGGATGCACCCACGCCCACAAACATCTCCACAAAGTCTGAACCAGAAATACTGAAGAAAGGCACGCCTGCCTCCCCTGCCACAGCCTTGGCCAAAAGGGTCTTCCCTGTCCCGGGAGGTCCTACCAGCAGCACGCCCTTGGGAATCCTGGCTCCCAGCTTCGTATATTTCCTGGGAGCCCGCAAAAAGTCTACCAGCTCTTCTAATTCTTCCTTTTCTTCCTTTAGCCCTGCAACCTTGGAAAAGGTCACGGTCTTATTCTCATCTGTAGTCATTCTGGCCCGGCTCTTCCCAAAATTCATCATCTTATTGCCGCCGCCAGAGGCAGACGCCGCATGGTTTGTCATCATAATATAAAAGACAAACAGCACAGCAAACAGGATCAGAGTGGGAAGGATGGAAATCAGCCAGTTCTCCTCCGGCATCTCCCGCACCACATAATCTTCAAAGCCATGCTCTTTCATAGTCTCCTGCAGCTCATTAATATCTGACACATACAGCACTTTCATGCCATTTCCTTTATAATCCCCCTCCAGGACAATATCTGCCTCTCCGCTTGGCACCTCCCGATTCTGGGAGACGGTGACGGACACCACATTCCCCCTATCCAGATCATGTTCAAACTGGGCATAGGTATAAGATGAGTTTTGCCCAAACCCAGAAGAACTGTCCCGCAGCACCCAGAGCAGCGCCAAGATCATGATCACTGCAATATACAGCCCGAATGCCCGGTAACGTTTCTGTGTATTCATTTTTTATGCCTCCTAACTATCTAATTCCACTACTCCCACATAGGGAAGGTTCCTGTAACGCTGCCTATAATCAAGCCCATAGCCCACTACGAACTCATCCGGTATCTGAAATCCGGTATAGTCCACATGCACCTCCGTAACACGGCGTTCCGGCTTATCCAGCAATGTGCATAGCTTCAGGCTTTTGGGATTCCTTCGCTTTAAATTTTCCAATAAATAGCGCAATGTCCTGCCAGAGTCCACAATGTCCTCCACCACCAGCACATGCTTCCCTTCAATGGCCTCATCCAAGTCTTTGATGACCTTTACCACGCCGCTGGACTTGGTATCATTCCCATAACTGGCCACCGACATAAAATCAAGGGAGACTGGCACTGTCATCCGCTTCGCCAGTTCACAGGTGAAAAACACCCCTCCCTTTAGCACACTGACAAGATGCACGCCCTCCCCCTGGTACTGATCACTGATTTCCTTGCCCATTTCACAAATTCTTCTCTCAACCTCTTCTTCTGGAATTAATACACGAACTTTTTCACTCATGAACTTTCCTCCATATATCTGTGCCTTAAGAAACTCCTTCCAAGAATCTCCCTGCAAATTGTGCCCAAAGCCCCGCTTACCAGGATCAGCTGCCTGGCAAACCAGGGATTTTCCCATAAATTGTGCCTTATACTTTTTGCTTGTGGGTTCCTTCTCCCTGAACCTGTATTTCCAGGATCCTTTTGGTATGCTCTGTAACCTTTACATCCTCGCTGATACGCCAGCCAATCGCCCAGAGAACATGTGTCTCATCCACCAGCAGCAAAATACTGTCCCGTTCCTGTTTTGGGATTTTTTCATCAATCAGGTAGTTCTTCAGCTTTTTTCGTTTCCCATCGGGACTAATAATAAAAAAATCCTGTGCCTGCCGTGTCCGCAATTGCATGATTCCTTTTATTTTATCATAATCCAGCCATTTCGTATACATTTTTTTGGGAATTTTTTCAAAATCTGGTGAATTTTCTATGATTTTCGTACAAATCCTGTATCCAAAGTCCGGCAGTTCCAGGGTTCCTTTTGGCAAGAGGATAGATGAGCCTGGCCGCGCGTCCTTGCAAGGCGATGTTTGCTGTTGCATGCCTGCCTTTTTTGCCTGCCTTTTTGCCACTAGGATTCCACCATAAACACGTTCTGCCTTTATATTATATGGAAGGCACAATTCCCGGCCTACCTGCCTTTCCAGCAATTCCGACATTTGCCTTATATGGATTTCAGAAATATCCTGGCTGCTTTCCGCTGCCTTCGTCAGGGTATTATGCAAAAGGGATGTACGTATTAACTTCTTTTCTGCTAAAACCTCCTGGGAAATAAAAATGCCCCCCTCCTGTTCCCTCACATATTTCCCTTCCGCTTCCTGAACCAGTTCCCCCACTACCTCCAATGCCTCCGCCACAGCAAAGGAGGCTTTCCCCATGTGGGCAACTGCACGGCTGTTCACTTCCTCCAGCACAGGCAGAACCTGATGGCGGATCTTGTTCCTGGCATACTCCATTTCCCCGTTGGTCCTATCATTGCAGTACCCCTGCCCCTTCTCCATTAAATATGCCTCAATTTCCTTCCGTTCTACGCAAAGTAATGGGCGGATAATTGTCTGCCCTTCTGCTGCGTGATCCGCCTTCCGCAGAGCCATCCCCGCCCTGGCTGGAAGGATGCCCTGCAGCCCACGCAGCCCGCTTCCCCTGGCCAGCTGGAACAGCATCGTTTCCGCACAGTCATTTTGATTATGGGCTACCGCTATCTTATTGGCACCATATGCTTCTGCCGCTTTACGGAAAAAACCATACCGCAGGATCCTTGCGCCCTCCTCTAATGTCATTCTGTGCTCCCTGGCATAGTCTGCCGCCCGGCAATGGTAAACCTTACAGGGTATCCCCTGCCCTTTGCAATAGCCCTCCACAAACTCGGCGTCCCTCTGGCTTTCCTCCCCACGTATCCCATGCTCTACATGGACTACGCACAGCCCATAGCCTTTTTCTTCCTGCAATTCCTGCAGCACCATCAACAGGCAAAGGGAATCCGCACCTCCGGAGACTGCTGCCAGAATCTGGTCCCCTTCCTTTACCATATGGTATTCTTCTATAAAAGCTCTTACTTTACTCTGCATTCCTCTTTCCAAGTTTCCTCCCTGTCACTTTTCCCAAATCTTTTGAACCGAAGCTCCGCCCCAGGCTCACTTTCTCTTATTTTTCCCAAATCCCTGCCGCCAGCACCGTCATGTCATCTGGCACTTTTCCATCTGTGCATATTAGGATCCGCTCCAGCACCTGCTTTGCCATTTGCTCTGGATTGTTGGTATCCAATGCCCCCAGGATTTCCTGCATGGTTTCTTCTGGCATAGGCACCTGAAGGCAATCGGTCACCCCATCTGTGACCAGCACCACGAAATCCCCGTCCTGCAGCTGCCGGCTGCTCCTCTCAATCTCCAGCTGGTGGAAAATCCCTGCGGGAAGGCTGGCAGAAGAAATGCATTCCACTTTTTCCCCATGCTTGATATAAGCTGCGGCTGCGCCAATCTTATAGAATTCACACATTCCGGTATAAAGGTCTATGGCGGCCATATCCACCGTGGAAAAGCTTCCCTCATCCCCCTGGATTACCATAGCGGAGTTCATCATGCGGATGGCTGTCTCCTTCCGGAAGCCCGCCTCCAAAAACTTCTCTATTAACTCAATCACCATTTCGCTTTCCTTACAAGCATTGATCCCAGAGCCCATCCCATCCGAAAGGGCCATTACGCATTCGCCGCCCTCCAGCTCCAAAAAGGAAAAGCTGTCTCCAGATATCTGGGCATGATCCTTCGTCAGCCTGGCCACGCCCTGCAGGGTGTGGTACAGTGTATCCTCCTCAAACACCAGAAACGCCTCCTCCTGCCCAATCAGGGAACGTGTATACCTTCCTGGAACCATATCCCGCTTCAGCCCCTGGCTCACTGCCTTGGCCATCTCCTTAACCGTAACGCAGTTCCCCCATTTGGAAGCTGCTGTCAGCTGCAGGGATATTTTCCCATTCTGCCTCTGATAGAGATGGATTTCCCTGGAAAGGACGCCTTTTTCCTTGAGGCGGCTTTTTACCGCGCCCAGCAGCTTCCCTTCCCGGGTGCTGATGTCTTTGTATTCCCGGGCGCAGTCTTCCATAATATAGGCCATGGCATCCAGCTGCTCTGCAATAATCCCCCTGTTTTCCAATAAGCGGTTATACCAGGCCAGGTTCAGCCTGGCTTTCTCAAACACCCCTATGGCTTCTTCTACAATATTATCTGAATGTGGACAATAGCTGGACAGCTCCTGGTGCACTTCTTCCCCTGCCCCGCCCCTCTTTTCTATGGAATGGAACAGCCGGAAAAAAAGCTCATACATGGGGCTGCTCTCCTCCTGCCAGCAAATGGCACACTGGCTGCAGGAAATACAAACTCTGCCTGCAATCTCCTGCTGCATCTTCCCCATTTCCTCTGGCTCAAAATTACTCTTGAAATTTTCCATCTGGGAAAAAATCTGTGACAGCCCATTAAAAGACTTGGCATAAGTCTGCAGCTTCTCCCCATGCTCCGGCTCCCGCCTGGGCTCCCTGTCCCTCCAGACAGGCATAGGGCTTTCCAAAAAACGCTGCAGCACAGGCGCTGCCGCCAGTACCATGGCGCATACAAACACAGATTCCAGGATCCCCATCCACAGGACTGCCCGGTTTCTTACCTGAAGCACCTCCCCAGCAATGGTGAGCAAAAACACGCTGGCTCCCGCTGCCGCAGCCCCAATCCAGGTACAGCAGCTTCGGTTCGCCCACTCCCACAGCCTTACCACCAGTCCGGTCACCAGCAGGATCATGGTATATTTTGCCATTGCCTGCACGGGGATAAACAATGCCATCCCAAATATGGTGAAGATCAAAAGCAAGGTCCGATTCACCTCTTCCATAAAAACCACTGCGAAAAAACCAGGTATCAACGGATAGCAGCCTGCCAGACTGCCTTTTGACACAAGGATCGCCCCCCCATACAACATGATTTCTTTCCACTTTGCTTTGTTCATTTTCCTATCCTCCTTCTTCCCAACCAAAGAACCCAACAGACATCGTGGCATGTCCATCTGGCTTATGCAGGAATTATTATAAAAAGAGGATAGTAAAATGTTTGTCAAATCAAATACCGGTTTTCAAAAACTTTTAGACAAAAAGCCCCTTAGAAGCACTGGTTTTGGCGAATCTAAGGGGTTTAGGGTTTTTAAGAAATTCATGATTAATTACCGTCAGGGAGATTCTTCCTCTTCCTTGAAAATAATCTCATTGGGGTAGACTAACCCTAGCTTTGTCTTGGCAATCTTTTCTATATACTCTTTTGTTGTTATGTATTCCTCACGCTCTTCCAGCTCATCCTGGCGCAGCTGTTCTGCCTCTAACCTGGACTGCAGCTCTGCCTCCCTGCTGCGGTATTCCTGGTTCTTCTCATACAGGTATACCATCTGGACAGAGAGCACGCCTGCTATGGCCAGTGACAGTAATGTAATGCAGATCATACTGGACTTGCTCTGCTTCGCCCGCCTTCGCATCCGTGTCCTTTTTATGCTCGACCTTCGTGCCTGTTCGCGTTTATCCATATGCCGCGCCCTCCTTTTCCATTATCATACATTTAAAGCTTACACATCCCCATTCTAACCGCTTTCCAAAATTTTTTCAATTGTTTTTTCAAGAAGCGCATGACTTTTTTTACCGCCCTCCGAAAAAAACCGAAAGGACGTTTCAGGATATGGGCTGTCCAAACGAAAGGCCTGCTGACCAAAAAAATCATTTTTTCCAATATAAATACGCTCCCTTTCACCACCCATGGGCTAACGCCAAAGCTGTAGAGCAGCATCCCCAGAAGCACACCCCCTATGGAAAAGCCACGGATATACCCGCTGTTCTCCCGGTACAGCATGGCAAACAGCACAACCGCCCCGCCAATCCAAAACAGGATATCTTCTGTCCCCACTGCCCATACGTTGTGGGGGATAAGCCTTCGGATGATCCGCAGCAAGTCATAGACAAGAAGCAGAGCCATCCCTGTGACAAAGGAGGCCAACAGGACATCCGCTTCCTTCAGGATTTCTTCGCTTATTTCTATCACTTAAACAATCTCCCCAACAGGGATTCTGCCTGTTTTGAGGCCTTCTTCACATCGGAATAGGTCAGGCTGTCGATTTGCCCTTCGATATCAATTTCCCCTTTTTCCAGGGTCAGGCGGTTGACATGAAGGTCGTTGCCTTTGATCATCAGCATGCCCAACTCTGTTTCCAGTAAAATCTCCCCCACATCGAAGGAAAGCACATCGATCACACCGTTTAAGACACCGTTTTTTCGGTTGGATATTACCATTTTATGGCCGCTTTTGGATGCTGGTCTTTCTTCCATATTTATAAACCTCCTTTTATAGTTCGGTGGGGATGGATGTCCCTTTTTTAAATATATGAAAGAAAGGGGGATTTATGCCAGGCAGGGATAGATTTTTTATTTGGATGCCCAGGCACTGCAAAACAGCTCTATTCCCTACAAATAGCGGAACAGCTCTTTCGCCTCGTCCTTCTTAGTGGTATCCTGCAAACCTAATACTTCTACTTTCACACTTTTCGTGCCAAAGCCAATCTCAATGATATCCCCTACCTTTACGTCAAAAGACGCCTTTGCTACCTTATCGTTTACAGATACCCTCCCTGCGTCACAGGCCTCATTTGCTACTGTCCTGCGTTTGATCAGGCGGGATACCTTTAAAAATTTATCAAGCCTCATGCCCTCACCTCCTAACAAATGCATGGCAGCCGCCCCGCTGCAGGCAGCGGGGTATAGAACTCATAACAGAATAAAAGGGCTGCCGCATTAAGAAACAGAAACATTCCCTTAATGCAACAGCCCCTTTCAGGTCATTACACCATACTATGCGTTAATCATATCCTTTAAAGCTTTTCCTGCCTTAAACTTTGGAGCCTTGGATGCTGCGATCTCAATTGGATCCCCGCTATGCGGGTTCCTTCCAGTCCTGGCTGCCCTTTCAGAAACTTCAAAAGTGCCGAATCCAACTAACTGGATCTTCTCCCCCTTTTTTAATTCTTCAGCGACTACATCTGTAAAAGCCTTCAATGCCTTTTCCGCATCCTTCTTTGACAATTCTGTTTTCTCAGACATTGCTGCTACTAATTCTGATTTGTTCATGACAAAATTCCTCCTCTGGATTCTCTTGTGCCCTACTCATTAACTTGGAAATTCTGTTTTTCGCTATTCGCCTTCATTACTTACCTGCGAAAAAACCTACAAACATATTTATACTTGTTTTTCGCCTGTTTGTCAAGGAAATTTACAGCATTTTTTCAATCATTGCAAGGACTTCTTTTCCCAGTTTTTCTGACTTCCCATCTGCGTCTGCCAGGGAGTCTCCTTTTACGCCATAATAGAACTTTACTTTCGGCTCTGTGCCGGAAGGCCTTACGCATACCCACGCATCATCCGAAAGGTCATAGTACAGTACATTCGAGGAAGGAAGGCCTGTTGGCTTCACTTCGCCTGTTTCCATATTGCGGATCGTGTCAGCCTTGTAATCCCTTACGCTGACTACCTTGTAGCCGCCGATCTCAGCAGGGGTTTCTTCCCTTAAGGTGTTCATGATCTCCTGAATCTTCTCCAAGCCCTCAATACCCTTTAAGGTGATTGCCTTCACGTCATCTTTGTAATAGCCATAACGCTCATACATAGCAATCATGGCGTCCCATAATGTCATGTTCTTGGTCTTATAGAAAGCAGCTGCTTCGCAAAGAGCCATGGAAGCCACTACGGCATCCTTATCCCTTGCATAGGTTCCGGTCAGGCAGCCATAGCTTTCTTCCATGCCAAACAGGTATGTGCCCTTACCAGTCTTTTCAAACTCCAGAATCTTCTGTCCGATAAACTTAAATCCGGTCAATACCTCTACCAGCTCAATGCCGTAATATTTTGCAATGGCATCCGCCATATTGGTGGAAACAATGGACTTAATAAATGCGCCGTCTGCGGGAAGATCTGCCTTTTCCTTCCGCTGGCTGATCACATAATCCCCAATCAGGCAGCCAGACATATTTCCGGTAAGGCTGTGGTATTCCCCAGTTTTGGAATCCTTTACATATACGCCCAGGCGGTCTGCATCTGGGTCAGTAGCCAGGATCAGGTCTGCATTCACTTCCTTGCCCAGCTTTAAGCCTAACTGGAAGGCCTCTTCCGACTCTGGATTGGGATAGCTCACGGTTGGGAATTCCCCATCTGGCAGCTCCTGTTCCGGCACCACATAGACATTTGCAAATCCCAATTCCTTCAGCACACGGCGCACTGGGATATTGCCTGTCCCATGCAAGGGGGAATATACAATCTTCATATCCTCTGCCACTGCGTCAATGCAGTCTTTGCGCAGTACAAGGCTTTTGAGTTCCTCAATATAGGGATCGTCAATGTCTTTGCCAATGGTGGCATATAGGCCTGCCTTCTGTGCCTCATCCTTGGGCATTGTCTTCACAGCCGCATAATCAGCAACCTTCTTTACTTCGTCCATGATCCCCTTATCGTGAGGCGGCGTGATCTGGGCGCCATCCTCCCAATATACTTTATATCCATTATATTCAGGGGGGTTGTGGCTTGCTGTGATATTGATCCCGGCGATGCACCCCAGCTTACGAACGGCATAGGACAGTTCCGGTGTTGGGCGCAGGCTCTCGAACACATATGCCTTAATGCCATTTGCCGCAAGGCAAAGGGCTGCCTCATCGGCAAATTCCGGGGACATCCTTCTGGAATCGTAAGCGATGGCCACGCCCTGATCCTGTCCATTTACAGAAGCAATATAATTAGCAAGTCCTTGAGTTGCCTTACGCACAGTATAGACATTCATACGGTTCGTGCCTGCCCCGATCACGCCCCGAAGCCCTGCAGTGCCAAATTCCAGATCCATATAGAAACGTTCTTCTATTTCCTTTTCATCCCCTGCAATCCCTTTCAGCTCTGCTTTCGTTGCCTCGTCAAAATATGGGTTTTCCAACCATTCTTTGTAAATCTCCCTGTAATCCATTTCTTTCCTCCTTAAAATCACTGTTGCTGCATTAGGTCTGTAAGCAATATTGCCCTAGCTCCCGTGGGGGCTGGAATATTGCAACAACTATGTATTTATCATACTTCATTGGGAGATTTTTCTCAACTGTTTTTTCTGATAATTTGGGAAAATTTCAACTTCTCTTAATTCTTTGTCACTGGTTTTTTAATCTTGGCGGCTCCGAATGCATTTTCTTTCCTTTTTTAATTTTTATGTTTTCAGGCGCACATAGTATTTCTTTTTTGCTATTTGGTTTTTCGCTGAATAAGAGGTGATTTGGCCTTTTAGATGTCCTTTATCTATTACTATTTATGGACAATGTCATGATGCGGGGGCAAAACTACTTGTAAGCGGGAAATCAGTCTGAGGGAGAAAAGACGTATAACCCTTCCGTCAATTCAAAGTTCAGGGAAGCTATTGATCTTCAGACCAAACATGGGCTGCGCCCTAAAAGAAACGCCCGGCCTTACCGACGTTTTACGTTCATGATTGATGATTACAACTCAGGCCGGCCATTCAAGGCAGCCTACAGTTCCGGGAAAAGGCACAAGTACAAGCTTAATCCGGACTCAGAACTGTTGGCTGAGGAATTTAAAAATAGTTTAAGCCTGAGCAATACTGTAATCCCATGCACAGGTACGGCTGCAAGGAGTTTCTTCTATTACCTCCATCAAAATGGCCTGCAGTTTAAATCCAATGAAAACAAATCCAGCATGGACACTGCCCTATACTTTTTCAGGAAGCTGCTCCCATTTTTATCAGGCATAACATTTATACTGTCAGTCCTGCCATTGCCTCCTATAAGGCAGCTGCCTGCAGGAGAAAGGTGCTTCCGGCCTTTGAAAACCATAAGATTGAAACCCTGCTTAGTATACCGGGCCGTTCCATACCCATTAGGAAAGCGGGATTACGCAATTCTCCTGTTGTCGTCTTTTACAGGAATCCAGGCAATAGACATCGCAAACCTGACATTTGAAAACATCAGGAGAGGGAAGGCAGCATTACATTTGTACAGCATAAGACAAACCAAGTGAATGCACTTCCAGTCAAT
The DNA here is from genome assembly GCA_910575035.1 of Lachnospiraceae bacterium. Taxonomy (GTDB): domain Bacteria; phylum Bacillota; class Clostridia; order Lachnospirales; family Lachnospiraceae; genus Petralouisia. Next base: position 73,308 of record CAJTDL010000011.1, read on the forward strand.
GAAAAGGTTCTTGTTGGAAATCCAAACGTTTGGATTTGTCTTGAAAATGCTGTCTTTCATCATATATTTTGCAATCTCTGTTTTTTCCATTCTTTCTTCCTCTGATGAACAGGCTTTTCCCTTTGACTTCCTGATGTTCATTCTTTGCCTTATAATCGTATGTAAAAATAAGAAGTACTATCGGTAAGATACTCGGACAGGATGGGCGGAGCATCAGCCCAAGGCTTACTCCGTTCAACATTAGCAAGCTTATTATCCCCATTGCCATTAACACTGCCATTCTTATCCTTAGTTATTACCATTCACATTGCTGTTATCACCATTATTATTGTTGCTATTGGTATTATTGTTACTGTTGTCATTACTATTGTTATTTGTGCTATTGTTGTTAGCACTATTTTCGTTATTATTGCCATTGTTGTTATTATTGTTATTGCTATTATTACTGTTGCCATTCCCCCCGTTATTTCCATCATTGTTATTATTACTGTTATTATTGTTATTACCGTTATTATTGTTATTATTGTTATTATTGTTACCATTATTATTGCTGTTATTGTTATTATTGTTTGTATTGTTGTTATTGTTATTATTGTTTGTATTGTTGTTATTGTTATTATTATTTGTATTGTTGTTATTACTATTATTATTCGTATTGTTGTTATTGCTATTATTATTCGTATTGTTGTTATTGCTATTATTATTCGTATTGTTGTTACTGTTTGTATTATTATTCGTATTGGTATTCGTATTTCTATTTCCGTTCGGGTTAGTACTTGTACCCGTACCATTTGTGTTACGATTGCTGTTATTATTTGTACTGGTATTATTATTGCTGTTATTACTACTTGACCCTGAGGAATTATTCGATGTGGAGATTACTTCCTCTTCATCTTCTTCTGTAGTCATATTAATTGTAATTTTTGCTGTTTTGGAATTTACAATCAGCATCCTTTTCCATTCCACATACCCATCCGCTTCCGCTGACAAATAATGTGTGCCATAGCGCACTTCCACTTCTTCACGCGGATTAATCTGCTTGCCATCCAAGCGCACAATGGCATTCTCCGGCTCCAGCTTAATCTGCATTTTACAGAACTGCGGCCCTACGCCTTTCAGCTCGTCCAAATTTACAACAGTCTCCTTATTCGCCTCCACTGTAATCTCACGGCTGCCGCCATACCCATCATTTGCCACTGCCAGAAGGTACGTGCCCTCTGCCACTTCAATCCTCATTTGCGGAATAACCTTCTGGGACAGCAGGTTACCAATGGTAATATAGCCCCCCTGAAACAGCTCTGTATTCTCTAAAACCACTGTCCCATGCCCAGCTATTACCTGAATCGTATAGACATCATTCCCCATCCCCTTCAGGCAAATAACATCCTGCTCACTGATCTCAGATAACGACACCTTGCTGCCGCCATGATATGCCAAAAGGTTTTCATCCAAAAAGTAAGTGCTGTCCCCAACTGTCAATACCTGATTTTTCAAATCCAATTTAAAATTATGCAGATCCCCATAAGAAAACGCCTCCTTCGACACCTGGACATTCGTCAAAGTGTCCCCCTTACGCTCTATTTCCACCAACTCCCCAATGGAAAGCTGCCCAACAGCCATACTATTCCCATATTTTCCCTTAATATAAGTAGCACCTGTATAAGAATAGGGCCTTTCCCGTGTGCTTTCAAAGTCACACAACGTCATTGTTTTCCTTTCTTCATCAATAGCCGTCACCACAAACAATTCCGTTTCCTTCTGCACACTGACACTCTCTTCTCCCCCCCCTGAACCATCCTCTGTCTCAATCTCCCCCAAATCCTCACGCTTTGTATAAGCCTCACTGCCATCCGTAATCCTAGATGAAGCCTCCCCACACCCCACCAGCACAAACGCCAGCACACTTACCCAAAAAATCCATCCTAAAATTTTCTTTTGCACTTTCATACCTCCATCTATCTCTCTTAATCCTTTTAACACTCGTATATCTCCAATACCTCTTTCCCTACCAACTTGCCATTAACACAGCCACAGTGGGAAAGGTGCTTGCCCTTTTGCCTTATCATCCCTGAACCATAACAAAAAGCTTGTCCTTCCATTCTGACATTACACACCATAATGGAAGCAGAAAACCCTTGAAAGGACATTCCAGAATGCTTATAACAGCTATTCGTTTTCTTCCCTCAATGCCAGCCGGATGCAGAAGCTTTTCCCTGTTGCAGTAACTTCGGAGAAAAGTCAGAAGTTCTTAGCTTTCTGGCTCCCTCCAAGATGTGGGGACATGGATGTCCCCACATCTTGGAGGGAGCCATGGATGGCGACTAAGCTCCGATCCGTAAGCACATCAAAGCGCTACCTCAGAAAGCTTAGAACTTCTCACTTTTCGGAGACCAAAACCGCAACAGGGAAAAGCTTCTGCATCCGGCATCCGTGCCGCATAATAACCACCCCCTGCGGCTCCATCCCCACCATTATACCACACTCTCCCCCATTAATCGCAAAAACTTTTCTCTATCCTCATTTTGGTAAATAAACCTCTCCAGTTTCTCCAAATTCCTTCCACAAACCCAAGCCTTATTTGCATTAAAATAATGATTCGCAATCTTCCAAAACTTCTCTGGAAAAGCCAAACGAATATAAAGCTGCTTCTCCTCCTCCTTCCCCAACGGCCGCACATCGCTATACACCCGCAGCATCTCCATCCCCAACTCAATATCCCAATTATGCTTCTCTAAAATCTTCCGCATAAAATTCCCCAGATCTGCCACCTGCACATCATAAGAGGCCTTCTCAAAATTCAGCACCGCAATCCCCGGCCTGCAGAAAACCACATTATGCTGGTTATAATCCCCATGGCAGATCCCATATACCCCTTTTTCCACCTCTGTTCCCACATCCTTCTCTAATTCCCGTTTCTGCAGCTCAATAATCTTCTCTGCTTCCCCATAAAATACCCGAAAGCTGCGCAAAAACCCCATTTCAAATTCATTCTTCTTTTTCCTGGAAGATACATAATTGCGAACCTTCTTCAATTCCCTGGCATGCCTTTCATTTTCCAATAGCAGCGTATCCCTTCGGATCTGAAGATATTCTGGTATCTCATAAGGAAATGCCCGAAGGATATTATGTATGTCCGCCAGCTGGCTGATCGCTTTCAGAATATCTTCACGGTTCCTGGTATCGCATTCCCTGCCCTCATACCAGTCCCGCACAATATAGGCCGTCCCATCCACATCCTTTGCAAGAGCCGCCCCTTCCTGGGTTCTGACAATACAGTCTACCTGCCCGTCCCCATGCTCCTTTAAAAATTCCATAAGGCAATACAAAAATTCTGCCCTGCCCTCGGATCCCCTATATTCTTTTAAAATTTTCAGCCCCTGATCCGTATCACAGATCAAGGCTCCCCTCCCTTTTGAAATCTGCCGCACCTCAAACGGATACTGTTCCAAAATCAGACTCTCTCGATTAAACACATAAACCCCTCCACCATGATATTCACAAGTTCGATCCTCGTGTCTTTTTATCATATGTGGAGAGGCTCCATTCTATTCCAATTTTTTTCTATTTTTTACTAATTCTGATAAGGTTTCTCTTGTATTCTGCTCAGGGCATTCCAAAACGCACTGAAGCAGGTATTCCAGCATTTCCCCCATCTCCCTGCCTGGCTTCATACCCAATTGCATCAGCCCCTTCCCATCCATCTTCAGATCCTTCAGGGTAAGACACTGCTGCTTGTCCATGATATCCCAGTACATTTTCTCAAACTGGTCAATATAGGCCAGCTTCTCCTCCCGTTTGTAAGGGCTTTTTGCCAATGCATCCGCACGCTTTACAGCAAACAGAGCGGGAAACTGCTCCAAGCCAATACGATGGATCGCCCTGCGTACCGGCGCCTCCCGCAAGGTAGGCAATTCATCGTGCCAGGTAACCAATGCCGTCACCCGGCTGATAGTCTCATTGTCAAACTTCAGCCGCCGCAGGATATCCCCTGCCATCTGCGCTCCCTTGGCTGGATGCCCATAAAAATGGTAAATCCCTGCCTGGTCTGTGCTCTGGCACTCTGGCTTTGCCACATCATGCAGCAGCATGGCCAGCCGCAGCACCTTATCCTTGGGGATATTCTGCAAAGCCACAATGGTATGCTGCCCTACAGAATAAATATGGTGCGGGTTGTTCTGAGGCATATCCATCATGCGGCCAAACTCTGGCAGGAATATTTGGCTCATCCCTGTTTCATAGACGGTTCCCATTTCCTCCGGATGGTCAGAAACCAAAAGCTTCACCAGCTCTGCCTGGATCCGCTCTGCACTGATTTCCTGCAGGTTCCCTGCTAAAAGGGGAATCGCATTCTTGGTCTCCTCCTCTATGGAAAACCCAAGCTGCGCCCCAAACCGCACTGCGCGCATCATACGCAAAGCGTCCTCCATAAAACGGTCCTGTGGGCTGCCAACACAGCGGATCCTGCCCTCCTGCAGATCTGTAAGGCCCCCAAATGCATCTATCAGCCCATCTTTCTCATTATATGCCATGGCATTAATGGTAAAATCCCTGCGCTTTAAATCCTCCAGCAAATCCGAAGTGAATGTGACCTCCTTGGGATGGCGCTTATCCTCGTATTCCCCATCAATCCGATAGGTTGTAACCTCAAAGCCTTCCCCTTCCCGTATAACCGTCACTGTCCCATGGCGGATGCCTGTGTCAACCGTCTTAGAAAAAAGCCCCTTAACCTGAGCTGGGGAAGCGGATGTGGTAATATCCCAATCTTCCGGGATGCGCCCCAGCATGGAATCCCGCACACAGCCTCCCACTGCATAGGCCTCAAAACCTGCATTAATCAAAATATTGATAATATCCTTTACCTTATCTGGCAGCTTTATTGTCAAATCCTGCATTCTCCTTCGCTTCTATAAATCTAAAATATGCCTGCCCATAACCTGACGGCAGATACTTTCAAAAAGCAGGCCGCCTTGGGGGGGCAGGCATTTCTATCTATTTTTCGCAGAGACAAAATCCCCTTCGCCTATAACAGTCTGCGCACTGTAATAATCGAACGGTATGTAGCATTGTCATAGGCACAGATTCCATAGGCTGTCCCCTTGGCGTGGACGATCTGCCCATTTCCCATATAGATCGCCACATGGCCGGAATAACAGATCAAATCCCCTGGCTGGGCATTCGCATAGCTCACCTCCCGCCCTACAGAACGCTGGGCATACGAGTAACTGGGGATGCTAATGCCAAAATGGGCATACACATAACTGGTAAACCCACTGCAGTCTGCCCCAGTATTGGGATCTTTCCCACCCCAAACATAAGGATTTCCCACAAAACCCAATGCATAATTCACAACATCGCTCCCGCTGATGCCAGTCGTGTAGCCTGGATCTTGGCCACCGCCGTTATCTGCCGGCGCTCCGCCATTGTCCGCTGGCGCCCCGCCACTCTCCTCTGGTGCTCCGTTATTGCCCTGGCTTCCATCTTCTCCGCCATTGTCATTTCCGCTTCCCGTATCCTGGCTGCCTCCATTATTTGCTGGAGTGCTGGCACCCTGTTCCTGGCTGCTTGCCCTGGCGGCTATTTCTGCTGCCGCTGCCGCTGCAGCCGCTGCCTCCGCACGCTCACGCTCCTGCCGCTCTCTCTCTAACCGCTCACGTTCCAGCCTTTCCCGCTCAATCCGCTCATTTTCCTGGGCAATAATGGTATTCTGGGCATTAATCGTATTCTGGTATTCTGCTGCCAGCTCCTGGGCTGCCGCCAGCTTCTCATCAAAATTCCCCACTTCATTTTTCTTCTGGGCAATAGTGGTTTCATAATTTTCCTGCGCCACCTGATATTCCTGCCGCTTAGCCTCCAGCCCTTCAATTTCTTCCTTTTGCTGGTTCTTCAGGCTGGCCACCTGCTTTTTTGTATCCTCATATTCCGCCAGCAGGTTCCTGTCATAATCATATACTTCATTTACATAATCTACACGGTTCAAAAGATCTGCAATGCTCTTAGACTCCAAAATGCTGGTAAGCATTGCCGTATTGCCTTTTTCATACATAAAACGGATACGCAGCTTCATGGCTTCGTACTGATCCTGCTCGTCCTTTTTCGCCTGCTTCAAGTTCGCCTTCGTCTCATCCAATTCATCCTGTTTTACAGACAGCTCTTCTTCCAGGGTAGACAGCTCGATCATAACATTTACTAACTCTGCATCCAGGTCATCAATTTCACTCCTAAGATGCCTCTGCTTCTCCTCGATGGCTTCAATTTCATCCTCTTTTGACTTCAAGCTGGCTTCCGCTTCCTTCTTCTTATTCTCCGCATCAGACTTCTTATCTGCCAGCGCCACGGAAAATTGGGAGAATCCCATGGTAATCACCAATAATGCTGCCACTAATCTCTTTGACTTCATTCAGTCCTCCTTCTGCTCGGGTACATTTTTCTATCAGGCGTTTCCTGCATAATTATAACATTATCTTTTCAGAATAGCAACCGGACAATCTGCAAATTTTCCTGCTGCAGTTAATTACCGTTACTATTCATGGCTCAGGAATGCGCTGAACTGCGCATTCCGTAAGAACATGATTCAGGAGTGAGGGGCGATTTTTGCGCAGCAAAACTTTAAATATCGCCCCGAATTGTTGCTATGAGCAGCCTCCAGGCTGTGAATAATAACTAATTACTGTTACTATTCATGGCTCAGGAATGCCCATAGGACGAAAAAGGGCAGCAGAAACATTTCTTCCTGCTGACCCGCTTTCTTACACTTATAATTGTCTGACCTGAAATCCTACAAATCCCAGCAACTATAATTTGGGCTTATCTTGATGGAACCAAAAGCCCTTACATGGAACACATCACGATCCGATCCATATCTCTGGTAAATTCCAATCCCTTCTTTTCTTCCTGCACCTGCAGTTTCAGTTCATCAATCTCCACACATACACCGGGATAAACACGCCCAATCACCTTGACGCTCCCGCCCCTTGCGCGCTCTAACTGATCTTCCAGCTTCTCCAGCTCTGCAGTATCTTCTGCCAGTAATGCCGCATCCCGGATCTTCACCCGCAGCAATTCTGTCCGCCTTGGGTCACTCTTCATGTCTTTCAAGACCTTCAGCCCCCGCTCAATCTTATCAAGGTTGGCCTTCTCTACCTGTATCTTACTCTTTAAGATCCCAATCCTGCGCATCACTGATGAACCGTTTCCAATCTTTACCTTCGTCCTCACCTGTCCATTGCTTCCTAAGGTATTCACCACAATCCCCTGGATCGCGCCTACCTCACCGCCGATAATACTGGCTTTCTTGCCCTCTAAAATAATATTCTCTCCACAGGATACCTGACAATTCAAAAATACATCTGCCTGAATAAAACCATTTGCATGCACTCTCGTATACTCAAAAAACTTTGCAAAAATATTGCCTCTGGTGGTAATGCTTGCCCTGGATGCGCCCATTACGCCGCTTCTCAGTACAATATCCCTCCCGGCCTCAATCCTGGCGCCTTCCACAATCCCATCAATCGTAATGGTGCCTGTGGCCTTCACTGTTGCGCCGCTGCAAACCCCTCCATGGATCACCACATCTCCCCGGAAATCAATATTCCCGATGGAAAGATCCACGTCTCCCCCAATCTCATATACAGAGGATATCGTAATGCGGTCATTGCGCATTTCAATTTTCCCATCTGTCTGTGCTGTGTAAGACAAACCGTCAGCAGAGCGGTCAAAGCCTTTGCCCTTCAGAGGCGCCAAATCCCTTCCGCGCTTTGCCAATACCATTTTGCCCTTAACATCCATACCGTCTGTTCCCTGGACAGCCGGATGGTACACAGCAACTTCCTGTCCTTCCGTAACAGTTTCCAGCATTTTAATGCTCCAGTAATCTACTGAACCATCTGGGGATGCCTTCGGCTTCTTGCTGAAGTCTTTGTTGAACTTATACTCGTAGTAACCGTCCACCCCATCCTTCGGCTCATCGCCTTGGGCAATCAAAACCTCACGTCCAAACATCCTGGCATCTATCACATCCTGAATCGACCCCTCCAAAATTCCATATGACACACCGCTTTTCTTTAATGCTTCCTGAACATCAGGCACAGTATAATCATACATTATGGAATCCGGCAAATACAGGTATGCTTTCATATTATCATGGCTGACTCTTACTTCTGGGTTTTTCCTAACAATAGCTTCCATTACAGATCCCCCCTTGTCTGGAATTTCTGTCAAAGTACCACTGTATATTTTATTCTATCAAATTTCTCTCCTATTTTCAATGTTTTTGTGCAAAATTTACGAACTAATCAAAGAAATTACATGAAATCTGTTAAAGTCACTTCATTTGTTTTAAACGTTCCTCTACTTGCGCCATCATCTGCTCATATTTTTCTAATTTTTCCTTCTCCTCCTGCACCTTAGCCTCTGGAGCCTTGCTCAAAAATTTCTCATTTGACAGCATCCCACGGGAACGGGCCAATTCTTTTTCCAGCTTGCCCTTCTCCTTCTGTAAACGCTCCCGCTCCTTTTCAAAGTCCACCAAATCTTCTAATGGAAGGTAAACTACTGCCCCTGGGATTACCACAGACACAGCATCCTCCCCAATCCCTGCTTTATCTGCCTGTACCTGAATCTCACTGGCGCTTGCCAGAAGCTTATAAGCCCCCTTCATCTCCTCAAAAGTTTTACGCAGCCCTTCAGCCTCTGCCACAATAAACACCTTTGCCTTTTTGCTTGGCGGAACTTCCATATCAGCCCTGGTATTCCGAATCCCTTTCACCAGGTCTTTCACATGCTCTACGGCTTCCTCTGCCTCCGGGAAATGATACTCTTCCTTATATACTGGCCATTCTGACAGCATAATGGTAGGCTCTTCCTCCTGCAGCGTACAGAAGATCTCCTCTGTGACAAACGGCATAAAAGGATGCAAAAGCTTCAAACCCTGGATCAATACCGTCTTCAGCGTCCACATCGCCACCCTGGCAGATTCTGGATCCACTTCTTTTTGGAAAGTCCTGGTCTTGGCAATCTCAATATACCAGTCACAAAATTCATCCCATATAAAATCATACACCTTCTGCACTGCGATCCCCAGCTCAAATTTATCCATGTTTTCTGTTACGTCTTTTGCCAATGTATTGGCCTTGGACAAAATCCACCGGTCCTCTGGGGCCAGCTTAGAAAGGTCTGGAGCCTCTAACTTCCCATCTTCCAGATTCATCATAATAAACCTTGATGCATTCCAGATCTTGTTGGCAAAATTCCTGGAAGATTCCACCCTCTCCCAATAGAACCGCATATCATTCCCTGGCGCATTCCCTGTAATCAGCGTCAGGCGCAGGGCATCCGCCCCATATTTCTCAATGACTTCCAGCGGGTCAATCCCATTCCCCAGGGATTTGCTCATCTTCCTCCCCTGGGAATCCCGGATCAGCCCATGGAATAATACCGTCTTAAAAGGCTCCTTCCCCATATGCTCATACCCGGAAAAAATCATACGGATTACCCAGAAGAAAATAATATCATACCCTGTCACCAACACATCATTGGGATAAAAATAATCCAAATCCTCTGTCTTCTCCGGCCATCCCAAGGTAGAAAAAGGCCACAACGCAGAGGAAAACCAGGTATCCAGCGTATCCTCATCCTGATCCATATGGGTACAGCCGCATTTCGGGCATTTCCCTGGATTCTCCCTTGCCACCACAAATTCCCCGCAGTCAGCACAATAATAAGCCGGAATCCGGTGCCCCCACCAGAGCTGCCTGGAAATGCACCAGTCACGGATATTATCCGTCCAGTTAAAGTAGATCTTCTCCATCCTCTCTGGCAGCAGCGTAATCTCTTTCTTCTTCACTGCCTCCACGGCAGGCTTAATCAGTTCATCCATCTTCACAAACCACTGCTGCTTTACCATAGGCTCCACTGTGGTGCTGCATCGGTCGTGGGTTCCCACATTATGGGAATGGGGCACTACCTTTACCAACAGCCCCTGCTCCTCCAGTTCCTTCACCATCAGCTTCCTGGCTTCATACCGATCCATCCCCTGGTATTTCCCGCCATTCTGGTTCACAGTAGCATCATCATTCAGCACATTAATCTCTGGCAGGTTATGCCTTTTCCCAACTTCAAAGTCATTAGGGTCATGAGCTGGTGTAATCTTAACGCAGCCTGTCCCAAATTCCTTATCCACATAGTGGTCTGCCACAACCGGAATCTCCCTCCCCACCAACGGCAGGATCAAAGTCTTCCCGATAATATCCTGATACCTCTCGTCTTCTGGGTTTACAGCAACGGCAGTATCCCCCAGCAATGTCTCCGGCCTGGTAGTGGCAATCTCCACAAACCGCCCTTCTTCTCCCTTCACCGGATAATTGATATGCCAGAAGAAGCCATCCTGCTCCTCATGCTCCACCTCCGCATCAGAAATAGACGTCTTACAAACCGGGCACCAGTTCACAATCCTGGATCCCTTATAAATCAGCCCTTTCTCATAAAGCTTAATAAACACTTCCTGCACCGCCCTGGAACAGCCCTCATCCATAGTAAACCTTTCCCTGTCCCAATCTGCGGAAGATCCCATCTTCTTCAGCTGCTTGATAATGCGGCTGCCATATTCGTCTCTCCACTCCCAAACCTTTTCCAGAAACCCTTCCCTTCCCAGATCCTTTTTATCAATCCCCTGTTCTTTCAAGGATTCAATCACCTTAACTTCTGTGGAAATAGAAGCATGGTCCGTCCCAGGCTGCCATAAGGCGTTGTATCCCTGCATACGTTTATACCGGATCAGGATATCCTGCATGGTATTGTCCAAGGCATGCCCCATATGCAGCTGCCCGGTAATATTTGGCGGGGGCATAACGATGGTAAAAGGCTTTTTGCTTCTGTCAACTTTGGCATGGAAATATTTATTCTCTTCCCATTTCTGGTAGAGACGGTCTTCAATGGATTTTGGGTCATAAGTTTTTGCTAGTTCTTTGCTCATGGTTAGTCTCCTTTTTTGTATTTTTTAGGTGATGGAAGTTTCTTTTTGCTTTGGCAGGCGAAATGGGAATATGCTTGCAATTTGGGTACTGGGTACCGGATAGCAGATACCGAATACCGGACGCCGGCTGGCATTGGGAAACGAAACAGACTGCATAATCATAAACATCTCTCCGAAGCCACCGCTGCGGGGAATTAAGTTCTGAAAAATTAAAGCCATGCTAGCATAAAATAAAACGCCCTTTACCAGAAATATTCCAGCAAAGGGCGTATAAACGCGGTACCACCTTTATTCATGACAGCATATCTAAAATGCCACATCAAACGGATCCATATGCTTTTCCCATTTTATCCTATAACAAAACACTGCCATATCTTCTGATCCTATAACGGGGATAGACCGGGAACGCTTACTGAAATGCAATATATCCGCATACCGTTCAGCATTCCGGTTCAAAAGCTACCTTCTGCAGACCTTTCTTCTGGCAGCCTCTCAGCCTATGAGCCGCCTTCTCTGGCAAGAGTATCTGCATACTCCTCTTTCTCACTACCATTGCCATATACGAAACTTCCATTACACTTGATTCTTTCTACCCATCTTAAAAGCTAATGACTAAAATGTCAAGTGCCTAATGCAATTATTTCCCGAAAATTTATTACCATTCACAGCCTAAATGCCCTTCATAACAGCCATTTGAATTGATACTTCAAGCTTTGCTAATCAAGGATCCCTGATATATTCAGGGAAGCTACGTAGAAACTTTTAATTCCAAACGCCAGAACAAGCACATCCCCCTAAGCCTCAATGCCTCCCTGACGGCCTCTTATCCCCTACTGCAGCAGCTTCAATATATTCCCATAAACCATCTCCCGGGCCTCATCCTCTCCCACTTCCAAAAACATCTTCCTATGTGTCAAATAAAACCCATAAAACACAAACTGCGAAAGTATCGCCCCCCAAACCTTATAGGAATCTGTCTCCTGAATCTGCCCATGCTCCGCTGCCATCTTTAGCAAACGCCCCGTAAGCCCCCGCACCAATCCGCAGTTCCCCCTATGCCTTTCCAGAACCTCCCAAAGCCCGCTCCCCATAATCGTATCGTCCTTCATCACCTTCTCTAAAAATGCAAAACCTTGATACCTCTGGTTGGATTTCTCCATCATATCCATTCCCTTAAAAATAATATCCCGAAAGCTCTTTCCGCTCTCAATCAATTCCATAATCATATAAAGATGCCGCACCCCCTCATACTCAATGGCGCCCACAATAATTTCCTCTTTACTGGAAAAATACCCATAAGCCGTCCCTTTTCCTATCCCGGCCGCCTTTGTGATCTCAGATACCTTCAGCGTACTCAGCTCCCTGCCAGAAGCAAACAGTTCCAGCACCGCCTCATACATCGCTTTGACCTTGGGCGGATAACCATCCTTTCCAGAACCAAAATCCTTTTCCATATGCTCACATCCTATTAGATTTCTTCCTCTACCATACTCTTGTTGCTATAGAACAAGTCATAAATGCACGGCACTACCACCAATGTCATAACCGTGCCATAAATCATCCCACCAATGGTCACCACTGCCATTGGCCTTGACATATCAGATCCCATATCATTTCCAAAAGCAGTCGTAGACATAGCTAAAATCGTAGTCATAGCTGTCATTAGGATCGGGCGCAGCCTGGTCATCCCGGCAGTTACGATAGCTTCCCGCTTCCCTACGCCTTCCCGGCGCAGCTGGTTAATATATTCCACCATAACAATTCCATTATTTACAATAATACCCACCAGCATAATAAATCCGATCATGGCAATAATGCTGATCTCACTATTGGTCAGAAACAGCGCCAAAAAGCCTCCTGTCAACGCCAGCGGAATGGTAAACAGAATGATAAAGGGTGCCTTTAGGGACTGGAACTGGGCGACCATAATCAGGTATATAAATGCGATTGCCAGCGCCAGCATCAGCAGCAGCTGCTCCATGGCCTCATTGATTGTCTCATTTTCTCCAGTCATTGCCAGGGAATAGCCTTCTGGAAGCCCATAGCCTTCCAATGCCTGGTCTACCTTATCGCCCACCAGGCCCACATTGTAGCCCTCTGCAATCTGGGCAGACACTGTCACATAACGCTCCTGCCCATCGCGGCTTATGGATGTGAGGCTGTCCATCTCCTCAAATGATGCTACCCGGGAAATGGGGATTTCAGACTTATCACCGCTTTCCTTATCTGTATAGGTAAAGGTTAGGTTTTTCAAGGACTGCAGGGAGGCTTCGCTTTGTTCCACGCTCTCCAGGTAAACATCGTAATCCTTGATATCTGTGGAAATAGTGTCATCTGCAGTCTCATTTTCCATCTGCCCATATACCAGCTGATAGATCTGGGCAACAGTCATGTTGTATTTGGCGGCCATTTCCTTATCAACAATAATGCGGAATTCTTTTTCTGTCTCTTCCATGCCATCAGAAACCTCTGTAGTGCCCTCTACCTTTGCCACTACCCCAGAAACCTCTGTGGCAATGTCCTGCAGGGTATCCAGGTCACGGCCGCGAATCTGGATGGACAGGCCTTCTCCTGCCAGGGCGCCCATATCCATGTTGGAACTGCTTACGCTGATTTCCCCTTCCAAATCCTTCGTGAGATCTGTAATCCTGGCGGAGATTTCATCATTTGTCAGGGTTTTATCTTCTTTTAAGATAATATACAGGGTGATATTGCTGCTGCCGCTGCCGCCCATTATGCCAGAGGAAATCCCACTGCCGCCTGCCATGGCGCCTACAGATTCTACATCTGGAATGGTCTGGATCTTTTCCGTCACCTCATCCGCCAGCTGGCAGGCTTCTTCAAATTCGCCATTTTCAGGCGGCGTAATGGTTACGGACATCTGGGTACTTTCCATATCTGGCATAAAGGCAGTTCCTCTGGACATAGCCGCTTTTGCGCTGATGCATAAAAGAGCCAGCATGACGGCCAGCACCAGGATCTTTACATGGAGCAGCTTTTCCAGGACTGCGCCATAGACGGCCTGGAAGCTGTCAAACCAGGGATGCCTGGTCTCTTTCGTCTTTTTCAGCATTTTAGAGCCCATCATAGGTACAAAAGTCAGGGCGATCACAAGGCTGGCCAGCAGGGAATAGGCAATCGTAAGCCCCATATCCACAAAGAGCTGGCGGGTAATGCCCTCTGTAAACACGATAGGGGCAAATACGCAGACAGTGGTCAGGGTGGAGGCTGTGATTGCCCCGCTTACCTGTTTTGCGCCTTCTACGGCTGCCTTTCGGGCTGAAAGGCCTTCACTCCTCATACGGTAAATATTCTCAATGGTCACGATAGAGTTATCCACCAGCATGCCGATGCCCAAAGCAAGGCCTGACAAGGAGATCAGGTTCAGGGTCACGCCGCTGAAATACATCAGGACAACGGCGAATACCACAGAAATCGGAATGGATACGGCAATCACCAACGTAGGGCGGATATCCTTTAAGAACAACAACAGGATCACTATGGCAAGAATGGCTCCAAAAACCATATTATTCAGCACAGAGTCCACAATCATGTCAATATAGATGCCCTGGTCCATCATAACGGATACTGCCAGGTTCCTGTCATTCCTTTTCATGCTTTCAATTTTATCATAAATGCGGTTTGTCACATCTCCAGTGGAATAGCCTGTCTGTTTCTCTATGGACAGCATCACCCCTGGCTTTCCATTTAATTTGGCATAGGATTCTGTGGAATTGTCCTTCACTGCAATGTCTGCCACATCCGACATATGTATGACATCCACGCCATCCATGCCCAAATCCATCAAAACCATATCCTTCAGGGCATCCACGCTGTCTACCGCATCGCCTACCCTCACCATATACCGTTCGCCTTCATCTGTAATATAGCCGGCCGGCATGGAAAAGTTCTGGGCTGTCAGGATATTGGCCAGGGTATCCATGGTCAGGATATTGTACATATCCGCAGAATCGTAGGCCTCATTTTTGGCATCCTCAAAGGTTTCCTTGGATTCTTTCAGCTTCTCTTCCCCACTGGCAAGCTGGGCAGAGGCGCTTCCCATATCCACAACGCCTGTAATCTGGCTTTTGTTCAAAGTGGCAAGCGTGTCGTTGATGGTAGCCTTCCCTTCTGCAATGCTCTGCAGGCCTGTTTCAATGGCGGCAATTCCCCCGTCAATCTGCACCAGGCCCTGTTCCGCCTGCACCAGGGACTGGGAAATATGCTCTACCAGCTGGCCATCTGAGCCATCTTCTTTAAATTCACTGCCTTCCTGGGACGCCAGTTCTGCTTTTATGGCAGCAAGTCCCCCTTCCACCTGTGCCAATTTGTCCTGCAGTTCTTTTAACTGGCTCTGCATCTGCTCGAGGGGCTCTTGAAGCTTCTCAGACTGTGACTCCATGGTTTTTATCTGCTTTTGCAGTTCAATCATCTGTACCTGAAGCTGCACCTGCTGCTCAGGAGGGGCGGCTTCCAAAAGCTGCTCTAACTGTTCCTTTTGGCTCTGTAGCTGTCCCAATGCCGTCTGCAATTGCTCCGACTGGTTCTGCAGCTTTTCCAACTGCCCCTGTAGGGCAGAAATGCCGTCTACTAATGCCGCTTTGCTGTCTATCAGGGTATCTACCTGGGATTGGAGCTCCTTCAAAGCAGTAATACCCTGTTCTGTGGCCGTTCTGCTTTCCCGCAGCTCATTCAGCTTAGCCTGCATATCTGCCTCTGTTTGGAAAAGCTCGATTTTTTTATCATTTAACTGATTCTGGGCATCGCTGATCTGGCCTGCCATTTCTTCCTTGCCGCTGTCCAGTTCATCCTTCCCACTGCTGATATCGCTTTCTGCAGATTCCATCTCCTCCTGGGCATCGGAAAATTTTTCATCCAGGGAAGCTGTGACCTTCCGGTTTACAGCATCAATTTTATCCTGGCTTAAGGTTACCTGGATGGATTCTTCAATCAGGCCTGTGCCAGAAACGGAAGCCACGCCTTCCACGCTTTCCAGCTCCGGGATCAAATCTGTATCTGTATAGTCGCTGATCTCTAAGCTATCCATCCCCTCCACTTCCACAGCGGCAATCATAATGGGCATCATGTCCGGGTTCAGCTTCATAATCATAGGATTTCCCACCGTATCTGGCCAATAACCGCTAATCTGATCCAGGCTCTCCCGCATCTCCACGGTAACAGAATCCATATTTGCTGTCTGCTCAAACTCCAGCACTACCATAGAAGTGTTATTGGAGGAGGTTGAGCTGATATTTTTAATGTTCGAGGTACTGGCCATCGCCCCTTCAATCGGCTGGGTTACGGTACTCTCCACCTGTTCCGGGCTCGCTCCTGGGTATGTGGTTATTACAATCGCATAAGGCAGGTTAATGCTGGGGAGCAGGTCGGTGCTCATCTTGCTTAAGGATACGGTACCTAATATAATCACCAGTACAATTCCTACAATTACGGTGTAAGGTTTTTTCACACTGAATCTTGACAGCATGCTTTTTTCCTCCTAATTTTTCTTCATTTCCGACCGACTGGTCAGTTTCATGTACATTATAATGATCTGCGAAAAAAAATTCAATGAAAAAAATATAAAATTTTTATTTTCTATTTTTATAAATGTATTGTGAATTTTTTCCAAAAGTGATACATTATATATGTGGGATTTACAATTTATGGCATTTTATTGTTGTATAGATATTTATAGATGGGGATTTTTAATCACAGAATATTTATAAAAATTGAATTGCCAGGATAATATAACATTGGCTTGTTATGGAATCTGGGGCGGCTGGCAAATATACATATAGGTATATTTGCCAGCCGCCCCAGGAAGAAAATTTTAAGGAGGGTTTTACGACATGGACAGAAACATGCAGGGTTTCGGGATGATGATCAAAAAATTAAAAAAAGACCCGAAAAAAATTGTATTTACAGAGGGCAGCGACCCTCGTATCTTAGAGGCGGCTTCCCGCCTGCTGGCTTCCAATTTCCTGACGCCGATTTTAATCGGGAACCGTGCAGAGGTGGAAGACGCTGCTGAAGAGTATGGTTACAACATCCGCGGAGGCGTTATCATAGATCCTGAGGATTATGATGATATAGATAAAATGGTGGAGCTTTTCTGCGAACTGCGGAAGAGCAAAAATATACAGCCAGACGAAGCCCGCAGGATCCTGGCCCAGGGGAATTATTTTGGGACCATGCTGGTGAAAATGGGCGTTGCGGACTGCCTGCTGGGCGGCGCTACCTATACGACGGCAGATACGATCCGCCCTGCCCTTCAGCTGATCAAGACCAGGCCAGGGCACAGCATCGTATCTTCCTGCTTTATTTTGGTACGCCCCTCTGCGACGGGTGAAAATGAAGTGCTGGCAATGGCAGACTGCGCCATCAATATCTGCCCCACGGAAGACGAGCTGGCAGACATTGCTATTGTGACGGCAGACTGCGGGCAGCTCTTTGGTATTGATCCAAAGATTGCGTTCTTAAGCTACTCTACTATGGGTTCCGGCAAGGGAGACGATGTGGACAAGATGCGCAATGCCGCTGCAAAGGCAAAGGCCAAAAGGCCTGACCTCCCCATTTCCGGTGAAATGCAGTTTGACGCCGCTGTTTCTCCCCGGGTAGCACGCACCAAGTGCCCGGATGATGAGGTGGCCGGCCATGCAAACGTATTTGTATTCCCAGATATCAACGCCGGCAATATTGGGTATAAGATTGCACAGCGCCTGGGGAATTTCGACGCCTATGGGCCCATCCTGATGGGGCTGAACTCACCGATCAACGACTTGTCCAGAGGATGCAATGCGGATGAGGCATACTCTATGGCCATTATCACGGCTGCATTAGTAGGGGAAGCAAAAGCGGAGCAGTTATTGAAATAGGCTGGCCGTTAAAGAGATACTGTTGGCAGAAAACCTGGCTATACAGGAATATACAGTGGATATAAGAATTAATAAGCCGCATGGACTGAGATTCCCTCTCAGCCATGCGGCTTGTTTGGTTTTGTTATTTCTGTTCTTGGAATGTCTGCCTGGTTCTCTATCTGCTTTCCTAAAAACCAGGCTGCAAGCTTATATTGATAGAAATCTTGCAGCCTGGATGCCGGATGCAGAAGCTTTTACAGGATTTTTGTTATTTTACGCTTCCTGTAAGCCCGCCTTTTTTCAGCAGGCTTGCATAAGCAGCTTTCTTGCTCTTTGGCACTGTTACTTTTGCTTTCTTCGGCACTTTGGTAAAGGCCTTCTTGCCTACGCTCTTCAATACGGTTGAAGTGATCTTGATAGTCTTCAGGTTCTTATCGTTGGCAAATGCAGCTGCGCCAACCGTCTTTACGCCCTTGCCAATCGTCACGGTCTTAAGCTTGCTGCAGTTTTTAAATGCATTCTTGCCGATAGTTGTGACTTTCGAACCAAGGGTTACCTTTGTCAGCTTGCTGCAGCTCTGGAATGCGCTGGCTCCAATCGTGCTTACATTTGCGCCAAATGTTACCTTTGCCAGCTTGCTGCAGCCCTGGAATGCGCTGGTTCCGATTGTTTTTACATTCTTGCTGACAGTCACGGCAGTCAGCTTCTTGCAGCCCATAAATGCCTTGGAATTGATGGCTGTCACCTTAAAGGTATATCCCTGGATCTTTACTGTACTCTTAATAGAAGCTTTTGTTATGTTCTTTGTCTTTACGCCAGACACGGCAACCGTTCCGTTTTTCGCATCAGACTTTGTCACCTTATAGGTCACATTGCCTGTGGTATAGCTGGTTCCTTTGGCCGGAACCGGAGCTGTAATGGAGGATACCTTGTAGCCATAGGAATCATTTGCGTTGTTCCCATTGATCAGAAGGATTACACTGTCTCCATTTACAGACAATTTTGATGGAAGGGCATTGTTGTATACCACATAATTGTCATTATCATCATATTCTGTGTAATTTCCATAGATGGTGTAGTTTCCGTCCTTGTCAATTACATACAGGGTTTCCCCTGGAGCCAATTGGCTCTTGGCATCAAAGGCGATGTTCAGCTTCTTTGCACCGCTGATCTTGTATGCTTTCATATCAAAGGCTGTATCAAATGGGTGGCGTGTCTCCGGAAGGTTCTTTGTGGAATATGTTACCTTATTCAGCACATTGACAACACAATTCACCCTTGTAACTTCATCACCAGTATTCTTATCCCCGATTACGCATAAATAATCCACAGCCATGTAGCCATTCGTTTCATCTGAAGCCAGAAGCTTCGGCGCAGTTGCGCTGCATTTTGCGGAAGTACCGCTGATCTTACGGTAATTTCCTGTTGACGGCTCTTTTACATACCATGTATAAGTGTAGCTTCTGTCAGAAGCTGGATTTGTGATTGCTGCATTCAGCGTAATCTTGTTGCCCTGCTCTGCAAATACCCTGCTGGCTGTCATTTCATAGGATGGATCTAATGTGAAGTAGTATGCTGCCTTCTCACCCCTGGTGGAAACAGCACAGCGATACCTCCCATAGTCTGCAGACACTAATTTGCTGATGGAATAATTTGCAGATGCCTTATTGGCAATATCCACATACTCCAATTTCTCCGGATCCCATTTGCTCCATTGATAGGTAATTTTCTCATTCTTGTTTGCAGATGCCTTTACGAACATTTTGACAGAGCCGTTGGATGCAGCCACTACATTGGCACAGCTTGGCACTACCACAAGCCCTGTATTGACATATACATAATAAGCACGTACCTCTGCGTCCCTAATTCCGCTGACAGCATCGTATACCCTGCAGGAATAGTAGCCCAGCTTATCCTCTGTGATATTTGTCAGCTTCAATGTGGAGCCTGTCTGGCCATACAGCATCTTTCCATCCGGCCCATACCACTGGTAAAATACCTCATAGCTCTGGTCGCTGCTTGCGGATGCCTTCAAGGTCACTGAGCCGCCAAAGGATACTTCATATCCAACAGCATCCTCTGCATACAATGCGTCGCTGCCTACTGTCAGCCCTGTGGTCTTTGACAATTCAATCGTAGCACAGGCTTTGTTCCCGGCAGCATCCGTTACAACGCACCGATATGTGCCATAGCTGTCATTGGTCACCTTTGCAATCTTATAAGATGCCTCTGTCGCACCGCCAATGGCTTCGTAACGCTCTACATCCCCATCAACCTCATCATCCCAATATTCTACGTACCTCATCCATTGATATTTTAATGCAAGGCCTTTGCTGCTATTGGCAACAACTGCCAGCTCTGCGCTTTTTCCAAGGACTGCTGATACCTCGTACTTGCCGTCTTTTGCCCCAACGGTCAGGCCGCTCTCCTCTGTTTCCTCGGAAAGGGTTACCACATAAGTAAAGGCAAGCGCCCCATCAATGGAAATTTCACATTCATAGCGTGTGATTTCCTTTGTGCCAATCTCGTTGATCGCATAAGTATCTGCTGTTGCGCCATAGATAGGCTGCCTGTCAAAATATTCATATTCTTCGTGATATATGTCATCATCATCGTAATAGCCGTCTTCCACTTTCTCATTATAACGGTACCACTGATATGACAGATTTTCATTGGATGGATTCTTAACCACTGGCTTCAGCACCACATTTTCCCCTAAGGCAACTGTCTTTTTCTCAGATTCTGTTTCCAAGGATGCGTCCGTATAGCGATAAGTGGTAAACCTCTTTGTAGCGGTATACTCTTTCCCCTGTGCATCCTTGTAGGTTGCCACGCAGGTAACCGTCCCGAAATCGCTTGCCTTCAGGGCATCCACATGGTAGCTTGCCGTTGTGGCATTGTCAATAGCTTCGCCATAGGAACCCCAACTGTAATCCCCTGTTTGGCGATACCACTGGTATGTCACTGCAGCATCTGTAATAGCCGCATTGTCTGTTACTATGCGTACGCCATAGTCTGCGCTTGCCCCAACCTTTTTGTACTGTTCCTGCGGCTTTGTAGCCTCTAAGCCAAAGCTGTAAGGCTTCTCTACAGAGAACTGGAAGGTATGGGAAGCGGAAATATTGTTCCCCTCATCATCCACAGTCTTAAATGTGGCAATACACTTATAGTCTGTATAATCACGGTCATTATTTATGGTCACAGAGTATGCATTGGTCTTTTCGTTCAGAAGCTCCCAATTCTCGTTTGTATAGGAGTAGCTATTGTAATAATGCCTTTCAGAGCGATACCACTCGTAAAATACCTCTGTCCCCTGTGAAACCTGGATATCCACCTTCAGGTCTGCCTTCTCCCCTATAGCTTTGGTACACCTGGTATAATCCGGCGTATAGGCAATATAGTCCACAGCTTTTTTTACAAGCTTAAATTCCACCTGCTGAGACTTGGTGCTGTCCTGCACAGTTACCCGATACTCCCCATAGCTGCCCTCAGATACATTAGGGATTGTGAGGGACGCCGTGCTGGCTGCGCCTGCCACTGCCTCATATGCGCCTGTAGAAGCATTCTTCTTCTCCCACTTATAGGTAATCGGGCACAGCTGGGTATTTTTGTTCCCTGCAACCACCTCAAGCTTTGCAGCAGAGCCAATCACTGCAGAAACGGTTGGGTTCTTTGCATAGGCATTCAAATCAGAATCACATTTTACTGTGAAATTCAAGTCCCTCTCTTCTACTACCTGCGGTTTCCCATTTTCCATACGCTGGCATACTGCACGGCACATATAATGGCCAGTGATATCCTCATATTTGTCCCCCTTTTTGCCGGACAGGTTCAGGATGTCTTTATCCTTTGCTTCTTTCACCTCACTATAATAAATATAAACCTTGATCCAATCCCCATTGTCATCCCATTTACCGGATTCTTCCCTCAGGTCATTGGCTGGCTCCTTAAAATTGGGATCAACAAAGACCACATCATAATTGCCAGTCTGCTCATTGTATTTCTCTGTAATCTGCGCAGATGCAATCTCCTTATACCATGTCCTTGTAACAGTAAGATCTGCGCCTCCCTCTGATTTTACATATAAAGTAGCGTCTGCTCCAGGCTCAATGGTAACTGTGCCATCATTACTATCCCATTTTATGAAGTTTTCCATTACCTGGAACCTATAGTCGTGGCTTTCTACTTCTTTTCCATCCTTCTCAACCGTCACCTTCAGGTAATATTCCTTAAAGTCATTACTGTCCTTTGGCGCCACTTCCAGAGAAGCTGCCTGGCCAAGAGAAGCTGTCCCCCCCTCGCTGGTCCAGTTGTATTTCAGCGTATATCCAGCGTCCACCTCTGCTTCAATTGACAGTGTCGCCTTTTCCCCAATATTAAGGTATGAATTAACTCCTGTAATTGCATTTACCTTATAACCAGAGGCTGGAGCCGTCCTGAAAATACGGGTTTGGGAAGCCTGCTGGGGAGCGCCCTCACTCAGCCTTGGCGTAACCACGCACTTATAATAGGTATCATACTCACTGACCCTTACTTTAAAAGTATTGGTGTTTTCTTTATCCAGCTTTGTCTCTTTCCCATCCTTTGCGACAGAATACCATTGATAGTCTATGCCAGAGCATATATCCTCATCATTTACCCAGGCACGTACCTTAAAGGTCGCCGTCCCATTCAGCCGTACGCTCGTTACCGTTTCCTGCTCTATTGGATCGTCTATTGTTATGGATGACTGCCCTGCAAGAGCGTCTTCTGCCAATGCAGCTTCTTGGGCTGTAAACAGGGAGCCCGCCTGCTGCCCTGCCTCTAACTCTGCTGCCCTTACTGTGTCCGCCATTCCTCCAGGCAACGATGTCACAGCCACTGCTGCTGCCAGGGAGAATGTAAGAAACCTTCTTCTCAATCTCATCTTATTGACCTCCTATTTTCATACATATAGCAGCTTCTCTGCCATAAAATCCATTTATTGCAAAAGGCCTCTCCATCCTGTTCCTCCTTCCCAGGGCATGATATTCCAAAACCTGCCTGTTCCCCATTACCCTTGTCCATAAGCCTCATTGCCGCTTAAAATTTCCTTTTATTTCCAGAAATTTCTAACCCTTATTTT
The DNA here is from genome assembly GCA_910575035.1 of Lachnospiraceae bacterium. GTDB lineage: Bacteria > Bacillota > Clostridia > Lachnospirales > Lachnospiraceae > Petralouisia. Next base: position 96,238 of record CAJTDL010000011.1, read on the forward strand.
AGTACAAATCTTTACTAAAGTCAATAGTAAATATATGTACTAAAGCGAAGGATATGCATATTCGCTATGTTACATTAAAAAAAATTTTAAGATAAGGAGGATTTCATGAAATATGTACAGCGCATGCGCAACTTAAGAGAGGACCATGACAAAACACAGCAGGAAATTGCAGATATTTTGGGCACATCGCAGACAATGTATGCACGGTATGAGCGGGGAGCCAACGAGCTCCCCATCCACCATTTGCTGACGTTATGCGCCTTTTACCGTGTTTCTGCCGATTATTTTCTGGGGCTATCCGATGTCAAGCACCCCTACCATCCACACAGAAAATCCCCAAAAAAGTAAAAAAGAATTGCCTTTACATGAAAACAGGCAGCCTGCCCCTTGCAGGCTGCCCATAATCCAGCAGCATTTTTTCCTATTAATATAGTTATATAAACCCTACATACTGTAGAAGTCCAGGTTCATCTGCAGCTCATCTGTGATCTCCCCGCCCTTCTTCTGGTAGCGGTCGTACCATGCTTCCACATGGTGAGCCTTACGCCCATTCAGGATATCGAACTTCCCAAACATTTCCTGATAGGTAGGGTTTGCCGACAATGTCTGCCGAATCCCTTTGCTGAAGGGGCAATACCGGAAGATAATGTCTCTGGCCACCTTATTCAGGCGGAAGCTCCCTTTGGACTCATAACGGATCCAGCTCTGGTAATCCTTTACGAAAACCTCGCGGTAATTGTTCTTAGCTTTCTGCAGGCTCTTTTTCACCTTATCCTTAGCATCTGCAGACAGTTCTGGATTCTTCCGGTAATACTGGATATAATCGCTGTATTCTGATGTGAGGGACGCCTCTGTAATATCATTCCAGCGTGCTCCCTGGATCTTACGGCACATCTCCCAACGGAACCTGCCTGCCACATCCACCATCAGCTCTGGTACATCTGACCCTGTGAGGATGGGGAAAATAAACCTGGCCTGGGTATCCTTACGGATCCCCGCTGTCTCCTGCCACATCATGGCCTTGGTTCCTGCGTTGGGCATTAATATAATGTAAGGAAGCACTTCTTTTTGGATCACCTCCCGGTTCACATCATGTTCTGGGTCTGAGAAGCCCACTTCCCGGTAGAACAGGGAATAATCTATTTTCCTAATCTCATCCAAGGCGCCGTTTGCCTTCTCTGCTGTCATCAGCATCTTCTCTGCTGAGCCGACAATATCATCCTCACACAAAATGGGACAATAGGTGGAAATCCGCCCATAGGTAGCCCGGTTAGTAGAAACAAACATATTGCGCAGTTCAAACTCCACCTTCTTACGGTTGTCATTCTGCAGTTTCGGCAAATCCTCCGCCTTAATGTCCCCCGTCTTCTTCTGTTCATTCAGGAATCCCATATAATCCATATCAAACTCATTGCGGGAAGGCTCGTTCTCCCCCCGGAAAATACTCAGCAGCCATTCGTAAATCGTAAATACATTCTCTGCCTTGCAGCGGTAAAGCTCCTGGGTCATGTCATAAAGGCTGTGGGCATTCTCCTCCCCTGCCAGCCCCTCATCCACAAACCCAAAATTCATAAACATTTTCACACCCACTGGTATACGGCCGCCTTTCAGGGAACGGAAAAATGCCAGCTCATAGATATCGTAGAAATCCTGGGTCAGCGTCCGGCGCAGCTTCCGGATATTATCTGTAGAGGCATACAGGTCTGGAAGCTCCTTATACTCCTGAAGGGTGCTGCGGAAGCTCTTCGCCTTATCCTCTGGGTATCCTGCATAGTCCAGAATCTGGCTCAAGTAGTCAAAGCCCTCTTCATACTCTTCTTCTCCCGGATCAAAATCAGACTCTCCCAAATTCCCCTGGTTGAAGTCGTAGCCCTTATATTCCTCAAAGCAGTCCTTCATCACCTTTTCTTCGTACATACGGCTTCCATCCGCAAAATTCATAATGCCAGAAATCCTCTGCTGCACATCCCCAATATCAATGCCTGTGGAAGATGCTTTCCTGGCCAGTTCGAAATACAGCTGGAACAGGTTTTCTGTTTCAGAGGAAAGCAGCAGCTCCCGATGGGTATGCAGATAATCCTTCAGCTCTTGAATCTGGGACAAGGCCTTGCGCACCCAGCTCACCGCATTCAGTATCACCCCAATGCCAATGTCATAATCCCTTGACAAGAACTGATCCATAGATTTCAGGGAAACATCCGACATGCGTTTGTAATATGCAATCACCCAGCCCCCAATTGGGTCTTTTAACTGCACAGGCATCAGGGAACCCATCCGCTTAAAGGGCTTTTCCATGATTCCATAATCGCTGCAGAATTTCTGGTATTCCCCATAATATTCCATCAAAAACTTGTAGTACTCCTGTGCCTTGCGGTAAACCATGGCATATTTTTCCATAAGCATTGCTGCCTGATGCATAGCCGACATAGCAAAAACTGCCACATATTTCCCTTCCATTTCAAATATCTTCTTGTAATCCCCAACCCCCTTATACGGATAAATGTAAAAAAGGCAGTCTGTATTTGCCACATAGTCGCATAAATAGCTGTCTGAAAGCCCTTCCATCATCCCAACAATGCTCCCTGGCTCCAGAATGATCTCATCATTTTTAAAAATAGCCCGGACACTGCCCTGTAGCACCACAAAAAGCCCCCTTAGCTTTTCCCCTTTCCTTAAAAAACACTTTCCTTTACCCACTTTAACAGTTTCCATAATGTTCCTCCTGTATTCCATTATCGTCTATTGCCAAAAATGATAGAACATATCAGCATTATCAGTATTGCAGGGGCTATAATCGGCAGCAAAAATGCCACTACATTTGCCACCACCACAATCACTAGGGCTGCTAATAGAAACAGAAGTAACTTCCCATACCAGGTATTCAGCTTCAGCTTTCCAAAACGCACATCCCAACCATTCTGACGGGAATAGCCTGCGCGGAAGCCCCTTTGGCTCCCAACATAGTCCTCACGGTCTTCTTCCCAGCCATACTGCCCACCCAAAGACGGGCCGAACTGCTCTGTGGTATCAATCAAGGTCTTGGCAATCAGCCTGGGATTCCCAAGGCGGGCAATCACCTCTTCCTCACTGCTCCCCTTCCTGGACTCCTCCATAATATAACTGCCATAATACTTGACATGCCGATCCACGGCCTCCCGGCTCATCTCCCCTCGCAGGGCAATCTGCAACTCATGTAAAAATTCCTGCCTTGTCATGAATGTTCTCCTACTTGTCGCTTCGCTTTACGCTCTATTTTTTGAACTGATACCTATTTTACCACACCGTAGCAATTATTTCACCACTTTTCCCAAAATTTTTTAAAAATCTATTGACAAGGGCAAAAAACTAAGGTAGAATAAATAACGTTCAATGCGGACAACATCATTATGTGTGTGTAGCTCAGCTGGATAGAGCACTTGGCTACGGACCAAGGTGTCGGGGGTTCGAATCCTCTCACGCACGTAGTAAAATCCCTTGAAAACGTTAGGTTTTCAAGGGATTTTTTCTGTGGTAATAGGGAAAAACTAACAAAAACTAACAAACCTTATTTTTCAGCCATTTTGATACATCTACAGAAAATCTTAATTTTTCTCAATTTCCCTTGAAAATACCTATTACTTATTATAGAACGGAAACAAGAAACCAAGGAGCAGTTCAATATGCTTTAAGCCAATCCAGATACATCATGGAAAAGAGCAGTTAATAAAGAAAGTTGGCAAAGTTCATAAAATACCATCAGATTTAGCTTCATATTCAGAAAAAAGCCACGCACACTTAAAGTTCACATAACGAAACAAGGGCACCTGCGATTCACATACAGCAGATGCCCTTTTACCCATAGATTATAGATTATGGGCTCATATCGCCCTTTGCCCTGACGCAAGGCTACTCACCCTTATACTTCCGTATCACGTCCATAATCTGCTCCTGGACAGGCAGCACATCCTGAAGCACCGCCTTTGCCTCTAAAGGCTTTTCCCCACGCAGCAGGTCTGTAGCTTCGCCATAGGCTTTATAGATTGGGGTGATTGACAGATTCCCGGAAGCCCCTTTGATTGCATGGGCTTTCTCAATAATCTCCCCATAATCCTCACAGTCAAAATCCACATCAAAAGAATACTTATTCATCATTTTAATAAATGAGCCAAGCATCTTTTCATAAAAAGCTGCATTTCCGCCAAGGCGGCTCAATCCTTCTTCTACATTTACGCCTAAATCCTTCAATTCATCCAGCAGAGCCATCAAATACATCTCCTTTTCTCTATAATACTAAAACATTAACTCTAAATTATAATTGCATTCTGCAGCAGTTCATTCCTGAATCAGCGGGGGAATCTGCGACAGCATATTGTCGACATCCTCAAACATGGCGCTTTTCGTAGTGCCTAGTGCACTGGCGTTATATATATGCTGATTTACATTCTGATACTGATCCCTGGTTCTGTCAAAAAAGGAACAGAGATCCTGAAGCTCCGACCGCGACTGATTGATCACACTGGAAATTCCCACCTGCACCGTAGCTGCACCCTCAGCTGCCTGGGTAATCTTATCAAACATCTCATAGGTCTCGTTGACCTTCCCTATGCTCTGCCCCAATGCCTCCTGGGAATTTTCAATGCTGGCATTGAGCCGGTCCGTGCCCTCCTCCACATCTTTAATGCTCCGGTTCACTTCCCCTACCAGGCCTTTGATCTGGTCAGAAAGCCGCTTGACCTCCACAGCCACCACCGCAAATCCTTTGCCCTGCTCCCCAGCCTTAGCCGCCTCTATGGAAGCATTCAGCGCCAGGATATTGGTCTGTTCTGCAATAGAAATAATTTTGTTCGTACAGGATTTGATCTCCTTCACTGCGGCCTGAAAATCCCCAAAGGTGGACTCCATCTCCGCAAAATAGCCCTCCACCTGAAGAGAGCTGTCTTTTAAGTCCCCTACCCTATCCTGTACCTGCTCCACAGACTGGGCAATTTCTTCTTTCACCTGCTGAAACTGACCAGAAACCTGGTCAATGCCAGAAAACGTCTCACCAAACTCCTGGAGCCTCTCCTGAAAATCCTGCGTTTCCTGAAATACGCTTCCAAAAGAGTTTCGCACTTCCCCCAGTTCCCGCAGGGAATCCACTTCCTTCTTCACAAGCTCCTGCTGGTACTCTTTCAGGCTTCCTGTCACATGCAGCACAGGGGAAAGGTCCTTTTCCATTTTCTTATCCCGCACTTTACGCCAGGATCTTCTCTTAACTGCCATATTCACCTCTTTACTCAAATACCACGCATGCCATGGATTGGTTTACAAACTGATTGTTATAATGCTCCCCATACCCCACAAAACCCGCATGGCTGCCCAACGCTCCCATTTCCCCCAGATATTCCTGCATGTAATGGTTCTCGCTAAACAGCTTATACCGAAACAGGCAATTTACAGAAAACACAGCAGAAATCCTGGGAAAATCCGTCCGGATCTTCTGGACCGTATGCTTCACCACGTTCCTGAAGTCACTTAATTCCAGCAGCACAAGCACATCCGAATCATTGACCTGGCGATAGCAGGCCAATGCGTTCCCATTGACCTCCTTAATGGATACAATGCAAATATCATCCCCATTCAGTTTGCCAAAAGGATTCTTAAAGGTCTGTGTTAGGATTTGCTGTTCCGTTACATGGAGGATTTCCTGATACGTCTGCCTAGCAGGCTTACCATTCAGCTCTCCAATAATATACCGCCCCTTGTCTGTCCTGGAAGCGATAAAACGGTAATTGCCCATCTGATGATAAATATTCTCTTTATAGGCCTTTACCCTCCCGTTTTTATTCCGCACCAATGCATAGGCCACAGCATCTGGATAGACTGTCCCATTGGCAGAAACCATCCCAGCATCCCCCGTTCCGCCCACCAGAGAAATCTTCCTGTGCTTCAAAACGCTATGAATCGTTGTCAAAGCGCACGCGTCATTCCCTGCGCAGAAATCAATGCAAATGGTGTCCTTATGGGAGCCGTCTACTGCTTCCACATCCTGCTTGAGGCGATTTATGTATTTCACCGGCATCAAAGACACCTGTTCCAGTACATTGGCCGCCGCAGTGACCCCCTGGAACGCAATGACGCTGACCCCCCTTTCCACCATCCTCCGGTCATACCCCATACCAATGCACCCAATACTGGGAACCTTCGGAAACAGTTCCTCCAACTGCTTCACATGCCCCTCAAACTGCCCCTGATTTGAAACCAGCATAATCAATTGCGGCTCCTGCAGCCCACGGACTGCCTCCTTCAAATCCCCGCTTTGACTCATACCAAAAAATTGTTTCACTCCATGCTCCTCTCTTCCATTGTGTAATCATCCACTGCACAGCATACTCCTACCACCCAAAAATACCTATCGCTGCCCGAGCCATCCCTTCAAACACTGCCGTATTAACATAATCCAACGGCTTGCGCAGCACTCCGGTATACAGGCACAGGACCAGGATAGGCATCGCATACCTTCCAATTCTACAATAAAGCCTTTGCACCCCCGGCACCAGTTCCTCCAGCACATGGGAGCCATCCAATGGCGGCACTGGGATCAGGTTGAAGGTTCCAAGCCCAATATTGATCAATGCCAAATAGGAAAACCAAATGCCATCATACCCTGCCATATTAACAGCAACATACAATAGCATGCCCAGAAATGCCAGCAAGTAATTTACCAAAGGGCCTGCCAATGAGACAAGGACTGTTCCTGTCTTTCGGTTTTTATAGCTGGTGGGATTGACCTGGACAGGCCTGGCCCATCCCATGCCAAACACCAGCAGGCAGACTGTCCCCACCAGATCCAGGTGCGCAAATGGGTTCAGGCTCAGCCGCCCGTCCCGCTTTGGCGTAGGATCCCCTAACTTGTAAGATACAAACCCATGGGCAAACTCGTGGCATGTGATCGCCAGCAAAATTGCCGGAACCAGATACAGCATGCTCTTTAGATAGTCTGCCGAAAATAAATGCCTTAACATATGTCTCTATCCAGCCTTTCCCATTTCCTCTTATGCAGGCCCTGCCCAATTCTCCTTATCCCCTTTGCGCAATGCCTGCCCCATTACGGCCTCTGCCTGTTTCCAGATGATATGTATATACTAACACATATCAAGTGTTTCATCCAGTATATTTTTATAAAAAAAGAAAAGGAGCGTGTTCCAAGGGAAAAGAATACGCCCCATCCATTCTGCCACTTCGTGGCTCTTGCATTTTCAAGCCATCTTTGCATCCCATATCTGTGTGCGCGCTGGCTCTAATGCCGCCTCTGTTTTATCCAACAGCCAAATCCACATGCAGCATGCCTTAATCCTCTGCTTCTGATATGGCTGCCTCTGCATGATACTGCTCTAAAATAACCCGCTGTATCATCTCCCTTGTCTGTGAATTGATTGGGTGTGCAATGTCACGGTACTCACCATCTGCTGCCTTCCTGCTGGGCATCGCAATAAACAGGCCTTTTTCGCCCTCGATCACCTTAATATCATGAACTACAAATTCCTCATCAATCGTGATCGAAACCACCGCCCGCATTTTCCCTTCCTTTTCCACTTTACGGATTCTAACGTCTGTTATCTGCATATTCCTGCCCCCTTTTATGCCATTTTCCTTCCTGCTGCCAGCTGCCAACCACTGTATGCAGCAAAAAGTCAAATCACATATCTTTCGTTGTGTTCATATACTACTTTAATGCCGTCACCGCCGCTGAAATATGTATTGGCACGCAGCGTGTCCCGGCTTTCTACGATACAATTCTCAATATGGGTGTTGTCCCCAATGTAAACATCATTTAAAATAATAGAATTCTTGATCACGCAGTTCTTCCCTACAAATACCTTTTTAAACAGGATGGAATTTTCCACCTTGCTGTTGATGATGCACCCGCTGGAAATCAGGCTGTTGCGCACCTCTGAGCCCACGTTGTACTTGGCTGGCGGCAGGTCATCCACCTTAGAGTACACCTTTGGCTCGCCCCGGAAATAAGCCCTTACCCCAGGATCCAAAAAGTCCATATTCGTCTGGTAATAAGACTCCACGGTTGCAATATTGCTCCAATAATCTTCCATCTTGTAACCATAGATACGCTTCATGTTCTTATAGCGGATCAATATATCTGTTACAAAGTCATAGCGCCCTTCCTCTGCGCAGCGCTCTAACATCTCAATCAGCTGCCTCCGGCGGATCACATAAATCCCGGCAGAAATTGTATTAGACTGTGCCACCATGGGCTTTTCCTCAAATTCCACAATCCTGGAATCCTCGTTCATGCGCACTACGCCAAAACGGCTGACATCCTCCCCGACAGGCATATCCTTGCAGACAATAGTAATATCTGCCTTTTTCTCAATGTGGTATTCCAGTATCTGATTGTAATCCATTTTATAAACGCAGTCCCCTGCAGTTATGATCACATACGGCTCATGGCTCCTTTTCAGAAAATCCAGGTTCCGGTACATAGCGTCCGCCGTTCCCCGATACCACCATGCGTTGTCTGAGGTGACAGTAGGGTTAAATACATACAGCCCCCCCTGCTTCCTGCCAAAATCCCACCATTTCGAAGAGCTCAGGTGCTCATTCAGGCTCCTTGCATTGTATTGTGCCAGCACTGCCACCTTTTGGATATGGGAATTGCTCATGTTGCTAAGGGCAAAATCAATACACCGGTAGCTGCCGCCAATTGGCATGGCTGCTATGGCTCTTTTCTTGGAAAGCTCCTGAATCTTGCTGTTGTTCCCACCTGCTAAAATAATCCCTAATGCCTTCATACTCTGTCACCTGCCTTAACAATTGATTCTCCGCTTGCTAAAATGCCATCTGGATAGTCTTCCTTCGCTGTCACGCCTACGATTGCCGTATTTTTCCCAATCTTAACGCCAGACGGGATCACAGAATCCTCCCCGATGGTCACAAGCCCAAAGGAGTAGACGCTCTTGTTCATCTTGTTCTCCACTTCTTCCCCAATGCCAAGCTCCACGTTATCGCCAATCTTGACATTTTCTGCAATAACAGACTTGGTAATGGTCACATTGTCGCCAATGACAGTATCCTGCATGATAATAGAATCATACACCACAGAATTTTTGCCAATGGTGACGCCGGAGCCAATCACAGAACCATGGACTTCTCCATAAATCTCAGACCCCTCCCCAATGATGCACCGTTCTGTCACTGCATCTGCCGCAATATACTGCGGCTCGATGGCATCGCTCTTGGTATAGATCTTCCAATACTCCTCATACAGGTTAAATTCTGGGATCAGGTCGATCAGTTCCATATTCGCTTCCCAATAAGAACCTAAGGTTCCCACATCCTTCCAGTATCCATTGTACTCATAGGCAAAGAGCCTGCGCCCATTTTCCCGGCAATATGGGATAATATGCTTGCCAAAATCACAGTTGCTCTGCTCTGACATGGTTACCAAAGCCTCTTTCAGTACGCTCCAGTTGAAAATGTAGATTCCCATGGACGCCAGGTTGCTCCTGGGATGCTCTGGCTTCTCCTCGAATTCCGTTATCTGCTTGTTCTCATCTGTGATCACAAGGCCGAAGCGGCTCGCTTCTTCCCATGGCACCGGCATAGCGGCAATGGTGACATCTGCCCGATTTTCCTTGTGGAAGTCCAGCATCACTTCATAATTCATTTTGTAAATGTGGTCTCCGGAAAGGATCAATACATACTCCGGGTTGTAGCTGTCGATATAGTTCAGGTTCTGGTAAATGGCATTAGCAGTTCCTGTATACCATTCGCTGTTGTCACTTTTCTCATAGGGCGGAAGCACTGTCACACCGCCATTGTTACGGTCTAAGTCCCAGGGTATGCCAATCCCGATATGGGCATTTAACCGCAATGGCTGATATTGTGTCAGCACGCCTACTGTGTCTATCCCGGAATTCACGCAGTTGCTTAATGGAAAATCAATAATCCGATACTTACCGCCAAATGCCACTGCCGGCTTTGCGACATCAGAAGTCAGGACGCCAAGCCGGCTTCCCTGTCCGCCTGCAAGAAGCATGGCAATCATTTCTTTGCGAATCATGTCTCTCACCTCTCGTCAATTAATCACTTCATAATTATGTTTTATGCCCGCAGGTTAATTATACCACAAAAGAATGATTTCGTACACATATTTCACAAATATTTTGGGAGAAAATAGATATTTTTGTCATATCACACAAAAGCTGCCGGGTATTTTTACAGAATGATGACATATTTCCTTTAGGCGCCCCATCAAAAGGAACCGAAGAAGCAGGGATGCCCCATAGCAGCTTAAAATCAGTTTGCAAAATAGGGGCGGTTGGTATAAGATATAATTGAATTGTTTATAGAAAAGGATTATAGAAAGAATGGCAGGTGAATCTTATGTATCATATTAATTTCAGAGAACCTATGCATTTGCATTTTATTGGAATTGGCGGCATTAGCATGAGCGGGCTTGCCGAGATTCTGTTAAAGGAAGGGTTTCAGGTTTCCGGGTCAGACGCCAGGGAATCTGCATTAACAGCACAGTTAGAATCCATGGGGGCGACGGTTTATTTTGGGCAGAGGGCCTCTAATATAAAGGACGGGGTAGGAGCCGTGGTGTATACAGCGGCGATCCACCCAGATAACCCAGAATTAAAGGAGGCTGCGGACAGGGGGCTCCCCACCCTGACCCGGGCGGAGCTGCTGGGGCAGATCATGGAGAATTACAGGCAGTCTGTGGCTGTGGCAGGGACACATGGCAAGACAACCACTACCTCTATGGCCACACATATTTTACTGGAGGCCTGCTCAGACCCTACCGTATCCGTGGGCGGGATTTTAAAGGCAATCCATGGGAATATACGGGTCGGTGGATCAGATGTATTTTTGACAGAGGCTTGCGAGTATACCAATAGTTTCCTGCACTTTTATCCCAAGTATGGGGTAATCTTGAATATTGAGGAAGACCATATGGACTTTTTTAAGGATTTGGCAGATATCCGGGAATCCTTCCATCAGTTTGCAAAAAATGTAAAAAAAGATGGGGTTTTGATTTTAAATGGGGAGATTGCAAATTGGGAGGAGATTGCAGAAGGGCTGGAATGCAAAGTGGTTACTTATAGGCTGGATGGGACTGCGGACTATTATGCGGCAAATCTTACCTTTGGGGATTTGGGCCATCCAACATTTGTCCTGATGCATGGGAAACAGGCCATTGGGCAGATTTCTATGAATGTACCTGGGCGGCACAATGCCTCAAATGCTGTGGCTGCCTGTGCCGTAGCCCTGGAGATGGGGATTCCCTTTGAGGCTGTCCAGAGGGCTTTGGCTGGGTTTGGGGGGACTGCGCGCCGTTTTGAGCAGAAAGGCACGTTAGGGGGGATACGGATTGTGGACGATTATGCGCACCATCCTACAGAAATTGCGGCTACCCTGGCGGCAGCCCAGAATTGCGGGGCGGATAGGATTGTCTGTGTATTCCAGCCCCATACCTATACCAGGACAAAGGCATTTCTGGATGAGTTTGCACAGGCTCTTTCTGCAGCAGGCCTTGTGGTGCTGGCAGATATTTATGCAGCGCGGGAAACGGATGACCTGGGGATCAGTTCCAAAGACCTCCAGAAAAAGTTACAAAATTTGGGCTGCGAATGCCATTATTTTCCCTCTTTTGACGAAATTGAAGATTTTCTGATAAAAAATTGTATAAACGGTGATTTGTTGATAACAATGGGAGCCGGAGACATTGTCCAAGTAGGGGAACACCTTCTTGGACAATAGTTATCCACATTATCCACATCTGATTGGGGAAAACTTTCCCACTTGGATGTGGATTTTTAAGTTTACATAAGGTATTTTTTCCACTTATCGACAAGATTCCCCTTTTTTAGATAAAATGCTGTAAAATCCGCATTCCGTGAGGTTGGCGCAAATATTTTATCCACATTATCAACAGTTTCCACAATTACGCAACGCCTTGTTTTTTCTGGCTTTGCGGGAAAATTTTCACTTCTCATTTTGCCTTTTATGTGCTATACTGAAAGCCACATGAACGTTCAAATTACAGAAGGAAAAATACACGCAATCAAACCTGGAGGGTATTATGGAAGATATTACATTATACAAGGACAATGGCAATTCCACAACGGCAATTCCCAACCGCTTTATCGATGAATACATGACTGCCGCCAACGGGGAATTTGTGAAAATCTATTTATACCTGCTTCGCTGCATGAACTCACCTGACTGCAGCTTTTCTGTTTCCAGGACTGCAGATAAGTTCAACCACACGGAAAAGGATATTCAACGGGCACTGCGCTACTGGGAAAAAATGCGTCTGCTTCGCTTAGAATACGATGAGGGCAAGTGCATTTGCGGCATTTACTTTTTAGATTCTTCCGACAGCCTGGAGGAGGATGAGAAGGACGATACTGTCCCGCTGAAAAAAGCAGAGACGGACACGCCGTATCCCACCGCCCCTGCCAAGGAAGCAGCCGTTCCCGCAAAGCCAGTCTATACAGCCAATGACATGAAATCCTTCCGGGAGAAGGAAGAAGTGCAGGAAATGCTGTTTGTGGCAGAACGCTACCTTGGGCGCCCCCTTACTCCCACAGACACCCAATCCCTGCTCTATTGGTACGACGGGCTTGCATTTTCCTCCGACCTGATCGTCTACCTTTTGGAGTACTGCATTGCCGGAGGACACCGCAGCCTGCATTATATGGAAAAGGTAGCCCTGAACTGGAAGGACGCAGGGATTGCCACAGTGGCACAGGCAAAGCGTACGGCAAATACCTACAATAAGCTGCGCAATGCCGTAATGAAATCCCTTGGGATCCAGGGACGCAGCTTAATCCCGGCAGAAGCTGCCTATATCGAGAAATGGAACAAGGAATTGGGCTTTGGGCAGGATATGATCACAGAAGCCTGCAGCCGTACCATCCTGGCTATCCACCAGCCCAATTTTGAATATACAGACAGAATCCTGGCCAATTGGAAGCGCCAGAATATCAGAACCTTAGCCGCTGCCCGGAAGGCAGACAAGGAATTCCAGGCTGCAAAGACGGCAGAGAAGGCCTCCAGGCCTGCATCGGTTCGGACAGCTGCCGCCAATCGGTTTAACAGCTTCCCACAAAGAACCTATAACATTGACCAGTTGGAAGTGGAGCTGTTAAACAGCACGCATTAATCTACATAGAATCGGACACTGAGGCTTTCTAAAAGCGTGCCAGGCTGCAGCCTCTGCCGCAAACGGATGAAGATAAGGAGATTTGCCATGGCATTAAGCAATACACAATACAACACATTGATCCGCCGCTATGAGGACCGGCAGTTAGAGAACCAGCATGTGGTATCAAAACGCATCCAGTCCCTCTATGGGCAGTTTCCGCGCCTCTCCCAGATAGACGATTCCATTTCCTCTATTTCCCTGGCGCAGGGGAGGAAGCTTTTAGAGGGGGATGAAGATGCCCTGGCAAGCCTGAAAGCCCAAATTTCTGCCCTGCATGCGGAAAAGGAGCAGATTTTACTCCGCCATGGGTATCCCAAGGATTATTTTGAGCCGCCTTACGGCTGCCCGGACTGTAAGGATACTGGCTACATTGGCAGCCAGAAATGCCATTGCTTCCAGCAAGCGGCCATTGACCTGGTATATACCCAATCCAATATCCGGCAAATCCTGGAACAGGAGAATTTCCAGCATTTCTCCTATGAATATTATTCTGATTCCCAGGTCAACCCTGCCACCAAGCTATCCAGCCTTGCCACTGCCAAGCAGACAGTGGCGCTTTGCATGGATTTTATCAGTACCTTTGACACTGATTTTAAAAACCTGTTTTTCTATGGAGACACAGGCACCGGCAAGACATTTTTATCCAACTGCGTGGCGAAGGAGCTGTTAGATACCGGGCACTCCGTAATTTATTTCAGTTCTTCCTCCCTCTTCCATATTTTTGAAAAAAATGACTTTGGCAGAGGGGACAGCCCCAGTGAGGACTACCAGAATATTTTTGACTGTGACCTGCTGATCATTGATGATTTAGGCACAGAGCTTTCCAACGCCTTTACAACTTCCCGGCTATTCCTGTGCTTAAATGAACGCATCCTTCGGCAAAAATCCACCATTATCTCCACCAACCTGGGACTCCGCCAGTTGGTGGACATTTACTCCGAGCGGACCTTTTCCAGGATTTCCAGCAGCTACACCATGATTAAGCTCTTTGGAAACGACATACGGATACAAAAGAAGCTGAATTTCTCTAGCACCTATCAACCATTACAATAAAAAATTATGGAGGACATTACGATGCAGCGTAACGAAAAAAATTATGAAACTGTTCCAGTAGGGTCTTTGGGCGTTGTCCCTCTGGAAAGCTGCCGGGATCTTGGTAGAAAAATCAACAAATTCCTTGTGCGGTTTCGAAAAGAGCGGGAACACAAGCATGAGAATGACATTGCATTCCGGGGATACCTGAGGGACACCTACCTGATGGAATGCTCAAATCCCCGTTTCGGCACTGGTGAAGCCAAGGGGATTATCCGTGATTCTGTCCGCGGCTTTGACCTATTCATTATGGTGGACGTAACCAACTACAGCCTTACCTACAAGGTATGCGGCCATGAGAACCACATGTCCCCCGACGACCACTTCCAGGATCTGAAGCGCATCATTGCTGCTGCTGGCGGGAAAGCCCGCCGGATCACAGTGATCATGCCTTTCCTCTATGAGAGCCGCCAGCACCGCCGCACATCCAGGGAGTCTTTGGACTGTGCCATTGCACTCCAGGAACTGATCCATATGGGCGTGGACAACATCATCACCTTTGATGCCCATGATCCCCGGGTTCAAAACTCCATCCCCCTACACGGCTTTGAGACTGTACAGCCTGCCTATCAATTTATCAAGGGAATCCTGCGTGAAATAACCGACCTGAAAATTGACAGCAAACATATGATGGTCGTCAGCCCTGACGAGGGCGGCACAAACCGCGCCGTTTATCTGGCCAATGTCTTAGGACTGGATATGGGAATGTTTTATAAGAGAAGGGATTACAGCCAGATCGTAGACGGCCGTAACCCCATTGTAGCCCATGAATTCCTGGGCTCCTCCGTAGAGGGGAAGGATATCTTCATCATTGACGACATGATTTCCTCCGGAGACAGTATGATTGATGTCGCTACAGAACTGAAAAAAAGAAAAGCCAACCGCATTTTCGTAATATCCACCTTTGGGTTATTCACCAATGGGCTTGCAAAATTTGACAAAGCCGTGGAAGATGGGATAATCTACAAGCTGGTAACTACAAACCTGATCTATCAAACGCCTGAGCTCCTGGGCAAACCTTACTACATTAGCTGTGATATGAGCAAATACATTGCCTACATTATTGACACGCTGAACCATGACACCTCCATCAGCGACCTCCTGGATCCCTATGAAAGGATTGAGGCGCTGGTAAAAAAGTACAAGGCTGGGAAAAAGATTAAATAAGAGGCATAAAATAAAGCCAAAACCCCTGATAAAATCTAAAAGGGATGAAGCCATTCCATTTTTCAGAATGCTTTCATCCCTTTTTTAGGCTTGGATACCCGGATATCGGCCTATCCCCCTTACTCCACAATCTTATAATAAGCCTTCGCCGTAATCCCATACACAATCCCATAAATCACTGCAAACACTCCCACCGTCCCTACGGCACACACTGCAAATAGGGGCACATTATCCAGCCCAAACAGCGATACCAGCCGATTCAGCATAGGGAACGCCGCTATCAGGTGGATACAAGCCATGAGCAGCGGCAAGAAAAATACTTTCAAAATCTGGCTTCGGATGGAAGCCCTCACTTCCCGTTGGCTCATCCCTACTTTCTGCATAATTTCAAACCGTTCCTTATCCTCATACCCTTCTGAAATCTGCTTATAGTAAATAATCATCACTGTGGCCATCAGAAACACAACTCCCAAAAATATCCCCAAAAACAGAAAGGCACCACTCAGCATCAAAAAGCTTTCCCGAATTTCAACCTTGGAATCCACAGACACATTTAAGGCGCCCTGTTCTCCCTGGCTGGCATTATACTCTTCCCTCAGCTGCTGGATCCGTTCTGCACAGGCTCTGCTTTGCTCCTGTGTCCCGCTGAGGTCTGCATAGATACAATATTCTATCATGCTTGCATTATCACCGTAAGACGCTTTCTGCATTTTATCAATCTGCTGCTGTATGCCGCTGTTCTTCACTACTACAAAATACACATCATAAGCAATCTCCATGCCAAGCCCTTCCAGATCCAGCTCTTCCAAATAAGATTTAACCTGAAATGACTTATCTTCAAACTGCAGGCTTGTGGCGTCCTTATCGCCTCTGCCTGTATAAACCAGAATCTCATTTTCCTTTAAATCCTGTTTGTCCCCTGTAATCCGCTCATAATCCATAAGCGTCACAATCTCCAACATGCACAGCTCCCCATTGGTGTTTGAAAACGCATCGTCACTGACAGCCAGAAATTGGATCTTCCCTCCTTTTTTCCAGGCAGCGCACCCAAGGCTGCTGTATTCTGTCATAGCCTCAATGGAAAGGCCCTCTTCCGCCGCCGCCTGCTCTAAAAACTGCATGGTAGCTGCCCTTCCCTCCTCTGTCAGTTCCCTTCCTTTCACAGAAATATCCTTGGGCAGGCGGGCATTCACCGCATCCTCCATGCCTGTATACAGGCAAAGGGTTCCAGACACCATAACTAACACCATGGTGCTTAAGATACAGATATTTGCAAGCCCCACTGCATTTTGCTTCATACGGTAGATCATGCCAGATACAGAGATAAAATGGCTGGTTCTATAATAATAGCCCTTATTTTTCCGCAGCAGCTTCAGCAAGGCCACACTGCCTGCTGTAAAGAGGCAATAAGTCCCTAAGATTACCAGGATCACAGCCAAAAAGAACATCACCAGCGCGTCCAACGGGCTTTTCACCCAGATGGCAATCCCATAGCCTATGCCCAGGGCAGCTACGCCAAATATCGCCATCAGCCAGCGGGTTCTGGGCTCCGCTTCTCCCCTATGTGCGCTTTGCAAAAGCTCAATGGGCTTTGACTTCCATACCTGCAACAGATTGTACACCAAGGTCGCCCCGTAAATCCCTACAAACAATACCACCAAAGAAGCCATGGCAGGCAGGGAAACCACAAACCCAAAAGGCACATTCAGCTCCAGGATCCGCAAGAGCACCATAGACACCAGCTTGTTTAGGGCAATTCCCGCAAGCAGCCCGCCCAGGATGCTGACAGCAGCCACTGTCAAAGTTTCCCAGAACATCATTTTTCCAATATGGCGTTTCTCCATGCCCAATATATTAAACAGCCCAAATTCCTTTTTCCTGCGCTTCATTAAAAAGCTATTGGTATAAAACAAAAATATCACTGCAAAAATACCGATCACGCCGCAGCCCATCCTCAGGATCATCTTCACATCATTGGTATGGGGCATCTGTTCTAACCCTTCGTCCCCGCTGATGGCTGCCATAATATAATACATGGCGGCCACGCCAATGGCCGTGATCACATACGGCAGGTAAAGCCCTAAATGTTTCTTTAAATTCCCAATTGCAAGCTTTCCATAAAAAAATCTGTTCATACTTACCTCCCATTGCGCCCTTGGCGTGCTGTAATCTCAGAAACAGAAGCCCCCTGTTCCGTTCTCTTTCCGCCTGTCGTAATCACCGTAAGGGTATCTGAAATCTTCTGGTACATTTCCTCATCTGTTCCAGAGCCTTTATAAATCTGATGGAACACCTGGCCATCGTTAATAAACAGGACACGCCTTGCACAGCTTGCCGCCTTGACAGAATGGGTCACCATCAAAATAGTCTGCCCCTCCTCATTGATTTCCTGGAACATGGACAGCAGGCTCTCTGCTGCCTTAGAATCCAATGCCCCAGTTGGCTCATCCGCCAGTATCAGCTGCGGCCTTGTGATCAGCGCCCGGGCAACTGCAGCCCGCTGCTTCTGCCCTCCTGATACCTCGTAAGGGAACTTATTCAAAATATCCTGGATTGCCAGTTTCTGTGCAATGGGCATCAGGCGGCTGCGCATTTCTTCATATTTTTTGCCTGCCAGCACCAAAGGAAGGAAAATATTGTCCTGCAGGCTGAAGTTATCCAACAGGTTAAAGTCCTGGAACACAAACCCCAGGTTCTCCCTTCGGAAGGAAGCCACTTCCGCTTCCCGGATTGATGACAGGTTCTTGCCATTTAAAAGCACAAGCCCGGCCGTCGCGCGGTCCAATGCCGCCAAAATATTAAGCAATGTTGTCTTCCCGGAACCAGATTCGCCCATAATTGCCACATATTCCCCCTTTTCCACGGAAAAGGTAACATTCGTCAAGGCCTGCACCTGATTCCCTCCAAAACGGGTGGTATAGATTTTTTTCAAATTATTCACTTCTAAGATCGCCATATTATCCTCCTTTTGGCTCCCGCAACATTCGCCAATTGCCGTGCATACCCGGCAGGGCGCTAAGCAAAGCGCCTGGCTTATTGCCCATTGGAGCAGAATTGCTTGTTGTTAAGGATAGTATATAGAAAAAAAGGAACTCTTGCCTTAGATTTCCCTTACATTTTCCGGCTGAATCTTACAATTTTGTAAGTTTGGGAGCAAATCTGCCTGGGGAAGCCTAAAATAAAATCCTCACCCTCGTCCCTTTCCCTGGCTTTGATTCTACCATAATCTTATGCCCCAGCTTATCTAAGATCGCCTTCACCAGATACAGCCCAATCCCAGAAGCCTTCTTATCGCTTCTCCCATTATATCCTGTATAGCCTTTATCAAAAACCCGCGGAAGGTCTTCCTCTAAAATCCCAATCCCCGTATCTTCGACGATCAGGCAGCCGCTTTCCAAATAGATGGACACTTTTCCTGCAGATGTATATTTTATGGCATTGCTCAGAATCTGCTCCAGGACAAATACCATCCATTTTTCGTCTGTCACTGCCTTCACCTGGAGAGGCTCATACTGCAGCGATACCCCCTTGCGGATAAACATAGGGGCATATTTCCGTACCGCCTGGCAAATAATGTCATCCAACCCATATTCCTTCAGCACAAAATCATTAATCGTACTGTTTAAACGCAGATACTGCAGCACCATTTCCACATACTGCTCGATCTTAAACAGCTCTGCCTCTACTTCACGCCTTTGCTCATAATACTGCTCAGGCTCTGGCAGCTCCTGCTGCAGCACCAAACGCATGGCGGCAATTGGCGTCTTGATCTGATGTACCCATAAGGTAAAATAATCTGTCACACCCACTTTGTCCTGCATTAGCATAGAAACCTGGCGAATGTGGGCTTCCCTGGAGTTTTCCAAAAGCTTCTGATAGAGCCCCTCCATTCCATCTATCGGCTCAGGCAGCTTCTCTGCCCCATTTTTCACAGCCTCCATCTGACGCCCTAAATCCTCTGCCCTTTTTAAGTACCTCTTGAAATCCACTGCCATAGTTAGCACTGCAATTGCCGAACACAGGCCAAGGGCATATGCCACTGGCTCCACAGGCAATTGATACAGCCAGAACACCACAGCAAATATACTTCCAAAAATTCCATACAGGCAGATGCCAAGGCGATGGCATTTTACATATTCTTTGATCCACTGCATAGGCGCTACTCCTTCTTTAGCCAAGAATATAGCCAATCCCTTTCTTAGTCTTGACCATATCTTCTATACCAACCTCTTCTAACTTCTTCCGCAGGCGCGCCACATTCACTGTCAGGGTGTTGTCATCAATAAAGCTGTCGGATTCCCAGAGCCGTTCCATCATCTTATCCCTGGTCACAATTTTCCCTTTCTGTTCCAGCAAAAGCTGTAAGATCCCCATTTCATTTTTTGTCAGCTCTACCTGCCTGCCTCCATGGGTCACAATCCCCTTGCTGCTGTCAAAGACCATCCCATTATGCTCCAGCAGATTCCCATCCCCTGCAAAGTCATAGGTTCTGCGCAGCATGGCCTGCACCTTAGCCTGAAGCACATTTAAGTCAAAGGGCTTGGCAATAAAGTCATCCCCGCCCATATTAATAGCCATAACAATGTTCATATTATCGGAAGCAGAAGATATGAATATGACTGGCACCTTGGAAACCTTACGTATTTCGTCACACCAATGATAGCCGTTATAGAACGGGAGGGAAATATCCATCAGCACCAGCTGGGGGCTCTGTGCAACAAAAACCTGCAGCACATCCTTAAAATCCTCCACACAGACTGCCTCATATCCCCAGCCTTCCATATGTTTCTTAACTGTCTTTGCAATCACTGTGTCATCTTCCACGATTAATAATTTATACATTTACCCACATCCTTTCTGCCATCGTCAAATACCTTCCCCCACTATTAAGAAATCCACCTGCCGCTCCCGCAGCAAGTGGATCTATATGTTCCTTATATGTAACTGCAGGGAAATGCCCCCTATGCAGCCTTATTGATACCATAATAACGCTTATAACGCAATCTTTCCTTCATGTTTGTCATTGATGACATAGTAAGCCATGCCATCCTCTGGCTTAATATAAAGCTTCATAGACTTGATCAGCGCCACTCTATGGCCCTCTTCCTTATATGCCTGCTTTACCCTCTCTAAAATATCATTAGTTGAAATTTCCTGCCCTAGGAACTGGATATAAATTTCTTCTACTTTCTCTGTCTTCGCATCAGCCTTCTTGTTGGCTGTGCTTCTGGTAGACTTCTTCGCTGCATCAGATTTCTTGGCAGGCGCTTTCTTCGGCTTTTCTTCGGCTTTCGGGGCTGGCGCTTCTGCCTTTACTTCTTCTGGCTTTTCCTCCGCCTTCTCTGCTGGCGCTTCTGCCTTTACTTCTTCTGGCTTCTCCTCTGCCTTTACTTCTTCTGCTGCCTTCTCTTCTGGTTTTGCCTCTGCTGTTTTCTTAGCTGTGCCCTTCCTGGTTGTTTTCCTCTTTTTCGGCGCTTCTGCTGGTCCTTCCGTTTCTTCCTTTTTCTCAGCAACAGGTTCTACTACTGCCATGTTTGCAACAGCTTCCTCTTTGCTGGCTGCTGCTGATGATGTTTTCTTAACTGGATCTGCTTTTGCTTTTGCTGTTCTTGCCATTTCTCTTTCCTCCCTAATATTTACTGACAGACCAAAAATCTTTCCATCGCTAACAAAGCTTCCTCTTCATCACTTCCATCAGCCACTATATTCACGGTCATACCTTTCGACGGATTAAATGCCATAATCCCCATAATGCTCTTAGCATTAATTCGCGCCTCATTGCTCTCCAGCCTGATTTCACTGTCAAACTGACATGCTACCTGCACCAACTCTGCAATTGGATTGCTGTACTCTTTAGCTACATTAGATACAATAATTTTCTTCTCGCTCATTTTATCTCTCTTTCCCATGTAATACTATCATACAAGCCCTTCCCTGCGTGTCTACCATTAACAAATATACCCTAAGTATGCGTCTTTTTCAAGGGGTTTTCGTAAAAACTAGTAATTTCCAACGAAAGAAATTTTTTTCCAAGGGGAAAACTGAACACTTTTACTTCTATTCCTATCTAATATAGCGGTTTTCTCTTGTTTCAGCGTTCCTTATCCACCTGGATAGCCACAAAATAAGCCTCCCCTAACTTTTCCCAGGTACATTTCTGTACCTGGCAGATTAGTGAATCATCGCTTATTGCATATTTGTAGGGAACCACAATATCAAAAATCAGGTTGGTACGGGATGGCCGGACGGCTACCCGGAAATCATGCATCGTAATCACTGGGTCAATGGATGACAAAATTCCCGCCATGGCTTCCCGCAGGCTTAAGATATGGGCATCGTTTGTCACGATAGGATCCATATGGATGACAGCCTCGCAGCTCAGCTTCCGGCGAAGTTCCATTTCTGCATGGTCTATGATGTCATGAAGCTCTAAAATATCTCCTTCCGCAGGGACTTCCGCATGGAGGGAAATGATCCTCCTGCCTGGCCCATAGTCATGGACAAGCAAGTCATGGATCCCGCATATCCCTTTATGGGACAGCACTATTTCCTCAATCTGGCGGACAAAGCCTTCCTCTGGAGGCTTCCCCAGGAGTGGGTCCAGTGTCTCTTTTGCCGCACTGACCCCTGCATAAAAAATAAATAAGGCCACCAATATCCCGCAATACCCATCAATGCAAACGCCCCAGATCCTCTCTGCAAAAGCGGCTGCCAACACTACAGCCGTGGCACAAGCGTCACTTAGGCTGTCTGTGGCTGTTGCCCGCATAGCCGCAGAATCTATTTTTCGGCTTATACGGCAATTATAAAATGCCATATACATTTTCACCACAATAGACGCCATTAAAATAGCCGCTGCCAGGAAGCTAAATTCCACTGGCTGAGGATGGAGCGCCTTTATGAAGGAAGTCTTCGCAAGCTCAATTGCCATTAGGATAATGGCGCCGGAAACGATCAGGCCTGCAATATATTCTATCCTCCCATGGCCAAAGGGATGATCCATATCCGGCTGCGCCCCTGCCAGCTTGAATCCGACCAGCGTTACACAGGAGGAACCTGCGTCTGACAGATTATTAAAAGCATCCGCTGTGATCGAAACAGAGTGGCTTATGGCACCTGCCAGGAACTTTCCCAAAAATAACAGGATGTTCAGGAAAATGCCAACAGCTCCGCAGAGCATTCCATATTTTTGGCGAACCTGGGGGGCATCGGTGTCTTCTTTATCTTTTATTAATAAATTTACCAAAATTGTCAGCATATTGCAAGGAGTCTCCTAAAAAAATATAGCGGTAAAATATATTTTTACCATAACTATAAAAGATACTGAACCGTTACTTTTTATCAATTATACAGAAGGCCATCAGGGGTGTCAACGGGAAAATATTTTTGGCCAGAATGGAGATAGCAATAGCTTTTTATTGTAGGCCATGATATAATTGGGCTTATAAGTTTTGTCACCTGATGTCTTATTTCAAATCCAGAAAAGGAGAGTAGATTTTATGGAAAATTTCTTTAAGCTGAAGGAGAACCACACAAATGTAAGGACAGAGATCATTGCAGGATTTACTACCTTTATGACCATGGCCTATATCCTTGCCGTAAACCCAAATATCTTATCGGCTGCAGGCATGGATGCAAAAGCGGTGCTGATTGCTACGGCATTGGCTTCCTTTGTGGGCACGCTGTTAATGGCCGTACTTGCCAACTATCCCTTTGCCTTGGCTCCCGGAATGGGGCTGAACGCCTATTTTGCTTATACTGTCGTAATCCAAATGGGTTATAGCTGGCAATTTGCATTATTTGCTGTATTTGTGGAAGGAATCATTTTTATCGTCTTGTCTTTAACCAATGTACGGGAAGCTATTTTCAATGCAATACCTTTAACGCTAAAGGCAGCCGTCAGCGTAGGCATCGGGCTTTTTATTGCTTTTATTGGGCTGCAGGATGCAAAATTGATTGTGAGCAGCGACGCCACTTTAGTCACTTACCAGAACTTTAAAGGAGATACCTTCCAGTCCGTAGGGGTTGGGGCGATCCTGGCATTGGCCGGGGTGCTGATCACGGCTGTCCTTTTGGCAAAACAGATAAAGGGCGGCATTTTGATCGGAATCTTCACTACCTGGGTTCTGGGAATTATATGCGAACTGGCAGGGATTTATGTGCCCAATATAGATGCTGGTATGTATTCTGTCATACCATCCGGACTTATAAGCCTTGATTTTTCTTCCTTTAAAGAAACCTTTGGGGCTGTGTTTACCCTGGACTTTGGCGCAGTGAATATTGGGGATTTTGCCATTATCATGTTCTCCTTCTTGTTCGTAGATTTATTTGATACCTTAGGAACCTTAATCGGGGTTTCCTCCAAGGCTAATATGCTGGATGAGAACGGCAAATTGCCCCGCATTAAGCCAGCATTGCTGTCTGATGCAATCGCCACCTGTATAGGCGCTGTATTTGGCACTTCTACCACTACCACTTTTGTAGAAAGCGCTTCTGGCGTAACGGCTGGCGGGCGTACAGGCCTTACCGCATTGACAACCGCTGTCCTGTTTTTACTTTCTGCAATATTCTCACCGCTGTTTTTAAGCATTCCTTCTTTTGCAATCGCCCCTGCTCTGATCATTGTGGGATTTTATATGATGGGATCTGTTGCAAAGATTGACTTTGAGGATATGACAGACGCGATACCGGCATTCCTTTGCATTATTGCAATGCCGCTGGCTTACAGTATTTCAGAAGGGATTGCCATTGGAGTGATTTCCTGGACAATCATTAACCTGCTGACCGGGAAAGCAAAAGAGAAGAAGGTCAGCTTGCTGATGTATGTGCTGACAATATTGTTTATCCTGAAGTACGTGTTCTTATAGGCATATTTCATTTGCAAAGGGCTGTTGCCGCGGGAATAAACATGCAGGATATGGCATTTTACAAACCTAAGGCAAGCCTTATCCTGTATCGCATTTTCCCAATGCAACAGCCCCTTTTTCACCTTTTCCCTTTACCAAACTTATAGACCTCATAAGCTGGATAGGCTCTGTCAAAATGGTATCCCAGCTTTTCTGCAAGGGCTACAGACCATTTGTTTTGTGCATCCCAGCTTGGGTATAAATTCCTCTCCATACATTCTAAAATCAACTTTGCCCCACAGGCAGAGGCCAGCCCCCTTCGGCGGCAGTCTTTCTGCGTTCCAATTTCTACTTCAATCCCACCTTTATAAACAGAATAAGAGGACGCCCCAGATACTAAGGCCCCATCCTTCAGCACGGCTGCCCCCAGCCCCCTATTACAGTAATCTTCATAATCTGCAAATTGGGCTGTAAAATCCACTGCCCAGGAAAGCTCCCTAGTCTGGCTGAAGATTTCCTCATCAATCAGCTTCACTTCATATCCTGCGGGAAGCCTGTCTATTATTTTTGTGAGATGCTCCCTGTTAAAAATGCCTGGCTCTTTTTTGATGGCATAACGCTCTACCCGTTTACAGTTTTCCCCATAAATGCGTTCTATTTCATCCGCCCAATCCTTACAGCCATATTGGGATGGAACCATAATAATAAAATCAGATTCCCTGTCCCCTGGCTTCTCCTTCACCAATTCTGGATTTACCTTTCCAGAAAGATAGCAGAAATCTCCCAGAATAATCCTGGCCGATTTTGGCTCCTCCGGCCTATCTGCCCATGCCTCTCCCATACAGCCCTGCAGGCAGGACCATACCAGGGATTCCTCCCACCCTGCAAACAATGGGGCAATGGACGAAACCGCAGAGGGCTTTAATTTATAAATTGGCATCCTCTCTCCTCCTTTATGCATATTATGAAAGCGGCCTGTCATGCCTTTTGCTTTATCCGCTATGGCAAAAGGCATTGACAGAATGGAGCAAAAAATCAGAAAATACCTGCCCTCCTCCGCAATAATAAGCAGCCTCCTTCTCAATTTTCCATACCTGCATCTCCTTAGGCATAAACGCCACATCTGCCTCTAAGAGCATTGGGATGTCAAACACACTGTCCCCCGCTGCAACTGTCCCTACAGCTAACTCTGTTCCACTCTGCAGCCTTCCCTGGCCTTCCTGCATACTTCCCGCCCCGCTTCTGCCCTTCTGGAACATTTTCCCAAAGCCATTGGAACTGATTTTCCCTTTTTGCATGTATCCCTGGGACACGGCAGAAATCTCCGCCTCCTTCTGCAGCCGTTCCTGAAACCTGCGTACCGCAGTCCCTTTGGTCAGTTTTTTGGGAACCACATATACTTTTGCGCCGTTGGAAAATACATCCACCAGCAAATGGTCTAATGTATTCTGCAGATTCCTGACTGTCCGCTCCGGATGCACGCTTTTTGTAAATAGAAACAAACGCTCAATATTCCTGACTTCAAAATTGACATCCGCATCCCCTTCCAATCTCTGTTTTGCCCTATGCAGCTCCTGCTGGCAGTCTGCCACAATCTCTCTGGACGCTTCATACCATCCCAGATCACTCTCTCCATTTTCCAACAGGATCCCCCCATTGCACACCAATGCATATTTCGGTATGCCAATCCCCAAGCTAATCCTCTGATACTGCTGGACTGTCCTGGTGGTGACAGGCACAAACAGAGCTTTTCTGTTAACCTCCTGCAAAAGCCGATAGGAATATTCTGTCATAAAAGAAATTTCCCGTCCCTCATAAATTTCCACGCAGCGCTTCTCTTTTCCAATATTATGTTTATAAGAATATATCAATGTGTTGTCTAAATCGGAATAAAATACCATCTTTGCAATCCCCCTAAGTAACTGGCGTCCATACAATATGGGGAGGATACCCTCCTCCCCATAACTATGAAAACCTTATTTCTCTACAATAGCCTTCCGAATCAGATCCACTGGAATCATCGTAACTGCCAGCAGTACTACTGCCACCCATCCTGTAATCCCAAAGGGCACGCAGCTGAACATATTCCCAATCCAGGTAAATACTGTAAACGGAACCAATGCAGCGTTCACAATTAATGCCTGGACAATTATGATCGTAAAAAATACTTTCAGAAACCCAGTATTTTCATTCAGCCCTTTAAATATGCCAAATTTATCATCCCGGACATTAAACCCATTAAACAAAGCGCTCACAATAAACAGCACAAAATACCCTGTGAGATGCTGTGCATCTGTCTCAAACAGATTCCGGAAAAACGGCACCTTCAGATACACAAAGCTAATGGCTGTCAGCCAGGCTCCCATTGTCACAATCTGCGCCATCATCTTCTTGCTGACAATACTCTCATCCCTTCTCCTGGGCTTCTCATCCATATACTTCTTCAAAGCTGGCTCATTCCCCAGCATAATTGCCCCTAAGCCGTCCATAACCAAATTCACAAACAGCAAATGCGTAACCTTTAGGGGCTCCTCCACCCCAAAGAAAGGTGCAATAGCGCTGACCACAACAGCAGCCACATTAATCACCAGCTGGAACTTACAGAATTTCAAAATATTATGGTAAATTGTCCGCCCATACCAAATGGCGTCCTTAATGGACTTAAAGTTATCATCCAAAATAACAATCTTCCCAGCTTCCTTGGCCGCCTCTGTGCCGCTTCCCATGGCAAAGCCCACATCTGCCCGTTTCAATGCTGGAGAGTCATTTACGCCATCCCCGGTCATCCCCACAACCAGGTTCATTTCCTGGCACAGGCGCACCATCCTGGATTTATCTGTAGGCAATGCCCTGGCAATCACACGGATATTGGGAATGAGCTTCTTCACCTCATCATCTGACATTTCATTAAGCTGTGCCGAAGAAAGCGCCCGGTCGGAACTTTCCCGCAGCAGCCCTGCATCCTTGGCAATGGCAATGGCTGTCTCTAACCTGTCGCCTGTGATCATAACCACCTGGATACCAGCCTTCTGCACTTCCTGAATGGCATCCTTGGCCTCCGGGCGCACATCATCTCGGATACCCACCAGCCCAATGACCACAATATCATCATTGACCTTATTTTCCACCATGTCTTTTTCTGAGTAGCCAAAGGCCAGTACACGCATTGCCTTAGCGGCAAGGGCGTCAATCTTCTCATCCAAAGCCTTTTTATTGATTTCCTTCACATCCCCATTTTCATCCATATATTTCGTTGCCATAGCCAAAAGCCGCTCCGGCGCCCCTTTATAAAAGGTCTTTCCCTGACGGTCAATCCTGGCCTGGCTGAACTTATTGGTAGAGTTAAAGCTCTGGGCCTTTGTGACGGCGTTTTCCTTATCAGCCTCCAGCTTACGGAACGTCGCCTCCCCAATAAACTTCATCAAAGCCTGGTCTGTGGCATTTCCGCCGATCACCCTATGCTCCCCGTCAAACATGGACTGGGTATTCTTCCCAATGGCAAAATCCAACAGCTCCTTGACCCTCTCATGCCTGCCCAACGCCGGAATCTCAATGGATTTCCCATCCGCTGTAAAAAAATCCACCACTTCCAGCATACCCTTCGTAATGGTTCCCGTCTTATCGCTAAACAGAATATTCAAAGATCCCGCAGTCTCAATCCCCTCCGCCTTACGCACCAACACATTGTGATCCAGCATCTTGCTGGTATTCTGCATCAGCACCAGGGAAATCATCAATGGAAGCCCTTCCGGCACAGCACAGACAATAATCACAACCGCAAGGGAAACAGCCTCCACAATCTTCTTGATCACCGTCTCCATGCCAAGGCCAAAAAATCCAGAAAGCCCTCCGTCCGTAGTAGTAATAAAATAAGCCATATACAAAACCGCGATTACAATCGCCCCAATATACCCAAAGGTAGAAATCTGGTTTGCCAGCTTCGCCAGCTTCACTTTCAATGGGGAATCCGGCTCATCCTCCTGCATTTCCTCCGCCATCTTGCCCATCATAGTCTTCAATCCCACCTTACGGACATCCAAAATCCCTTCCCCGTCAAATACTACAGCCCCGCGGAACAGAGAATACCCATCCACAAACGTATCCCCTGTAATATCCTCTGCCAGCTGCATATCTTCCCCAACAGCCTTTTTCTTACATTCCTCTGCCTCACCATTCAATGCAGAGTTGTCCACACGGAGATCCCCAGAAACCAAAATACCGTCTGCCGGAATCTTATCCCCCGACTGCAGCAGCACCTTATCCCCTACCACCACGTCATCTACATCAATCACTGTAACTACGCCATTACGATACACCTTACATTGGTCTTTTTTGGTACTGTCCTTTAACTCACGGTATTTCGTATCACTGGCAACCCCAGTCTTCGCTGACACAAAAGCCACAATCAGCACCGCCACAATCGTTCCCAAAGGCTCATAAATTTCTGCATAGCCAAAAAAGAACATAACAATCATAAGCACAGCAATTGCCAGCAAGATCTTAATCATGGGATCGCCAAAAGTCTCCTTAAATTCCTCCCAAAAAGTAGTCGGCTCCGAATCAGGAATCTCATTGGAGCCGTATTTAGATCGGGATTCCTCTGCTTCTTTGTCAGTAAGTCCATTAAAATTCATCATATTCCTCCTTTATATTTCATCATAATAAATTGGCGCCATCCATGCCCATAACATCCCCTACACAAAGAAAAGAAGAAGAAACTGCCCATTTTAGAACCGTTCCCCTTCTTTCCTAAACGAATCCTACCCAACATAAATTCCTCCAGCCGGATGCAGCTCCCCTCTCCTATCTATAGCGGTTCGCCAACTCCCCAATCCCTGGATCTGTAGTCCCCTGCCCAATTGCATTAAATTTCCATTCCCCATTATGCCGATACACTTCCCCAAAGATCATAGCTGTCATCCCAGAATAATCCTCTGACAGATTGTAATGGCACATTTCATTATTGTTCCTGCCATCAACCAGCCGTATAAACGCATTCTGGATCATCCCAAAATGCTGCTTCCTCTGGACTGCCTGGTAAATATTCACCACGATTACAATCCTGTCATACTGGCTGGGCACCTGGGCCAAATCCACCAGGATCTGCTCATCATCCCCTTCCCCGGCTCCAGTCAGGTTATCCCCCATATGCTGCACTGTCCCGGACTGATGCCGCAGGTTCCCAAAATAAACAATATCCTCTTTGCCCATCAGCTTGCCATTAATTAAAAGAAATGCAGATGCATCACAGTCAATATCCTGCGGCTTTGCAGAAAACAGCCCCCTTTTCTTCTGCTGCACCTCATCCCATCCTAATCCAATCATCACCTTGGAAAGCCCTGCATTGTCTTTTGAGAGGCTTACCTTCTGCCCTTTCTGTAAACTAACCGACATACCTCAATCCCTCCTTCATTCTCCAATTTCTGGAATATATCTGCATTTACTATTTATGCCCTGTCTTCCATCTCAGCCCCCAATGGAAGGCCTGGTCTAACTCCCTGTGGCTGCGGAAAAACTGGACAATCTTTTCCACGCTGAATGTCTCATCATTGATATTTTCCAGCAGCGCAAGGCCGCACATGGTATCTGATGAATTAAATTCATCCATCTTAACGATCAAATCCTCCGCCCCAGGATACTGGATAGTCACAACTGCATCCGCCTGCTGCCAATTCGCAATCCCTTCATAAATAAAAGTATAGACAAGAATCCGCTTAATATTCCGAATCTGGTTCCCATTGATCCGCAAATTCTCACCAGCTGCGGCTGCTCCCGTTCTGTCATCGCCATCTAAAGCAATGTACGGCGGACGGTTCAAAGCGCCAAAGCCATTTCCCAACGCCTGCACTGCGCCTTTCTGACCATCCTTTAATTCAAATAAACATCCCAAATCCAGGTCAATCCCTTGGCTACCGCCAAAAAGCCCGCCTAACAGGCCTTTTTTCACCGGCCTTGCATTCCAGTTCAGGTTCACTAAGATTTCCCCCAAACCGGCGGAGGCCGCTTTTTTCAGATTTACCTTCTGCCCTTTTTGTAAACTAATTGCCATATGGTTCTCCTCTGCTGTCTCGTTATCCTACTTCCACGCCATAATTTGCGCAAAGCGCCGCAAGGCCGCCCTGGTACCCGCATCCAATGGCATTGAATTTCCATTCATTTCCATTCTTATACAATTCCCCAAACACAGCCGCTGTCTCTATAGAGAAATCCTCCCCTAAATCATACCGCAGCAGTTCTTCCCCTGTTTCTTCGTTGTAAATACGGATAAAGGCATTATTCACCTGGCCAAAATTCTGCCTGCGCTGCTCCGCCTCATAAATCGTCACTGTAAATGCAATCTTTGAAATATCCGCCGGCACCATGGACAGATTCACCTTAATCTGCTCATCATCCCCATCCCCGGCTCCTGTCAGATTATCCCCCAAATGCTCTACCGCTCCTGAAGGATGCTTCAAATTCCCATAGAACACAAAATCATCCTGCGAAGATACTTTCCCGGCATCTGTCTGTAAAAATGCCGCCGCATCCAAATCAAAATCCCCGCCTGTATCAAACTGGTTCACATCCCATCCTAATCCCACTACAACTTTGGATAAACCTGGGTTCCCTTTCGTAAGGCTCACTTTCTGCCCTTTCTGCAAATTCACTGGCATTTCCAATACCTCCTTAAATATTTACTATCTGCAAAGCTTGCTGGATATATTCCACAAAACAAACCTCCTCCAAACCTGCGCCCACTGCATCATTTTCCCTTATGCCACTTCAATTCCATAATGCCCGCACAAGGCAGCCAATCCCCCTTGGAACCCGCTTCCAATGGCATTGAACTTCCATTCCCCATTATGCCGGTACAATTCCCCTACCACAATCGCTGTCTCTATCGAAAAATCCTCTCCCAAATCATAATGGATCAATTCCTGGCCTGTAGACTCATCCACAATCCGGATATACGCATTGGACACCTGCCCAAAATTCTGCCGCCTTACATCAGAATCATAAATCGTTACCGTAAACGCTACCTTCTCCACATTAGCAGGGATTTTCGCCAAATCCACAAAAATCTGCTCGTCGTCCCCTTCGCCTTCCCCAGTCAGGTTATCTCCCATATGCTTCACAGACTCGCTGCTATGCTCCAAATTGCCATAGAAGATAAATTCCTTCTCTGTAGGGCATTTCCCATTTGGCCCTAACAAAAATGCCGCCGCATCCAAGTCAAAGTCTGCGCCGGAATCAAATGCGTTCACATCCCATCCCAGGCCTACCATAATGCTTTTTAATCCTGGATTCCCCTTTGTTAAATCAACCTTTTGTCCTTTCGATAAATTAATTGGCATAATGCTACCTCCTTATTCTAATTTTTCTTATTTGGCATATGATACATCCTGTTGAACTCTGTCTTGATATTCTCAAGCCTTGCCTGATCCTCAATACGCTGTTTCCTTGCATTCTCCTGGATCTGCTTTGTCTCGTCAATCCCACTTACAATGGTTCGCCAGGTTGTTTCCAAAGTCTCAATCTTAATGGAGCTGCCAGATGCCAGCCGTGCTGTCATCTTGGACTGCTCTGCGGTATTCCTTGCATTCTTGATCAGCATCTCATTGGTCTTCTCATCCAGTGCGGACATGGCCTCTGCCTGGATCCGCTGCCGTTTCAGCATAATGGCCTGTGCCAATGCCTGTTTGAAAACCGGAAGGGTTACGATAAAGGCTGAATTGATCTTGCGCACCAGGTTCATATTGCTGAACTCCATAGTCTTGATCATGGGAATGGACTGCATTGCCACATTTTCCGCAGTGCGCAGATCCTGGGTACGCTGCTCTAACATCATCAAAGCCTGCTGCAGGCTCTGGATTTCAAACTGGATGGAATTGTCCCCAGAGGCCTCCATGTCCGCCTGCCTCTGGGCAATGTAATCCTCAATTTCCCGGCAGCCCTGTTCCCCCGCCAGGATATATTTCACCAATTCATGGTAGTAATTCACATTTGCGTCAAACATCTGGTTCAGCTTACGGTTGGACTGCTTGATCTCAGATTCGTATTGCTTGAGCTGGACATAAATCTTATCCACCTCCTCACCCATCGTGTGGTATTTGGCCAGGATCTTATCCAATTGCTTGCGCAGGTTGCCAAACAGCTTCCCAAACAGCCCTGGGTTCTCCTTGATCTCCTCAATGTCAAATTTGTCCATAATCTTCGCCAAGGTATTCAGCATGGCGCTGGAATCATCCAGCTGCGACATATTCATGCTGTTTAATACCACATCGGAAGCCTTGGAAATCTCCTCTGCCGCCTGGGCTCCAAAGGATACAATCGTCTCCAGGTTATACACCTCAATGGTGCTGGCAAGGGCATCCACCTCGGCGGAGCCTGTCAGGGTATCCCCCATCTGCTGCCTGTCAGCAACAATATCGTACTGCTCCACCACTTCAATCTCATTTTTGGCAGACGGGGCAACCGCCTGCTGCTGCATTGCTGTCTTGCTAAAGTCAAGTCCCATAATCAATTACCTCGCTTAAATATTCTTTCCCGCCAGGACTGGCGTATGTTCAATGAAATCCTGCCAAAATCCGGGACACGCAAATCATACAGATAGTCCCCAATCTGGTGCTCTTCCATGATCTTCTGGTTGAAATACTTCTCTATGCTCTGATACCCTGTAGGCACGAAAAACAGCACATCAAATCCTGCCAAATTCAAAAATGCCGCCAAAATGGAGTCCTCTAAGGAAATCATATGCTCCGTTGTATTGATATAGATGAGCTTTGGGTTTTTCTTGGTAAAATCAAACCCCTGTATCCTGCGGACAATCTCCATTTTCATGTTCAGAACCGTAGCAATAATGGTATATTCCATCCCATTCTCAAAGGTGCCCTTAATAACCCTCTGGTCTATCAAAAGCTGCAGCTTATCCAAAATATGATCCTGTATCTCTTCCCGCAAAAAGCCATAGGGATAGCTCTGGTGGCTCTTGATCTTAGCCCGCTGCAATTTTCCATTTTTGAAAAACTCTGCCGCATGGGCTTTCATGGGATTGGGATCTGTGGAATTAATGTAAGGCACAGACTTTACCACAATCGTCTGGTCCGTAACCAATTTCTTCATCTCGCTCCAATAAGCCGAGGCATTCCCAGACTTTACGCCAGACACCTTGGCAAAAATCACGGGGATATTCACCACATTTTCCACGGTGCTGAAATTAGGGCGGTACTTCACCTCCTGATCCCAAAGGATGGCAATTTCCTCATACATGGTCTGCAAAGACAGGGCATTGGCCTTGCCGTACTGCCTGTCCCTGTATATGCCGGAATCCTGGTACATCATGCCGTCCAATTCCCGCTCTGCATGGTAAGCTGCCGTTCCCATGCGAATCTCCGCATTTTCCCTGGGATACTTCTCCACAGATAAAGACTGCTCATGGTGGATTTCATACAAGAGCCGGTCCTCCAGGCAGCATTTCTGGTTCAAGTTTGGGCACAGTACCAGCACATCAACCGGAAGCCTTGCCACAAAACGCAGGAACATCCCTTCATTTTCTGTCTTACATCCCCCAAGATAGATCAAACAGCCAATCTCCGGCATCTTCCAATTGGAAAACAATTCCTGCTGGTAGCGCTTCAGCCAGCAGATCAGGTAAATTGCCTTGTTGGTTAGCTTATTCAGGTTCATGCCGGGCTTTTGGGCTTCCTCAGATATAATGTCAATAAACGCCTGGTTCATTATACGCTGCAGCTCAATATTTGCCGTGTATTTGATATTTCCAGACAGATCCAGCAGCATCTGATCCTGCTTTGTATAGTTTTGCCGATGGATGGCATTGATTTCTTCCATGGAAGGCTGGGGAATGGTATTTTCCAGAATCAACAGCTTCCGTTTTTTATTTTTCAATTCTAACTGTAGCTGGTATAAGTCATTGAGATACGTCAGCTTATCCCAAACACCGGAAATCCTGCAGAAGCAGTTATAAAACAGCTTCGGGTCATCCCCCCGCAGCTGGACGTCCCGCTGGATATCCTCTAAGCCCTTTCCTTCTATCCAGGCATTTGTGCAGCCCGACGCCTCCGGCCGCTTCCCATACAGCCTCTCTTTATTCATCTCCTGCTCCAGCTGCCGGCGGATCCATTTCAGGCTGAAATCCTCTGGGAAGGCTGTCAGCCCATTGGCCTTATACTCCATGGAAACCTTCGAATCCCTGTCTAATTTTAAATAATTCCCATCTCCATGGTACTGGAGCAGGACAATGTCACAGCCCGCATGGGAAAGCACTGCCATTAACTTTAACTCATAATTGCTGATATCCCCTTCGTATAAGATCTTCGGGATATTGCCTTCCCCTAACTGGTTCACGATACGCTCAAATTTATAGTATAGCCAGCACATAAACTTGATATAGGCATTCCGCAGCATATTTTCATTTTTGCCTTCCTTCTGCATGCCATCCAACGTGCCCAAAATAGAAACAGCCACATTCTGCCGCTGGTAATCATTCATCCTGGGCAGCCATTTTTTCAGGCTCGCAGAAAGGAACCCCAGATTCATCTGGAAATCCATGCCCATGATTTCCTCATAATAAGCCAGGTTCTTCTCATCCGGGTTGGGGATCCTGCCCTCTATAACTACCCCGGACCTTCTGGCCGCGTCATAGTATTTTTGTACAAACTCCTTTACCTGGGTGCTGTACCCATTAATTCGGTAAAAATAGGCATACTGCCCATTCCGATTGCTCAGATTAAGAAAATAATCATTTAAATTTTGCAGTTCCTTTTGTTCAAACATATACCCTCACAACCACTTTCCTTATCTGCTTTATTTCTGCCACTTTTCCAAACCCCTTCCCATCTGCCCCATGCAGTGCATCCCCTAGTAACGGCTTATCTTATTCCGATTCATGATAAATCCTAATCCCGCCCCCACCAGGCCGCCTAAAATATGGGTCAGGTTGGAAATATTATCCTGCACGAACAGCCCCTGATATACCTGCTGCCCAATATAGATCACCGCCACCAGGATAAAAGTCAGCGGAATCTCCCCTTCCCCAACACAAGTAAAAGAAGACAATAAAATCAGCGCAAACACCACGCCGCTCGCCCCCAGGAGCATCACCCTGGGAAAAAGGGCAAAATGCACGGCTCCTGTCGCCAGCGCAGTTATTATGATTACAAACAGCAGATTGGCAGACCCATATTTTTCTTCCAGAAGGGGGCCTACTACCAAAATCAGCATAATATTCCCAAACAGGTGCTCCCAGCCCGCATGTCCTACAATATGCCCTAAAAACCGAACGTATGTCATTGGATCCAAAAAAGATGAGCGATAGACGCTAAACACCATGGCATTGGAGCGCCCATTGGTGGCATAGCTTAAGAGCATCGCCAGAAAACACAGGATTGTAAAGCTCAGTATGACTGGCGAATTAAAGGATACTCTAAATTTTGTATTGTTATTTGCCATGTGACCCTTCCTCTTTTCAGAATATAATATGGTAACATTATATAGTTTTTCGCAAATTAATTCAACAGGGTTTTGGAAAATAATGTCACTATCTAGCAGCATTAATGATGGCATTGTTTGTATGGGGAATTATAATGCTGTATGGGGGGATGGGAATTTGAGATTTTGTGGTAAGGCAATGTCATTTACTGAGGGATTTTTCTGGCGGGCGGGGGAGTAGTTTTGCGGCTGTTGGGGATTTTTCTGCATGGCGGGCAAAGGGAGTGGCTTTGCGGCTGTTGGGAATTTTTCTGCATGGCGGGCAAAGGGAGTGGCTTTGCGGCTGTTGGGGATTTTTCTGCATGGCAGGCAAAGGGAGTGGCTTTGCGGCCGCCAGTGGGAGGCTGGAGCCTTCTGGTTTGCCCTTGTCCTGGTGCTACATAATCCGTCTTTGAGCGGAAATACTGGAAGGGAGGGCGACGCTTATGTTGACGATTGAAGGACTTATTGCAGTGCTCAGCCTTTGTATTGGTTGCTTTAGCCTCGGATACGCCATCGGGCGTAACAATAATCATAAGACACAGAAATAGCCGCCCCGGTCTGGTCAACTGAGCGGCTATTCAGGAAACGCCCATTTTATCAGCATTTCCGGGATTTTATCCTCTATTTGGACTCTACCGCGGTATCAAAACCGCAATATAAAATTCCCCGCCCCCCGTCTGTATCACATAAGCCCCCCCATACCCTTCCACCACCTCCATCACATTTTTAAGCCCAATCCCATGCTCCCCCTCTCCCTGCGCCTTCGTAGTCTGGAACTCCCCATCCTTTTCCTTCAGCTGCCCCTCATACGTATTCCGCACAGACAACACAATCCCCCCCTCTTCTATAACCAGCTTCATTTTTATTATCCGCCTGCCCTGGCATTTCCCACATGCCTCAATGGCATTCTCCAAAAGATTGGAAAGAATCGCCACCAAATCCCCATCTGAAACCCAAATGCCAGACAAATCGCTGATTTTCGGCACAAATAAAATACCCTTTTCCAGCATTTCCTGATAAGCCCTGTTGATCACGGCATCTGCAATGGGATGGTTTGTCTGGAAATCATCCAGCTCCCTGCCCAGGCCTCCGCTAATGCTGCTGACATATTCTTCCAGTTCCTGGTACATTTTCCTGCGCAGCAGGGATTCTATGCACAGGATCTGGTTCTTGTACTCGTGGACTTTTTTCTGCTGCTTCTCATAATTCTCGGAAAGGGTGCGGTACAGCTCTGCCTGGCTCTGTGCCTTTATATGGAACATTGCCCGCTTATAAGCCTTCCCTTCACGCTTTAACAGGCTGTCTAACAGATATAAGGCAGCCGTTGCCAGGCATAGCAATGCAAATAAGATGAAAAAATAGAGCCTTTCCATTTCCCCTGGCCTGACGCTCTGCCAGGCCAATACAACGGATATCCCTGCACACAGCGCAAAGAATACTGTCTGATGCACAAGGGGCTGCATTTTTCCCTGATCCCCTGCGGAAAGCGCCCTCCTGCGTACGCACCAGAACAGGAGCACAAGGAAAAACAGGGCACACCTGCCTGAAATTGCAATCAGGGAGCCTTCCACATGGCATAGATCCCGCATCAGATGGATCCGGTGGAAAAATGCAATATACAGCCTTGCGGCAGCCACATCCGCGGCCAGCAGCAGCGCCTGGAACCCGCTTGCAAGGAGTATGGCCTTGGACCGGCTTATCCTAAGGCAAAACGCCAGGCACAGGCTGACAGCCCCCATATAGAGAACCTGCTGTAAGCCAGGCAAAACACAGGCAGCAATGGGACTGCTGGCTCCTATCCCCAAAAATCGGCACAAGCCTGCAAATACAGGGGAAAGATTAACAGGGGAAGCCATAACTCCCACCTTCAGGATATGCTGCAGCGGAAGCTCCATCACAGTAAAAGGGAACACAAAACAAACGCCCGCCGCCAGGACAGACACCATCGCGCCTTGTTTCCATAAGGAAGCGCCTGCTTTCACCCTGGGGGCAGACAGCTCCTGCCTTTTTCCTGCAAAGGCCTCCATCCAGGCTTTACAGCATAAAATTTCCAATAATACTATCAAAAAACGCTGGATTATGGTAAGCATTTAAATTTCTCCTTTATATGCAATGAATGCCTTTTCGGCCTCCCGGTACCGGGCTTTGGGTATATCCAGTTCGATCCCATTGTCCAGCAGGGCCCTGTAGCGGCGGATTTCCTTGATATGCTTCATGTTGGCCAGGTAGCTTTGGTGGAGGCGCAGAAAACCGTCTGGGGCAAGCTCCTGCTCCATAGCATTTAAAGTGGCGTTTAGGGTATAAGAAACCAGCCGCCCTTCCATAATATGAAATGTCAATTGATGGAGGCAGCTTTCTATATACAATAAGCGGTCCAGCAGGACCGCCTTTCTCCCTTGCTTGAAGGCAAAGGTTTTTTTCTTCACCACATAATTCATTTTCGCCTGGATAGCGTCCATACATTCGCAGACCAATGATGGGAAATTATCCCTGTTTTTCAGGATATAGCGGATGGCGTCCACCTGGTAGCCTTCCAAAAGGTATGTAATATACGCCGTTGTAAAGACTATAAAAATATCCTGGCTGAGCTCCCGGATTTTTTTCGCCGTCTGAAGGCCGTCCATCCCCTCCATCTGGATATCCAGGAAGACGATGTGGAACCGCATCCATGCAATTCCCTGGGATAAGAAGGCCTCCCCAGAAGGGAAACTTTGGATTTCACAGGGGCTTCCTTTTCTTTCCAGGTAAGCCTCCAGGATTTTTCTAAGGAACCCATGAAAATACGGCTCATCGTCACAAATTGCAATTCGAAGCATAACAATTCCCTTTCTCTGTTTTCAGGCGATTTTGCGGAAGTGGTAAAAATCAGCTGTTAACCGCGGGCCATTTGCAGTATCTGCAAATTACATCCCATACGCCCCTTCATAAGTAACCATCTGTCCCGATGCATTTTCTATCCCAATGGAATACAGCCCTGCCGGGATAGAGCCCATCTTAATGGTTCCATTCCACCCATCCTCTGTCTCTGAGGCCAGGATCCGTATTTTCATGCCTGTATTGTGATCCTTGAGCACAAAATAGCTTTTTCCCTTTTGGCTTTGCCTGACATTTCCTTGTGAACACCCCCACGGTCCCAGCCATTCCCTGGCCTTCCCACTTTCGAAATGGCATCTACATATCCTCTGGTAAATGATTCCTGGCTATCGGCGGGCTTTCGCTCTGACAGCTAATAATATCCATATATCCCCTGATAAGTGATTTCTTCCCCAGAGGCGTTCTCAATTCCTATGGAATAGTATGCCTCTGGGATTGACCCCATTTTAATGGTTCCATCCCACCCGTCTTCTGTCTCTGAACCCAGGATCCTCACTTTTTCCCCTGTATCACGGTTCTTCAGCACCAGGTAGCTCTTCCCTTTCTTGCTCTGCTGCACATGAACCTGAAGCGTTGAATACATAACAGGCGTTCCCCTTTTCATCTTATTTCCCCCATAATAGCACATCCCGGCTCCCATTTTCCAACGAAAGCCTAAATAATAGCTCCCGGACAGCTGCCCGCGCACGCTGCCGTCTTCCAAAGCATCGGATTCCCTCCATTCCTGCACAAACCCTTCCTCATCCTGCAGCGCATAGGCTGGCAGCCCTGTGGCTTTCCTCTCCCAAAACTCAGCCATTTT
The DNA here is from genome assembly GCA_910575035.1 of Lachnospiraceae bacterium. Classification (GTDB taxonomy): domain Bacteria; phylum Bacillota; class Clostridia; order Lachnospirales; family Lachnospiraceae; genus Petralouisia. The sequence goes on from CAJTDL010000011.1 coordinate 135,680, forward strand.
TTCTTCTCCTACGTTCTGTTCTGCATAAGGCGTATAGGAGCCGTCATATACCAGAACCGTTTCCGAATCCTCTGTATGCTCTATGCAGGAGATCCCCTCATAATGCAATTCCTGGTATCCCTCTTTGAGCCGATGGCTCTGAAATCCATTTTCGTCATACCACAAATGGTATTTTTCGCTCTGCCCGTCTTCTTCATAGGGGCCATACCACTCACTCTCCCATGGATATACATCCGCTTCTTCCCCTGGGCTTCCCGCTTCTACGGGGGCGCTCCCATCCTGCCCCGCAGAGGCGTTTCCTTCCTCTCCCACAGGAATCTCCATGCTCACAGGGTCGTCCGACAGATACTCATCTGCTGCCATGCCGCTGTCCGATGCTGACAGATACGTGCTGCTGTCTTCCACATATGTGACTTCCAGTTCATGGTTTCCTTCCTGATTTTTCTTCCATGTACTGCTTTTGGCAGTTACGCAGACTGCCGTTCCCAGAACCACAATGGCGGCGCCTAAGGCTATTTTTATTTTCTTCATACGGGAACCACCTCCTTTACCGCCATTGTACTGGGAAAATCCAGGATATGCAATAGGGCTTGCAGAAAACGGACGTTTCTTGCAGAAAATGGCTTAGATTCATACCTTTTTCGGTGTTAATCCAAAAATAGGCGTCCCTTTTGGAACTGAATATTAGAAAAATTTGAGCCGCAAACAAAAAGAGGCTGTTATTCTACAGACAGATGTCCATTATTTTACAACAACCTCTTTCGCCCTTAAATTATCCTATAGTTCTAATGTAAGCTGTTCCCCAGGATGTTCCGTTGATTTAACAGGTAAACCGGTTGTAATCTCAACCTTTGAATCTGGTATCTCTAATCCCCAATTATCCCAACCAACATAATTATTCCGTGCGAATAATTCAATCTTATCCTGCTGCGGAAACATTTTAGTAATACCATCTATAATTTCTATCGGTTTTACACTATGTGCACCACGATGTACCGCAACCATCTGCCTAATATTCCTTGCTCCTCTTGGCTGCGGAAACTTACCCTTTTTAAATGCCAATACAAATTCAGTTTGGCTTAATGTGTATCTACCCGGATTGTGTACCATTTTATCCCAAACAAATGCAATCGTCTTGTATTCAAATCCCCAAGCTTTTCCTAACTCTATTGCATTTGCCATTTGCGGTCCAGTAGTCCACATAAATAATAAGCAATCACTGTCTGTAATAGAAGCGATCTTAAGTTCCTTTAATTGTTTTAATTTTAATGTTGGATACTTAAATATAGCAGAACTTAAAAATATTTTTTTCTCAAATCCTACATTTTCATCTTTAATTGTAGTTTTATCATATTGCATTTTTCCACCATAGTCCCATGGCGGATCAGCATATATTACTTGATACTTCTTATCTGGCAGCTGTGGATAAATATCCTCTAATGGGTTTAACTTTGTTCTTTGTTTTTGCTGAACGCTATATAAAGAATATGCTGTAATTTCCTCTTTTTTACTGTTTTGCATAAATACCTCTCCTTTATCTGGTTACTATAAAAGCAATTATAACAGTTGGCCTTTCAATAGTCAATAAAATGTTACTTATAAACCGTTGTTTTATAAGCAACATCCAATTATGATATTGGAATATAGAGAGGTGTTTTTATGATCACAAAGAAATTTGGGCAAAGAATAAAGTTTTTAAGAAATAACTTAGGGATAAGCCAAGAAAAGTTTGCATTATCTATTGATATGGATAGAACTTATTATGCTTCTGTTGAAAATGGCAGGCGAAATATATCCATAAAAAACATTGCCAAAATTGCAGATGGATTAGGAATAAGCCTTGAAGAACTATTCAAAGGATTATAGGGAGGTACCTAATAGCTAAAAAAGAATTAGCAGGCCGGGATAATTGGCAGGCAGAAAGTGGTTCAAAAGCATCAAATGCCGAAAAAAATTTGTACATAGCTTTTAAAAGATATTTTACAGGCACTGAATATATTTTACATGAAAAGCCTGCACATTTAAAAAATCTATATACACAGGTTCAGTTGCCAGATTATGTGATAAGCGAAATATACAATCCGCCTATTACTATTGAAACAACGAAATGGGGTGTATCCCCGGATTTTGCTATTGAAAATACACGAATAGGCAAAATTCTTTTTGGTGAAATTAAACGTCAAGACGGATGGGTGGAAGGTAAAGATCCCAGTGCAGGACGTGGAAATGCACATGAAAGATTATGTAAACTGTTTACTCCGGGGCTTCTCCATGCATATAGAACAATAGGTAATATACATAGTACAAAAATTTTACCATTTTGGGTTGTGTTTATAGGAGATATAACTCGTGACCCCAAAAGAAACAGAGAGGTTGCTTTTTGGTTTGACAAATATGACAAAAATTATTTTATGTGGCGACCTAATATGACAGACAATGATTTAACAGATCATTTTGATAAATACTTAAAACCATATCTTGAATAATATATACTAAGAAAGTCTATCTTTTTAGATATTTTTTTAACTCTTTCCATTACTCGGTTTAGAAAGCAAGCTTATATCTTGTGAAACTCCGTAGAATATTTTTCTGAAAGTGCTGCTTCCCAAACGCAGGCATAGAGATAGCTGCGTTTGGGAAGTAACTATCAGAAAAATAAGCAAGGAGGTTTGCCTAAATATAAGCTTGCAGCCGCAACTTTCTCCCTACCCCTGGGTAAACCTGGATAAAAACTGCCTGGTACGTTCTTCCTTAGGGTTTTCAAACACCTGCCTGGGATCTCCCTGCTCCAAAATATGCCCATCATCCATAAAGATCACCTGGCTGGCCACATCCCTGGCAAATGCCATCTCATGGGTCACGATCACCATGGTGGTATTCTGCTCCGCCAATTCCCGCATAACCTTCAGAACCTCCCCAGTCAGCTCTGGATCCAATGCAGAGGTAGGCTCATCAAAACACAAAATATCCGGCTGCAGCGCCAATGCCCGGGCAATAGCCACACGCTGGCACTGCCCTCCAGACAGCTGATGGGGGTAATTTTCCATCCTGTCCGACAGCCCCATCTGCTGCAGCAGTTCTTTGGCCTGTTCCTCAATCTCCTTATGTGCCTGTTTCTTCCTTGCGTCATACCCTGGCTGCCCCTTGGCCAAAAGTTCCTTGGCCAGCATCACATTCCCAAGAGCCGTATACTGGGGAAAAAGATGGAAGGACTGGAACACCAGCCCAAAATGGAGCCGTTTCTTGCGTATTTCCGCTTCCTGCTGGGTTGCTGGATCCCCTGCATCAAACAGAGTTTCCCCCTTAACCCGGATTATCCCCTTATCCGGCCTTTCTAAAAAGTTCAGGCACCGCAAAAGTGTAGTCTTCCCGCTTCCGGAAGATCCAATAATAGACAGCACCTGCCCCTTTTCCAGGGAAAAGCTGATATCCTTTAGAACCTCTGTGCGGTCAAAATATTTCTGAATATGTTCTACCTCTAAAATCGGCATGCTATCCCCTCCTTTTATTTAAAATAATCCAGCTTCTTCTCCAACCGCCCCAAAAGGACTGTCAGGATCCCATTGAATATCAAATAGTAAACTGCTGTAAAAAACAAAGGCCAGATCGCGCCGGAAATGCCCTGGGAGCCCTTCATAAACGCCTGCCCTGCCCAGATCACTTCCTGCAATGCAATAATACGGGCAAGGGAAGTGTCCTTCACCAGCGTAATAATCTCATTGGACATCGGCGGTACAATGCGCTTGATCATCTGAAGCAGCGTGACATGGTAGAAAATCTGCGTCTTAGTCATCCCTAAGACCAGCCCTGCCTCCTTCTGCCCCACGGGAACGCCCTGGATGCCGCCGCGGTAAATTTCTGAAAAATAGCAGGCATAATTCAAAATAAAGGACACAGAAGCCGCCAGGAAACGCCCTGTCTCGCCTCCGCCCCAAATGGGATGGTGCAGCACCAAGCCTGGAAAATAATAAATAATCAGAAGCTGGATCATCAGCGGCGTGCCGCGGATTACCCAGACGATCAGTTTTGTGGCCACGCTCAAGGGCTTAAAACGCGACATGGATCCAAAAGCAATCACAAGCCCCAGAGGAAATGCCCCGATCAGTGTCACGAAAAAAAGCTTCAGTGTCTGCAAAAAGCCAATATTCAATGCTTTCAGAACCACTGGAAACTGCTCTATTATCTGTTCCATAAAACCTCCAATCCCTATCCTCTCAATATCTTCCCGTATCATACACCAAAATCCCCGTATCCATTCCGATATTCTCTGGGCATGTATTACGGGGTGCATCAGAGGGTATATAACGAAACCATTTTACCATGTTTTAAAGGATTACTCCGGCGGTAAACTATCGCCGGAGTAATCTCTTATTCTAACCTTATAATCCCTTTTCCTTGACCCAATATATTTCATAAGTGCAGCCTACACGGCACACCTTTATCCTAGTTACTGTTCGATTAATGCTGCCTGTACTTTGTAAGTCTCTGCAGCCTGCTGCATGCTGCCATCTGCATAGCTGGCTGCAAAAAAGTCATTCAGCGCCTGGGTCAGGTCAGACCCTTTGCGGAATCCAACGCCATATTCTTCACTGTTTAAGCCAACGGTATAGGTTAAGTTATCATAGCTTGTGCCTTCCCCTACCATAGCCGCAGCCATCAGGGAATCAATCACAGCCGCATCTGATGTCCCGGCAGCCACTTCCATCAGGGCATCTGCCTGGGCTTTTACAGAGGTATAGTTCAGGCTTAATGCGCTTACCTGTTCCTCTCCTGCGCTTCCTGCCTCCACTGCAAATGTCAGGTCAGACAGGCTGTCTGTATCCTGATACTGGTCAGCCTTATCCGATGGCACAATAACAATCTGGGCATTGTTGCAGTATGGGTTTGAGCATGACATGGAACTCTTCACTTCATCTGTAAGGGTCATCCCATTCCATACACAGTCAATGGTCTTCCCATCCAGCTCCAGTATCTTATTGTCCCAGTCAATCTCCACAAACTCAGCCTGTACGCCGATGCTTTCTGCAAAAGCCTTGGCCATATCAGCATCAAAGCCAATCCATTCGCCGCTCTCATCCTTATAATCCATTGGCTCAAAATCTGTGATCCCAATTACCAAAGTCCCTTTTCCCTTCACATACTCCAAATCGCTGTCTGCAGAAGCATCTGTGGAGGTATCCGCTGCAGACGCTTCAGAGGATGTATCGTTAGCAGAAGCAGCATCTGCTTGTTCAGAGGAAGCGTCATTGGCAGAAGCGTCATCAGACGCAGCATCTGCTGAAGCCTGCTGGCCGCCGCTCCCGCATGCTGCCAGCGCAAATGCCATTACCATTGCCAGCATAAGTGCAAGAATCTTTTTCATTTTGTTTTCTCCTTTTTTCGACTTTTTAATTGCCACGCCATTATACTAACAAGTTAGCACGCTAAAGTCAAGGATTTCTTACTATAATTTTGCTTCATTATAGGCTTCTGGTTACTATTCACGGCCTGGGAACTGCCCATAGCAACAATTCCCTCAATTTCATCATACATTTCCAACACCTGCACATTTTTTATAAGAACCCTTGGACAAATGTCCGTATGTACTCATAGCCTACAGCCAAATTAATATTCTGCCCGCTGTCTATGCCAGCGGTGCTGATACCGATTACCTCGCCGTACATATTCAGCACCGCGCCCCCAGAACTGCCATGTGAAATAGGAGCCGTAAACTGAATCATATCCACATCATCAATCACACGGAAACCAGAAATAATGCCGTCCGACACAGAATTGAACAGCCCCAGGGGGCTGCCGATGGCCACCACCTTCTGCCCGCGCACAAGCTTCTCCCGCCCCTGATAGATGGGGATCGGGGTTAATTCCCTTTGGATCCGTATAATTGCAAGATCCAGCACAGAATTGTACTTGATCATTTCATCTGTCTGATAAACCTGCTCATCTTCTTCAATCCTAACAGAATAAGACCTTCCGCCAAAAGCCACATGGCTATTGGTCAAAATATAGCCATCCCTGCCAATCATAATGCCAGAGCCGCTGCCAACAGGCTTGCCCTTGGCATCATGTATCATAATCATCACCACAGAAGATGCTAATAAAGCCAATTCTTCATAAGGAAGCTCCTGCCTCCCTGCGTTCCCATTGAAAATCTGCCCCTGTTGGCTCCCTTGCTGCCTGAAAGCCCCTGGCACCTGCCGGCCGCTTTGATCTGGATAGCGCCCTGAAGGCTGCTGCCCCGACTGCTGCGGCTTTGGGCGCAGCATTTCCCGTGTGCGCCTGTCACGTTCCGGAATCCTGACATCCACGATTGCAGGCGCTTTCTCTGCCTTTTGCCTTTTTTCCACATTCCCTCTCGCACCGCCAGAACCCCTTCTTAGCTGGATGCGCTGATTTTGCACAGGCATTCTCCCTTGGCTTCCCTGGCTTTGTACAGGAAATCCGCCTTGGCTTTGCTGAAATTGGGCGGGCATCCCGCCTTCGCTGCCATGAAATTGGGCAGGCGTCCCGCCTTCGCTGCCATAGTATTGGGCGGGCGCTCTGCCTTCGCTGCCATGATATTGTGTGGGGACCCCACTTTGGCTGCCATGACATTGGGTGGATGCCCCACTTTGGCTGCCATGATATTGGGCGGGCACTTCCCTTGCCTGGCTGCGCTGATACTGGGCAGGCGCATACTCCGGGACTGCCATATGGCCTGCAATTTCTGCCCCAATCCTTTTTGACAGTCCCATCCGCTCCAACTCTGCATCAATATCCTGCTCCCACTGCAGCAAAAGGACGTCAAACCCCAGCAATGTCAGCAAATAGCAAAACAGATATTCCTGCCTTTTGCAGATATTCCCAAAAACCGCCTTCCTGGTATGCTCTGGCTTCCACGCCTGCAAAGCCCCGGAAACTGTCTGATCCATCCAAAATAGGAGTTTTACCACAAAGTTTTTCTCTATGGATGGGCTCAGTCCCGCCTTCCCCTGCCCCAGAAGCCCTAATACCTCACTGCAGGCGCTCCCAAGAATAGCCGCCAGAGGGGAGCCTGGGGCAACGGATTTAATTTCCATACGCTGCCTCCTGGCGTTGAGCCAATTTTCATAACATCCGGAATAATAATCCACATCCTCCCTTAATGACATCCTGGGAAGCTGATTCCCCCTGTAATAAAACCCGGCTCCCGCCCGCATTTCCTCTGTCAGCATCAGATCCATCATTTCAATTTCCCGCAAACGCCCTGTATCCATCCCCTTCAGCCTGAGGAAATAGACGTCCCTGCATCCGCTGCCCCCATTTCCTTTTCTATTCCCAAATTCTGCGATGGAAGATACCTCCCTCGGATTCACCCTTGTCCTAAAACTCTGATTTTGCATATAAAAACACCTTATCCCTTTGTCCATTATTTCTAATCTAAAACATAAAACACACCTGTCTACACCCGCAGAGCCCATAATATGACTGCCTGCAAAAATTAAAATACCTATTCTAAATAATCGGACTTCATAAAAGGAAATCCATGATATTAATGCTTAAATCCCCATAAATGCATACAGGGATCCTATCCTCAAAAACGTATTGGCCTGTTCTTTTTTCATGCTCAAAATCATAAACGGTAACTGTCTGCTTTGAGGGATTCACAATCCAATATTCCCGGACGCCTGCTGTACGGTATTTAAAAAGCTTTATGCCATAATCCATCTGTTGGGTTGATGGGGAAACAATCTCAATGATCCAGTCAGGAGCGCCCACGCATCCCTTTTCATTGATTTTACTCCTGTCGCATATAACAGAAATATCAGGCTCAACATAATTCCTGCCATCCTCATTCAAAAAAACTGCAAATGGTGCGGCAAATACCTTACATTTTCCCGCTTTGCCCTCCAGATAACTGCGTATTTTATAGTAGAAACCGCCTGATATTTCCTGATGCCTTGTACTTGGGGGAGCCATCCCATATATCCGGCCATCCACCAGTTCAGCCCTATTACCATCTGGCAAAGCATAAATATCTTCTATTGTATAAATCCTTTCCTGCGGCAATACCATGGACATTCCCCTTTCTGAAAGCTTCTTGTTTTTGTTTGGTACTATTCACGGCGGAGCCCCTCATAACAACAATTCGGGGCGATATTTAAAGTTTTGCTGCGCAAGAATCGCCCCTCACTCCTGAATCATGTTCTCACGGAATGCGCAGTTCAGCGGATTCCTGGGCCATGAATAGTAACTTTTGTTCTATCTTAGCATAGATCGCATGATCCCACAAGATTCTATTTCCCTATTCCTTTTCCCGCCTATCTATGTTAAGATGTAAATTATTGGCACCTGCCAAACACAAAATAGGCGCCATTCCGGAATTTAGACTATGATAAAGCGAGGTACACTGCATGAAAGAAAAGAGCATCTTGAATAACAAATACTTTCTATACCTGACAGAATTTTTCTCTGGCATGTCCGTTATGGCCGTAGAACTGGGCGCAAGCCGCCTGATGGCTCCCTATTTCAGCTCTTCCCAGATTGTATGGACTGTCATTATCGGCGTGATCATGATCGCCATGGCACTTGGAAATGTATGGGGCGGACGCCTGGCAGACAAGAACCCATCCCCAGACAGGCTCTACGGACGCCTTCTGCTTGCCGCCGTATGGATTGCCCTGATCCCCTTTGCAGGCAGATACCTGATCGGAGGCATTTCCCTGCTTCTGGCCGTATTTATTACCAAGAATTTCCTGGTATGGGCAGCCCTTTTTGCCTGTCTTGCCGTATTTGCATTTCCCTGCGTCCTGCTGGGAACCGTAACCCCTTCCCTGGTAAAATACACGGTAAGCAGCCTGGATGACAACGGAAAGACCGTAGGGGAACTGGGTGCACTGAACACCATTGGAAGTATTATCGGCACCTTCCTTCCCACCTTCGTTACCATCCCAGCCGTAGGAACCGCCGTTACCTTCCTGATCTTCTCCGGCGTATTGGCAGCCATCAGCATCCTCTATTTCCTCTCCCAACGGAAACGGATGGTAAAATCCGCCCTGGCCATTGTGCTGATCCTAGGGCTTGGCCTTGCCTCAAACAGCTATAGCTTTGCCTTCTGGGAAGATGGCATTACCCTGGAGGACGAGTCCATCTACAACTACCTGCAGGTAAAGGAAACAGATACCTCTGTCATCCTGTCCACCAACGTGCTTTTCGGCGTACAGTCTATCCTGATGAAAAATGCAAAGCTCACTGGCATGTATTATGACTATGCCCTTGCCGCCCCATTGATGGCAGGCATTACGGACAAAAACCCTGGCAATATCCTGATCCTGGGGCTTGGCACAGGCACTTTTGCAAAATACTGCAGCGAATACTTTCCAGGATGCTCCATAGAAGGCGTTGAGATTGATGAAAAAATTGCCGGCCTGGCAACGGAATATTTTGAGCTTCCGGATTCTGTGGATGTGTCCGTCTATGACGGGCGTTCTTATCTGTCTGCCTCTGATAAAAAATATGATGTGATCATGGTAGACGCCTACCAGGATATTACGATCCCTTTTCAAATGTCTTCCGTGGAATTTTTCACAGAAGTCCGCAGCCATCTGTCAGACAAAGGGGTTATGGTGGTAAACATGAATATGAAATCCAAAAGTGAAGATTCTATCAACGACTATCTCTGTGATACGATCAACTCTGTTTTCCCTTATGTCTATACTGCTCCGGTGGAAAATGGGACGAACTGTGAAACTTTTGCTTTTATGGATGCAAATATACTGGACACTTTTGAGAAAAACTGCACAAGTTTGGAAGACCCTGCCCTTTGGGAAATGATGGGGACTGTTTCTAACCGCCTCACTCTATATAAACCTGGCAGCCGAATCCTGACGGACGATAAAGCGCCAGTAGAGCTTTTGGGGATGAGGGTTTTAGATGAGATTATTGCAGATGAACTGGATGGTAGTGTAAAATAGTTTGTGTCTTTGGTTAAAAATGGCTCCTTTTTGGTAAGAATTAAGATATGACAATTCTTACTGAAAAGGAGTATTTTTATGGCAGTTGCAAAG
>CAJTDL010000012.1 GCA_910575035.1 Lachnospiraceae bacterium
TTATCAAATTTATTTTGGCAATCGGTAAAAATATCTGCCAAAGAGAGCTGTTTATGTGTTATCATATAGATACGACTCCTTTACAGGTGGATATGGATAATTGTTACTGGACATTTCAATTATACCACAGACCAGTGAGGAGTTGTTTTATTTTGTAACAAAAAGAATCCCGTATTTATGTGGGTTCTGGCGTTTCGCAAACGACTATGAATATCCAAAAGTGAAAGGACTGCTCTTGCCTGCGTTCTTAGCCATCGGGTATCTGGCCGGGTATATGCTTCAGTATGTGTCACCATCCCATAAAACACTTTGATATCCACATTTGATTTGTCTGGTGAAGCATCTGCATAAGCAACAAGCTTATTCCAGACATTCTTGTAATAGCCTACAGTTTTAGGAGCAAGGATTGGCGTGAAATATTCTTTTGCTTTTTCCACTGCATCCATGATCTCCTGCTTTGAAATAGAATTAACCATGATAAAAACCTCCTTTGATTTATGGCTAATTCCATTATCGGGACTTGAAATATAATGTAAAGTTCAGTTTAAAAAAAAGCATGAAAAAAACGGAAAAACTTATGAAACTTAACATTAATAACAACTTAACATTATAATCGAAATGTAAAGCTTTACATTTTGATGTTTCCCAGACCGAGGGAAAGGAGCTGCCGGACATTGCCGTTGACGAGCTGACGGGCGACGTTGACCGCTACAAGGATTTTTTCGCAGCCCTTGAAAAGACTTCCCCCGTTCCTATCGCCTTTGAGAATATTGAGGGCGGCTCTCATGGCTACTACCACTTGGAGGACAAGCGCATTGCTATCAACGAGGGCATGAGCGAGTTGCAGACCTTAAAGACCGCAATCCACGAAATCGCCCATGCGAAGCTGCACGACATTGACCTCAACGCGCCAAAGGACGAGCAGCCCCGCGTTGACCGCCGCACCCGCGAAGTCGAAGCGGAAAGCGTCGCCTATACCGTCTGCCAACATTACGGGCTTGATACGTCGGACTACTCTTTCGGCTACGTCGCCGGGTGGAGCAGCGGGCGGGAGCTGTCCGAGCTGAAAAGCTCCCTTGAAACGATACGCAGCGCAGCCGCCGAGATTATCAATTCAATAGACGAAAATCTTGCGAAGCTGCAAAAGGCACAGGACAAGGAGCAGACCGCCGGACAGGAGCAGCCCACCAGAGAGGAAAAGGCAGCCCCGAAAGAACAGCCGCAGCCGGAAGCCCCGGCAAAGGCAGATACAGCCGGGAAAGAGAAGCCGGAAGCAGCCGCACCGGGAAAATCCGGCGCACAGGAAAAGGCGGGCGCAGCCCCGAAAGAAGCCTTTACCCCGGAAACGATTTACAGAGTGCGCCGGAACCCTTACAGCGACAGCCGGGAAAACAGCCACCTCTTGCAAGCCTATGTGACACAGGAGAACGGGCGGGCGAAAATGGGCGATGTGCTTTATACGGGAACGCCGGAGAAATGCCGCGAGCTTATGGGGCAGCTCAAAAGCGGCGAGCTGACCGAGGGCGACGTAAAGCAGCTTTACGCAAAGGCACAGGAAACGGCGCAGACCGCCGGACAGGACAAAGACACCTTTTCCATTTACCAGATAAAAGGCGGGGACGAAACAAGGGATTTCCGCTTTGAGCCATACGACCGCCTGCAGGCGGCGGGAAATGTGGTTGACAGGGCGAACTATGAGCTTGTCTATTCCGCGCCCCTTGCGCCGGAAACTTCCCTTGAAGATATTTACGCCCGTTTCAATATCGACCACCCCAAAGACTTTAAGGGACACAGCCTTTCCGTTTCGGACGTGGTAGTGCTTCATCAGGACGGACAGGACGCGGCGCATTTCGTTGACAGTGTAGGTTTCCGGGAAGTACCGAAGTTTTTACAGGAGCAGAAGCAGCTTACCCCGGACGACTTGGAAACGGGCGAAACTGTCAAGACACCGAGGGGGACTTTCCATGTGACCGCCATGAGCCGGGAGCAGATAGAAGCCGCCGGATATGGCTTTCACCACCAGTCGGACGACGGAAAGTATCTGATTATGGGGAATGGGACGCGGGCGTTTGCCGTTGCCGCAGAACAGGCGCAGCGGGACAATCCCTTGAAAACCGCCGAGCAGACCACAGAGCAGAACGGGAACATGATTGACGGTATCATCAACAACACCCCCACCGTTGACGAACTGGAAGCAAAGGTAAAGGCGGGCGAGCAGATTTCCCTTGTTGACCTGGCTAATGCAGTCAAAGCCGACAAGGAGCGCGGCAAAGGGGCGAAGCCGGAAAAGAAACCCTCTATCCGAGCGCAGCTTAGAGCCGACAAGGAAAAGGCGCAGAAGAAAAACGCAAAGCAGAAGTCACAGGACTTGGAAAGGAGCTGACCCATGCCGGAACAGAGCAAATTTGAAAACGTGGATTTGTTCGCTTCCCTTGAAGCGATTATGAAGCAGAACACAGGCTTTTACCAGAGCGACTTAGACATTGACAAAGAGATTATCGCAAAGGCGGCGGCAAGCCCCAACAGGGAGGACAAGACCCTTTTGTGGTTCTGCCGCCCGTCCGGGACGCACTGTTTCCGGGAGCGCGACGTTTTCCTCAAAGATACCGCACCTCACAACACATGGCGTTTCTACATGGAGCAGACAAGCGACCGCGTCCTTGCCTATGCAATCGAGCTGACGGGAAAGGAGCGCGGGAAAATCAAGGGCAATCTGTACGAACTGGACTACTCTAAACATTATGAGCGCGTCAAGGAAAAGGAGCTGCCCGCCGATACGGTGAAGCTAATTTATGAGCGAGGGGAAAGGGAGATACCCGCCGGACGGTTCTTCAACGGCAACCCAGACCCGCAGCTTGGGAAGTTTGAACGCTTTGAAGCCCTACCCAACGACCCGGACGCGCTGCAATCGCTCTTACAGGAAGAACGGCGCAGCCGGGAGCAGCTTTCACCGGGGGACTTCAAGGCGCATATCACAGCCTTGCGGGACGGGCTGATTGAAACGGAAGCGCGGCGCATTGTGCGGGAAATGAAGCGGCACTATGAGCCGAACAGCCCGAACAAGACCCATTTCATGGCAGAGCTTTCCCCGGCGTTCATGCGGCTTGCAGCCACAAAGGACACTGACCGCCTTTTCTCCATGCTGCCCTACAAGACCCTTTCCTTTTCCAAAATCGAGGGCAGACATGGGACGTATGCGCTGATTGACAAGGGGGAGAACCGGGACAGGGAGATAAGGAAGCCCCGCCCCTCTATCCGGGCGCAGCTTAAAGCAGACAAGGCAAAGACCGCCCCGAAAAAGGCGGCGGCAAAAACAAAAAATCACGATATGGAGGTATGAGCATGATTAGACTGACTGTTGAAGAAACAAACCTTTTGAGCATTTACAACGAGGGCGGCAAGCGGGCTTTGATTGAGAATGTCAACGCCGCGCTGCCCTACATGGACGCGGATATGCGGGAGCTTGCAAAGCGCACCCTTTCCAAAGTGGACGCTTTGACCGAAGCGGAATTTGCAGAGCTTCCCATTTACGCCGCTGATGAAGTATGAACGGGGTTAAGCGGCTGACGCCGCCCCAGAGCCGGAAAGTCAACGCCCTTGTGCGCCGGACGTGCTGCAATTATGATAACGGGAACTGTATCTTACTGGACGACGGGGACGAGTGCGTATGTCCGCAGCTCATTTCCTATTCGCTTCTCTGCAAGTGGTTCCGGGTTGCGGTGCTTCCCGCCGACAGGCTGCTTTATGCGGAGCTTTACCAGACAGGGGATAAGAAGAAATGTACCGAGTGCGGCGCGTTCTTTGCGTCAACCTCTAACAGTGTCAAATACTGCCCCGTCTGCCGGAAGCGTATCACCCGCAGACAAGCCGCCGAGCGCATGAGGAAAAGACGCGCCCCTGTTACACAGTAGGTGCGGAAAATCCCTTGATTTACAGGGCTTTCCGGGCGTGAAAACCGGATAGGCGATACTTTATACCTTTACCCCCGAAAATGGCGTTCTACTGCGTAACATTCACGAAAACAGCACCCATAAAAAGACAGGGCGCGGAAGTCATATACTGGCTTCCGCGCCCTGTTCTTTTTTTGCCTATCTGACATTTCCCTTTTCCATTTCTTCAAGCGGGAACTGCGGGAGGGCTTCTATCAGCTTCTTTGTGATAGACTGGCGCATATCTTCGTTGATTTCCTGTTTCGTGCTTCCGTCTGGCTGTCTGACCGCTACCGTCGATAGCCTGTCTATTTCGTCCTTGTAGCAATCCACGACTTTCTCCACCGCCCATTTCTCCCCGGCAACGGCGGCGCGTATGGTTTCATATTCCGGCATTTTCTGGTTTTCCATGCTCAACGCTCCTCTGCTTTTTGATAGCCCTATCATAGCACAGCGGCGGGGATTTTGCTATCCTTATCCGCGTTCTGTTTCCTTTTCCCGTTCCGGCTGCCTGTCTGCCTGTAAAATGCTGTCAATGTTCTGCTTGATAATATCATATTCCCGGACTTTCTTTTTCAATTTTCCATAGTCGGCGTAAAGGGCCTCTTTCTGCGCTTGGAGGGCTTCATACTCCGATTGCAGCGCGGCGAGGTTCGGGAGCTTCGCAATGCCCGCCGCTTTCAGTGACCTTGCGGCGGCTTCATGGAGGATAATTGCCTGTTCCTGTCCGGCGCGGTACTTCTCCCTGTTCCTTGCCTTGCGGTATGCGTCATAGACAGGCTTTGTCTTTTGATAGGTGGAAACATTCTTGATAAGCACCGCCATTTCCGCAAGCCGCTTTTCGGCGTTCTTCAATGCGTCTGCCGCCTGTCCGCTTTCCGCTGCCATTTCCAGGGTCCGGCTGACTAAATCCGCGTACTGCTCAATCTTATGTTCCGTCAAGAAATTCATTGTTTTAGCTGCCTGTTTCAGATTGTGGATTTTCGCCCACTGTTCATAGCCCTTACTCTGCGCCGCCTTGATACTGTTCTCAATGTCGATAAGCAGCGACACGCCGCGCTGCTCTCTGGGGGCTTTCGCCGCTTTTGCCCGTCTGCCCGCTATCCGTTCCCTTATGGCTTCCTCTGTATAGTCTGCGCCGAGGGTTTTAAGGCGGGTGAAGCGTTCCTGTCCGGGGGCGCGGCATGACACATATTTCCCCGGCTTTATCTCATAGCCCGCCGCCTGTAACCGCGTTAGCAATTCCTCAAAACTGGAAACTTGGGGGATAAGCGCGTCAAGGTTGGTTTTCAGCTTGCCTTTCCAACTTGTACCCGTCTTTTCAGCTTGATATTCCGCATAGCTCTTTCCCTTGCTGCCCTTGCCGGGAACGACGATGGACAAGCCATTCTCCCGGCACAGCTTGTCGCTCATGTTCCGTATGCCGTAATAGCTCCTTTTGTTGGAATTGTATTTGCGGTGGTCTACAAAATTCACCGCGCAAAAAATGATATGGTTATGGACGTGTCCTTTGTCAATGTGCGTCGTGAGTACATATTCATGCTGCCCCTTTGTTACCGCGTCGGCAAGCTGCTTTCCGATTTCATGGGCTTTCTGATAATCGACTTCCCCCGGCTCAAAGGACTGTATCAGATGAAAGGCTAAATTGTTCCCCTTTTGGAGTGCTTGGGACAATGTATATTCAAACTCAATATCTGCCGTTTCATAGGAGCAGCCGAAAGAGGACACAAGCATTTTTCCGTCCGTCTTGTCCGGGTTTTCGATATAGTCAAGGGCTTTGCTTAGAGTGCTTTTAATAGGCTTAATCTTTGTAACCGCCATATCTCCGCAAGCACCCCCTTTATTTCTTCTATGTCCTCTTGGTATGCGTTCCCCGTCGCGTTTACGCGGCGTGCTATCTGGTTGACGTTGACCCCGATTTTCTGTATCTCTGCGGTCATTGCCTTAATGTCGCTGTGGTCTATCTGAATGATGTACCCGTCAATGGCAATCTTCCGCAGATATGCCGCCATGTTCCGGGTGGGTACGAGCTTCATTTTTTCCAGTATTAAATCCCGTTCCGCTTCCGTCACTCTGAATTTGATTTGCACCGTCCTTTTCCGTCCGTCCATTGCTTCGCTCCTTTCCTTTCCGTTCCGAGGGTTTGGGACACTTCCCAACAAGCAATTTTCAACCGACGCGCCGCAGCGCGGGAGGGGGAAAATACGGAAGTGGGTACCCGCTTCCTATGCTTGCTACGAATGTTTCTATCCCTTATGCCCTTATGCCTTACTACGGAGCTATGCCCGGTTTTGCCAAACTTCCGCAAAAGAAAAACGCTGCAATCTCAAAAAAGATTACAACGCTCTCTAAACCTTATTCAATTCTGACGGACACATTTCATCTGCCCTCTGTTTCGACTTCCGCGATTTCCTTTGCCGTTGCGCTCACAATCCGTATGCCCGTATCGCTCATACCGTCAAGGAGCGCGTCGAGCTGCCGCCGTTGCGTGTTCTTCTCTGGCGGTGTTTCCAAAAGGAACTGGTCTACGGATATATTGTAGCGTAGCATAAGCTCAAAGAAAATCTGTAAACTTGGGTGCTGCCCCTTGTTCTCAATGTTCGCAAGGTAGCGCGGCGAGATAAACATTTCGTCGCTTACTTTCTTGCGGCTCTCCTTGCGCCCTGTCCGCGCCGCCTTTATCGCTGCCCCAAAAGCCTTGAAGTCGTATTTTGGTACTGGTCTTTTTGCCATAGTTATTCACCTTATTACATTTTACTGTTCACCTTTCTTCTTGGATATGTCTACACTGTTCTATCAGTTAGCCAAAATAATTCCTATTATGCTGTTGAAGAAAATCTCTTCTATTTGCCTATTGACAATCAAGTGCTTGTTGTTTATAATGTGTATGTTAAAACATCACACCGAAAAGGAGGGATAAGATTTTTGAAGATACTAATTTCAAATACTTCTGACAGCCCCTTGTATCAACAAATCAAAGACCAGATAAAAGACGCTGTATTAAAAGAAGAATTGGTTGAGGGGGACGCGCTTCCCTCTATACGCGCTTTTGCAAATGATTTGAAAGTTAGCGTCTTAACTATCCGGCGGGTTTATGAGGAATTGGAACAAGAGGGATTTGTCACAAGTCAAGTAGGAATAGGAACTTTTGTATCTACAAGTAACCTTGAATTACTGCGGGACTCCAAACGGCGTCTTGTTGAACAAAAAATGCTTGATATGATACAAACGGCAAAATCACTGAAAATCAGTAAAGAAGAGCTTAATGCTATGATGGATATTCTTTACGAGGAGGATTAGAATGAACAATATTTTGAAAGTAGAGAATTTGAGAAAATCGTATGGAGATTTCTCTTTATCAGATGTGACCTTTTCTCTGCCGGAGGGTTGTATAACGGGTTTTATCGGTATCAATGGCGCGGGCAAAACTACCACATTACGAACACTTTTAGGATTGGCGAAAAAGGCTTCTGGCCACATTGAGCTATTTGGGCTTGATATGGAAAAAAATGAAAAGCAGATTAAAAATCGTATCGGAGTTGTGTTAGATGATGGCTGCTTTTATGACGAACTTTCCTTAGCCGAAATGAAAAGCGTTATTTCAGCCGCATATACATCATGGTCTGAACAGGATTATAGACGGTATATGGATATGTTTTCACTTGACCCGAAACAAAAAATCAACACTCTTTCTAAGGGAATGAAAATGAAATATGCTCTTGTTTTAGCTCTTTCTCATAACGCGGAACTATTGATTATGGACGAGCCAACGAGTGGACTTGACCCCTTAATCCGCAGCCAGCTTTTGAAAGTTTTGACCGATTATATGGAAAATGGCGGCAAAGGAGTTTTCTTTTCAACGCATATTACTTCTGACCTTGATAAAATTGCTGATATGCTCATTATGATTAACAACGGGCGCATTATTTTTCAAGAGGAAAAGGATTTTTTGCTTGACACTTACAGAATTGTAAAGGGTGATGTAAAGGCATTAACTGATGATGTGCGTAAACATTTTTTGAGCATAACAGAAACCGCTTTTGGATTTACAGGTATTACCAAACAAGTATCAGAGATACAATCCTTTTTCCCGGACGCTATTGTTGAACGTCCCACAATAGAGGATATTATGCTTGCCAATATAGGAGGATATAAGAAATGATGTTATTTAATTTGATAAAAAAGGACATTCTGATTGTAAAAAAGTATGTGCTGATTATGCTTGTCGCTGCGGTTCTTATCCCGCCTTTTATGCTTTGGCGTGCGCCGGAATATACCGGGGTTTTAGGGTTTATGTTATCCGTTATCTTTTGCGTTTTCATGCTGCTGCAATATGTATCTTTGAAAGAATATCAATTTCCAAAAGCCGCGACATTATTATGTGCGACCCCATTTTCGCGCAATATGATTGTATTGTCTAAATATATTTTTTGCATAGCAAATTTTGTGGCTTGTTGTATCATATATGCTATTGAAACTTTAGTTATTCCCGGTTTAGGTACAGTAGATATGACACTATTTTTACTTATGTTCCTTGTGACATCTATTTTTATAGGCGTATATCTTCCAGTGCAATATAAACTGGGTTATGAAAAAACAAAGTTTGCCTTTGTAGTTGTAATAATGGCTTCACCGTTTATTTTGCCGCAACTTATGAAAATGGAAAATGTGAACTTAGATTTTCTTTCCATGTTTTCCCCGTTACTTGTTTGTGGAAGTGTTTTATTGTTCTCTTGCATTGTTCTGATTGTATCAGTTATTTTGTCTATGAAGTTTTATGGTGAAACAGACTTGGCATGAAAGAAAGGTGAAACTATGAGTAATGAGGCGATTTTTCTATATGTCATAAGTGCAACTGCATTTTGTTTCGGGCTTGTAAACGTTGTTCAATTCCTTTTGAAACACAATAAAACGGCACAAACATTTGGCACAATTATGTCTATCAAAATGCCCAATCCCGAAACCGCCAAACACCGTAATTCAAAATGGGCAACCGTTTCCTATAAGGTGAACGGTAAAACTTATCAGTCAAAAAAACGCATACAAGTACCTATGGCTTCACAAATTGGCTCAACTGTAAAAGTACGTTATGACAGGTTCGCGCCGGAAAAGTTGTATAGCTTTTCACTACTGCGAATTGTTGTATCATTTTTAATTGCTGCTATCTGTTTTTTAGCAGCCATATTCAAACTAATATGAAAAAAGGAGGAATAATACTATGCCACATTTTCCCGGTTGGTTCGTTGCTATTTGTGTTTTGCTTCCCGTTGCTAATGCAATATACAAAGCATGGAAGAACAACAAAAAGAAATAATTTAGAATAGGAGGATATTATGGAGTGGGACATTCCCAATAAAGAAAGAATAAGTGAGAAATTGGCAATAGAAATATTTTCCAGTATATTGAATGGTGCCATTCCAACGGGTAGCAAACTTCCCACAATCAAAACACTTCTGAAAAGAACAAATACCAGTATAGAAACCTTACGAAAGGCTCTAAGAATACTGATTGACTGGAAGATAGTTTTCAAAACACGGCAAGGATATTTTGTAACAGGAGATTTAACAGTAATTCATGCTGTCCGTCAAAGCTATATTGAACAGGAAACTGCTAAATACAAAGCCCAATTATCCAAAATGGCTTGTAAAGCAGAAATTAGTTTTGAACTGTTAGAGGTATAAGCATGAAGATTGAAAAATGGTTGTTATGTCCTGTTTGTCAAAGTAAAACGCGGCTAAAACTGCGAGAAGATACTATCCTTGTAAACTTTCCTCTTTACTGCCCGAAATGCAAACAGGAAACTCTAATCAATGTGACAAAAATGAATATGTCTATTATCAAAGAGCCAGACGCACAGACGCAGAGCCGATAACAAGCAAATTTTGAATTGCTGTTATCGGCTCTTTCTTTGATAATTAAATCTAATCTGCCGCACGACGGCAAAAGAAAAAAAGCCGTCGTACAGCAGAGGTCTTTTCGCACGTCTATTCGTAAACGGCGGCTTTTGAAAAAACAAAGCCGCCGTTTCTTTTTATCTTCTCAAGAAATGACGCGGTATCACTGTCAAAAGCGGCGGCTAAAGGAGGTAGCCGCCATGAAGCACAAAGCGTATCGACAAAATCCGACGGTCATTGACACATTAAAAAAAGCCCGACCACCGCCAGGGAAAACTACGTCTATCAATATGAACTGTCTAATCATCTGAATACCGCTTTCAATACCTATACGCCTGTCCGGGCTTTTCGGACAGGCGTATTTTGCTGCTCAAAAATTTTTTTGAAAAAATTCCGAAAATCTTCGGCGTTTTTTTCAAAAGGCAGTATTGCCCCGCGAAAAGGGGGAAGCACCACCAACTTTCCAACGAGAAAGGGGGTGAGAATGTGGAACCTAATCGCAGGGAGTTTATAAAACAGTGCGCTTTCCAGAAGTTTTGTAATACGGTACTGCACAATGAAGCGTGTGACGCTCACAAAGAGCTGCACAGGCATAAGGCAAAGGAGATTACCTTTTCCGACTTGACCTTAGAAGAAGCGCGGCAGCTTCATACCTTTGATGAATATTTCAAAGGGGAAACCGCCTTTGAAAGAGCCGGGAAGAAAATCACGCCGAAGCTACTTCTTGAAGCAATCCGTACTTTGCTGGAAGAAAAGCGCAAAGCCGTACTTCTGTACTATTTCGAGGGAATGAACGACACCGAGATTGCGGAGCTGTTCGATACGTCGAGAAGCACGATACAGTACAGGCGGACAAGCTCTTTTGAGCTGCTAAAAAAATATCTGGAGGAAAATGCTGATGAATGGGACGAATGGTAACGAACCCGGCTACCCGGAAAAAGCCCTTGTTCCCTATCCTGTCATTCTGGCAGCGACAAAGGGCGACCCGGACGCTATGAAGATTGTCTTGCAGCATTTCAGCGGCTACATAGCCCGCCTCTCCATGCGGAAGCTGTACGACGAGCGCGGGAACGTCTATTTCGGCGTAGACCACGACATTCGGGAACGGCTGCAAGCAAAACTGATGATGGCTGTCCTCACCTTTAAGGCAGAGGAATAAACCGCAACGGCGGCGGGACGCTTTCTCTCTCCCCCTTTTCCGTTCTGCTGCTGACGCGCAGCAAAGCCATTCTGAACCTTGACAAAGAAAGCGGCGCAAGATAACGGCGGCGCAGCATAGGGCAAATCGGATACGTTCCTTTTGCGCCGAGCCATACGGCGGGTGCGCCATGACGCTATCCGGGAGGGATTACCCCGCCCGGACAGCCGAGCGACCAACACCGCGCCGGAAAGCAAGTGTAGCGGCTTGCGGGCGACGACAGCGCAGAATATACAATGATACTTCCTTACAGCCACAGTCCGAGCGTTAAGAGCGTCGCAGGCAATGGGTAGGGCTGCATGAGAACCATGCCGGGGTGAAATTCCCATGAGGTTATGCTAATAACCGTCCGATTAAAGCCTTTGTTTTATTGAATAGTGGACTTGCTGCTATTCATAGACTGTATTATATGTTTGCGAAAGAAAGGGGGATTTTCTTTGACGCAAAACCAAATGCCCGTTACCACAACGGAGCATAAAATCGGAAAAGTTACTTACCTTGTATGTTCGTCCGCAAGTGAACGTGCGACGGACACACTGGATAAAAAGATAAAGAAGCTCATACGCAAAGACATGGAGCTGAACCCCGCAAACGCCCGGAAATAGGGCGTTTCTTCACATTTTATATATGACACAGGCAGCGGTATGTGGTATAATATAGACAGTACAAATACCATGCTTGTCTGTCGTCGGAAAGGAGGACAAAATGTTACAGACAGACAAGATTACCGCTTTATATTGCAGATTGAGCCAGGAAGATATGCAAGCCGGGGAAAGCGAGAGCATACAGAACCAAAAGCTGATTTTACAAAAGTATGCTGACGAACACCACTTTTTCAACACGCGCTTTTTCGTAGACGACGGATTTTCCGGCGTGAGCTTTGAGCGTGAGGGGCTTCAAGCCATGCTGCATGAGGTTGAAGCCGGGAATGTGGCGACCGTCATAACAAAAGACCTTTCCCGTCTGGGACGTAATTATCTGAAAACCGGGGAGCTGATAGAGATTGTCTTTCCCGAATACGAAGTACGCTACATTGCCATTAACGACGGTGTAGACACAGCAAGGGAAGATAACGAGTTTACCCCTCTGCGGAACTGGTTTAATGAGTTTTACGCCCGCGACACCTCAAAGAAAATCCGGGCTGTCAAACAGGCAAAGGCGCAGAAAGGCGAGCGCGTCAACGGCGAAGCCCCTTACGGCTACCTTATCGACCCGGATAACCGCAATCATCTGATACCCGACCCGGAAACGGCGCACGTCGTAAAACAGATTTTTGCAATGTATGTACGGGGCGACCGTATGTGTGAAATCCAGAACTGGCTACGGGACAATGAAATACTGACCGTCGGGGAACTGCGCTACCGCAGGACAGGGAGCAAACGCCACCCCCGCCCACAGCTCAACGCATGGTACAACTGGCCGGACAAGACGCTGTACGACATTCTGACAAGGAAAGAGTATTTAGGGCATACCATAACCGGAAAAACCTACAAGGTATCTTATAAGTCGAAAAAGACGAAAAAGAACCCGGAGGAAAAACGGTATTTCTTCCCCAACACTCACGAACCTTTGATTGATGAAGAAACCTTTGAACTTGCACAGAAGCGTATTGCCACCCGGCACCGCCCGACAAAGGTTGATGAAATCGACCTGTTTTCCGGGCTTCTCTTTTGCGGGGACTGCGGCTATAAAATGTATGCAGTACGCGGAGCCGGGACGCTTGAACGGAAACATGCCTACACTTGCGGCAACTACCGCAACCGGGCAAGAAATGATATGCTCTGCACTACGCATTATATCCGCAAAAGCGTATTGAAAGAACTTGTCCTTGCAGACTTGCAGAGAGTAACGTCTTATGTGAAAGAGCATGAACAGGAATTTATTCAGACCGCCAACGAGTGCAGCGCAAAGGCAGTACAAAAGACGCTGACACAGCAGCGGAAAGAGCTTGACAAGGCGCAGAACCGTATTAACGAGCTGAACATCTTATTCCGCAAGCTCTACGAGGACAACGCTTTAGGGAAACTTTCAGATGAACAATTTGCTTTTCTGACTTCCGGCTATGACGAAGAAAAAAAGACGCTGACCCGGAGGATTGCGGAACTGTCACAGGAAATTGACAACGCCACCGAGCGCAGCGCGGACGTGAAAAGGTTTGTCGCACTGGTACGCAAGTACACCGCCATTACCGAACTGACCTACGAAAACGTCCATGAATTTATTGACCGTATTCTTATTCACGAACTGGATAAGGAAACGAACACCCGCAAAATTGAAATCTTTTATAGCTTTGTCGGCAGAGTTGATACAGGCGACAAGCCTACCGAAAGTATCTCCTATTTCAGACAGATAGGAGCCGACGTAAAGAGTTATGCTATCTAACATACATCAAAAAGAGGTAAGATAACGCCCTCTGCAAAAAAGGTTACGTTATCTTACCTCAACAAAATTAATGCCGCTGTAACCGTCATCCGCATACACGGAATGTACTTCTATTTCAGTGTGGGATTTCAGAAAGTCCATGATTAAGGCTTTCTGGTTTGATATGCTGTTGCTTACGAGCCTGTTGCCCTCCGCAACATCGCCATCCTCCCTTGATAACCTAAGATAGATGGCTGTATGGTATATGATAGAATTGATGTTTTCCATCTGCAACACTCCTTTTCCTTGATTTCAATTAAGACAGCCCTATCTTAATGAACCTAAGACTCAGAGTTTGCACATGATTTAGTTTTCCTATTGAGTCTTAGATTAACATAAATTCCGGTTTTTTTCCACACTTTTTTGAAAAATTTTTATACTGACATCACAAGCTCCTCAAAGCGCTCATTCAGGGAAACGCCGTTCCCGCTGTAGCTTGCCTTGACAATGACATTTCCCACACGGAAACAGTAAGGGTTTTTGACCTGCCGGATAAATTCCCTGCGCTTTTCCTGCTGTGAAAGCCCTTCTTCTATCTTTATCTGCCGGATATCAACAACATCTTCCGGTCTTACCGTCCGAATGTCCACTGACTGCAATTCCTCAAATGACATCACATTCCTCCCTCTGAAAAATCATGCTGCCATATGGAACACTGGCAGCTATGTAAAAGCCGGACATCTGCCCGGCTCCCAAAAAGATATGGTATTATGTCCTTTCCTAATATCTGCGCTGTTCTATGCACATACAGGGATACCCGAAGGGTGTTTCCTTAATTATATCTGTCAAACACTCCTACCTGCACTTGTACCCCCTCTGTAATCCTGTCAAGTGTTTCTTCATCCACCTTTCCCATGTGTTCTATGATACGGTCAAAGTTCAGCGCCGTTACCTGTTCGCACAATGCGATGCTGTGCTGATCCAGCCCCTCCGTCTTATATGCCGATATGAATACATGGGTGGGCAGGTTCCGTTTCTTATAGATTTTAGTGGACATCGGAACCACAGTTAAGACAGTGCTGTGTTTGTTTGCCATGTTATTGCTGACTACCACCACCGGGCGCATACCGCCCTGCATACTTCCCTGATACTGTACGCCCAAATCGGCATACAGAATGTCGCCTCTCCTTATCTTCATCAGCAGCCTTTACCCCCGCCCCATACTGGTCTTTCCTTATCGGCGGGACACTTTGCTGTGTCGTACATATGGTACTGCATGGTAGAAAGCTCAAAAAAGCCGACACCAACGTTTGCGACATCGTGTATAAATTCTTCCAGATCAGACTCGTCCGCTGTTATGTCAGCCATGTTTTCCACGACAACCGTATCATACTGCCCGCTGATCAGGCGTGTAATCAGCATATTGACCGCATCCCTGTCAATGTCACGGTTCGGTCCCTTATTGACAATCGTTTCATTCATCAGCGCTATCCCTGCCACGCTGCATTTCTGGCGGTTTGCCTGAATGATCTGGCGGATATTGCTCTCCGACTTGTTGGAGTTCATAAACATAATTGCCGGATGCGCCAATGCACCGACAGCGACACTTTTCACATTACTGCACATGATAATCACCTGTTCTTAACTGTTCATGCCTTCACAGTTAGAGCAGCCCATTTAAAATCACCTATGGTGATGGGGCTGCTCTTACAATACGGAAGGTTTTCTTACGTCCCACGCAGTAAATGCGTGGAACTGCCCTGAACAGTCATACCCTTTCTCGTATTTTCATTGACTGAAACAAAAGAGAAGTTTTTGCCGGCATTATCCTCTCATACAGGGGAGCCTTGTCTGCTGTTATCTGGTAACTGCAAGGCTCGCCTGTATCAGAGGATAACGTGGCGTTTCCGCCACATTACCCCTCTGTTCCATCTGAAAATATCAGACTGGCTCTCACCTGTCCCCGAACCGGGTAACATACACTGGGACGGCAATCCCACGCTGCGCCTCCGCCATGCCCAACCAGACGGAATCCGCAGGCAGCCACTCCCGGAAAATGCTTTTCGCTGAAATCCCGGCGCCGTTTTATCTCATTACCTCTGGCTGCCATGCCAGTAGGCACAATCCTCTGCTCCATACCTTCACGGGCAACAATGTTATCCATTGCAGGCACATCTTCGCACGAAATGGGATTCTGCCACCCCTTTATCCCCATGCAAGCATGGACGGATAAAAAGGCGAAAATAAAATCAGGTGTATGCGTGTCCTATTCACTTATACGGTCACAGGATAAATTCCTTTTTCACATGACCTTGTATCAATCTTATCTGAATCCAGCCAAACATTTTATACCGTTATCCACGCTATCCCAGCGTGTCCCACACGCAGAGACATTCATAAAAAAGGCTTTATTTCCAAAATAAAACGCTTATTCATCCAAACTGTGTAGTATCCCTCTCAGTATCTTTGCAGCAAACAGCTTCTTTTCTTCCGAAAGACCTCTCACTATTTCAAGAACATGCTTGTCCCCTTTTTCCCCCTGTTTTTCAACCCCTAAAATGAGGTAATCCAAAGAAACATTCAGGAGGCTGCTTATATCAACCAATGTGTCAATGCTTGTCCCACGGTAGCCACGCTCAATATCCGCTATGGACCGGTATGACAAACCTATCTTTTCCCCAAACTGTTCCTGCGTATAGCCCGCATTTTTCCGTAAACTGGCAATTCTCTTACCACTTTCAACAATATCGTACATTCTGCCTTCTTTCCGGCCTAGGCCAGAAAGAAAAGCCTATCTTTACGGACAATAAAATACGCAAAGAAAAACCAGTCATTCTGGTCCTTCCCTGCGTCTTTGGTGCTTAACATTTTAATTTGTTATGTAAAATGCCGCCCTTATCAGGTGAGCCTAATTTCCATTTTTTAAACTGTTCCATGCCTTAAAACAAGTGCAGCGCCTTTTTGGGCATTTACGTTTTTCCTGTGCAAAGTATTTACGTTTCCACATCTGCTGCACTTGATCTCAATTACAAAGCTGCCGGATACATAATCAAAAAGCCTTTGATTACATACCTTGCAGCGAATTTCAATTTTTTTCTCTATAATCGCTTTTCACCTCCCATCAAATTATTTTATCCGCATTATACCCGGCGGTCCTCTGTCCTCTTTACTATCCCATATAAGATTTTCGGGTAATAAAAAAAGGGACAGACAAATTGTGCAATGTATAACACAATGTACTATCTCTTCCTTTGTACCTATGTATAAGTATGTTTTTATCGTACTTTTCTTTGTATGATTGTCCTCTAAACAGCCATAGATTTTTTTGACAATTCACCATACTCTCTTAATTTCTGCATATGTCTTATTCTTTCTCACTGTACATAGTACGTTTTGTTCCGTCTAAAAAGTAGGAATAAGCCGTTTTTACATTTTAAAAGTACGGCTATAACATACTATTAAGGAGGTATTGATTATGGCATTAAAACCACAGTCTTTTGGAACTGCGCTAAAAAATGCACGGAAAGCAAACCGGCTTACGCAAGCTGAACTGGCTGAAAAACTGGATATTTCTCTGTCTTACTTAAAAGACCTTGAGTATTTCAGAAGTCTCCCAAGCCTTGAGCTGTTCGTCAATGTCATCGAAATGTTTAACCTTTCTGCTGACGAAGTAATCCATCCGGACAACAACCGCAGCAGCTCTACATATCAAAAACTTGACCGACTGCTTCATCAGTGTGACGAGTCACAGATTGGCATTATCCTTGCAACAGCGGAAGCCGTTATAAACGCATCCGAAAAAGCGCAACAGGGGTAGGATATCAGAAAATTGCGGTAATAAGGCTGTGATTTCCCTGCAATATTCCTGTATTTCAAAAAACAGCTCATTCCCACAAGTCAAAACACCTTTCAGGTATCTTCTTTATACCCTCCGGATTCATATGCCGTTTGGCAATGTTATGGGAATACCCACCGGATCTTCCTATACCCTCTGGGCACACATGCCACTCGGCGCAAATGTGGAAATGAGCTATTTTTATTTCTTAATCTCCTCTACAAACTTATCTACAAACTCGTCTTTTTCTAACAGTCCCAAACCTGACAACAGATAAATACAATCTACATAGCCTTGCAGATATGATTTCTGTTCCTGCAGACAGCTTACTTCTTCCGTCTGTTCCTGCCATTGAACCAGAAGCTGCCTGCCAGCCTCCGGGATGCTTTCCAATATAGCCCTGCAATCTTCCATAAGTTTTTCCGTCTGTTTCTGCTTTTCTGCCAGTTCCGGCATCCGTATAGATGACGCCCTTGATAACTGCTCTCCCCGCAACTGGTTCAAAAATTGCGCTATCTTTTCCCATACTTCATTTTCCATTTTAATCAACCTCCATATCTGGCTATTATGCCCATGATTGCCACAAAAATTTTATTGTAATCCCTATATTGACATAAAAAGAAGCAGCGTACAATCATACGCATACGCTGCCTACGTTCCCATCCGGTAACCAATCCCCCGGACGGTCTGAATGTATTGTGGCTGTGCCGGATCATCCTCTATCTTTACCCGTAAACGCCTGATATGTGAAGTAATGTTGCTATCATCCAAAGCGTACTCGCCATTCCAGATGAAGTTATAGATCTGGTCTTTAGACAATGCCATCCCCTTATTCGAAGCCAGATAATACAACATTTTAAATTCCGTACCTGTCAGCGATATTTCCTTTCCCTCCTTATAAACACTGTGCTGAGTTATATTTATTTGAAGTTTACCAATGCTGATTACACTCACGCTTTTTCCCGATCTGATTTCCTGTCCATCATGCGGATTATTTATGATTGCCATAATCTTATCAATCAATGACTCTTCCTCTTCTGGTATTGATAAAATCAAAACTTTTGCCAAAACGATTTCTCTACCTCCATTTCTTACTTATGTAATATTTCAATTATTACACTTGTGGGATTTAATGTCAAGAGATTTCTTTGACAAAATTGACATTTCGCATTCCATACACTATAATGTATATTACAAGCGTAAGAATTAGGAGGTTCAAAGATGAAAGCATTGCCACAGATTTCAGAAGCAGAATTTGAAGTGATGAAAGTCATATGGAAACACGCACCAATCAGCACCAATGAGATAACAGACAGATTAACTCAGACAACCAAATGGAGTCCCAAAACAATACAGACTTTGATAAAACGCCTTGTGACGAAGGGCGCTCTTTCCCATGAAAAGCAAAGCAGGGTATTCGTTTACACGCCTCTGATAGAAGAAAGGGAATACATCGGGCAGGAAAGCCATTCTTTTCTTGAGCGTTATTACAATGGAGACATTACCGCAATGCTTTCTGCCTATATTGAAGATGATAAACTCTCGGAATCGGAGATAGATGCCCTGCGCTCGCTTCTCCTCAAAGGGACAAAAAGGAGGAATTAACATGGCGGATTTTGGAATACGTTTTTTTCTATGCAATATTTTAATATGCGCTGTCACAGGCATACTTCTCATTACAAAACGGGCATTGAAGAACCACCTGACCAGCCGAATGCAGTTTAATTTATGGTTTCTGCTGCTTGGGCTTTTGGCGGTTCCGTTTCTGCCTGTCCGACCGATCCGGTTTTCACAGGTTCTTTTGTGGCTTGATAAGTTGCAAAATGCAGCGGCATCAAATATGGAATCCCTTACAAAGACAGCGGCAAATGTGAAAACATCTGGCGCCGCAAAACAGATCAATGACTTTGCACTGTCCGTCAGCAGCAAAATGCCATCCATTATCGGTCTTATACTGTTTGGAATATGGATCATCGGAATCCTTGCAATGCTGTTATTGGTGGCAAAATCAAGGTCACGCTTTTATTCTATGAAAAAATCCTCTCTTCCATTGCAAAACAGGGAGGTTCGTATGATATACAACAACTGTTTAAATGAGATGAAAATAAAAAGAAATATCCCCGTTTATAGCACCGCTTTTTTGAAATCCCCTGTCATTGCAGGATTATTCAGACCATGTATTTATCTGCCAATCCACTTGATTTCGGATTTCCGCATTGACGCCGAAAGTTCCAATGCTACGGATATACGGTATATGCTGTTACATGAATTACAGCATTACAAGCATAAGGATGCCATTGCAAGTTTCCTTATGAATCTCTTCGGCGTTCTGTACTGGTTTAACCCTTTGGTATGGTTTGCGCTAAAAGAAATGCGTAATGACAGGGAAGTTGCCTGTGATACTTCCGTGCTGAAGCTCCTGAACGAAAGCGATTATGAAGATTATGGAAATACTCTGATAAACTTTGCAGAAAAAGTTTCCCTCACGCCCTTCCCCTTTGCTGCCGGGATCAGCGGGACTATGAAACAAATGCAGAAGAGAATTATCAATATTTCCTCTTACCAAAAACCGTCTGTCTGGAAAAAAGTAAAGGGAACCGGAATTTTTGCCCTTATTGCAGTTATACTTTTGGGGATTACCCCGATGTTTTCCACTTATGCAGCAGAACAAAGTTATTATCAGTGGAACATATCCTCCGAAAAGATTGACTTATTGGATTTGTCTGCATATTTCAATGGATATGAGGGATGTTTTGTTTTATACGACATGAACAATGATGCATGGAATATTTATGACATGAATCATGCCACTTTACGGACAGCGCCAAATTCTACCTATAAAATATATGACGCATTGTTCGGTCTGGAAGAAGGCATTATCAAGCCGGGAAATTCTGTTATGGCATGGAACGGAGCCGACTATCCATTTGAAGCATGGAATGCTGATCAAGACTTGTATTCTGCCATGCAAGCCTCCGTCAACTGGTATTTTGAGGAAATAGATCAACAGCTCGGCAGGACTGTCATTCAGGATTATATCCGAAAAATCGGATATGGGAATGAGAGTGTAAATGCAAATCTTTCCTCCTATTGGATGCAGGGGACTCTAAAAATCTCCCCAGTTGAACAGGTGGAGCTTCTAACAGCCCTACACAACAACCAATTTGATTTTGCCCCGGAAAATATAAATGCCATAAAAAATTCTATCTGCCTTTTTTCGTCAGAAGGCAAAAGCTTTTACGGAAAAACCGGAACCGGACGTGTAGACGGTCAAGATGTAAATGGCTGGTTTGTAGGCTATATTGAAACCACTAGCAACACATACTTTTTTGCCACCAACATCCAAGCCGCTGAAAATGCCACAGGTAGTAAAGCATCAGAAATCTCGCTCTCCATCCTGTCGCATATTGGTATATGGCAACAATAAAAATCTGATCCAATGCTCTCAAGCATACATAAAATGCTCCCTTTTTAAGTAGTCCATGTAGAAATGCAGTTACTTAAAAGAGAGCATTATTTTTCAATGATTAGTTACTGTCATTTAAATAATTACAAATGTTTTCAATAGTCATTTCTTTTTCAGGAATATGCTGTTTAACATCTTCCATTATATCCTTTGCGAGAATAAATTCATTGTCTCCGGCTAAATATATTATATTATCCGGGCGTGGAACCATGCCTGTTGGTCCTGCTCCAAAGAAGTAGTAACATATAATAATTATATCTTTCTTCCCATCATTATTTATATCCCGAAAAGCAACTGCGCCAACACTGTCAAAAGAACCTATACGGTCACTTTTTCCTGTTGTATTATTTTTTTCCCTATATCGATAAGGAAATCTATATGCTATCTGGTCATCTCTAAGTAAGAAAAATGATGCATATTCTCTCGGATCAACATTATACGTTGGCTTACACGACACAAATTTAACTTCTCCCCAATCATCCAATGTAACGTCAAATGACTGCTCCGGTATCATGTACTTATTTATATATTCCATTGAATTACTATCAATATCCAATTTCCCATCATTCTCATCTGATTCCATATCGTCCTGGCTCTCCGGTTCGCCTGCATAAACTGTCTGTGGGTTTATCTCTTCCTGATTTTCCGATTCGCTTTCATAAACTGATTGTGAAGTTATCCCCTCAATTTCATTTATATCCCCGGTTTCTGTATATTCTTCTTTATCTGTTAATTGTTTTATCTCTTTTCTTCCATCAAAGTATAGAACAATCTGCTCATCGAACTGTTCATCCCCAGACAGGATAACTTCGACATAATCCCCATGCCATGTAACCTCCCATATACTGCTGCGTATGCTTCCACCATCATCCCGCAGCTCAAAGTCTGCTTTGGATATTCTGCTTTTGCCCTCGTAAAGAACCAACCTGCCAGAAGCTGAACCAAACGGGAAATCAGCCTCTCAAACAGCCTGTAAAACAAGTTCATAAGTTCCATCCGGTGAAACAGACGTGTCTGCGTTTGTGATTTTGTAATCTGACACATAGACAAAACTCCCCCAAAACACAGCGATTATAATAAAGGTAGCAGCCACAAAGCCTAATATAAATTTGAGTGTCTTTTTCATTGCTCCATATCCCTTCTTTTTTCAACATCAAGCAATACCCATAATTACTGTCTAACAATCCGGTATTGATATTCCGGTATATTTGAAATCCCACCATCCAGAATTTTGTTTCCCAAATACTGAAAACTGCCATCTTCTGAAAACCGCACCGTAAGCTCATGCGTTATCACCGCATCGTCACATAAAATCATGCTACACACTGCATCCACCGTTAAAGTAACTGTCCCATCTTTGTTTTCCCTAATATCCGTAACCTCTGGAAAGGAAGTTCCAAAATAAGTAGGTGCATAGTTGAAACAACCAAGCCTTGCCCACGCATAAGTCTGTTTTTCTTTGTCAAATGCCGCATATTTCTGTATTTCCTCCGATGTTATTGGAAGATATTCCATAATCAGACGCTCAAACTCCTCTTTAGGTATCCCATCCGGATAATTTCCCGAAGGAAACTGCTCCTGATATTTCAATGCATATAAATATTCATACATACCATTATAATCCAAATTTTCCATATGGTCTGCATCCCATTCAGAGCATAAAAGATTGTTTCCCTGATAGGCTAATCCAAGTACACACTTTTCCGACATTTCCCTGTTTTCCTCTGTAATGGGTTTTACCCTGACCATGCAGCTTCCATCCACTATTTCAGTAACTTCCGGGTATTCCGGCACACATAACTCATAGCAAAACCATCCTTTATCCGTAAATTTCCATTCTTTGATTCGGGTATAGGAAATATACGTTATTACAGGCTTATCATCATCGCTCCATGAGTCTTTTGCGGATAAAACATACATATCCTTTCCGTCATAAGAATATTTATATCTCCCGATACCGCCATCCGAATGTACTTCATAAATAATCACTGAGCCGCTGCTGCCTGCTAAGGAAGCATTTAAGAATTCTTCCAGTTTCTTGTGATTTTCCATATTAGAATATATTTCTGTTACTGTAACCGGGCATCCGGTGGCTTTCAGTTTTTCCACCATCTGCTCTATGACTTCATCTGCAATGACAACATTGGACGCACAGCCTTTATCTGCGTTTTTGTATAGCTCCGATATAAGCCCCATCATTTCTTTGCAATCTTCTTCCGCTTCTTCCCGTTGACGGGCATCTATCGGAAGATCATAGCCTTTTTCCTCTTTATTGCCGTATGGCATAGAGGGATACCCGTAGGGTGTTTCTATTTGTCTGTCTGTTTCTGTTTCCTCGTCTGTACTTTCTGCATATTCCTCTTGTTCATTTTCTCTGGTTTTGCCAGCATATTCGTTTTTCATATTTCCGTTATTGTTACAGGCACATAACAAGGTAACACACACCATCACACAAGCCACAAGGATTACCTTCTTCTTTAGCTTCATCATCCCTTTTTCATCTTCCTCCCTTTGGCACTTCTAATTCCTTCTGTTCTATCGTATTGGATAAATACCTGAATGTGCCGTCCCCAAATGGCTGTACCACGATTGTATTGGTAAAAGCAAGGTCAGAATTGTAATCTGCCCATACCCCATCAACAATAAGCGTAATTGTTCCATCTGCATTTTCTGAATAATCAACGACTTCTCCAAACGGTGGATACGGGCTTGCAAATATCATTTCATACTCATAGCTATTGCTATCCTCATCATAGCCGCATTTTTCCCGTAACTGTTCTATTGATACCGGAAAATATGTAGTCATTATTTTTTCGTATGTGTCCGCAGGTATTCTCCAGTTTTCTGTCCTTAAATTTTCCCCGGTGTATATCCGATATATATCTTCAAACATACAAGGCATCAGAATATCTTCTACATTGCTGCTGTCCCAGTTTATCACAAGGACATTGTAATTTACATAGCTTAACCCATATACATATTTAGCGGTTAATTCCCTGCATTTATCAGAAAGCGGTTTTATTCTCCAATACTGGCGCAGACTGGAATGGGCTATCACATCTTTATATACATAAATAAAATAACCTTTCTCTGTCAGCTTGATTTCCGCTATATCGCTGACCAGGGTATTCTTAATCTCCGGTATACCGCCCTCCTGCCAGCCAATCCCTACATAATATGTCTGTAACTCATTGTTCCTATATATAAAAGTGACAGCTCCGATAAGCCCATCCCGGTTTACATCAAATACAGTCACCATTGCATCACGTTTTTCTAAATATGCAGCATAAAAATCTTCCACTTCCCCATAGTTTTCCATATTAGTATCTTCTGTAATGCTGACATAGCCCGCCTCTCCAAGAAGTGAAACAACCTTCCGGCACTGCTCTCTTGTGAATCCTTTGATATTGGAACCATAAGAAGATTCGCATATCAACTCTATATCTTCATACACTTCCTTTCCCTGCTCTGCTGCGGCCAACGCAGTATCTTTTAATTCATCTTTTTCCGCTTCGGTTATCAGGCATTTTTCCGTTTGCGGAAGGAACCATAAAGATGATTCCATCTCTGAATCTGACTCTGTTTCACTTTCTTCTTCGCCCTCTCCTGCAACGGTATTACCTGATACTTCTTTATTATCGCCGGATGGAACAGAAGTATTATCGGAAAGTATTTCTATCGGAGGTTCCCACACTTCCTCTGCGTTCCTTTCGGAACTTCTTTTCCCCAAAACAATACTGCCTGTTATCACAATGATTATCATTAGCGCAATGAGAGAACCATACTTTTTTAAAAGCCATTTAACATCCTCCATTATTCAGTTCCTCCGTATATTTCAATCCATTCTTCTTTTGTCAGGCGGTTGGAATGCCACCAAATATCATGTTCATCTATTAAATTCATCATCTGATTCGATACATACTGAAAACAATCCTCTTCCAAAGGACGGATTACTGTTTTATGTGAATACGCCATAGATGTATTACCATTCGGATATACAGCATTGACAATAAGCGTGATTGTTCCATCCTGATTTTCTGTATAACTAACCACTTCCGGATACGGAATATCAGGATATTCGACTTCATAAAATCCCCGTGGCCTGTACTCATAAGCTGCCTTTTCTGGATTATATGTTGTCTCCCTCCGAAGCGCTTCCTTGTTTACATTAAAATACGTCATAATGACATTCTCAAATATTTCTTCCGGTATCTGATAGACCGCTCCGACCGCCAAACTTTCGTCTGCAACATAGGGAACGGACTGCCCATGCAAAATTGGATAAAAATTGTCAAATATATCATAAAAATCCAACTCCCCAATATCTTCTTCATTCCAATCCGTGAGAAAAATATTGTTCTGTTCATAACCGACTGGCAGGATATACTTCCGGTTCAATTCCCTGCATTTCTCGTCTAATGGCAATACCCGCAATGCCGTATGCTCTGGCGTATCACTTAACGTAAGCACATAGTTTTCATCTGAGAAATAGCTTCCTTCAAAGAGTAAATACCCTTCCTCTGTATATTGCCATATATCAGCCGGATAGCTAACTGTACTTCTGTTCTGGAAACACCCGTCCTGATCATATTGGTAGTACCCTCTGACAATATTCACGTTGCCGTCCTCTGTCTTTAGATCAAATTTCCGAAATCCAAAGTCTTTGATTACTATGATTGTCAGCATTGCGCTCTTCTTTTCATCTACTGCTTTACAAAACTCTATTACCTGCTCTGCTCCTGCCATGTCAACCTGATTTTCACTGTCAACAGCCACATAACCATTCTCACCAAGCCTTGCAACAATGCGCCGCAGCGTTTCCAAACTGCTCAAAGTATTTGTTTCCACCGCTTCATCATAAATATCACGGTAAATTGCCGCTATGCTTACCGCATCATCAAAATCGTCTTCATTTGGCAGACGCACTTCATTATCGACAACTATTTCCCTATTCTCCTGCACCTCTTGTAATTCATTGCAGCATCCAGTCATTACCAAAATAGCAGTACCCGCCATTACAAATAAAGTTAATATTTTTTTCTTTTCCTTTTTACTGCCAAATGGCATAAAGGTATCCTTAATTGTTTCCACCAAACCAGCTTTCCAGAACTTCTTTATCTTTTCCAACAACATAACCGCTTCCTCCTTTCCCTTTTACATCTTCTACCATACTCACAATCAAGATCGGACGTTCCACTGTACTTTCCGCTGTAAAAACAGTAAACCATCCAAGTTCTGTGCCGGAAGTATCTTCTTTTGAGGCTTTGATTTCCGCTGTTCCTGTTTTCCCTGCCAGCAGAATATCTTCACGGTGCACTGCATAGCCCGTTCCATGAGAGTCATTGATAACCTTTTTTATTCCCTCCAACACAAGATTCGTTGTATTTTCAGAAAAAGCGTTATGAATCCAGTATTCCGGCTCTGCATCCGGGCGATAAACAAAATACGGCTGTATCACATTCCCTTTATTGCAAAAGGCTGCATAAAGACATGCCATGTGGAGCGGATTTACCAAAATCTGCCCCTGCCCGTATCCGCTGTCAGCCAGTTGTATCTCCGTTTCAATATTTTCCGTGTTGGAATACTGCGATTTTGACATTACAACTTCAAAAGGCATTTCTTCCTGAAACCCCAGTCTCAACAGGGAATTTTTCATTTCCTCTGCACCGATTTTTAATGCCACTTTTGCGAAATAGATATTATCTGAATAGATCAGGGCATTTTCCAAAACAACCGGATCATACGCATGAAGTGTCGTTACATGGTAGGAACCCCATGAAGCATCCTTTTGCCAGCTTAACCCTACGTTTCCATAGTCCTCATTTGGATTGATGGCTCCGGACTCCAGACCGCTTACCGCAGTAATTGGCTTAAAAGTGGAACCCGGACACCATACCTGCCGGAAACGGTTATACATTGGTTTGTTTTCATCCTCATTCAGCGCTGCCCATTTCTCACTGGATAATCCCATAATAAAGTCGTTATTGTCATAAGACGGTGTGCTGGCTAATGCCAATACTTCCCCCGTATATGGATTCATCGCTACGGAACAGCTTTTATCTTCCCGGAACTGTTCATATAAGGTCCGTTGAAGTTCCGAGTCAATCGTCAGCTTTATCGTTTTTCCATGTTCCACCAGTCTGTCTGCCAGTTCTTCCTTTGTGTTGCCCTCGGTATCCACAATATAGATCCGGCATCCATTCTGTCCCTTTAATTCACTTTCAAACAGCCCCTCTGCTCCGCTTCTTCCGATGACGCTGCTTGCAGTATATCCTTCCCCTGCATGTTTCTCCAAATCCTCCGCCGTGACACTCTGCACATATCCCACTAAATGCGCTGCCGCTTCGCCTAACGGATATGCCCTTACCTCCGTGTCTGAAATCATAACGCCCGGTATCTCAAGCAACTGCTGCTGTCTTTCATGCTCTTTTATTACTTCTTCATCTGGTTCCATTGACATCAATTCTATTTCTTCCACTTTCTGCAGCGTTTTAATTGGAACAAAAGAATCCTCTTTCACC
This sequence comes from Lachnospiraceae bacterium, assembly GCA_910575035.1. Classification (GTDB taxonomy): domain Bacteria; phylum Bacillota; class Clostridia; order Lachnospirales; family Lachnospiraceae; genus Petralouisia. The sequence goes on from CAJTDL010000012.1 coordinate 27,205, forward strand.
CACTTTGCCGATAATTTCTTTTCTATTTCTTCCGGCTTCATTCCCAACAACTCCGCTATCTGCTCTATTGCACTATCCATGTTTTCCAGTTTTCCCGGCACAATCCCCACAGAAGACGCAACACCCGGTCCTGCAAGTATACGATCATTTCTGTCTAATATTTCTCCCCTTTTGGCCTGTATGGTAGAAACCCTTACTCTGTCCGTGGAGGATAGTCCCGGATAGATCAGGGAATCACTCCATACCAGCTTGTAACCATCTTCTTTTTTCAGGAAAAATGCCTCATTCTCAAAGCTGATATTCCCCGCAGCAGTATCAAACGCCGTCTGGTACTGCACCACATTTCTTTCTGCATCGTAAGAGATAATTGTGGTTGTCATGTTATGTACTTCTATCCCTTCATAGATAGCTGAATTGCGCTTTATAAAATCCTCCTCACTGATCTGACCAGATGCATCCACGTCAAGCATTTGATACATTTCCTTATAATTCTGCTCGGAAATGTAATTCATATATGTGAGGAGCAATTCATCCGGTTTGATCAGATTGCTCCCCGTTTTAGCTAAAATCAGCATATATACTGCCATGCCAAATGCAATTGCTCCCATAATGCCTGCAATGAGCCACAAAATCTTTCTACTTCTCTTTCTTCTGCGTCTGCTTTTCTTTTTTGTCATGAGCTATCCTCCAAATTGAAACCACTTCAGTACTAAATATTACTTATGTAAGATTTCACAATAAAAAAATTTAGTATGTCTTGCTAAAATATTACATCAGTAAGATTTATAAGTCAAGTAAAAAATATATTCGGAAAGAATGGCAGGATATGCTCCCACCATTCTTTCCGAATATATTATAATTTTATTACTTCTGTTCTTATATTCTTTGCTCCTGCTCCAAATACCTCCTCAGCAAACTGTGTACAGATTATTGCATCTCTACAGATTTTTACTAAATTATAGCTCATATAAGTTTTCCCTCGTTCCCTATGAACTATTTGTCCTGTTGAAGAACCACATGAAATCACTTTAATACCGTTATGCTCATTTATAAATGGAATGTGCTTATGTCCATGAAGGACACATTTTACATTACGCTTACTTAACCACTCCATAAATATATCCGCATCAAGTAATCTTAATGTCTCATCCAGAAAACCATTAGGGATAATCTTCTTATACCATTTTTCATCATAATAATCCGGTTGTGGTATCGGCAATAAATGATGATGCATTACAGCAATAAGCAGATACTGGTTAAGATTATTTACCGCATCAAGCAAATTTCCCATTTCTGACATCTGCGCTGTCCCAATTTCATCCATTGCAAAGCTTCCGTTTGTATTAGAATTAAAAAGAAGCAGAATAACTTTTGCATCTTCTAAGATTTCTATTTTGGGATAATTCCCAACAATATTAGCAATATGCTGTTTGCCATGAAAAAAAGCCAAACCATGATTGTTTATGTCATGATTTCCTAAAACACGAATAGGTTTTTTCCCGCTTCTTTCCTCTAAAAAATCTGCAAAATCACTGTAATCATTTTCTGTTACTTGCTTTGGACTATCAACAGCATCTCCCGTTATTAAAAAGTTTACGTCATCTTCTAATTCTATACTGGCAAGCTGTTTCTTGATTAAAGATTTTAAACGTCTCTCTGCAATGTCAACATTTTTTGATCCAAAATGCAAATCGCTTAATTGAAAAATATAATGGCTAACCAATTTTTTTCTCTCCGCCACTCTTTTAATTTCTCCAATTGGATGTCTCTCATATTTTACAATCTCATATAAATAACGTATTTCGTCCTCATGTCTGATAGGAACAAATGCGTAGTCATCTGCTCCGTCCCAGAAAAAGACAGCGAGCCATCTATCTGCTTGCCGAAGTGCAACTTCAAAATTTGGAAATGCATCAAATATAGTTGCTTTATGAGGGTGTTCTTGCGGTTGAAGAATAAGGCAAGAATCGGTTGGATGTAAATGTATCAACTCACGAAGCAATCTATGAGAAGTCATAAATTCATCATTACACTTGTTTGATCCCCGCATTTGAGGCAATAAAAGCGATTTGATTGAACATCGTCCAAAAATATCCGATAACTCATGCAGTCCTTCTAACGCATCCCTATGCAATAGAAGCAACGTATCATCATACTGTACATCATCAAGAGGGCGTTTATAATCTTCATATCTATGTAACACTTCTCGTATCCGTCTGATACTATACATATAGCGTTCGTTCTCATTTGAATATATATTTTTATGAAACTCATCAAGGAAATACATAAAACTATAATAACTTTCTTCTGAACTATATATATCCCGATAGCATGACATCACTTTTCCAAATGTCAAATTTGCAACTGTATTTGCTGCTTCTAATGTAAATCTGTAACCCATTTTTTATCCTCTCTTCCATAAATCCAAATACTATTGTATGACATTCCAATGGTGCAATTATTATTATCTTATCCATATTTTATCAATTGCCAAGCATTGGATAGTAAATATTTATCTCTCTCAAATAATTTTCAGCACTATATCTATATTTTGCACATCCATCAAGCAAATAATATGCACTTTCTTGAATGTTTCTATTAGTAGAATTACGAATAACATAATTAGCTAGAGTAGCGAACACATCATAATTTTCAAAATGCCCATACCCTGTTGCGGCAGAATAGTTTTGGTTCATTTCTTCCAATGTTGAAAGCTGGTCTGGTTCGGCAAATTCCAAGAGTAACTTTCCAAAACCGTATAGTTGTTTGCTTACAATATAGTTGGATAATTGATTTTGTCGAATAAGATTTGTAATAAATGTTTCAACATCTGGAGAATTTTCGCCCCTTTCTATTTTCTGTTCTACTCTCCTATGCCTTTCAGCTTCAGAAATTTCTTTTGTCAAATTTTCAATATCTTTGATAATTTCATCTATATTGTTATAACGCTTATTTCTATCTCTATTAGTCGCCTTTGTTATTACATAAGATAATTTTTTGTTCAAATCACTTTTTCCTGTAATATAATCGACAATCTTCCCAATCGAATATATATCACTTAACTTGTCCAATAACGTAAATGAAGATAATCCAATAGGATCAATAAAATAATGCGAGTTTTTAGGCGTTGATGTTGATTTCAAGCTATGAACTACCATAGTATCTTTACTCAATCCAAAGTCTGACAGAACAACATGTCCGTCCTTTATTAAAATATTTCCTAAGTGCAAATCTCTATGGATAATTCCTGCATCATGAACATCCTTCATTCCTAAAAGCAATTCATTGATTAAATTCAAAAGCATATCATCTGTCACAAATGGATTATTGTTAAGGTAATCAAATATATTGCAATCACATTTTTCCATCAAATACGAATCTTCATCTTCTGTATAATTGAAAACTTTCAATACATAGGGCGACTGCACCAGTTTAATCATATTATCATATTCATATTTAAAACGCTTCATCCATGTTTCTTGTTTACGATATTCACTCTTTAATTGCTTTTTATATATTTTTTCATTTAATACATAGATATCACAATATGAACCTTCTGCAACCTTATACTCATTTTTTATCTGTAGCACTCCAGACCTTTCCTCTAGCTCTAAACCATATCTTTTCAAAAAGGATTTTGCCCTGCCCAAAATACCGTTCTTGCTTTGTTCATTATATGTCGAAGCATTCACCAGAGATAAAATAGCGCCTATTACTTTCATTCTGGTATCAAGATTTTCCTTTGAATATTGTGCAAACAAGCTATCCGTTTCACAGTATTTGACTCCAGCTACAGTTTCAAAATAATCCTGAATCGACAAATAATCTATACCCAAAATTGAATCCGAAAGGTAAGAATCTAACATCAATCCCTGATAGTGAGCTCCATAATTTCCCCACTCATCTATTTCAACTCTTTCTTCAAAGAACATTCCATCAAAATACTCAAATAATTTATTTATTGCTGATTCCATCTTTCCTCCTAATATGTCACAACTATAGATTGCTCCATCTGCTCAAACATGAATTATTACTCTACCGTTCCCCACACATGCTCTTTCAGACAAATATTTCCACTGTTAAAATCCGCAGCTTTTATCACATAAAGATTATTTATGGCATCTACAACCTCATCCCGTCCAACAGCTTTTCCTTCTTTCTGCTGATACCATTCCTGCACTTCACTAATAAACCGTTCCTCTTCGATTCCAGTATCATATGCGCCTTTTTTATGCAGCAAGTAAACAACATAAGCCTCCAGCCTGCTTAATTCCTGTTTTACAGACTTTCCAATAAAAAAGGCTGAAACGATTATCAGTTGGATATAATTGAATACGCTCTCTGGCTTGTTGACAGATGCTGCAAATTCCAATCCGGCGATAACTGCTTTCTTCAAATCTATTTTTATATTGCCGGCTTTATAAGATGCAGAGTCTTCTCCCAGAAATATCATGCCTTTTCTTGCATCTTCCGGCAGCACGGTAACATAATTATCCACTATGTAAGCGCCCGCTGTTTCCTCTAAACCATATTTCAATGCAGCCTGCTCTAATTCCTTTTTCAAGCTGTCATTATATTCCATCGCTTCTTTTCTGGTCATTGTCAGATCTCCTCCTCATACGCTCTCTCTTTTCTGTCCACAGAACCTTGTTCAGCTTTCCCCTCTCCATTTTCATGAGAATCTGGTTCTTAAATTCATCATATACATCCAGAAAACCGCTGTACAAATGGTTTCCATCGACAGTATTAAAATCATAGTCATCTTTGTCAGCAACTGCAAATAACCGATTCTTACGCTTTACTGGCGCCGGATGCTGCCAGTCATGGAAAACCGTCTTATACAATACCCTGTCCGTATAGTAATACAGATCAAAAAAGTCCATATACATCATCGGCGCAAGATAAGTATAATCTTCAAGGACAGTGTCGGAACCCTTTTCTTCCATGATAATCTTCAATACAATATGGTAGGCTATCATATCGGCATCATATTCTTCTTTTTCAGGATGCTCTCTGGTGTATTTCCTGCCAATGGACGCCAGATACGCATGTGCAATCTCATGTGCAAGACTGAATGCCACGATTGTCCAATAGCAATCCTCGGAAAGCTGCAGTATCTGAATGTCCCCGTTTACCGTGTCCATTAGCGCCTGATTCGCATCCATGCCCTGCATTTCCCCAAATATGCACACATCATTCATTAAGAATAATACATATTTGAAACACTCCCCGTATGTTTCCAGATTATCAAAATCCTTAGACCACTTAAACATTGCCAGCAGAAACCCCATTACAGTCGATTCAAACAGCTCATCAATATGTACAAATGCCGGATTTACTTCGTCATTATAAATATAACTGTTGATCGAGTTCTGGTATAGGTTGCTCAATTCAATTTCTGTTCCGGTATAACCATATTCTTTTGCAAAATATCTTTTGACTATATCAAACATTGTCTGCAAATTATACCTTGCCATATTCTCTTTTAACTGTTCTTCCGTAAAATAGGAAGAAAAATACTTTAACATGGTTTTAATGCCACGTTCTTCGTCCTTCAGGGAGCTTCCGCCAAACTTGAATATTTCATAATCATCTGGGGGCAGCATAAATTTTTCCAAAAAAGGACGGCTGTTTCCATTCTCCTCCATAACCGCCAATCCTCCTGCACGATAACTATTATACTACAAATCACTAAAATATCTATCATTTATTTCCATAAAAAGAGGATACGGAACCGGTTTAAACATAATGTTTTTCTGTTCTGTATTCTTTGGCAGATAGCCCGGCATATTTATCACTACTGTCGCATGATTTGGAAATAAAAAAACTTCTAAGATGTATTGTTGTAATCACAATACACCTTAGAAGAATTATCACATCCGTAATGCCTATCGGCTTTTTCCGCTTTTTATAGGTACATTTTTTGTTGCCTTATCATTTGCCACTGCTTTCGCTGTTTCCTTCTGGTGTGCTTCAAACGCCTCAGCCCCATACTGGAACTCCGGCTCTGCCACCCTTGCAAGCCCTATCGGGCTTACAGCCTCCATGCTGGCAGTTTCTGCCGTCTCCCGTTCTGCCTTATCTGTCTGGTACTGCTTTACATCTGCGGCAAGCTGCTCCGTCTTTGCTATGGCGGCATCTGCACAGTTTAAGATACCGGACAGCAGCTTTCTCTTTGCCTGAAACGGCTTCTTTATCAGTTCTGTCTTTGAGAACTTCTTCTCCCCATACTCTTTTTCCGGTTTATCCGCAAACGTGCGGAATGTATTGGCAATCTTCTGTCCGGCTTCTCTCATGCCCATACCGAAAGCGTCTATTTTTCCAATGCTCTTATCCACGTGTGCTATGGACTCCTGCACGTTCTGGCGGATACCCTCTAACTTTTTCTTAATTCCAAGAAATTCCGCCACTCTGTTTAATGCAGCTTTCCCATTCTGCTTTGCCGCCGTCACGATTTCCCCTGCCTTTGCCCTGATCTCTGCCTTGACCTCAAACAGTTTTTCTTTCATGGCTTTGCAGTCCTGTTCCAGCTTGTTTACTGCCCTTTTGAGTGACTGTTTCAGCCCTTTCTCTGCCTCACGCTCTTCCATCTTATGGAGCTGGTCTTTGACTGTTACAAGTTCCTCTAAGACCGAATCCATCTTCTTTTCCATGACATCGACATACGCTGCCATTTCAAAGATATTGTTGGCGGCTTCCTGCATATTGTTTTTACGGAGCAGGTCAATCAGTTCCATGAGATTTTTTTCCTTTGTAAGTTCTGCATTTTCTGCCATTTCCAATTTTCTTTTCCCCTTTCCGCAGGGCGGTTTCCCGCCCTGCCCTTTCTGGTTACTGGTTCTGCCTATCGGAACGGCAGCGGCTCCCCGCTGGCTTTCATAAAGCCCCTGTCATCGGTCATCTGCTGCGAGGCACGTTCCTGTCCCTCCTGCATTGCCTGTTCCTTTGCCTGCTGGTAAGTATCCAGAACCGCATCATTGAACTTTTCCCTGAACTCCTTTGTGATCGGGAAACAAACGTCCCTATACCTGTTGCCTGCCTTATAGGACGGCATTGCCACGAACATTCCGTTCTTGCCCTCCACCACGCTCACATTGCCTACCGCAAAGCTGTCATTCAGCACGATGCTCGCAAGACCTACCATGTTGCTGCCCTCACGCTCAAAAGGCGTTACCCTGACCGTGAACTCCGGCTCGTCCGGCTCCTCCGCCTCCATCTTGACCTCTGCCTTTCCCGTCTGCTCCATTTCCTCATAGAGCTTTAAGATGTCGCTGTACAGTTCCTCACGGAACTCCTTCGTGATCGGGTTGCAGACGTCCTTATAGACCGGATTGTTGTGTTCGTCCCTCTCCTTTGTGCGGAAACTGGGCATGGATACGAAGTTGCCCTTGCTGCCCTCAAGCACCGCCACGTTCGTGACCTTGAAGCTGTCCCCGAACACGAGGGTTGCAAATGCCCTCACACTCTTTTCAGGATTGTTTACTGCGTTCAACTGGATTGAATACTCCATAAGTTCCTCCTTTTCTGTCCTTTCTGGACGATGAAATATTATTTTGTTATCTGAACTGCCTTTCCTTTTTAAAGTGTCAGGCAGGTTCATTCTTCCGCTGGCAGGCTTTTCTCCGGCATACGGATAAAACAGGATAATTGCCCCAACTGCCCTAAATCCATGTCCGTTTTCCCATGAAGGTAATTTGCAAGGGTTATCAGGAAGCCGTCCTGCTCATAGTAAAGCCATTCGTCCTGCCCTTCCTCTTTCACGACGGTTATCGCAAAGTCGGGCAGATAGCCGCCCTCCTCCCCGTCATAATTGCAGTAAACGCCTTCATGCAGGTTCAGCCCCAGTTCGGGGATATGCACCTGCCACCCGCTGATGACGATCTGGTAATCCTCATCGCTTTCCATGATGTCGTCCGGCACTTCCGCAAGCTGTTCCATCCCTGCAAGGATTTCTTCCACTTCCCCCAGTCTGTATGCTTTTTCCATAGACAATATCCTCCTTAATCCCTTTTACCTCGCAAGGCTCCTGTTCCAACTGTTCCGGTGTGCATTTTCCTTTCAGCCATTGATGCACCGTGTCCACGAAGTTTTCCTCCGCATCATACAGAACTTCTTTATCCTCCCTGTCATAAATGACGGTCAGGAAATACAGCGGTTCAGGCTGCCCGTTTTCCATGTGGCAGAAAAATCCCTCATGCACGTTGATTTCATGGCGTGGCAGGTAGACATGGACGCCGCTGGTCAGCAGTATGCCGCCGTCCATTTCCGTCTGCCTGTCCGGTTCCGTCGGCTCGGCTTCACATTCCCGCAGAATGTCCTCTATTGTGCCAAACTGGTACTCCGTTACATTTTCTTCCATGCTATTGTGCCTCCTTATAAATACAGTGGTAAATCAGGCGCATTGTCCCGCTGTTCTCACAGGTCAGCAGGGTAAGCTCCGTTTCTGTCCCCTGCGCTTTTACCGAATTATCATACGGTCCCACGACTTCCCATGAAACAACCATGTACTGGTGTATATTTCCGTCTTTATCCGTAATCTTTACCGTGTCCCCCTCGGAAAGTTTGTTGAGATACTTAAAATAAGTGCCGTATCTGCTCCCCCGGTGTCCGGCAAGCACACAGTTCCCGGTACTTCCGACTGCCGCCGTGCCGGATATATGCCCGATCCCATAGGCAAGCTGTTTACTGTCCGCACCTTCCACAATGGGATATTTCAGGTCCAGGGCTTCTATCTCGATCAGACCGATCACGTCCCCGGACGAAAGCATGGCTGCATCCTCTTCACTAACGGGGGCTTTGGTATCCGCCGCCTCCGTCCCTGTTTCCCTTTCTTCCTCTTTTTCTCCATCCTCCTTATGCTCCTGTTCCACGTTTTGTTCAAACTGCCCTATCAGTTCATTTGTCTTTTGGTTCCCGTAGAAATGATAGAAAAGTGGGACTGACATAGCCGCCAGTCCCGCCGTAATGAATATTACTGCCATGATTTTCCGCATCATCTTCCCTCTTTTCCGGACGGAAAGCAGTGGTAATTTTCCGGCTCCGCCACCCTTGCATTGTCCTGTTCTTCGCAGAGGTCCACGTCCTCGGTCTTTCCGTTCTCCAAGTCTAACTGCACGTTCAGCTCATTCAAACGTGCCACTTTCTCATTCAGTTCCTCCTCCTGCGTAAAAGGCTTCTCGTATTCCTGCCTTGACTGCTCCATGTCACGCTGGTACTGCTCGATGCGCTTTTCCAGTTCCGGTATATTGACCTGTATGCCGTGGCAGAGGTTTTCCAGCTTTACCATGTTCCCCACGGGGCTTGTGGAAAGCTCCGCCTTGTAGTCGGTCTTTCCCCGCAGCACCATGTTGTTTACGCCGATGAAGTTCTTTTCCACCAGAAGCTCAAACCCCTTGAAACTTCCGATATGGGTTGTTTCCCCGGTCTTGCACTGGCTGACCGCCTGCAGCATGAATGTCCCGCCGTCCGTCCGCTCCGTGAATTTCGTGCTTTTCCCTGCAACGTCCACGGTAATCGCAAAGTCCGGCTCCGCAATGAGCGCCGCCTCCGCTGCCTTTGTATCCTCACGCACACAGGCTAATTTCTCTGTTGCCGCCTTAATCAGCTTCGGGTAACGGATCATGAAGTTGTCCTGTAAGGAATACCGCTGGCTGTCATAACTGCTTTTCAGCATTTTTAAGCGCTGCACGTCGTTTTCAAGCTGCATTTTTTCCTTTATCAGCGGGTTGCCCGTTGCAACGGCTTTTATCTCCGCATAGGAAAGGGTTGCCTCGTCAATGTCCTCACAGGTTCTTGACACAGCCCTGCTTGTCATCACCTGAGAGATGAAACGCTGCTTGTTCTCGACCAGCGACCATGAGTACGCATCAAATGTCCCTTTTGTGACATAACGGTAGATTGCGACCTCATCGTTCTCATTGCCCTGCCTTACGCCACGCCCCTCACGCTGTTCAATGCAAGTCGGTCATTTTTTGCGGACAGTTCAATACATACTGTCATTTTCTGTTCCCTGCTCCTGCGTCTTCTCTCGTTTGACCTTTCCAGCCTTACTTTTCTGGCACAAACAGGGCAATACTTTGACACGCCAGAGCCTGGGACATACTCAACGCCGCACACCGTACAGTTTTGGGGCGGCAATGTTGACCACCGTTTTGTGGGTGTGATATGTAATTCATCGACAAAGCCGATGAATTTATAACAAATCTTGATTTTCTGCTGCACTGTCCCGTCTGCCATCTTCTCACGCTCCGAAACAAATATCTTGTCTATCAGCGCATTTACAATCGTTGCGTCCAGTTCCTTTAAGCCTTGGTAGTTGCGGATAAGGGAGAGGAAGTCACGGATTCCCTGCGATTTCTCATAGCTTTCGTTGAGCGTTTCCGTTACCTCTTTCAGCCTTGATTCGGTTTCAAGCTGCTCTTTTTGGTATTTCCCCGACATCATCTCAAAATTCCGCTCGGTGATACGCCCCATGACCTTATCCTCATAAAGAGAGGAAAACAGCCTGTCAAGCTCCGCAAGGCGTTTGTTCAGCTTCTTCCGTTCTTTCTCCATTGCTTTCGCTCTGCTCTGGTCTGTTTCCGTGAGCCGCTTTTCTATGGCTCTTACCGCCTTTTCATCATTTACCGCCATATCCGCAAAGCGGTTGATGTCGGCAAGGACGGCGTTAAACAAGTCCCTCGCTTCCACGCTGTGTGCGGTACATATTGTATTGCCATACCTGCCATAATTGTTGCAGTTGTATTGTACGCAGTCGATAATGTCAGGGCGTTTCCTCCTGTTTGCGCTCATCGCCCGCATGGCATATCCGCAGTCCGCACATTTGATAACGCCTGCAAATATATTTTCAAATCCCCCTGCGTTCTGTTCCCGCCTACGGCTCGTCATAAGCTGCTGTACGGTGTCAAACTCCGCCTGTGTGATTATGCCCTCATGGGTGTTCGGTATCACTTCCCATTCTTCGGGCAGCCTATACAGTTTTTTCTTGCTTTTCATGCTGACGGCAACCCGCCTGTAACCGACAAGGTTCCCTGCATAGACGGGGCTTCTTAGGATATTCCTCACGCTGTTATTGCTCCAGAAATAGCGTCTGTCCTCATCCCCCTCAAAATGCCTTTCATATCCTGTCTCCCCCTGTGATACCGAATAAGCGGCGGGGCATAAGATATGCTGCTTATTGAGATGTTTACGGATTTTTTCAATCCCATTCCCCGCTAACGCAAGGTCAAATATCTCCCTTACCACATGGGCAACCTTATCATCTATCAGCAGATGGTTGTGGTCGGCGGGGTCTTTGATATACCCATAGGGCGCATATGTCCCCATAAATTTCCCCTGCTGAAACCTCGCACGGTACGCCGATTTTATCTTGACTGATATGTCTGCGGCATACATTTCGTTTAGGATATTGCGGAACGGCGTGATGTCCATCGCTGATTTATTCAGCGTGTCCACGCCATCATTGACCGCTATATACCGCACATTGTTTTCGGGGAAAAAGACTTCCAGATATAACCCGCAGTCAAGGTAATTCCTCCCCAATCTCGATAAATCCTTTGTAATCACGCAGTTGATAAGCCCGTTTTCAATATCCTTAATCATGTTCTGGAAGCTCGGTCTTTGGAAATTCGTACCAGAGTACCCGTCGTCCACATACGTTTTTGCCAAGTGCCAGCCCTGCTTTTTCACATAATCCGTGAGGATGGATTTCTGTGTGGCAATGCTCGCACTCTCATTTTCTGTTCCATCGTCCTTTGACAAGCGGCAGTAAACGCCGACTTCATAAATCTGATTCTCTGTTCTTATTCCTGCCATACTTTGATTCCTCCGTTTTAGTTTTACTGAATTTCATGTTCCATTGCGTACATTCTAAGCGGATATGCCCTCATTGTCGAAGGTGTCATCTTTGGCAGTCTCCCTCCGTATATCCTCGGAAATAATCGGGATAAACGCTTCGGTAACGGTCTGTGTGCCGACATATTCCCGACTGATAATTACCTGCACTCGTGCTTTTGGCACGATACGCTTTCTCTTTTTGTTCGCTGTCTTATCCTCGCCCATATTCAAATCTTCCTTTCCAGACAGGGCAGTGGGAGCATATGAAAATACCTCTGCCCTGCCAATCAGATACAATCAATCCCCACTCTTTACTTCTTTCTGCAATGCTTTCAGGAGTGCCGCCGCTTCATCAGCGGTCAACGTGATTCCCTTGCCGCACTTCTCACGGTTCGGGGAAAAGCTACGGATGTCATACTTCGGCTCGTTCTCATTCCATGAGATGAAATTGATTTCCTTTGTATAGCCGCTGCCGCTTTCCGACAATACAGCGATTTCCCTTATAATCTCATACTGGATTTCTTTCATTCCCTGCCCCTTTCCTGTCTTGGCTTTTTGCTTATAATCTGGATAAAGTTATATATTTACCTCCCGAAAAGAAAAGGTTAGCGGCTGTCCCTGCCCCGTTTCCTCTGCAATTCACGCTCCAAAAGTTTAATGATGGTGTCCTCCATCTGCTTCGGCGTTTTGCCTTTCGGGAAGTATTTCTTTAACCGCTCCATGCCGATTTTCACGGTTTCTTTCTGGTTTCCCTTTTCCTCGGTCATAATGGAAAATATCATATCCATGTCAAGCCGCCCGCTCTGGCTTAGGCTTTTCATCCGCTGTGCCTGTGAGAGTGAGGGCGTTGCTTCTTCGCTCTCCATTGTGGCGAAAAGGTTTTCCTGATTGTCTTTCTTCAAAAAGGACAGCTCCACCGCAGGCGTGAGGGCGATTTTCCCATCGTCCACCATCTGCAAAATCGGCGGTATCAGTTCCGTCAATCGGATAAATCGCTGCACGGTCATCCTGCCAACGCCGAAGCCCTGTGCCACTTTATCATCCGTCCGCAACCTCGTCCCAACTTGTGACGAGGTTAAGTCTGTGCGGAAACCTTGCCGCTTCATAGCTTCGGATTTCATCTTGTAGGCAAATGCCCGCTCGCTCGGTAGAATATTTTCTCGTTGCAAATTGCTGTCCACAAGGGTGATGATGGCTCGGTCACGGTCTAAGGGCAGGATAAAGGCGGGGATTGTGTTTATCCCTACAAGCTCCGAAGCACGCACACGCCGCTGTCCTGCAATGATTTCATAACCATTCCCGTCCTCTTTCGGGCGTGTGATTATCGGCGTTACGATTCCAAACTCCTTAATGCTTTCCGCTAACTCTGACAGCATTTCATCCTCCACCACATGAAAAGGATTGTTGGGAAACGGATATAAATCTGTGGTCTTTAATACCTTAAAATCCTGTTTCTTCATTCACATTTCTACCTTTCTTTCGCTCTATTCCGATTGCTTTTCTGCAATTCCTCTAATACTTATGGCGGTATCTTTTTCAATAACTTTTCCATCTGCTGATTAGTTTTCTGCAACTCAAATATCCTCTGGTTGGCTTTCTGTACCTTTAATTCCTGTTCGTACTTTTCATCACGCATACGCCCCGCATAGTCGGATTCCTGCCCGATTCTTTTTTTCAAGCTGTCGATATACGCTTGCTGTTTTCCGATTTCCTTAGAGAATTTCTCCACGTCTGGGAGCCATGCCGCAATCAGTTCCAGAGCCTTGTCACGCTTTTTCCCTGCGTTAAAGGCGTTGATGTCGGAGAGGGCAGACACGATTTCTTCATACTGTTTATCAAGCCTGCCACCCAGTTTATAGAGCCATGTGGGGATATGCTTCCGCTTGGTTTCCATTGAGGATTGACCTCTCTCTAATTCGTTCCACCGTGTGGACATACGCTCATGGTAGGCGGTCTGCCACTCGGATAAGGATTTCTGGTTGCCTAAGATACACTTCGCTGACAGCTTATCGTCGGGAGTAATGGGTACAAAGCATAGGTGCATATGGGGTGTCCTCTCGTCCATGTGGACGGCAGCGGAGAGGATATTTTTTTCCCCACACGCTCCGAAATGAAGTCAAGAGCCGTCTGGAAATACGCTTTCTGTTCTTCGGGCGGCAGGCTGTTCATAAATTCTGGCGAAGCGGTGATGAGTGTTTCCACCATCATCACGCTGTCTTTTCTTACCTTACAGCTCGCTTCGGCTACCATTCGGTTTATCTCTTTCTTGTAGGTGTAACGGGGCGGCTTCACAAGATGGTAGTTATCTTTGGAGCGTCCCACGTCAATGTCTGGGTTGCTTTTATAGGCTTCTTTCTTCCGCTCGTTGTGGCGTTCACAAGCCGCAACGCCGCCTGCTTTGCGTTTCTGGAAACGCAGGATTGCATAGGGCATAGTTCATCTTCCTTTCTTTCGGCGGGTAACTGTCACTTCCTGTCTTTGGTGCGTGACGGTCATGACGGTTATGACGGTGTTTTTGGGATACCCCCTCAAAAGAGCCGTAACCGTCATGCCGCCATCCTTTTATCCGAAGCGGAAAGCGTAGGATAAGCAGGGCGAAGCCCTGCCATAAGGGAGTCCAGAGGGAACGTCTGGCACACGACTTTGCAGGGCAAAGTGTAGTGTGTTACACCCTGTAAACGCAGTCGGAAAAATCGGGGGATTTTTCTGACCGCAGGGGTGGCTTTACGAGCCGAAAAGGGCGAGTAATGCCCACGCCTGCATTTTGCGTTTACGGGGTGTTCTCCCGTAGGGATGACAGCGGCGGAGTATCCCAAAATCACCGTCATCATCGTCATGACCGTCACGCATGGGGCAGAGCCGCCGATGTCACATAGGTTTAAATGTCGGTGGCAACGGCAAGGGAAATCATTCGCCCGCTGCTCCTGCGGCTGAAATCATAACGGATATGGTTTTCAAGCAGGAAGCCAAGGCGGTACTCGTTCATCCACTTTGTCAAGACATTTGCCGCTGTTTCCGTTTCCCCCAGAGCGTCCAGTAACTCCGTGGCTGTGCCAGTCCATTCCCCTTTGTCCTGCATGAAATTTACAATCCGAAAAAGAATGTCTGGTATCGCTTCTTTGGCAAGCTGTTCCTGCTCTTTCCGCTCCACCAGTTCCCAACTGCAAATTCGGAAGCGGAGCGTGAACTCCTGATAGGGCGTGTCCCTGCCCGTCACATACAGCCTTGCGGCATTGGACGCACGGCTTTCCTGTTCCAAAACAAAGGTAGCGTCCGCACTCCCCGTCAATCCCGTCGTGCCAGACACTTTGTTGAACACGTCGCTGTCATTCTGCTTTCGGATGTGGTGTACGACGATAACCGCCAGAGAATGCCTGTCGGCAAAGTCTTTGATAAGGGAGATGTCCCCGTAATCGCTTGCATAGGCGTTGTCTTTGGATGCGGTGCGGACTTTCTGCAGGGTGTCAATCACAATGAGCCTGCTGTCGGGATATTCTTTCAGATAATCCTCCAACTGCACGATAAGACCGTCTGACAGCTTATCGCTTGCCACTGCAAAATGAAGCCGCCCGCTTGCTTCGTCCGTCAAGCGGAACAGCCTGTCCTGTATGCGGCAGAACGTGTCCTCAAGGCAGAGGTAAAGCACATCGCCCTCCCGTGTCGGCATATCCCACAAAGGGATTCCCTGCGACACGCAAAGGCAAAGCTTTAACATGAGCCAGCTCTTGCCGATTTTCTGTGCGCCGCAGAACAGGGTTAAGCCCGTGGGTATCAGACCGTCCACCACAAAGGACGGCTTCTCAAGCGGCTCATAGAGGAGCGTGTCTGCGTTGACCGTCTTAAGCTTCTGCATGGGATTCCTCCTTTCGGGCGGTGTCTTTGGTTTTGTTGCACATAGGTGTGACCTCCTTAAAATAGATTTACTCCCACAAAATGAAATGAGAGTATGTAATGCCGCCAGTCCCATGCCGATAAAGAGCGGATTCCTTTTCGGATGGTGGCGGTCACGGTTGGAAGTACTTCCTCATTTCCGCCTTAATTTTCTCCCTTGCAACCGAAACAGACTTCTGGACAGCGGAAGCGGTACAATGCTCCATTTCGCCGATTTGGTAAAAGTTAAAATCATACTCATAATAGAGCAGGAAACGCCGCCTTTGTATCTCTGGCAGTCGGGCAACCGCTTTAGCGAATATTTCATTCCGTTCTTTCTCCATCATTCTTTCATCAAGCGATTTAGGAACACGCAACGCCCGTCTGTAAAGCGTTTCGTCCCATACCTCGTTAAACTCCCTGTGCCGCTGGTTCCATTGCTGAAGGTTCCTGTTCCTGCGCTCCATCTGCCTAAATTCAATGAATAATTGTTCTGATACTTCCAGTTCGTGGTGTTCCCCCTGCCCGTCCTTAAAACTAATAAAATACCTTTCGCCGCTTTCCGTGGATTCCTCCCGAAGCGTGTATGTTTTATCCCTATATGCCATCCTGCTTTCCTCCCGAAAAGAATTGAATGAGAGGATTGCCCCTCACCCGATAGCCCATAGGAAAGCAGGATATATGAGACACTTATAAAATTTTCCGCAGCTTCTTCCGCAGATGGTTTAACCTCGCATAAATAGCCCCTGCCGTTAAATGCACAAGCGGGGCAATCTCCTTTGTGGAATAGCCCTGCATTTTCAGCAGGACGATTTGTAACGTGCGCCTGTCCACCGTGATTAAGGCAAGGTACAGAGTTTCGCTCTCAATCTCGTCCAGTAATTCAGCAACAGACTTTATCTCCGCCTGCTTCTCCCTGTCCGCCATGCCCTCAAGGTACTCGCCAAAGTCGCTCGCCCATCGGTAAAACCGCCTGTTGGAATTAAAATCTGCCCTGTCGTCTGTGCGGATTTGCTCAATGACCGCTTCATCAACGCCACACTCACGCAAAATCTTTTCTTCCGCTTCTTTCCAGATACGCCATTTCCTGTCCTCCCGTCCGTGGTTGTATGCCATCCTTATTTCCTCCAATCAGAATTGATTGAGAGGGCAGGAAAAAGCCCCCTCATTTTCCAAAAGGAAAAAACAAGGGGGCTGAACACCTTAAATTTTGTTTTCCATTATCTTTCTCAGCTTCGCAAGGATTTTGGCTTTGCGTTTGTTCACAACGCTCTGTGTCACGCCTAACCGCAACCCGACTTCCCTCTCGGAAAGTTCCTCAAAGAAGATTGCTCGTATCAACGTCTGTTCACTGTCCGACAACAAAGGCAGGGCGGCTTTCAGCCTGTCCACCATCACCGCACGGACAACGGTTTCCGCAACGTCCACCGTTTCATCAATAACGAAGTCAAGCATATTCCCTTCACTGTCTATAAATCCCTCCAATGAGAGCAGCTTGTGGTTCGTGTCCAGTTTTTTCAGATAACGCCACCGCTCTTTCTCCTTGTAGAAATCTGCGTACTGTTCCCGCACGGCTTCAATCAGACAGCCCTGCACGGGGATAAACAGCTTGTCCATGTAACTCTGGTCGGCTTGCCTGCGGCGGCAGAAGTCCATATAGGACAGTTCTACATAATTACCACTTTCTTTGATATATACTTTTCTTGGTGCATACTTCACCGTACTTTCCTCCAATCTGAATTTTTGAAATGTAAAATCCAGATGGAGAGGGTGGGGAGCGACAGCCAACAGCAGATACAGCCCTACGGCACAATCCGATAAAAAACGACAAAAGAAAAACCGCAAAGGCTCTGTGACCTCTACGGTTATAGGAGATACATATTCTGTTAAGCGGAGATTCTACTTCTGGTTTCATGGTGAGAAGTAGCGTTGCATAAGCAGGGATTTTTTTAACTGGCTTCCTGCCATTCCCCGATATGCTATGTATGGATAAACTCTGCGTTGTATGAGCAGATAAGTTACTGACCGAAAAAAGGACATAAAAAAATCCCTCCCAACTTCAAAACAGGTCTGGAGAGTGTCTGTTAAGTCTTTTCGGGCATAGCAATACCGCCCACCACACGCCGTTTTTTTATATGGTGGGCGTTTGCCTTAAAACCTTATGAAATAAAACAGAGCCAACGAACTGTGATTTTATTTCACAAGTTCATCGGCTCTGCATCTGTGTGTCTGGCTCTGTGATGACTGTTATTTTTAAATTTGCTACTTCAATCAATATTTCCTGCCTGCATTTCGGGCAGTAGAGAGGATAGTTTTTCAAAACGGTATCCTCCCTAATCCTGTTGCGTGTTTTACTTCGGCAAATTGGACAAAGTATCCATTCCTCAAACATTACAAACAGCCCCCTTTATGTATTAAATCAGCATACTGTGGTTACAAGCCAAGACTTTAAATTTCTATAAATCTTGTGTCCTAAATTCAAAAATTGCTAAAATAATTCCAAGCAGTCCAGAGCATAGTATTGAAGCTATACATATATATAGGTATTGACTATTTGCTGGCAGCATTGCAGATATTTGTATAGCAAGCCACGGGACAAAACATGCTACTGGAAGCAATTCTTCCGATACTTGAGAACCAGCACATTGCAATAATACGAAAAATAATACAGATAGCATGGTTGGATAAAACAAAGTCCGCTGCCTTATAGCAATCCAAATGACTGGTAAAAACGCAATATAACTTAAAAGACCAATTTTTGTAAACAACTGTATTGTAAAACAAATAGCAGAAGATGTAACTTGTGAATGAAACAAAATTAATGAACCTAAGATTGTCAAGCACTCAGTAACAATCATAACTACTACATACCAGAAAAACCAAACGGTAATTTTGCTAAATACAAATACCTTTCTATTTACAGGTGCAGTAATAATATTGATAATTGTTTTTTCTCCATATTCTTTTTGCATTGACTGGGTTATAAAAAAGCCGCTCATGATAGGCAAAACCAAATTTACTAACATGAAAACTGTCTGTATCCATTCGTGATAATCAATTTTGATTTTATCAAGGAATACAGCTTTTAAAACCAATAAAACAGGAATACAAATAGTAAATACAAAACCAATAAAAGCCATTTTATTTTTCTTTAATTTTAAAATTTCCGTTTGAAATGCATTATTCAAATTTTGCACCTCCAGTCAAAGAAGTAAAATAATCTTCTAATGTTTCATGTTTGAAAACTAATGATGATAAACCGATTCCATGAGACACTAAACAATCTGCTATTTCCTCTGTATTTAAATTTTCATCATAAATTTCAATACAGTTTTTATCTGTGACGGTATAATTTTTACATTTCATCATATTTTCTAATAATTGTGTGGCTTTAGTGACAGAATTCACTTTAATTTCAATAAACCTTTTGTTCTTTTCTTCTAATTCATTCATAGAAAATTCTTTCAATAAATGACCGTCATGTATTATCCCTATATCATCTGCAAGTAAGGCAATTTCAGATAAAATATGACTTGAAATAATAATAGTTTTTCCTTGTTCGTGGCACAATGTCTGCAAGAATCTTCTTATTTCAACTATGCCCACGGGGTCAAGTCCATTTGTCGGTTCATCCAATATTAAAATCTCTGGGTCATTCATTATGGCATTGGCAATTCCAAGCCGTTGTTTCATGCCTAATGAATATGAAACAAATGGTTTCTTATCCTTATAAGGAAGCCCAACCACTTCTAATGCACTTTTTACAGCATTCTTTTTGATTGTTCCTCGTAACCTTGAAAATATTTCTAAATTTTCTGTCCCTGTCAAATAAGAATAAAAACTAGGTGTTTCTATAATAGAGCCTATCCGTGTATAAATACTTTTTTCATTTCCTTTTAGCCGCTCACCAAAAATTTCTATCTCTCCTTCCGAAATAGAAATAAGTCCAAGAACCATTTTCATTATGGTAGTCTTGCCAGCTCCATTTCTTCCTAGCAAGCCATATATGCGACCTTTTTTAACATTCAAATTTATTTGCTCAACAGCCCTAACATCTCCATATTTTTTTGTCAGTTGCTTTGTGGCAAGAATAATCTGATTTTCCATTTTTCTGCCTCCTCTTTCTTTACAATTAAATCACATAAACCTTGCCAAAACCTTGCCGTAATTATGCTTTTTTCATGTTTTTTGGAAATCTTAATTTAAAAGTTGTTCCTTTTCCATAACCGCTGATTACATTAATTGTCCCATTATGTGCAATCGTCAATTCTTTTGTAATCGCTAATCCTAAACCATTACTATTTTCTGTACGTGAAGTATCACATTTATACAAACGGTCAAATATAAACGGTAACTCTGCTTCGTCTATTCCAACACCATTATCAGAGATTGTTATTTGCACTTCGCTTATTTCCTCAGTAACCTGTACCATAAGCTTGTTTGCATGGCTATGTTTAATCATATTTGCCAACAGGTTATTGATAATTCTATCATAAGCATTTTTATCAATCAGAATAAATAACGCTTTTTCTGGAATATCAAAATTGAAATTGATATTATTTCCCTCAAATTTTATTATCCAATCAGCAAGAACCAGACGTGTTAGCTCACAAATATTTTCTTCTTTAAAATCATAAGTCCACTCTCCAGACTCTAGTTTTAACCAATCAAACAAAGACTGAATATAGGCACTTAAGTTTAAAGCCTTTTCTTTAGCAATTTGTATAAATCTTTGTTGTTCCTCATAACTCATAGTATCCTTTTCTAACACCTCTAAATACCCAATAAGGGTAGATAATGGTGTACGGATATCATGAGATAGGCTGGTAACCAATTTTTTATACGCCTTTTCTGCTTTATTAAATTCTGACAATTTATGCTTATCCTTGATTACGATTTCATTGATTTTATAAACAAGGCTGCTTATTTCTGAATTTTCATCAGTAACCAATCGTCTGTCTAAGTTTCCAGAATAAATATCATCAAGAATTTTAACAATTTCCTGTATTTTTTTCTTGTTTGATAAATTATGGTGAAGCAGTAAAATAATAATAAAGCAGAGAAATATCAGCAGATAAATCATATTCAAACCTCCAAACTGAAACGATAGCCTATTCCGTGAACAGTTTGAATATAATCTATATGAAGTTTTTCATTTTTTATTTTTTTACGCAGTTTGCTAACAAATGACATGATATTCCTATCATCATAAGAATAGTCATTATTCCAAACGTGTGTGTAAATTTGTTCTTTTGTAAATACCTTTCCTTGGTTAGACGCAAGAAAATATAATAAATCAAATTCTTTGGCTGTTAAGTATATGGGATTATTATTGATGAGCACAGCCCTTAACAATACATCTATATCCAATCCCTTAAAACTCAAGATTATTTTCTCCTCTGCACTATGGTTAAATACTGTAAACCTTCGGATAAGAGATTGCACCCTAGCAATAAATTCAGCTATTAAAAATGGTTTCGTTATATAATCATCAGCACCTAATCTCAATCCAGATACCTTATCAATTTCAGAATCTTTTGCAGTCAGCATTAAAACGGGAACATTATTTAACTTTCTTATTTCAGTCAAGACATCATATCCATTCATGACAGGCAGCATAATATCCAGAATTACAAGCTGATAATTTTGTGTTTTAAAAGCATCAAGGCCTGTTTGTCCATCATGGCATACAATACTATTGAAATTTTCTTTTTTGAGTTCACGCTCTAACAAACTACATAAATCTTTATCATCATCAATAATTAAAATATTTTTCATGCTTATTCAACTCCATCTGTTTTTTATTTATTTTATATCTTCCATCAGCAGGCTTTAAGGCATTTTTAGGAATTAGCCATACCCGATTAACATTCAATACACCTTCGATTCTGTTTTCCTTACAAAGCCGCTGCACACGCCGCACTGAAATTGACCAACGCTCAGCAGCTTCCTGTGCCGTCATATACTCAAACATAACTTAACCTCCTCAAATAGAATATTTTTATTATATCCGTCCAAACGAATAATATCAACAATTAGATTGTAAATCATTACTCTCTAAAAGAAAACAGCAGAGATTTCTCCCTGCCGTTCTTGCTTTATGCAAAAATAATTTCCTCGTTCACAATCTCCCTTACACATGCCCTTATGTTATTGAGCCGCCCTGTCCATTCTAGGGCGTTTTCTGCCTTTAGCTGTTCTGTTATGCCCTGTACCTGTTTCATGCCATCTATGAGCCTTTCAAAGCGTTCCTGCGCCTGCCTGTCAATGTCGGCAAGGTAAGTGTTCAGCCTGCCGCTTGTGAGAAGATTGGTGTATGTAACTTTGCGATACTGCTTCAGATAGTCCAGATGCCGCTGTCCCCATGTGCCTATCGGCTGTTCTTCTTCGGCGGGTACGGTTAAGCACGGGATTAAGTAATCTCCTTGCCGCTCGTATTTGCCGCCCCATTCCTCAAAAATCGTCTTTGCCATTGTCTGTTTCCTCCACATTCTTTTTTATTTGAATGTCCGCAAAATCCGTTCTACTCAGGAGGGCTTCCACGGGCAGTCTACATGGTGCATTGCCGTAATGTGTGTCTGCACGTTTACGCCCGTCCCGCACTGGTCCGTGGAGCCGATCAGTATCTTCTTTTTACCGCTCCTCATATCCTTGAAAAGCGCCTCCCGCTGTGCATCGGTCTTTGCGTCGTGTATGAAGGCAATCTCCTCTGCCGGGATTCCCTGTTTCACCAGTTCGGTTTTCAGGTAATTGTAAATGTCAAACTGGCCGCTGTTCTTTATACGCTCCGCCCAGTCCGGAGTCCATGCCGTTTTCGGTGTGCCGATGTCCGAGAAAATAAGCTGGCAACCGATTTTACCGTCTTTGTTTCCGGCAAAATATTCGGCTGCCACATTCGCTGCTACCTTATTCAGTTTCCCATCCGGGTTGTTCGGCGCATCCAGTTCCAGAAGTCTAGCGTCAGTACCTAAAAGCCTTGCCTCCCCTGTGATTTTTAAGAAATTGTCCACGCTTGGATCGACGCCGCCTCCATGAATCTTCTCCGCACGTTTCGCAAATTCTTCCATAACCTGCTTCACATACCAGTCCGGCTCGCTTTCCACGATGATCGGCTTCCCTTCCCTTAATGCAGGCACGGGAAGGTTCAGCATATCGGAAGTCTGCACATCCGCCACTTCACGGAACGAAGTCATAAGCTCCGGCACATTTGTGAACTTGTTGAAACGGCTCTTGAACCGGAACCCGCTGCCTTCCACGGTCAGTTCCAGTGCGGTTGTCACCTCACCGAAATTCGACGCCCATGAATCGAAATGATAAATACCCATGCGCTCCAATGTCCTCTTCTGAAGATAAAGCTGCATGACATACAGTTCGCACATGGTATTGCTTACCGGGGTTCCGGTTGCGAACACAATGCCCCTGCCGTCGTTGATTTCATCGAGGTACTGGCATTTCAGGTACATATCCATTGCCTTTTTGGAACCAGTGCTGGATATGCCTGATACATTGTTGATTTTGGAAAAAATCGACAAATTTTTAAAATGATGCGCTTCGTCCACCATGACGGAGTCAATGCCCAGTTCCTCAAACGTGATCAGGTCATCCTTGCGGCTTTCTTCTGTCAGCGCCTTTAGCTGTTCGTCCAGTTTTTTCTTCTGTGCCTCCATCTGCTTGATGGTCCACTGCTCCCCTTTTTCCGCCTTGATTTCATCAACCGCATAGGAGATTTCCTGTATCTGCGCCTGCAGCATACGCTCTTTCCGCTCCTTTGAGATCGGTATCTTCTCAAACTGCGAGTGGGACATGATAATGCAGTCATAATCCCCGGTTGCAATGCGGGATACGAACTGTTTCCTCCTGCTTTTCTCAAAGTCACGCTCCGTTGCCACAAGGATATTTGCAGACGGGTACAGCCTCATGAACTCCCCTGCCGTCTGCCCCACGATGGACTTTGGCACTACAATGACGTTCTTGTTGGCAAGACCGAGCCGCCGCTGTTCCATACATGCCGCCATCATGGTAAATGTTTTCCCGGCTCCTACACAGTGCGCAAGCAGCGTGTTCCCGCCGAGAAGGACTCTTGCGACTGCGTTTTTCTGGTGGTCACGCAGTTTGATTTCCGGGTTCATGCCGGGGAATGTCAGGTGTGAGCCGTCATATTCCCGCAGGCGGATATTGTTGAATGTCTCATTGTAATAATCCACATATTTCTGCCGCCTCTCCTGATCCTTGAATATCCAGCTTTTGAACATCTCCTTCATCTGGTTCTGCTTTTCCCTTGCAAGCATGGTTTCTTTCTTATTTACCTCGTAATGATGTTTACCCTCCCCGTCGTCTATCCTGTCACGTACAGTAACGGTTCGCAGGTTTAAGGTTTCCTCAAAGATAGAATAGGCGTCAATCCGTTTTGTGCCGTAAGTCTCCGTTGCCGCAACGGATCTGTTGTCCATGCTTTTTCTTTCAATGAACCAGTTCATGTTATAGCTGTTGAGTTTTACCTGTATGCCTGTATTTACAAATTGTGACCGTATTGCCCTTGCCCTGGGAGGCGTTTTCAACAGCTCATAGATGAACTCCTCATAATCCTGCGGCTCAATCCATGTGGTTCCGATACGCACGTCAATTTCAGACGCATCAAGGCGCTCCGGCTGCACAGTTTTCAATGCTTGTGCATTGGCGCCGAATAACTCCGGGTTCTCTTTCTGGTACACTTCCGCAATTCTTAACTTGTCACGCACGTTTCCGGACAGGTATTCATCCGCCGTTTTCCAGCCCATGTTCAAATTGTCCGGGTTGTATTCCGTTGGTTCCAGATATACAAGTCCCTCAAGGTCTTTTAAAAGTACCGCCCTCTTTACTTCCGCCTCCGCATCCGGCGAAAGTGTGCTGCCTTCCGGCAGGCTTTCCATCTCTTTACTGATGTCAGGCTCATAAATGCTCAACATGAACGGGATATTGACTGTCCCGAACTCATTGACGGACACATTCAGCGCCTCCACCGCCGTTTCCACACGCTCCACCTGATTCTTCGCACGGATCGTCTGCTTGTAGAACATATCCGCTTTTTCCACCCTCCCATCTTCGTCCACAACTTCAAGGGAGCATAACAGAGGGTAATCCGCATCGTCACGGAAAGCCTGCCCATTGCCCCGCCCGGTCAGCGGTCCGTATTGTTTCACATAGGCATCGTACTTTTCATTAAGAAGTTTCTGCTGTGCAGCCAGTTCCTCGCTGCTGCACCCTTCCGTCTGGATAAAGATAATCTGTCTTGTGATTGTCCTGATTTCATCCATATGCCGGATGCGTTCCTCTGCCATAGCCGACACTTCCTTGCGGTACATGACTGAATTTTCACGGTAATAGAGCTTTCCGTCCACAAAGGTATAAGTGTAATTTTTCACGTCGGGATCTGCCTCAATGATGTCCTCCGTGTTTTCCTCTTCCGCCGCAAGTTCCGCCACGTCGGTTATCCTGCCGGAAAGCTGCCCTACCGCTGTTTCCAGTGCAGATTTAAGATCAAAGTTCTCGTCATGGTTGATGCAGCTTGTGTATTTGCTGCCATTGCCGAACATGCGTGTATCGTACTCCATTGTTCCGAGCATCATTTCCGGGTGTTCCACAAAATAGGAATTGACCGCAATGCCGTCCTCTGTCCTGCCAAGATGCACCCAGTCCGGCTCCGTCACGATCTTGCGCTCCCTCTTTTGCAGGAATATGATGTCGCTTGTTACATCGGTTCCCGCACTGTCCTTGAAAGCTGTATTGGGAAGGCGGATTGCGCCGAGCAGTTCCGCCCGTTCCGCAAGGTACTTCCTTACCGCAGGGTTCGCCTTGTCAAGCGTTCCCTTGCTTGTGATGAATGCCACAATGCCGCCCGGTCTGACCTTATCCAGCGCCTTTGCGAAAAAGTAATCATGGATACGGAAATTGTGCTTTGCATACTTCGCATCATACAGCTTGTAATCCCCGAAAGGCACGTTGCCCACCGCAACATCGAAAAAGTTGTCAGGGTATTGTGTTTCCTCAAACCCCCTTACCTTTATCTGTGCTTTTGGGTACAGCAGCTTTGCGATCCGCCCGCTGATGTCGTCCTTTTCCACGCCGTAGAGCTTGCTTTCCTGCATGTTTTCAGGCAATGTCCCAAAAAAATGACCGACACCAAGTGCCGGCTCTAAAATAGTCCCTTTACGGAAACCGAATTTATCCAGTGCGCCATAAACTGCCTGCATGATGACAGGGGAAGTATAAAATGCCGTGTTGACTGTCTCCCTTGCATCCGCATATTCCGACGTGGAAAGAAGCTCTTTCAGTTCTGCATACTCTTTCTGCCAGCCCTCATTCCTTTCGTCAAAAGCCTGCGCTATGCCGCCCCATCCTACATACCGGGCAAGCACCTTCTGTTCTTCCGGTGTGGCAGTCCTGCCCTCATGCTCTATCTGCTTTAACAGCCGGATTGCCTCCACGTTCCACTGGTATCTTGTTTTCTGCCTGGACCTATGTCAATACTTTGGACACAAAAAGTTGAAAGTTCATGCTGATTTTTTTAATTCCTCATCCTCCTTTTGCTGGGGTGTCATATAGCCGATGGCACTGTGAATCCTTTTTCGGTTATACCAGCCCTCTATGTATTCAAAAATTGCCCTTCGGGCTTCTCTGGAATCCTGATATGTGTGAAGATGGATCCCTTCCTTTTTCAATACGGAATGAAAGGATTCTATGCAGGCATTGTCATAGGGATTCCCTTTACGGCTGAATGAATGGATCATTCCATGGCTGCCCAGATAACTCTCAAATGCCTGGCTTGTGTACTGACTGCCCAGACCACTGTGGAGAATGATTCCCTGCGTGTCTCTGGCATTCAGGCAGGCATTCTTTACCGCTTCCACTGCCAGCTCCGCTGTCATGGATGTCCCATAGGCATACCCGGTAATCTTGCGGCTGCACAGGCCCATTACGGAAGCCAGATAGGTCCATCCTTCTTTCAGCACATGGGTATAGGTGATATCCGTACACCATTTCTGATTGATGGTTTCTGCTTCAAAATCACGTCCCAAGATATTTACCTTATCATCAGGGACAGCCCCATGGCTTGCATTGTGGTTATACTTTTTTACCACTACAGACCTCAGCCCTTGTTCTGCCATATGCCTCTGGACACGCTTTACGCTGCAGGGTGTCCCATTGTCATTGAGGGTACGGCATATTTTGACGGCGCCATACCTCCGTTTTGAATCATCGTAAGCCTGTTTCACTTTATGGCTGAATTCTTCATATTCCTCCTGTCTGTCTGAGGGTACACTGACCAAAGCTTTGTAATAAGTACTCCTTGGAAATTTCAAAGCACTGCAAAGCTGGGATACCGTGTAATGGTTTAGGTTGTCTTGGATAAAAGTCACAATCTCGGCTATTGTTCTTTCGCGAATATGGCGGTCGCTTTTTTTAATATTCCGTTCTCGGTCTTAAGGCGCTGGATTTCTTTCTGGAGAGCCTTATACTCCTTGAGGGATACCGTTTCCCCATCTGATACCTTGATAGGGGAAAGCTGCTTTACCCAGCCGCTAATTGTACTCCGATTTACGCCATATTCACGTTCCAGTTGTGGATACGAGGTTCCTCCGGCATTATACAGATCCACAATCTGTTGTTTAAATTCCGGAGTGTAAGATTTTTGGTTTTTCGCCATGTTGAACGTCTCCTTTGCTCTTTCACTTGATAGTATAGGTTGTTCAACTTTTTCTGTCCACACTTATATACTAACACCAAACAAAAATACCAGATGGACTTGAGCTTCCTGGACAGCTACGACAACAGTACCCGGCACTACCAGCCGTTTGACCTGCTGGCAACGCCTGGATGCATGCCGCTGATGGTCATGTGCAGCAAAAAGCCGGAGCCAGCCGCATGGAGCATCATCGGCACGATGTACAGCGTGCATTTCCTGCATTACAGGGACATGGAGGACTACATCATCCGCCGCGTCCTTACCCGCTGGACGGATGAGCATGACCGCAAGGCCGGTCTCTGCCTGAGCGGCGTCAGCAACCGCTTCCGCATCTATTAACCGCAGGGGCGACCTTCACCTCTGTGCCTGCCCTCCTGCCTGACGGGCGGGCAGGCACACGCACAAAAACCGCATAAGTTTTTGGGGTATTAACCCCATAAGTTTTTAGGGAATCTTCCCGGAAAGGAGCAGCATATGGGGAAAAGAGGGCCAATGCCGGGCACAGGCGGACGGCCGCCTAAGGCCCTGGCAGAAAAAATAGGCGCGGGCAATCCGGGCAAGCGCCCGCTCATGGTGATGGGCGCGCCGGAAACCGCCGCGCTGGAGTGTGTGGAAATGCCTGCGCCAAAAGATTATATGAGGGAGAAGCAGAACCACAGAGATCAGCTTTGACGATATGGCAGAGCTGTACCTTTCCGTCAAGCCGGAATACCGCAAAAACGGCGTGTGGATCATGAATGACGAGACTGCCCTTGCACTCCGCACATTAAAGGATAACAGTGGCAGCTACCTATGGAACCATAACAGCGACACGATTTTTGGAAAACCCGTGCATACCTCGGAATTCATGCCATCTGCCGCACCGGGCAGCCTGCCCGTTGCATTTGGGGATTTCAGCCACTACTGGATCGTGAACCGCCTCCCGCTGTCCGTGCGGACGCTGACGGAACGGTTCACCCTCCAGCACCAGACAGGCTACCTTGCCTATGAGTTCCTGGACGGTCGGATCACCCGCCCGGAGGCCGTCAAAACTTTGCAGATAAAGGTTGCATAGGCATCCGCCAACAGACAAAGTGACACTACGGAAAACGCCCTGCATCTCCAATTTATGGGTGCAGGGCATTTCCAAAATCTATGGTATTTATTTCCCATGCCGGAAAGCCGAGTTACCCGTGAGGTTCTTCAGCAGGATTTTTCGGGCAGCTTTATATTCATCCCCGATAAAGCCGAGCCGGAGCAGGAAACAGCGGAATGCGTATTTGTCATTGTCCGTTTCCGTCGGCCTGCCGGACACACGCTTCACGCGCCTTGCCATCCCGCACAGCTTTTCCACGAATTCCGTATAGGCCGCCGTTTCGTCCGGATTGGCCGTGAATGGGAACCACGGGAAGCTGACCGCATCCTCCGTGACCGTAAGGCGGATTTCATCAGACTGGAAAGCCCGCGCCATCAGCCCGCCCTTGTTCTCCACCAGCTTTGCAAGGTTCTCCAATGCCCCCTGTGTGAACAAATCCTTTAGGATGCTGACGGTCAGCCTGTCCTCTGTCTGCTCCGCTTCGCCTGTGAACCCTTTTTCTTTTAGATGTTCTAAAAGGCTGTTCACTGTTCCCCTGTTCACGCTGTCCGGGATGCGGAGCGTCCCATCCCTTTCCAATGTGCAGTCACCAATCTTATAGGCCAGGCTCGGCGCTTTCTGGTAGCATGGGACTGTGTGCAGTGCCGTGGCGATCTCCTCCGCCAGCTTCGGCCGCTGTTTTGGCTTCAGTTCAAATTTAATATTCATCTGCATATGTATGCCCTCCTTCGTTTTGGTAGGTACATGTTCGCTCTGTCTGCACAGAATAGCAAGCCAAAATCCCCAAAATACTGGACAATCATCTGCCGGGATGTTTGTGCAGTTTATGGCACAGAATTACCTTGCTATTATCCCAAACCAGATTTAACATGTCCGTACCAAAAGAAAAGGAGGCAGCTTATGCAGACAAAGAAAATGAAAGTACAGTATTCCTCACGCGCACGGCAGGGTAAAAACCATTACTTCGGCAGCGGGTACATCGAAACGCCAAAGATACAGATGGAGGGTAAATGGCTGGAGGCGCTCGGCTTCCACATCGGGGACGCCATCCAGGTGGCTTACGAAGAAGGCACCATCCATATCTCCCTTGTACCTCCGGCACAATCCGAACCCGCTATGGTCTGCGATACAAAAGCAAGATACGCATCAAAATAATCCCTGTCCCAGAATAGCAAAACCGAGGGAAGCAGGCATAAATTCCTCAGTCAACCGCCCGCTTCTCCCGGCCTTTTTGTAATCAATCCATATTTCATTAATGAACACCAGTTTACAACTTTTTTAATAAAAAAATGCCGCACAGGACTTTCTGTTGTATAATGAATTTGACCAAAACATTACAAAGGAAAGTGACCCTGTACGACAAACTTATTATACAATGAAAAAACTTTAATTGGTAGACTTTATAAATATTTCTACAATTATTTTGAAACTTGCTCCGCTCCCACTGCCCAGACATTAATCCTGCTTTTGATTTCTATACTGACACTGGAATCCGCAGATTCCATCCGTTTCCTTTACAGGCATTTCCTGTCAAAGATTACTGAGAAATCCCTAAATGCCTTTTACTATGCCTGTTCCTACGCAAAAGTGGATTATTCCAGGTTCATGAATGTCACAGCCTCCATGACATTGAAGCTTGTCCCGAAGTCTCTTGAGACACAGCCCGTTTTCCTATGTATTGATGACACTATAGTTCCTAAATTCGGGAAGAAATTTGAGGATGCCCCAAAACTCTTCGACCATGCCGCACATAATGGCTCTAACTACCTGAATGGGCACTGCTTTGTAAGCGTCATGCCCTGCGTGCCTGTATGGGATAAGGACAAAATCGTTTACCAGTCTGTGCCGCTTTCTTACCGGATGTGGCAGAAAAAAGAGTCCAAACTGGAACTTGCCGCTTCCATGGTACGGCAGGCCATGCCTGGGTTAATGGGAAAGGAAAATGTCATTACCCTATGTGACAGCTGGTACACAAAAAGCTCTTTGGTTTCTGTTGTGGATGAATACCCAAGCCTTGACCTGATCGGGAATGCAAGGTATGGTTCTGTCCTTTATGGCCTTGCACCGCAGCCAACAGGCAGGAGGGGAAGGCCTGCAAAACATGGGGAACGCCTTTCAGCGGAAAGAGATTTTATACTTTCAGATGAAAAAATAGGCGGTTATTATATTGGGGCACGCCGTGTCCTTACAAATATTTTCGGCACAAGGGAAGTTCTTGCCTATGTGACAGCCACAGAGAAGGAAGGCGGTTCCAGACGCCTGTTCTTCAGCCGGTATTCCCAACACAGCTGCAGATTTTTTGTGCATGGCAGGAAAAAGCCCCCTTAAACCAGGCGGGGAGTTCATGGATGGATTACATCCCCTTGTTTCTATACTCATTCAGATGG
Organism: Lachnospiraceae bacterium; assembly: GCA_910575035.1. Classification (GTDB taxonomy): domain Bacteria; phylum Bacillota; class Clostridia; order Lachnospirales; family Lachnospiraceae; genus Petralouisia. The sequence goes on from CAJTDL010000012.1 coordinate 58,094, forward strand.
AACATTGAAGTTAGCTATTATGAGCAGAAAACCTTCTGGCCATTATGCAGTTACATGTTACGCAGCCGGAAAGGGATTGAAATGCTGATCAATTTAATCAACATAGCTTACTGTGCAATGAAACTGCTGCCATATCAGGAAGGGGCGTTTTCAAAATACCGTAATGGAAGCGTACAGGATTTCAGGTTTGCGCTCAGTGAGCAGATAAGGCAGGAAGTATTTTTTGCCACTTTCGTGAAAAAGAGCGAAAGTATGATAAAATCATCTGTTCTTATAAGAGTCCTGAAATATCTTGTCCAACAAAAGGGCTATCATTTATAAAAGTTGTAAACTGGTGATTAATGAAGAAAATATTGCAACTGATTGCGGATCTCAATTGACAGGATATGCACGGCTACATTATAATATGTGTCATACATCATCCTTTGGAGAATAACTATGTCCGTATCTTATGATTCGTTATGGAAATCGTTAATTGACAAAAGGATAAGCCAGACAGATATGCGTAAAGTGACAGGAATTGCGCCAAACACTCTGACCAAGATGAAAAAGGACGAGGACGTTTCTTTGAGGGTGCTTGGTAAAATATGCAAAGCTCTTGATTGTGATTTTAAGGATATGGTCGAGTATTATAGAAGATGAGGAGGTGTCCGAACCATGACACCGGAAGAACAAGCCAGAGTTGTTATAGACCAGAAGTTACAACAGTCTGGCTGGGTAATTCAGGATATGAAGCGTTTGAATTTATCTGTTTCTATCGGCGTTGCTGTCCGTGAATTCCCCGCCAGCACCGGGAAGGTGGACTATGCGCTTTTTGTAGAGGGCGCGCCCATCGGTGTGATTGAAGCAAAAAGAAGTGAGACTGGAGAAAATATCACAGTTGTTGAAGGCCAATCTGCCCGGTACGCAGGCAGCGCCTTAAAATATGTTCATCAGGATTTTACGATTCGTTTCGCCTACGAGGTCACAGACAAGCTGGTGCGTTTCACTGATTATAAAGATATAAAGTTCCGTTCCCGTACTGTGTTTTCTTTTCACCGCCCGGAAACTTTGAAAGCGCTGCTGACAGTGGGGGATACCGTTCGTAACAATATGAAACATTTCCCGGCATTGGACGATACCGGGTTTCGCAGGTGCCAGATTAGCGCGATACATAATTTAGATATTTCTTTAGCTGATAACCGTCCCAAAGCCTTAGTGCAGATGGCCACAGGCGCAGGCAAGACCTTTACAGCCATTACCGCAGCCTATCGTCTGCTCAAATACGGGAAGATGAACTGCATTCTCTTTCTGGTGGATACCAAGAGTCTCGGAGAACAGGCGGAGCGGGAATTTATGGCCTACACGCCCAATGATGACCCCCGCAGCTTCTCACAGCTATATGGAGTGCACCGCCTGAAATCTTCTTTCATACCGAATGATGTGCAAATCTGCATCAGCACTATTCAGCGGATGTATTCCATTCTGAAAGGTGAAGAATTGGACGAGGGCGCAGAAGAAACTTCTTTCAACGAATATGTCACAGCCGAGAGCACAGCGCCCAAAGAGATGGTATATAACAAAAAATATCCCCCGGAGTTTTTTGACTGCATTATCGTAGATGAATGCCACCGCTCTATTTACAATGTATGGAGTCAGGTACTTACCTATTTTGATGCTTTTATCATCGGTCTGACTGCAACACCAGACAAGCGCACTTTTGCCTTTTTTAATCAGAACGTAGTCAGCGAATATCCCAGAGAGAAGGCTATCATTGATGGCGTAAATGTTGGAGAGGATATTTTTCTGATTGAAACGGAAATAACCAAAAACGGCGCCAGAATAATGAAACAGCTGATTGAATACCGTGAACGGCTTTCCAGAGCAAAGCGATGGCAGCAAATGGATGAAGATGAGGACTACACCGGGAAGAACAAAGGCAGATTGAACCGGGACATAGTCAATCCCAGCCAAATACGAACCGTCATTCGTTCTTTTAAGGAGAATTTGTATACTACCCTATTCCCTCGCAGGAAAGAGGTACCGAAAACACTGATTTTCGCTAAGACCGACAGCCATGCCGATGACATCATACAAATCATACGCGAAGAATTTGGTGAAGGGAATGACTTCTGCCGGAAAATCACCTATAACGCCCACGAAGATGACCTGACGCCGGAAAATGTGTTATCGGCATTTCGCAACGATTATTACCCCCGCATCGCCGTTACCGTAGATATGATAGCTACTGGTATAGATGTGAAGCCTATCGAATGTCTCATATTTATGAGGGATGTCCGAAGCAAGAACTATTTTGAGCAGATGAAAGGCCGTGGCACCCGTACACTCGGCATGGACGATTTGCAGAAAGTCACGCCCTCGGCCACAGGGAACAAAGACCATTTTGTGATTATAGACACCGTGGGTGTTACCAAGTCCAAAAAGAGCGACACCCGCCCATTGGAACGCAAGCCCACAATTTCCATGAAGGAATTGATGCTGAATGTAGCGTTAGGGGCAAAGGATTCCGATACACTGACTTCCCTTGCAAATCGTGTTATCCGTTTGAATAGCCAACTGACAGCCTCCGAGCGAAAAATGTTTGAGTCAAAAGTTGGTGCTGCACCCCAGACGATAGCGGAACGGTTATTGAACGCCTTTGATGAAGATGTGATTCTGAACCAAGCACAGACGGATACAGGCGTATCCAAGCCTACAGAGGAACAACTTGCGGCTGCGCAGAACGCGTTGGTCACAGAAGCCGTGCAGCCTTTCCACGACCCGGATATCCGGAATTACATTGAAAATGTGCGTCGGAGCCATGACCAAATCATAGACAGTGTGAATCTCGACACCGTCCTTTTTTCCGGATATGACACCCAGCGCGAGGAGAACGCAGACCGGGCGATTGCGACATTTCGGGAGTTTATTGAGGAAAACAAGGACGAGATCATCGCCCTGCGCATTATTTATGACCAGAAGTATGCTGACCGCCCAATGGCCGTTAATCAGCTGAAAACACTCTATGAAAAATTGAAAGCAAAAGGTATCACAGTAGAACGGCTGTGGGATTGTTATGCCATCAAGCGCCCGGAGAAAGTCAAGCGCGGTACTATGGCTCAGATGACGGATTTGATCTCCATGATCCGCTTTGAAATGGATTATACGGATAATCTATCCCCCTTTGCGGATAAGGTAAATTATAACTTTATGCAGTGGACATTCCGTAGGAACACGGGGGCGGTGCATTTCACCGAAGATCAGATGGACTGGCTCCGCTTAATTAAGGAACATATCATCACCTCACTCAGCATTCTGCCAGAGGATTTGGATTTGACGCCATTTGACCGCAAAGGCGGATTGCTTGGATTTTATGAATGTTTTGGAGAAGGATATGAGACATTGCTCACAGAAATGAACTTGGAATTGGTGGCGTAATATGACGTATTCAATGAAATTATGGAGTGAGATTCTCCAAATAATAAGCGGTAAAAAACAAACGGCCGTTGAAGATCCGAATGGTCCGTACCCAATTTATGGTAGCGGAGGTACTATAGGATTTGCCCGCGACTATCTTTGCGAAGCTGGCACGACTATAATTGGACGAAAAGGGACAATCAATAACCCTATATTTGTGAACGAGCGTTTTTGGAATGTAGACACTGCATTCGGCCTTGCCCCAGGAGATATGCTACATCCTAAATATCTCTATTACTTTTGCGTCATGTTCAATTTTAAGGAATTGGATAAGTCCACAACAATACCAAGTCTTGCAAAAAGAGATTTGCTCAACATAAGAATGCCCGTCCCGCCCCTTCCAGAGCAGGAGCGTATCGTTGCCAACATAGAGGAACTGTTCTCCGAATTGGACAAAGCCGTGGAAACTTTGCGAACAACCAAGCAGCATCTGGCAATGTATCGGCAAGCAGTACTGAAAGAGGCGTTTGGAAAAGTCACAACACATACTCCATTTGGAAAAATTATTGACGCCCGCCTTGGGAAAATGTTGGACAAGAAAAAAAATACCGGAAATTATAAAAAATACTTGCGTAATATCAATGTCAGGTGGTTTTCTTTCGATTTGTCTGATTTGTTAGAAATGCGGATTGAGGACGGTGAGATCGAGAAATATTCTGTTTCCCTGAATGACCTCATAATCTGCGAAGGTGGAGAACCTGGCAGATGTGCAGTTTGGGATAAGCAGGATTCTTTGTTTTATCAGAAAGCGCTACATAGAGTGCGGTTTTTAGATAACTCAAATCCGAAATTTTATATGTATTATCTGTGGTTTTTTGCTCAGGCAGGGCAACTTTGCAGATATTTCACGAGAACTGGTATTAAACATTTAACAGGGCAATCACTATCAAAAGTAATTGTTCCTACGGCAGACAGAACTATACAGGATTCTATTGTGGCTGAAATTGAATCCCGCTTATCTGTCTGTGACAGCATTGAAAAAACAGTGGACACCGCCCTGCAACAGGCCGAAGCCCTGCGGCAGAGTATCTTGAAGAAAGCGTTTGAAGGGGGACTGGCATGACAACAGACCTGAATCTATATCGTGAGCTTGATACCAATATCAAACCTCGCAATTTTGAAATCTTTTGTATGGAAACTTTGAAATCATATGCTGAACAAGAGCATCTTCAAAATTTTAAGATTGCTCACGATCAAAAAGTCGAAACAGATGATGGTACTTACCAAATTGATGTACTGGCTGAGTATACTGCGCTTGGTGTCAAAAATACAGTAATTATAGAGTGTAAAAAACAATCCCGCAGTGTAGAGCGTGAAATCGTAGCGGCACTTGATAGAAAATTGCAGAGCATAGGCGCTCAAAAGGGAATCTTAATATCCACAGCAGGCTTTCAAAGCGGAGCAGTCAAGTTTGCTGAAAAACATGGTATTGCTTTGTGGCAGGTGTGCGATAACTACATACGAGGATATTCCAATGCTGCTGGCCCCGATTGCTCTGAAGCAAGAAAGTTTCAAATGCTGGCGGAGCAATACCTTCCAAAGTATTTCATGATGGAATGGGATTGCACTGCGGATTATCCATATAATCAGATTTATCCAACGGAAGAAATGTATATAGCGGCAAGAAAGCAAGCAAGGGAGAACTATCATGTCTGACCAAACATCAACAATAATTACAAAGGTCTGGGGTCTGTGCAATCCTCTCCGGGATGACGGAATTTCCTATGGAGATTATCTGGAACAGCTGACATATCTTATTTTCCTAAAAATGTCGGATGAGTATGCCAAGCCTCCATACAAACGGCAAACTGGGATTCCGTCAGGCTACACATGGTCGGATATGAACACGCTAAAAGGCGCAGAGCTGGAGAGCCAGTACAAAGCTACGTTGGAGAAGCTGGGAGAGCAGGGCGGCATTCTTGGTCAGATATTCAAGGGCGCTGTCAATAAAATCAACAATGTAGCTATTCTGTACCGCGTGGTGCAAATGATTGACAAGGAGACTTGGGTGTCCATGTCCTCTGATGTCAAGGGCGAGATATACGAGAGCCTTTTACAGAAAAACGCCGAGGATATCAAAAGCGGCGCCGGACAGTATTTTACTCCACGTCCGCTCATTAAGGCGATGGTAGCTTGTGTTCGCCCGGAACCGGGAAAATCTGTTGCAGACCCCTGTTGCGGCAGCGGAGGTTTTTTCCTCGCCTGTCAGTCATTCATTGCTGATCCACAAAATTATGCGCTTGACCGTGGACAGAAGGAATTTTTGAAAAGCAAAACCTTCTTTGGAAATGAAATTGTACAGGCTACCTTCAAAACAGCCTTAATGAATCTGTATTTACACAATATCGGTGACATTTATGGAAATGTTCCGATTACATTGAGTGATGCTTTGCTGACTGATCCCGGCTGGCGCGTGGATTATTGTCTGACCAATCCGCCCTTTGGCAAAAAGTCATCCATTACAGTGACAAATGAGGCGGGTGAGCAGGAGAATGAGGATTTGACCTACAACCGCCAGGATTTCTGGACAACCACGTCCAATAAGCAACTAAATTTTGTGCAGCATATCAATACTATTTTAAAGGTCACAGGCAGGGCGGCAGTTGTTGTACCGGATAATGTTCTGTTTGAGGGCGGAGCCGGAGAGATTGTGCGGAAAAAGCTGCTGGAAACTACCGATTTACATACCATCTTGCGTTTGCCGACAGGAATATTCTATAAGCCTGGTGTAAAAGCAAATGTTATTTTCTTTGATAAGCACCCAGCCAGCCCAGAGCGGCAAACGAAGGAAGTATGGATTTACGATTTTCGCACGAATATGCATTTTACCTTGAAACAACACCCCATGACCGACGCAGACCTGCTTGATTTTATAGCCTGCTACAATCCCCTCAATCGTCATGAACGCCGAGAAACTTGGTCAGAGCAAAATCCCGACGGCCGCTGGCGGAGGTTTTCTGTAGATGAAATTTTGCAGCGTGATAAGACAAGCCTTGATATTTTCTGGATTAAGGATAAATCTCTCGCTGATTTGGACAGCCTCCCTGCACCAGATGAACTCGCTGTAGACATTATCGAAAATCTGCAAAGCGCATTGGAGAGTTTTCAGGAGTTACAAATCCGATTACAAAAACAGTGATTTGATCCGATACAACATAGTGTTTCGTTTCGTGCCGTCACATAAATTCAAACACCACCTAAACACCAAGAAACCCTCGAAAGTGCCGTAACTGCGGCATTTTCGAGGGATTTTGCCGTATAGAAGTCTTTCTTCTCGAAATAAACCTCCACGCCTTTCTCCTTCAGCTTCCGGACCGTGGTGAGGCTGTCCACCGTGTTCCTTGCGAAGCAGCTCACGGATTTGGTCACAATGAGGTCTATTTTTCCGTCCAGCGCATCCTGCACCATCTGGTTAAAACCGCTCCGGTGCCTTGTATCGGTTGCACTTATGCCCTCGTCCGTATAGACGTTTATGAATTCCCATTCCGGCCGGGACTTGATGTAGTTGGTGTAATAATCCACCTGCGCCTCGTAGCTGGTGAGCTGCTCCTCGCTGTCCGTGCTGACGCGGGCGTATCCGGCGGTCTTCCGCTTTGCCACTGCGTCATTCCTTACTCCGGTATGCAGGTTCCTTGTCGCCGGTATCACTGTCACATTAGGCATTGCCGTCCCCCTCCTTCCCTGCGCCGGTGTTCCCTGCGCGCATTTCTTTCATCATGCGGCTCACCGTCTGCCTGTGCGCCTCCGAAGCCTCCCTGTCGTTCCAGTATGCTTTCATCTTTTCGCTCTGTATCCTGCGCTGCTCCTCCGGGAATTCGCGTTCCTTCCAGTATTCCTTCATCCGCTCACTGTGCCGTCTGCGCTGTTCCTCCGTCTGCTTCCTTCCGGAGTTTTTCAGGCTGATCTGCCGTTTCTGCTCCTCCGTGCAGATATGCACCACTTCATGCTCCTGCCACTGTTTAACGGTTTCTTTCCCGTTTTTTAAGCGGAATACCAGGGTGCGGTTTTCCTCTGCCCGGACTGCCGCTATCTTATCCCTGACGGAATCCTCCGTCACCCCGCCGCCAAGCACCTCGGCAGTGAGCCGGAAAAGCTCATCCTCCGGGATGATGTCCGCGCCGCAGTTTTTCATCCCCTCTTTCCTCCGCGTCCTGCAGGTCCATGTCCGGTATGCAGGTGCGCCCGACCGGATGTAATTCTTCCCACAGCGGCTGCACTGTACCAAACCGGTAAAAGGGTATGTCGGCGTTTCCGTCCCTTCCTTATGTTTGAAATGCTCCGCCCTCCGCTTTATTTCTTCCTGTACCTGGTTGAACGTGTCCATGTCGATGATCGCCTCATGGGTGTTTTCTGCATGGTACATCGGCTTTTCCCCACGGTTGATGATGCATTTCTTAGTGATGTGGTTCTCGCGGTAGGTCTTCTGCAGGAGCAGATTTCCGGTATATGCATAATTGCGGAGCAGCTTTAAAATGGGGCTCCTGCTCCACTTATTCCCAAGCCTCGTCTTTATGCCCATGGCGTTCAGCCGGTCCCTGATGGCGGTCGCACCCATCCCCTCCAGATACCAGTCAAATATCATCCGCACGGTCTCCGCTTCCTCCGGCACGATTTCGTACCGGCCGTTTACGTTTCGGTAGCCGAGCAGCGCGCTGCTCCACGGTTTCCCTTCTTCAAAATTCTTCTTGATGCGCCACTTCTGGTTCTCGCTTGCCGACCGGCTCTCCTCCTGTGCATAGGAAGCAAGCACCGTCAGCATCAGCTCCCCGTCCGTACTCAGCGAATGGATATTCTGCTCCTCGAAATAAACATCCACGCCAATCTGCTTCAGTTCCCGCACCGTTTCCAGCAGCGTCACCATGTTCCTGGCAAAGCGTGAGATTGATTTGGTCAGCACCATGTCAATCTTCCCTGCCCTGCAGTCTGCCAGCAGGCGCACAAAATTCTCCCTGGTGTCCTTCGTCCCGGTCCGTGCCTCATCTGCATATACCCCGGCGTACTCCCATCCACTGTGGTTCTGGATCAGGCCGCTGTAGTAGCTGACCTGCGCCTCCAGTGAGTGCAGCATGGCATCTTTGCCAGACGATACACGGCAGTATGCGGCCACGTTCTTATCCCGTGGGAGCTCCGGTGCGCCGAAGGCCACCTGCGTCACTTTCCTGCCCATGTTGTCATCCCTCCTTGTATCAATTCCTGCCACTTCGGGCGTACCCTATTAATCACTCTGAACCGCAGTTATATCAAGCGTTTTCAGCGAAAATACTGTCCAAAGAAAGCCCGTGCCTTCTGGCTATAATTGTGTATGCTTTCCTGCGTTCCGCAGCCGTGAGCGCACCCTCCGATGCCAGCCGGTCAACCAGGGAAAGCGATACCCGGTATGTGATGAGGTTATCCGCCGAATACTGCTCCGGCAGGTTTCCGCCTGTGTTTCCCGGAGCATTCCCGACTGCAGAACTTCCGTCCCTGGTTCCCATAACTCACAAACTCCTTCCCGCACTGCTGGCATACCAGCGTGTAATATGCTTTTTTATTCATCTCCGACTGGTGCGCGCTCCACCACCCCATCCGGCATCTGTCCGAACAGAACCGTTTTTCTTTCCTGCCTTTGTTCTGCGTGACCGCTTTCCCACACTGTGGGCAGGTGTGGACATCCTCCGTCCCCGGATGCCGCCGCAGGTAGGACTTCACTGTATCCGAAATCCTCATATCCGAATTGCAGGGCTTTTTCCTCCCCCAGTTCCAGCGCTTCCGTAAAAAGGACTGCGCCAAAGTAGTTTACCCTGACGCTTTCCTCCACGGACACCGGGAACCCGTCGTCATCCCCATGCCGCAGTTCATAGCAGTGCATCCCCTCCGGCACAGTTTCCTTATCCACACGCAGTTCCGTGAAATATCCCGTCCTGCCAAGCAGTTCCACTTCCTCAAGCACCTCTTTCTGCACGTCCACGGTTTCCATCTGCAACCACCTCCTTATCCGTATGATAGAAAACCCATGATTTCCGCCCCCGCCCAAATTCCGATAGGAATTTGCCAGATACGCATGAGAGACGCCTCATGCCTCTGGTTAGGGGACTGCCCCTAAAACCCCGCTGATATATATAGTGAACTTAAAATATGATAGAATATTTCTATTTTGATTGCACTTTCTGCTATCATTTTCCTGTTCTGATAGCACTTTTTAAGTTCTTTTTTTATGGGACAGCCACGCCTTTTTTCCTGCCGTTTTTCAGTGATAGCGTTTTTTACAATCACTTTTGCGGAATGATAGAACTTTTTCAGTTCTTTTTCCAAAAATGAACTCACTTTTTACAATCAGACGCCTTACCGTGCCATTTCCCGTTTTGGAGTAACTGCCGTGAGGCATTTTTTCGCCTGCTGTAACCACTGGTTATAGTCCTTGAACGGCTTAGGCGGCGGGCAGTCCTCCACTTCATAATCCAGCCCGTAGTATTTTTCCATGAGCGCCTCCGCCGCTTTCCTGCCCGGCCCGTCATTGTCAAGACAGAATGAAATCTTACGGACTTTCGGGTGTTCCTCTAAAAATGTGGCAAGCGGCGCATCGGAAAGCATCCCAAGCGCCAGCTTGTCTGTCACATAATCGCCACGGATCTCCACATAACTCATCAGGTCTATTGCCGCCTCGAATACCATGACTTCATCACTCTGCCCATACCAGATGTTGAACCCGTAATTCTTGTCATTGCCCGCCACGTCGCATTTAAAGCCTTTCCCCTCATGGTCAGACACGCCCCTCATGCTTGCAAAGCGTGTTTTGCCCTGCACGTCGTTCCCCTTAAAGACAATGTTGTGGTGGCTCTTTTCTTCATAGATCAGCCCGCAGCTTACAAAATAATCCACCGTATGCCTGTCAAGCGCCCTGTCCCCTGTCAGGTACGAATACAGGCAGTCATTGTTCCTTGCCGGGGCAGGGAGTGCGAAAGGCTTTTTCTTTTCTGCCTTTTTTTCCACATACACATTGGCGCTCTTTTGCTCCCAGTCGCCGCTTCTCTGGTATCCTGAAAAATCCAGGAGCCAGAATACAGCCTCCTTGACTTCCATTCCCGCAAAGACACGCAGGAAGTCTATCTGCGATCCGCCGTTTTTACCCCTCTCATGTTCCCTCGACCACCGGAACCAGTTCGTGCGGTTGTAAATCCGTATGGAGTCCATCTCTTTCAGCGTGTGGTATCTGCCTATCTTTTTCACGGTGTAGCCGAGGCTTGCCGCTACCGCCGTCAGGTCAACGCTCTTTGCAAGCGCAAGTTCCTCTGCCGTAAAACTTCTTCTTTCTTCCATCGCCTCACCTTGCTTTCCCTTTTTCCGCTACCATTGCCGTTTTCCCAAATTCCAGTGCATTGCAGTCTGTGGAAAGATATATCTGCGGGTACTGTAACAGTTTTTTTTCACGGAAACTGAAATACTGGCTGTTGTCGCCGCCCACGATCACATGGTCAGCGAGTTTTATCCCCATAAGCTCCGTCAATTTCAGCATCCTGTCCGTTACCATGATGTCCTCTTTGGAAGGCTTCAGTTCGCCGCTTGGATGGTTATGCACTATGATCATCCCCGCCGCATTAGAGAGGATGCTTGCCTTGAAAAGCTCCTTTGGCTCTGCAATGGTCTGGTTGATCGTCCCCATGCTCACAATACTGCAGTTGATAGGCGTCCCGTCCGATTTCAGGTTGATGACACACATCACTTCCCTGTCCATTTCGCATAAGAAGTCCCCCAATACCTTTACGGCATCTGCCGGACTTGTAATCTTATGGTCTGAAAACAGCGGCGCATCCTTTACCAGCCTTATTGATACCACTTCCAGTTTAAAGGGTTCCTGTTCCTGCATCTGCATTTGTTTCCTCCCCTCCCGGCTCAATACGGATAATAAATTCCCCCTCCTGCCGCTGCACCAGTTCCAGCAGTTCTTTCATGGTCAGTTCTTTTGGCGTTTCTTCCATATAATAGCAAGCCTCCTATCTGGACTGTTTTTTTCCGTCTGTGCGGTCCTGCCCTGTGCCTCTCCCGTCCAGCCTTTTGTTTGGCGTGTCCGTGGCAAGCGACAATATCCGCTGTTCCTTGTCATAACGGTACACCTGATTGGAAAGCCTGTCGCCAAGCCTTATTTTTGACATATTGTTTTTTTCCACCAGTTCTGCCAGTTCTTTCGCTGCTGCGCCTTCTGTCTGTACCGCCATGACTTCATGGACTGACAGCGGCAGGATATAAAGGTCACTTCCTAACTGTTCCGACACTCCGTGGATGACATCCCCATAGAGCATGGAAACAGCGCCATTGATACTCATTTTGTTGCTGATGCAGTACATTGGCGTCTGTATGGCACTGCCCATCTCCCTTGCCGCTTCTTCTGAAAAACCGCCGTCCATGAACATTTCCACGATAATATCATTTAAAAGCTCTACCGTTGGCGGAAAAAGCCGCCTTGTGTTTTCAACTGCCGCATCAAATAATTCTTTCTCCCCCATGCCGATCCCCTCTGCCATTTCCACAGTGACCGGGACTGATTCCACAGGATTTCCAGTATCTATGACATATCTGTAAATGACTGATAAATCCTCAAATTCCCTGTGCGGCATATATCCGAGCATCTCACGGTTCTGTTCCGTATTAATCAGTGACATTACAATGCTTTCCGGTGCATCCTGCAGGGTAATCCTGCCATTCTTCCTCTCTGCTTCACGGCAGGCTCCCGCCAGATAAAATGCCGCCAGTTCGAGTGTCCCCTGCAAATCGCCGGATTTTTTGTATTCCTCATACACATGGTTCAGATATACCGTCGGGTACAGTTTATCCGGCAGGCAGTCAGGCGGCACAAGATGGAGTGCGTCCAGCGTTTCATTCACTTTCCCTGTCCGGTCAGCCCATAAGGAATATCCTGCAAGTTCATCCGGCATATGGCTCATGAGTTTTTCCCTGAACACATCCCTGAACATTTCATAATCCATCATAAAAACTTTCCCCTCCGTTCTGTGCCTGCAGGAACAGCGCCCTATCTGGACTGCTTCGCTTCATAAACAAGCCCCTGCTCCGCCACAACGCCGTCCAGCCTCTTGTTTGGCGTGTCCGTGGCAAGCGTGATCTTCCGCAGGTCTTTGTCGTAGTGGTACACCTGATTGGAAAGCCGCTCGCTAAGGTCCACCTGATCCATGTTTATTTCTGCAACCATCCGCGCCAGTTCTTCCGGTTCGCCCATTTCTACAGACACGGCGATAACCTCGTGTACGGAAGAAGGCAGGATATACAGGTCTGTCCCCACTTTCTCCGCCAGACTGTGCAGCTTATCCTCATAAAGCATGGAAGCCGCACCTTCTATCTTTCTTTCATTTGAAATAACCCACATGGTCATTTCCGGCTCCTGCTCCCCGACCATGAGGTCTGCCAGCTCCTTCGGCATACCGTCAGCCACAAACATATCCCTCATGACTTCATTCATGGACTGCACCACGGGAGGCAGGATGCGTCTGGTGTTTTCCGCAGCAGCCTTAAATAGCTCTTCCTCTCCCATTTTCATACTGCGCAATGAACAGGTGTCCGTTTTTCCCAAAATTGCAGGCGTTTCCAAGCTCCTTCTGCGTCATCTGCCGGAATGTGCGTATAAATTTCAGCCTGTCTCCATAAGTCATGTTTCTTCACCTCACTCTGCGCTTTTTATTGCAGATAATAAGCCGGGGATTTCTCCTCGGCTTATCCATCTGTTCTGTTTCTATGCCTCTGCACCGTCCCCGTCTTTTCTCTTTTTCCAGAAAAGAGCTGCAAGTCCGGCAGCGATAGCCGCAAGCCCGAACCCTGCAAATGGCATACAGGATCTTCCCGTGGTCATAGCCAGCCTTTAACTCGCTTACCTCGCCGGATGCTCTTGTTGATGCATACCAGAAAGCGATGTTTGCGCTGGAACTTGCCGCAAATGCAGTTGTTCCGTTACTAAACAGCGTTGTAACGACTGTGAGCAGGGCTAAGAACCCTGCCATAAACCTTTTCATTTTCTGTTTCATTCAGATTTCCTCCTTAATAATAGGGCAAAAAAAATGACAAACCCCATAAAATGGCTTGTCATTTTCCGTTTACTGTTACTCTGTTTTATTCCTTTCATCTTCATCCATACATCGGTATGCCCTCTTACCTATAGCAGCGGAACTCATAAAAGTCCGTCCCGTTCAGGTTATACACCCCTGCATACCCGATGTTAAATACAGGTTCCGTTTCCAGCAGCATCATTCCCGCAATATAGTCCGCTATTTCGTCCTCACTGCCAAGATTCCTGCCTGATGTGGTGGACGCCCTGTTTAAGTCTGTCTCCACAAAAACGCTGTAATAACCCAGTCCGTCATACGGATAATAGGAATTGTATTCTTCCTGCGTTATCTTCCCCTCTGACAGAAGGTTTGCAAGGTTGTCCGTGGTGGTTATCATGCCGCCTGCCTGACACTTTGCAACTGCCTTGCTGCATACGGAAACGGGATCATACGATACTGCGGTCACTGTCTGTTCCTGCGGCTTTGGTTCCTCCGGCTTCGTCTCTTCCTGCTTTGTCTCTTCCGGTTTCGTCTCTTCCGGCTTTGCTTCTTCCTGCTTCGGTTCTTCCTGCTTTGGCACGTCTGTACTGCCCTGCGCAGGTTCCGTTTCCTGTTTCTGCCCCGGCTGGCTTGCAGACTTGGGTTCGGGCGTTTCCTCTGCCTCCTTATCCCCCTCTTCCTGCTCTGTCTCTTTCGCCGTTTCCTTTTCGGTATGCTCTTTTTCGGTATCCCCGTTTTCTGCCTGATCCGCAGCAGGGGCTTCTTTATCCTCCGCCATATCTAGTTCCTCAGTGTCTATTACTGTTTCAGTCGCTTCCGTCTCCATATCAGGTACAACATTGTCCTTATTGCCGCATCCGGCAGCAAGCATGATAGTTACGGATAAAATCAGAAATAATCTCTTTTTCATATGAATCACCTTTCCTTTCCCCATAAGGGAAAGGCAGGCTGTGTCCGTGTACCGCTGTCCTATCCCTTATGGGCAGACTCTGTATAATTTACACGGGACACATATCGGTTCAGGTCTGTCCCGTATTCTGTGCATTGTTTCCTCCTATGAAACTACTTCATTCTGCCAAAATATGCAAGCATTCTTTTCAGTTTCTTGTCCTTTGCATATGCCTTGTAGAATTTCAGCATCCACATATTTACCACCTCCTTAATGCCGTTCTTCCATATCTGCCCCTGCCTCCCCTAATCTCCTTGCTTTATCTTCAAGGATTAACCGCTTCAGATATCCCATGCCGCCCCGAACCATAAGGGCGCCGTTGGTATTCAAATTGCTCGTAAATAAAATATGCAGGCTCTGGAAATGGTTCCCAAACCAGCTTGCAAGTTCACTCTGTATATTTAAACGCCGCGGGAGAATGATGGAATGCCCGCATAGATCTGCCGCTGATACGCTTTCTTTCTCTGCCAATGGATCATCAGGACGCATTAAGACAACCCACCGTTCTGTTTTTTCCAGCCGAATAAAATCAAATTTTTCTATATCAACCGGTTCTAGTAATACGCCAATATCAATCAGCCCTTTTTCCATCTGCTCTTTTACTTCATCTGCATTCGCAGTATAAAGGTCATAGCTGACAAGCGGATGTTTTTTGTTGAAAGACCGGAATACATCCGGCAGAAGCTGCATTGCCGCCAGTTCCCCGCAGCCGATCGTAATCTTTCCATCTACAAGTTCTTCCTGTTCAATCAGCTCTTTTTCCGTCTTATCAACTAATGCCAGGATTTCCTCAGCCCGCCGCCTGAGCAGAATCCCTTCATTTGTCAAAGTGATCTTCCTTGCCCCCCTGTGAAAAAGCTTTACGCCGACTTCCTCTTCCAATGATGACAGCTGACGGCTCAAGGTAGGCTGGGTAATATGTAAAACTTCTGCGGCACGGTTAATCCCTTCTTCACGCACTACAGTCAGAAAATAGCGAAGAATCCTTATTTCCATGAAGCATACCTCCGTTTAAAATTGGGTAGTGTCAAAACCTACCTGATTTTTTGTTCCTAAACCTTGATTTATAGGAGGTTGCAAATAAAAAGAGCATTGACCTCCCTTTTCTGGTATAATGTCCGTGACCAAACATCCATTATAGAAAGGAGCCAATGCTCATGGACATTATACAATACTTGCTCTCTGTAATTCAATACCTTTACCAGCAAAACTGCTGGCTGATAAACTTTATCTGTAGATATATCCCTCTCAAGCAGTGGGCTTTTGACGATTCCCATTCCCCCAAATACCAAAAGTTCAAAATTAATGAACTCCCTCTGGTCACTGACTTCCGCCAGGACTGGACTTATAAAGAACTGATCCCTTACTTTGAAAGACGCTATGGGAAGAAGATCCGCCCTGTCAGCAGACGCTCGGAGTGTGATATCCCCGACGACTGCTCCCGCCCGCGCTGTGACGCCCCAAAACCTTTCCTGTACAAGAATAACGGCTCAAAAGGACAGCTCCTGTGCAAAGTCTGCTCTGTAAGGTTCTCCCCGCAGGAAAGCCGCTTCTCTTCCGTGAAGCTGCGCTGCCCCCATTGTGGCAATACACTTGTACCAAAGAAAGACCGGAAGCACTTCATCGTCCATAAATGCGTGAACCCCAAATGTCCATACTACCTTCATAACCTTAAGAAAATCGATAAGGACGACCTCAAACAAGACTACGGCAAAAATAAATATAAGCTCCACTATATCTACCGTGAGTTCACGATAGATTTTTTCAGCATGGACTTAAATACGCTCCCGAAGAATGCGTCTTCCCTAAAATTCAGCAAGCATAACGCCCATGCCATGTCCCTGTGCCTCACACTCCATGTGAATCTCGGCCTTTCCCTGCGCAAGACTTCGCAGGCCTTGAAAGACCTTTACAGCATCAGCATCTCCCACCAGCAGGTCGCCAACTACTGCAAAACTGCCGCCATCTGCATCAAGCCCTTTGTCGACCAGTATCCCTACGAAAAAGGGGCCGTGTTCACGGCTGACGAAACCTACATCAAAATCCGCGGCATCAAAACCTACGTCTGGCTCATCATGAACGCCGCTACCCGCTCCGTCACCGGCTATCAGGTGTCCGATAACCGTGGCGTCGGCCCCTGTATCCTCGCCATGCGTATGGCTTTCCGGGGACTTACAAAACTGCCGGAGAACTTTAAGTTTATCGCTGACGGCTACAGCGCCTATCCCCTTGCTGCAATGGAGTTCGTAAAGAAGCTGGGCAATGACTTCGCTTTTAAAATCACCCAGGTCATCGGACTTACCAACGACGATGCTGCTTCCACGGAACACCGCCCATTCAAGCAGATGATTGAGCGGCTGAACCGCACCTATAAGGCTTCTTACCGACATACAAACGGCTTTGACAACATCGACGGCGCCAACTACGACCTGGCGCTCTGGGTCGCTTACTATAATTTCCTGCGCCCTCATAAACACAATAAATACAAAGCCCTCAACGAAGTGGAGATGCTTCAAGGAGCTGACAACATGCCCGGCAAATGGCAGCTGCTCATCTTCCTCGGACAGCAGACCATCCTGAATATGCAGAAAAACGGCGCCACACAGACGGAGCGGGGCTGTTGTCAATAGAACCGTGGAATACCGGAGCAGGCGGCAGCGCCGCCTGTGAGGATATGCCGCGAAAGTCTGTTGACATAAAGCCCACGGATAATCCTGTCAGGCAGAAAAGGGGGCATTGCGCCTTTTCCCGCCTTCCGGCGAGGATGGGTTCGGGCAACGCCCGAAAACGGGTCAAGGGACTAGTCCCTTGTGGGTTCTTAGGGCAACGCCCTAAGCCCTCGGAGAGCTTGTCGGAATCACAATCTACAGTTTTCAAGGTTCGTTTGAGCCTATTTTTTTCGGCTCAGTTTTTCATAGATTACTTGACACTACCTAAAATTGTTTCTATCATCATATCATATATTTACCTATTTGCCAGTTTTTATTTTTAGAAGGCTTCCACGCTTCGAAGGGCAAGATTCGCCTGAGTAACTCAAAACCCACTTCGTGGATTTTGCTTACCCGGCAAACTTGATGGGGATTCCGCTCCCCATGCCCTCGGTTCCTGCATATTTTCCAAATATGCAAGTTGGCTCCTATTGAAAATAGTCGCAGTGTGATTGTCCCAATCACGGAGAAATCTAAATATTTTTCTATAAAAATCTCTCTTTCGTTTCCCATTGGCATTCCCAAATCGGCTTATATGATAGGAACTCTTTTTAAGTCCTTATAATCAGGAAAAAATATCATTCTTACGATTTTAACAGAAAGGAACTATGCAATGGCAAGACCAAAGAAGGACAAGGAATTACAACACAAACACCAGATCATGCTCCGCCTTACCGATACGGAATATGAGATTGTCTCTGAAAGTGCTAAAGCTACGCACCTTCCACTGGCTGAATATGCCAGGAAACAGATTATGAAGCAGAAGGTCACAGCGAAATATGAGATTGTAGCAGACCTGCTGGAACTGAAGAAACTGGTTGCGGAGTTTGGAAAAATCGGCAGCAACTTAAACCAGATTGCAAGGCATTTCAACAGTGGCGGCATCCATTCACAGGAAATGCGCAGGGCAATCGACCAGAGCGTGGCCAGAATCTATGAAATGAAATATGAAGTCTTGAAGATGGCGGGAGATTTCCATTCTGCCGCCAGAGGTAATTTGGATGGCAATACTGAAACATATAGCGAGTAAAAATGCCGACTATGGAGAAATACAGCGTTATCTCATGTTTGAACATGATGAATATACTAACAAACCAATATTTGGTGAAAATGGTGAATTAATCCCACGTAAGGAATATATCATGGCCGGCATAAACTGTGACCCGTTCACGTTCGACATGGAGTGCAGGGAACTGAACGCCCTATACCGCAAAAACGAATCCTATGATGAAATCAAATCCCACCATTATATCATCAGCTTCGATCCAAAAGATGTAACAGAAAATGGACTGAACATGGAACAGGCACAGCAGATTGGAATGGAATACGCAAAAAAGAACTTTCCCGGACATCAGGCTCTTGTCTGCACCCACATGGACGGGCATAATGAAAGCGGCAACACCCACGTACATATCGTAATCAACCGCTTACGGAAATATGATGTGGAACGCCAGGACTTTATGGAGCGGGCTTGTGATTCCCGTGCCGGGTATAAGCATCATGTTACCAAAGATTACCTGATCCACTTAAAGCAGTCACTTATGGATATATGCCGCCGGGAACATCTGCACCAGATAGATCTGCTTGCCCCGTCAGATAAGAAGATCACAGACCGGGAATACCACGCAGGACACAGGGGGCAAAAGAAACTGGATGAACGTAACAGACAGCTCCGTGCAGACGGGCTTACACCGCGAAAAACAGTATTCCAGACACAGAAAGATTTCTTACGGTCTGCGGTCGAAGATGCCGCAGCCGTTTCCTGCAGCCAGGAAGATTTTCAGAAATTGCTTTTGAAAAAATACAACGTAAAGTTAAAGGTCAGCCGTGGCAGGTTCAGCTACCTCCACCCGGAACGCCGCAAGTATATCACCGGGAGGATGCTCGGCACACGTTATGAAGAAGATCATCTCTGGGAGCTGTTTAAGGAAAATGCAGAGCGTAAGGAAACAAAAAAGAAAACGGTTGATGTGGAGAAATATAATACGGAATCGGAGAAATCTACATCCCATCCATCCAATCCACTGCAAGAGAAAGCTGTATCAATCCTATTTATCAAGTCGGATCTGCGGCTGGTGACCGATCTGCAGGATTGCATAAAGGCACAGCAGAATGCCGCTTACGCTAACAAAGTGAAGCTATCCAACCTGAAAGAGATGGCTAAGACAGTCGCTTATATACAGGAGCATGGGTATGACTCAAGGGATTCCCTGGAAGATTCTTTTTCAGAGATTAAAAGCCATGCTTCCGATTCCAGAAAAGATCTGAAGTCTGTAGAAGCGAATCTTCGGAAGGTAAATGAGCAGAACCATTACACAAGCCAGTACCTTGCCAATAAACCTGTCTACCAAAAGTTTGTGAAAGCAAAGAATAAAGGGCAGTTCCAGCAGGAGCATCCGACGGAAATCGCACTCTATGAAGCGGCACGGAGATTCCTAAAAGAGCAGTCCGCAGACGGACAGCTCCCCTCCATGAAACTATTGAAAGCAGAAAAGGAAAAGCTGCTCCGGCAGAAAAAAGAGGCACAGAAAACCTACCATTACTATCAGGATTGCCAAAAAGAATTGAATACAGTCTGCTCCAATGTCGATAAAATTTTAGGAAAGCCTCACACCCGTCAACCGGAAAAACAGAAAAGCGCCGACATTTCTTAATCTTCCTGGTAAGAAAAACAGCCGCAGGATTCCTTTACAAAAATTCTGCGGCTGTTATTTTCCCGATGAAACAGCATTCTCTTTCCTTAACTTCTCTATCCTCTCCAAATCCACATAATGCATTGCATATGCTTTCTCAATCTCTGGATTTCCGCTTTTGCTGAACCGTAAAGGGATTACCGGCTTATGCCCATGCTTTTTCTTCACGCCCCACCGCTTGTAATAGCAGAAGGACGGTTTCAGGCTCGATTTCTTTGCATAGGAGCGGATCTGTTTCATAATAAAGGAGAGCTTCTTTAAATTACATGTGCAGACCGCTTCCAGATACCGTACTTTCCCAAACCCCCAGTCCTCATATTTCTGCTTAGGCAGAACTCCTATGTCAACCAATACATCTACAGGGGCGGCATACCCTCTCTGCTGGCACTGGTGATAGACAGCGGAATGTACTTTCCCTATCAGTTCTGATTCCTTCACTTTGTCCTCCATGTGAATAACCCCGGCTGTATCCATTCACAGCCGGGGATTCCATATATTCTTTCTTTTGCGTCTGCCTGCTGACAGATATTAGATTGTTTGAAGCAATTCTTCTTCAATTTCCTGGATGTCCCTCGCTGAAAGATCGGTAAAATATCCGGCAATTTCATCTACCGTTATTTTCCCATCCCTTAACATCTTTTCCGCTGCTTCCCTTGAAGCCTCACGCCTTTCACTTGCGATATGGGTGCGCATGATCTTTTCTTCATCAAACAAAGCCATCATAATAGATATAACCTCCTTTTCCCTGCCTGCCAAAAACTCCCGGAGCACGTCCCTGTCCTTACAGATACGGATGGTTTCCGTGACAGCCTCCCGGCTCCTCCCATGCTTTTTCACCTGTTCATTATATACTTTTGTGAATGCAACATACTGGCTGATGATGTCATTTCCTTCGCCGCCATAAAGCACTTTCACCTTTACTTCAATGGCGCATTCTTTCCCGCCGAAAAATTCTTTGGAAAGCGAGATGCTTTCCGGCCGGCTTGCGCGCTCTCCTGTAAATATGACGTATATTTCCGGTTCCAGCACATGGACTTTCTTGCTCCCGTATAAGTCTGCATCCTGTTCTTCAAAGTACTCATGGTAAGTCTGCACCAGGTACATAAGCGCACGTACAATGATATTCATTGTCCAGCTCGACTGCTGCTCAACCAGGAACATGACTTTATCCCTAATCCTGAAACACAGATCATTGTAGATCCCATTCGTGAGGACGTTCCTTATGGTAATGTCCGTAAGTGCATCTTCCATCGTTTCCGTATCCTCCGGGTGGAGCGCACGGTATAACTGCATCAGATATTTCTTATCCTGAAAGAGCGTTGTGAATACACTGTCTTTCGCCGTATATTTTGCAAACGCATCCTTTTTCTCCGCTGTTTTCTCTTTTGGATCTTCCTGTAATGTTTCACCCTGCATCATATCACCCCAGTTCCAGCTTTTGCCAATCAGTCTGGCAGGTCAGCTATGCCCTGCCTGCTATGGTTTTATTATACAGAGAAACTCCCGATTATTCAAGACATAAAAAGAGAGAAGCCTCTGGCAGCGTTTACCAGACACTTCTCCCTTTCTTACTTCCGCCTGCGCTCCATATCCTCTGCCATTGCCATCTGCTGTGCGGGTTTTCCACTCCGCTCTGCAATCTCTGCCTGTTTGCGGCGCAGCTTTGCCAGGACGGACGCCCTGCCATCCTTGCCTTTGGGGGGCATATTATTCCGCCTGCCGTCGATCATGTTGTAGTTCTGTTCCTCGTCTATCTCGGAACTGCGGAGATACTCGCCATTCTCCATATATTTCTGCCAGTTTTCAAGAGACGGCTTATCCATAGTATTGCCGGACTGCGTCTGGATATGCCCACCGGGTATTTCCTGATCTTGCGGCTCTGCGGCAGGCTGCGGCGGATTGAGGTAATCCTTGATCTGCTGCTGCACCGACTGGTCAAATCCATGATATGCATGGTCTACA
Organism: Lachnospiraceae bacterium; assembly: GCA_910575035.1. Classification (GTDB taxonomy): domain Bacteria; phylum Bacillota; class Clostridia; order Lachnospirales; family Lachnospiraceae; genus Petralouisia. Next base: position 79,890 of record CAJTDL010000012.1, read on the forward strand.
ACCAGATTCCCTTCTTCATCCAGTACAACCCATGCCACTTCCTTCCCATAGGTTTCATGTTCCATCAGGAAGAACTGCCTGCCGTCTATGATAATGCTGTCAAAAGCAAGCCATTTGCCCTCTTTCCCTTCGATATGGAAATCTGTTGTATCAAGGGACACAGATGTGCCGGATGAACCCATCCGGATAAACCCTGCTATGGCAGTAAACCCATCTTTCTCAACATAATAGGAAGCCACAACGCCATCCTTATTCAGCACAAGCACATCGCTGACGCTGATCGAATGCCCGTGGAATGTCCTTGGCAGCTTCTCATTGAAACGCCTGCGGATCTGTTCCGGCCCGTCTTCCGTCTGCATCCGTGCCAGGTACACCTGCTCATAATCCCCATACTGTATCTGGATTCCCTTCTCCTGTAGTGCGCTGTAAGGCCGGAACCGTATCTTTCTGTTCTCCGGGATGTTTTTAAGCTGGTAGACCGCAAATTGGTTTATATCCTATACTTATTATGGTGTGGCTTTCATTTGTCTATGCAGAGTGCCGTATGCGCCTATTTCTGGGGCTTTCCGGCATTCTGCCTTTTCATCTTCGCTCATAAAAAAGCGTAAATTTACAAAAAATTAGTGTCAGAAATTGTGTCACTGATGAAAAATGTGTCAGGATTAGAAACTGAACCTATGTCAATACTTTGGACAAAAAAAGCCGAAAGATTATGCTGTTTTTTTAAGTTCCTCATCCTCCTTTTGCTGTGGTGTCAAATAACCAATAGAGCTATGTATCCGCTTACGATTATACCAGCCTTCTATGTATTCAAAGATTGCTCTGCGGGCTTCCTTTGAATCTTGGTAAGTATGAAGATATATTTCTTCCTTTTTCAGTACAGAATGAAAGGATTCCATGCAGGCATTATCGTATGGATTTCCCTTACGGCTAAAGGAATGCAGGATTCCTTTCCTGGCCAGGCAGTCTTCAAATGCCTGGCCCGTATACTGGCTTCCAAGGTCGCTGTGCAAAATAATCCCTTTTGTATCCCTGACGTCCAGGCACGCATTCTCTACCGCTTTCACTGCCAGTCCCGCTGCCATAGATGTGCCATAGGCATAGCCGATGATTTTACGGCTGCACAAATCCATGGCAGACGCCAGATAAGTCCAGCCTTCTTTCTGCACATGGATGTAGGTAATATCTGTGCACCATTTTTGATTGATGGTTTCTGTTCCAAAGTCACGTTTCAAGATATTCACTTTATCATCTGGGATACTGCCATGATTGGCATGGTGGCTGTACTTCTTTACTGCCACAGAGCGCAGTCCCTGCTCTGCCATATGCCTCTGGACCCGCTTGATGCTGCAGGGTGTCCCGGCACCATTGAGTACACGGCATAGTTTGACAGCCCCATATCTGCGTTTGGAATCCTCAAAGGCCTGTTTCACTTTCCTGCCGAATTCTCCATACTCCATCCGCTTATTTGAAGGTACACAAACCAGGGCCTTGTAATAAGTACTCCTTGAGAATTTCAAGGCACTGCAAAGCTGTGATACAGAGTAGTTGGTTAAGTTATTCTGGATAAATGCAACAATTTCGGCTATTGTTCTTTTGCGAATATGGCGGCCGCTTTTTTTAATATTTCATTCTTGGTCTTAAGGCGCTGGATTTCTTTTTGGAGGGCCTTATACTCCTTGAGGGTAACCGTTTCCTCCTCTGATACCTTGATAGGGGAAAGCTGCTTTACCCAACCGCTAACCGTACTCCGGTTTACGCCATATTCACGTTCCAGTTGTGGATACGAGGTTCCTCCAGCATTATACAGGTCCACGATCTGCTGTTTAAATTCTGGAGTGTAAGATTTTTGATTTTTCGCCATGCCATTCATCTCCTTTGCTCTTTCATTTGATAGTATAGGTTGTTCAACTTTTCCTGTCCACATTTATATACTAACACCATCTTGAAGATTGAAAATTAAATAGCACATAGATGGAAGAATGGAATGTCAGCCAATGGATAAAGCTGACTGTCGCCGAACGTAAGCCGTCCTTTTCGGCTGGCGTATGGCAGCAAGGTTTTGAATCCCAAAGCCGTTACATAGCATTGCGAATCCGAGCAGGAGAAAATACTCCTGTCATTCGTGATGCGGTGTAGCGGCTTTTTCATTTATCCAAAAGTCAAGAGAAATCAAATCCAGAACGGAGGTGCAGGGACATAGGATTTTCTTTTCGGAGGGTAAGACAGGTATGGAAGAATGCCGCTGCACAGGAAAAATGCTCTGCGGCGTTGTCCACAGAGATAGCGAGCATCGGATTGTGTCAGCCACAATCCAAATCCACGCCGCTTGTGGGCGTGGACTAACTCAGGGAACATCCCTGAATACCCTGTTAAAAATGAAATTCAAGACTGGAGGATAAGAAAAATGAGCAGAGAAAAACCAGAAAAGGACGTGCGGAATGTCCCGATTACCGTCCGATTGAACGAGGAAGAACATGAAAAATTAAAGCAGTGCGCCGCCGCTTGCGGTCTGTCCGCAGCAGAATTTATGCGCCAGTTATGCAAAGGAAACGCCCCGCAGCCACAGCCTAAAACCGCGTTTTGGGAGCTGTTAAACAAGCTCTATGAAGTGCATGACGCTTTCAAAAAGTGTGTTCCCTACTATCCGACCGCCGCCGAAATCTGTAAGGAGATTGAAGATTTTATCTTAGAACTGCAACAGAAATCAACTCTCCCACAACGGTTTAGCGTAGAAGAATTGACAGAACAGGAGGCGGTTTGATATGGCGGTAACGAGCCTATGGCATGTCAAGGGGAGCATAAAAGACTTAATTGACTATATAGAAAATCCAGAAAAGACCGTGCCGAATCGGGAAATGCAGGACTTCTTTGACGTGTTCTCCTATGTGAAGAATCCGTTAAAAACAAATGAGGGCGAGTATGTTTCCGCAGTCAACTGTCTGAAAGAAACAGCATTACAGAAGATGATTTTGACGAAGAAACAGTACCAAAAGACAGGCGGGTATATCGCTTGGCATGGTTACCAGAGTTTCAAGCCAGACGAGGTAACGCCTGAACAATGCCACGAAATCGGATTGAAACTAGTGTGAAGAATTAGTAAATGGGCTGATGGATCACCTTAAGCTCATTGGCTACAAAGAAAGTACCCGGGAAAGATACTTGGCTTATTATAAAGTCTTTATCAAGTACTGCAGAAAGAAGGAGATTGATTATTTTTCACTTGATCTTGGAAAGCAGTTTCTGTTAGAACATCACAAGCATAAGTGGGTTGATTTTGAAAATCTGGCAATGGCTGAGAATTATCTCCAGCGTCACATATGGATGTTGTACGAATTTCAATTGTACGGTGAAATCCGCCAGAAAAAACGACTTTCAAAAGACATGAGACTTGAATATTTTGAGGGTGTTTTAGATGGCTACATTGCACATGAAACAGAAAGAGGACTTAAGGATACAACCTTAAAGGGCAAGGAATTTTCTGCGAGAAAAGTATTTAAGTATTTCGAAAGCATCGGGATAAAAAATACCAGCGACATACGGTCCGAGTATGCATATGGATTTTTGGCAAGCAGATCCTACTACTCTATAACGACAAAAGAGGCTTACCAGTATTTGCTTAGGAGCCTTCTCGCTTATATGAGCCAAAAGGAACTGTGCAGTAAGGATTTAGCTCAGATGTTTCCGGTTATTCCAATTCACACCAAGAATTCATATCCTTCGTATTTCACGCCGGAATGCATAACAAAACTGCTTCAAAGCATCAATACCGAAACATTGTATGGGAAAAGAGATTACCTGATTCTCCTCTTGGCAGCAACCCTTGGAATGAGGTGTATCGATATATGCCAGCTTACTCTGGATGACATTGATTGGAAAAGGAAAACTATTGGTTTTGTACAGTCTAAAACCGGTGAATATGTTTCATTACCCATTAGTGATGAATTGCTTATGGCTCTTATCGATTATATAAAAAACGCACGTCCCGAATGTGATTATAGAGAAGTATTGGCCAGCAACCGGGCGCCTGTGAAACCCTTTGAACACAGAAATTTCCATGAAATGCTGCAAAAATATTTTAAGCGTGCAGAAATTACTTTTAAAGAGGGCCAGAAGCATGGGATGCATTCCATGCGTTCTTCTTTAGCAAGCAACATGCTTAGAAGTGAGGTCCCTATTCCTGTGATCTCAAATGTATTAGGGCATAAATATACAGATACGACAGGGATATATATCAAAATCGATTTAGAAGGATTAAGAAAAGTCGCATTGGAGGTGCCGAGGTATGAGTGAAAAAGAGATGGCTGGATTCGATGGTTTATATGGAGATACGTGTATCGCCTTTATAGAATACAGACGAAGCCTTGGATATAAATACGAGGGAAGAATCGTCCGTGCAATCAGGGAATTGAACCGATATCTGAATGAGCATGCCGCAGATGACACCGTAAATCTGACAAAAGAATTGGTTCTTGGATTTGCTGCTAAGAGAGAAGGTGAACAGCCTATGACTCAAATGCGTAGAGAAGCACTGATAAGGCAGCTTGCAACATATCTGAACAGCATTGGTGTTCCTGCATATGTTCTTTCGGAACATCAGCATGAAAGGTGTTCATTTGTTCCATATATTTTCACAAGGGAACAGATTTGCAGTCTGTTAAAGGCGGCAGACAGCCTTCCGTATGCTTATCGTTCGCCTAATATGTACAATGTTTACCCTTTCCTCATCAGACTGCTCTATTGCTGCGGTTTGAGAATATCTGAGGCCTTATCCCTGAAGATATCTGATATAGACTTTACAGATAAAGTGATTACGGTAAGACAGTCAAAATACAATAACACACGTTTAGTGCCTATGTCGGAGTCCCTGTTCGCATGCTTAAGGAACTATATGAACGCGGTCAGATACTCGGAAAATGATACCGGTCTTCTATTCAGAAACCGATGGGGTAAGGCTTACCGGCCGAACTCTATACTCCAGAAGTATAAGAAGCTGCTTGAAGAAGCCGGTATTCCATGTACGGCAAGCGGAAAGCTTCCCCGTCTGCACGACTTAAGGCACACATTTGCAGTTCATGCACTTGAGGGAATGGCTGCCCAAGGAATTGATATGTATGTTTCCATACCATATCTTGAGGAATACATGGGGCATAGAAATACCAACTGCACAGAGAAATACCTCCGCTTAACAGCAGACTCCTATGATCGGATAATTGATGCACTCACACCATTATACAATGACATGATCAAGGGAGGGGATGCAGATGAGTAAAAAATATTTATCGGATTATCTTACTGACTATCTCACGGGATACCTTCCTCTGCAGATAGGAGCAAGCCCCAACACTATCAGGCCATACAGAGATGCCTTTATTGTATTTTTGCGGTACTGCCGTGATGAATTAAAGATTAAACCAGAGAAGTTAACAATGGATCAGATTTCAAGAAAAATGGTTGAAGTCTATTTGTTATGGCTGGAAGAAAACAAAGGCTGTGCTGTTAGCACAAGGAATCATAGACTTACAGTCATTCATGCATTGATGAGATATATCGCGGTAGAAGATCCCCGGTACATGTCCAAATGTCAGGAAATACTCGGAATAGACTTTAAGAAATGCGCCAAAAAAGAAGTTGAATATCTAACTGTCGATGAATTGAAAATCATTTTTGAACAGCCTGACAGTAAAAGAAAAAATGGCCAAAGAGATCTTACCATGCTTTCACTTTTATATGATTCCGGGGCAAGAGTCCAGGAACTTGTAGATTTAAAACTGAAAGACATCCGCTTTACAAAACCTGCAACTGTTACGCTTACAGGAAAAGGAAACAAGGCAAGAATCGTGCCATTGATGCCAGATACGGGAGCGCTGATAGAAAAATATACAAGTAACTATGGCATCACAGTGCCGGATCAGTACCTGTTTGTGAATAAAATGAAACAGAAACTGACGAGATCCGGAGTCGAATATGTGATATCGAAATATGTGGCAAAGGCTCAGGTTAGTCACCCTGAAATAGCCATCTTAAATGTGACACCTCATATTTTTCGCCACAGTAAAGCGATGCATTTGGTGCAGGCAAATGTAAATCTGATTTATATCCGCGATTTCTTGGGGCACGAATCAGTCAAAACAACAGAAATATATGCGAAAGCTGATTCTGCCGCAAAAAGAGGAGCTCTTGAAAAGGCAAGCGAAAAAATCATTCCAGAAAGCCGATACAAAGATAAAAAGAGAGAAGAACTCCTTGATTGGTTAAAGGAAATGATTTAAAGAGATCAACAGAATGGAGAATTATTATGCAGAGTATAATACGACACAATCACAGCGAAATGAATGAATTCAGCGGTTTACTCCGCATAATAATTTACTCCGCATTAGACTGTTTATGTGGATAACCACATAAACAGTCAATAATCGCAAAGTCATACTTCTCTTTTACGCTGTCCAGATACTGCCGAAGTATCGTTTCCCGGCTCATAACATTTACCAAAGCCGTTTCCAAGCCTGCCAGTTCGATATTTGCCGGGATAAAATCAATCCCCTCTGTATAATGGATGATCCCCTCCCCAGGTTCGACATCTTCATCATTGATGACTTTCTCCATGATATTCACCAATGTCACATCCAGCTCGTCCGGTTCTGCAATCCCCAGGCTCACCGCCATGCTGCCCTGCGCATCCGCCTCCACCAGCAATACTTTCTTGCCTGCCCTTGCAAGCCCAATCCCTAAATTTACACACGTCGTTGTCTTGCCAACTCCGCCTTTCTGGTTTGCCACTGCGATTACTCTGCACATAGATACTTTCCTCCTGATTCTCTGATCTATTTTTCTGTTCTTTCCACTTCCACATACACACGGAAATATTTATTAGTCCCTTTGTTTGCAAACGGTTCCGATACAGATTTTACATCCATGCCTTCCTGACACTCCAAAATCCGTCCGAACCAGTGCAGGTCTTTCTTTGTCCCCTGCATCCTAATCTTCAACATATCAATCCTCCCAATCCGGGTAAAAGCAGTATTCAGGATAGCGGAGCTTGACTGCCTCCCAAAAGTATCTGGCATAGCCGCAGCAGAATAAATCCTCCACCGTATAACAACGAAACTCCTTTAATTGTTCCTCCACATCCTCTGTGTCATAAACACTCGGCGTTCCATTACAATAGAGATTAAATGCCATCCGTACAATCCTTGCACTGCCGCTGGTCTGCCAGCCCTCACGCAGGCACTCTGTTTTTACGCACCCTGTTTTAAAGTCATAAACCCTGTCCACATTTACCCTTGTATCCCGGTTAATCCCAAGGCAGTATACTAATGCCTTATGGTACACATCCTGGTATCTGCACTTCTGCAGATACTCTTTATAAAAATCTTTATGTTCATGGTTCTTGAAAGTAATTGTGCGAGTATCTTTGCTTCCTGCACCTTTCGCTGTATTTTCTGCCATAGCTTGTCCTCTATATTGAAATACTTGGGAGCTACACTCCCAAACCCTTGTGGATTCGTGCCACCAGTAACCCAAAAAGCGGCTAACTGGCAACCCGAATTTGTTGTCTTTCCCAGAGAAAATCCCATTTCCTATTTCTCTAAGACTAGGCTTCCCATAGTAACCTGTGAAATTTAATTATGAAGTAAGATGATCTCAAGAACTCTGATGACTTGAGTAAACTTCGCTGAAGATTGCAGATACTCATTTTACTCAACTTGTGACTTGAGTAATACTCAATTTGAAGTGATTTTAGACGGTGTTTGGCGGTGTTCAGCGATACTTGAACGATTGCCTTTCCATGAATGAAAAAAGCCCCAAAAACCTTATAACCACTAGACAACACTGTGTTTATAAGGCTTTTGGAGCCTATAAAACAAATTATGAAATTTGGACTGAAAACTTCGCTTATTTGCCCATCTGTTTTGCGAACTTTCCCTCTTCCCGGTCGCATATCCCCAGAACTATGTATTTTACTGGCTTTACAGTGATTTTTGACTACTCTAATCCAGCGGCTTTTCAACCGTATCCCCCAAATTTTATTTTGGGGGAAATTCATTTTGCTTTCTAAAATTTCCGCTTTCTGATTTTTCAAATTTGGGGGATAGCCATTTCCCATTTGGGGGAATTTGGGGGTAAGGTTCTTCCCCCAAATTCCATAAACCATATTTATCATATTCTGAATATCTTATCAAATCTACATAAAAACATAATACTTTCAAAATTAACCTTCATATAGACAACTTCAATCTAAAGAATCCTCTACCTCATCCTTATCCATTTCAATCAACTTATTGACAACATTAATAAAAGTCTCTGTATGCTTAGCCGCTATATTGAGATTTTGTTTTGCATACTCATTATAAATCCGCTTCAAACGCACCTTTAATTCCTTAAATCCATCAACCGTTTTTTCTATTTCCACATCTGGCATACTGATGTAATGTTCCCACATTCCATCAAAATACCCAGAAAACACACATTTAGAAGCATTATCTTCATTCTGAAAAGCATCTGCTGTTACTTCTGCCATCTCATGACTAAAATAATCAAACCGCTTGTTATGTGATTCAGTAAACGCCTGTCCGGAATTTTCTTTCATAAGTTCTACATATCGTTTACGATTCCTATTAAACATCAATACGGATTTCTCGTGTATCTGACTTATCATCTCATATGTATTCCATTCATTCTCTGTAAAATACTTTTTTTGATCATTTCCTATAAACATTCTTATGTGTGATTGCTCAATGCCTTGCTGTAACAAAGATTCTATTTTCATTCTTAATCCAGCCTGTATTTTAGGCCACTCTATATCTGGAACTGGTGCCTGATATGTTCTTGCAAAATACGAATTCTGAATAAAATTTACATACTCATCAATTGTCAGATCTCCATTATATGCCATCTGTAAAATCTCCGGAAACCCTTCCTTTATGACTTCTTCCTCAATGTCGATAATTCTATGTGTACGAACAATGTCTTTTGGCTCCATTACTCTATCTCTATCTATAACATATTTTATTTCTGCATCAATTTCTTCCGAATTCCATTCTCCTGTCCTTATCCATCTTATAACTGATTGCAAAATATACTTAGAATTATAGAAACCCGGATACAAAATAGACAAATTCCCATCGCTAAGTAATGTTCCATACCTTTCATTTTCCTCTAAAAGTCCTGCTCTGAAAGCCATTACATATGCCAAATATGAACAAAGCCACTTTTCATTACAATTTATCTGTTCTTTACTCATCCTATCATATACACGTTCAAAATCTTGAAGTGCACATTTTATACTACGAATATTGTGCGGACGTTTTTTCAAAATTGAGCTACGCTTTTGCTCGTCTTGCTCTTTCTCCTCTCTGCTGCCATATTTGCGATCTTGGGTGGCAGCCAAACTATCTAAAGACACACCATCCACCGTAGTTCCAGAAAAAATAGTCGTAATATTTTCAACGTTATCCTGCAAAAGATTCTTATAATTTATATTTCTACAGGACATTTCTGTAATAATTTCTTTCATTATTTCAGTATAATCCGGAATATGACACACTGTACGTTGTATTATTTTCTCTTTAATTTCTTCATAAGGAATTTCCCCTATTGCTACATTATTTATTTTTTCTTCGTTTGCCACAACAATCGTATTAAAATGCTGGTTTTCACAATAGTCATTAATACATCCCAATAAATCACCCTTTGGCATATTTGCCCTCTCCAAATCATCAAATACCAAAATTACTTTTTTATCTTCTATTACTGGAGCAATTGAAATAAAATCAATAATATTGACAGACAAAATACTATTTCCAATATTTTTTACCGTATCAGGTAAACAATCTCCTACTGTTGAAAATACTTTTTTAGCAATATTACCAACTTTATTCAACTTTTGGGAATTTTCCTGTGACACACCTTTTTCCGCACCCCATGCTGAGATCCATTCTTTTTTCACATCTGATTTTAATTCATCAATCGAATTTAAACCAAACAAACTAACACGAATAATAATATATGTATCCTTAAGCGCTTCTTTCAGATCATGGTCAATCAAATATGTCTTTCCACATCCCCATTCACCAGTCAGCAACACTGCGCCTACAGGCTTATTTTCTTCACAATAATACTTTAATTCTTCCAATGTATTCACTATTTTTATCCTCTTTCTAATCACATAACATTTTACATATTACATTCTTCAAAAAAATCGGAGTAATTGCAAATATCTTTTCTGATCAACTTCGGATTTTCTTTCACCAAATATCTTAAAACGGTTACAATCACTTTGATAAAAATCGAGTACTTTTACCACATCTTCACAATCCAAATACACAACGCCTCCGCCAACACAATATTGAACATGCTTTAGCAATTCAAACGTTAAATCCATCAATTCGTTTCCAGTAATTGAATATTTTTCTGGTACAGCATTGTTTTTTCCAAACTGTGCAATTAAAAATGCAGAAATATTGTATTTATTGGTATCCTTGTCCAAAGTTGCATATCTCAACAGTTTTTTACGAGTTGTATTACTAATATTGGAATTTGTAATTTCGATAGCTTTATGAGATAACGTATAAATTCCTACAAGAATATTTTTCGCCTCATTCGTTCTCTTCATAACGAGATATGTAATGGAAAGTTTCCTTTGCGCAAAATCAATGGATTTATTTCGTACAAAATCCTCCACTTCCCTATTTAATGGACACGAAAAATCGGAGAGAAGTCTTAATAATTCCTCCTCTCCGATTGCTTTAAGCATGTCCTGAATATTTACTGCTATACAATCATTCATTTTCTCTATTCTCCATTCCCATAAACTTACGTATTTCTCCTATATTAGTAACTAATGGAATAATTGGTTTGGAAGGCCGCCTTTCCGGTTCCTGCGCCGAAATATCTAATGCTTCCACAAAATCTTCCACCTTTTGGGGATCTGTGATTTTTATATTAGTAAGTATGCTTGATGTTGCCATATCAACACCTCCTCACAAATTAAAACATATTTTTATTTTTTCTTACTTATTACATTATATGCAAAAAATGAGTAAATTGCAATATTTTTTGTAGACAAGCCCCGACCATGACTCTGTCCACATCTTTTCAAATATTGTCATAGACAATGTATAAAACCCCTGCAAGCAACGCATATACGCCACCTACAAGGGTTTCTTCATTCAAAATAACCAGGCAAACTTTGCTTTATGCATTCATCTGTTTTGCGAACTTTCCCCTTTTTGTGTCCCGGTCGCATATCCCCGGAACTATGTATTTTACTGGCTTTGCAATGATTTTTGACTGCTCTAAGCCAGCGGCTTTTCAACCGTATCCCCCAAATTTTATTTTGGGGGAAATTTGATTTTGCTTTCTAAAATTTCCGATTTCTGATTTTTCAAATTTGGGGGATAGCCATTCTCCATTTGGGGGAATTTGGGGGGTAAGATTCTTCCCCCAAATTTACTCAACAATGACTCAAAGCTGTGATTTTCACCTTTTTTACATCAAGTCCGGCATATGCCTCCCGTTCCTGCGTTTTCGCTGAACCGAACTTCCGGAGTTCCTCGTCCATCTTCTTATCCAATACATGGGTATAGATGTTCAAGGTAATACTGATACTGGAATGCCCCAACAATGCCTGCACTACCTTTGGCTCCATCTTATTCTCAAAACAGCGAGTAGTAAAAGTATGCCTTAATGTATGCGGATGGAAATCTCTGACAACTCTAGGCTCCCTCTTTTCCTGCACTGCTGTCACTGCCTCTTGTTCTCTCATCCGCTTGACTGCTTTTTTAATCTCCTTTTGGACAATATATCTGCTGCATGGGCTTCCCATACTTGTAGTGAATACTAAACCGTCAAATTCGTCTCCGCTCCGCCATCTTTCCCCCAGCTCTTTCTTCAGCTTAATCTGTTTTTCTCTTTGAGATTCTAAGATTTCATCCATTTCGCCAAGGAAAGGAACCTGTCTGATTGAATTTACTGTCTTAGGGCTTACCAAAATTTCTCTTTCCCCCCCATTGCAATAGCTACAGCTTAATGACCGATTGATACAGATGACTTTCTTCTCAAAATCAATATCCGACCATTTTAGTCCTCCAAGCTCTCCCACTCGCACTCCGGTTAAGCACATGAAATAAAACATTTCTTTATACCAACTGTCCTCCACCTCGTCAAGCAGTGCGTTCTGTTCTTCCTGCGTCAGTGCTATCTCCTCCTTTGATTTCTTATATGTCCAGGGAACTTCCACAATCAGGCATGGATTTGCAGGAATCAATTGACTGCCCACTGCAAACTCCATACATTCCCGAAGCCTGCCTAACGCCTCCCGCATTGCACTGTTAGACATTCCATCTTTTTCCATTGCATTGATTGCCTGCTGTACGTCCATTGGTCTTATGTTCTTGATTTTCATTGTACCAATGTAAAATCCAAATGTCCTTTTAAAATTATTTCTCATGGGGCTGATACTCGTTTCTTTTACCTTGTGCGTTTTCACATCAGTAAACCATTCTTCAAACCATTCGTTTAAGGTCATCTGTGTCCTTCTGTAATCAAGATTGTTCCTCGCCTGCTGCTTTGCCTGTTCAAATTCCTCTTTTAGTTGATCCAGATCAGAGCTGTATAAACAGATTTTCACTCCGTTTACCATTGCCCGTGCCTCGTACGTCCCCTTATTTTCCCTTATTCCTCTGGGTAATTTTACCTTTGCCATAATGCATTCCTCCTTGAGATTGAAATATTTTCTGGCTTTCTCATGAAAATAGCATTTTTAATAGAATAAAACAAAGGTGCGAAATTCAGATTCGTACCCTTGACATTTTCCTATTTTCTTATCTGAGCAAGCCGCCATTTATCAAGCAGTGCCTTATGTGCGTAATTCCGGTTACCAATTCGTACAACAAATATCTTTTCGTTCTCTTTCATTATTTCCCTTGTCTTTGTTTTTCCTATGTTTAAGTATGGCGCCGTTTCCTCCACATTCAATAAAATTTTTCTATCTTCCATTTATATATCTCCTTGCCTGCTGCCATTACTGATCATTGTATTTCTTCCTTAATATAATAGTCATACCCCTGCCTGACATTACAGAACATACAGGTTTCTTTTAATTTCTGATTTTTATCTGCCCTCTGGATGAAATGTTCTCTGGATTCAAAAAGTGGCTTTGCACATACCGGGCAAAGACACATCAGGACTGGCTTATCCAATTTTCTCATCCCTGTACTGGAGCATAATGCTTTCTCAACCTTTAATATCTGCTGTCTGTCCAATGTTCCCACATAATCGCCCAAACGCTTCTTATCAACAGTTCTTAACTGCTCCAGCAGCACCACAGAATCTTTTTCTAATCCTTCCATCCTTTTCAATGGTACATGGGTAGGCATCTTATGTTTCGGTCTGCTTGTAATTGTAGCGACAATAACAGTCGGGCTATGTTTATTCCCCCTGTTATTCTGAATCACCAATACCGGGCGGTATCCTCCCTGCTCACTTCCCACAATGGGATCTAAATTTGCATAATAAATATCCCCACGCCTGATTTCTGTTTCTTCCATAATGAAAATGTCCTCCATAATCTTTACTTCCTGAATCCGGCCTGCCTTTTCTTTCATAGCAGAAAATACAAATTCGCAAAATACATCTTGCCTGCCGAAAAATAAAATCCCACTGCCTTTCAGGTATGTATCAGCCGGACACAAAACATATCCTTTTTACTATTCCTTAGAATGTTTTCATGTTCTGTGTCCGGCTACCATTTTTATCCTAATAAGCCTATTTGTCCTCGACACCCCGACTTTCATATCTGCCGCTTTTACGGCAAACATAGGGAAGTCACCAAACGACTGGCTGCTGACCAGTTCCACGGGATTCGCACCCCTCCGGGGATCGCCCGGAGCCGCCCTCATTTGTTGCGACGCTCTTAACACTCGACTTGTGACTGGACGGGAGTATCATTTTCCCTGCTGCCTGTTATCGCCATGCCAGTAGCAGACTGGCAATTATAGCCCGGTATTTCCCGCTCCTTAAATAGGAATAGGACAGCCGCAAACCAATTTTTTCTGTCTGTGCGATTCCGCTGCCTCTATCCCCGTCCAACTCATGGCGTACCTGCTAACGTGGCTTACGCTCATCACGATAACAACAGGAATGTGCTTGGTGAATGGGTATGAAGTTTTCAAAGTGCAAACCCATCCATCGCATAATGGAGACCCCCTTCAGGCATTCCTCCATGCACAAAACCCATGTGCATAAAAGCGGAAAACAGGCAAGGGATTTTTTATCTCCCTCACCTGTTTCCTCACTTAAAGGCAAAAAGTAGCTACCTGATTTTAAATTTTTTTCAATTCTTTTTTCAGTCGTTCAATCCCTGCTTCGATGGAACGCTTGACTGGCATTTTGGTACAGCCCTCCTTCTTGGCTATCTGCTCATAAGTCATGCCCTCAAAATAATACAACTGCATCCTGCGCAGCTGCATTTCCGGCAGTTTTTTCATTGCTTTATGTAATGTTTCAACCTGAATCTTTTTCAGCACGACTTCCTCTATGCCCTCCAGCTTTTGGACTGCCCTCACATTCAGTGTTGTTTCCCATACCTCCGACTGCTCGATATGCCTGTCCACTACGTTGAGATACACCAGATCGCTTAATTCAAAAGAATCAAAGGTGTCATACAGCACTTTGCTGATTTCAAGTTTATGCAAGACACCTTGTCCATCTTTGAACGAAATGTAATACTGTCCGTCTTTCTCGAATATCGTATAAGGATTATACTTATCCTTTCTTCTTTTTGGGCGATTACCCTCCATGTCCTTTCCTCCAATCTGAATTTTTTGTTGAAAATTCAGATTGGCAGGCGGTGAGCGGCAACCAACACTAAGAACAGCCCTGCGATGTGTTCCTACAAAAAACGACAAAAGAAAAAAACGCAAAGGCTGTATAACCTTTGCGAAAATAAAAGTAATCTATTCTATTATGCCGAAATTTGTCTTTCGATTTTGGGGTATAAAAGTACCCTAAATATGTAAGGATTTTTTTAACAGCGTATCCTCCACATTTCTTATATAAAATATGGCATTATTTTTTCCATCAACCGAAACCAGAAAATTAAATTTAAGAAAATACAAAAATCTCCTCCATAGCAAAGCGCTTTGGGGAGATTTCAATTTAGGTATAGGAAAACCGCCCGCTAAGGGCGGCGTTCCATAAGGATGTTAAATCCAAAGACTTCGTAATCAGCCAGAATGATTGGATTGTAGGCAAATTCAAATCATACGGAGGAATTACAAAATGATTAAATCAATCTTTGAGATATTAGGCGACGAATATGAACAGCAAGGTGATTATCTAATACCTTGCTTAACTATACCCGCTGAAGAAGAACAGGCAATAGGAATATGGGGACAACGGCATCTGAATTATCTGAAACAATACCGAATAGTTACCTATACAAATCTTCTTACAAGCGGCAGACTGAACACTTACCTTGCCGACATTGACAGACAGGCACAGGAACGCTTTGAAAGGCTCATTGAGGAGATAAAACAGGCACAAGACATAACGGAACAGCTAAAGGCAGAAAACGCCTTAAAATGGACAGGAAAAATGAATAATGTAAGGGCGTGTGCGATGGAAATTGTAGAGCAGGAAATTATTTACACATAAGCAACGAGAAACGGCAGGGTGCAAACCTTGTCGTTTTTACATGGATATAAATTTTTATAGGCTTGTTTTAGTTCGCTTAACCGACTATAATAAAGAATACTTTTAGTTGATTTTGAGAGGTATCTTATGTTTGATTACATGACAGTACAGGAAACCGCAAAATTATGGGGGATATCCGAACGGCAAGTCCAGAAATTATGCAAGGCAAACCGTATTGAGGGCGTTATCCACCTAACCCGTGTATGGCTTATCCCACGGGACGCAGAAAAGCCAGCGGATATGCGTCGGAAAAATTACAAGGAGATGGAAAAATGATAGAAATCTATTATATTGAAGATGATAAAAATATTGCAACGGCTGTAAAAGAATATCTAAGCCAAAAAGGGTATGCCGTTTTTATATTTGGAACATTGGAAAGTGGAAAGAAAGCATTGGAACACCATATTCCAAGCCTTGCGCTGATTGACTGGAATATGCCAGACGGCGAGGGGAACAGTTTTTGCAGATGGATACGCTCAAGATGGAAAGAATTGCCAGTCATTTTTCTGACTGTCCGAGATGACACTTGTGATATTATTTCTGGTTTTAGATATGGGGCAGATGATTATGTGACAAAACCTTTTGAATTAGAAGTTCTGTATTCCCGTATTTACGCATTGCTGCGCAGGTCAGGAAATGTGCAGAGCCAGTATCTTTCCTGCGGTTCTATTTCAATTGACAAAAACAAAACGGCAGTATTTTATGGTGAAGAAGAAATTACTGTCAACCAGGCAGAATTTCAGCTTTTACAGATTTTAATGGAAAATAAGGGGAAAACCGTCACAAGAGAGCGGCTGCTGACTCAAATCTGGGACAACAACGGGAATTATGTCAATGACAATACGTTGACCGTGACAATCAAACGGCTTAGAGAAAAGCTCCATCATCCGTCCTGCTTAAAAACAATACGGAGTTTTGGCTACCGTATGGAGGATGAGATATGAGCAAAAAATCAAATATAAAAATAACGGTTCTGTTTGTGTTGTCGGTCAGTCTTATTGTAGCGGCAATGACTACATACCTTCTTACCCTTTACTATCGCCATGTGTATTTTCATATATTGGGAGGATTTTGTGAAAGTATGATTGAAAATAATCCAGATTCCCGGCAGGCTGTTTGGGAATTATTGAAAACACACGACTTCCATGTGACAGGCGAAAATATATTATCAAACTTTGGTTATTATCCATCGAATTTAGGGATTACGGACACGACAGCTCTTGGGATTGCCGTTTTAGCTTTTTTTGTGGGCGGCATATTATTCCTTTTTACTTTCTGTTATTGGCATAGGAAATCATATGCCCGTATCCAAGCTTTGACGGGATATTTGGAAAAAATAAATACAGGCGTTCAAGGATTGGTTTTTGAATCTTCAGATGATGAATTTTCAAAACTGCAAGATGAAATATATAAAACGGTAACGGAACTTTACCAGACAAGGGAAGAAGCCCTGACAGCACGAAACAATTTTGCAGAAAATCTTTCTAATATTGCCCATCAGCTTAAAACACCGATTACGTCTATTTCCTTAACTGTCCAGATGGCGAATGAACATTTGGGCGATATTCGTACCGCAGAAACGCCACAAGGGCATACCTCTATGGCGTGTAA
The DNA here is from genome assembly GCA_910575035.1 of Lachnospiraceae bacterium. GTDB lineage: Bacteria > Bacillota > Clostridia > Lachnospirales > Lachnospiraceae > Petralouisia. The sequence continues at coordinate 97,197 of CAJTDL010000012.1, forward strand.
AATGTACGCCAATATCAAGGATATAGGGCGGCAGATAAACAGGCTCATGCACTTAGAAGAAGCGTTATTGCTGTTGTCCCGCATTGATGCGGGAACGCTTGCACTTGACAGGAAACCAACAGATGTTTTTACAATCCTTTCTCTGGCATCGGACAATTTATATGAACTGTTCATGCAAAAGGGCGTTCTGATTGATATTCCAGAAATGAGTGAGATGAATATCAATGTGGATTTAAACTGGACGATGGAAGCGGTCATGAATTTGATGAAAAATTGTATGGAAGCAACAGAAACAGGCACTGCTGTTCATTGTTCCTACGAAAAAAATCCTCTTTATGTACAGATACGGATATGGGATGAGGGGGAGGGATTTACAAAAGAGGACTTGCCACATTTGTTTGAGCGGTTCTATCGTGGGGAAAAAACTGAAAATACTGGAATCGGGATAGGGCTTTCCCTTTCAAAAGCAATTATAGAAATGCAGAACGGAATTATCCGTGCATTCAATCTTCCGAATGGCGGGGCTTGTTTTGAGGTTCGTTTTTATATTCGTGAAAGTAATACGAAGCACATAAAATATGGTGTGTTTGGAGCGTAGTCACTGAGATGTCACTTTCATTTGTTATAATAAAAATACTTTGAGAAATCTCAAATAATAGAAAGATTTATATCAAAGTATAGAAAATACCGCAAGGGTATACCTTTATGGCTTGAGGGACACGCCAGTAATAAGGAAATAACAAACAGGAGGATTTGACAACATGGAAATACTAAGATGTAACGGCATTGAAAAAGTATTTGGGAAAGGCGGTAATCAAGTTACTGCTTTAAATGGAATCAGCCTATCTATTGGAAAAGGCGAATTTGTCGCAATTATTGGGGCATCCGGCTCTGGAAAATCAACGCTCCTGCATATTTTGGGCAGCGTGGACAAGCCGACAAAAGGTACTGTAACAATAGACGGTGTTGACCTTGGCGGGCTAAATGCTACGGATGCCGCAATTTTCAGAAGAAGAAAGGTTGGATTGGTTTACCAGTTTTATAATCTGATTCCCACTCTTACAGCAGAGAAAAATATCCTTATGCCTATGCTTCTTGACAAAAGAAAGCTAGATTTGGATTACTTTAAAATGATTGTAAAGACATTGGGGATAGAGGACAAACTGGAAAGCCTGCCAAGCCAGTTATCTGGAGGACAGCAGCAGCGTGTCGCAATCGCAAGGTCTTTGATTTACCGCCCTGCCATTCTTTTTGCTGATGAGCCGACGGGAAACCTTGACCAAAAAAATTCAAAGGAAATTATTGACCTCTTAAAGCTGTCAAACCGAAATTTAAAACAGACGATACTCCTTATTACCCATGACGAAAAAATTGCATTGGAAGCTGACCGAATTATAACCATTGAAGACGGACAAATTGTCAGTGACCAGAAGCGGAGGTGAGCGGCATGTGGAAGGACTACTCCAAAAGCTATATTAAAAATAACCGTGCATCCAGCATTTCAATTATGGCGGCTGCTCTTGTTGCTACCATGTTTTTGTCGCTGTTATGCAGCATAGCTTACAATTTTTGGACGTATGATGTGGAACAAACCATATTGGAGGAGGGCGACTGGCAGGGACGCATTGTTTGTGAATCATTAAGTTCTGATGATTTATCTATGATATGTCAATTTGCGAATGTAGAAAAAGCTGTCGTCAACGAAGAATTATCCCAAAAAGGAAAAGCAGTGGCAGATGTTTATTTTAAGAATGCCAGAACGATTTATTCTGATATGCCACTAATTGCAGCACAGCTTGGGCTAAATAAAGATTCCATCCAATATAACTCATTGCTCCTGTCCCGCTATTTTATACATGACCCAGAGGATGCAACACCGCCAATGCTTTTGACACTGTATGTTGTGATACTGATTATTGTGGCAGTATCGTTAATCTTAATTATCCGAGGCTCTTTTGAATTATCCATGAATGCCAGAATCCATCAATTTGGTATATTTTCGAGTATCGGGGCTACACCAAGGCAGATTAGAACCTGTCTGTTGCAGGAAGCGATGGCCTTAAGCATACTGCCAATGCTAATCGGAAGTATATCGGGGATTTTAATAAGCTATGGTGTTATAAAAGCGGTCAATTTTTTTGCTTCGGATGTATCTGGACGCCACGAAGCTGTTTTTCAGTATCATCCGTCCATATTTGCGGCTACGGTTTTCATTTCGTTCTTAACCGTAATTTTTTCTGCGTGGATTCCCGCAAGGAAACTGAGCAGGATGACGCCGCTTGAAGCAATCAGAAATACAAGCGGTTTATTGTTAAAGAAAAAGAAACACTCCCGGTTTATATCTTGCATTTTTGGCATAAAAGGGGAACTTGCAGGGAACGCATTAAAAGCCCAAAAGAAACATTTACGGATATCCACATTATCATTATTGCTGTCTTTTCTGGGCTTTTCTATTATGATTTGCTTTACTACCCTTGCAGATATCAGTACCAGATATACTTATTTTGAACGGTATCAGGATGTATGGGATATTATGATAACCTTAAAGGACACGAAAATATCGGATTTCGGCTTAACAGATGATTTGCAGGATATTTCGGGGATAAAAGATGCCACAGTATATCAAAAGGCGGAAGCAATGACGTTTCTGCCAGAGGGATTACAGAGCGATGAACTGTCATCGCTTGGCGGGTTTGAATCAGTTTCGGGAACGCCGAATGAAAATGGACAGTTTCAAGTATCTGCACCGATTGTTGTTTTGGATGACAGGGGCTTTTTAAACTTCTGTTCACAGATTGGGATTACGCCAAGCCTTGACGGCGCAATCGTATTAAATCAGATTTGGGATAGCGTAAACAGCAATTTCCGCTACAAAGAATATGTTCCATTTGTAAGGGAGGATAATCAGAAAACAATACTTTATAAAAATGATAAAACCGTAGAAATTCCTGTTTTATCCTATACACAGAAATCCCCCGCATTGAGGGAAGAATATGATAATTATGCCCTTGTACATTTTATCCCGCTTTCTATGTGGAATAAAACTTTGGGAGAGGTATGTGAAGCGGAATCCGACAGCTATATCCGTATTTTTTCAAACGGAACGGCAAATCTTACAGATTTAAACACTTTGGAACAGGAAATCGTGCGGCTTGTATCGGGACAGTATGAAATTGAAAGTGAAAACCGAGTGCAGGAAAGATTGTCTAATGACAGTTTAATCCAAGGCATGGTAATGATTTTGGGAGCTTTTTGTGTATTGCTTGCCATTATTGGAATTGCGAATGTCTTTTCAAATACATTAGGGTTTCTCCGTCAAAGGAAACGGGAATTTGCGGGGTATATGTCCATTGGCTTGACGCCGCAGGAAATGAGGAAAATGTTCTTTATTGAAGCGTTTGTGATTGCAGGGAAACCGCTTTTGATTACATTGCCGCTTACTGTACTGTTTGTGCAATTCGCCGTAACAGCAAGTTATTTAGACCCGATGGTATTTTGGTCGGAAGCCCCGATTCTGCCTATTTTGATATTTGCGGCTGCGATAGTATTGTTTGTTGCGCTTGCTTATTATATTGGCGGAAAGCGTCTTTTGCAGTGTGACTTGAATGAAACATTGCGGAACGATGCGTTAATTTAGCAGATAAAGTTTCGGAAAGGTTTGATTATGAAACAGACAGAGTGGGTATTGTGTCCTGTTTGCGGCAGCAAAACCCGCAACAGAATCAGAGAGGATACAGTTCTGATGAACTTTCCCCTCTATTGTCCAAAATGCAAACAGGAAACATTAATTGAAGTAAAGGATTTACGATTAACAGTCATCAAAGAGCCAGACACACAGCCGCAGAGCCGATGAATGGAGGGTAAGATTACCACTGTTCATTGGCTCTATTTTATTTTGAAATATTTTTAGGAGATGTTAGTTTCATGTCTTTGCAGAAAACTATCACAGGAGGATTTAATATCGTTTTTGTCGGGCAGTAGAGAATATCCCTGCCCTCAAAATGGAAATAGAATATCATGTTGCAGGAACTAAAAACTCCTATATCCTTATGCCCGATTGGACTTATGTTCAGTCGGGTATTTTTGTTGTTCTTCGCTGCCGTTCGCCGCCTTTCCAATCTGGATTATTACATTTCAGAAATTCAGATTGGAGGAAAAAAGAATGGCATACAACAACGGACGAGAGAACAGGAAATGGCTTATCTGGAAAGAAGCCGAGGAAAAAATATTACGGGAGCATGGAGTTGATGAAACCACCACCCCGCAAATCCGCACAGACGACAGGGCAGACTTTAATTCCAACAGGCGGTTTTACCATTGGACAAGCGACTTCGGTGAATATCTTGAGGGAATGGCAGACGGGGAGCGGAATGCCGAGGTAAAGACCGTTGCTGATTTACTGGATGAGATTGAGGACGAAACTCTGTATCGGGCGTTGCTTACAGTGGACAGGCGTACCCTGCAAATTATCCTGCTGAAAATGCAGGGCTATTCCACAAAGGAAATTGCCCCGCTTGTGGGATTGACAACGGGTGCTATCTATGCAAGGCTAGACCATCTGCGGAAAAAGCTGCGGAAGATTTTATAATCATCTAATATTTTCTGTTTTCTTATGGGCTATTGGGTAAGGGATAAAATTCCCTTGCCCAATTTTCAAAATAGGCGAATAAAATTTCCGTCCACACGGAATACTAAAAAGTTTGCCCAAAATCTTGACATGGGTACAGCCGCTATGGTATTCTAAAGTACCCATAAGGGAATTGGAAGATTGAAAATTAAATAGCACATAGATGGAAGAATGGAATGTCAGCCAATGGACAAAGCTGACCGCCGCCGAACATATGCTGCCCTTTTCGGCTGGCGTATGGCAGCATGGTTTTGAATTTCAAAGCCGTTACATAGCATTGCGAATCCGAGCAGGAGAAATCACTCCTGTCATTCGTGATGCGGTGTAGCGGCTTTTTCATTTATCCAAAAGTCAAGAGAAATCAAATCCAGAACGGAGGTGCAGGGACATAGGATTTTCTTTTCGGTGGATAAGACAGGTATGGAAGAATGTCGGCTGCACAGAAAAATGCTCTGCGGCGTTGTCCACAGAGATAGCGAGCATCGGATTGTGTCAGCCATAGCGGAAAATGCCCTGCATTTCCCGCTATGGCCGCGGTGCTCCTCGAATGCTCATGCATACCCACAGGGCACTTAGCATGGCATTCTCATCGCTACTCGCGCACAATCCAATCCACAGCCTAAAGGCGTGTGGACTTCACTCAGGGGACAGCCCCTGTTTACCCCGAAGAAAGAAAAATAAGACTGGAGGATTAAGAAAAATGAGCAGAGAAAAATCAGAAAAGGACGTGCGGAATGTCCCAATTACCGTCCGATTGAACGAGGAAGAACATGAAAAATTAAAGCAGTGCGCCGCCGCTTGCGGTCTGTCCGCAGCAGAATTTATGCGCCAGTTATGCAAGGGAAATGCCCCGCAGCCCAAGCCTAAAACCGAGTTTTGGGAACTGTTGGACAAACTCTATGAAGTGCATGACGCTTTCAAAAAGTGTGTCCCCTACTATCCAACCGCCGCCGAAATCTGTAAAGGGATTGAAGATTTTATCTTAGAATTGCAACAGAAATCCACTCTCCCACAGCGGTTCAGCATAGAAGAATTGACGGAACAGGGGGCGGTTTGATATGGCGGTAACAAGCCTATGGCATGTCAAAGGGAGCATAAAAGACTTGATTGACTATATAGAAAATCCAGAAAAGACTGTGCCGAGTGAAGAAATGCAGGACTTCTTTGACGTGTTTTCCTATGTAAAGAATCCGTCAAAAACGAATGGGGGCGAGTATGTTTCCGCAGTCAACTGTCTGAAGGAAACCGCCTTACAGCAGATGATTTTGACAAAAAAACAGTATCAAAAGACAGGCGGATATATCGCATGGCACGGCTACCAAAGCTTCAAGCCAGATGAGGTAACGCCCGAACAGTGCCATGAAATCGGGTTGAAACTGGCAAGGGAGATGTGGGGCGATAAATACCAGATAATTGTTGCCACCCATCTTGACAAAGGGCATCTGCACAATCATTTTTGTTTCAACTCTGTTTCTTTCATAGACGGACAGAAATATAATTACTCAAAATCTGAACAGAAAAGGTTGAGGGAAGCGTCCGACCGCTTATGCCGAGAGTACTGTTTATCGGTGATTGAAAACCCAAAGAAAGCCCCGTCAAGACTGGTGTTAGTATATAAGTGTGGACAGAAAAAGTTGAACAACTTATACTATCAAGTGAAAGAGCAAAGGAGATGTTCAAAATGGCAAAAAACCAAAAATCTTACACTCTGGAATTTAAACAGCAGATCGTGGATCTGTACAATGCCGGAGGAACCTCGTATCCACAACTGGAGCGTGAATATGGCGTAAATCGGAGTACTATCAGTGGCTGGGTAAAGCAGCTTTCCCCCATCAAAGTATCAGAGGAGGAAACGGTTACCCTCAGGGAGTATAAGGCTCTCCAGAAAGAGAACCAGCGTCTTAAGACTGAGAATGAAATATTAAAAAAAGCGGCCGCCATATTCGCAAAAGAACAACAGCCGAAATTGTGACTTTTATCCAGAACAACCTGGCCGATTACTCTGTATCCCAGCTTTGCAGTGCCTTGAAATTCCCAAGGAGTACTTATTACAAGGCCCTGGTTCGTGTACCTTCAAATAAGCAAAAGGAGTTTGAAGAATTCGGCCGGAAAGTGAAACAGGCATATGAGGACCCAAAACAGGGATATGGGGCTGTCAAAATATGCCGCATACTGAATGATAATGGTACACCTTGCAGTGTCAAGCGGGTGCAGAGGCATATGGCAGAGCAGGGGCTGTGCTCTGTTGTAGTAAGGAAGTACAACCACCGTGCCAATCATGGCAGCATTCCAGATAATAAGGTAAATATTTTGAAGCATGATTTTGAAACGGAGGCCATCAACCAAAAATGGTGTACGGACATTACTTACATCCATGTTCAGAAAGAACGATGGACCTATCTGGCATCTGTTATGGATCTATGCAGCCGCAAGATCATCGGGTATGCCTATGGAACATCTATGACGGCGGAACTGGCAGTTCAGGCAGTAAAGAATGCGTGCCTGAATGTCGCGGATACAGAGGGGATTATCTTGCACAGCGACCTTGGAAGCCAGTACACAGGCCAGGTATTTGAAAACTACTTGGCCAGCAGGGGAATCCTACATTCTTTCAGCCATAAGGGAAATCCATATGACAATGCCTGTATTGAGTCATTCCATTCCGTGCTGAAAAAGGAAGAAATCTATCTCCATACCTATCAGGATTCAGCGGAAGCCCGCAGAGCAATCTTTGAATACATAGAGGGCTGGTATAACCGTAAAAGAATACACAGTGCTATTGGTTATATGACACCCCAACAAAAGGAGGATGAGGAACTTAAAAAAGCAGCATAACCTTTCGACTTTTTTTGTCTAAAGTATTGACATAGATCCAGTTCTTTCCATCCCCTCAACAATCTACATAGTTTTGAGAAACTTATTCGTTGTGGAAATTCCAACACTATCATCAAGTAGAACCTGCTTATAAGCTTCAAAAGCTAATTCTTTGCTCTTTATTAAAGAACAGAATTTCTCGGTTGCTTCATCAATAAAACATTCTAAATCAGAAACTTTAAATAAGCTTTTTCTAATAAAAGATCTGCTATCAATATTATTCCTTTTAAAAATACCCAATTCCTTAATAGGGAAATTACAATTGTCTAAATAATCAAAGATTTCATTCTTTTGATATAATCTAACTTGGGTAGTTGTTACCAACTCTCCACATAATATTTCAAAAAGTAAAACTATGTTACAAATTTTTTGTTTTATCATTTCTAAATTCATCATATTTTCCGACTGGTATTGCATATGGCTTCTTACACCAAACTTTAAGTCAGTGCCGATTCTTCTAATGTTAGGAAATGCCTGAAATGAAAAGCCTGCTTTCGTGTTTATAACCTGATAATGCGCTTTAATATCTAACGCTAACTCACTTTTATAAAACATCATATCATCAATTTCTTCATATGGTGTTAGCCCAATTAATTCTTCTCCATCCGTAATATTACAAATAAAACTATCAAATAAAAACTCTCTGGTATCGCCTACACACCAAACATTTCCCCAACATACATCTACCGCTTCAATTAGCATATTAAAATTAAAACACGGATTCTCGAAATTTTCTTCTTTTAATTTTGATCCTATTTTTCTTATATACAGATTTTTAGCTGTTATCAATTTATCATCTGTCTGTATGCATAAAAATGAATCTTCATTTTTCTCTGTTTGAAGACATATATCTCTTTCCACATTAAAAATTTCAATATTCACACGAAAATTCTCTAAAACTCTTATTTGCCCTTGATAAGAACATTGGAAATCACCAATACGAGTAATTATACAACTTTTACAATAGTTTTTATAATTGTCCATTTAAACCAATAATCCTTTCTCCTCCGCTAAGCTTTTTTCACTGTAATAGTAGGCAACTCAAATTCAAGCATCTTTCGCAACCATTATAATATAAATCCTTTTTTTCATCAACCAGCCCCTATCTCATCTTCTGATAAGATATGACAACCTGCATCCCCCAACGTCATTTGAAGAAAATCTGCGAAAATTCCCATCCAGAAACGGCAAGCAAACTTCTCCCCTTTTCCCAAAAGAAACAGGCAAACTTTCACACACCATTTGGGGGATAGCACTTCCCCCAACTTTTCCCCCAAAAATCCCCCAAATTGGCACTCAAAATACGGTAATTTATGATAAATTATGAACCTCTCCTTAGAACGCAAAAACCCCTGAAAATGCCCATTCTATGGGATTTTCAGGGGTTCGTAAATCAATTTCATTCAGAAGTTTACTGATTCATCTGCTTTGCGAAGTTTGGACTACTCATCTGATTTGAAAAGCACATTACCCCGCTAAAACACAGACTTCTTGCGACCTTTTATCTTCAAACCTAATCTACTTTCTAAATTATATTACTCAATTTTGTTGAGTATAAGCAAATTGCTACATAATTCCAAGTAATCCACTGTACTCAACTGTTTCATCATTATTCTTATTCTGTAAAAAGTCTCCCAACCGCTCCGCTTCTTTTAGCTTAATATCGTCCAGAACATGGGTGTATGACACAGTTGTGTTGTAATTTGCATGACCCATGATTTCCTGGACAGTACGCGGCGTCATTCCCTTTTCAAAGCATCGGGTAGCAAACGTGTGTCTTAATGCATGTGGGTGGACTCTCTCAAATTTCTTAGGGATTCCTCCGGTATATAACGCTTCTGTACGGAACATATCATTAATCTGTTTCGTCACATAACGCATATCACTTTCTACACTGTAACGTCCTATCGGAGAACCCATTGACGTCAAGAACACTAAATTCCCCAATTCCTCCGGCTGTCTCCAGCGTTCCCCTAAATCCACACGCTTTCTCTTGACCTTCTCAAACTGCCTTTCAAGAATTTCTCTTGTTTCACCGAAAAATGGGATTTTCCTCACAGAATTTTCTGTTTTGGGCGATGTCAGCTTCATCGTTTTCTTTCCGTTTTCATACTGATATGATAATGTCCTTTTTACATAGATGAACTTATTGGCAAAATCAATATCTTCCCATTGCAGCCCACCCACTTCTCCTACCCTCATTCCGGTAAGCAGCATGAATTGATACATTTCTTCATACCAGCTTTTTGTCCTCGCAAGATAGTCTAAAAAGATTTCCTGCTCTTCCACAGATAAAACCCTGCGTTCAACTTTCTCACACTTTGGGACAATCACGCCGACAACAGGATTGATTGACATTAAACCGTTCGCTATGGCCGCTTCCACACAGTTTTGCAAGATCCCTGTCGCTTCCCTGACGGATTTTGATGTCCTTCCTGCTTCAAGCATATCTGCTATGGCTGTCTGGACATGGAGCTGTCGAATATCTGCAAGAAATTTTGATCCTATCCTCACGCCAAAGTAATTCAGAAATTTGCGTTTATAAGATGGTGAACCGCCGCCTTTCAGTGTCGGCGCTTTATATTTGGCATACCATTCTTCAAACCACTCGCTTAACGTAATTGATTTCCCGTCCATCCCTGGCAATAAGGTACTCCGCTTTGCTTCATCAACAGCAAAAGCCAGTTCTTTTTTCAGCTCTTTCAATTTCCAGCCATATAAGACGATTGGCTGTCCTTCAACCTGTGCCCTGGCCATGTAACGTCCATCCAGCCGTTGTGATAAGCCCCGCCCTAACTCTTTCCCTTTTAAGTCCTTACCCATAATTCTCATCCTTTCATAATTGCTGTCCACAATCCTGAAATTTTCAAATTATCAGCAGTCCTCAAAATCATCTGAATTCAGATGCCCTTTTTTTTGTTCAAATCAGAGTATTTCCCTTTATTGAATTTCACATCGCCATAGAAATCACTCATGCCTGAATTTTTTTCAAAGGTTTCCAAACTCATGATCACCATATCTCCATACCCGTTCTTAGTTATAAAGACTGGTTCTTCCGAACTATGGCACATCTCTGAAATAGCATTTGTATCTCTTAATTCTCTGATAGGAATTATTTTAGGCATCTCCTCATCTCCCTTCACATATGATTGTAGCACAATTATGACACAATAGCAAGGGTTATTTTGAGAACTCATGATAATATTTCAAACAACAATCATATTTACATGGTTAATTGAAATTTTGCATTTTTTCTTAGTTCTTCATCAAATAACTCTTTATGCACATATACCCTGCGTCCAATCCTAACTACATATTTACAACAAGGATTAGAAATTAATTCTCTGGCTTTTGTTTTTCCAATCCCCACATATTCACAAAACTCTCCTATTGTCATCAATTTTTTTTCATATTCCATTCATTTCCCTCTTTCCTATAACTTATTGTATAATCCTGCAGGCGGCTGTCGGGAAACAGCGCCATTGGAATTTCACCATCTTTTCAGACCGGAGCAGCTTACCTCCGGAAGTATCATTGTCAGAAACAGCATCATCGCCGCAAAGTCCCTATCTCTCTGCCTGTAATCAAATATCTATCGCTCGTACCTTTACTTCAATGCCCAAAATGACATTCCATCGTTTCCTAATACCCGAAACTTTGCGACACGGTGTCGTAAAGTGCAGATACAGATAGTCATGGCGTATTCATTAAATGGCTCCACTGTTCCATACGTCCTGCAGGATTCCCAATATGAAATTGTCAAGGTACAAAAATGCAGCCCGCATTTTATGCCTGGACGCCCTTATATGGAACCGGGCGGAAAGCCAGTGTTTTAGCAATCAGCTTTGTTTCCAGCCGTCTGCGCAATGTTTCATCCACACAGTAATGTGTCTGCCCAAATTCGTCATACATTTTTCTGGTGGATAATTTTGCTATGTAAGCTTCATAGTGCTTCAATACTGCCTGGATCGCCTGTGCATCCCCTTCTGATGCCGCCTTAATAATAGGCTTTATCGGATTACAGGGTTCGCGAAGCGGTTCCTGTAATATGAAAAGGCAACAAATTCTTTTCTTCTTTACGCTTATTCCTCTGCTCCATCCATATTTTCCTCCATAAGTTTTTTCAGTAATTCTAATGAGCGCATCCTATGCTCTCGTATCGTGCTGTGTACCAGCTTCATTTCCCTTGCGATCTCCGCATCCGTCATGTCCAGAAAATAAGACAGAAGGACTACGTTCCGCTTTTTCTCCGTCAAAGCCTGAAGCGCCTCTACAAGCAATGTGTCCTTTACCTCAATGTCATACCCTAGGACTTGGAAGTGCGAACTGTCCAGATTGTATTCATCCACCACAAAAATGCTATATAAATCCTTTTCTGTCATTTCAGAAAAATTAACTTCGTGGTTCCTCCGGTATTCCATATGCTGGTAATAATTTGTTGCTTCGCCGTCCAATGTTAACTGGCACAGACGGTAAAACTGATGCATGACCGTCAATTCATCCTGGGAAGGAGATTGTTCCATTCGGTTTCACCTCCTTCCCATTCCAACTGGCAGAAAGAGAAGGCATAAACTTCCCTTCATTCTTTCTCCCAAATGGGAAGGCCCGTTTTGACGGGTCTTTCCAAAAATTTTTAAAAAAAATTCAAATATACAAAAAACGCCCGGACAGATATGGCTCTGCTGGACGTTTCTTATCGTAACAATATTCTTTTTAACTACGCAAATATACTCTGATACACTACTTTCAAGAGTGTCTTTGGAAACAGTATTTAAAGAAATTTTTTTAACAGGTTTACTTGCCTTCCACTTCTGCCCGTTTCTAAAGAACATCCGCCATCTTTGTTCCGACAGAAACAGCAGCAAATTTCCAAATTATGCCCTTCTATGTGCATTGTCACTCCCACACAATCAAAAGGCATAAGAAAAACACCCAAATAAGCCTTTGGTGATTGCGTTTTTTTTACAACCACAAAGGTATTGAGTGTTTTTTTGGTAGCTTATTACACTACGAAACATTCATCTCTTACACTTTTCACATTTTGAAAGTATTGTTATACACTACTAAAAAGAAAGCATATGAGGTGAATAATATGGCTGATGTTGATCCAAAATTAGGTGAACTGATAAAAAAGACACGTCTTGAACGCCGGCTTACACAGGAAGAAGTGGCAGAAATGATAGGGTGCCATTCACAGTATTATAAAAACCTGGAGAATGGAAAAGGTATGCCAAGCGTCCCTATGTTCTGCAAAATTATGAGGGCGCTGCATATTTCTTCCGATGAGTATGTATGGCCCAACCAGAACCGCGATAACCCTACATACCAATCCCTGCTGAATTTATTAAGCCAATGTGACGGTTACAAGCTGTCTGTTTTACACGCCACTGCTGAGGCTCTTTTAAAAGATGCCTCTGATAAAGGAAATGATAGAATATAAAAATAGGATTTATATAGCAGAAATGATAGAATTTATATAGAATTTGTTTCTTTTTCTCTATGAAACCTTTTAAAAATGGCTCGCCATTTATTCTGGCAAGCCATTTTTTAAGCAATCTATTATCTTTTCTACATTTTGATTGGTTGAAAGAATCCCCAGACCGCACAAAATCTGAAAAGCATCCAAAAGTCCCTGCAAATATGCCTCCTGCTGTTCTGCAAAAGCTTTTGACAGCATCTGTTCGATGTAATTTTCCAGAATGGCTCTGGAACGCTGATCCAACCCATCCATTACTTGCGTGTATTCTTCTTCCAACCCTGCAAGCCGTTCCGTTTCTTCCCAGCAACTATCAAGATGCACCAATGTTTCTCTTTCCGCATCCTCACACCGTAAATTCTGCAAAAACAATTCTAGCTTTTCAGTCACCTCGTTCTTCACTGCTCCACCCCTTTCCGGCTCAATTTTCTATATTATAATATAATAAAATAAGCAATGATGACATATTTTATACCTTATAGGACATAAACTGCCTGCTCCACAGGAGTCTGCATTATAATATGCCCTTTAGGTACAACTTATTGGGATTAGATGACCAAATAAGTATGCATCACTGCCTATTCTATCTGTTCATTAAATTTATTTCCAATTCCCCAAACAGTCAGAATATAAATCGGATTAGCCGGATCAGGTTCTATTTTTTTGCGGATTTTGTTTATATAAGCAATAATATTCCTGCTGTCAGAAAAATAGTTTTCTCCCCAAACCTGGTCATATATCTGCTCTTTACTGAATACCTGCCCCTTATTCCTCGCTAACAGTTCCAAAATGTCAAATTCTTTATTCGTCATGGAAATTTCTTCCTTATGTCGGAATAACTGGCGCTTTGAAGAAACAATCTCCAGCCCATTGATGGAAAGACTGTCTGTATTATGGACAATAACCTTCGGCTTATAACCATGATCCGATATGAACTTTATCAGACTTTCGTAAAAATCATTATCTACTCTTTCTAGTTTTATAAGAAGTAAATCCACATCGTGTCTGTTCCTTTCTTTTTCAAACAACTGTAGTGCCCTATTTATAAAAACATTCATTTAAAAACACGACAGCAAAAACTCCCATATCCAATCTATTACAATCGGCTATGGGAGCTGGCATTTATATCATTATCATAATTCCTCAAAGCCAGTTTTCTTGTGTTTTGCAATGTAACACCCATATTTTTCCCAGCTTTACAAAATGCCTGTTGCAATCTATTGACGACCAATTTTTAACTTCTATTCTTTACCCTAACTGTTTTTGCTTTTGACCATTCAGAATAAAGTTTTCTGGATCTTCCATTTTCCTTTACGGTTCGGAAAGAACGAAGCCGCACATAATATTTCTGTTTATCTTTCAATTTTGAAACAGATTTCGATGTCCCAGCGCCTTTCCTTATCGTTAAGAAATGTGTTGTTTTCTTTGTAAATTTCCTGCTGGTGGAATAAGAAATTTCATATCCCGACAATTTCTGCTTCTGCTTTTTCCACTTTACGGAAAAACCGCTTTTTTTCGGCATCAATTTTGATATGGAAACGTTTTGCGGCCTGAGCGTAAAGTTGCCTGACATCGTTCCGCTGTAATTGCCCCTGAATTGGACAGTAACTTTATAAATTCCCGGTTCTTTTGCATTCTCAGGATAAATTATCGTATAGTCTACCCCTTCATTCAGCATTTTGCCCTGATTATCCTCTATATGTAATGCCAGGTTTTTTCATTTTCCCATTGTAAATATAAGACGACCGGGAAAGCTTCATAGACTTTACATGAGAAATTACTTTCCGTTCTTCTGCCGTTCCACAGACAGCGCATGACCTTGTAATGCTCCCATCCTTTTTGGTTGTTGCCGGAACAATATCCTCTCTATAATGATGCCCTGATGCTGGTACGTCCTTCTGTTCAACAATCACTGTGTTACAGACGGAACAATGGCTCCCCTCTGTTTTTCCTTCTGTCTCACATCCTACCGCTATGGCGGGATCTGTTACCAGATGATGCGCTGCCGGAATGGGAACCGCATAAGAATTACCGCATAGGCTACAGGTGTATGTCTTTTCCCCATCCATAGTACAGCCCGCTTCCACCGTAACCTCCTCAATATAATTATGTTTACACTCTCCTTCACCGGGTGATAAAAACCCCATATCTGAAAGCCAGCCTTCCACCGTTTCCCTTGAAGTTCCTGCGCCAAACCTTCTCCCATCCAGCCATCCGACGGAAGAAGTGCAGACGGCATGAAGATTATCTGCACTTGTGCCAAGAGGGCTGCTGGCTGAGGTGCAGAATGGCAGTATGGTTTTCCCTGAAAAATCATAGCTTTCCAAAAATGTATAAATGATTCTGGGTGCCTGCCCCCACCAAATCGGGTATTCTTCTGTCAAGTATGGACTAAAAAAATTTCTATATAGCTTCCTTCTACACATATTCTACTTCTCAGTAAAATGAATGTCCAATTCTTTTTTCTTGTATTTTTGTGTTTTCTTTTGAGTTTTCTATCATAAAATAATGACTCCCTTGCAATATAGCCACTCCTAGCTTTATTACAACAGAGCCATTAAATAATTAATATAATACAAAAATATATTTACTACGAATCTTTTCCCACAGTCAAAATGTCTTTGAACATTTTATAGTAGTCTAATAATTCTTCCTTTGCCACATCAAGAGAGAGTATCCCATATTTTTCATCAAGCTTTGCTTCAACAGCCTTCAAAGCAGCATCATGCTCATTCCCACGTTTTACAACAGTTGCATGAAATGACATAACCCCACGAGGATGAATAAAACGATAACAATCTGCATTCGCAACAATCTCTGCCTCAAGAGAAGTGAAAGGTATTGCACCATGATGAGCAGCAACACAGTTAATCAAATTTGAATAATATGGATCATCAATACCAAGCTCCGTTAAAAGTTTCTCAGCATACTCAACACAGTACTTAACGTGTTCCGGTTGATGACCTTCTTTAGCAGCTTGTCCCAACTTTATATCCATAAGCGCAACTCCTGCTTGAACAAGATTAACATCTGCATTTAACTTTTTAGCTAACTCAATTCCCTTCGTTAAAGACAACTCATAGTGTCTCAATGTTGGTAATCCGTAAGTAGCAATTTCCTCTCGTGCTGCTGCATCAATTTTGTCCGCTAGTTCCTTACTAAACATAATATTACCTCCTACTAAATTTATATTGTGTTTACATTTATTGAAAAGCAACTTTGAAATTGTTCTAGTTGCCTAACAAATTTTTTTTCAATTTCATCAGGTGAATTAAAAAATATTTTTTCTCCAAAATCTTTTCTTCCACGGCAAATTGACATAATTCCATCTGTACTTATTCCAATTGAAAATGCGCCATAATTACATGGATATTGAGAACATTGTGTTTCACAACAAGCAAAATAACATTTAAGTGGTGTGAAAGAGTTCCGAATAAGCGAATCAAAAATCGTTATTTTACTCTTATCTATTCGAAAGACTATCATTGGTGCGCCACGCTCTCCAACAAGTTTTTCATTTGAAATATACTTACTCCTTTCTTGCAAATAGTCAATTAACCTGTTCACATCAATATTTAATTTTTCAAAAGTAACGTTTCCGTAAAAATTAGAAGTTGTAAGAAATTTAAGATTTATTTTATTTTCAACTGTAAAATCAATTAAATCACGTACCTCTTCAAAATTCTGATTATATAAAACAGCATTTAACTCAATGTTGAATTGTTCAGATATTGCTAGTAATAAATTTGCAAAAACTTTGTGAAAATCATTTGTCTTTGTCAGTTCATTAAAATGATTTTCATCAAGAGTATCTAAACTTATCTTTAAAACAATTTGATTCTTATATTTTTTAAGCCAATCAAAATTATGTTCCAACAATGAACCATTCGTATTCAGAACTAGACGTTCAAACGAATCACCACAAGCGTCAAGAAAAACTTGAAGTCTCTTAGGTTCTAATAAAGGTTCTCCTCCTGTAAACCTTACTTGTTTTATTTTATATTTTTTAGCTAAATCAATTATATTAAGGACCGCATCTTCATCATATTGATCTAGACCTTTACACAAATTTTCGCCGTAAGGGGGGCAATATTGGCATGAAAAATTACAGTAATCAGTTAAGTTAATGAAAATACCCGGAATGAATGGTCTAGCTTCTTTTTCATTTATCATAATAAATATCCCACCTACTCTGTTTACTGATATTGAGGTAATCATCCTCGTTTTCGATATGTCTCCAACCACCTTTATAACAATAAGTTAATGTTGACATTCCTTTGTCCAATTTTTGTTGAATTACTTTTTCTACCATACCTGAAATATCAACGTCACCATTTTCCATATATTCAAAGTTACTAATAAAATCTTGTTTTTTATAATTAGCTACTCCCAAAAATGTATAAGGCATTTCTCCATTTCTTTCTGTTAAATCAATTTTCAATATTTTTCCATCATTATCTACTTCAAACTGAGCATGTCTAACATTTGAAAGTTTGTTCTCAACTGCAGCAACAATACTTTTATCTTCCTTATTTCCAAGTTTTATAATGTTTTCTAACAATTTATTCTGAAATAATATATTTCCATGCACATATAAAATTCGTTCAGAAAGCAAATCTAATGATTGAAAAATTGCATCATACGTCGATTTTGTTTCTTTTTCCACATATATAATATCTACTCCCAAAAAAGAACCATCACCAAAATAATCTATAATTTGCTCTCTTAAATGATTAACTGCAATAACAATTTTAGAACACCCTGCATTTTTTAAAGACATAATTGTATAATAAAGAATAGGTTTACCCCAAAGATTTAACATACATTTTTGAGTATTTGTTCCTAAATCTCCAAGACGGCTTCCTTTACCTCCTGCTACAATAAATGCACTGATATCCTCACCATCTTTTTTTTCACCAAGTGAAATAGAAGGAATAATGTTTAGCATTTTGTTTCTACTAAGGCTAACGATATCATTCAACTCCGATATTGAATTAATCATAAAATCAGGTGTCAGTTCACATCCAATAGGAGCCTTGCTTTTGCTAATGAAAATCGTTGTTAATAATCCACATTTCTTTGCTCCCATAATATCATTATCATATTTATCGCCAACCATTATAACCTCATTTGGTTTCCACCCATACATTTTCAAACCATATTGAAACATAAAACTGTTAGGCTTTTGATAAGGAGTTTCTGAAGAAATTACATAATCCAAAAAAATATCATGAAAATTATACTTTTCAATTAACCGTTTTAACCGCTTTGAATTTCCGTTTGCAACCATTATCAACTTAACAGATTTTGATAACTCCTTAAGCGCCTCAAGAGTTCCTTCAAAAAGTTGAACTTTAGACTCATAATAATCTAAAAATATGGTATATACTTGATTAATTAACTCTTCATCATAGGAAGAGACATATTTTTTCACAAGAGATCTCCAAAAAATTTCATGATATTCCCATATAAAATCACCATAGCTTTTACAGAAAAATCTTACATGTTCTTCAATATCTTTTTTCTGACAGCCGATAGTCAAAGCAATATCATTATAATAAGGATTATTTGCCTCTCGAAATTTAGAGCCATCTTCAATTGTATTATATCCATCTATATATATACATTTTATCATTACATTTACTCCTTTCCTTCGCAAAGCTTTTTAATCCTGCTTCTCTGCATTATCCCTAATCCATTCATAATATTCCTTACAAACTTTATATAAAGTTGATGTAGCTGGAATTTTCATAACAGGTGCATCAGCAGCTTTAACATTATTGAGAAATGTACTCAGATAAAGATACTTTCCAATAAATACCATACGAAACGGTAGCCTAGCTTCATTATGCAAAAACAATTGACACACGTGATTTTTCCGATATTCATTAATTTTCATATGTGCTCTTTTCATATCTTGGGTATATCTACTTTTATACACTTCTAACGTTTCTTTAGGTGCTTTTGAGGACGAAAATGCAGTATATCTTTCTTCAATTAATTTTTCATTTTTATAATTTGAAAGAACAAATTCAATATCTATTTCTTTACCTAATTTAAATTCTTCATCTAACACAAAACGAGTCCAGTCATGGCCCATTGCCCCAGTAAAACTTGAGCCTCTAATTGCTAAAATTTTTATACTCTGAATTTTACCGTCTAATCCTAAATAAATATCTTTCTCTTCGGCCAGTTCTTCTAATGCAACTGATTGTGAAGAATAGATCTTCTCTACCCCATTTTCTTTCATTTCTTGTAATAAATTATTAATCATTTCTGTTTTTCTGTTTAATTCTGCAAAATATTTGTAAGGAATTAATCCTTGATAATTATTTCCACTATTTTCTCGTTCCTTCAACAAATTCTTTGCACTTTCAACAGCCAAAGTGCAAGCATTAATAAAATCCTCATGACTACTGTATGGAAAACTATGTTTTAATATTACATCAGATATAAAAACTTCATTTTTTTCTTGCAGACCATAGTATGCCTTTTTACAATCCTTTCCTTGATACTGGTCTATGTATATTTGATTAGCTTTGGTAAATGCCTCATCTGAATTGTAATTGTTGTTATATATAACAACAATTGGTTTATTTAATAACTTTGCGTATTCATATTCAAACTGAGTAAATGATAATTTACATCCTCTAGGTTCGAAACATGAATCACAATTCTTATGCTGCTTTTCTTTTAATGGACATTCTTCTTTATTTCCAATTTTCTCTTCTATAATTTCCCCATATAGATAACTCAAAATAAAAATTACACAATCTGCTTCTTCTAGCTTTTTCTTATCGACCTCGATAGAATATTCCCTATTATCACTTTGGAAACTATACTCCATTTGAACCGGGAAGTGATTATTCATCAAAATAAACTCAGAAAGTATTTGTCGCTCTTTTTCTAACAGTCTTTTGCAAGAGGAAATAAATATTCTATATACCTTATCCAAAATATCCCTCCCTTTTCGAATAGCAATTACTAGACAAATTTTATCAATGATAAAGCAATAACAATAGCAATCAACAATGCCATTGGCAAATAAAACCCTATTTCAGTGCATGAAAATAAACTTTGATAATAACATGTTTTTCTTTCCACTTTTGATTGTAATATTATAATTTTAAAATCAATTTCATCATTATGCTTTTCTAATATTTCATTATAAAATTCTCTATATTTTCTCTCTAATTGTAAATAATACGAATCCAAAAACCAAAATAAAATTATAGGAACATACGCAATCAAAAAAAATAAATTGTTAGATTCTACATTCGATAAAACAAATGTCCCTGCAACTAATGTAACTGACCATCCCTTTAACATAAATGAATTTGTAGACATTCTTGTTATTATATTTTGAATCATTTCAAGAAATTTGATTTTATTATCCATATTTCTCCTTCCCTCAAACAAAATCTAATATAATCCGATTTAAATAACTATATGTTTTATCATTCTAATTGTGCTGTTTTTGTATGAATCTATGAAAAGTATAAACGTAAAGCTAATTAAATTGGATTATACTAATTACCATGTAATAATTCTAATTAACGCAAAATCATCTTATTCTATGATGTCTCTTTCATGTTTCAACGTATATCGCAAATTCTTAACCACTGATAAAATAATTTTCATTTCATAATCTGAACAATCACTTAATTCTTTCATAAGCACATTCTTCATTTCCGAACTGTCTGACACCTCTGGATAAAATACTTCGTAAAGTGGTAAATCCAATTCCCTTACCAACATACACAGTAACTCAAACTTCGGGTTCCCAGTATTCTTCTCAATATCCATAATCGTCCTTTTGCAGACACCAAGTTTCTCGGCTAATGCCTCTTGAGATAAATTTTTGCTTTTTCTTGTTGCACGAACAACACTACCTAATGCGCTTACTGACTGGTTCATTGTAATTCACCTCTCCTTAATTGTAGAACTCACTTTTCTCACCGTCAATTTCATGCAATTTCACCAAAAAGTGAGTTTTTATTCACTATTCCGACAAATGAATATAATAAACCTGTTTTTAACTGCTATCAGCATGATTCTATATAAAAATCCGGTCTGCTCTGAAGGCTTGTCACTTCAAAACAGACCGGAAATCTCTGTATCATATTTAATTGTTCAAACGCCCCTCAAACTTCCAGACAATCTCAATCCTGTCCCCCGGATAGACGATGACCTTTTCTATCAGCTTTTCTTTCATGTCCTCTGTCAGTTCTTCCTCTTCCAGAAATGCCATAGCCTGGTTTGCTTTCCTTTCGGGGCCTTGCTGTTCGGTTTCCTCTTCTTCCTGTGCCTGCCGGAGAGCTGCAAGCTCTTCTTCCATCTTCTCCATATCGGCATCATACTGTTTCTTCTCATTCAGGAAAAACTCTCTTTCCAGTTTTCCGTCAGCGTATTTATCATAGAGTGCAATCCAGCTTTTTTGTGCCGCCTCTATCGAGCGCATTGTGGCATTGATCCTGTCACTGACGGATAAAGGGGAATTTCTCTTTATGGCCTGCCTTGACAGCTTATCATGGTCAAGAAATATCTCCGCCTCCCTTTTGACGGACGCAAGCACCGCCATATCCGCATCATGCTTGTTTATCTCAATGTCCCTGCAATCGGAATCGGTCTTGAATGACCGCTGTTTGCAGAAGATGGTGCCGTAGTGGGCATTGAACAACGCCCTGCCACAGCAGCCGCAGTAATAGATATTCTTCATTTTCCTGCTTTCCGCCGCTTTCTGCTGTTTCAGGGAGGATACCGCCCTGATGTACTGCGGATAAGTGATGACAGGCTCATGGGTGTTTTCCACCCTTACCCATTCCTCTTTAGGGCGGCTTACCTGCTTTCCCCCGACTGAATCTAGCTTTGTCTTTAACTGCACCATTGTCCCGGTATATTTTTCGTCCCGTATGATGGCTTCTATCTTTCCTGCCGTCCAGTAACAAGGCTTTCCCCTGTTTTTCCACTGCCTTGTGTCCCCTCTGGAACGGTACAGTTCTGACGGGCAGGGTATTCCCCTGTCATTCAGCGCCTTTGCTATCAGTGTCGTTCCGGTTCCGGCTATCTTCATGTCAAAGATTTCCTTTACAACCGCCGCTTCTTCCGGTTCTATGACCAGCTTGTGCTTATCTTCCTCCGATTTCCGGTAGCCGTACAGGGCGCAGTTTGAATTGTACTGCCCCTGCTCCGCCATGCGCTGCCATGCAATCCGCTGTTTCTTTGACATCTCCCTGCTGTAATAGTCATAGATCAGGTTCTTGAACGCCACGTCCAGACCTCCGGTTGTGCCGTCCGCAAGCTCCGCACTGTCGTAGTTGTCATTTACGGAAATGAACCGCACCCCCATAAAAGGGAATAGCTGTTCCAGATAATTCCCCAGTTCCACATAGTCCCTGCCGAACCTTGAGAAGTCCTTCACGATGATGCAGTTGACTTTCCCCTTTTTGGCAAGCTCTATCATTTCCGTGAACTTCGGTCTGTTGTCAAAGTGTGTGCCGGAAAAGCCGTCATCGCATTTCTCTATGACCTTGCAGCCGTCAAATTCTTTCCTGTTTTTGATGTAGTCATAAAGCAATGCCCTCTGCGTCGTGATGCTCCCGCTTTCCTTTTTGAATGGATTGCCGGAAACATCATCATCTTCAATGGAAAGGCGGATATAGAGGCAGATCACATATTCTTGTTTTGCCGCTATACTGCCCGCTGCATACATGCAATCTCCTCCTTCCTGCTCTCCGCCAGTTCCACAAGCGCTTTCAGTTCATCGTCAAAGGCATATTCTATCTCAATCCTGCCCTCCCCGAAGAAAACAATGCGTCTGATCAGTGCATGAGCCATATCTGACGTGAGTTCTTCAAAGCCTGCATACTGTTCCATGATTTTTGCAAAGTCCTGACCGCCTGCATATTCTGTCTCATAAGTGGTCTGCATTGCCGCCAGTTCGGAAAGTTTCTGTGCGAGGTTTTCCGCTTCCTTAACATATTTCTGCTTTGCAAACAGATAATCCCTCTCATTTAGCAGTCCGTCCGCATAGTCGTTGTAAAGGCTGCTGTTCATGGACTGCGCACGTTCCAGCCTGTTCCTTGTGTCAGTTATCTGCCGCTTGTAATCTGTTTTTATCTGTTTTGCCTGCGCCGTCCTGTTCAGCCTTTGCAGGACTTCCTTTGTGTCGAGGAACAGATTCATGTGCATACGCAGGGCTGCTCCCACTGCTTCCTCCATGTCCTGCATTTTGATACTTTTCTTTTTACAGAACTTTTCGCCATAAGAATCGGAATTAGGACAGTAATAATCATAACTGACCTTCACGCCGTCGCTGCCGTTTCTTGCTTTCCTGCGGAAATTCAGCCGTCCACCACAGTCACCGCAGAAAAGAATGTGTTTAAAAATATTATCTTTCCTCTGGACATTGGCGTACTTCTTACGGTCCGCAATCACTTTCTGCTTTCTTTCTTCTATAATGTTCTGCACTTTGTCAAAAAGCTCACGGCTCAGGATTGGTTCATGGGTTCCTTCCACATAAATGCGCCCCGACTTCTGCGGCTTATGTTTCTGTATTCCCATATACATGGCTTCTTTCTGTATTCCCTGCTCCATGTCGCCAATGTAGACCGGGTTGACAATCATTGCGGCGATTGTGCCGTCATTCCAGAGGCTGTCGGCATACCGCTTATTTTTCGTCAGCCCCTTTTCATATTTGTAGCGCATCGGGGAGACAACCCCTTCCTCATTCAGCATTTTTGCAATGCTGGCATTTCCCATGCCCCGTGCCTTGCACTCAAATATCCTTACCACAATGCCGCTCACTTCCCTGTCAACAATGAGCTGGTTCTTATCCTCCGGGCTTTTCATATATCCGTATGCCGCCCTGCACCCTATGAACTTTCCCTGCCGCTGTTTGATGTTAATGGCGGTGGAAATCTTCTTTGACATATCCTTTGCATATGCCTCATTGATAAGGTTTTTCAGCGGTACGATCAGACCGTCCTCTGCCGTATTTGGATTGATGCTGTCATAGCCGTCCGTGACTGCGATAAAGCGTACCCCGAAGAACGGGAATATCTTTTCGAGGTAGTCCCCGGCTTCCAGATAGTTCCTGCCAAGCCTTGAAAGGTCCTTTACCACGATACAGTCAATCTCTCCTGCCCGCATGTCTGCAACCATCCTCATAAACTCCGGTCTGTCAAAGCGTGTGCCTGACACTCCGTTGTCTATGTACTCCGCCGTCTGTCTGAGGTATGGCTTGCTCTCCACATAATTCCTTACGAGTGACAACTGGTTCTCAATGGTGTCACAGTCAGGGTTCTTGCTGTCCTCCACGGACAGCCTTGCATATACCGCCGTCCGGTACAGCTTCATTTCCGCTTTTGCCTGCGCCGCCGCATCCAGAGTACCGGAGGCGGAGGGCTTTCTGCTTTTCCTTGCCATTTATACCGCCTCCTTTTCATGGGACTCGCCGTATGCAGCCACATATTTGCTGCACCTTGCAAATTCATCTTCAAAGTTGTATGTGACCTCTATCCTGTCCGCACTGTAGACAATGACACGCTTTATCATCACTGCCGCCGCATTGCGGTCTAAGGACTGAATATTGCGGTACTGCTTAAAGTCCTTTATCCATTCGTGCATACTGCTCTTGTTTTCCAGTATCAGCTTCATTTCACGCTCATAAGAGCCGACTGCCGTTTCCGCCTCCCCGATCCTGCGGTCATACTCTGCCTTTAGCTGCAGGTATTCCTTTTTAGATATGATGCCGTCCTTTAAGTCCTCATACAGATTCAGCTTTCTTTTTTCCACCTTTTCCAGTTCCGCACGTTTCCTTACGATGCGTTCATCAAACTTTGCCACATCCGCCTTCAGCTTCGGCGCTTTCTCTATGACCTGCATTGCCGCCTCCAGCGTCAGCACATTTTCTATATGCGTCTGTAACAGATAAAGGACGGAATCTGTCAGGTCAGCTTCCGAAATCCTGTGCGGCGAACACGATGTTTTGTTCTTTTTATTGCCGGAGCAGACATAATACACATATTTTTTCCCGCCTGCCGGAACCGTCTTTCTTACCATAGGCTCCATACAGTCCCCACAGTAAAGCATCCCTGCCAGCGGGAACAGCGCCTCCCTGTCCGGGGAAATCCTTGTGTCCTGCTTTAAAAGCTCCTGCACCAGTTCAAAGTCTTTCCTTGAAATGACTGGCTCATGGGTGTTTTCCACCTTTATCCATTCCTCTTCCGGCTTCATTACCCGTGTCTTGACCTTGTAGTTCGGCGTTGTCTGCTTTCCCTGCGTAAGCACCCCGGTGTAGACCTCATTTTTGAGGATTCTAAGCACCGCATTGTAACTCCATTTTGCCTGCGCCCCTTTTTTGAATGTTGTCTCAAGATTGATGCCTATGCTCTTTTTGTACTCCATCGGGGAAAGAATGCCGTCATTGTTCAGCCTGTCAGCGATTGCCTGCTGGTTCAAGCCGCACAGCTTCATTGCAAAAATATCCCTCACGACGCCTGCCGCATATTCATCAATGATAAGATGGTTCTTGTTCCTTTTATCTTTGAGGTATCCATACACGGCAAATGCGCCGATATACTCCCCTTTTTTCCGTTTCATTTCCAGATGGCTTCTGATCTTAATGGATATGTCCCTGCAATATGCGTCATTTATGAGGTTCTTGAACGGAACCACCATATCGCTGCCATAGCCGCCTGCCGCCGCCATGCTGTCGTAATTGTCCGTAATGGCAATGAAACGCACGCCGAGCATCGGGAATATCTTTTCAATATAACGCCCCGCCTCTATATAGTTCCTGCCGAAACGGGATAAATCCTTTACAATGACGCAGTTGACCGTCCCTTTCCGTATGTCCTCCAACATGCGCTGGAAGTCGGGGCGGTCAAAATTAACGCCGCTGTAACCGTCGTCCGCATACACGGAATGTGCCTTGATTTCAGTGTGGGATTTCAGAAAGTCCATGATTAAGGCCTTCTGGTTTGATATGCTGTTGCTTACGAGCCTGCTGCCCTCCGCAACATCGCCATCCTCCCTTGATAGCCTAAGATAGATGGCTGCATGGTATATGATAGAATTGATGTTTTCCATCTGCAACACTCCTTTTCCTTGATTTCAATTAAGACAGCCCTATCTTAACGAACCTAAGACTCAGAGTTTGCACATGATTTAGTTTTCCTATTGAGTCTTAGATTAACATAAATTCCGGTTTTTTTCCACACTTTTTTGAAAAAATTTTATACTGACATCACAAGTTCCTCAAAGCGCTCATTCAGGGAAACGCCGTTCCCGCTGTAGCTTGCCTTGACAATGACATTTCCCACACGGAAACAATAAGGGTTTTTGACCTGCCGGATAAATTCCCTGCGCTTTTCCTGCTGTGAAAGCCCTTCTTCTATCTTTATCTGCCGGATATCAACAACATCCTCCGGTCTTACCGTCCGAATGTCCACTGACTGCAATTCCTCAAATGACATCACATTCCTCCTTCCGAAAAATCATGCTGCCTGCATAAAGCACACAGCTATGTAAAAAGCCGGAGGTTTCTCGGCTCTGCACTGTTCTTCATTAGGTATGCCTGCCCTGCACTTCATTCTGTCATGCTATGGGTGCTGCTATCTCGATTTTTTGATCCTTTCGCCCTGCTTTTGCGGAATGTAACCGCCAGCAGCACGCTGTTTTAACCTTTCGCAGTAGATTTCAAATTCCTGTTCTTTCTTCTTGGCATCCGTTTCAGGTTCCAACTGGTCCTTGTTTCCCACCCGTGCGTAAATCGCAGCCTTCATCTGCAATCCTCCATCCTGCAATTTATTTGAACAACATACTCTGCCTGTTACAGACAGATATGTAAAAGCCGGACGTCTGCCCGGCTCCAAAAAAGATATGGTATTATGTCCTTTCCTTAATTATACCTGTCAAACACTCCCACCTGCACCTGTACGCCCTCCGTGATCCTGCCAAGCGTTTCTTCATCGACCTTTCCCATGTGTTCTATGATACGGTCAAAGTTCAGCGCCGTTACCTGTTCGCACAGTGCGATGCTGTGCTGGTCAAGCCCCTCTGTCTTATATGCCGATATGAATACATGCGTGGGCAGGTTCCGTTTCTTATAGATTTTAGTAGACAGCGGAACTACCGTTAAGACAGTGCTGTGCCTGTTTGCCATGTTGTTGCTGACTACCACCACCGGGCGCATACCGCCCTGCATACTTCCCTGATACTGTACTCCCAAATCGGCATACAGAATGTCGCCTCTCCTTATCTTCATCAGCAGCCCTTACCCCCGCCCCATATCGGTCTTTCCTTGTCGGCAGGACACTTTGTTGTGTCGTACATATGGTACTGCATGGTAGAAAGCTCAAAAAAGCCAACACCGACATTTGCGGCATCGTGCATAAATTCTTCCAAATCAGACTCGTCCGCTGTTATGTCAGCCATGTTTTCCACGACAACCGTATCATACTGCCCGCTGATCAGACGTGTAATCAGCATATTTACCGCATCACGGTCAATGTCACGGTTCGGTCCCTTGTTGACGATAGTTTCATTCATCAACGCTATCCCTGCCAAGCTGCACTTCTGACGGTTCTGCTGAATGATTTTGCGGATATTGCTTTCCGACTTGTTGGAGTTCATAAACCTAATTGCCGGATGCCAGGGCGAGCCGACCTCGAAACTTTTCACATTACTGCACATGATAATCACCTGTTCTTTCTTCTATTTTCATTGACTGAAACAAAAGAGAAGTTTTTGCCGGCATTATCCTCTCATACAGGAAAGCCTTGTCTGCTGTTACTTAATAACTGCAAGGCTTGCCTGTATCAGAGGATAACGTGGCGTTTCCGCCACATTACCCCTCTGTTCAATCTGAAAATATCAGACTGGCTCTCGCTTGTCCCCGAACCGGGTAACATACACTGGGACGGCTCCATCCCACACTGCGCCTCTGTCATGCCCAACCAGACGGAATCCGCAGGCAGCCACTCCCGAAAAATGCTTTTCGCTGAAATTCCGGTGCCGTTCTATCTCATTACCTCTGGCTGCCATGCCAGTAGGCACAATCCTCTGCTCCATACCTTCACGGGCAACAATGTTATCCATTGCAGGCACATCTTCGCACGAAATGGGATTCTGCCACCCCCTTATCCCTGCAAAAGCATGACGGATAAAAAGGCGAAAATAAAATCAGGTGTATGCGTGTCCTATGAAATTGTTTTGGCTTTTTCAAGCCTGCAATTATCATAACTGAAAGGGAGTTGTTTTCAGAGTGCCAGAATCCGCTATTTTTCAAAATATATAGCTGATTTAAGCCACTTTTGGTAATTCAGCAGGCATAGATACATAAAAGACAGCCTGAAACCAGACTTCCGGTTCCAGACCGTCCTTCTTTTTCCTTCATTTCATGTTTTACAACAGCTTGTCCATTCCCTCTGCCATTTCCTGCAGCATATGTAATAAATATTTCTTCTGCTTATCACTCCTGCCTTTTAAAATACTGCTTAGTTGTTCCAGTTCCGGCATTTCTGACTGTTCATACAGCAAAAAGGACAATGGCACCTGAAGCGCCTCCGCAAGCCTTAAAAAGTTCTCTAATGACATGCTTCTCTGCCCTGCCTCAATCCTCTTTATGGAATCCACCGACAAATCCGCAAGCTCTGCAAGTTTCATCTGTGTTAATTTCTGCTTTTTCCGGTATAATTTCAAGTTGTCTGCAATAATATATCTTATATCCTTCATTCTCTGATTCTCCATTCATAATTTTTTTGAAATGAAGAACCAGAAGGCGGTCCCCGGATACATATATCCGTAAGACAAGACAAATTTCGACATGGACAAAAAAAAGAATACTCACCACAGGGATCATTAAATCCCGTGTGTCGTATTCTTTTAATTTTATATGTTAAATTTGGTTCTTTTCTCTTTGCGTAACTTTTATGCGTTAAGCCAAAGAGCCTAGCCACTAACCAATACGTCAATAGTTAGCAGCATTATATAATTATCTTTCCTCACAAAATCTTCCTCTTTGTCAGTCCTAAAACAAAAATAAACAGCACGGTAATGAAATATTGCTATCATCATCCGTACTGTTTGTTTTCATCATATTTCTTAGAATCTTTGACTTAAAAATTTACTAATTTAAAATTAGCCACTAAAGGAAATCAAATGCGTCCTCCCTCTAAAAGATTCAGAGTTTACCTAAATATTGTATAATAATAGGAAAATTTAGTTTTGACCATTTTAGCTGACTTAAATGCCATTTTTGCCGAATGTGCTATATTTCTTTTGAAAAAATCCTTTTTGTGTTATCCAAATAACTATACTTACAATTATAAGCGGCAACAGTATTCCTAAAATATTTTTCTTTTCCATAAAATTCCTCCACTCTTACTTAATTTAATCTTCTATCACTAAATATCAGGCGGAAGCTTTTCTACTTCCGCCTATTCCTTGAATTACTTTTCCTGTGCCGCCAGCCGGGAGATATTGCGAAATTCCCCTGCAAGCATCACAATAGCCAAAATTAGAATAATCAAATCTGTCACTGCAGGAGCCAGGAATACACCGTCTATTCCCAACCCTCCAATTTTCGGGAGTAAGATTGCAAGCGGAACAAAGAGAATGATCTGGCGCATCAGAACCAGAATACTTGCTTTAGACGCTTTCCCCAAAGACTGCATTAAAGTAATCACCATAAGTACAAATCCCAGCAGAATATATGTACTGAACAAGATACGGAAATCTGTCACGCCCTGGCTCACAATACCTGCATCCTTAATAAACCATGAAAGGATTGTTCCCGGAGCCAGTTGGATCGGTATGTAGAAAATCAGACCAAGCACTGTTGCTCCGATAATAAATGCCCTTGTGACCTGTTTCACCCGGTCATACTGTTTTGCGCCGAAGTTTGTCCCTGCCGCTGGCTGGAATCCCTGGCTTGCTCCCCACATGGGAATCAGGGTAAATGACTGAATACTAAGCGCAGCCCCTAAGATGATCTGCCATGTTTCCCCTCCATGCTTTGCCGCCACGTTGTAAAGCGTTGTCTGCTGTACCAGTGTCATAACCTGCATCAGCATAGCAGAAAAACCCACACCAAAAATTTCAGGAATCAGAGAGCTTTCCACCCGGATTTTATGGATACGAACCAGCTTGCTCTTTTTCAGGAAGTACCACAGGGTAATAACAGCGGTAACAACCTGAGAGATAACCGTTGCGTAAGCAGCTCCTTCCACTCCCTGCCCCTGATTTTTCATAATGGTAATCATAATCGGGTCAAGAATGATATTGAGGACAGCGCCAGTGCCGGTAATCAGCATTGCCTTTTTCAAAATCCCTTCACCACGCATAATCATATTTGCAGACTGTCCGAAATTCACGAACAGCGAACCAGCAAAGATAATCCGCAGATAACACTCCGCATTGTTCAGGATTTCTCCCTCCGCACCGCTCAATGTTAAAAGTTGGCGTGTAAATATCATTCCAAGAATGGTAATGACAATGCCAAAAATCAAATTTAATGCGATTAGGTTTCCCATAATCCGGTCAATCGTGTCCTGATCCTTTTTCCCCACCGCTCTTGAAAGAACCGAGGCAGAGCCAACGCCAATCAACGTAGATACTCCCGTGTTGATCAACGTAAAGGGATAGGAAACGGAAACCGCCCCCATCGCCACTTCATTGATGAGCTGTCCGACGAAAACCCTGTCCATAAAGTTATATAATCCGACAACTATCATACCGATAATAGCTGGTATACTTAGAGATAGCATGAGCTGAAACGGCGAAGCCGTCAGCAGTTTTGTACGGGTATCTGTTTTTTGTGCCATGATGACAACCTCCTTTAATTTTAATTTTTATCATTCAGCTACCGGCAATAAATATCCGAAGCCCTATGCAGATTAGCACAATGCCGCCAAAGATTGCAGCATGCCTCTCAAATCTGCTGCCGAAGATATTTCCTACATGAACTCCGACACAGGAAATGAAAAACGTCGTGCAGCCAATCAACACAATAGCCGGGATAATATGTACCTGCAAAGCTGCCAGTGTAATCCCCACCGCAAAAGCATCAATGCTTGTAGCAACAGCGGCGGGAAACATGATTTTGTAACTCAGAGAAGCATTGCTTTGTTCTTTTTTCTTTTTTACCGCCTCCCGAATCATGTTTATCCCAATCAGTGACAATAAAATCAATGCAATGTATTTTGAAACAGCATTGATATAATGGCTGATACTTTCCCCACATAAATATCCAAGAAAGGGCATCAGTGCCTGAAATCCTCCAAACCATACCCCGGTAACAAAACCTGCCTTTGTGCATTTCCCCTGTATGGAAAGGCCCTTGCATACCGAAACTGCAAAAGCATCCATTGAAAGCCCGACAGCAATAAAAAATAATTCTATCAGCATTCCTGACACGCTTTCCGGCTCTCATAATCTTTTTTTAATTTCTGATAGCTTTCCTCGCTGATAACGTGTTCAATCTTACAGGCATCCTGTTCCGCCTGTTCCGGGTCAACGCCAAGTTCTACCAAATGTGCGGTAAAAAATTGATGTCTGTCATAAATCTTTTCTGCCAATTCCCTGCCAATGTCAGTCAGATGGAGAAAATGCTCTGCATCCACCAGCAGGAATCCTTCATCACGAAGGATTCCCATTGCATGGCTGACACTGGGTTTGCTGAATCCCAAATGTTGGGCAACATCTATGGAGCGTACCATGCCTTTTTGTTTTTGTAATACCAGAATAGCCTCCAGATAATCCTCCCCTGACGCATGAACCTTTTTTGAACCTGACTTATTTACATGAGCCAGTTTATCGGCTGCCACCTGATTGACTGATGTATTGATTCTGTTTTCCTCCTTTCTCCCGTGAAGTTAGTGCTAAACCGCCCATCCAAGGCTTTCCTGCTGGATGTGATACAATTTTTCATAAAGCCCTTTCTTATTCATTAACTCTTCATGTGTTCCCTGTTCCGCAAGCCTGCCGTTCTCCAATACAATAATCTGATCCGCATCCACCACGGTACGGAGCCTATGTGCAATCATAATGACTGTTTTACCCTCTACCAGCCTTGCAATCGCACGTTGGATCAGCACTTCATTTTCAGGGTCTAAGGAGGCTGTTGCTTCGTCAAGCAGGATAATAGGCGCATCCTTCAGCAAGGCACGGGCAATCGAAATCCTCTGCCGTTCCCCGCCGGATAGAGTGCTGCCATTCTCCCCAAGGACGGTCTGATAACCCTCCGGCAACCTCTGGATAAATTCATCACAGTACGCAGCTTTCGCCGCCGCCATAACCTGTTCTTCCGTGGCATTTTTATTTCCTACCCGAATATTATTGAATACCGTATCATTGAACAGTGTCACATCCTGGAACACAAAAGACATACACCGCATCAGGTGTTCCGGCTCAATGGTGCTAATATCCATGCCGCCAATCGTAATCTTACCTTTCCTCACGTCCCAAAATCTTGCAATCAGTTTAGAAATCGTACTCTTTCCGCTGCCGGACGGCCCCACCAGAGCAGTAACACTTCCGGCTGGTATCTGCATGGACACATCTTTAATCACATCTTCCTCATTGTAGGCAAATGTCACATTTTCCAGAGCAATATCATATTTCATAATATCCTGATCCCGTCCGTCCATTGCAGGAGTTGTGAGGAGAGTACGCATACGGCTGGTAACGGTTTCCAAATGGAACAATGTAGTAAGCTGTGACAGAGTAGCGAGAATTGGCCCATAAATCTGTGTTGAGAACATAAGCAGGATTAGCAAAGAGAGCAGTTCAATCTCACCGCCTGTAATCAATACCGTTCCGATAAAAATAGTAATGCCAAGCCCCGCCTGCAAAATCAGGCTTGCGCCCTGAACCAGCACACCAGAAACAAGTTCTACTTTTATGGCTATTTTTTTCATAGCCCGGAGCGCATTATCCAGTGTAGAAAACCGGGAGCCGCCAAGTCCGCAGGATTTGATGATTTTCATTCCCTCCAAATATTCCTGTATCTGGCTGGATGCCTCCAGCTTCACATCCACCTGCCTGTCAAACCAGCGTATTTGTAATTTCCGCCCTCCTAAAATGATAAGGAATGTAATCGGCATGGTGCAGAAAATCGCAAGAGCCATGCGCCAGTCAAAAAATGCCAGACAGATACAAGTCAGAGTGACCGATATGATATTGGCAATCAGCGGAGGAATCGTACTGCTTAACATAGATTCCATGCTGCTGCAATCTGCCATCATATTCGTGGTAATATCCGACAAATCCTTTGTATTAAAGAAACTCATGGGAAGTTTGCGGAGATGTTCTGCTATTTTTAACCTTGTAGTGCTTGCCTCTTTATAAGACGCAATATAGGTCTTTCGGTAATCATTTTTTGCCGCCAGAAATACGACGATTGCTAACACGACACCAAGCCCCATCAGTTTCCACAATGTCATCCATGAAATTTCCTGACCGGAAAATGGCTTCAACAGTTCCATGAACAACAGAACCGCCACCATTGAGGGGAGCAGCAGCGCAATACTGGTAATAGTGCAGGCTGTCACTGCTTTTTTCAGGTCAGAATATCCTTTTTCGGACAGCATCAGTTTTTCTTTCAAATAACGCATGATTACACCGCCTTTCCTTTGCTGATCTTCCAGTTAATGGATTCCGTATAGCTGCTCCACATCTGGCTGTATTTCCCGTTTTTCGCCAATAATTTCTCATGGGTTCCCGATTCAATCAGACGCCCTTTTTCCATAACAAGAATCTGGTCTGCGTTGCGGATCGTGGACAGCCGGTGTGCAATCATTACAACGGTTTTATTCTGGATCAGCTTTTCAAATGCTTTCTGAATCAGATACTCATTTTCGGGATCGCTGAAAGCGGTAGCCTCGTCCAGTACAATAATAGGAGCATCTTTCACAATCGCCCTTGCTATGGCGATCCGCTGCCTTTCACCGCCCGACAAGTGAATCCCGGTACTTCCAATCACTGTCCGGTAGCCCTGTGGGAGCTGTTCAATAAACTCATGGCATCTTGCGGCTTTGGCGGCAGCGACTACCTGCGCCTCCGTTGCGTCTTTGTTCCCCATGCGGATATTGTCAAGAATACTCTGCTTAAACAAAAACGTATCCTGGAATACGAAGCTGACCTTATCCATCAGCTCTGCAAGCGGAATCTCACGGATGTCCACACCGCCAATTTTGATACTTCCCTCGGTCACGTCATAAAACCGGGAGATCAGGCTGGCTATGGTGCTTTTGCCGCCTCCTGACGGCCCGACGATTGCCGTTACCTTTCCCTGCTCCGCATGGAAAGAAACTAACGATAACGCCTGCAGATTGTTTGAATCCTCATAAGAGAAGCTGACATTTTCAAAAGAAATATCATAATTCTTTATCTTTACGTTTGTATACTTTTCCGACAGGGAGGGAATTCTTAAAATTTCATCCATCCGCTCCACACTTCCGTTAATCTGCGTGAACGATTCCGATATATACATGATCTTATTCAGAACGCCGGATATTGCATGGACGACAATCAGGTAAAATATAAACGTCAGTGAATATTCGTGAATATCCGCAGTCCGCATACCAATAAATATCCCAACCGGAATCAAAAGCAAATAAATATTGTTGATAATTGTGGTAAATGCAGGCATACAGTTCTGCCAGCCGAGTGCATACTCCAACACAAAAGAAGTATAGTCCGTAATGGATTTACTCAAGCGCTTAAAGGAATCTGCGGTCTGGTTAAATGCCTTGATTTCAGACATTCCCCTTACATACTCTACCGAAGCGCTATTCATGTTTTCCTGCGCCACCTGAAAACGGTGCATTTTTTCCCTTGCCTCTCCATTGAATCCAAGGAACTGTACCACGAAAGCAAGAATAATCCCAATCAGGCAGACCACGCCATAACGCCAGTCGATTCCCAACAGGATAATGACAAGCACCAGCGGCGCAACCAGAGAGGCAATAAAATCCGGGAGTTGGTGGGCGATAAAGCCCTCAATGCTTTCAATATTTTCATCCATCACTTTCCTTAGTTTTCCGCTACCCAGCGTCAGATGATACCCCAGGGGAATTTCTGTGATATGGTTTGCAAATGCAATCTTCAATTCATAGAGTGTGCCAAAGGCGGCAATATGAGAACATAAAAGGGCGAGGAAATAAAACACAATATTTCCCAATATCCCGCCAAGCGCCAGCCATGCCCACGCTGAAACCGTTGGAATACTTAAAAGCGACATTTCAGGATATACCCGTAAAATCTCCCGTATAATGTAGTAAATAGATAAATATGGTGCAAAAGAGCAGACCGCAGCCACAGCCGATAAAAGACCGGCTAAAAATACAAGCCCTTTGTGCTTAGACGCCAATTCCAGACAGCGTGACAGTCCGGTTTTGGCTTTTGGCTGCTTTTCATTTTGCTGTGCCATTTCTAAACCTCCTTTTTCTTATAATAATCTCTCGGAATCTTTAAGCCAATAAACACAAGGCTTTCAGATGCCTTTTTTATTAAAATCCCCCACTTTTTTTGCCAAAAGCACTTGACAAATATATCGAAAAATGCGG
>CAJTDL010000013.1 GCA_910575035.1 Lachnospiraceae bacterium
CATAAAATGACGGTTAGAAGATTGCGCCGTTTTATGCCAGTTATAGCCGTATTTGCTATAACAACGACATGCTACACTCCCCAGAAGGTTTCCCTTCACGGATAAGCCGTGGAATGATAGACAGTAAATTTTCACCTTCCTTTCTTTGATATCTTTGTCTACCGCTTGCTAAAGGCGGTTTATGGCATACACCCTAACGGGCGCACTATCGTCTCCTTCCCTAAATTTTCAGAAATCTCCTTTAAGGTGGAGCCTTCCTTGCCGCCCAGGAACAGCATGGTGTCGCAATTACCTAAAATTGTTTCGGCTGCATCTTTATAGATGGTTTTCAACTGGCTCTGCGACTGTAAAATAATAGACGCTGATATTTCCCGGCTTCGAATTGTTGCAATCAGCTTGTCAAACTTCGGGATCTGTCCGATATTGCTGAACTCATCCAGCAACAGCCTTACATGGTAGGGAAGCCTGCCCCCATGCACATCATCCGCCCGGTCACACAATAAATTAAATAGCTGGGTATACATGATTGCCACAAGGAAATTAAAGGTGTCGTCCGTATCAGAGATAATGATGAACATTGCCGTGCGCTGATCCCCAATCATATCCAGTTCCATTTCATCATAAGAAGTCAGCTCCCGCAGTTCCGCAATGTCAAATGGCGCTAATCTGGCTCCGCAGCTAATCAAAATGGATTTTGAGGTTTTGCCCGCCGCAAGCTTGAATTTCTTATATTGCCGTACTGCAAAGTGTTCCGGCTTCTCCTGTTCCAGTTCCTCAAACAATTCATCCACAGCGTTTTTAAATTCCTCGTCATCCTCCCTTGTCTCCGAAGCATTGATAAATTCCAGCAGCGTAGAGAAGTTCTGCTCTTCCTCCGGTGCTTCATAATAGATGTAGCCAATCAATGCACAGTACAAAAGCCGCTCTGCCTTCGTCCAGAAATCTTCCGAAGATTTTTCCCCTTCCCCTTTCGTGTTTGCGATGATAGTATTCACCAGCTTCAAAATATCTTTTTCCGAACGTATATAACGGAATGGATTATAGTGCATACTCTTTTTAAAATTGATGGTATTTAAAACCTTGATCTTATACGGGTCATAGACCACCTTCCCGTTTTTATCCCGTACCTCTTTCCCGTCTTTCATCTTCGGTGTGCCACGCCTTAACATCTCCCCGCATTCGACCAGTATAGTACCTTTTGGATCAGTGACACAGTAGCTGACATTCGGCGTCATCTGCATGAGCTGCGGCTTCACATAGAACCGTGTTTTGCCGCTTCCGCTCCCGCCGATGATGATCACATTCTTGTTCCTGGCATATTTTGGCTGCTTCGGCCTACTGTTCATGGTAAGGCGTTCCGTCTGCGTTAAAAGGATGTTATTCTCGAATACCGGATCTATGTACGGGGCGATGTCTTTCGGCGTTCCCCACCTTGCAGATCCGTACTCCACCCCCTGCCGATATTTCTTTGCATTTTTGCCTTTCAGATATACTATGAGCTTTACTGCGATTGCCCCAACTACTCCGGCCAGTAAGTCAACCCCATGAATGCTCGGAAGCGGATTCTCAAACGCCAGTTGGAAATTTAAAAACAGCGCCATCGCCTTTTCTATCAGGGAATCCCCTATGCAGTGGCGGTACAGCCACGCTAATTTATCCACCAGATAAAACACTATCACATAAGGGATATTCAGCATTGCCAGACGCTTCACATCTACGGGAGGCATTTTCTCACAGATCATACTTTTCAGTTTTCTGGGCAATGGCACGGATTTTTTCTCTGCAACGATTTTCTTTTTTGGTTTCCCACTCAATGCTCCGGCCCCCGTTCCTTCTGTTTCGTCTTTTCCCGCTCCCTGTGCTTTGCAACCCGCTCCTTCGCCAGTTCCAGCTTCCTGCGGACGGATGGCTTCTTACTTTTGCTCAGCGACTTCCCGGTATATTCCTTAAACGCCGCCGTCATGACATCCACATCCTTTGCCTTAAAGAATACAAAATAACGGGGTGGGGAGATGGACGTGTCTTTTTTCAGGCTGAAATCAATGCTGTACTTCCGGGCGCATTTTTCAAAGGACTTGATATTGCCGTCCGTCACTTCAATATTGGAAAGCTGGCACCCCTGCTTCATCAGCTTCTCCATGCTCTGCTTCCCGTGGCTTTTAGTGGGTCCCTTTTCCGCCTTCTGCACTGCCTTTTTCTCCATCTTTTTCTGCTTCCCGTTCCGCTTCTCCTGCTCCATCTTTGCCAGCGCTTTCAGCATGGCGGCTTTCAGAATCCGTGCGGTAATCTTGCCGCCGTTTACGCACAGCGATACGGTTTTCTCATTTACCTCGTCCTGCAAGGCGTTCCCCCTCCTTTCCTGCGGATTGTTTTTTCTCCCTCATCTCCCGCAAAATTTTCTTCAGGCAGTAACCGATGCAGGGGGAATGCCTGCCATACGGACATCCTTGGCAGCCGTCACCGCCAGTTTTGCTAAATTCCTTCGGCAGAGGATTTCCGGAAACATCCGCTGATACCGATTCTTCCTCCGGGAGAAGGTAATAACATTCCTCCTGACTGCAGCCTTTCCGCTTCCCTTTCCAGAAATAACAGTGCTTACAGTCACCCGGCCTGTCTGCCGCATATCTCCTGTTATCCCTCGCCCGGTTCTGGCTGTCTGCCCTTCCTGCCTGCATCCCATTCCCCTCTCTGCCTCATTTCCTCCATCTGCCTGTCCTCCTGCGCCCCTGCCCGGATACATGAGTACAGCGTAACCGCCACAAATACGCCTGCGGCGGCAATGATTCCTTTCATTCCGCTTCACCCCTTTCCATATAGGGAACTGCCACACATAAATTTCTGTATGGATACATTCCCATTTAAAATCCATAATGGACAGTCCCCCATATACAGGCATGAAAAAAACGCTTACAGATTCTTTCCGTAAACGCTCATGCCTGATTGATTTATTATATTGTTACAATAACTGGTTGCCTGGATTGCTCCAAACGCTGTCAGTCCTCCTTCCTTTTTCTGCGGAATATGATCACAGAGCTTGCAATCCCGCAGACTGCAATCCCGGCCAGGGCAAGCCATAACCAGAACGGCCTGTCATCCCCGGTTTTCGGTGTCCCGGCAGACGGTGTTTCCGGTTTCGGCGTTTCCTTCGGCTGCTCCGGCTCGTCCGGCTTCGCTTCATCCTTCATCACAACCTTCTGAATCTCTTTGGTATCCTTGACCTCAAACTTCACATCTTCCGCCACAAGATAACCGTCCGGCGCACTTTCCTCATGGAGCGTATATTCTCCGATTGGCAGCATTTCTATATAATGCGGCTTATTCTCGGAAGTCCAGCTCTCCACCGCCTTCCCATCTTTATCCAGGATGCTAAGTTTCGCTCCCAGTAGTTCCTTCCCGGCTATGTCCGTTTTGGAAATCTCCACCTTTGTCACATCATCTTCCATCGACACTTTCTGGATTTCCCCGGTATCCTTGACTTCAAACTCCACATCTTCTGCCACAAGATAGCCATCCGGGGCGCTTTCCTCATGCAGCGTGTATTTCCCGATTGGCAGCATTTCCATATAATGCGGCTTATCCTCAGATGTCCAGCTTTCTGCCACCTTCCCGTTTTGATCCAGGATGGTAAGTTTTGCCCCCGGTAGTTCCTTCCCTGCTATGTCCGTCTTGGAAATCTCCACTTTCGTTACATCATCTTTCATCTCCACTTTCTGCACTTCGCCCGTATTCTCCACGGTAAACTCAATGCTCTCGGCAGTCACATATCCGTCTGCAGGCTGTGTCTCGGTCATGGTATATTTCTTACCAACTACTAATTCCTTGATGATATGCGATTCCTTGCCGGAAACCCATTCATCCACAAGATTGCCGTCCTCATCCTCCACCTGCAGCTTCGCGCCCTCTACCTCTTTTCCATCTGTAAGGGATGTTTTGGTAAACTCAAATACCGTAGGCACGTTTTCAAAGGCAAATTCATAGGAAATGCTTTCCTGTTCCGCATCTTCATAGGTGAAGTCAAATTCCTGTGTTTCGCCCTCACTGGTAAATCCAGGAGCCGGGGCGGTTTCTTTCACATAATAAGGGAACCCAATCGGAAGGTCAGCCGCAAATGACAGCTTGCCGTCTTTGTCCGTGGCTTTTTCCTCAATTACCGTATCTGCTTCCATGATCACTTTGCCGTCTTTATCGGTGATGTCCTCTTTCGCACAAAGGGCAAATACCGTCCCTTCCACCGCACGGTCAGAATCCTTCTCGGTTTTTATTACATTCACTTCCGCTTTCTGGCGGTTATTCTGCCAGTCCGTAGAGAAGGTGACAACCGCTGTTTCCTGGTCACGGTAAGTCAGGCCAATCTCCCGGATTTCGCCGTCCAGTACATAACCCTCTGCCGTTTCCTTCTCCTTCACATAATATTTCCCAAGAGGCAGGTTTTCCAGTTTTGCGATCCCGGTATCATCCGTAATGATCGTGTCCACCAGTTCATCCTTTTTATAGTAATCATCACTCTCCCCGTCTGCCGCCTTTATATCCTCTAAAGCATACACTTCAAAGGAAACGTCTTTCAGTGAGCCTGTGACATACTCAAACAGATGCGTGATCCAGCCGCCAATGCTGTCCAGCAGCGATACGTCCTCTAAAAACTCCCCTTCTTTGTTGATCAGGAGCGTGCCTGTCGGCACATCGTCCTTCATCTCTACCTTTTGGATTTCAGCCGTATCTTCCACGGTAAACGTGATTTCCTCCGCCTTTAAATATCCATAAGGCGCTAATTCCTCCCGGAGCGTATAAGTTTCCCCTGCGGCCAGCCGCTTAATGATATGTTCCTCCCCTTTGACGGATTTCCATGTATCTACGGTATTCCCATCTTTATCAAGGACAGTCAGCGTTGCCCCTTCCAGTTCCACGCCTGTTGCAAGGTCTGTCTTTTTGATGGAAACGGCAGTCGGCTCATTCTCAAATTCAGAAACGTATTCTGCCACTTCTACATCCTGCCCCTGGTATGCTGCAGATACTTCGATGGTTTCATCCGAAGATACATAGCCTGCAGGAGCCTGTTCTTCACAGATGTAATATTCCCCGAAAGGCAGATCCAGATCAAAGACTGCCCGTCCATCTTCTCCGGTCATGGCCTCCCCAAGCAACGTATCCGCTTTTACAATCACTTCCCCATGTGCCAGAATGTCAGCTTTGGCATACAGCCCAAAGACTGCTCCTTCTACTGTTGCGCCATTCTCTGCATCTTTTTTCACTACTGCGATCTCCACCTTCTGGCGGTCATTTTCAAATGTGGCTGTCTGCTCAATGATTGGCGTATTCTGGTCTGCGTAAACAAAGGTAATGATCTGCGCCTCTCCATTCAGCACAAACCCTTCCGGGGCTTTTGTTTCCTCTGCCCGGTACGTGCCAAGAGGAAGGTTTTCAATCGACGCTTTCCCGTCTTTATCCGTCACCAGTGTTTCCACCAATGCGCCGGAAGCATATTCTAAGATACGGTTCCCGTTTTCATCTTTTTGAAAATCTGCGGTATAAATATCCTCCGTCGCATAGACTTTGAACTCTGCGCCCTCCAGGTTCTCTGTTTCATATTGGAAATCTTTATCATCGTACCGGTTCAGCACTTCGCCTTTTTTCACGATATGCAGTTCTCCCTTGACCGGATGGTTCTCATAGACAACATCAATAATCACGTCCCCCGACACATCGTCCATCTGGTACAGCGTATCGGAATCCACGGACACTTCATAATAATTCTCATTTAGTGTATAACCAAACGGGGCATTGACTTCCTCAATGCGGTAATGCCCGATTTTCAAGTTTTGCGGCAAAATCAGATAACCTTCACTGTCCGTAAAATAGGATTTATGTGTTACCACCGTCGGGTAAGTCGTCACCTGCTCCACATATTTTTCATTGTCCAGGTCATATACCTTGAACTCTGTATTTTCCGCTAGCACAGCCTTCTTTGTTTCATCGTCCTGCTTTACGATTTTCAGCTTCGCTTCAAATTCACCATCCAGAAGCACCCGCCATACCTGCGGCATGTTCGGCCTATGCTCCGTTACATGCACAAGGAAGTCCCTGACCGGCGTGTAATTATGCGGCGTGGTTGTTTCTCTCACA
Organism: Lachnospiraceae bacterium; assembly: GCA_910575035.1. Classification (GTDB taxonomy): domain Bacteria; phylum Bacillota; class Clostridia; order Lachnospirales; family Lachnospiraceae; genus Petralouisia. Next base: position 6,121 of record CAJTDL010000013.1, read on the forward strand.
ATGTACGTCCCAAATGGGAGCGGGATGCTGCAGGCGTAACCCCTTTCATCGGTGAAGATTTCCGTTGCCCCGTTCTCCCCGATTGCCACAGGTTCAGCGGAATCAAAATCATATCCGCCATTTTCCTTTGTGTCCAGTGAAGATACTAACCATGCGGTAAACCCTGCGCCGGACAATAAATCTGCATCGGTTTTCCCATTGTCCGCCGCTTTGATGATCTGGAACGGCTGTTTCTTCACCTGCTCCGGGGAAGTGCAGTCACGTTCTACCGTGGCCACCAGATCTCCCTCGTAGTTACACACTAAATCATACTCCGTTTCATCCGCCAGATAACCCGTGGGCGGCGTGATCTCTTTCACAAAATACTCCCCAAGGTATAAATCTGTAATCTCTGCCCTGCCCTCTTTATCCGTAGTCAGCGTTCCCACCTGTTCCCCGGCTTTGTAAAGGACGCCTGTTTTTTTGTCTGGATGGAGAATATCATTCCTTGCATATAAGCCGTAAACGGCATGTTCCAGCGTTGCGTCCCCCTGCGGGATATTTTTGTTGGTTTCTATATCCTTCTTCTGCAGGCGGATCGTGGCATTGACACGCTCATTAGCAAAGGTACGGGAAAATGTCACTTTCGCCTCCCGGTCATTGGTGTAACCAAACCGGAAAGAATACACATCTTCCGTATTCCTCAGATAACCCTCCGGAGCCTGAATCTCTTTTATCTCATACCCAAACCCAATCGGAAGGTCTGCGGAAAATGCAGCGTTTCCATCACTGTCCGTTGTTGTTTTGTCTATCAGTGCGCCTTTTGATACAACAACATTTCCGTCTGCATTGGAAATATTTTCTGAAGCATACAGCCCGAAAATTCCCCCTGCAAGGCCGTTTTCTGTGTCTTTGTCCTTCTTTACCACACGCACATCCGCCTTCTGCCTGTCATTTAAGAATGTAGCGTCGGAAAATGCCACCTCCGCCATCTGCCCTGCATAGGCAATCGCCACATCCTTTGTTTCCCCTTTGTTATAGAAATTCTTCGGAGCCTGCATTTCTTTTACCCGGTATGTGCCAAGATGCAGATTTTTCAGCGTTACAGAGCCGTTATCCCCAGTCACAAGGTTTTCTGCCACAAGCTCCCCTGCTTTATAGACTACCGAGCCATACGGCGTGGTAATTTCCTTTGCCGCATAGACATTGAATACCGCCCCTTTCTGCCTGCGGCTCTCATAGCGGAACGCTGTGCCGTTTTCATTGGAATCCGCACCCGTCAAAATCTCGCCTTCCTTATAGATAGTAAGGTTCCCAAGCTGTTCCACATCCGGGACTGTGGCAGATATAGTCTGCCCGGCTTTCAGCGTGACATTATATGCCGTTGCATTGTAACGGTATCCTGCAGGGGCTGTGATCTCCTTTAAATATACCGTGTCCTGCGTTTTGATGATCTCCACGGTGGAAGCGCCGCTGCTGTCCGTTGCCGGCATCCGAGTGATGAGCTGTGTGCAGGCTTTGTCCTTATAGACACCGAACACTGCCCCGGCCAGCTTCACGCTTTCTTTCTGCGAATCCACTTTGACCACCTTCACCTTTGCCATCTGCACCCATTTCACTGAAAACTCCACATACTTCTCGTCGGCAACCCCTTCCCCGAATACCAGCGCCAGATCCTGGCTGGCTGCGCCGGTCGTGATCTTGTAAGCGGAATAGTCTTTCGTGACATTCCCTTTCATACGGGCAGACCAGGAGCCGGACACATCCTGCGTCTGCGTCAGCGGCGCAGACAGGTAGAATTTCGTCCCCCCGGAAACCTCGACATCAGCGCCTGCCTTACTCGTCTTTCCTGTCGTCACATTATGGAATTTCACGCCGTCCGGGAGCTTCATAGTGATGCCTTGCAGCGCATCCGCCTTAAATGTGATCTCCTTTGTCCTCTGGGTATTCCCGTCCACATAGGCGGAGACGTTGCCGTCAGAAAACTCCATGTCCACGTCCGGGATCTCCGGCTGGCCCATGCAGTAATTGTAAAGCTCCATCGCAAGCGCCCTCCCGGTGTCATTTGCGCCCGAAAATGCGTCGCTGCTCCCGTTCGCATGGCTGGCCGCCATATGGACGAGGATGAAGCGCTGCCCTGCGGAAAAGTCAGGGTGTTTCTCTGCAAAAAAGCCTTCCTCCCCGCTGGCTTTCGTGCCATAATAGCAGACTTTCGCAAGCGCCTTCTTATCCTTTAACTTGGAAATGCTGTAAGTCCCGCTCCCCGGTGAATTGACGGAAGGCTGTATGCAATAGGCGGTTGCTGAAATATCGCCAAACTGGACGGTATATTTGTAAGTCAGGTAGCTGCCGTACCCATAGTCGGCATAGCGGTAACAGTCGCCCCTTGTCACGCTCACCTGCTCCACAGACCTTGCCCCTGCGGATGCATAGAAGGTGACGCTTTCCCCTTCTTCCATTGCCATCAGGTCAATCCCCTGCTCCTGGGCTTGGCAGATGGCTTCTTCCGCTGTCAGCTCCGGTTCCCCATCTTCCCCGGCTTCCTCCTGTGTGTCTGCTGTGCCATCCCCGGTTCCCGCAGGTTCCCTGGGCTGGCTGCCATTCACAGATGCCCCGCCCGTTTTCTGCCTGACAATGATGTCACGGCTGATGTGGTAAGATGGATTCTTACTGGCCGGCTCTACAAAATAGACCGCTTTGTAAGTCCCCGCCTTCCCAGTGTCAAACTTTTCCCCGCCTTTATCCTTTGCCTCATGGAATGTGATTTTTACTTTATCCGGTGAGAACTCTATGCCGGAAAAATCATGTTCCACGTCAAAGCCACTGTCAATCTCCACAGTAAGGTCTCCTGCAGCCACAATTTCATCCGCATCCAGTTTTTCCTTCACCTTCTCCAAAGCCGGATACTCCGCTTCATAAGCCGCAGGCTCCGGCCCTGCCGCATAAGCCCCCAACGGCTGTAAGAAGGCTGACAATACCGTGGCCGCCGACAGCAGGCCGGATACAATCCTCTTTACGTTTCCTTTCAATATAGTTTGTCCCTCGCTTTCTTTATTGTGCAGTCCCATAACTGCCATCATCCTGTCTTTCCGCTTATTTTCTTCCCTATGTTCCCATATGCCTGCCTCCCTCCGTTTTATTTGCGCTGCCAGCCGAAACAGCACATTAATACAGGAAAGCCCCCTGCCCCGGCATATTCAAACACACCGGAACATAAAGGCTGCCCTGTATGGCATCTGCTGTTATCCAGCCCGGCTTCCCGGACTGGCTTTAAGTTATATTGAGCGTTTTCCTGTGTTCCTCCCAGACCCGTTCCCTGCCCCGGCTTCTCTTTCCTGGGGCGTTTTCTCCGGCAAGGTACGCTAAATGCACACTCAGGTGCCGGGTATCAATCTGGGCAGGCTATGAAATTTTCAAGGTACGGTGAAAGGGAAAATCTTTGAATGAAAGTCGTTTGATATTTTTCAGAAATGTTACCCTTTCACTAATAGCAGGCTGGAGAGGGCAAAAGGTAAGTAGTTTTGGAAAAAAATTTGAAAATTTGCAAGAAAATCATATAAAATAGAAATATTGGTTAGATTATGGTAAGATAATCCATAGAAAAACTGCCCCGTAAACAGACAAGGCAGAGGGCAGTCCCATAAAAATCAGGCGTTTAAAACATGGTAAAAGTTCATTTTATGATTTGTCATTGATAGGAAAAGAGGTGGAATGGATGGATGATATGAAATGGCATAAATACAGTTCTATCATTATGTTCGTCAGCGCTTTAGTCTGTATTTACTCCGGGCATAGGATTGTCAAAAAGAAAAAAGCATAAAAAACAGGAAGCGCCAGGCAGCTATAAAACGCCTGTCCGCTTCCTTTCTGTTTCCGCACTGGAAAATCATATCCGCAGGCATAATCCCATCCGAAAACAAAACAGGCCAGACAGATCAGTCACCGTCTCCTTCCTGCGGTCCTGCCTTCTGCTTTCCCCATCTTTCCAGGATCTCATACGCCTTCTGCCTGTCCCCATCTTCATCCAACAAAATATCCAGCGCCCTCCTTATATCTTTCGCCATGACACGGCTGGCAAAGGAATCTTCATCATCATTGTACCCCTGGCATTCGCCCTGTATGTTTTTCATCATGTCTGCAATCAATAGGAATCCTGCCTGTATGCCGATTTCCAGATATACACATGCGTTCTCACAGGCCATGTCATTAGCGGTTGACAACAAATCAGATGCCCCGTTGGGATCATGCTCCAAAGCAATTTTCTCAAATTCATTATACGTTGCATCCAGACGTTCATTATAATCCCGTTCATCAGGCTCCGGCGGCAGGCCGTAGATCAAATAATCCGCCAGCCCCCTCACTGTAGCTTTTTCAAATATTTTTGCTGCAATCTTCATAAGCAACCTTCCTTTCCTGTATGCTCGGTTTTCCGTACATATACAATTATACTCGGATATTCGTACATTTTCAATATCCGACCATAATATTACACTGATAGAAAATGACAGGAGTAAAGGAAATGATCAGCTACGAGCCGCTTTTTAAGACGATGAAAGAGAAAAACACCACATCCTACGCACTGTTCAAGCAGGGATTCCCCAAAGCCACCTATTATTCCATCCGCCAGGGGAACAGCGTCAGCACAAACACAATCGACCATTTATGCCGGCTGCTGGAATGCCCCGTTTCAGATGTGATGGAATATATTGAAGATGAAAATGAACCTTCCTCTTAGGTATGTGTGGATTTTCGCACATACCTAATATCCGACCATACTGGTATGATAGCAGCAAGAGGTGTGTGCATGATTAGTTATGAGCCATTATTCCAGACCATGAAAGAAAAACAGATCAGCTCCTACGGATTAGAAAAACGTGGCTTCCCACGTTCCACTTATTATGCAATCAAACATGGGAAGGGCATCACTACAAATTCCATTAACCAGCTCTGCTCCATCCTCCGCTGCAGCGTATCCGATGTGGTGGAATATATTGAAGACAGCCAGGAACCTTCCACTGAAAAGAAGTAACGAAAAACAATCTATGCTTCCTGTTCCCACTTTGCGGCGCGATGCCGCAAAGTGAAAGCAGCCGTCTATTTAAAAATATCCCCCCTGTATGCCCTGTCCCTGCAGGATGCGCCCTAATTCCTTTAAAATCCGTTTCCGGCGGTTCTGTATGGTCTTTCTGCTGCAGCTGCACATCTTCGCTGCATCTGTCACAGTAACCTCTTTAAAATATAACAGTTCAATCAATTCTGCGTCCGGCTCCGGCAGTTTCCCTAACGCTTCCCTTACTTTGTCCCTGCAGATATTCCGCAAAGCTGTTTCTTCCAGCCCGTCACGGACACAGAACGGCATCCCCCGGCAGTCCCCCTTTTCCTCCATCTCATCCAGGCTGTAAACGCCATGTTTCCGGTTTTTCTCTTTCTGGTAACGCTCCCGCCTCCGGGACTGATACCATTCCAGATAGACCTCCCGGCCCACCTCAACCAGCGTCCCGTCCTCCATCCGCAGCACATAACTATCCCGTTCCCTTGGTTTCCGCCCCCTCATTGCGCCGCCCCGCTTCCTGCCATGCCATAATTAAGTCCATGACTGCATAACGGATACTTTTTTCGGATTTTACTGACCGCATGGATGAGGGAATCCCTCACTGCATGGCGGCTGATCCCTAATTCTTCCGCAATCTGCCCCTGTGTTTTTTCCTGCAGATAATACCCGCAGACCACTGTTTTCTGCTTTTCCGTAAGCATCTGCATGATTTCTTCCACAGTTTCCTGCCTTGCCAGCTGCTCTATGGCAGGTTCCGACAGATCCGCCATCGCTGCCCAATCCTCAGATACAGCGTTATAAGAAACATTCCGGCTCCGCTCCCTTTCCTCACAGTTCCGGCCCAGCCTGTCCTCCCCTTCCAGCACAAGCCGCAGATGCCATTTCTCCCTGTCAAAAAACTGTTCCGGCAAATGTACGGTATTCCCGTCCGATATGTAAAAATAATCCCCGCATGAATGTAAAGGGAATACCGTAGAATATTTTCCCGTCCGGTAAAGCACAAAGCCATCCTGATACACAGATATTTCTGTCTCCCCTCCAAACCTCTCCTTTGCGATTACCACCCCGGATTCCCGGAGCTGTCTTGCGGTTGGAAGTTTCCCCTGGTTCTCCGGTATAGCCGTAATCCGTTTCAATTCCTGCAATGTCAGCATTTATGACCGCCTTTCTGCCCGAAGGCTGCGGGCGGCCCGGAAAGCTGGCATCACAGGAATCGTCCAATACAGCAAAAAGGCAGTAAAAAATGGCTCCCGGCTCGCCCGTTTTTTTTAACGGGAGCCTGAAACTCCTTTTACTGCCCCTGCCAGTCCATATCTTTATCCCTGCACTTTCCTGATAACCCTGGCCTTTTTAGCTGCTTAACTTCTATCCCCCTTCCATCACTGTTTTCTCCTGTGGCTGCTTTCCTTTGATGTTTCCAGTGTAACAGCCTTGCCTTTCTTTTACCCCAACATATATGTGGAGGTTCCCGGAAAGGGCAACATATTTGTGGAACTTCAAGAACTGTGGTAAATCACATTACCTGCATTGCCGCAGCCCATCGACCAACGCCTCCATCGTCTGTAAAACCACCGTCTGCTCATTCTGTTTTAGATGCCGGATGCGGCAGAACATCTTCCGGCACTGCCCATCCTCCTTCGTCTGGCCGCTTACGCCGAGAAGCTCGTTCGCATCCACGCCGAGTATCTGCACCATTTTTATAAATATCTCTATGGACATCGCAGACTGCCCGCCCTCAATGCGGCTGACGGTGTTGGCACTGATCCCTGCCTGTTCCGCAACCTTCTCCTGTGACATGCTGATCTCATTCCTCCGGTCACGGATACGGTTGCCCAATTCAATCAAGTCCTGCGACCCTGCACGATTGCCCAATATGCACCTCCTCCCTGGTCTGAATCTTCTCCCGGAACTTGCGTCATCGTGTCGTAAAGTGTGCAGCCCGCTTTACATCCGCCATTCCGTCAAGCCCTGTCCCCTGGCTTTACGACACCGTGTCGTAAAGTTGGACAACAAAAAAACAGCCATGTATCAAGCTGTTTTTACGGATTGCTATTCAATTTATGCCTGTATTGCCTGTCCTTTCTGTTTCTTTCTATTTCTTTCACACGCCAATCATGCCCTGCAAGGCTTCCCGGCCAATTTTTTTACTGTCCATCTGGCCACTGCCACAGCCGCCTTCACCAGATATACTGCAGCCGCCAGCAATCTCCAGACAAGAACGACTCCTCCAATCACGCCGCCCACAAGGACATTGATAAACAGGATGCCCACCGTGCCGCCAATGTCATAGCCTTTCGGGATAATCCAGAAAAACATCCTGTGTATGCCAAATGGAATGCCCATGAACCACCATAGGTTCAAATAATTGCACTCCCCATTCTCCATGCACAGCGGACGGAACAATGCTGCCAAAAACAATGCTGATATAACCGGGATTATCACTTTCTTTACAAATTCACTTATTTTCATACCTTCCTCCAATCTGTATCTGCATCCAGTATATCACGTCTGATAAGCCGAAACAATTTTATTACCAACATTCACTATATTTCTCACCCACTCCCATACAGATCGTGGTTTACCTCCGCCGTATAATAATTACTTATGGTGAGCGGGGCATTATACAGCGTTGTCAGAAGATAAGCCTTGATATTACCCACCTTCGTTGTATTTGCGCCCAGGCAGGTTAAAATATACTCAATATGCCCATGCTCCAGCTTCATAAACCGGTTCTTGACAACCGCCACCGGCTTTTCCACCCCTGCAATCCGCACTGTGCCATTGTCCGGCAGCATCATCACTTCCACCATCAGCTCTACCAGTTCATCCACGTCCTCCCTCCGGTGATAGCGTCCGTCCTGAAAACACTCATAAGATATGTGTTCCCGGATGATGTCACGGTATGCATCCATCTCTTCCATCACATCTGGCGCTGTACCAGAGATAGATAGATTTGACCGGATAGGATTGGGATAGATAACAGACACACCTGGTTCCGTATCGTTAAGATCCGTCTTTCTATATTCTGTATTACTAAATTCAGTATCACTTAAATCAGTATTGTTAATATCAGTATTATTAGAGTATGATTTTGGAACTTCAAGAAGTCTATTTTCCATACTTCTTGAAGTATGATTTTCGCATTTCTTGAAGTTTGATTCTGGAACTTCAAGAAGTCTATTTTTCATACTTCCAGAAGTTTGATTTTCATACTCCTTGAAGTATGATTTTGGAACTTCTGGAAGTTCGTTTTCCATACTTCTTGAAGTATGATTTTCATACTTCTGTGTATTTCCGGCGTTTTCTGGCTCTTTTTCTTCCTGCTCCGGGCTTTCCTTTATGATGAAATTCTTGACATAGATTACGTTTGGTTTCCCTAAACCCAAACGCTTTTTCTCTATCAACCCGATTCCTTTTTCCGAATCAAGTTCTGCCAGGTTCTTGATCGCTTTTTGTCGGCTGCAGTTCAACAGTTCCATCACATCTTCCACGGTAAAAATAATATATACCCTATCCTCTTCGTCAAACCACCGATTCTTTATGCTAAGGCTCATACGGTCTAATAAAAGACCGTATAAAACCTTCGCTTCACAGGAAAGAGCCTTGAAACATTCTGCAGTGAACAGCACTTTCGGAATCCGGTAAAACGTGTACTGCTCCGCTTCCATGCCCCGGTAATAATCAAACTGTAGTTCCTGCATCCGTCGTCCCTCCCTCCTTCTGCTTCCATTCTTCCAGAAGCGTATAGATCACATCCTCAATCTGTTCTTTGGAATATTCCACAGGAAAATAATTGCGGATCTTCTTTGCGGAGATGGTCACATTCACACTTTCCTCCTTCCGCACTAAAACCGCATATACCTTCCCTTCCGTCAATTCCCCTGCCTCACTGCCTGCCTTTAACTGTTCTGCCTGCGCTTTCGATGGGAATATGCCGCTGTTGCCGATGGCATCCACAACCCATGCCTGTTCCTCTGTCTTCAGATACGACAGCTTTTCACCCACCACCATCGGGATTTTATTTTCATCCACATAACCCAGCAATTCTTCTGCCAGTTCAGACAGTCGGATATACCGCTGTACCGTCCTCCCACTGTCCCCGGCAGCCTCCCCGATGGCATCTGCTGTATATTTCTCCCCTTTGCTGCCCTGGTGCTTCATTGCCTCGTATTTCATCCGGTACGCCTTTGCCTTCTCGCTCGGCAGAATATCTTCTCTTTGGATATTCGTATCGACCATCAGGACTACCGCTGTATCATCATCCATTTCCCGGATAATCACAGGCATTTCCGTAAGCCCGGCAAGCTCACAGGCCCGCCACCGCCTATGCCCGGCAATCACTTCGTAACCGCCTGCGGGATGCAAGCGCACAATCCCCGGCATCAGCACACCGTATCTCTTAACGCTTTCCACCGTTTCCTGCATCTTTTCATCATCCAACACACGGAACGGATGGTCTTTGAATGTATGTAACTGGCTAAGGGGAACAGATGTCACCGTTTCCCCTGCCGCCGCTTCGCCTGTGCCGAACAGATCATCAAAGGATGTCAGCTTTACTTTCCCTGCACTCTTACTCTTCATCCGCAAGCACCTCCTGTGTCAGTGAGTGGTAGCCGCCTGCCACAATTCCCTTCGGGTCATGGAGATAGATGCTTTTCCCCTCTGCCGTGGTTTCCGCAGCTTTTACGGACAATGGGATGCAATTTTCAAAAATATGTACCCGATTCCCGTATACCTCCTGGATCTGTGCGGAAATGTCCTTTGCAAAGTTTGTTCTGCGGTCTACCTTTGTCAGCAGGATTCCCATAATGCCAAGTGTCGGGTTTAGCTTTCTGTGTACCCGCCCAATCGTCTTTATAAGCTGCTGAAGCCCTTTGACCGGGAGATACGCCGCCTCCACCGGGATCAGTACGCTGTCCGCCGCTACAAGGGCGTTTATCGTGATCATTCCAAGCGAGGGCATACAATCAATAATTGCAAAGTCATATTCCTCTTTTACGCTGTTCAGATACTGGCGAAGTATCGTTTCCCTGCTCATCACATTTACCAGAGCCGTTTCCAAGCCTGCCAGTTCAATATTTGCCGGAATAAAATCAATCCCCTCTGTATGATGGATGATCCCCTCGCCAGGCTCAACATCTTCATCATTGATGACTTTCTCCATGATATTCACCAATGTCACATCCAGCTCGTCCGGCTCCGCAATCCCCAGGCTCACCGCCATGCTGCCCTGCGCATCTGCCTCCACCAGCAATACTTTCTTGCCTGCCCTTGCAAGCCCGATTCCTAAATTTACACACGTCGTTGTCTTGCCGACTCCGCCTTTCTGGTTTGCCACTGCGATCACTCTGCACATATATACTTTCCTCCTGATTCTCCAATCTATTTTTCTGTTCTTTCCAATTCCGCATACACACGGAAATATTTATTTGTCCCTTTGTTTGCAAACGGTTCCGATACCGACTTCACATCCACATCCCCCTGCCGTTCCAGAAGCCGCCGGAACCAGTGCAGGTCTTTCTTTGTCCCCTGCATCCTGATTTTCAGCATTTCAACCCTCCCAACTTAAAAACAGTATTCCGGATAGCGGAGCCTGACTGCCTCCCAAAAGTATCTTGCATAGCCGCAGCAGAATAAATCTTCCACTGTATAACAACGGCACTCCTTCAACTGTTCCTCTGCATCTTCTGTGTCATCAACGCTTGGCGTCCCATTGCAGTAAAGGTTAAATGCCATCCTTACAATCCTTGTGCTTCCGCTGGTCTGCCACCCTTCATGCAGGCACTCAGGTTTTACACATCCTGTCCTAAAATCGTAAATCCTGTCTACATTTACCCTTGTATCCCGGTCAATCCCAAGGCAATACACCAATGCCTTATGGTACACATCCTGGTATCTGCATTTCTGCAGATTCACTTTATAAAAATCTCTATGTTCCTTGTTTTTGAAAGTAATTGTGCGAGTGTCTTTCTTTTCTGCGCCTACCGCTGTATTCGCTGACATAGCCTGTCCTCCATTTTTGAAATACTTGGGAGCTACACTCCCAAACCCTTGTGGATTCGTGCTGCCAGTTACCCAAAAAACGGCTAACTGACAACCCGAATTTGTTGTCTTTCCCAGAGAAAATCCCATTTCCTATTTCTCTAAGACTATGCTTCCCATAGTAACCTGTGAAATTTAATTATGAAGTAAGATGATCTCAAGAACTCTGATGACTTGAGTAAACTTCGCTGAAGATTGCAGATACTCATTTTACTCAACTTGTGACTTGAGTAATACTCAATTTGAAGTGATTTTAGACGGTGTTTGGCGGTGTTCAGCGATACTTGAACGATTGCCTTTCCATGAATGAAAAAAGCCCCAAAAACCTTATAACCACTAGACAACACTGTGTTTATAAGGCTTTTGGAGCCTATAAAACAAATTATGAAATTTAGACTGAAAACTTCGCTTATTTGCCCATCTGAGCCGCAACCTCAGCCGCAAAATCTTCTTGCTTTTTCTCCAGCCCTTCGCCAGTCTCAAAGCGGACAAATCTCTTGACAGAAACGGCTGTTCCAACTTCCTTAGAAACTGCCTCTAAATATTTGCCTACGCTCTGTTTTCCATCTTCTGCCTTAACGTATACCTGGTCTACCAGGCAAATCTCTTTCAGTTCTTTGTTCACGCGGCCTTCGATCATGCCGTTAATTACTTTCTCCGGCTTCTGGGACTCTTTGGGGTCATTCATAATCTGTGCGCGGAGTATTTCCTTCTCATGTTCAATATACTCTGCGCTGATTTCATCCCTGGAAACGTATTTCGGGGAAAGGGCTGCGATCTGCATTGCAATGTTGGTCATTGCCTCTTTTACTGTATCGTTTACGGTTTCTGTGGCTGCTTCCACGATAACGCCAATCCTGCCGCCGCCATGGATATAAGAAACAACGCATCCGTTTTCAGCGGTCACTTTCTCGAACCTGCGGATATTCAGGTTCTCCCCGATAACTGCCACTTTCTCTACCAATGCGTCCTTTACCGTCTTGCTGGTATCTTCCTTCCATGCTTCTGCCAGGAATGCATCCATGTCAGCAGCATCAGACTCTACTGCCTGGTTTGCAACTGCCTCTACGAAGGCTTTGAAGGTATCATTCTTAGCGACAAAGTCTGTCTCGGAATTGACTTCCACTACGGCTGCTGTCTTGTCCTCTTTTACCACAACGGTGCAAAGGCCTTCTGCTGCAATCCTACCAGCCTTTTTCTCTGCCTTTGCCTGTCCATTTTTCCTTAAAAATTCAATAGCGGCATCCATGTCGCCGTCTGTCTCATTCAAAGCCTTCTTGCAGTCCATCATACCTGCGCCGGTCATTTCCCTTAACTCTTTTACCATTGCTGCTGTAATAGCCATTTCTCATTTCCTCCATCTATCATGCCATAATGTGGACAGGCAGCCTTGCCTGTCCCCTATTTTCTATATAAAATGTAACAGCCCAGCACTTTCACAGCCCTACAAAAAATCCATTTGGGCTATCCCTCCAAAGGATTTTTGAACGCTGGTAACTGCCTGGTGTAATGCAGATTATGCCTCTTCTGCTTCTTCTGTTTCCTCTTCTGCCTGGTCTTCCATCATGCCCTGGTTCGCCTCTACTACAGCGTCTGCCATCTTTGACACGATCAGCTTCACGGCACGGATGGCATCGTCATTGCCAGGAATTACATAATCTAACTCTTCTGGGTCACAATTTGTGTCACAGATGCCAATCAATGGGATTCCTAATGTATGGGCTTCCTGCACGCAGATCCTTTCTTTTTTGGGGTCAACTACAAAGATTACGTCTGGGAGCCTCTTCATTTCCTTGATGCCGCCTAAGTTTCTCTCTAACTTCTCCCATTCTTTCTTTAATGCGATGACTTCTTTTTTGGGAAGCACGTCGAAGGTTCCGTCTTCCGCCATTGCCTCAATGGCTTTTAGCCTTGCGATACGGCTTTGGATGGTCTTGAAGTTCGTCAGCATGCCGCCTAACCATCTCTCGTTTACATAGAACATTCCGCAGCGCTCTGCTTCTGCCTTAATGGCATCCTGCGCCTGCTTCTTAGTTCCTACAAAAAGGATGTGGCCGCCTTCTGCAGTGATATCGGAGACTGCCTTGTAAGCCTCATCTACCTTGCCTACGGATTTCTGCAGGTCAATGATGTAAATGCCATTTCTTTCTGTGTAGATGTAAGGAGCCATTTTAGGGTTCCATCTTCTTGTCTGATGTCCAAAGTGAACACCTGCCTCTAATAACTGTTTCATTGAAATAACGCCCATTTTCTCTACCTCCATTGGTTAAATTCTTCCATGCGCTTCCTTCCGCAGAACTACCATTCGGGCACCAGCTCTTTGGTCCACGCATGTGATTGCTAAAATGTGTGCTGCATACGGTTGGATGGTTTTAAAATGCCTATAAAAAAGTTATATCCTTACCGCTTTGCCAATTATATCACAGAAAAATACTGCTTGCAAGACCTATTCTTCTGGACTTTCTAAAATCTGGCGCTCCATGTTACTATTTATTATCAATGTCAATAACTTAAGGGATTTTAGCAGCAGGCAACGGGAGAGATGGCTAAGCGCCGCCTCCCCGACTACGTTTTCAATGCCCGCAAGCTGGAAATAAGATTTCCTGTTAGAATGTCCAGTAAATAAAATGCCAGGCCTTCCGTAAATGTGCGGTTTTCAATCTGGGACACTGCTTGGGCTCTATGCAGAACCAAATACTTTGCTGGCATTATTCCATGGCCAATACACCAAGTGAAAGCCAAGGCTCCTTTTCTCAGCATACAGGCATTGGAAACATAGCCAGGGGGAGGCTTAGCCACCCTCGCCAATAGCATCCCTTAAGTTACTGTCATTGATTCATCATAATAACTCCTAGCTGGAATGCATTCCATTCTGCTTTCTGAAAACCTTGCACTGCATGGCTGCCCTTAAACGCCCTTTGGGCATATCTGAAAATGGCATCAGGCGGATTTAACCCACGTTGCACTGTCCAATATCATCTGGCTTGTCTCCACTCCTTTCATATTTGCTGCAAATACATAAAATTCCTGCCTTCGGCGTTAATTGCCGAAGGCAGGAAAAACATGTAGTGCAATATGAAACTGTGTTTCCTCCCTACAGTTCTACATCTTCTCCTGACTGTGTGAGGATATCTTCATTTTCAAATATAATGATTTCTAATTCTGGCTTTTCATATTCTTTCATAGAAATTACCTCCTGAACTTGCTTTTCATTTCATTTCTGGGCAACATTTTATGGTGCTGGAAGTTCTGCCTTCCCCTGTTCATCCAGGGTTTCTGCTACAATCACTTCCAAAAGCGGCATGGCCTTTCCATTCAGCTCGCTTTCATTTACAATTCCAGTGACTCGGATCCAGGCATCCTCTTCTGGTTCCTGTGGTAAATATTTCAACGGCATGCTGCTAGATGCTTTCTGGCTGCCGTCCACAACTGTCCTGGCAATGCAGGGTGTCCCATTTTCTGTGGTATAGAATCCTTCCAGCTGGTAAATCTTCCCCTCATACTTCTCTGTATGCTCCTGAAATTCGGTAACCATTTCCACATAATCTTCATCTGTCACCACATTGATTTCATCACCCAGCACTTCCAGCAATTCTTCATCTGTAGCGTCAGAATCCAGCAAGGGCTTCGGCTGGGTATCATCCGCTTCTCCCCTGCTGTCCTGAGCCTCCTGCGGCTTTTGGGTATCATCCGCCGGCTTTTGAGAAGAATTGCTGCATGCGTGCAGGGAAAAGCCCAGGCAAGCGCACAAGGCGCAAATAACAAGTTTTCTCAGCATAAATCCATACCTCCGCCTTTCGCCTATGTGGGAGGCCATCCCAACAGATTGATGGTATCTGATGGAATGGCTCTCACTTATTCTTTCTTAAGATTAGCATCTTAGATATTAGTTTTTTAAAATATTGGTTTCTTAAATATTAGTTTCTTAATATTAGTTTGCGGCTCCTGCCACACTGTTATAGCTTGCATGCAGGATATCGCCGTACCAGACTTCTTGTTCTCCCGTATCTAAATTCATTACAACAGTAAAGGCTCTTGCCCAAAGCACCCTGTTTTCATTATTTGTCACATTAATTGCTACATAGTATGTGTCCTCTTTCCTATCTTCCGGGAAATGAAGAGCCCTTACGATGGCGTTTTTGCCGACATTTTCATATACCAGCTCTTTCCCATCACTCTGTGTATTTTCACAGTATGCCTTGTCTGTGATATATATAATGCCTCTATCTAAAAGCTGGTATTTTTCTTCATCCGCCACGCCTGCTGTGGCTGTAAAGCGGACTCTATTTTTATCGCCATCTTTATAGGCAGTTACTGTGGTCTGTGCATATGCCCTGGATTTATGGCACTGTACGCATACGTCATTGTCCCCAAACTTATGGCCAAGGGCTGTTCCTGGAAGCTCCTCTGGCACATTATTCGGGTTCAGCTGCCCGCAGGTCTTGCATACAGAATTGATGGTATCATTTGTAGTACATGTAGCGTCTGTCAATTTGTATATATACTGATGGTTCCCCGTAGCTGCAACTGGCCTTGTTTGACCTGTTGCCTCGTTGCATACACCACATATTTCTTTTTCTGTGCCTGGCTCCTTACAGGTAGGAGCCTTTTCCGTCTGCCATGTTGTATTCTTATGTCCAAGCTTGTTAATCGTATCCTGCTTTTTAAATACAAATGTGCAATCCTCATTTGGGCATTTCTCGCCGTCTGTCAGCCCATCTTTGGTACAGGTCGCCGGCTTTCCGGGCACTGCTTCCTTCCAAACATACATTTCACACTCCTCGCAATACCCTGCGCCAGGCATTACTAACAGAACTTCATAAGGTTCTGCATCACAGTCTTCTGCGCCTGCCCTGCTGCATACACGGTACATCACGGTATCGTCGTCTGCCCAAGCTAATTTCCCCTGATCGCCTGCAAAATACTCTTTCCAATCGTGGCCGGCCTCCAGAACTTCTGTCTTTTCTTCATCACAGCCTTCTACGCTGCAATGAAGGATCGAATATCCTGGCTTTGTACAGGTTGCCGGACGGTGCTCATCATCCAGCCCTACTCCTGACCAATCATGTCCATTTTCCTTATCAACTGGGATTTCTTTCTGTGCTACTTCTGCATATCCGCAGCCTTTTCTGTCACATGCCTTTCCATCTGTCAGGCCTTTTTCCTGGCAGGTGGCTTTTTTTCCTTTTGTGGTAACAATATTATGCCCAAGCTTTGGATCCAGGGTTCCAAGATCCTCTGCCGGGCCGCTTACTGCATCACAGCCCTCTCTGCTGCACACCTGCTGAACCTTTCCGTTCTCTGTACAGGTTGGCGATGTATATTTGTCCTTAAAGTCATGCTGCAACGCAGGAATAGTTATTACCTTGGTGTTGTTTGCTACTCCGCAGTCTGGGCAGGTATAAAGCTTTTTCCCGGTTTCTGTACAGGTTGCTGGTTTTGTCGTCTTCACATATTCTTTGCCCGCATGGGTTGGATCATCTGCCAAACTCTTGGCATATTCCTCAAATTCTTCATCTGTCATGCGTTCAAATGCATGCCCTTTTGCTGTTCCTTCTGTTACAGCGTCATCACTGAGTTTTCCGCAGGCATCGCAATAGGAACCAGATATAATTTTAGGCACTGTGCAAGTTGCTTCTTGATTTGATACAGATTGCATATTTTGATGGTTCGATAGATTTATGGCTATATCTGCTGTTTCTGTTTTGTTACAGCCATCACGCTGGCATGTCTTTGTCAATACGCCCTTTGTTGCGCAGGTTGCTTCTGTTGTAACGCTACCTTCATCGAAGTCATGTCCCAGCGCATTCAGGGGAGTCTCTATTTTTTTATTCTCTGGATCATCACAAGTTTCCCGTTTGCACTCTTTTACTTCTTTGCCTGCTTCTGTACAGGTTGCTGGCGTTGACTCGCTTTCCACTGTTTCATACTTATGGGCAGCTGGGATTACAGCGTTCTTTGTCAGGTCACATGTTGCGCACTTGTACTGTGCCACGCCATTCTTTACACATGTCTCCTCCCTGAAAGTATCGACAAGGACTGTGTATTTATGCCCTGTGGCCTTATACTCATCTCCCATAATCCCTAAATCAGTGGTAACTCCCTTCGCTCCACAATTTATACATATTTCCACATGCTTTCCATTTTCTGTACAGGTTGGCGCAACATAAGCCTTGTCCGGATCCCACGTATGACTTTTCTTTGCAATGCTTACTTCTTTGGTGTTTCCTTTCTCATTGCAATCTGGACAAGTGTAAAGCTTTGTGCCTTCTTCCTTACAAGTTGCCTCTTGCGTTACTTTTACATACTCTGGCTTTCCATCTTCTGAACCGTCTTCATTGGCCTGGGTTTCTGGTACCTCTGGCACCTCTGGTTCCTTATTTAAGTTCTTTACATACTCTTCAAATTCATCATTTGACATTCGGTCAAATACATGGCCTTTGGCATTTGCTGTCTTCTTTGCATCTGGGTGAAGGGTTCCGCAGTCAAGGCAGTATTTACCTGTGATTTCTGGTGTTGTACAGGTTGCCTCATGCTTCCCATCCTCACTCCAATTTGTATGGTTTGTAGGATCAATCGGCGCATCATCTGTAAGGACGCTGTTACAGCCCTCATTCTGGCAAGTCTTAGTTATTACGCCTTTTGCAATACAGGTTGCGGCTGTTGTTGTTTCTGATTTATAATTGTGGCCTGTTTTTTGGGGATGTGTCGTCACTGTTTTTGTATCTAGGTCGTCACAATCTTCCCTCTTACAAACTTTTGTTATTGTGCCATCTTCTGTACAAGTTGCCGCAATGTTTTCTGTTGTCTCATAATCATGTGCAGCCTTCACAATTTCAAATTTAGTGGCATTTTTGCAGAATGTACATGTCAGGCGTGTGAGGCCGTTTATTTTACAAGTAGCCGGTTTAAATACAGAAGAAAATTCTGGGTCATCCTTGTCATACACATGGCTGTCTGCATCTGCTGTACCTCTTGTCTCACTGTCGCCTTTTTCGGCCTGACAAACGCTGCATACATAATCATACTTTGCCGGGTCTTTACAGTTTGCCTCTGATACTTCAACCTTTTCTGTGCTCCATTTATGTCCGCCTTTGACTACATTTATCCTGGATGTATGGCCCTCTACATCCGTACTACAATATTTACAGGTATATTCTGTATAGCCATCTGTAGTACAGTTTGCTGTTACGGTTTCCACTGTATAATCTTTATTGACTGCTGCATTTGCCCTTGCATATCCATGGCCAAGCGCCTTCACTGTATTCCTTTTTACCTTGCCTTTATCTTCTGACGGGCAATTGGGATCTTTACAAACATACTCTGTATAACCGTCGGTAAGGCATCCTGCAGGCTCTACAGTTTTTGTATAATCTGTATTCTCTACTGCACCTTTTCTGTCATACCCATGGCCGAGCGCTTTTACCTTCTCATTTTCTGGAATCCATGTATGGCCTTCTGTGTCTGCATCGCAATGAAGGCAAGTATACTCTTTGCCGCCATCCGTGGTACAGGTTGCTTGTGTTTCTTCCACAGTATAATCTGTATCCTCTGCTGCATTTTCCCTGTCATACCCATGGCCAAGCGCTGGATTGGTTTCATCGTATGTTGCGCTTCCTGGCTTAACGGCATCACAGAATTTACATTTAATATAGCTTTTTGCGGCTTCCAGACAATTGGGGCCAACTTCCCTGGCCTCTTCTTCCCACTGATGGTCAGTCTTTGGCGTTGTTGCGGTTGTAACCTCATCGCAGGTAGCGCCATCGCTTGTCTCTCTCCTGCAGGTATATTCCACACTGCCCTCTTGCTTGCAAGTGGCTGGCTCTATGACTTTTGTATCATAGCCTTTGCCTTCTTCGTAGTCTGCTGCATCTGGGTCAAACTTATGTCCCAATTTGGGAATTGTCTCATATCTCTGGCCTTTCACAGCGTCACAGCCATCATTTTGGCATTTGTATACAGCAACGCCAGCCTTTGTACAGGTAGGGGCTCTCATATCCTCAATGCGTACCCAATCATGTACATGCTCTGCCTGTTCGCTGCCGCTGGTTTCTTCCTGCGGCGCTTCTTCCAGAGAAGCCTCATTTAGCTCTGCCTGCGGATCAGCTGCCTCCGTTTCTGGAATTTCCTCTGGCTCTGCTTCTGTATGTACCTGTGCATCTGCGGCTGCATCCCCAACCTCTGCTGCAAAGCTGGCAGTATTTAAGGAAAGCACCATGCTCATAGACAACAGCACACTCAGAAAACGTCTTAACCTTTTTACGTTCATAACCTTTGATTGCTCCTTTCTTGATATAATTCTGTGGCAAGGGGCAAAATCCCACGCTGGGCTGCAATCAGCGTGCGCGCATATCAGCGTGGCGGATTGTTTCATGGGTTTCCTTTGGCATCCCGGAGCTGCTTATCCCTTACAGGACTCTCTTGGCAGCGCACACTCATGGATTCTGCAATGACCCACGAGCTTTTTCCTGGCCGCCAAAATTTCAGGCCTTTGGTACGCAATCAGCCATTAGAAGCCATTGCCTGGCCTTGCCGCTGCAATACTCTGCATCTGCAAGCTCTTAATACGAAAACCTCACCATACTGGCTGCCGGAAGCCGCCAGGAAGATATCCAGCCCTCCTTCCCCGTATTACATTTTCTCCATTCCCTGCGAGCATACCGTGCAATCCATGCACTTTTCTGTGGGGCAGAGTCTGAACTCCCCACTCCACGCCCCTGCCACATTTTTTGCTGCTTTCACAGCAAATGTATGGAAACAGCCTATTACTTATCCCCATACATTTGCTGTGAAAGCGGAAGCATATCTCTGGGTTATGAACTTATTTCAACATGCTTTTTCCGGCTAACATAGCCAAAACTCCTTTTTGTACATTTTGTATATGATTTTACCATTTTATTCTATTATTATATCCGTTTTTTTGCAAAGAAATATTAAATTTTTTGTGCAAAATATACAATAGAAGGGAAAGGTAAATTATTTGAAAATACTTCGCCAAAATTAGTTTTATGAAATCTGTGAAACAAAAAGAGGGTGCCAGTTGCCTTATATGGCAACTGGCGCCCTCTTTCATTTAGCGGATCTATTCCATTTTCATAAAATCTTTTGCTTTTTCAAGCCATCTTTTGAATATCTTCTTAAATATGCTGCACCTGTATCCATTACCGCTACAGGCAATCACGCATTTACTTAGGGAAGATCTACAATTATTTCCAAAATCTCTTCTTCCGTGGCTCCGGCGGGAATTTGATATTTCCCAGTCTGCAGGCGTTCATCCATCTTCTTGTCGATCATATTTTGGTTAAATTTGCTTGCATCTGAAATCAGGCCTGCCTCAAAAAGCTTTTTGCTCACTTCTTCGGAATGATCCCTTTCTGTGATTTCAAATTCCACCATGCCTTCTTTTTGGGCAGGATCGGAAGACGGCTTATTGCCAGGCGTCCCTTCATTGGCATCCTGTGCCTTGTCCGTAGATGAATCCTTTTTCTGGGTCTGGCCAGAATCTTTTTTGTCCTGGGCGGCAGCATCCTTTTTGTCCTGGGCGGCAGCATCCTGGCTTTGGCTATCAGAACCTGCATCCTCCTTAGCGCTTGCGCTCTGCCCCTTTTGGCTGGATGCATTCTTCCCATCTGTGCCTGTGCCGTCCTGGCCAGATGCATCCTGCTCCTTGGAGCCCTTCCCATCCTGTGTATTGGCACCCTCTCCCTGCCCATCGGAATCAGTCCCGCCTGCATCGGAAGCCTCCTCTGCCATGACCATTCCCAGGAGCTTGGCGCGTTCTATGATCTCTGTATCTGTCAATTTCTCTTTTTTATTCCCAGACAGGGCAATTCCCATAAGAATAGCGGTGCATATAATGCCGACTCCCAAACCTCTCAAATAATATTTAAGCCTCATAAGTCACATTTCATCCTCTCTGAATAACCCGATTACAAGCCGCACTTCCCCTACGCCAAGGCCAAGCTCCTTTGCAATCTCCACAGCATCCTTGCCATTCCGGTACATGGCCAGGATCCTCTGGTTATGGTTCCCTGTACCGTCCTGCCCATCTGCAGATGCCTGGGCAGCCTGCACCGGCTCTTCCTTTGCTGTTGGCTCTGGGGCTTCCTGCTTAGGCAGATGGGCTTTTTGTGCCTGCTCCAAAATCTCATCAGAGTGATTTACAGTATTTTGGATATTTTCCTGCAATTCTTCCAGATGGATGGCAAGCTGGGCAAGGTTTCCGGCATAGGTGGTAAGCTCGGAATGCTTGTCATTTAACATGCTGTAAAGGAACATCACCTCATTATGTGTCTTGTGGATTGCCTCTAGCACTGTATCGGAATACTCGGTGATCACCCGCATTTTCTCATTTGTTTCCTTGTCCAGGGCACGGTCTACCACTTCCATGGATTTGCCAATGGACTGCTCTATGACCTGATCTACCATAGTGTCAATCTTTGTCTGTGCCTCATTCAGGTTTTTCTCCAAAATGCGCTGCATTTCATCTGTGCTTAATTCCGCAATTTTATCCAAATCCTTATTGGACAGCTTCTCTGTAATAAAAAAGCTGGCCACCATCATAATCACACCAATTACCAATAACACAATCTCTATTGTCGCCATTTCCCCTACCTGCCTATATCTTCATGTCGAAACCGCCCCGGACGGCTCTAGGCATTACCTTTCCGCTGTTTTTTTCCTGCTGCTTTTTCTTTTTGTTACGGCGGTTCTCATACTCGTTGCTGCCTTTTTCCCGAGCATCGAATTTCTGCTCCGGATTGTCAGAATCATTGGCATGGTTGACCTGCTGCATATGGTGTATGGTTTCCTTTGCAAACTGCGTCTGCACATTCTGCTGCTGGAGCATCGGCTTGTTGTCCTCATTCTGCTTTACCGTGCTCATATCCTGGCTTCTCTGTACCACGCCGCTAAATTCTACTGGCCGTATTGACATTTTCCCACTTCCTTCTTATAGAGACTTTACCACAATTTCGCCCTTCTCCTTCACAAACTTGGAAAAAGACCTCTCACTTTTGATATTCATGCTCACTTCTGAAATAGTAATGGTCACCCCTGGAAAAATACTGCCCTTCACTGCCACCTTGGCACTATGGGACATCTGGATCTGCTCATTCAAGTCCTGAAATTTCAATCGGCTTGAGGCAAGCTCCTGCTGCTTCTCTTTAAAGGCCTTGGCAATGCCTTGTACCTGCTGCATCCGCTCTGGGCTGATCTTTTCCTTCCGCTGAAGCCGTTCTTGGTAATTTACAAGGGCTGGGCGCAGCTGGGAAATATCCTTCTGGAGCTGGTCAATCCTTTCCTTCAAAACGCCATGGCGCTCTTTAACCTCCGGATCCACCCCAACCTCAATCAGGGTGTTCGCCCCGCCCATCTCAGACCCTATCGTCTGGGCTTCCACCAGGCAGCCTGCCCGGATCACGCCGCCATTCACAAAACCACGCTTTCCGCTGACCCGGATATCCACGGCAGCGGACACCCGGCTGTGGAGGATGGAGCCCGTCTCTATAAATCCGTCGGCCACCACCACAGAATTCTCAATGAACTTCGTAATGATATTGCTCTTGGACTCCACCTTGCCCTTGCCCATGCCATTGATGCCGCGCTTTACAATAATCTGGCCGCCTGCAAACAGGAAGGCCGCCTCTACCACGCCCTCAATCACAATATCGCCTTTCGCTTTCACGGAAAAACCGCTTTTCACATTTCCTTTGATCGTTACATTCCCATCATACACCACATTCCCGGTGGTGTTATCCACATCTGCCGGGACTTCAAACACATTTGCCACAAATACCTTGCGGTTTACCAGGCTGGCATGGCCTGTCACATCGGAATATATCTCTGTCTGGTCTTCCGAAAGGCTGATATTATTGCCAAATTCCAGCTTTAAGGGCTTTTCCTGGCGCCCCTGGATATCCCCCCCAAACACATCCTTGCCAGGCTTCCCTGGCACCGCTGGATGGAGCTTTGCCAGCGTCTGGCCTTTCTCCACATGGCTGATTGTGTTCAGGTCATGGTAATTGACCGTACCGTCAGGATTTTTTTTCGGGCGCAGGTTCGGGTTCGTATTGAAAAAATACTCTATCTTCGCGTCCTTGCCATTGACTGGCGGGATTCCCTTTGCAAAAATATAATCGCAGCAGTATTGGCGGTTCTTCAGAAATTTTTGGATTTCTTCCTGCCGGATCCCTATGGTAATCCGCTGGGATTGTAACTCGCCGCAAATATCCTCCTCTGTCATCAGCCTGCCTTTTTCCGATGGCGGGTAAAAACGGCAGAAAACCAGCATCTTATCCATAGACACACTCACTTCCATGGACTCATTTTCCTCAAAGCCATTCCATTCCCCTATATACATCTGCTGGACGCCATCTTTGGCAGATAAAATCTGATTCAGCTCCGCCTTGTCATAACTGCCGTATCCCTTTTTTTCCAGATAAGCCAACACTTCCTTGGCATCCAGGGGCTTCCCGCCATTTTCTGGCGGATACACCTGAAGAAATACACCCATGTCACTTACATCCAATTTAAAGTAGCCATTTTTATTCCCCATAAGCATTCCTCCGCCTAATCCGTTAATATATTCATATAAGGCCCCATTGTCTTCTTCATTTTCGTCAGTGCTTTGGTGTGGAGCTGGGAAATCCTGGACTCTGACACCTCCAGAATATTGCTGATCTCCTTTAAGGTCAGATCCTCATAATAATAAAGGGTAATAACCTTCCGTTCCTTCTCTGTAAGGACATCCAGGGACTGCTCCAATACCTTCTTCAGTTCCTCCTGGGCAATGGCATCTTCTGGCTGGATAAAGTGGGAATTTCCCTTTGCATCCATCACAGGCTCCATGCCTTGCTCTACATATTCGTTCAGGGAGACCATATTTGTGACCTTGAGCTGAGACTGCCAATTCAGCAGCTCGTCGCCGCTCAAGTGCAGCTCCTGGGCGATTTCCTCGTCCGTAGCCGTCCTTCCGGTGGCTGTCTCAATCTTACGGATGGCCTCATCAATCTTTTTCTGCTTCTGCCGTACTGTCCTGGGAATCCAGTCCATTTTCCGGATCTGATCCAGAATGGAGCCACGGATCCGAAGGCTGGCATAAGTCTCAAACTTCACGTCTTTATTTATATCAAACTTATCAATGGCATCAATCAAGCCGAAAATGCCATATCCCACCAAATCGTCATATTCCACATTGTACCCTAGGTACATGCTCAAGCGGCCCGCCACAATCTTCACCAGCGGCGCATATTCTAAGATAATCTTCTCTCTTAATTCTGCTGTAGGCCTCTTTAAAAATTCTGCCCATAATTGTTCTTTTTCTGCTGTGTTCATCCAAAGCCCCCAAGACCAGGGAAGCCTCTAACGGCTCCTAGGTTGTTATTGTTCTATTTCTTCTGCGGGTACGGCTTCCTCTGTTCCGGCCTCCTGGCCTTCCCCATCCTCAAGCCCTTCCGCTGCCTCTTCCGTGGCTTCTTCTGTCTCTTCCTTGAAATTATGATCCAGTACCAGTTTTGCAACGCATCCCAGGATATAAAAGGATATCAAAACGATGCCCCATACCTTAACAAACTGACCTGTTTCCATACGCATGACAAACCCTATGATACAGGTAATAAACCCTGCAATTAATGTAATAATGACCGGCACCTGTTTTGTTTTCATATCCCATCACCTTCTAAATAATTTTCAGCTTTTTCCCTACTGCTTTGATGTAGAACTCACCCGTAGCCGGATAAAGCTCTACCGTGCGCCCATAATTCAGCCCAGTATCCTCTGCCAGCAGTGGAATCCCCAGCTGTTTCAGCTTCGCCTTGGAAGCCTGGGCATTGCGCAGCCCTACATTCCCAATGGCTGACGCGCCGCTTACCTCAAACATCTTGGCTCCGCCAGCAATCTTGGCAACCAGCCGCCTTTTGTTGGCTCCTGCCCTTGTAATCTGTTTTACCAATTCCTCAATCCCTGTATCCGCAAACTTGGCAATATTTGAATGGTTTCGCATTTGTGTGCTGTCAGGGAGCATAATATGCGCCAATCCCCCAATTTTTAAAACCGGATCATACATTGCGATTCCGATACAGGATCCTAAACCCAATGTAGTAACCATATCCGGTGCCTTGCAAACTTTCAAATCTGCCATTCCAACTTTAATTGTAGCCATAGTACTATGCTCCTCTTATAATGCAACCCCCAATGACGCTAAAATTTTATCATAGGAGTCTATATCTGGCATTAAGATAAAAAATCCTTCGATTGTAATGTCATCCCCAAATTCTGTTGCTATTAAAAGAGCTTTATCCCCATATTGCCCAAACTGAATCGCCGGAACGCTTAAGATGGCGGCTGCCATGTCAATTGCAAGGTACGGCACCGATGCTGTGATGATCAGGTTCGTAATAGTTGACAGCGCGGATAGGTAAGAGCCGGAAATAATATTCCCGATTTCCTTCAACGCAGACAGATCCATTTCATTAAAGGGTTCCATATAATCATCTGGCCTCCCCATCAGGCGGTTTACCAGATAATGGGCTGATTCCATTTTCAATAAAAACATCATGCTCCCGCCAATGTCATTTTCCACTTCCAGGTAAATCCCAGCAACGGTCTCTTCTTCTGCAGAGATTGCAGTGGGAAGTTCCTGGAAATCCAAAAATTGTACTTTTGGCACTTTCATATCCACCTTAAGGTTCAGCATATTTGAAATTGCAGTGGTGGCATTTCCAGCTCCAATATTGCCAAGCTCCTTCAGCACATCAAAATACATGTCATTTACTTGCTCTAAACTAAATTTAGCCATAACTGTTCTTTCTCTCCATTTCTTCCTTAAGCTCAAAAAGGGGGCCTATACCTGCTTCTGCCTATTGATACGCTCTTGCTCAAAAATATATTTCACGATCATCTCCTGTTCTTTTTTCCCTTTCAGATTAAAATTAATACGGTATTCATACCGTTTTTTTGTACTGCCCCCCTCAATTATCTTACAGCTTATGATCTTCCCGATCACTTCCATGGAATAGTCCACACTCTCATTCTTAAGCCGGATAGAAATCCACAAGCTCCCTCCAGCCTCTTGCTCAGTATATCCCATAAAGCGCATCCCGCCGCCGCTTAAGTCCACGGCAACACCTTCCTTTGGGGCGTCCTCCGGATAGTCCTTCATATGCTGGAACTTAATCTCTGAGGGATCCTGCAGCTGCAGCTCTTCCTCTGTAACAGGCAGATACTGCAGATCCATCAGGCATTCCAGGCGGTAGAACTGCCGCCGCTGGTATTTTTCCAAACGGGTTTTAGGCTCAATCAGAAAAATCTTCATGCCTTCCTTTCTGTACCTGTCCTTGATTTGGGCCATGCAGCGGTATATGCCGCGGGAAGTGTAAAACCAAAACTCAATCCGAACATTCATGGGGAGCAATATCACTTCCCCATTTTCAATGGGCACGCTGACCTCAATGGAGCCATTGCCCCGGGTATTCAGCACCTTGCTGAAATACACCTTGGGATTCGGGGCGTCTTCTTTCCCTGCCGGCTGCCGTACCCGAATATCCACTTTATCTCCGATTCTAATTATATTGGAACTCATTACCGCACCTCTGCTCTAATTTTTTCGATAAACAAACCTTGACAGCATCTGCAAAATCCCTTTTTTCTCTGGCAAAGGCACTTCCCCCATGCCTAACAGGCGATTTGCGATCATTTCAAATGATTTCGCTGATTTTGCCTCTGGGTACAGGATACTTACCGGCTTCTGTTGGCGCACTGCCTTCTCCAAAGCCGCATCCTGGGGAATCATCCCCAAATACTCCAAATCCCCCTGCAAAAACTGCCCTACCACAGTGCTCAGCTTACCAAAAATGCCCTTGCCCTCTTCTTCGGACATTACCCGATTGGAAATAACCTTTACTTTTGTCTGCGACTGCAGGAATTCTTCGTTCCGATGCAATGCCTTCAGCAGGGAATAAGCGTCTGTCATAGAGCTCGGCTCTGGCGTGACTACCAAAAGCACCTCTGGGCTTGCTGTAACAAATTCTAAAACGCTATCAGATATTCCCGCCCCTGTGTCGATAATAATAATATCTGCAAGAGAATCCAATTCTGACAGGCTTTGCACCAAAAACCTCAGCTGATCCCTGGTAAGGTTATTGACGCCTGTAATGCCAGAACCGCCGGATATAAAGCCCACATCCATAGGGCCTGGCGTGATAATCTCCTGC
The DNA here is from genome assembly GCA_910575035.1 of Lachnospiraceae bacterium. GTDB lineage: Bacteria > Bacillota > Clostridia > Lachnospirales > Lachnospiraceae > Petralouisia. The sequence continues at coordinate 33,406 of CAJTDL010000013.1, forward strand.
AAACCCCTCCCACGGTAAATCAAGTCACTTAGATTGTACCGCGGGATGGCTCCAAACATAATCTCCACATTTGCCAGGCCAAAATCCGCATCGAAAATAATGACCCTTTTTCCTCTTTTCTGCATCTGGACTGCCAGATTCACAACCGTATTTGATTTTCCAACGCCGCCCTTGCCACTGGTCACTGTAAAAATCTGGGCTTTCGGGACAAACTGTTGGCTCTTCTTCACAATATTCCTCAACTGTTCTGCCTGATCCATAGTCTACTTGCCTCCAAGCAGAAGCTTTACAATTTTCTGCGTATTAAAAATCTCAATATCCTCTGGTACATTCTGCCCATATGTGGAATAAGATAGCTCTGCGCCCGTGTACATCTTCATGTTCAGAATATTCCCATAGCTACTGGTCTCATCCATCTTTGTAAATATCATTTTAAATTCAAAGTTCTCTTTGTAGATATCTGCAATGTCAAGCAGATCCTTGTACTTTGTAGTTGCGCTTAAAACCAGGTAAGTTTCCTTATCATAGCCCTCTGGCACCCCGCTTACCAATTCCTTCGTCTCCTGAAGCTGCTCCTGGTTCTTATGGGAAAACCCAGCAGTGTCAATGAGCACCAGGTCACAATCTGCCGTATCCCGTAATTTTTCATTCAGTTCCTTGGAGGAATAGATAATATTCAGGCTTGTATCTAAAATATTGGCATAGGTGCGAAGCTGCTCTACCGCCGCAATCCGGTAAGTGTCCGCCGTAAAAAGCACTACCTTTTTTCCCTTGTCCAGCTTATACTGGGAAGCAATCTTAGCAATGGTGGTAGTCTTGCCTACTCCGGTAGGGCCAATAAAAAATACCACTTTGGGGCGGGATTCCCCAAGCTCAATGGATTGGGGCTGGCCAAACTTCAGAATCATCTTTTGGTAGATGCTGGATAAGATCAGGTCCAGGCTTGCCCCGCCCTTCATAACCTTATCTACCTCATCCATGATTTGGTTCACATATTTCTCCTCCACCTCATTTTCCAGCAGGATGCCATAAATCATCTTCATAAATTTAAAATTCTCATCCATAGGCGACTCCTTGGGAAGCATATCCTTGGGATCTGGCTGGGGCGCCAGCTTTTTTTCCAGAAGGGACTGGAGGCTCTCTAGCTTCTCCTCCAGGTTGTTCTCCATGAGGCTTTCCTTTTTCCTTTCTTCTGGCTCATCATTCAGAGCCCTGGCAGAGGCAGAGGCCCAGGTATTCTCCACAGAAGCAAACACCTCCTTCAATGGCTGTTCTGCTGTCTTGGGCAGGTCAGCCGACTTTGGTATGGAAATGGGCTCATCTGCCGTCAAATTGATATTTCCCGGAGGCGGCACAGCCGCCGCAAGCCTTGATGGGGACACAGGCTCCGATTCCTCCATTGCAGCGGTCACCTCATAGGTAGAATTTTTGAAATAGCGCATAAAGCCTTTGGGCTTGACCTCCTTTACATTCATGATCACAGTCTGCGCGCCGAATTCCTCATAGGCCTTTGCAGTGGCTTCTTCTTCTGTTTTCCCCTGAAACTTCTTTATTGTCATGAAAGGCTCACCATCCCTACTGATTGTAATTCAATATTGGACTCCACTTCGTTATAGGAGACAACGATCAAGTCTTTAAAATAGTCTTCCGTAAGTTTCTTAAAATACATACGCACAATCGGCGATGTAATGATAATGGCATTTTTCCCCAGGTTTTCCAGCTTGGCTACCTCTGTCTCTAAGGACGCCATAATCGCCTTTGTCTTTTCCGGATCCAGGGTCAGGTATGCCCCCTGCTCTGTCTGCTTTACGGAGCCCATAATATCCTGCTCGATCTTGGGATCCAGGGTAATGACGCTGGTGACCTCGTTGGCTGGGAAATACTTGCTGGAAATCGCCCGCTTCAGGCTCTGCCTTGCATATTCCGTCAGCACATCCGTATCGCGGGTGGTTGCCGCATGGTCTGCCAAAGTCTCAAAAATCGTAAGCAAATCCCGGATGGAAATGCCTTCCCGCAGCAGGTTCTGCAAAATCTTCTGAACCTCGCCTACGCCCAACAGCTTGGGAATCAAGTCGTCCACAAGAGTTGGCTGCGCCTCCTTGATATTGTTAATAAGGTTCTGTACATCCTGCCTGGAGAGCAGCTCATCAATATGGGTCCGGATCACCTCTGTCAAATGGGTCGCAATAATAGAGGGCGGGTCAACCACTGTGTAGCCCAGGCTCTCTGCCCGCTCCCGCTGCCCTTCTGTAATCCACAGGGCAGGAAGATGGAAGGAAGGCTCAAAAGTCGGGATGCCGGAAATCTCCTCTTCCACAAATCCAGGGTTCATGGCCATATAGTGGTCAAACAGGATTTCCCCTTCTGTTACTTGTATGCCTTTAATCTTAATAATATACTGGTTTGGGTTTAACTGGATATTGTCGCGCAGGCGGATAATCGGCACCACTGTACCAAGCTCCAGGGCAATCTGCCTTCGGATCATAACCACACGATCCAGTAAATCCCCGCCCTGGTTCACATCTGCCAAAGGAATGATCCCATAGCCGAACTCCAGCTCAATAGGGTCAACCTGAAGCAGCGAAACCACATTTTCCGGACGGCGGATTTCCTCTGCCTGTTCCTCTGCCATATCCACTTCTTCCTCAATAGCTTCCATACTGATGCTTCCATCCACGCTCCTGCCCACAACCAGGAATACAATTCCCATGGGCACAAACAGAAGGATTTCCAAAGGTGTGGTAATCCCCAAAAAGATCAGCACAATACCTACAATATACAGCACCTTCGGTATCCCAAAAAGCTGGCGGATCAGGGTATCCCCAAAATCCGCTTCTTTGGAAGCCTTCGTTACCAGGATACCAGTTGCCAGTGAGATCAAAAGGGAAGGAATCTGGCTGACCAGCCCATCACCTATTGTAAGGATCCCATACTGGTTCAATGCATCCCCAATGGCAAGCCCCTGGCGGGTCATTCCCATAGCCAGCCCGCCTACCATATTGATCAATGTAATAATAATGCCTACGGTGGCATCCCCCTTCACATACTTGGTGGCACCATCCATAGCCCCGAAAAAGCTGGATTCCTGCTGAATCTTGTCACGCCGTTCCCTGGCCTGCTTCTCACTGATAACCCCTGTATTCAAATCTGCGTCAATGGCCATCTGCTTACCGGGCATGGCATCCAATGTAAACCTTGCCGTTACCTCAGACACACGCTCAGAACCTTTGTTGATGACAATCAGCTGAATCAAGATCATAACCACAAATATAATCGCGCCAATGATCAGGTCATTTCCGCCCACAAACTCCCCAAAGGTACGCACAACGTTGCCTGGGTCGCCTGTATTTAAGATTAGGCGGGTAGAAGATACATTCAGCGAAATACGAAAAATCGTGGTAAACAAAAGCAAAGTTGGAAAAAAGGACATATCCAGCACTTCTGTTACAAACAAGGCATTCATCAATACAATCAATGCTATGGCTATATTAATTGTCAGCATGACATCCAATAAAACGGAAGGGATCGGAATAATAAAGAAAATAACCGCTGCCAACAAATATAGTGCAATCCCCATATCTGCCTTCTTCATGCTGTTTTTCTCCTTTCATCGTTGTTATCTGGTTTCATATTATTTATTCCCCCTCAGATTATATACAAATGCAAGCACTTCGGCCACGGCCTGGTACAATTCCGGCGGAACCTCCTCGCCAACATCCACATTGGCATACAGCATCCGCGCCAAGGGCTTGTTCTCCACAATCTCAATCTGATGCTCCTTGGCCTTCTCCTTAATCCTCGCTGCAAGGAAATCCTCCCCCTTCGCCACCACGACGGGTGCCGAATAATGGTCCGCATCGTATTTAATGGCTACGGCGTAATGGGTCGGGTTGGTGATGACCACGTCTGCCGTAGGCAGGCTCTGCATCATACGCCTTTGGGAAGCCTCGCGCATCTTGGAGCGCTGCCGCCCCTTGATCTCGGGATTCCCCTCTGTATTCTTATACTCATCCTTCACTTCCTGTTTGGTCATCTTCATGTCTTCCTTGAACTTGTGCTTCTGGTAGAACCAATCTGCAATCCCAATAAACAAGTAAATCAGGCTGATCCGCAGGCCGGTGTCAATTACAATTGTGCCCACCAGCAGGATCACCTGCAGCAGCGGAATCTCGTATACCAGAAACAGCTCCGTCTGATGGCCTTTAATTGAAGAATAAGCCACATATATGATCAACGCTATTTTTGCTATGGACTTTACCAGCTCAAACATGGAATCCTTGGAAAAAATCCGCTTGAAACCGTTCAATGGGTTCAGCTTGCTGAACTTAGGGCGCATAGGCTTGGAAGTCACCTTCCACCCCACCTGGACGATATTGGTCAGCAAGGAAACGGAAAACCCCACCAGAAAAAATGGCGCCAACACTTTCAAAAGCAGCAGCAGCGTATTATTGACCAACCTGGTAACGGAAAAGACCGCCAGGCCGCCGATGCTCTCGTCCACCACTTCTGGAATCTTGTTATAAAATAATGCAAAGGAACCAAACAGGCTTTCCCCCACATAGGAAATAAATAATTTCAGGATCACAAACAGTGATATTAATCCCAATGCATGGTTCAGCTCCTGGCTTTTGGCCACCTGGCCTTCCTTGCGGGCTTCCTGCAGCTTCTTGGCAGTGGCAGGCTCGGTCTTTTCCCCGCCATTCCCATCCTTTGCAAACCACTGAAGCTGGTATTCCATAAAAAATTGCGGTTCTTCTCTCAACTCAGTACATTCCTTCCACCACGGAAACAATCATGCGTTTCATCTCCGTAAATATCATATTCGCAACGCTGGGGAGCAGTGTAATGGTCAGAAACATAATGGTAAATCCCAACAGTATCTTGAGCTGTATTCCCACCGCGAACATATTCATCTGCGGCGCTACCTTCGCCATAATCCCCAGGATACAATTTAAAATCATGCTGCATGCAAAAATCGGCAGCACGATCCGAAACCCCAAAACCATCAATTCTGTAATAAACATTGCCATGGTACCCAATAAATGATCCCAGTTAAACACTGTGCCATTAACAGGAATCAGCTGATAAGTGTCGATCAGCGCCCTTAAAATATAGTGGTGCATATCTGTCGCAATCAGCAGCAGCATAATAAAATAATTATACATAGTGCCTGTCAGGCCTGACTGGGTTTGGGTCGTCGGGTCATACATATTCGCCATGGCAAGCCCTATTTCCATGTCAATCACTTTCCCCGAAAATACAATAATGGAATTACAAATATTTGCTGCAAAACCAATGAGCAATCCTGTAATTCCTTCCTTCAGAATGATGATAACAAATTCAATTACTCCGGAATACTCCAAGGTTTCCCTGGGCAATACTGCCTGATACAAAATCATCGCAACACACAGGGAAAACCCAGCCTTTGTGCGCCTTGGCGTATTGTTCATCCCAAAAAATGGAGCAATAAATACAAATGCAGCAACCCTAACCAATATCATCAGAAAATATTCAAATGTGTATAATGAAAACTCATAGTTTACCATACTATTATTAACCTAACGCAGGTACAGGCCGAAATTATTCCATAACTCTGTCATAAAACTCACGATATTTTCCAATACCCATCCTCCCACCAGCATCATGCCTAAAAACACCGCAATAATCTTTGGCACAAAGGTCAGAGTCTGCTCCTGGATGGACGTGACTGTCTGGAAAATACTGATGATCAAACCGATGATCAGAGAAATCAGCAGCAGCGGCGCTGAAACCTTGATCACCAGATACAGCGCTTCCCGCGCAATATCCATAACCTGCCCTTCTGTAATCATGTCTTTCACCTCTCGTCATCGGCTGCCACATGGAGGCCTGCCCAAGGGCAGCTCCATTCCACAGTCAATAAAATGTCTTTACTAAATTGCCTATGATCAGATCCCATCCATCTGCTAAGACAAACAGCAGGATCTTAAACGGCATAGAAATTGTTGTCGGCGGAAGCATCATCATACCCATAGACATCAGCACTGACGCCACAACCATATCAATTACAATGAACGGTATATAGATCAAGAAACCGATAATAAACGCTGTCCGCAGCTCACTGAGAATAAAGCCTGGTATCACCACATGCATCGGGACTTCTGCCAGCGTCTCCGGCTTGCTCAGATCCATGCCTTCCATATCAATCTCTGCAATGTCGCAAAAAAGCTTTAAATCCTTCCGCTGCATCTCCTTATACATAAACTCTCGGATTGGCCCTTCTGCCCGCTCCAACGCTTCTTCCTGTGTAATCTCATTGGCGTCTAAAGGCTTCAGTACATTTTCATTCAACTCCGAAAACACCGGATTCATAATAAACAATGTCAAAAACAGGGACAGCCCCACTAACACTTGGTTGGGGGGAACCGTCTGGGTTCCAATGGCCGTCCGGATAAAATGCAGCACGATCACAATTCTGGTGAAGGACGTGAGCATAATCAGCAAAGACGGAGCCAGTGCGATTACTGTAAGCACCAATAAAACCCTGATATTGGCAGACAGGCTGCCTTCGTCATTGTTATATTCAATGTGCAGCCCATTCGTATCCGTTGTCCTGGTATTGGTTCGGTTCTGGCTGGTATCCGTCGAGCTTAACTGCCCAATATCCTGTGCTGTCTCATTTGTCAACTGCTGGTTGGCATCACCTGCGCTGTTTGTTGCATATGCGCTTTGCCCAAAACACAAACATAACATAAGGATCAATGTGACTGTGCCAAAGGCAAGGGAAGCCCCACAATATATTTTTTTCAGCTTTTTCATTATGCCTTGCCTACTTCCTGGGAAGTTTTTTCTTCAGGTTTTCCAATATTTCCTGAAAATTTCCATTTAGCTTGGCCTTGTCTTCCCCTTCCTCTAAGGAGGGCTTCCAAGCCAGCTCTTCTTCCGTCAGCTCTGTCAAGAGATTAACCGTGTCTTTGCAGACGGAAATCACCAGATACTTTTCCCCGACTTGGACAATCTGGATAAACTTGTTGTTGCCTACCCGAAATGTCTCAACTACCTGGATATTCCTGTTCGCTGCAATCCCCTGCTGGTATTGGGCAATCCACCTGGTGGTGGCATATGTAACTGCAAGCACAAACAGGAATACCAATAATATGCCAATCAGCCGGAAAAAACTTGCCAATCCTGATGAAATAGTTAATAAGGCCATACTACCCAACTACTTTTTTCACAGCTTCCAGAACACGTTCTGCCTGGAAAGGCTTTACAATAAAGTCCTTCGCCCCAGATTGGATGGCCTCAATTACCATTGCCTGCTGTCCCATAGCAGAGCACATAATGACCATGGCCGAAGGGTCGGCTGACTTAATTGCCTTTAATGCCTGGATACCATCCATTTCCGGCATGGTAATATCCATCAGCACCAAATCTGGCTTTGTCTCATTGTACTTTTCCACTGCCTTCTGCCCATTCTCAGCCTCGCCTGCAACCTCGTAGCCATTCTTGGTAAGAATATCCTTGATCATCATCCTCATAAACGCTGCGTCATCGCAAATTAAAACCTTTTTCGCCATATCTTTTTCTCCTTGATATCACTCTTATTATTATTTTTGGTTATTTATGATTTCGGTAATACGCACGCCAAAGCTTTCTTCTATTACGACTACCTCACCCTTGGCGACATACTTACCATTTACTAACACGTCAATCGGCTCCCCTGCAATCTTATTCAGCTCTATAATTGTCCCTGGGGCAAATTCCAAAACATCATGGATCAGCTTGCTGGTCCTTCCCAGCTCCACTGTCACATCCAGTGGGACATCCATGATCAGCCCAATATTTTCCTGTTGTGCGATTGGGTCATAATCTCCAGTAAAGGCCTGGAATTGTGCCGGCTGTACATTGACCGGCTGCTGTGCATACATTTGTGGCATATTGTTATTCATAGGCATTCCCATCATTGGCTGCATCTGAGGCATCTGCTGGGGCATCATGCCCGGCTGCATCATTGCTTGTTGCGGTGTTCCTTGTTGCATCATCCCTTGTGTCTGTGGCGCCTCTGGGGCAGGCGAAGCAGCCGGAGCCGGTTCAGGAGCAGGCGCGCTCTCTGCCTTCTGTGACAGCCCAGAGCACATGTCTTTGGCAAACGAAAACGGATATAGCTGCATAATCTCGCTGTTAACCAGATCCCCAATTTCCATTTTAAAGGAAATCTTCACAAACTCATTGGCCAGAAATTCATCAATATCCCTGCCATCCAGAGTATCCTTCAAATCAATCAGATCTGCGGAAGGAGGGCTGATATCAATCATCTTATCCAGCATAGAGGACAGCGATGTAGCCGCGCTTCCCATCATCTGGTTCATCGCCTCGCTGATGGCGCTCAAGTGCAGCTCGCCCAACTCCACATCTGTATTGGTCCCATCCCCGCCCATCATCAAATCGGTAATAATCTTTACGTCATTTTCCCGCAGGACTAACAGGTTGCTCCCATCCAATCCTACCGTATATGCAATCCTGATGAAGACACAGGGTCTTTCATAAGCGTCTACAATATCATCCCACTTGGCAACGCTCACCACCGGCGTGGAAATATCCACCTTCCTGTTCACCAGGGAAAACAGGGTAGTGGCCGCCGTCCCCATGCTGATATTGGAAACTTCCCCAATAATATCAATCTCATCTGGCGTCAGGCCATCTGTATTACCCATGCCACTGTCAGCTTCGCCGCTCAACAGGGCGCTGATTTCTTCCTGTGACAAAACTCCATCCATAGTTTCACTGCTCCTCTCTGATCACTGATGTAACCCTTACTGCATAATGATCGCCGGACGCACCAGGCAAAGCAGTAAATTTCTTGATGTTTCCAACATATACATTCAGCTCATCTTCTATTTTTGTATCCAAACGGATAATATCCCCTACCTGAAGGTTAATAAAATCGTTTACCGTAATGGCGCTCTGCCCCAGGACGGCCTTCACTGGCATAGGAGCCTTATTTAACAGTGTTTCCATAAGCTCCTCATATTCCTTGGCATCCTGTTCCTGTATCGTGGAGAACCAATACTTGGTATTCAATTTATCCATAACATCTTCCAGCGTTATGTAGGGCAGGCAGACATTCATCCTGCCTTCCACATCCCCAATCTTAATATTGATCGTGACAACCGCAATCATCTCTGATGGGGAAATAAACTGCGCAAACTGGGAGTTCGTTTCAATCCGCTCCAGCCTTGGATGGATTTCCAACACATTCTTCCAGGGTTCCCGCAGAAGGTTGATGCAGACATTCATGATTCTCTCAATGATCAAAAGCTCAATCTCTGAAAATTCCCTGGTCCGCTCCAGCGGCACTCCCATGCCGCCCAGCATACGGTCTACAACTGCATACCCGATATTCGATGCCAGCTCAATCACAATATTGCCTGGCAAAGGCGCGAAATTCACAATTCCAAGAAGCACTGGATTGGACATTGCATTGGAAAACTCTGAATATATGACTGCCTCAGAACTCATTACCTCTACCTGGATATTCTTCCTCAGATATCCGGGAAGATTCGTAGACAGCAGCCTCCCATAATGCTCAAATATAATCTCCAGCGTTCTAAGATGATCCTTGGAAAACTTCGCAGGCCTCGCAAAATCGTAATTTTTCACAGGCTTTTCTTTGGTGTCCTTAATATCGTCGGCATCCAGCTCTCCATTGCTTAACGCATTTAGCAGGCTATCTATCTCACTTTGCGATAAGACCTCGCCCATTCTCTCTCACCACCTGACATTTGTACTATTTATTGCCTATTTATTAGACTGTTCATAATTATAAATTGGGAAGGTCACGCTTACAATGAAATCAGAGTCAAACATCTTGCGGAGGCTTTTCACAATTTCGTCTTTCAGCTCTTCCTTGCTGTCCCGCATATCATCAATATTGTGCTTGGAAACGATCCGGTTGATCTCGTCTTTGATCAGGGACTGCTTGGCATTGATCCCATCCGCTCCATATGTCTCATACCCTTCACTCTTAGTATCAATGGCGATGGACAGGGAAATTACTGCAAACCCTTTTCGGCCATCTTCCGTATCATTCAGGTTAATGGTAAGGCTCTGCCCTTCTGCCAGGTCTACCATTTCAAGCTGTTCCATCGGAACGTTAATGGTTGAGTCGTCTTTGCCGCCCTCTAACTCCAAATCAATGGCAGAGCATACCTTTGTGATCAGCTCATTGGCTTTTTGTGACTGGGGCACTACGGAAATCATCAAAATCGCTGTCAACACCAGATTCGCAAGCACCAGCACCAGAATTAAAACACTCATCAGATTCTTTTTCATTACAATTACACTTTCCTTTCTAATTCGAGTTATACGAATTGTAAATTTTTATCTCTACCCTTCGGTTCCTTGCCCGGCCCTCCGGTGTTGAATTATCGGCAATCGGATTGTATTCTCCGCATCCTGTCGCCCTTATCTTGCCTGCCTCCAATGGGGAATTCCCTAATATGTAGTCCTTCACAGCGAAGGCCCTATAGGCAGACAGCACATCATTGTTCTCATATCTTGCATTGCTGATTGGGACATTGTCTGTATGCCCCTCTATGTCAATCAGATTGCTGTCATAATTCTCCAGAATCAATGACAGCTTATTCACCAAAGAAAGCGCATCTTCCCGAATCTGGGACTCCCCGGAATCAAACAGCAGCGCCCCGTTTAAAGTAAGAAGCACATACTGGGCATTGATATCCAGCTCTACCTGGTCGGCAATCATTTTCTCTGCCAGGGACTGCTCAATATCCTCCGCCATTTCCTCTGATTCCTTTAAGGCTGCGTCAAAATATTCTTCCTTCAGCTCTTCCTCTGAGTCTTTTTCTTCTTTCGCCTCTTCTTCCTGATCCTTTTGCCCTGCGTTCTCCAGGCTTGCCGAATTGGCCTCTGGCTTATAATATTCATCCAAAAGCAGCAGCTGGCTAATCCCAGAAGAAACCATCTGCCCATCCCCTACGGATGCCCCGCCTGCTGGCAGGACGCTGAAGCTGTGCTCTAAGGATTGGATCAGGGCTTCAAATTTATCCACATCCACTGAGGACATGGAAAACAGCAATACGAAAAAGCAAAGCAGAAGGTTCATCAAGTCCGCAAAGGTATCGATCCAGGATCCGCCGCCGCCTCCGCCGTCGTCTTTTTTCCTTTTTGCCACTATTCTTCACCTCCGGCTGAACCTAAAACGCTTTCACGCATCTTCGGAGACAGGAAGGATTTTAACTTCTCCTCAATGACACGGGGATTTTCCCCAGCCTGGATGGATAAAAGTCCTTCTACTGTAATTTCCTTAATTCTCATTTCTTCGTCATTATTTACCTGCAGCTTTGCCGCAGTTGGCGTACAAAGCCAGTTAGCAATCAAAGAACCATACAATGTGGTAACCAACGCAACCGCCATACTAGGCCCGATAGAAGACGGGTCGTCTAACTTTGCCAACATGTTGATCAAACCGATCAGGGTACCGATCATACCCCAAGCAGGGCCTAAGCCGCCCCAACGCTGCCAAAATCCGATGTTTACCTTGTGGCGTTCTTCCACACTGATCAGATCTGCTTCCATAATCCCCCTTACCAACTCAGGATCCGTACCATCAACTACCAACATAACACCTTTTTTCAGGAATTCATCTTCAATTCCATTGGCTGCCTCTTCCAGTGCCAGAAGCCCTTCCTTCCTTGCTATATTCGATAAATCAATAATATGCCTGATCACCTCTCCCACATCTGCCTTTGGAGATTTGAATGTCAGCGTAATGGATTTTAAGCCATTGATAAAATCTGAAAGCTTATGGGAGGCAAGCGTACTCGCCAAAGAGCCTCCGATTGTGATTATAATGGAAGGCCCATCGACGAAATCCCTGAATAAGTCACCGCCTCCATTTATAACACCAAATACAAATAATACAATACCAAGTATAATTCCCGCTAAAGATGCTATATCCAATTTTGCCACCTACCCTTTTCATCCATGAAATATATTTCTATCCGTAGATTCTCACTCTTTATTCAACCAGGGAAGACCTGTTGCTGCAATTTCTTTCTTGTATAATACTACTAGATTTTTAACCTCTTGTCTACTTTCTTTTACAATAATTTTCTTCCCTGTCACAAGAGATATGACAGTGTCCGGCGTTTCAGCCACACTTTCAATTAAGTCTGAATTTACCAGAACCGTTGCGCCATTCAGCTTTGTCACCTCAATCATGGAACCTCACCTCTTGTAATTTTTTGCCATACCATGTGCACAACGCCCAATATGTAATGCCTACTGGCATTATAACATAACTCGGGGAAGTAGTACAGCATTTATTAATTCCTTATGTATCCAGCCCCAGGCTGAAGGGTTACTATTCACGGCCTGGAGGCCGCTCATAGCAACAATTCGGGGCGATATTTTAAGTTTTGCTGCGCAAAAATCGCCCCTCACTCCTGAATCATGTTCTCACAGAATGCGCAGTTCAGCGCATTCCTGAGCCATGAATAGTAACGCTGAAGGAACGGCAAAACACTGTACTGCCACTGTATCGGCGCGCTGTCCCAGCAGTATCCTGCACAGAATTATGCACAGCCAAAAGCAGCCTTCCCCGGTTTATAAAATTCTTATCCTTACGCGAATGTTAATTATGGCCTATGGAATTACCGTTTCAGGTTCACTAATTCTTCCAGTAATGTATCAGAAGTCGTGATAATCTTGGAGTTAGCCTGGAAGCCCCTCTGGGTGGTAATCATTTCTGTAAACTCTGTAGCGAGATCCACATTGGACATTTCCAGGACGCCGCTGGTCATCTTGCCATTATCTGCAGTAATATCCCGCCCGATCCCATCAAACTCACCAGAGTTCAAGGTGGTTCTGTAGCAGTTATCCCCTACCTTTTCCAAACCGGAAGGATTTGGGAATACCGCCACTGCAATCTGTCCCAGCAGTTCCGTATTGCCATTGTCATAAGAAGCAAAAATCCTCCCGTCTTCCTGTACCTGCAGGCCAATCAGTGTACCCAGGCTCCTGCCGGTTCCCTGTTCCTTGGCATCTACCATTCCTTTTTTCAGCTCTATGGTATTCTGGCCGCCATTGTTGAAGTTCTTTGTGCCTGTAAAGTCTACATTGATATTGCTGAACTCTGTTCCCAGAGCGGACATTTTCAATATTACAGACTCAACGCCTTCCTGCCCGACAAAATTGAACTGGCCTGGATTCGGCTCGCCTTCATTAAAATCCAATGTATAGCCGTATAAGGTCTCAGAATAGCCAAATATTGCCGATTCCCCATTTGCCGTTACTGCAGTGGCCGGATCATAATACTGCTGTACCTGCGCCTCAGAAACGCCGAACATGGAACTTACGGCATATTCCTTGCCTGTGCCCTCCGCCACATATTTCAAATTATCAGCATCATACACCAAAGCGTTTCCGTCGACATCATAAAATGTATTGTTCCGGTAAGTAAAGTCAGCGGCAAGGTTATAACTCCTGTCCACAGTCGTCGGCTCGCCAAACACATTTGTCATGCTATTGCCCTCTACTGCCAGGTAATCCTGCAGGATGGAGTGGTTCCTGGAATCCAGGATATCCGTAAGCTCTATCGTATAGGTCTTCGTGTCTGAATTTACTGTCTTTACAGCAAATTTTGCTGAATAATTGTAGCCCAATGAATCATAGAAATTCAAATTCATGGTATATCCTGCATCAGAATTCACCTGGGTATTATTATCATCCAGCACGCCGGCGCAGAATGCCTCTGTAGTGGCCTCCGGATTGGACGTCTGGTTCTCCGGCACCATAATGGGCAGCCTGGAAACCACATCCTTGCGGATGTCCCCAGTGGTCGGGTCTACCCGCCATCCCATAACGTTGTAGCCAGTCGCCTTTGTGGAAAGGTATCCTGCGCCGTCTACATAAAATGCGCCTGCCTTTGTAAACAGGTTCTCTGTACCATTGTTGACAATAAAAAAGCTGTCCCCGGTAATCCTCAGATCCCAGCCGTCCCCGGTTGTCTGGGGCGCGCCTGGAGAAGTGATATTGACTGAGGTGGAACCCATGGATACGCCAAGGCCGATCTGCTTGGCATTTACGCCGCCCTTTGTGGCGGTTGCCCCAGATGCGCCTGACAGGTTCTGGTACATGATCTCGCTAAATACAGTGCTAGAGGATTTAAAACCAGCTGTATTTACATTTGCAATGTTATTACCAATTACATCCATCTTCGTCTGGTGTGTCTTCAATCCTGACACGCCAGAATACAATGCTCTCATCATAATGAAATGACCTCCTAATTCTATTTGCCGTATGGCCTTTTCTGTCATTCAAAGACCTACTGCCTCCTGTTGGGTCCGGCTATATAATTACGGCACCATCAATATTTGTGTATACATTTTCTTCGGACTCTGTATGGTCCATTGCTGTCACTACTGTCTTATTGGGCAGATTCACAATAAACGAGTAGGAGTCAACGATTACAAGGGATTCTTTCATTCCCTTCGCCTTTGCCTTCTGTGCCCCTGTCTCCAAACGTTCCTTCTGCTCTGTGGAAAGCTCAATATTCCGACTCTGCAGCCGCATGGACGCATGCTTGGAAAATTTTAAATAAGGGCTGTCGTTTACAGACTGTTTCTGCTTCAGGATATCGCCAAAGGATACGTCCGGCTCTGCTGGCGCCTGGTTCTGGCTTCCCGCCTTTAGATATTTGTCTGTAACCTGTTCAATAGAAGAGAATTGATTTGAAATTTTATTCATAATGCTCTCTCCATTCTCAGCTTCCCTGCTGTCCTCTTAATCTATATGAGGTGTCCTCCGTGTATTTTTTCCTGCCCCTTATTCTGGCTTTCCGCTGCCCTCTGTCCCTTCGCTTCCCTCTGTCCCTTCACTTCCACCTGTGCCTTCTGTCTTATCATCTCCAGGATCTTTATCATCTGTGCTCCCGCCAGCTTCCTTTATCAGCTCATCCATTTTTTTCACCAGCTCCTGCAGCGTTTGCAATGCTTCCGGGGCATACTTAGCGATATGCACCTTCTGATAATCTGTCAGGCTGTCGTATGCCTTAGCGATTGCCAGCAGCTTATCCTTGTTCTCCAAAGTCAGCTTGTTCACAGACGGCATGCTCGCAACCTGCTCCACAAACTCGGCTGTAATGCCAACTGCGGTCATATAATCATCATCCACAACACGGTCTAAGTCATCTATATTGTAAAGGTTGCCTTCAATAGACACATAAGTCTTGTTGCCCTCCTTCTGGATATAGTCCACTTTCCCGGATACATAACTGGTATCGCCGACACTGCTGGTCACCTTCATGATGACTGTACGCCCTACCAGGTCACTGGCCTGGGAAGCCTGCATAGTGGAATTCATGTTCTGCATTTCCTCCAATGTAGAGAAGGTTGCCAACTGGGAAATGTACTCCGTATTTGAAGTAGGCTCTAAGGGATCCTGGTATTTCATCTGCGCTACCAAAAGCTGCAAGAATGCCTCTTTATCCAATGTGCTGTTGCTTCGTTTTGTTTCATTGGAAAGGGAATTAGACGATGCGGAAGTGTCTACAATTTTCCCATCCTCTACTGGTATCATAATAGCCATGCTTATCTCTCCTTTCTTGAAATTGCCTGTTCTGCCCGGCAGCTATACGGACTGTCTCCCCGGCAGCGAGGCAATCACGGTTATTTTCTATCCTCATGCTGTCAAATCTACGCTGTTGCCCTGGTCAGACATCATCCTCGCCACCAGGCTCTCTTCCTCAGACATCAGCCCTTCCAGTTCATCTAAGCTGTTCAGGTTGATATTGCGCCTGGAAGCCTGCTCCATTTCTGCCTCCTGCTGTTCCTTGGAAGGATTCTTCTGGTTCTCCTCCAAATTCCTCTCGAACTCATGGCTGGCAATGGTCACCTCCACGGCCTCTACCTTCAGGCCCTGTTGGTTCATATTTTCCTTTAATGCGGCAATCTGGCTCTCCAAAGCCTGCTTCACTGCCTCATCCTGAGCCGCAAGCTGGGCTGTAATGGTTCCCTGCCTGGAAACCACCTGCAAATACACCTTTCCAAGGTTTTCCGGGTTCAGCTGCATTTCAATGGACGTCTCTGCCTGGCTGACAACAATCCTTGTCATCTGGCTGATCTGGCGCATAATGCCCTCCACATCCACCCTGGCCTGTGTCACTGTCTGTGTCACTTCTACAGCCTGTCCCTGGCTGACCGTCTGGGCTGTAGTTTGATATGTAACCTGTCCCTGCTGCGGCTTTGCCTTCCCAGCTTCCCCTGAGGACTCTTTCTGGGGCATGCTGCCCTCTGTGTCATCCTCCAATGCTTCCTGAGGCGCTTCTTCTGGCTGCTCCACCTCCTGGACTGGCTGCTGCCCGAGGGAATCACCGTCCTCTACGGCTTCTTGCTGTACTGCTTCCTGAGGCTTTGCCAAAGTCTGTACGGCTTCTGTGCCCTTTTGCAGGGAATCCGCTGCCTCTTCTGGCTGCACGGACAGTTCTGGCTGTGCTGCCTGTTCCGGCTGTTCTGGCTGTTCTGGCGTTACTTCCACTTCTGTCTCAGCGGCAACTGCCTGGTCTTCGGAAAGCATAGCCTCCAGCTGATCCATGACCTGTGGCATCTCCTGAAGCGAAATGTCCAATGCTGCCATCAAATCCTGGGACAGCTCCCCAATCTCCCCTAAAAGCTGTTGGAAATTCTCGCTTAACAGCAATTCACCCATATCTTCACTGCCTGTCAGCTCCAATACCAGTCCTGCAAGCTTGGAAGGATCCATAAGATCCAATACCGTAAGGCCCATAGCTTCCATCTGCTCTGCCACTTCCTCTTCTGTAACGCCCAATTCCTGCGCCACTGCCTCTATGGCCTTTTTTTCAAAGGACTGCAGCTTCTCAGGGGCATCCTCTGGCAATTCATTCTTAGCTGCAGGATTCTCACTCTGGGTGACCGTATTCTCCCGATACCCCAGCTGGGCCACTCCCTTCTCATATGCAGCTTGGCTGGCAACATTTGGCTTGGCTGCACCTGTCAGGCCCTGGCTCATGGAAAGCCCCTGATCCCTGCCTTCTGGTGTCTGGCTCAGTAAAGCGCCGAAGGCAACGTCTGCACCCTGAGGCTTATTCTGCGCCTCCATTAGCTCAGAAGCCTTCATTAAAGCCGCAATCTGGGATATTTTACTGGCTGTCATACTTTATCCTCCTTTCCTGATAGATTATTTATTATATGACCCCTTTCAGGGCCCTATAACCAAAACCCATATCGCATTGCCGCATCAGCCCTGCGATAATATGCCCTTTCTTCTATAACTATGGCTCCATCATTATTTTGGTTCCATCATTTTGGTAACCCGTGCTGCCACATCTGAACTCATGGCTCCCAGGATCTTGCTTCTGGCGTCTGTATCCATATTCTGCAGGATCTTTACCACCAGCTGCAGGTCGTCTGTCATAGCTTCCATAATGGCCGCTGCCTGTTTGGGCTTCATCTCCGCATAAGTAGTGGCATATTCACTGACCTGGCCGTCAGACTCCTGCTGCTGCACCACCTGCTTATACAGCACCTCTGCGTTGGCAGGGTCTATGCTCTCATAGTAAGCCCTATATTCTGATATATCGGGCGCATTTTCATTAAACACAACATCTTTATAAAATTCTGTCTTCTCTTCTTCAAACTCAGACTGCTTGGCCTCAAATTCCCGCAGCCGTTCCACCTCTGCCTCCAGCTGGGCCACCTGGTCAGAATCGCCTTCTGTCTTTGACTGCTCATTTGCCAGCTCTACTTCCAGCTCCTTGATCCTGGCAATGGCATCGTCCAAGGTACTGTAGGGATATTGCGCATCTACCACTGGCGCGTCCCCTTCCTGGACCGTCTCCGGCAGGATTTTATTCAGGTAAGGAACATCCTTTAAAATGGGATGGAGCACTGTGGAGCCAAAGCCTCCCACATCCATCTTGATCACTAAAGCTAGGATTGCCAGCCATATTGCGATAAAGACAATGGTTGCTGCCGCTACTGCAATTTTGCTGCCGCCGCTTTCTTCCTCATCCGGCGCATCCTCCTGCATTTTCTTTTTGTTTTTCTTTTCTTCCTTCTTTTTGGCCCTTTCAGCCTTTTTCCGAGCCTTTTTATCCAGAGCCTCGGTTCCCTCCTGGGCTTGCTCTAATGCTTCCTCTGGCATATGGTCCACCACCTTACTCTTCTACATGATTGTGGGTAAAGCTTACAAGCTCATCCACTTCCTTGCTTTCTTCCTTCAGCAGCTCCTTCTTGAATCCGTCAAAAGCCTTTTCCTTCAGGATCTCATGGGTCTTGCGCTCAATCATCACTTCCTGCAGGCGCGCCCTGGCGCTTTCCACATTCCGTTCTGCCACATGGACAGCAAGGGTCTGGTTACGGATGGTGCCTTTCATCACATCTATGGCTGTCCGGTTCACCTTAATCTCCCGTATATCCAGCCGGTCTTCCACCAGCTCCTTGGCACGCTGCTCATACCCGGCCTTCCTGCGGTTCAGCTCTGCAAGCCTCTCCTCTTCCTGGCTCAGCCTGGCGGCTGCAGCGGAAAAATTTGTCTTGGCCTGATCCTCCAGCTTTGACTTTACATCCAGAATATTCTGCATCTTATACGCAAACTTTACCATTGTGACCTTTCTCCATTCCTTCCCTTATTAAGCCGGCGCCTGACATCCAGGAATGCCTCCATCCTCCTCTATCCATGCTGCGCCCTCTTAGCCCCCCTATCAAAACAGGCCTTCCAAAGCCTCTAAGATCTCCTCAAAAGAAAATTTATCATGGGTACGCTGCAGCAAAAATTCATTTACTGCATCTATTTTCTCAATAGCATAATCTATATTTTTATTGGAGCCCTTTTTATATGCCCCAATATTAATCAAATCCTCTGCCTCCTGATAAGTGGCCAGCACGTTTTTCAGATTGCCGGACGCCTCCTTATGCCGATCATCCACAATGGTGCTCATTACACGGGAAATGCTCTGGAGCACATCAATTGCCGGATAATGGTTTTTATGGGCAAGCTTCCTGTCCAGCATGATATGGCCATCCAGGATGCTCCGCGCCGTGTCCGTAATCGGCTCATTAAAGTCATCCCCATCCACCAGTACCGTGTACAGGCCAGTAATGGATCCTTTATCCGAATTGCCTGACCGCTCTAGGAGCTTAGGCATCTCAGAATATACGCTGGGGGGATACCCCCTCGTCACTGGAGGCTCGCCTGACGCCAGGCCAATCTCCCGCTGCGCCATAGAAAAACGCGTTAGGGAATCCATCATCAGCAGCACATCCTTGCCCTGATCCCGGAAATACTCCGCAATCGCTGTCGCTGTCTTAGCGGCATTCCGGCGCAGCAGCGCTGGACGGTCAGAAGTGGCTACGATCACCACGGACCGGCGCATGCCTTCTTCTCCCATATCCCGTTCAATAAACTCCCGCACCTCCCTGCCGCGCTCGCCGATCAATGCAATCACATTGATATCTGCCTTCGTATTCCTGGCAAACATGCCTAACAGGGTACTTTTCCCTACGCCGGATCCAGCAAAAATACCAATCCTCTGCCCTTTTCCCACAGTGATCAGCCCATCTACCGCTTTCACTCCCAAAGGAAGCACCTCATTAATAATAATCCGATCCATAGGGTCCGGCGGCGGCGCATCCACTGGATATTCCTGATGCAGATCAAGGGCACTGACATCGGTAGGCCTTCCCATACCATCTAAGGTATGCCCTAACAGCTCATCCCCCACATAAACAGACAAAGGATGTCCCGTATTCTCTACGATACATCCTACGCCCAGTCCCTCCACACTCTCATAAGGCATAAGAAGCAGTCTTTTATCACGAAACCCCACTACTTCCGCCATAATAGATATATCTTTTTTTTGGTCAATAATAATACGGCACAAGTCATTCAGCTTTGCATTGGGGCCTACAGACTCAATCGTAAGGCCTACGATCTTCACCACTTTCCCCAGTTGCCTATAATAATTTTGTTCTGCTAATTGATAGTATTTATCTAAATTATATGCCACTTCTACTCATCCTCACAAACTTAATGACCGCAGTGCTTTTATAATGTTTTCAAGCTGGACGTCCGGGCCGCAGTCAAATATGCCAGAATCCGTCTCAATCATACATTGCCTTTCCCCCAAGGATGCATCTGCCATGACCTCCACCTTAACAGCGCCGCCAACCCGTTCTGTAATCTCGTCCTTATGGCCTTCTACAAACTCATAGTCCTTCAGGCTTACCCTGACTTGAAATTCCTTTGTTCCCTCAGTATTTAAAATAACTTTCTCAATTAAATACACTAAAATTTCTTTTTTGTCATCAAACTGCACATGGAATACTTTCTCAAACACATCGGCAACCGCCCCTACCAGATAAGGCTCCAGTTCCTCTGTCTTCTGCCTGTAATCTGCTTCTAAGACCTGGCGCTGCTCCTCCAGCTGCTGCTGCCCTGCTGCAAGGGCGGCATTGGCCTTTGCCATGCCCTCTGCAAGGCCTTCCTCATATCCTTCCTTCCTGGCCTGAGCCCTCAGTTCCTCTGCCTGCCGCTTTGCCTCTGCCTGGATGGAATCCGCCTGTGCTTTTGCTGCTTCTATAGCCGCGTCAGCCTCTTCCTGCGCCTGATGAAGGAGCTCTTCCGGGGAAATTACTTCCTCCGGAGGGGCAACCTCCACCTGCTCTGCCTGCAGCCCTTCCACAAATCCGTCTGTTGACACCTGCACCATTTGCTGCAGCAGCTCCTGAAGCCGCGCGTCTATTTTTTGGTTGGAATTGATAATTCTGGCGTCGTTATTTCCGGCAAGGATCTGCCTCTGCTTATACAAATTAGACAACGATCTCGTCACCTCCGCCTCTGGAGATTACAATTTCTGCAGAATCCTCCAGCTTACGTATGATACCAACAATCTTCTGCTGTGCTTCCTCAACATCCTTCATACGCACTGGGCCCATAAATTCCATATCCTCTTTGATCATAGCTGCCAAACGCTTTGACAGGTTCTTGAAGATTGCATTCTGCACGTCTTCGTTGGCTGCCTTCAAAGCCACGCCCAAGTCATTGTTGTCCACATCACGCAGCACACGCTGTATAGCTCTGTCGTCCAGCAAGAGGATGTCTTCGAACACGAACATCTTCTTGCGGATCTCGTCTGCCAATTCTGGCTCTTCGATTTCCAGAGATTCCATAATATGCTTTTCGGTAGCACGGTCTACCGTATTCAAAATAGATACGATCGCATCCACGCCGCCCACGATAGTGTAATCCTGGTTTACCAAAGTTGAAAGCTTCCGTTCCAATACCCTCTCCACTTCCTTTATCACATCTGGCGACGTCCTGTCCATCAGCGCAATACGCTTTGCCACATCCGCCTGCTTCTCTGGAAGCAGGGCGCTCATAATCATAGACGCCTGGTTTGCTGATAAATAAGATAAAATCATCGCAATAGTCTGCGGGTGCTCATCCTGTATAAAGTTCAAAAGCTGAGCTGGGTCTGTCTTACGCACAAACTCGAAAGGGCGTACCTGCAAAGATGCTGTCAGCTTGGAGATCACGCCCTGCGCCTTCTCTTCGCCCAAAGCTTTCTCCAACAGCTCCTTGGCGTATCCGATACCGCCTTCTGCTATGTACTGCTGTGCCAGGCAAACCTGGTAAAACTCATTTAAAACATCTTCCTTAACCTGAGGAGATATACTTCTGGTATTGGCAATTTCCAATGTCAGCTCCTCAATCTCCTCTTCTTTTAAATGCTTAAAGATCGAGGAAGATTTTTCCGGTCCTAAAGCAATCAGCAAAATCGCCGCTTTTTGAACGCCATTATACTCTTCGCTTGCCATAACTCTATTTCCACTCCTCATTCAACCAATTTCGAAGCAGCGATGCCACTGCCTCTGGGTTCTCATCTACAAACTTCTCTATCATTACACGGGTCTCAGACTTCTCAGAAAATCCAATATCTTCCAAAGACTCTTCCTCTGCTTCCTTCGTAGTAGCCAACAGGGACTCTACGGAAAGCTCCGGCTCTGGCTCCACCACCTGCTCTTCCTTCCGGGTGCTGCGGAATACCACATAGCCCAACATCAGCATAATCAGCAGTGCGATAGCCACCGGCAGATAATCAAAGAAGAAGCTCTGCCCGCTGCTGTCAGAATACTCAAAGAATGGAATCTCATACACTACTACCTTGATGTTATCCTCTGGGAACCCAGTTGCCCTAGCCACCATCTGCACAAGATCCTGATCCACATCCAGCTTCACCCTTTCGCGGTTCTGCGCCACAAATTCATCGAAGGTCATATCATCCAGCTCGCCGCTCGCCCGCAGCGTATCCTCATAATAGTACCGATGCTGGTTGGCAACCACTGCCATGGAAGAGGTATCATAGTCTACATTCCCTACGCCCCCGTTGCTCTCTGTGATCTCCTCGCTGGTGTTATACTTCTCATTTGTTTCAGAAATCGTCTGGCTGGAGCCTGCATTATCCGGCATTACATATGTAGTATCGTCTTCCCCATTGGTGTCTGTTCCTGGGACATCGCCAACGCCGCCTGAACTCTCCTCGTCATACTGCCTCCGCTCCGCCACCGGGCCGTGATCCTCGTCCCCATCCACATACCACCTGTGGTTTGTAACCCTCTGCTCGTCAAAATTCACGTTCAGGTTCAGCCCAACGGAAACGGTGTCGTATACATTCGTGCCCAGCACCACGTCCTTTACCTGGCTCTTTACCATATTCTCTGCCTTGGCCTTATAAGACAGCTGGGAACTTGCGCCGCTTATGGCTGTGGCGGAATCGCCTCCTGTAAACAATACATTCCCGGCTGTGTCCATAATGGAAATATCATCTGTGCTGTCATTCCCAATAGCTGTGGAAATCCATTTTGCCAGGCCGCCTGCCATGTCCTCATCCATCTCGCCAGACAGCGATAAGCTAATTGCCGCATAGGAATCTTCATTCAATGCCAGCACCGTGCCGTCGTCCACCGGAAGGTTCAGGTTCACTGTAGCCCCCTTGATCATGTCCAGCT
Source organism: Lachnospiraceae bacterium (assembly GCA_910575035.1). Classification (GTDB taxonomy): domain Bacteria; phylum Bacillota; class Clostridia; order Lachnospirales; family Lachnospiraceae; genus Petralouisia. The sequence goes on from CAJTDL010000013.1 coordinate 56,433, forward strand.
TCGTCAGCTGCTCCTCTAACTGTTTTTCCAAATAAAGCTGGTAGCGTTTCGTCTTATCAGCCTCTGTGTTGCTGAGCCCGCCCTCAAATACATTGTTCAGGTCATACGAAGAAGCCGGGATGCCATTCTTTCCCAGCAAGATCGCCGCATTGGCCTCATCTTGTGCACGGACCTGAAAATTCAGCCCGTCACTGGAAACCTCGAAATAAATGCCCTCGCCCTGCAGCAGTTCTTTCACCTCTGCCGCTTCCTTCGTGTCCTCGCAGCTTCTGATCGGCACCATCGTAGGCGTTGTCAATATTTTAACAACAATTGCCATTGCCACTACAAAAAAAACTGCAATGCTTGCAATCAGCGTTTTTTGCTTTACTGAAAACTTTCCCCACCACTCTAGCACCTTTTTAGGGATGCCTTGTATTCTTTCCTGCATGTGTCTCTCCACCCGTTCTTTACAAATCTTGGATTATCCGTCCTATGCGCTGCAGATTCCTCTTAAATCTGCATATTCATAAGTTCCTTATAAGCATCTAAAACCTTGTCTCTGACTGCGATTGTATAGTTCAGGGCAATATCTGCCTTCTCCTGAACCGCCATCAGCGTATGGGGATTAGTAGAATAGCCCAACATAAACTCCATTTCCGCCTCTTCTACCTTATTCTGCAGGTAATTGGCCTCATTGACCATATCCATGGCAGACTGGAGCACATTGTCAAAGCTTTTGTCCTCCACCTGAACCTGCTGGCTGGCTTCAATGGCATTCCTAAGATACTCCGATGTCACATCGTGCAGTGCTGTTATATCCATTCTCAATAGCCTCCTCTTATCTTAACCTATTTACCAAGCTCTAAGCCTTTTAAAGCCATGGCCTTACTGGTCTCAAAAGCTGTGATATTCGCCTCATAGGATCGGCTGGCGTCAATCATATTGGTCATTTCTGTTATTATATTCACATTCGGGTAGGAAACATACCCATTTTCGTCCGCATCCGGATGGGATGGGTCATACTTCATAACAAAATCTGTGCTGGTATCCTCGCTGATCTCTGATACCTTTACCCCATTCCCCATGTAGCCCCGGCGGGCATTGCTCAGATATTTGCTGAATGGCGTCACCTGCTTCTCTGTGAACGTCACAATCTTACGCCTATAGGGCGTGCCGTCTTCTGTCCTTGTGGTTGTCACATTTGCCACATTCTGCGAAATCACGTCCATACGGAACCGCTGTGCAGTCATGCCAGATGTGTTAATGTTAAATGACTGAAATAATGACATATTCTTGCCTCCCATTTTATGTATTGCGCTTATTATTTAATCACACTTTTTGTTCTCTGAAATTCCTTGGTCATACAATCCACCAAAGCATTATACTTGATCCTGTTGGAAATCAGCTCGCCATATTCCTGCTCTGGATCCACATTATTCTTATCCAGACGGTAGGAATAGTCCTCTGCATCTGTATAGGTCCTTGCATTCAACTGGCTCAGATCCAGGCCGCTGACCTTCTCATCCAAAGAAACATACTTGAACCTAGAGAGCTCTCTGCGAAGAGTGCCTTCAAAATCCACTTCCTGCCGTTTATAGCCTGGCGTACTCTGATTTGCAATATTATTACTGATTGCCGTGTTACGCTGCCATGATGCGTTGGCTGCTTTATTTAGCACATCGACATAATCATAAATCCCGCTGGTTAACATGATATTGCTCCTTCCATCTATCTATACTTTCTATTTTGCACTCTTCATTTCCTACAAAGCTCCTGGTAAATAAGCCTTCACGGGCTATAGGCCCGATTGCCTTATGAACTTTTGCATAATGCCCTCCAGCATTCTGTTTTGGCACAAAAATTAAAAAAAGGCTTTACTTTACTATATTATAATTATCTCATTAATAATGCAAGTATTTTTTGTTTTTTCTTCTATATTTTTCTCTTCATATTACATTCACGGCCTGTAAGCCGCCTATAGCAACAATTCGGGGTGATATTTGATTTTTCTCTATAAGAACCGCCCCTCACTCCTATATCATGTTCTCACAGGGTACCCAGTTTACCACATCCCTGAGCCATGAACAGTAACCTTATCATTCCATACCCCCTATCCAGTTTCTGGAAAACAGCAGTGGAACACACAAAAAGAGAACCCATAGATTTTAAACGATTCTATAAATTCCCTTTTTTGTAAAATAACTAAGTCCCTTTAGTTATATTATATTCTGCTTTTTTACCTTATCCAGTTCATCAAATACCACATCATTGAGAACCTTAATGTATGTGCCCTTCATTCCGGAAGACCTGGACTCGATAACGCCTGCGCTCTCAAACTTCCGCAGGGCATTCACAATCACGCTCCTGGTAATCCCCACCCGGTCTGCGATCTTGCTCGCTACCAGAATGCCTTCCTTACCATCCATCTCATCGAAGATATGGGTAATTGCTTCCAGCTCGGAGAAAGAAAGGGTGCTGATGGCTGATTTTACAATCTGCAGCTTCCGGTTCTCCTCTGCGCTTTCCTCATTGACAGAACGCATCATCTCCAATCCAACTACTGTGGTGCCATACTCGCTTAAGATAATATCGTCAATGTTGTACTGCCGCTCCAGGCGGTATACAAACAATGTGCCCAGCCGCTCGCCCGCAATGTCAATGGGCGTAATGATAGCCCGGTAGTCCTCTACCTCTTCCAAAACAAAACCCAGCGTCTCCAAATTGACATTTTCCTTCGTGGACAAAATCCCCAGAAGGCGCTCATTCAGCAGCTGATCAATAAACCCTCCTACCTCATCGGCAATCAATTCCCGAACTCCCTCTGCCGTATTACCTCTGCTGGCTCCCAGCACTTTCCCCTTCTTGCTGATAACCAGGATGTTGGAATCCAGGATCTCTGTCAAAACCTCGCATATATCATTAAAGACTACCTTTGAGGAGTTGTTATTATGCAGCAACTTGTTGATCTTCCTGGTCTTATCTAATAGTTGGACACTCATAATATACCTCCTCCCCAGATGCCCTGCCTACAGCCTCGCCGTCTACAGCAGCAACTGATGCTGGCTATGAATCGTACCTTCCGACTCCACTCTTTGGTAACTGTCTTGCATTTTATCACATTTTCCTAAAAAATTCAACAACTTTCTATCTTATTTGTTTTTTTCTCCAAACCTATTTCGTTATCAAACTATTTTTTTACTTCCTTGACAAAGCCACACTGGGCGTCTGCGCATACCAGGCGGTGTCCCTTTTCCACCATATAGCCCCCACATTCTGGGCATTTTTCCTTGGATGGCTTCTGCCAGGACATAAAATCACATTCTGGGTTGTCCTCACACCCGTAGTATTTTCTTCCTTTTTTAGTTTTCTTTAACACAACCTCTTTGCCGCATTTGGGGCACTCCACGCCAATTTTTTCCAAATAAGGCTTGGTGTTGCGGCAATCCGGGAATCCTGGACAGGCAAGGAACCTGCCGTGAGGCCCATATTTTATAACCATATTCCTGCCGCACAGGTCGCACACAACATCAGTCACTTCATCCGCAATATCTACTTTTTCCAGTTCCTTCTCAGCCTTCTGCACGGCCTCCTCCAGATCCGGGTAAAAATTGCTGACTACAGCTTTCCAGTCAACAGTGCCCTCAGCCACCTTATCCAACAGGGACTCCATATTGGCAGTAAATCGGTCATCAACAATGGTTGGGAAGGCATCCCGCATAATGGAATTGACCACCTCGCCCAATTCTGTAATGTAAAGGTTCTTATTTTCCTTTACCACATAGCGGCGCCCCAGAAGGGTCGTAATAGTTGGGGCATAAGTGCTTGGGCGCCCAATTCCCAGCTCCTCTAAGGACTTTACCAGGGAGGCTTCCGTAAAATGCGACGGGGGCTGGGTGAAATGCTGCTTTTCCTCCAGCTCATTTAAGGCCAGCTTGGTATCTTTGTCCAGAGACTTTAAGAGCACATTGCTTCCCTGCTTTTCCTCCTCTTCCCCTGCATATACCGACAGAAAGCCCTCAAAGGCGATTTTGGAGGCAGATACATGGAAACGGTAGGCTCCGGCGCCAATCTGGACAGAGGTAGTCTCATAGACTGCATTGCTCATACGGCTGGCCGCAAAACGGTTCCAGATCAGGCGGTACAGGCGGAACTGGTCCCTGCTCAGGGAATCCTTGACCATCACCGGGGTACGGGTGATGTCTGAGGGGCGGATGGCCTCATGGGCATCCTGAACCTTGCCATTGCTCTTTTTAACCTGGCTTTCCGTGGCTACATATTGCTTCCCATAGGCATTCTGGATGTATTCCCTGGCTGCGGCATCCGCCTCTTCCGAGATCCGCACGGAATCTGTCCTGAGGTAAGTTATGATACCCACTGTGCCCTGGCCTTTGATATCCACGCCTTCATAGAGCTGCTGCGCCAGGCGCATAGTCTTTTGGGTGGAAAAGTTTAATGATTTGGACGCCTCCTGCTGAAGGGTGCTTGTAGTAAAGGGGAGTGGGGATTTTTTCACACGCTCCCCCTTTTTCACATCCAGCACCTGGTAAGGCTCTGTTTCCAAATCCTTTAGGATCTGATCCATTTCCTGCCTTGAGCAAATGGTGCGTTTGCCCCTCTCATCCCCATAAAATTTGGCCACAAGGTGCTTTTTTTCCCCAGGTATGGAAAGCTTTGCTTCCAGGGACCAGTATTCTTCGGGGATAAAAGCGTTTATTTCCTCCTCCTGGTCGCAGATAATGCGCAGCGCTACGGACTGGACACGGCCGGCGCTCAGGCCGCGCTTTACCTTTGCCCAAAGCAGCGGGCTGATGCGGTAGCCTACCATACGGTCCAGCATACGGCGGGCCTGCTGGGCGTCTACCAGGTTCATGTCAATGCCGCGGGCTTGTTTTAAGGATGCTTTCACTGCATTTTTCGTAATTTCATTAAAGCTGATACGGTGTATGTGCTTGTCATCCAGCTTCAGCGCCTTGGACAGGTGCCAGGAAATGGCTTCCCCCTCCCGGTCAGGGTCAGTGGCCAGGTATACTTTGTCGGCTTTTTTTACTTCTTTCCTGAGATTGGCTAAGATTTCGCCTTTTCCGCGGATGGTAATGTATTTTGGCTCGTAGCCGTGTTCAAAGTCTATGCCCAACTGGCTTTTGGGCAAATCGCGTACATGACCGTTCGATGCTGCCACTTCATAATTTTTCCCCAAAAATTTTTTGATCGTTTTTACTTTTGCTGGTGATTCCACGATCACTAAATACTTCGCCATGTGACTGCTCCTCCTTGATTCCCCACATTTGTGTAATTTCTTTCTATGGAATATCCGGGCAGAAAATTTAAGTGGTTAAGTGGATGCCGCCGAAGGAGAAGGCGCCCTCCTCCAGCGGCCGGTTCTTGGCAAGCGAAATTTGCTAATTTCCCCTGTACAGCTAATGGTATTTAAATTTCTGTCCTTACAAAATAATTTTTATATATTTCTGAGATACAGCCTTTCTCTTGCAGGGAAGCCAAATGCAGTAAGAGGGCTTCCAGGGAAAAGGCCGTCTCTTCCATGAGTTCATCTAAATTTTTTGGATTGAAACCCAAACAACTATACACCAACTGTTCCGATTTTTCAAGAGAAATTTTTTCATTTTTATAAGAAGGTTTACATTTTTCAGTGAAAATGGACATCTCTTTTTGGAAATCTTCTATGGAGAGGAAGATGCCAGCGCCCTGGCGGATTAGGCGGTTTGCGCCGCTGCTCAGGGCATCGCTGACCCTTCCAGGGACGGCATAGACCTCCTTTCCCTGCTCTAAAGCGAAATCAGCGGTGATGAGGGAGCCGCTTTTTTCCCTTGCCTCTACCACCAGGATTACGTCTGACATAGCGCTGATCAGACGGTTCCTTTGGGGGAAAAGCATGGGGATGGGCTGGGTATGGGGCGGGTATTCGGAAATTACGCCGCCCTTGGCTATCAGGGACTCATAGAGCTGGTGGTGGCTGGCGGGGTAGCAGACGTCCGCGCCGCAGCCTAAGATCCCATAAGTATATCCGCCTGCGCGCAATGCCCCCTGATGGCTGCAGCCATCAATCCCTGTAGCCATGCCGCTGATAATGGCCATGCCGGCTTTGGCGAGATGGAAGGCAACGCTTTCCGCCACCGCTTTTCCATAAGGAGAACAACTGCGGGCGCCTACGATGGCAATGGAGGGCTGGGAAGGGGAAGGCAGGCTGCCGCGGCAAAACAGCCCATAGGGCGGGTTGTAAATGTCGCGCAGTTTTTGTGGGTAATCCAAATCCTCAAAAAGTACAAGGGCTATGTTTTTTTCCTGGCAGTATCCTAATTGCTGTGCCAATTCCTGTTCGGATATTTTCTGGCTTTCTTGTAAGCTTTTTTTCTGTAAATCAGTTAAAAAGGGGATGTTGGGTATTTGGGACGGCTTTAGCCGGTATAATTCTTCGGTTTGGGGGAACATGGCTTTTAACTGTATCTTTTTTCTGCCAGGGATTGCCAAAATGCTTGCCAGCCAGTATCCGTACGGATCCTGTCCCTTACTTTCCATTTTTACCGTATGCCCTGCATCTTTCTGGTTCTTAACTTCTGTTTTCTTAGCTTCTGTTTTCATAACAGCCCCCACATCTTTCTGTCTATGCCCCGGTATATTAAGGCTTCCATAACGTGGCTGCGGCTAATCAGAGGCTCTTGCGACAGATCGGCTATGGTACGGGCTACACGGATAATACGGTAATAGCCCCTGGCCGTCAGCTCTAAGCGGCCGAAAGATTCCTGCAGCAGCCTCTCTGCCTGCGGCTCCATGGGGCAGCAGGCTGCCATGGCAGATACGGGGATCTGGCTGTTGTATCGGATCCCCTCCTGGGCAAGGCGCTTCCGTTGGATGTTTTGCGCAGCCTCCACCCTGCTGCGGATGGCAGAGGAGCTTTCTTCTGGGCTCTTTTGGATTAGCTCCCATAGCGGCAGGCGCCTGACCTCCACGCATAGGTCCATGCGGTCCAAGAGCGGGCGGCTGATCTTATTCAGATGGCGCTGGATCATGGAGAGGCTGCAGGTACATTTATTCCGATCGGGGAAATAGCCGCAGTTACAGGGGTTCATGGCGGCAATCAGCATTACGTCTGCAGGGTATGAATAGGTACCGCTGCTGCGCACCAGTTGGATTGCCCGTTCTTCCAGGGGCTGGCGCAGGATTTCCAGTACGGGCTTCTGAAATTCTGTCAGCTCATCCAAAAAAAGCACGCCCTTATGTGCCAGGCTGATCTCACCAGGCTTTGGGCAGGTTCCCCCGCCTGCCAGGCCAGCTGCGCTGATGGTATGGTGGGGGCTGCGAAAAGGCCTTGTCCAAAAGCGCCCTGACTCCCGCTGCCCAAACATGCCGCAGACGCTGTAAATCTTGGCAAGCTCCAGGGCTTCTTCCTCAGCCAGCGGAGGCAGGATGCCAGAGACTGCTTTTGCCGCCATTGTCTTGCCTGAGCCTGGCATGCCCAGCATCAGCAAATTGTGCCGGCCAGCCGCTGCCACCTCGCAGGCGCGCTTTAGGGTCTTCTGGCCGTGGATGTGGGCAAAGTCGCAGTCTGGGATGCCTGCATCCCTGCCCATATATTCCACTGGCTCTGCGATTTCTGCTTTTTGGGAGTCTTTCTGGAATTGCTCCACTTGGGCAATGGCCTGCCTCAGGTTATCTGCCGGCAGGATTTTTATGCCTTTTACAATCTGCGCTTCCCCCAAATTTGCCCTGGGAATGCAGACTGCCTCTTTGCCGGCCTCCTTTGCAGCAAGCGCCATTGGCAGAATGCCTGTGGTTGGCAGGATTTCCCCGTTTAGGCTGATTTCCCCTGCAAACAGGATCCCCTCCAGGCAAATCTGGGGAATCCGTCCATAGGCCGCAAGCACCGCAAGGGCTATAGGCAGGTCAAACCCTGTCCCTGCCTTTCTGATATCCGCTGGGTATAAATTGATGGTCACCTTCTTAGGCGCAAGGCAGATGCTGCTATTGCGGATTGCCGCCCTGACCCGTTCCTTCGCTTCCCTCACTTCTGGGGAAAGCGCCCCCACCATTTCAAATGTAGGCATTCCATCGCACACATCCGCCTCTACCTGGATCAAGAGGCTCTGGATGCCGCAGACAATGCCTGTCGATACTATACTATACAAATTAACCTCCTATTATGCTGGCTTGCATGGGATAATAGGCTGATATGCCTTGAAAAAAAGATAGTGCAATTATAACATAGGTTTCTCTGGATGGAAAGCGGAATTTTGCCTGACATTAAAAAATATTTTCCGATCAACAGGTGGAAAGGCACTCTAAGGCTTGATTTTTCATAGAATATAATAAATCCGCTTAGAGGTGCGCAAATTGAAGACATTTTTATTGCCCTTGAACGCAGAGGAAGAAAAGCATTACTTAAAAAAAATGAAAGAAGGAGACCCCGATGCCAGGCATACCTTGATTGAGCGGAACCTGAGACTGGTAGCGCATATTTCCAAAAAATACCAGAGCACCGAAGAAGACATGGAAGACCTGATTTCTATCGGAACCATTGGGCTGATCAAAGCTATTTCTACCTTTAATTACGAACGCGGCAACCGCTTGGCCACCTATGCCGCCCGCTGCATCGACAATGAGCTCCTGATGTATTTCCGGGGAAAGAAAAAGACCTCCCGGGAGGTGTCTTTATACGAGCCAATCGGCACCGACAAGGAGGGAAACCAGATCAATCTTATGGATGTAGTGGAAAGCACGGACCGGGATATTTTTGAAATCATAGAGCTAAAGGGCAATACCCAGAGGGTTTATGAAATGCTGCCTAAGGTATTATCCCCGCGAGAGCAGGAAATCATTGAATGGCGCTACGGCCTGTATAACCGCCGGCCCGTCACCCAGAGGGAAATCGCAGATAAACTGGGGATCTCCAGATCTTATGTCAGCCGTATTGAAAAACGGGCTTTGGAAAAGTTAAAAGGGTGCTTTGCCTGAGCCTTTCCATAACCAGGATTATAACAAAAACAGCAAAAAGCGACATAACATAATCAAATGCATAGAAAAAATGCAGCATAAGCATTGATACCCAAATAGAGCTATGGTAAAATAACGATAACAGTGCCAAAATAAAAGAATTACAGAAATATCTTTAGAAGAAAGGCCAAAGAGTAAACAAATTAAACGAACCGGAGGCATACCACCATGAATTTACCAAAAGACCCTGTCATGCTGTTAAGCTTTGTGAATACTTACTTAAGGGACCGGCACCCTTCCCTGGAGGATTTCTGCCAAAGCTACGATATCTCCCAGGAAAGCCTGGTTTCCGCCTTAGAGGCCATAGATTACCACTATGACCCTGAAAAAAAGCGTTTTCTGTAAAAAGCTGGCAGCCGATGCTCCAGCAGCCATTGCCCTACCTCTGATTGCCATAGCTTTTTTGCTTCAGCAGGACATTCTTAATATAGCGGAGGGTGGCGCCCTCCCCTTCTTCTGCCAGCATATGCAGCAGCTGCTCCAGCAGCGCCCTGGTCTCCTCATGGAGGATACAGTGATCCTTGCCCCGCTCGTAATATTCCAGGGGGCTTCTGTCCGTATAGGCTCCCTTCTGGTAATTCCTGGCAGCCGACATACGGTCAATGAACATTTCCACCACATACCGCAGGGGCATTTTCATCCCCGTCATCCCCTCCGCTTCCCCCAGGCCATAGTCAATCCAATATTCCAAATGGTGCTTATTCCTGCCCTTATGGTGAAGCCATGCAGAGGAATACCCCTTCTCCTCCCGCTCCGCATTATTCGGGCTTTTATCCCCCTGAAAATACCTGCATCCCACCAAAAATTCCGTAGGCCCATATTTTGACAGGTCATGGAGCAGTCCCTGCTTGTACAGCCCCACCTGGAAGCACCCTTTCATCACCAGCAGCTTATGGCGGCTGATCGTCTTAAAATGATGCCAAGCCTTCATATTACAGCCCCCCCAGCTCCAGCAGGCCAAATTCCTTCACACTATAAAGCACCAAAAGGTGCAGCGGGTAAAATACATAAAAGAAATATTTCATCCTGGGGCCTCTTTTCCCATTATAAAACAGCAGCGGCACCGCCGCAAACCCTGCATAAGCCTGCACGCCCCCTCTGGCGAGCCAATAATTGACAGCCACAAATACCGCCTGATTCACAAACACAAACTGATGCAGCCAGTAAAAGCAAAGGATCATCAGCACGCCCTTTGCGCCATAATCCGTATGCATATACTGCGCTGCCGCGCTGGCAAGGAGAAAGGCTCCAATACCGTACCATTTCTCCCTATGGCTCCGGAACTGTTCAATTACAAGTACCCCAAGGAACAGGGTGAAAAATACATTTTGATGCTCTAAGGTAATGCCCCCAAAAAAGGCCAGGTCAAAGGGCACATCAGAAAGGCATGCGAAAAGCAGCAGCCTCAGCTCATATTTCCGTATATTACTGGTATGCATTGCGCCCTCCGCCAGTAAAAAGCAATAAATGGGAAAGGCAAGCCTTCCCACAATCCGCATCTGTATATACTGGGGAAACAGCACCGCTCCCATATGGTCGACCAGCATACTGGCCATGGCAATCCATTTCAGCATAAAGCCATTGACGCCAAATTTCTGTGTAAAGCCATTGCTTTTCATTTCTTGCATTTCTGCCATAAAACTCTCCTTTACTTTCTGCCGCCCTTTCTTTTCCGATTCTGCTTCCCATTTTCCGCCGCCTTAAGAGCTGGCAAACGCCTGCCTGCCAAAAGGCAGACAGACTGCTCTGCTACCAGAATCTCGTTCCTGCCGCCCAGGCTTCGCGGCTCTTCAAAAACAGAAGGCTCCTCCGCCGTGTCTAACCGAACCTTCCATTCCATCCCACTGGGCAATGCGAACTCTTGGGAAAAGTTTTGGAAATTATACGCCACATAGACGTCTTCCTCCACCCCTGCATAGCTCCCACTGTATAATATGCCAATAAACCCACGGTTCATGCCAAAATCAATCTTCCATCCACTATCGCTGTGATAAGACAGATCCGGGCAGCCCTGGTTCCCATAATCCTGAAACTGGTAAGGGCTGGGGCTCCTCAGCATAGGATAGTCCCTCCGAATCTGTGCCAGCTGCCGTACGAAAGCCATAACCTGCTTCGCAGGCACGGCAGGCTTCCAATCCTTCCACCCCACCTCATTATCCTGGCAATAGGCATTGTTATTGCCTTTCTGTGTATTGCAGCATTCATCCCCCATCCACAGCAATGGGATGCCCTGGGATAAAAATGTCACGGCAAGGGCATTTTTCACCTGCCGCTTACGCGCCTGGTTCACCTGGCGCTTGCGGCTGATCCCCTCCTGCCCGCAATTACTGCTGAAATTCCAATTATTCCCATCCCGGTTCCCTTCCATATTCTGCTCATTATGTTTATGCTCATAGGAAAACAGATCCCAAAGGGTAAACCCATTGTTCTCCGCAATATAGTTCACAAAACCCTGGCATTGCTGCTGCCTGCGCATCTGACAGGCAAATTCAAAGATGCTGCCCCCTCTGTGGTTCAGGACCTTGCGCGCCTCATAGAGGAATGCGTCATTATAGGCCAACAGCTCCGGCCCAAACCGTTCCTGGCTGTTGGCCAGCTCTTCCCGGAATCCGCCGTAAAATAATTTACACCCGCTCAGCTTCCTGTCCATCGCCAGAAGTTCCGCTACAAACGGATTGCCTATAAAGCGAAACCCATCCACATGGTACTCCCGGCGCCAATAATGGAACACTTCCAGAATCAAATGGGGATTTGCCCCTTCCGGGAAATAAAATTCCAAAATGCATTCCATCTGGTTCTGGTGCATCTTCTGGATCAGCCGTTTCAAATTATCTGGATTGGATCCCTTTCCTAAAAAAGACGCCTTTGGCGCAAAATAACTGCCCTCTGTATACCCCCAGTAATTGATCAGATCCTGTGGATTTTCCTGGGATTTGCTCTCATCCAGCAGGAGGATCTCCTCAAACTCATACAAAGGCATAAACAACAGGGTGGTGACTCCCAGTTCCTTAAAATACCCCAGCCTACGCTCCACTGCCTCCAATGTCCCATAACTGCTGCCACCCTTTTTCATCCCCATGGAAAAGCCCCGCACATTCAATTTGTATATGACCATATCTTCTTTCTTGATGCCGGAAAAATCATTGTCTTTCCATCTGAAGTTTGAGAAATAAAAAGAACTTTTTATAGTTGCCTTCGCCAGGCTCTTTTTCTTCTGTGAGCCTGTTTTTTCCTTTTTCGGGATAAATGGCTCTGGCAGCTGCGCTGTCTGTCGGCGGGATTCTTCCGCCCAGATTTCCCTTCCTGCCACTTTACGGGCGTAAGTGTCCATAACTGCTTTCCCGTTTACCTCGAAATTGTAGTCGTAATTTTCCCAATCCAATCCGCAGATTCCAACTGTATAAATGGTGCCCAAGTTCCCCTGCTCTTTCATAGGAATTTTCACAACCGGACTGTTATCCTTTGGATATAACAGCAGGGAGCAAAGAGAACCTCTTGCTGCCTGCATGGAAAATGAAATGATGCCATTCTGTTTTGTTACGCCTATGTTCTCCTTATTTCCGGTACAAATTTGAAAATCCATATGTCCCTCCTTGGTGCCTGTCTGTATTATTTTGCCGCTGTGTAGGATTCTTATGGTATAAACCGTATTCCCTTCTAATTATTATAGCAACTTCATGGGGATTTGGAAAGATATTTTTCTTTTGCGAGATAGAATTTTTCAGGGAGGAGGAGGGCAATACGGACGCCAGATGCAAAAGCTTTTGCATCTGGCGTCCGAATCCCCAAAAAATCTCCCCCTTTCACCAAACAGGTTGCCGTGGAATTATCCCTCCAACTATCTCATTTCCGCGCTCCCTGCAAATTCCTCCATGATCTCCCCCACATGCTCCATCTTCTCTGCCTTCCAGGCATTCTCCCCACAGAACACAAGCCCATGCTCCAGATCCCCCTCCACCGCATGGATCAAAGCATCCGTGATACAATATGGGATATCCTTCTGGTTGCACTTCTCTAGGCACTGATGGCACTTCCAGCCAGCCGCGCGCTCTTCCTGCCCCTTTTGCGTAAATGCATTCCGAATCGCCCTCCCGGGCATTCCTACAGGGCTTTTCACAATCTGGATATCCTCTTTCTTCGCCTGGATATACGCCTGCTTATATGCCTCACTGGCATCGCATTCATAAGTGGTCACAAAACGCGTCGCTGCCTGTACGCCGTCTGCCCCAAGTCTTAAGGCATGGCGCAGATCCTTCCCATCATAAACCCCTCCGGCAACCACAACTGGGATATGGTACCCATATTTCTCACTGTACTGCCCTGCCACTTTTATGATACCCTGGATCTCCTCTTCATACCCTTCTGGAGTAATAGTTTCCAATTCTTCATATGAGAAGCCCAGATGCCCGCCGGCCTTTGGTCCTTCGATAACCACAAGGTCTGGACAGCGTTTGAATTTCCGATCCCAAAGCTTGCAGATCACCGATGCCGACTTCACGGACGAGACAATGGGCGCGATCTTTGTCTTGGATTTCTCCACAAAGGACGGCAGCAGGGTTGGGAGCCCCGCCCCAGATATGATCAAGTCTGCGCCTGCTTTTACCGCTGCCTGAACATAGGAGCCATAGCGTTTGGTGGCCACCATTATATTCACGCCTACAATGCCGCCCTGGGCAATTTCCTTAGCCTTTCGGATATGCTTCCCAATGGCCTTTAAATTTGTCTCAATGGGGTTGGCGTCAAATCCTGGCTCCTGGTACCCGATCTGGGCAGTGGAAATAATGCCGACCCCGCCGCATTTTGCCACATGCCCTGCCAGATTAGAAAGGCTCACGCCTACGCCCATCCCACCCTGGATCACAGGGATGCGGGCTGTTAAATCCCCAATGGTTAATATCCTGCTCATATTTCCTCCTACATCTTCCAAAAACGCCCACGCCTTTATTGGACGAAAATTCTACACTTTTAAGAATGCCCATGCTTTCACTGGACGAAAAAACTACATTTTGCGGAAACGCTCATACCTCTGCCGGGCTAAGGCTTCGCCATCCAAAGGTAGGTACTGCTGCAGAAAGCCCCGGATTCCCTGCTGCATAGCCTGCGCAATTTCTGCAACGTTTTCTACATTTGCAGGCTGGGGTTCCCAGATGATTTTTTCAATGATCCCCAGCTCCTTCAAATCTTCTGCTGTCACGCGCATTTGCTCTGCCGCTTCTGGCGCTTTGCTGGAATCCTTCCACAAAATAGAGGCAAAGCCTTCTGGGGAGAGAATGGTATAGGTGGCGTTTTCCATCATCCAGACCTCATTTCCCACAGCAAGAGCAAGGGCTCCTCCGCTGCCCCCTTCCCCAATGACAATGCTCAGGACAGGGACGGTCAGGTCAGACATTTCAAAAAGGTTGCGGGCAATGGCCTCCCCTTGCCCATGCTCCTCCGCTTCCATGCCGCAGTATGCGCCTGGCGTATCCACAAAACAAATGACAGGGCGATGGAATTTCTCTGCCTGGCGCATAAGGCGTAAGGCTTTTCGATAGCCCTCTGGGGCAGGCATGCCAAAATTCCTGGTAATATTTTCTTTTGTGGTCTTGCCTTTTTGCTGCCCCACCACAGTGACAGGACAGCCGTCCAGATAGCCGATCCCTCCAACAATGGCACCATCATCCATCATGTGGCGGTCGCCGTGAAGCTCCATAAAATCTGTAAAGATCTCATGGATGTAATCCAATGCGCTTGGACGGTTCTGTTCCCTGGCCCGCTGCACCCGATCCCAGGCAGATGTTTTTTCCTGCCCGGCGGATTTTAGGCCGCTGATAAAGCTGTCCCGGCCTGCCTCTTTTTCCGCTTTTTTTCTCTGCCAGAAGGGTTTTTTGGGAGAGGCCTTTGCCTGCCAAGAGGGTTCCTTTGGCACAGAACTGCCTCTTTCCGTTACGCTTTCCCTGTCAGATGCAGCCCCTTCCAGAGCCTCTTCCCGCTGGGTAAGCTCTTGGCGTTCTTCCCACAGCTTTCCTGGCTCTGGCTGACGGTGCATTGTGATCAGGCGGGCAAGGGTTTCCTTTAAGTCCTCCCGTTCCACAATCCCATCGATCAGGCCGTGCTGCACCAGAAATTCTGCCCGCTGGAACCCTTCTGGCAGCTTTTGGCGGATGGTCTGCTCAATGACCCTTGGGCCTGCAAAGCCTACCAAAGCCCCAGGCTCTGCCAGGACGATATCCCCTAACATGGCAAAGCTGGCCGTTACGCCTCCTGTGGTGGGGTCGGTAAGGACAGAAACGTAGAGTAAGCCCGCCTGGGAATGGCGCTTCAGGGCTGCAGAGGTTTTCGCCATCTGCATCAAAGATACCATGCCCTCCTGCATCCTGGCTCCGCCGGAACAGGTAAAGATAATCACAGGAAGCCCTTCCTTTGTGGCCCGCTCCACAGACCTTGTGATCTTTTCCCCTACTACATATCCCATGCTTCCCATTAAGAAACGGCCGTCACAGACACAAAGTACTGCCTTTTCCCCATAGATGGTACATTGGCCGCAGGTGACTGCCTCATCAATTTTCAGACGCTCCTTCAGGCTTTCGATTTTTTCCGGATAATCCGGGTAATGCAGGGGATCCCCATTTTCAATCCCTTCCTCCCATTTCACAAAGGAGCCTTTATCAGCCACCATCTTCAGCCGCTTTCTGGTGGAAATGCGGAAATACTTCCCGCATTTGTAGCATACATACCGATTCTGCCGCACATCCTCCTTGTAAAGGAGCTCCCCGCAGGCATCACACTTAATCCACAAGCCTTCGGGTACTGTCGGCTGCTGCCTTCCAGGCATTTGAATGTAATTGGTCTTCTTAAATTTCAGCATTTATTTCCCTACTTTCCTTCTTCAAAATTATCCGGGATTATTTAGAACCATTCCCCACTTCGAAATAATCAGGAATAAAATGTGTGTTGATATCCCCAGACAAAAATACCGGGTGGCTCAAAATGTCATATTGGAAATCCAGGTTCGTCGTAACGCCGTCCACCACGACCTCACCTAACGCGCTGCGCATCTTCCGGATGGCGTCCTCCCGGTCTTCCCCATGGACGATCACCTTTGCCACCATGGAATCGTAGAACACAGGGATGGTATAGCCATTGTACAATGCAGACTCAATGCGCACCCCATTCCCTCCGGGGAAATGCAGGTCATTGACTGTCCCCGGGCAGGGCATAAATTTCCTGGAAGGGTCTTCGGCATTGATCCGGCATTCGATGGCATGGCCTTTCAGTGCCACATCCTCCTGGAGGATATGCAAAGGCTCGCCAGCCGCAATCCTTATCTGCTCTTTGACCAGGTCTATGCCTGTGACCATCTCTGTCACGGGATGCTCCACCTGAATCCTGGTATTCATTTCCATAAAATAAAAATGATCGTCTTTATCCAATAGGAACTCAATAGTCCCCGCATTTTCATAATCGGCCGCCTTTGCCGCCTGTACAGCTGTTTGGCCCATACGCTCCCGCAAAGACTGGCTG
Source organism: Lachnospiraceae bacterium (assembly GCA_910575035.1). Classification (GTDB taxonomy): domain Bacteria; phylum Bacillota; class Clostridia; order Lachnospirales; family Lachnospiraceae; genus Petralouisia. The sequence goes on from CAJTDL010000013.1 coordinate 72,924, forward strand.
ATGGCGCAGCAGGGGGATTCTTCCAGCATTTTCTGGTGGTTCCTCTGGATGGAACAGTCACGTTCCCCCAGCCACACCACATTCCCATATTTGTCTGCCAGAATCTGTATCTCAATATGCCTGGGATTTTCAATATATTTTTCTATATACATGGTGTTGTCGCCAAAAGCATTCACAGACTCCTGCTGCGCCAGATGGAAGCAGCCCTCAAATTCCTCACGGCTCGGCGCAATCCGCATACCCTTGCCGCCGCCGCCAGAGGAAGCCTTGACCATCACAGGGTATCCCATGCTGTCTGCAATCTCCAGCCCTTTTTCTGCATCATAGACAGGCTCCTTGGTCCCTGGCACCACCGGAACCCCAGCTTCGATCATAGTGGCCCTGGCCTGTGACTTATTGCCCATCTTCCCAATTACCTGGTGGGAAGGGCCGATAAAGGCAACGCCGCAGGTTTCACACATTTTGGCAAAATGTTCATTTTCAGATAAAAATCCAAACCCTGGGTGGATGGCCTGCGCCTTTGCGGCGATGGCTGCGCTTAAAATACGCTCCATATTCAGGTAACTGTCTGCTGGGGAAGCCTTTCCGATACAAATGGCCTCGTCTGCCAGCTGGGTATGCAGCGCATCCCGATCTGCCTCGGAATACACCGCTACCGAGAGGATCCCCATTTCCCGGCAGGCGCGGATCACGCGTACGGCAATCTCTCCCCGGTTGGCGATCAATATTTTCTGAAACATACCATCATCCCCCAATCGCAAAGGTAAGCTCTGCTGAAACTGCCAGCTTCCCATTGACCGTGGCCTTGGCGCTCCCAATGCCCACAGGGCCTTTCTGCCGGATAATTTCCACTTCCAGCATCAGCACATCCCCAGGCGCCACCTTCTGCTTGAACCTTGCATTGTTAATGGCTCCAAAATAAGCGGTTTTCCCCTTAAATCCGGGCTGGCTCAAGATAGCCACTGCCCCGGCCTGTGCCAGCGCTTCCACAATCAGTACTCCAGGCATCACCGGCTCCTGGGGAAAATGCCCCGCAAAAAAAGGCTCATTATAACTGACGCATTTTTTTCCAAGCGCCCGCTTCCCAGGCTCCAGTTCCTCTATGGTATCCAACAGCAAAAACGGCTGCCTGTGCGGAATGACCTCCATAATCTGCTCTGTATTCATCAAAGACATTTCCATTCCCTCCTAACCGATCACGAACAAGGGCTGGCCATATTCCACCACTTCCTCATTTGACGCCAGCACTTGCTTTACTGTGCCTGCATAGTCGCTTTCAATCTCATTCATCAGCTTCATGGCCTCTACAATCCCAAGAACCTGCCCTTTGGAAACCGTATCGCCCACCTTCACAAACGGCTCAGACTCAGGGTCTGGCGCACTGTAAAAAGTGCCTACCAGTGGGGATTTCACCACATTTCCCTCCGCCTGGCTATCATTATGGCCTGAAAGGGACTTTGCCCCCTGAAGCTCCAAGGATGCCATATCCAGCATTTCTGCCCCATTGCTGCCATTAATCGTAACCAGCTTTTGCTTCTTATCCTTTTTCATGGAAATATTCACGCCATTTTCCCGATAAGCAAACTGGGTCAGCTCGGAATCGGAAACTGCCTGGATTAATTTCACTAAATTTTCAAACTCCATAATATCCTCCATTTTACACACTAGGCCAATATTTCTGTCCGCCAGTGCATATTGGCATTTCTGCCTATGCATATCCGAATTTCTGCCTATGCTTTTCTATGCCGGCGTGCATTTGAATTTATGCCTGGTATTTCTTTAGGAGCAGGCTGGCGTTATGCCCTCCAAATCCCAGGGAATTTGTCAGCGCATACTGAAATTCCTGTGGGATTCCCTGTCCCTTCATATAATTCAAGTCCAGTTCCTCTTCACTTTCCTCTAAGCCCACTGTGGCATGGATATAGCTGTTGCTCATCTGAAGAATGCATGCGATCACCTCAACGGCTCCTGCCGCCCCCAGCAAATGCCCAATCATAGACTTGGTGGAATTGACCTTCATATCGTAAGCATGCTCCCCAAAGGCCAGCTTGATGGCTCTTGTCTCAAACAGGTCATTGTGGTGGGTGCTGGTGCCATGGGCATTGATATACTCCACTTCCTCCGGAGAAATCCCCGCATCCTGTACGGCATTCTTCATAGCCATAGCCGCACCCATGCCGTCCTCTGCCGGCGATGTGATATGGTAAGCATCGCTGGTTGCGCCATATCCCACAACCTCTGCCAGGATATTTGCGCCGCGGGCTTTGGCATGTTCCAGTTCTTCCAATACCACAACGCCTGCGCCTTCCCCCATCACAAACCCGCTGCGGTCCTTGTCAAAAGGAATGGAGCAGCGTTTGGGGTCATTGCTGGAAGACAGGGCGGTCAGAGCTGTGAAGCCGCCAATCCCAATGGGGGTAATGGAGCTTTCCGTGCCCCCTGCCAGCATAATATCAGCGTCCCCCACTTGAATGGTGCGGAATGCCTCTCCAATAGAATGGGTTCCTGTGGCACATGCTGTTACCACATTCAGGCTTTTGCCTTTCAGGCCAAATTGGATGGATACATTGCCAGCCGCCATATTTGTAATCATCAGCGGCACCAACAGGGGATTAATCCTGCCAGGCCCTTTTTCCAGGAGCTTTATATGCTCACGCTCCATGGCCTGAAGGCTTCCCACGCCAGAGCCGATGGCACAGCCTACCCGGTAAGGGTCTTCCTGGTCCATCTGGATATTGGCCTGTTCCATGGCTTCCTTGGCTGCAGCAACTGCATATTGGCAGAACAGCTCCATGCGCCTGGCGGATTTGGGATCCATATAGTCCTTTCCTTGGAATCCTTTGACGCTGGCTGCAATTTTCACTTTGAAATCTGTGGTGTCAAACTGGGTAATCTCTTCAAAGCCTATTTTGCCTGCTTTTAGGGATTCCCAATATGCTTCTGTATTTAATCCGATGGGGGTGATAGCCCCCATGCCGGTTACGGCTACTCTTTTCATAAAATTCCTGTCAGGCACGGCAGCACACTGCAGTCTATGCATTGTGAAGGGTGCCATTCTCCTTTCTGAAATTGAGGCATAGTTACTATGTCATGGCCCAAAAAATGCGCCAAACTGCGCATTCCTTGAGGACATGATTCTGATTACTTTAAAAAGCGGCCTTACATCCCCATGCCGCCATCCACATGCAGAACCTGCCCGGTAATATAAGAGGCATCTGCAGAAGCCAGGAAACAGACTGCTTTCGCCACTTCCTGGGCTTTTCCAAAACGCCCAAAGGGGACTTGGCTTTTTCCAGCCTCTGCCGCAGATTCTGGCAGCTTTTCTGTCATATCGGTTTCAATAAATCCAGGGGCAACTGCATTTACCCGGATTTCCCTGGACGCCAGTTCCCTTGCCAGGGATTTGGTGAATCCAATCACGCCCGCCTTCGAGGCCGCATAATTGGTCTGTCCCGCATTTCCCATAACCCCGGAAATAGAAGAAATATTCACAATACTGCCCGCCTTCTGGCGAAGCATCTGCCTTGCGGCATGCTTGGAGGTGTGGAACACCCCCTTCAAATTGGTATCAAGAACTGCCTCAAATTCCTCTTCCTTCATTTTCAGGATCAGATTATCCTTGGTAATCCCCGCATTATTCACTAAAATATCCAGACGCTTATACTCTGACACAATCTGCTTCATCATGGCTTCCACCGCCTCCGGATCCGCCACGCTGCACTGGATCACAGACGCCTTGCCGCCAGCTTCCTGAATCTTTGCAGCCACTTCCTCTGCAGCCTCCCTGGATCCATTATAATTTATGATCACTGCAGCCCCTTCTGCCGCCAGCTCCTCAGCAATGGCCCTGCCAATCCCTCTGGAAGCCCCCGTGACCAATGCCACTTTTCCTTCTAACTTCATAGTTCCCTCCCAAAATATGCTTTCTCTGCTACATCCAGATCATCTTTCGCTGTCTAATGCCAGCCGGATGCAGGAGCTTTTCCCTAATGCTGTAACTTTGGAGGCCAAAACCGCAGCAGGGAAAAGCTACTGCGCTCCCCCCAATGCCTCCGCCAGCTTCTCCATATCCTCCACCGTATCCACATGATACCCCGTAACCTGCGGCGCAATCTTCTTCAAAAACCCAGAAAGCGTTTTCTTCGGCCCAATCTCAATAAAGGTATCCACCCCATCTGCCACCATGCGCTCCACGCTTTGCTGCCACCGCACCGAAGATGAGACCTGGCGCACCAAAAGCCCCTTTACCGCATCTTTATCCATCACATAATCTGCTGTCACATTCGTAACATAAGGCGTTACAATCTCCCCAATCTGAATATTTTCCAACTCTGCCGCAAGCTTCTTGCCTGCCCCTTCCAGCATACTGGAATGAAAAGGCCCGCTTACCTTCAGGGGAATGCAGCGCTTGGCTCCTGCCTCCTTCAAGCTCTCTGCCGCTTTCTGCACAGCCGCCTCTTCCCCGCTGATCACCGTCTGCCCTGGGCAATTATAATTGGCCACTGTCACAATCCCTTTTGTCTTTTCACAGATTTCCTCGATTGTCCCGTTGTCAAGCCCCATAACAGCTGTCATCGCACCGCCAGTGGGAACTGCCTCCTGCATAAATGCGCCCCGCTTTACCACTAACTCCAACGCGTCATGGACAGACAGCCCGCCAGAGGCTGTCAGAGCTGCATACTCTCCCAGGCTCAGCCCTGCATTTACCTCAGATGCAATGCCTTTCTCCTGCAGCACCTTCAAAACAGCCAGCTCCACTGTGAGCATCGCCACCTGGGTGTACTTTGTGATGTGAAGCTCCTCATTCTCTGTGAAGATCAATTTCTCCATGGACATGCCAGACACCTTATTGGCAATGCCAAACACTTCCTTTGCCCGGTCGAAATTTTCATAAAAATCCCTTCCCATTCCAGTATACTGGGCGCCCTGCCCAGGAAAAACAAACGCAATCTTACTCATATCTACCTCACTCCTTGCATCAAAGCTGTGGCCTGTTCCATGATCTCATCTATTATTTCCTGGCAGGTCTGCTCCTTTTTCACCAATCCTGCAATCTGCCCCGCCATAACTGTGCCATGCTTCACATCCCCTTCCATCACTGCCTTGCGAAGGGCACCGACTGTCATAAGCTCCAATTCTTCAAACGGGACGCCTTCCTGCTCCTTCTTCAGATATTCCTTTGTCATCTGATTGCGGAGCTGGCGGATGGGATGCCCATGGCTCCTGCCAGTAACGGCAGAATCAATATCCTTTGCCTTGATAATGCGCTCTTTGTAATCTGCATGGCAGATGGATTCTTTGGCTACCACAAAACGGGTTCCCATCTGCACGGCTTCTGCGCCCAGCATAAAGGCTGCCGCCATGCCCCTGCCGTCTCCGATTCCGCCTGCGGCAATAACTGGGATCTTCACAGCGTCCACCACCTGGGGAACCAATGTCATCGTAGTGGCAGAGCCAATGTGGCCGCCGGATTCTGTGCCTTCTGCCACCAGGGCGTCTGCGCCGCCCCGTTCCATCATCCTGGCCAGCGCCACGCTGGCTACCACAGGGATCACCTTACTGCCTGCCGCTTTCCACTGCTCCATATATTTGCCAGGGTTTCCTGCACCTGTGGTGATCACCGGCACCTTTTCTTCTACCAGCACCTGGGCCACCTGGTCTGCATAGGGGCTTAGGAGCATCACGTTGACACCGATAGGCCGGTCTGTCAGCTCCCTTGCCTTGCGGATCTCATCCCGTACCCATTCCGCAGGGGCATTTGCGGCTCCGATAATGCCCAATCCCCCCGCGGATGAAACTGCCGCCGCCAGATTGTGCTCCGCTACCCATGCCATCCCCCCCTGGATAATGGGGCATTCAACCTGCAGTAGCTCCGTAATCTTTGTCTTCATGTTATATCCTCCGAATTTCCTAATTATTGCCTTTTTGTACCATTTCTAAACCAATTGCCCCACGGCTTACTCTACGCCTTTTTCCTTCAGGTACTCCACAACATCCCCTACGGTGGCCAGCTTTTCCAGGTCTTCGGATGGGATTTCCACAGAATACTCATCCTCCAGAGCCATTACCAGCTCAAATAGATCCAGGGAATCTGCGCCTAAATCCTCCTTAAAGGAAGTCTCCATTGTAATCCCATCTGCCTCAACACTCAGCTGCTCTGCAATAATTTCTTTCATCTTCTCTAACATTTCTATAATCTCCTTTTTCTTTCAAATATTTTGACACTCAAAGTATATCACAAATAAATCCTTTGTCAATCATAAATTTTTCTTCTTTTTTATGGAATTTTCCTTCCGCTTATGCTATGCTATTATCATAGAAAATATGTACTTTTCATTAACCTAAAAAGGGGGCATTATCATGATAAAATTAAACACCAAAGACTTAAAGGCAGGGATGGTTACAGCGACTCCCATTTACAGTAAGACAGGGCAGCTGCTTTTTCCGGCGCATACGGCGCTTACCTCCCAGCAGATTGCTTATCTGGAATTTTATGCAATCCCATCTGTCCTGATCCTTCCAGAGGACGATGTGACAAAAGAGATCTTAGACGGCACAAGCTCCGACGATATGATCTCATACTCACAAAAAATAAAAAAGAGCCGGGAGTTCCATGCTTTTAAGGTAGATTACACCAAAAAGACAAAGATCATCAAGGATTCCTTTAACAGCCTGATCACCAGTGATAAAGACTATAATCCTGGCATTCTCCTTTCCCAGATCAGCAGCCTGTATGACCACCATTTGACCTCCCTTTCTGTCTTTGATATGCTGCACAATATGCGCCAGATTGACGACACCACCTATGCCCACTGCATCAACGTGGCTATTATCAGCCGGATGATGGGCAAATGGCTGGATTTCACCGATGAGGAGCTGGACGCCCTGACACTAGCAGGCATCCTGCATGACATCGGCAAATGCATGATTAACCAGGAAATCCTTTCCAAGCCGTCGAAGCTGACAGAGGCAGAGTTTGGTGTTGTGAAAAAGCATCCCGCCATGGGCGTAGAAATTGTGGATCCTTACCATCCGGATGATCGCATCCGCTCTGCTATCCTGCTGCACCATGAACGCTGCGACGGCTCTGGCTACCCTTATGGGAAAAAGCGGGATGAGATTTCTGAATTTGCCAGAATTATCGCCATTGCGGACGTGTATGACGCTATGACAGCCAGCCGCTGCTACCGAAAAGGTTTCTGCCCCTTTGAGGTAATTGCAACCTTTGAGCGGGAAGGCTATGAGAAATATGACGCCAAGTACCTGCTGCCGTTTTTGACCCACATCATCAACACCTATATGAGCAATTCTGTGCTGCTGAATGACGGGACTACCGGCAAGATCATTTTCATTAATAAGGAAACCCTTTCCAGGCCGATCATCCAGACGGCAAGCGGGGAATATGTGAATTTATTTAAGCGGCCAGACCTTTATATCCAGGCAATCATCTAAATTTTATATGGATCTTATAAGCCTATAGAAGGGGGTTTGGAGGATACGGGCCTTCGAGTAGAAAGGAGGTGACTGCGTATGAGCGGACAGCCAATGACTGGCCCAGAAGGGCAATTTCCAGAGGAAGACGATATGGAGGATATTCGGGTTACATTGTCTATGGAGGATGATTCTGAGGTAGAGTGCCGGATTTTGACGATTTTTGAGTGTGAGGATCAGGACTATATCGCGCTGCTCCCCTTAAATGAAAATGGGGAGGACTGCGAAGATGGGGAAGTGCTCCTATTCCGCTATTTTGAAGATGAGGAGGGGGAACCCTCTTTGGAGAATATTGAGGATGAGGAGGAATTTGAGGAAATTTCAGAGGTTTTCCTCCAATTATTGGAAGAAGATGCCTGGGATGAGGAGTAAATGGGATTTTTATGGCTAAGCGCCCCTTGGAGATGAGCCGGAACAAGGGCAAACCGGAAATCCCCAGCCTCTCCCTGGCGGACGCTTAGCCGCTCCTGAAATATCTTCTGTATCCGGCATCCATGTACCACCTGGCCGGTTCCCACATAACCTTAGGTATTCTTTTTCTCTGCCATTTCTGCCACAAACCGTGAGATATCTATTTCTTTTCCATTGTATTTTTTTACGGTATGGATGGAGAGGCGTTCTTTTGCCCTGGTAATGCCTACATAAAACATTCTGCGTTCTTCTTGCAGGTCGGTGTCCAGGATGGCTTTTTTGTAGGGCATAATGCCTTCATTTACATCTAAAATATGTACAATCGGGTATTCCAGGCCTTTGGCGCTGTGGAGGGTGGCCAGGGAAATGCAGTCTGCCAATTGTTCCTGCTGCTTTTTCTGCTTTTTTAGCCCTTCTGTGTAGGCTTTCATGTGGGCAAACCATTCTTCATATGTTTTATAGGCCCTGGATCCATCTTGCAGCTCGTCCAGCACATCGGCCAGGCTGTCTGCATTAATTCTTCGGTATTGGGCATATTCTTTTAGGAATTCTTCATAGCCGATTCCCATGCGGATGTAATTTATGGCGGCAAAAGGGGACATTTTGCCCAGCACACGCAAATCCCCCTCTAATTCTTCGATCCGTTCTGCCAGCCATGGCTGCCCTTTCCCATAAAAATAATCCGCCCATGCATCAAAGGCAATGGCATCGCCTTCCAGGCTCTCCCTGGAAATATAACGCCTGGGGCGGTTCATAACCTGCAGGATATCCCTCCTGGAGCGGCTTCCCTGGGCAAGACGTATATAGGTTAGAATATCCCTGGCAATCCAATGTTCGTAGATATTGGGGATATTGTCTTTGGCGCAAAAAGGGATATTGTAAGCCATAAGCAAGGACATAAACAGGCGGGGCTGCGTGTTTGTGCGGAATAATACGGCACAGTCGCTGTAGCTGTAGCCATTTTTGCAATCCTTCAAAATCTGTTGGATAATCGCCTTCCCCTCTTCCTGCTGGCTCTCCCAAAGGTGGTACTGCACCAGGTTTTGGCGCTCGCTCCCATTTGGCGCTGCCTGGTACGCCTGGATTTTCTTTTCAAAGCGTTGGGCGTTATGGGAAATCAATTTCAGGGAAGCTTCCACCACTGGGGCACAGGAACGGTAATTTACATCCAAAAGTACCTGCTTGGCCTTTGGGTAAGGCTTTTCAAATCCCAGCATCAGTTCTGGCTTGGCGCCCCGGAACCGATAAATAGACTGGTCATCGTCCCCTACCACAAAAAGATTGTCTTCTGGCTTGGCAAGCATTTTCACAATGTCAAACTGTATTTTATTAATGTCCTGGAACTCATCAATTAAAATATATTGGAATTTCTGCTGCCAGGCAGAAAGGATGTCCTTCCTCTGTCCAAAGAGCTCGGAACAATAGACCAGCATATCATCAAAGTCAATCAGCCGTTTCTGCTTCATCTGACCATCATATGCCTGATAAATTTTTTCAAAGACTTCTTTCGCACAGTTCTTAGGATAGTAATGCGCCAGTGGGATGCCTGTATTTTTCACCAAGCTGATCTCCCCCAGCAAGTCCCCTATAAATTCATTCTCATCCTCGTATTCCAGATGCATCCTGGCAATAATCTCCCGCATCAATGCCATTTTCTGTTCTTCCCGGATGATATTTCCGCTGTGGAATCCATAAGCATGCTTTAAAATCTGAAAAAACACTGCATGGAAGGTCCCAAAAGTAACTGGGTATCTCCTTTCTCCCATAAGCCGGTAAAACCGCTCCTTCATTTCCTTTGCGGCAGCCTTGGTAAAGGTGATCACCAAAATATGCGCTGGATCCACCCCCTGATCCAAAATCAGCCGCTTTGTCCTTTCTGTAATGACAAGCGTCTTCCCAGAACCCGGGCCCGCTAACACCATCATCGGGCCCTTTGCATGGCTGATTGCGATTGATTGCGCGTTGTTAAAAGACATAAGAAGCTCTCCTTTTGCGAATTGTATTGAACATAAAGCCCACTTTTAAAAGATGGATCCCCAAAAACTGCATCTGCCCGCTGCGCATCCTTATCCTTTTAACTTCCCAATCCCTTGGCGGATCCTTTTCAAGGATTCTTCCTTACCCAACACTTCCATCAGCTCTGTAGCCCCTCCCGGCGTCATCTGCTTCCCGGAAACGGCTGTCCGAATAGGCCACATTACATACCCATTCTTACACCCTTTCTCCTTCACATACCCGCAAAGCGTCTCATAAAGGGCATCATTCGAGTAATCCTCCTGCCCCTCTAACCTGGGCAGCAGCTCTTTCAGCACCTCCAGGGAAGATTCCGGCGTGCTCTTCATCTTCTTATGGGCATACATAGACACATCATACTCGGGCATTTCCTCAAAGAAATCCACATGCTCCGCAATATCCGGCAGCACCTCAATCCTAGTCTTCACCATAGCCGCTATTTTCTTCAGGTCATACCCTTTCGTAATACACTCCTTCAAATAGGGCTCAGCCATCCCATAAAACCTGTCAAAATCCATAGCCTTCAAATACTCCCCATTCATCCATTTCAGCTTCACCATATCAAACACAGCCGGGGACTTACTGATCCTCCGATAGTCAAACTCCTGGATCAATTCCTCCAAACTAAAGATCTCCCGGTTCTCCTCCGGGCTCCATCCCAGCAGCGCGATAAAATTCACTACAGCTTCCGGCACAAACCCCTGCTCCAGCAATTCTTCAAAGGAAGCATGCCCGCTGCGCTTCGAAAGCTTCTTATGGTCCTCATCCGTGATCAATGGCAAATGGATATAAACCGGAGACTCCCACCCAAAGGCATCATATAGCCTCTGGTACTTTGGCGAAGAAGACAAATACTCATTTCCCCTTACCACATGGGTAATATGCATCGTATGGTCATCTACCACATTTGCAAAATTATAAGTAGGATACCCGTCTGATTTAATCAGGACCATATCATCCAGTTCCGCATTCTCCACGGTAATATCCCCATATAATTCATCATGGAAGGTTGTCGTCCCCTCCCTTGGAATATTCTGCCGGATCACAAAGGGCTTCCCTGCCGCCAGGTTCGCCTCCACCTGCTCCTTCGTCAAAGAAAGGCAATGCTTATCATACATCATGATCTCCTTGCCTTCCACAATCTCCGTCTTCAGGGATTCCAGCCTCCCCTTATCACAAAAGCAATAATAGGCTTCCCCTTTTTCCACCAATTCCTTCGCGTACTTCATATAAATCCCCGTCTTCATACGCTCGCTCTGCACATAAGGCCCATAGCCCCCATCCTTATCTGGCCCTTCATCATGCGCCAGCCCCGCCTTTTCCATTGTGCGGTAAATAATCTCTGTAGCCCCTTCCACAAACCTTTCCTGATCCGTATCCTCAATACGCAGCATAAACTCCCCGCCTGCATGCTTCGCAATCAAAAATTCATACAAGGCAGACCTCAAATTCCCTACATGCATCTTCCCCGTAGGGCTTGGCGCATATCTTGTCCTAATTTTTCCCATTTTATCTTCCTCCTGATATCCTAAAGGCTTTCCTGCACAACAAAACCGCCAAGGGTAAGGGCGCTCCTTATTTTAACTACACCCTAACGCATACACAAGCCCTTGACGGCCCTTCCATCCCTCTCAACAACAGCGCGTTACTGTTATAGCTTACAGCGCTATTTGCCCCCAAATACCAAATCTCCCTTCGCCTGCCAGCCCCAAGCCGCATCCCCCATACAAAAAGAGATTTACACAAAAAGGCAAAAGGCTCACTTCCTCGTATTCTTCAAAAACTCTGGAATCTTAATGTCCCGCTCCCCACTGTTAGCCTCTGGCCTGCGGGGCTGCTGCACCCCAAACCCGGAAGGCGCCGTCCCAAAACTCCCCCTGGAGCCTGGCTGCATCGTAGAATGGGTTGTCCGCGTAGCCCCTGCCCCAGTGGTCCTCATATTCCCAATCGGCTTCACCGTTCCAGAAGCCGCTGTCCTGGCCGCCCTGGAAACCGGCTGCTGCACATGCTGCTTCATGCCTGGCATAATCTGTGGCTGGGATGCCGCATCCTCCAGCCCTGTGGCAATTACCGTAATAATCGCCTCATCCGTCATAGTCTCATCAAACTTAGCCCCAAAGATAACATTGGCATTATCTCCAGCCAGATCTTCCACATAGCTGGCCGCGTCATTGCCATCCATAAGGGAAATATCCCCAGAAATATTAATAAGTACATGGGTAGCTCCTGCAATCGTTGTCTCCAGCAGCGGGCTCTCTACTGCAAGCTTCACAGCCTCCAGGGCCTTGTCATCCCCTTTAGCCATGCCAATGCCAATATGTGCCATTCCCTTATCCTTCATAACCGTCTGGACATCCGCAAAATCCAAATTGATCAATGCTGACACATTGATTAAGTCTGTAATCCCCTGCACTGCCTGCTGGAGCACCTCATCCGCTTTCTTGAGGGCTTCCGGCATGGTCGTGCGCCTGTCCACAATCTCCAAAAGCTTGTCATTCGGAATCACAATCAGCGTATCCACGCTTTCCTTTAAGTTCTCAATGCCGCTTAACGCATTCACCATCCGGGTCTTTGCCTCAAACCGAAAGGGCTTTGTCACTACGCCTACGGTCAAAATCCCCATTTCCTTCGCAATCCTTGCCACTACTGGCGCAGCGCCTGTCCCAGTTCCGCCGCCCATGCCGCAGGTCACAAATACCATATCTGCACCCTTGATCTCAGCCGTCAGCTCTTCTATGCTCTCCTCAGCTGCCTTCTGCCCGATTTCTGGCTTTGCCCCGGCTCCCAGCCCCTTTGTGAGCTTCTCGCCAATCTGGACCAACGTAGGAGCTTTGCAACGTATCAGATCCTGCTTATCGGTATTGACTCCGACAAACTCAACACCGCCAATATTTTCGTCAATCATTCTATTTACCGCATTATTCCCAGCGCCACCCACACCGATTACAATGATTTTTGCGCCAGACTCTGCTTCGGTTGTCACTATCTCAAGCAAGGTTCTTCCTCCTTTATCCCATATATAAACAATTCATATGACTTGAATCCTATTTTAGCCTGTATACATAGTATAATTTTTTAAAGAATTAATCAACAGATATTTTTATTTTTACTTACTTTTTTTCGCCATTTTTTTGCAATATGAGATAAAATTCTTTTTTTTTCAGCATATTTTTACTTATCCTGAGGTTTCAAAAGTAATATCTGTTGTATTCTCTGTCCATCCCTCCAAATGCAGGGTTCCCTTTTTCCCTTCCAATTTGGGCATAATATGGGCCAGCCTTGTAATTTTGTCATTTAAGCTGTCAGCTTCTCCCATTACCACCATGATATCGCCATATTTCAGCGTAAATCCATTCTCCCCATTGTACCTCACACTATTGGGCACCAGCTCAAATTTTTTCAGTATCTGGGTTACTGACAACAGGTTTTTCAGCACATGCTTTTCCTTGATGGGAAGCTTCTCATACAGCACGATCTGATCCACATCCAGGCCAGTGACCTGGGGGATCTTTTTAATCACATCCGAAGACATCTCCACCACAAACCCATCCTTGTCAAAATAAGCATTCTGCCCCAGGGCCTTGATATAGACCCGCCCCAGGAGCACCTTCTCATAGACATGTACCTGCAGCACATGGGGGGATTTCAGGGAAATTTCCATATTGTCCACAAATGGCATCTCCTTTGGCTCCACAAATTTGTATTTAAAAAACACATATAAACTGTTCCAGGAATACTCATCGTCCAACAGCCAATTGGAAATAGATTCGTCCTGATAATACTCGCTTCCCACAATTTCCACTTTTTCTACGGTAAATACCTTCGTCACGGCAAGCGCCCCCGCCCCAACCAACAGCGCCAAAACAAAAAACAGCCGCATAAAGGCTTTAAAGCGCCTTCTTTTTTTCTTTCTTCTTCCCATGCTAAAACCCTCCGCTTATTCTTCCAGCGGGATTCCCCTGGAAACGCTCAGCGCCAAGCCAATCTCCGCCATTAAAAACACAATGGACGTGCCTCCATAACTAATGAATGGAAGGGAAATACCTGTATTTGGTATGGAGTTGGTCACAACCGCAATATTCAGGATCACCTGGATCGCAATATGCGCCAGCACGCCTGTCACAAGCAATGCCCCGTACAGATCCTGTGCATTGCTGGCAATGACCATAAAACGCCAGATTAAAATAGCAAACAGAAGGATTACGCAGATGGCGCCGAACAGCCCCAGTTCTTCACAGATAATCGAAAAAATCATATCATTCTGTGCCTCTGGCACAAATCCCAGCTTCTGCATCCCTGCCCCCAGGCCTTTTCCAAAGAGGCCGCCTGACCCAATCGCATATAGGCCCTGAAGCGTCTGGTAGCCTTTCTCATATTTCTCTGGATGCAGCCAGATTTTAAATCGGTCTGCACGGTAAGACTCGAACACAACAAAAGCTGCCCCTGACGCAAGCACTGCCCCACCCAGGGCAAAAAACTGCATATACTTTGGGCTGGCCACAAATACCAAGGCAATGGCAATCCCCATAATGATGACAGCCGTGCTCAGGTTCTCAATTGCCACAATCCCTGCCATAGGCGATACAACCACCATAATCTTCACCAGCGTTTTAAACTTCCCAATCTGCTTTGGCAGGCGGCTGATAACCGTCGCAAGAAACACAATGATTGCCAGCTTCGCCGCTTCCGACGGCTGGAAGCTGATAAAGCCCAGATCCAGCCACCGCTTCGCCCCATTGAGGCTGTCACCTACAAAAAGCACAATCACGCAAAGCCCCAGGCCAACGGCATAAGCAAGCAGCCAGAAGTACCGCCATACCCGGTAATCAATGCTGGCAACAAACGCCATTACCGCAATTCCCACCAAATCTGCAAACAGCTGCTTCTTGAGATAATAGCCTGGATCGCCAAATTTGACCTGCCCATTGTAAGCGCTTGTGCTATAAAGCACCACCAGCCCAAAGCATATGAGAAATACTACAATAAGCAGCAGGCTGTAGTCAAAATAACGGCTTTTCCTTTGTCTTTTGTCTGCCTCTCTTTTTCTGCCCATATCAGCGCTCCTGACTTATGATTTCCTTAATTTTCCTCCTTGACCGCCCTCACCATCTCTTTGAATTTATCTCCCCGCTCCTCATAGTTTTTAAACATCCCCCAGCTTGCACAGGCCGGGGATAGCAGGACGGCGTCCCCTTTTACCGCATGGAGGACGCATTTGTCCACCGCTTCCTGCAAGCTTTCTGCAAAAAGGATATCCTCTGGGGGATAGCCCAAACGGACGGCTGTATCACGAATTTTCTCCCGGGTGGCGCCCAGCAGCACTAGTTTCTTCACCTTCCCGCTAAAAGATTGGATCCACGCATCATATTCCGAATCCTTGTCGTAGCCTCCCCCAATCAGCAAAGTCGGCCATTCCATTGCCCGGACAGCCTGAATGGCAGCGTCTGGGTTCGTGCCTTTGGAATCATTGTAAAAACGTACGCCCCTTTTTGTCGCTACGTATTCAATCCTGTGCTCCACAGCGGAAAATGCAGCCAAAGCCTTCCGTATCTTTTCCATTGGAACCCCAAAAACCAAGGCCATTGCTGTGGCAGCCATAACATTTTCGTAATTGTGCTTCCCAATCAGCTGTAAATCCCTGATGCTGCAGACTGTGGACACCTGCCCTTCCCATGCCCAGGCAATCTGTTCCCCATCCAGGTATATGCCTTCCTTCAATTTCCTTGCACTGCTGAAAAACAAAGGCTTCGCCTTCGTCTGGGATGCAAATTCCCGCAGAGCCAAATCCTCATAATTCAACACGCAAACCTGGCTGGCTCCCTGGTTCATGGCAATCCGTTTCTTGGCCTCCTGGTAAATTTCCATGGTATGGTGCCGGTTCAGGTGGTCTGGCGTGATATTTAAGATAGCCGACACCTGAGGGCAAAAATTACGAACCGTCTCTAATTGGAAGCTGCTGATTTCTGCCACTGTCACAGAACCTTCCTCTGTCCCAGATACCAGGGCCGTATAGGGAACCCCGATATTCCCCACCACCTGCACATGGGGGAAGTGGCTTTTCATGATCTCTCCCAATAATGCTGTTGTGGTCGTCTTCCCATTGGTGCCTGTGATGGCAAGCACCCTGCCCTTTTCAAAAGCATAGCCCAATTCGATTTCCCCCCAGATCTCCAGCCCTGCCTGGCGCATGGACTCCACAACAGGGATATCTGTCGGGATCCCGGGGCTTAAAACAGCAATATCACAGCTTCCTAACACTTCCTGGGGCAGGCTGCCCAGAACGATTTCTACATCTTGCAATAATGCAGACTTCTTCCGGATTTCCCCTTCCTCCAGGCTTTGGTTCCCATCATAGAGACAGACAGAAAAGCCTTGCCTCTTTAGCAGCTCTGCGGCGGCAATCCCGCTGAGGCCGGTGCCTGCCACCAAAAATTTTTTTCCTTGTAAATCCAATGTAATTCCCTCCCTGCGATCCTTATGCGCATTATAAGGCAAGAAGGCCGATCAGGCACAGGATGGCAGTCACTATGGAAAATACCGCCCCTACCCTAGTCTCTGACCAACCGCCCAGTTCAAAATGGTGATGGATGGGCGCCATACGGAAAATGCGTTTCCCGCCTGTCTTTTTGAAATATGTTACCTGTATCATAACAGACAAAAGCTCTACCCAATAGATCAGCGCTACAATTAAAATAAAAATCGGCATCTGCATCATATAAGCCGTAGAGGCCACAAAGCCGCCCAGGGCCAACGAACCTGTATCCCCCATAAATACACTGGCAGGGTACACATTAAAGAGCAAAAAGCCCAGAAGGGCACCCACCACAGCACAGGTAATGGGCTCTACGCCGCTTTGGGTTCCAATGGCAACCACAGAAAAGAACGTTGCAATCAGGACGGTGACGCTGGAAGCAAGGCCATCTAAGCCATCGGTAAAGTTCGCGCCATTCACCGTCCCGATAATGGCCAGGAACATGACCGGTACCGCAAGCCACCCCAGATCCAGGTATACGCCGTTTTCAAAGCCGCCTGTGAAAGGAATCAGCATCTTAGAAGGGGCATCCGTATAGCGGTAAAGATAAAGGGCAAATATGCCTGTCACCAAAAACTGCCCCGCCATCTTTTGGCCTGGCATAAGGCCATCCGTACGGTGCAGCACCACTTTCAGGAAATCATCCAAAAACCCTACTACGCCAAAGCCCACCGTTACAAATAGGATTGGCATAATCTTTGGGTAATCCTTCATGTAGATCAGGGATGTGGCTATAATGCCTGCCAGGATCATCAAACCGCCCATCGTGGGAGTGCCTGTTTTTTTCAAATGGGATTTTAATTCTTCCCGTTCTGTCTGCCTTGCCTTCATTTTCCTTAGGAGGGGAATGATTACCGGGCCTAGTAAGGAAGTGATAGCGAAGGAAATGAGTACCGGGATTATTACTTTTTGTGTCATTTTCTCTGCACCTCTTCGTTTTTACGATGTTTTCGCCCATCGTATTTTTTCGCTGGAATGTAGCAGCTTTTCTATTATAGAGCCTTTTTTCGCGTTATGCAAGGGGGTTTTTCCAGTAAAGCTTTTAATCCTGCCCCGAACCGCTGCTATCGGCAGCCTCAGAACTGGGAGCAGCGGCCTGCTTTTCAATCCCAAGGTAGGGCAGGATATTGGAAAATATCTCTTTTACCACAGGGGCTGCAATAGTCCCCCCATAATAAATGCCCTGGGGATTGTTAATAATAGCTAATGCAAGCACCTGGGGATCCTCCGCCGGGGCAAAGCCCAGGAAAGAGGAAATATATTTATTGGCGCTTCGGGGCAGCGTCTGGGAAGTAGCCGTTTTCCCGCCGATAGAAAAACCTTCAATATAGGCCTTATTGCCGCTGCCCTCAGATACTACCTTTTCCAAAACAGAACGGAGGGTTTCAGATGTCTGGCTGCTTACAATGCCTTCCTGCACAGGATATTCCAGGGTTTCTATCAGTTTGCCCTGGTCATCCTTGACGGAAACGCCAAAATGTGGGGTAACCCTGCTGCCGCCATTTACCAAAGAGGACACGGTGGTGGCAAGCTGGATAGGCGTGATCTGGAAGGACTGGCCGAAGGATATAGTGGCCAGCTCTACAGGCCCCACATTTTTCTTATTATGCATAATGGTAGCCGCCTCTCCCGGCAGGTCAATGCCCGTTTTGGATAATAGGCCGAATTGCTGGAAATATTTGTAAAAATTATCCACGCCCAGCCGCTGGCCAAGCTCAATAAATACCGGATTGCAGGAATTCATAATCCCCTGGGTGAAATCTTCCGAGCCGTGGCCTACCCGTTTGTGGCAATGGATCCTCCGATCCTCCACCAGCTTGTAGCCAGGACAGAAAAAATGGTCGTTTAAGCTTACCACGCCTTCCTCAAAAGCAGAGGAGGCCGTAATGATTTTAAATACTGAGCCAGGCTCGTAGGTGTCGCTGATGCAGGGGTTCCTCCACATTTGGTTCAGCAGGTCCTGGGTATTTTCCTGGCCTTCCTCTTTTTTTTCATCTGCTGGCTGTGAAGACGTTTGCTGGAGGGTTTCTTCCGCCTGTAAAGGTTCTTCTTGGGGCTCCTCCTTCTGCACCAGGGTAAATGGGCTGTTCAAGTCAAACTCTGGGACATTCACCATGGACATAATCTCCCCATTCTGCGGATTCATAACAATAATGGAAACGCCGTCTGCAGACTTTGCTTCCATAACCTTCTTTGCTGCCTGCTCACAATACATTTGAATATTGTAATCCAGGCTGATGTGCAGGTTTTTGCCGTCTATCGGCTCCTGGCGCCGCTCCCCGGCATTTTCAATTTCCACCCCCCTTGCATCCGTAAGGGTCAGTATTTTGCCATTGCTGCCTTTTAAATAGTCCTCATAGACAACCTCCAGGCCGATAATACCCTGATTATCCCCGCCTGTGAAGCCCAATACCTTGGAAGCCAGGCTACCATAAGGGTAATAGCGCTTGTAATCCTCATCTACCTTTATTCCCCCCAGGCTATAATTGCGGATACGGTCGCCTGTCTCTTTGTCCACATTGGATTTGATCCGCTCAATAGAGCTCACCTTTTCCACACGCTTTCGCACCGTCTCTGTATCCATCTCCAGTTCTTTTGCAAGAACCTCAATCACCTGTTCTGGATCCTTGATCTGGCTGTGAATCACGGAAATCGTGCACACCGTACGGTTTGTAGCCAATACGGTGCCTGTGGCATCTACAATCTTCCCACGCGCCGCCTTAATGTCCCGTTCCCGCTCATGCAAGTCTTCTGCTTTTTGGCCATAATATTCAGAGCAAAAAACCATCAGATACACCAGCCTTCCTGCCAAAAGCAGCAAAATCACCGTCACTACAGAAAAAACAAGCAGTAATTTACGGCGGTTATAGGTTTTGTTGCGAAACATATACAAACCTCACAAAATCAATTATTATAATCTATTACACTTTTCATGAGGTTATGTACAATTTATGCAAATTGCACCATTATGGATACGTATCCATTGGCATCGTCGCCGGCACGCCTTCTGCAGGGTATTCTGGCTCACCTGTGACAGGGGATGTGCTTCCTTCTCCCGTTTCAGGCGCGCCGCCTTCCTCCCCATCCCCAAAAGAGCCGCCATCGCCTGGTTGGCCTGGATTTTCTCCTTCGGAGCCTGGTTCCTGGCTCCCTTCCCCCGTTGTGCCTGAGCCCTGGCTTCCATTTGGATCCTGCCATTGCCTTCCTTCTCCAGCGGAGCCGTCCTGGCTTTCCCCATTGGGC
Source organism: Lachnospiraceae bacterium (assembly GCA_910575035.1). GTDB lineage: Bacteria > Bacillota > Clostridia > Lachnospirales > Lachnospiraceae > Petralouisia. The sequence continues at coordinate 92,614 of CAJTDL010000013.1, forward strand.
TCTTGGGAAGACCCGCCATCGCCTTCCCCATTGGGTTCCTGGGAGGGTTCGCCTCCCTCTCCAGATGCCCTGTCCTGGCCATCTGTATCTGCCTGAGCCCCTTCATCTGGAAATATATTTAAATAAGGAAGGATCTCTGTAAAAATATCCTTTGCCAAGGCTGTTGCCAAGGCGCTGCTTTGCTGATCCTGGGGCACATTGGCTTCGTCAATCACCACATAGACTAATACCTCCGGCTTCTCCACTGGGGCAAATCCAATAAAGGAAACAATATACCTGTCTTCTTTCCGGTCTCCTTTTTCTGCGGTCCCCGTCTTGCCGCCCATGGAATAGCCTTCCACCTTCGCGCTTTTCCCAGTGCCTTCAGAAACTGTTTTGTAAAGGTAGCCCCGCAGCGTATCACTGGTCTGCTTGGAAACAGTCTGCTTCAGCACCAATGATCCTATATTCTGCACGGTATTCCCGTTGTCATCCAGAATCCTCTTCACAAGATGGGGCTGATAATAGTAACCGCCATTAATCAGGGAAGCAAAGGCAGAGGCAAGCTGCACCATATTCACGTTAAAGTTCTGCCCAAAGGAATTGGTGGCCAGGGATGCGGCATCTGTGGTTTCTGCATTGTAAAGGAAAAAGAAGGATGGCTCCCCTGGAAGGTCAATATGGGTCTGCAGGCCAAATCCAAAGATATTTTGGTATTTGTAGAAATCCTCTTTTCCGATTTCCACCGCCATCTGCATCATTGCGTCGTTGCAGGAATTCATAATGGTCTGCTCCAGGCTTTGTGAGCCATGGCCGGAACGCTGCACACAGTGGATCTCATGACCGCCAACCAGCTCCTGTCCGTCACAGTCATACCATTCCCGGACTTTGCCTGTCTCCAATCCGGTAGCCACCGTAAAGGGTTTGGCTGTGGAACCTGGCTCAAAGGTATTGGTAACACAGTAATTCTGCCAGATCTGGTTCATCTTCTCTATTTTTTCTTCGTCATCCCAGGCATTCTGCTCCCCCTCTGTATAATACAAGGAAAGATCCCTGGGATTATTGAGGTTATAGACAAACGCGTCAGACATCGCCAGGATTTCGCCGTTTTGCGGATTCATAACAAGCACGGCCGTATTTTCGCTTCCTGCGCCTTCCCGTATTTCATTCCGGTGCGCTTCCTGGAACTCTGCAATCTTCTTCTCAATCACCCTCTGTACATTGATGTCAATGGTGGTGACCAGGCTCTTGCCATTTACCGCCTCTTTTACTGTCCTCTCTACGTTGTTGTCTGCATTCAAAAAGCCATACTGCCGCCCATTGATCCCATTTAAAACACTGTTATACTGCCCTTCCAGGCCGCCAATGCCTTCATCCCCTGTAACAGTATAGCCCAGGATTTTACTGGCAAGGGTATCATAGGGGTATTCCCTCTGGTATTCCTTTTCAAACCACACGCCCTGTACATTGGGGTTTACCTTTTTGCCCTTATCATTTACCTCAGCCACCAGCTCCTGGAACCCAACGATCTCATCATAATAAAGCTTTTTACGCAAAACAAAATAACGGCTGTCCGGTTTTTCTGTCAGGGCAGCCCTTACTTCTTCTTCTGTCACATCTGGGAAACACTTCAGTATCGCCTCTACCGTAGGATCGAAATATTTCTTTTCCTTTTTTTCGTCATCCGTCTCTTCGTTAATCTGCTTGCAATCCAGGACTAAATTGTAAACATCGACGCTGTTGGCTAAAATCGTGCCTTTGGTATCCAGGATCTTCCCGCGCTGATAGGGAAGGCTTTGGCTGCTGTACCCTTGCTGGCTGAGAACCTGCTTTTCATACTGTTTGCCTTTCACTTGCTCAATGTAAGTAAGCCTTCCCACCAATGCGCACAGCAATACCATAATAAAGCCAACCATCAAAAACAGCTTTTTTTTCATACGCCTTAGAAACTTTGCAGGCTTTTTTCTTCTTTTGGGAATCTTCTTTCTTCTTGCCAATGCTCCTGCCTTCCTTATTTTGAGGGTATCTCTTTGTACTGGTTCATATAATCGCTGTCCTTCATCTCAAAGTACTCAATCTGCCCCTGCGAAGGGTATACCATGCCCAGCTCTTCCATGGCTTTCTTACGGATGGCCTCCAGGTCTATTGAAGCCTCCAGCTTTTGCTGCTTGGAATCATTGTTGGATTTTAAGGTCAGCACCTCGCTCTCTAAGGATGCTACCCTCTTGGTGTTCCTGGTGAGCTCTGCACGCATCTGCAGATAGCAAACGGTTACCCCTGCCATAACTACCAGGGCAGCGGCCACAAAAAGCAGATAACCCGGGCTCATCTGCAGCGCCCGTTCCTGGTTTTTGCGGGCAGTAGCGCGCAGCTTGCGTTTACGCTCCCGCTGCTCCTTGTCCAGCTTCTGCCTGCGCTCCTGCTCTTCCTTGTCACGCTTTTTCTTCCTTTCCAGCTCACGGTGCACTTCTTCCCCACGTCTTTGGGGCGCTGACTGCATATCCTTTGCCGTATTCCCATCCACAAACTGCGCTGTTCTTCTTTTGTCCGTCTTATTTCCCTCTTGCTGCCTCACTTACTTCACTCCTGTTCTGTTAAGATTTTCAGGTTGCCCGCCCTCCTTCTAAGGACAGGCCTCTTATGCAAAACGGACATCTGCAAATCCGCCTCATTGCCTGCCGGCAACCTAAGCCTACTTTAGACTGCGCTCAAATACCCTGAGCTTTGCGCTCTTAGAACGCGGATTATCCAAAAGCTCCTCTTCACCAGGGAGAATGGGCTTTTTGGTAACTGCCTTTCCCAATGGCTTCTTCCCGCATACGCATATCGGAAAATCACTTGGGCAGGTACATGGCTTTTCACTTCTGCGGAATATATTTTTTACAATCCTGTCTTCTAAGGAATGGAACGTGATCACGCCGATCCTCCCCCCTGGACACAGCAGGCCGACCATATCCTCCAAAGAATCCTGTAGCGCTTCCAATTCCCGGTTCAGCTCAATCCGGATAGCCTGAAAGGTACGTTTGGCTGGATGCCCGCCGCCTTTTTGCGCCTTGGCTGGTATGGCTGCCCGAATGATCTCTGTCAGCTCCCCTGTCGTCTGGATTGCCCTTTCTGCCCTGGCAGACACGATACGCCTGGCGATATTCCTGGCAAATCTCTCCTCCCCATATTCACGGATGATACGGCACAGATCCGCCTCGCTGTATGTATTGACCAAATCCCTTGCCGTAAATTCCTGGCGCTTGTCCATCCGCATATCCAAAGGGGCGTCCATGCGGTAGGCAAATCCGCGCTTTGGGTCATCCAGCTGATGGGAGGATACGCCCAAATCCAGCAAAATCCCATCCACCTGGGCAATTCCAAGCCCTGCCAGCACATCCCGCATCCTGCAGAAGTTACTCTGCACAATCTGTACCTTGCCTGCAAATCCCGCCAGCTTTTTGGAAGCCGCCTGAATGGCTTCCGCATCCTGGTCAATCCCCACAAGCCTGCCGCCCTCAGACAGCCTTTTACAGATTGCAAAGGCATGGCCGCCTCCGCCCAGGGTACCGTCCACATAAATCCCATCTGTTTTTATATCCAAGTATGCGACTGCTTCTTCTAAAAGCACTGATTTATGCTGAAATTCCATAAAGCCCCTTTCCTAGTATAACCCACACTAATTACTGATACCTTTCACGCAGGATAAATTTTCAGCCTGCAAGGCGGAAGAATGAGGCGTAGCGGTGGATACGCTGATTGACGACAACGCAGCCAGATGGCAATTTAGACAAGTGAAATGTGCGGTTAATTGGTGTGGGTTATACTAGATCATAAGCCCCAGGCTTGCCATATGCTCCGCAACCTCTTCCATGCCGTCGTACCCATTTTCCGCCTGCCATCTGTCTTTGCTCCAAATCTCAATGCGGCTCACAACGCCCGCCAGGACAACCTCTTTCTGAATCCCGGCAAATTCCCGCAAGACGGAGGGCAAGAGTATACGCCCCTGCTTGTCCACCTCACAGGCCGCTGCGCCTGCAAAGAAAAACCGGGCAAACTTACGGGCATCTTTGGAAAATTGCGATACTTCCCGGAACTTTGCCTCAATGGCCTTCCATTCTTCCTTGGGATATACAAACAGGCATCCGTCCAGCCCCCTTGTCACTACAAATTCATCCCCTAACAGCTCTCTGAATTTAGCCGGGACAATCAGCCTTCCTTTTGCGTCAATTGTGTGGTTGTACTCTCCCATGAACATAGAAATCACCTTTTGGCTACCACTTTTCCTCCACGAAGCACCACTTTCCTCCACTTTTATTACCCATTCTAGCCTATCGTCCCCAAAAAAGCAATAGCAAATTTCAGTATCTGAGGCCTTTTCTGCAAAAAGCAACAAAAAGGCACCAGAAAAGGCAAAACCCTTTTCCTGATGCCCTAAAATTTTCAAACATTTGTTTTCTTTTGCCGCCAATTTGCCGTAAAGCGCTTACCCTTCTGCAATCTGCAGGATTTTTTCCATATCTGCGATCAGCCCTCTGGAATAATCCTTCGCTTCCTGGTAAAGCTGCTCTGCCTTCTGGTAATCCTCCTGGAACAACGCCTGGATGACCTGGGAGCCATACCCGTGGAACTTCTCATGCTTCGGCCCTAATTCCGCCCAAATCTGCTTCACGCCGGGAATCTTGGGAGTAATAGAATAATAAAAATGCCCAAACCCACATTTTGAGGAATCCAGCTGGATTGGCATTACATGCCGCTCCAGCACCATGCTTTTTAAATTATCCAGCCATTTATTGTGCGCTGAAATAGCGCTTCTCATATATTTACAGAATTCCAGGTTCTCCAAATGGTAGAAAGCATCCTCTGCCATATTCCCCATCTGCTTTAAGGCATCGTCCAGAACCTTCTCAATCTCTGCCACAGGCTCTGCCGTCTTCTTCATCTCATTCCCAATCTCCTGCATAAAGTCTGTGCTGTTGTGCAGCTGGTTCTCCATCTCCGTCATGGAACTGGTGATCTCCTCACTGACGGCTGCAAGGGAAGTGACAGATTGGCTAACATCCGAAACCCGCCTCTGGTTCTCATCATTCAATGCCCATACATTCCCAATCCGTTCTGCCATAGAGCTTAAAGCCTCCATGGTATTCTGGGTGCTTGCGGAACTCTTCTGGGAGGCTCCCTTAATTCCCTCCACAAATTCCCCCATGCTGCTGGTCAGCTTCTGGGTCTCTTCCGCCAGGCTTCGGATCTCATCCGCCACAACGGCAAACCCCTTTCCCATCGTGCCTGCATGCGCTGCCTCTATGGAGGCATTTAATGCCAGCAATTTCGTCTGCAGGGAGATTGCGTCAATCCCTGCAATCACCTCGTTCATACGGTTGATCACCTGGAACAGATCCTCCATGTCCTTCTGCATCTCCTGGGATACCTGCATGGTCTGTTCTGACAAATCGCGTATCGCTGTCAGCTCCTTCTGCCCTTCTTCAATCTTCTGGTATACCTCTTCCGTATCCTCGGAAACCTTAATGATGGTATTGGTGAGGGCTTCATGGGAACTGGTCCCATCCCCGCCCGCTGCAGCGGTGCCTGTGGACGTCCCAAAAATCACCTCTGCCGCTGTTGCCACATTCTGAGAAATTTTCATGATCTCATCCACCTCATGATGCATCATCAGATCCAAGGAACTGATCTGCATCACGGCATGGATATTCTTCTCCATAATCTCAGCAAACTGTTTCCTCCCATTTTCCAAACGCTGGTAAATCTCCTGCAGATCCGGGCTTGCAGAATAATCGTCCTTCTGCAATGCCGCAACGGACCTGACAAGTTTTTTGTTCGTGCCAATAGCCATTTTTTTCAACCTCTTTTTCCTATAAAATCAGGATATGTGACTCTCCAATACCCCCATGCTGCTATCCGCGGCCCAAAAGCCGCCATAGCAATAACCCCTACTACTATTTTTCCTCATATCCCTTGATATGTCAATATTTTTTTGATTTTTCGACAAAATTTCATACTATTTACGCCCCAAAAGCCGCACCTGGCCACAAAAGCCCCTCTATTTTCCAGTAATTACCTCAAAATACCTGCCAACTTCCCGCCATGCCATTTTGGATTCCGGCATCATCATCATCCCCATCTGAAATACATGGAACATCCCCTTGTAAATATGCAGCCTCACCTTCACCCCCTGCTGCTGCGCCCAGTAAGCCACGCCTACAGAGTCGCTTAGAAGCATTTCCACAGATCCAGCCTGGATCAGCATGGGCGGAAAGCCCCAGTATTCCCCAAACATAGGGGAAAGGTAGGGATGGCGGGGGTCATTCTGCCCTACATAGTCACGGTTGTAGATCAGGCTGTCCCTGCTGTTCCCAAACAAGGGATCACGCCCATAATTATCTTCATAGGAGGGGCCGCTGGCCGTCAGGTCTGCCCAGGGAGACATCAGGACTAAGCCGCCAGGCAGCCTGCGGTTATGGTCTTTCAGGTACATACAAAGCGCCAGGGCAAGGCCGCCGCCTGCGGAATCGCCAGCCACAATGATCTGCTGGCTGTGCCATCCGCTGGATTTCAGCCAGCGGTAGGCCTCCACGGCATCTTCAAGTGCTGCTGGATAGGGATTTTCTGGGGCTACGCGGTAATCAACCGTCAAAACACCCATACCCTTGCTGACTTCGTTGTACAGGCCGGCAAAAGATCGGTAGGCGTTGCGCATGGCACCGATATAGCCGCCGCCATGAAGCTGGAGGATAATGTAGTCCCGCCTGGGGGAATCTTTGCGGGTTAAGAACTCCATTTGGAAATTTTCCAGGGAGACATGATCCAGGGTAAAGCAGTTGGGGCATTTCCATTTCGGTTCTATGAGCTTTTTGCGGAGCTCGCCGGATTTTAGTTTTTGGCCTATTCGGTTGTCATTGGATATGTGGGCGATCATGTCACGGATTACCCTTCCTCTTATGCTGACTTGATTCATATGTTCTCCTATATCAAATGGGCAGCCTCCCTCACACATGGAACCGCCGCTTTAACTCTGCCTTCGCCTTTCTGTCACCAATCATCAGTGTGCCTAAAAGCATGCATACAGAGCATCCCATTGCCACAAGGGTCGGAATGGGGCTTGTGATAAACCCCCGTCTCCACAGCAGGATACAGGCCATCGCAGAGACTACCGTTAAAATCTGCATGGGGATATAACTCTGCCAATTTTGGATGTTTAGGAGCATCAAAATAATGATGGTTACATCCAGAAGCAGAATGGCTCCTGGCAGGACGTAATTTACAGACCACCTTTGATAGCCTAAAATGTGGTCAATGGCAATGACCAAAACCACAGCGCCAATAATCTGTATGATAATGCGTTTTTGGTAACCGGTGTTCTTCTGAAGGGAATAGCGCAGCGTAACATAAAAGTACAGAAAGGCGGCGCCGCTGATGGCAGACCACCAGATTCCATTGAATTTCAGGTAATTGATGGTAATCAGGGCAGCCTCCAGTACAATTGCCAGGAAACTGTATAAGCGCAGAGCCAGGGCATATTTGCGGGACGCTGCTTTTACGTCTGGATAGCCAGTGCATCCCTGGCTGCCCTCTGTGATTTCCAGGACGTTGCTGCAAAGGGGGCAGACACTGGTGTCATCTAAGACCTCTACCCTGCATTTTTTGCACTCTCTCATTCTTCATAAACTCCATTCGTCTCAATTTTCACAGGGATGCCATCCTCTGCCAGCTTCCGGAAAAAGCCGCGTTGTATGGAAACATCTGCAAGGGTGCTGCTGATGCTAAATACCAGGGTGTCGCGGTAAGAGCAAATATTCCCTTTGATGCTCTGGCCTTTGGACATGGAGAGAAAAGAGGAAAAGCATTCAATGTAGTCCTGGTATTCCTCCCGTACCTGGATATTGCCGATGTTTGTTACGGTAGTGGTATTGGCAAGGGCGCTGGTCCGGTATACATGGCGCATGGCTATGCTTTTCAGAAACAAGGGGACAGCCCGCAGGATGAAATTCTTTTCATTTGATACATTGTAGGCAAAAAGGTTTTCTAAATGCTCACGGTTAATCTGGCTGCGCAGGCTGCCGGCCACAATCTGCACCACTTCCTCAAAGCTGTAGCTTTCCTTTTGGGGACAGAATACAGCGGAAACAATCACAAAGAAATTTTTCAGGGTGATGGAATTGAAATAGGGGCGCAGGTTTACGGGGACACAGGAGCTGATAGGGCGTTTGCTGGGCATGCCATGGAGGCATTCCTGGTAGATACTCCATAGGAAGGCAGCCACCAGATATTCATTAATGGAAACGCCATAGGCTCTGCACACCCTTTTTAAGTCTGGGATCGGGAGATAGCCATGTATCACGCCTAATTCGAAGGGCTTTAATTTCTCGCCTTTTACCAGGAAGGCACGTTGTGTCTTATAGCCTTTTTTATGGCTTTTGCGGTAATTTTTCAGGTAGCTGTCCTCCCGGCTCAGGGAGGTGTCGCTGCACAGGCCGTCCCCCAGCTTCTCCCGCAGGGCGGGGTGCGCCAGGCGCAGGTACTGGTACGTCAGCTCCCGCAAAAAGGTAATGCCGCCCATCCCATCGGTCAGGACATGGAAAACCTCCAGGTTGATCCGGTTCTTGTAATAGTTGACGCGGAACAGATAGTTGCGGTTCCGGTTAGGGGAAATATACTGGCAGGGATAGCGGTATTCCTCTTTCACTATGGGCGCCGGCTTCTGGTTTGTCTCGAAATAATACCAAAACATCCCGCTGCGCATGCGCACCTGGAATATATCAAACCAGGGCAGCACCATTTCCAAAGCCTCCTGCAAAAGCTCTTGCTGGACATCTTCTTTGAGGATCACAGAAATCCGGTAAACATTGCTCATGCTCTCACCAGCGATTACCGGAAACAGGTTCGCCGTATTGTCCAGCTTATCCCATTTCAGATCCTTTCCCCTTGGCTGTCTCTTTTTTTTCGCCATGACCCTTGTCTCCTTAAATCTGCGTCACCACAAAAATATCATAAATCGCCCGGATCGCCGCTTCGAAATCGCTGTTCTGCACCCCAATGATAATATTCAGTTCACTGGATCCCTGGTCAATCATCTTCACATTTATATTCACGTGGGCAAGGGCAGAGAAAATCCTTCCGGCAGTGCCCCTGGTGGACCGCATGCCACGCCCTACCACTGCAATCAGGGCAAGGTTCCCTTCCAGGTCAATGCTGTCTGGCTGGGCGTAACGGTGGATTGCTGAGAGAACCTGCTGTTCCTTCCCCTCAAATTCCTCCTGATGGACAAACACGGTCAACGTATCTATACCGGAAGGTACGTGTTCAAAGGAAATGCCATGGTCTTCAAATGCAGACAAGACCTTCCTCCCGAACCCTACCTCTGAATTCATCATATCTTTTTCAATATTGACAGCCACAAACCCTTTCTTCCCGGCAATCCCAGTAATGGTATAATCCGGCTGGCGGCAGGTGCTTTCCACGATCAGCGTGCCTGGATCCTCTGGCTTATTCGTATTTCGTATATTGATGGGAATCCCCTCTTTGCGCACCGGGAATACGGCATCCTCATGCAGGACGGTGGCTCCCATATAGGAAAGCTCCCGCAGTTCCCGGTATGTAATCACCTTAATTACCTCCGGATTCTCAATGATCCGGGGATCTGCAATTAAAAACCCAGAAACATCTGTCCAATTCTCATAAATATCCGCCTGAATCGCCTTTGCTACGATAGAACCCGTAATGTCAGAGCCGCCGCGGGAAAATGTCTTTACCGTGCCATCCTCCTTTGCGCCGTAAAATCCTGGTATCACAGCACGCTCACAAGTTTTCAGGCGTTCTGAAAGAACCTCGTTTGTTTTTTCCGCATCAAACTCTCCATCTTCTTTGAACACGATCACTTCCGCGGCATCTATAAACTCAAAATCCAAATAGCCTGCCATGACCCTCCCATTTAAGTATTCCCCGCGGGAGGCTGCATAATCAGCGCCTGCCTTTTTCTGAAAATTCTCTGCGATCACGCTAAATTCGTCATTTAGGGAAAGGGTCATGTTCAGCCCGTTGATAATGGCGTCAAAGCGTTCCTGGATCTTCTTCAGCAAAGGCATGAAATTCTCCTCTGCCTCTGCCATTTCATAACAGCGGTAGAGCATGTCTGTTACCTTGGTGTCCTTGGCATTCCGCTTTCCGGGTGCACTCGGCACTACATATCTGCGGCTTTCTTCTGCCCGGATAATCTTGCCAGCTTTGGAAAATTGGCTGGCATTGGCCAGTGAGCTCCCTCCAAATTTCACTACTTTTGTCATATTTTTACTCCATAAAGGCTTTGCCTTTTTCCTTTCTTAAAAATCAGAATCTATTCTAACACAAAATCATAGGTTTTGGAACTGGTTTTTGAAAATATATGGGCACTTCTTTTGCCTAATCCAGGCAGCCTCCCCCTGCCCAGGTTCATGCCATCTGGTGCCAAGCCTGCCAAAATGTCCTCATAGTGCTTTACCTTATGGTTCATAATGGTTTATATATTCCACTGCGGCTTTTTCCTCTGCTGCCCTTTTGTGCGCCTGCTCCTGCTGCAGGATAATCTGGTACCTGGCCTTTAGGTTTTCTTCTGATTCCTCCAACTGGCATAATCGGCAATAATCCCTAATGGCCTGGTGGAACTTTATGGAAAAAAAGCCTTGACTTCGTGTTGCCCGAAGTCTTTATACTTATTATACGGCGAAGGCTATTATCGCGCAACACACATTTTTAAAAAAGGAGAGATCAAATATGGGTACTTTGGGTGAAGGAATCAAAAAGTTAGGATTTGGCTTAATGCGCCTGCCCCAGAAGGATGATGGGATTGATGTAGGGCAGGTAAAGGAAATGGTGGATTTATTTATGGATGCTGGCTTTACCTATTTTGACACTGCCTGGGCATATGCAGGGAGCGAGAACGCCATCCGGCAGGCGCTGGTGGAACGCTATCCACGGGAGAGCTATCAGCTAGCCACAAAAAATGCAGCCTGGATTAATTGCAAAACGAAGGAAGAAGCTTATGCGCAGTTTGATGTCTCCCTGGCGCAGACTGGGGCAGGCTATTTTGACTTTTACCTGCTGCACAACCTGGGCGAGGGAAGGTCCCATTATTTTGACGACTACGGCATGTGGGACTGGGTACAGGAAAAAAAGAAAGCCGGGCTGATCAAGCATGTGGGATTCTCCTTCCACTCCACACCGGAAGAATTAGAGGAAATTTTAAATGCCCACCCGGAAATGGAATTTGTCCAGCTCCAAATCAATTATGCAGACTGGGAAAATCCGGCAGTGCAGTCAAAACGGTGTTATGAAGTGGCAAGGAAGCATGGGAAGCCTGTCATTATTATGGAGCCTGTAAAGGGCGGGATGCTGGCAACGCCCCCGGAATCCGTAGAAAAAATTTTAAAAGCAGCCGAGCCAGACAGCTCTGCGGCATCCTGGGCAGTACGTTTTGCCGCTGGCCTGGAGGGCGTAGTCACTGTCCTTTCCGGAATGAGCAGCATAGAACAGATGAAGGACAACCTTTCTTATATGAAATCCTTTACAGGGCTTACGGACAGCCAGAAGGAAACCTTAAGGCAGGCACAGGAAGAATTGGGGAAAATATCTTTGATTCCGTGCACCTCCTGCAATTACTGCGCTAAGGTGTGCCCAATGGGGATTGGGATTTCCGGGTCATTTACTGCTATGAACTATCTGACACTGTACCGCGACCTGGGGCGCGCAAAGCACCAGGAGGGATGGCTTGTGGGCGGCCATGGATTAAAGCAGGCAAACGAATGCATCAAGTGTGGGAAATGTGAGGAAGCCTGTCCGCAGCATATTCAGATACGGGAGACTTTGGGGAAGGTTTGTGATGAGCTTTTGAAATAACGGGAAATCCCGTAAACGTCAAATTCCCCGTCCGGCTTCACAATGGCTGGGCGGCGGTTTGATGTGCTTATACATGCCAAAAGGTTTTTGCGTGGCTATTCACGGACAATGTCAGTAACTTAAGGGATTTTACGGGCTGGCGATGAAAATGGCTACGCGGCTGTCTGGGTGGACGCCCAGGTGGCTATGTTAAAGTTTTGCTGCGCAAAATCGCCCCTCACGCTTGAATCATGTTCTCATGGAATGCGCAGTCCAGTGCATTCCTGAACCATGAATCGTAACCTCTTTGCCACAATGTCAATGAGTACACAAATATTAACTGTTTCTTCCAAAGGCCAGATTTGCATCACTTCCAAAATTAGACGAAAATAAGGATACGAACCAACACCGTTTTGAAGTTGCTGTCCCTGTATGCATTTATGTAGATTTTAGCATTCAGGTTTCTGACTTTACTGTGATGGCCAGGAATGGACGCCGGCCTTGTTTAAACGCTTTTTATATGCCAGAAAGCAGGCTATACTGCCGCCTAAATGGACTACCATCCCAAAACCAAACATCATGCAGATAAAGGTTATATTGGGCGTAAAGATGCCCTTTAATGCCAATCCATATACAATTGGGTAATATACCAGATTTACAATCATTGATATGGCAAAGCAATACTGTGTTTTGCCATACCCAATTAACAGGCTGTCCAATAAAACTGTATAATTATATGCAAGATAAAATGGCATTAAGGCTACTAATATATGCTTAATCGCCTCAAAATTGCTAATTCCCATTACATGTTCTAAGAATGGGTTTAACATTGGGATAAAACACAGCCATGCAAGGAATGTTGCTATTATGACAATATGGTAATGCCTCATTTTCGTTGGAGCCAATGCATCCCTGCAATCTTTTTTAATGATTTCGGACAATGCTGAGATGGGAATCAGCATCAATCCCCATATTATATTATTTGCTGTCCAATAATTCCCCTGTTCCGCCACTGCATTCACCATTTTGCATACTATAGCGGAATAGATTATGTTATCCAGCAGGATTTGGGCTCCGCTGAATAAACCGATAAACAAATAGCGCTTTACAAATGGCCTGTCAAACCGAAAGGAAACTACAATCAAGTTTTCCCGGAATACGGCAATCAGGCATAATACCACACATATGGAATTTACAACAATGTTTGAATATGCAACGCCATTCACCCCAAACTTCGGAATCAGGGACAAATCGCCAATCACTGTGAATACTGTCTTCAAAACCACCATCGCATAAATATAGCGTGGCTTATCCAAAACAACAAACAGCACATTTACAAAGCTGACGACATTTGCAATCATAAATCCAATGGTTTCTAATGCAAGGTATTTTGTCACCTCCTGCATATGGTCAAAAGCCATTGCCGATACAATCGAATTACAGTGTATGAAAATAAAAACCGAAAATAATATATAAATCACATTCACAACCAAAAACGACTGAAAGATCCGTTCTTTCAATTGCTCTGTATCCTGCATACACTGATTCAGCAATGCATACAAAGGCACAATCAGAAATGCCTGTATTGTCTCATTAATCAAATCAAACCACTCAATATGGCCTGCAATGCCCAATCCGTCTGTGAATGGGATATTTGCGGCCAGGTTTGTCCTCACAAGCGTATATAGGAATGGAATAAAACTCAACAGCATCAGGCTGCAAAACAGATTAATGGGAAACCTCCCGGCTCTTTTATCCGTATCTCTTTTGTTCATATTTTTACCATTCCTTTCGCTCAAGGCACAAACAAGCCTCCCCCTGCACAGCTGCTGGGTTCATGTCATCTGGCGCCAAACCTGCCAAAATGTCCTCATAGTGCTTTACCTTATGGTCCATATATTCCGCAGCGGCTTTTGCTTCTGCCGCCCTTTTGTGCGCCTGTTCCTGCTGCTGCAGGATAATCTGGTATCTGGCCTTTAGGTTTTCCTCCGATTCCTCTAACTGGCATAACCGGCAATATTCCTTAATGGCTTGAATTGAAGCGCCGCATTTTTTTAGATGCATAATGCCCTGCATCCAATTGGCAGACGCATCATTAAATATGCGGCGGTTTGCGCCGTCCCTTTGGCATGGCAATAAGCCAATATCCGTATAATAGCGCAGGGTATGCTCCGTTGTGCGGAACATCTCTGCAAATTGCCTCATTGTGTACTGCATATTTTCCTCCTGAAGTATATTCTGTCTATATTGGCCTTGTGAAACTTTATGGAAAAAAAGCCTTGACTTCGTGTTGCCCGAAGTCTTTATACTTATATTATACGGCGAAGATTATCATCGCGCAACACACATTTTAAAAAAGCAGAGGGCAAATAGTTACTATTCATGGCTCAGGAATACGCTGAACTGCGCATTCCGTGAGAACATGATTCAGGAGTGAGGGGCGTTTTTTGCGAAGCAAAATCAATTAAGGTTTTACCGCCAATCAGCTGCTGTTGGCTGCGGTTATGGTATTCCTCTCTGCACCATATTTTCAGTTTAATCATGTATTGCTCTCCGTGGTAATCTATAATCACGTCGGTACAGCGAAACCCTCTGGTATGGGATTCTAAATAATAGTTTCCGCTTCCGTATAGGATGGGCTTCAGATAGAGCAGGAAGTATTTGCGCCTTTCGTCTTCCAGAAACGCCTCATTGCTGTCAGAATATAAATCCTGAAAATGCTCCACAGGCCTTTCAAGGATCCTCCTCATATTCAAAAGGCCCCTCCCTATGAACTGCCCTTTATCCTGGAAGGAAGCTTTGTAAAAGCTCTGGCTTTGCATCTCACTTGTGGACAGGTAACGGTTGTAGAGCCTTGTCCCGAAGATACGGTTCGCAATCACCGCATTTCGATATCTGTTCCCTTATAATGTCTGGTCCGGCTTCTATCCAGATGGATGCCCCCATGTGTCTGGAGCCGGCAAAGCGGCCTGTTCTTTTTTAAAGTTACTGGATTTGAGACGCACAAGGAATAAGATGCCTTTTTCCATCATCCGGATAAAGGCTGCGGTGGACGGGTATCCCCTGTCCATGACAACCAGGAACGGCTGGGATATGCCGACTGTTCCTGGCACACGGTCAATCTGTTCTTCTGCAAGCCGCATTTCATCAAACTTGCATTTACGGCAGTCACTCTCCAGGATCATCCTGTTCATGACGTCATACAGACATCCAAACCCTATGGATGCCTGGGGCTTTGTCATTTAAAAAGAAAGAACCGATAACCACAAGGAAATTTCCTTAAATCCTATTTTCGTTTACGGTAAGCAATAACAGCAATCTTGTACGACACAAACTCAATCGCACACCCCGCCGCAATGCTGGTTGCAATAACCACGCTTTGATTTACCATTACCGACTGAATGAAATCAGATAAGGCGGTTATAAAGGACGGAATAATAACTAACGCCATTACTATGAGAAATGGAAATAGCGCCCATTTTTTCGCTTTTGTATATCCCATTTTGAAAAATAGAGGCATCTGTATTCCTGTTATTACAGAAAAAATCAAAAACGACAAACCAAATCCAAGCATTACGTCTGACGTATTAACACTAATACTTCGGTATAGTGAAAACCCAAAATGTAATACAATAACTGCCAAAAACGATACAAGGTAATTTAGAAACATGAAAAAATACCGTCCCCAAACAATGTCTGTTAAACTGACAGAAACAGAACCATATAATTTGTCGAGATTATTTTTTTCCTGTATTGCAAAAATATTAGAAGCTTGTAATGCTATGAACCATGCTCCTGTAATACACAATACAGTAATGGGTGAGCCTATAAATCCGAACATTAAAACGATTGCGATTAGCGATAAATACGAAACAGCCTGTGTTTTCATCGTGAAAAAGTCCAGTTTTGTAATTCTCAAAAATCCCGTCATTTTTTTACGCCTCCTTTACTAATGCAAATAACAATATCGTCAATTGTGGGGGTGTCAAGAATACAATGCCTACATTGTGCCATGTCTTTAGTACCGACAAGACCCTCAAACCCTATATCTGTTTTTCGCAACCCAACAATATTCTTTTCAATTTCTGGTGTGAGGTCTTGTGGCCTGCCTTTGACGAAACGATAACTGTCTAACAAATCTTCCATACTCCCCGTAAAAATCAAATTGCCTTGATTGATAAATGTAATATAATCGGCAACTTGCTCTAAATCAGAAGTGATATGAGTAGAGAATAAAACACTTCTTTCTCCGTCTTTTATATAATCTTGCAAAATTTCCAATAACTCATCGCGGGTAACTGGGTCAAGTCCACTTGTTGGCTCATCGAGCATAAGTAACTTTGCATTATGTGAAAACGCACAAGCAAGCATTAGTTTCATTTGCATACCGCGCGATAGTTCTCCAACTTTTTTGTTTTGCGGTAAGTCAAAACGTTTAAGCATATCAGTAAAAATATCATGTCGCCAGTCATTGTAAAAAATAGATACTGCTTTTTCTGTATCTTTCACGGTCCAGCTATCCATATAAAAAATGTTATCAAAAACAGTGCCAATATCCTGCTTTAGTTCTTTTTCACTAACTACATGATCTTTGCCAAAAACCAAAATCTCGCCAGTATCTTTTTCAAGCATATTGAGAATAAGTTGTATTGTTGTTGTCTTTCCTGCACCATTCGGACCGACAAGCCCCATAATATACCCTTGTGGCAACGTGAAGCTAATATTATTCAGCGTAAAATCATGAAAACTCTTGCATACATTTTTCAATTCTAAACACTTTTCACTCATGGTTTACCTCCAACAAAAGCCGTAGTAGTTTAATAAGTTCTTCGTCGGGTATAGAAGCCCGTTCAGCCGCTAATATTGCGTTATTAAGATTTTTCTCTACCTCTTGTATTAGCTGTTCCCGAATGAGATTTGACCCACTTGACATTACAAAAAATCCTTTACCTTGACGGCTTGTAATAAAGCCTTCTTCTTCCAATTCGTTGTATGCTCGTGTAGTAGTTAATACACTTATTTTCAAATCTCTTGCCAACTGACGAAGTGAGGGTAGCATTTCATCTTCCTCAAGCTCTCCCGACAAAATTTGTTCCTTTACCTGCTCTTTTATCTGTGCATAAATCGGCAAGTCTGAACTGTTCGATATTACAATGTGCAAACAATCACCCCTCCCAACTGTATTATTTATTGCATATACAGTATATACAGAAATGACACGCGTGTCAATAGTGTCAGGAAGAAAAATTCGGCAAAAATCGGAATTACATTGCTTGATAGTCGGAATTGTGCGGGGATTCATTTTATGCTTTCCGAACTATACAATACAGTAGAGGTGAAGAATTATGCCGAATGATGTCTTAGAAAGGGTGGAGCGCGGTTAAGGGCAGTCCGAAAGGAACGAGGATACACACAGGAACGGTTGGCAGAGCTGACAAAGCTCTCCACCCGTCATATCGCAGGCATTGAAAAGGGAGAAGCAAATCCGTCATTTGAGGTGCTTTATACGATCATAACGGCGCTTGGAACTTCCTTTGACGCGATCTTTAATCCGGCGGATGAACAGGCGGAGCGCGAAATCCAGGAAATTGCAGGGCTTTACCAGGCCTGCCCGGAACAGGGGCGGCGGATAATTTTAGCGGCAAATCGTGCAATGGTACATGAAATAATGGATAAGGATAAAAGTGGGCAGTAGTAAGTGTGAGCCGGAGGGAAAGAAGTAATTTCCCTCCGGCTCTAAACCATTGTGTAGATTGCGGTTTTTTCATTGGGTTACTTGGATTTATCAAGTTTATAATCCTGCATATTTATGGCAAAAATTGTGAATGTGCTGCCCAAGAAAGCCGATACAATTTTAGATACGGCAAGCCAGCCTGGAACATGAAATGCTGGGTCTAATTTTTCAACAGTCATCGGATTGAGGGTGCAATGAACATCAATCGTGTTTGGCTTAGGTGCCTGATACACTCCACCCAGCCAAACAAGGATGAGTCTATGCCCCGGGCATCAGTCCCCAGCACTAACCCCTGTGACAAAGCCTTTCGGCGCATATGCTTCCTTGTACTGCTGCGGCGTAAGGTATTTCAGCGAATATGCGGGCCGTGCAGTATTGAAGAACGTGATGTATGCCGCCACTTCCTGCCCAGCGGGGCTCTCTCCAGTGAGATGGAGGTCCATGAAGATTTCCGCTTTGATCCATCCGTTGATGAACTCCATCGCCGCATTGTCTGTTGGTGTCCCGGCTCTTGACATTAGCCCAGACGGATTTTGGCATTCAGCCATCTGTATCCATGAGAAGGATAACGGAGATGGTATTCTTCGAACAGCGCCAGGTTGCTGAGTAATGCTTTTGTACGCTCTGGCAGGAAAGTCACCTGACAGCTTCAGTATCACTGGATATTCCCGCTGTCGATAGGAAGATACTCCTTCTCCACACCGCTTCCTTTCACTGGGTAGCCTTTTTTTAAGCGGGCTTCGTTTATCCATGCCATGGCAAGGGCATCAATGGGATCTTCTTTTGGCATGGATTCATATTCTTTGAGGCTTGGATCCTTTGGGTCCTCGATAGGCTGTGTGACGTTCCTGGTCTTCTTCCCACGCGTCCTGGGCGGAAGGCTGTTTCGGCACGGTAAAGGCGGATGGTACTGCTTGTCCACGGATGATATTTCCTTTGTACATAGATTATATCATCATGTCCAATTTTTGCACCCCCTTGTCCAGTTTTAGTTTACCACTTCCAAATGGATCTTCAGATTATTGAACATATAAAAGAAAAGTTACAGGCGGTTTTTAATTGCCGACAGATAGATGATAAAATTATGCGGTTAAAATATCACATTGAAATGTTTGACAAAAAACTACAGACGAAAAAGATAAAGAATAACCGGCAATAATAATTCGATATACTAGTAGTCAACTGATGGTTGAATTAGAGAATCAACCAATAGTTCCTTCCAAAAAAATGCTTATTGTGTATGATAAAACTAGGAGGTAAGATATGAATCAAGAAAAAATCGGAAAATTTATTGCTGAATGTCGTAAAGAAAAAAATCTTACTCAGTTACAGCTGGCAGAAAAGCTTAACATTAGTAATAGGGCTGTTTCAAAATGGGAAACAGGAAAAAGCTGTCCAGATGTATCGATAATGATGGAGCTATGTGACATTCTTGGAATAAATGTAAACGAATTGTTATCAGGAGAAAGGATTATAATGGAAAATTATCAAAAAAAGGCAGAACAAAATTTGGCGGAATTACAGAAACAAAAAGAGCAAGCAAACAAGATGAAAAGAAAATTGGAAATATTATGGGGAGTGATTACAATTATTCTATGTCCAGTTCATTTAGCTATAAATTATTTTTATCCTGAAAATCAAGGAACATATATTGGTTGGGTGATTTTGATAATAGGGGTTCTTTTATTTGTACCATATTTTTTTAAATATTACAAAGTAGAATTTAAATTGAAATAAGTTACTAACTGATATATTTGAACTTTTTTTGTAAAGAAAAGCCAAATTCCTATCTATCGGGCAGGTAAATATATCATCAAAGAGCCAGGCACATAGATGCAGAGCCGATAAACATACAGGCGGTTTTACCGTTGGTCAAGCGACTTTGGGCAATACCTTGAAGGCATGGCGGACAGGGAGCGGCAGACAGAGGTAAAGACTGTTGCTGATTTACCGGATATTTTATCAGCTTTAAGGATGGACAGGGGGAACACCATGAACTGGAAGTCCACTTAACGGACGAAGCAAGCGGGCGGCTTCACTTTGCCGTGGCGAGCGATAAGCTTTCGGACTGTCTTATTGTGCAGTTGGAGGACTATATGAAAGAATATCTCAGCAAAGATAAGGATCTCCTGGTAAAAAAGCGATGCCCTCTTTTCTGGCACCGCTTTTTCATGTTTTACAATTACTTACAGTTACATCCGTTCTTATATCTCCATCATCAGAAGTAATGTAACCATCCGATGCATATTTGTTTTTCCTAATGGAATTCATATCAAATGGATTTACCGAAAGTTCTGCATTTTTTCAAAATTCCCTTGCTTTCTTTTCCTGTCTGGCTCTCTTGCATACAGGATTGTCTTCTCTTTTACAGATTTGTCCGTACCAGCTTCGGCTTATAATTCTCCCTCTCTAATGCGCCCATAATCTGCTTCTTATGCTCCGTCCCAAAGGCCTCCATGGTAATCCGCAGTTCCACTGCCGCATTCCGGTTGGTGGTCACAAACTGGTTATGCTCCAATTTAATTACATTCCCCTGCTCTTTGGCAATAGTATCCGCTACCTTGCTCAATTCCCCTGGCTTGTCCGGCAGCAGCACTGACACGGTAAAGATCCTGTCGCGGAAGATCAGCCCCTGCTGTACGACAGAGGACATGGTAATTACATCCATATTCCCTCCGCTTAGGATCGATACCACGCGCTTCTTCTTCACATTTAAATGCTGCAGCGCAGCCACTGTCAGAAGCCCCGAATTTTCCACGATCATCTTATGGTTTTCCACCATATCCAAAAACGCCACAATCAGCTCGTCGTCCTCCACCGTAATGATCTGATCCAGGTTCTCCTGGATATAAGGGAAAATCTGCTCCCCAGGCGTCTTTACTGCTGTCCCGTCTGCAATGGTGTTCACCCCTGGCAGCGTCACGACCTTCCCAGCCTCAAAGGATTTCTGCATGCAATTGGCTCCTGCAGGCTCCACGCCAATCACCTGGATTTTTGGGTTCAAAAGCTTCGCCAGGGCAGAAACGCCTGTGGCAAGCCCGCCACCTCCAATGGGCACTAAAATATACTCCACCAACGGCAAATCCTTAAAGATCTCCATGGCAATAGTTCCCTGCCCGGTAGCCACCGCAAGGTCATCAAAGGGATGGATAAAGGTATACCCTTTCTCCTCCGCCAGCTCATATGCCCTCTGACAAGCCTCATCATACACATCCCCATAGAGCACTACCTCTGCCCCATAGCTTTTGGTACGGTTCACCTTAATCAAAGGCGTGGTGGTTGGCATCACAATCACCGCCTTGGCGCCAAAGCACTTGGCCGCATAAGCCACTCCCTGGGCATGGTTCCCAGCAGAAGCTGTGATCAGCCCCTTTCCCCGTTCCTCCTCTGTCAAAGTGCTGATCTTATAGTAAGCCCCCCGCAGCTTATAAGCTCCTGTAAACTGCATATTTTCTGGCTTTAAGTACACCTTATTTCCTGTCCGCTCACTAAAATAATTACTGTAGATCAGCTCTGTATTCAGCGTCACCTCTTTTACAATTTCACTGGCTTCCTCAAATTTTTCCAAGGTTAACATCGATTCCTCACACTCCTATATTTTCTTAAACTCTTCTTATACCGCTTTTCCAATCCAAAATTCCACAAGCTGCCTCCCATATTATACCCCTGCGGCTTCCCTCTCCTCCTCTGTCGCAAACAGTGCATTCACAAACTGCTCCGAATCAAATTTCTGCAGGTCGTCAATCGTCTCCCCCACGCCAATATATTTCACCGGAACACCCAATTCCGACTGGATTGCCACTGCAATCCCTCCCTTGGCCGTCCCATCCATCTTGGTCAGCACAATCCCTGTAATATCCGCCACTTCTGCAAACTGCTTCGCCTGTGCCAGCGCATTCTGTCCTGTGGTTCCATCCAGCACCACCAGGGTTTCCCGGAAAGCTCCCGGATACTCCTTCTCCAAAATCCGATGAATCTTCCGCAATTCCTCCATCAGATTCTTCTTATTATGGAGGCGCCCTGCCGTATCGCACAGCAGCACATCCGCATTCCGGGCTTTCGCCGCAGCCACCGCGTCATACACCACAGCTCCTGGGTCTGCCCCTTCCTGCCCGCCAATCATTTCCACACCTGCACGGTTTGCCCATTCATTGAGCTGATCCCCAGCCGCCGCACGGAAGGTATCCGCAGCCGCAATCACCACCCGTTTCCCCTGGTCTTTCAATTTCCCTGCCAGCTTTCCAACGGTTGTGGTCTTCCCCACGCCATTCACCCCAATCACCAGCACCACCGACTTCTCCTCTTCAAACCGGTAAGCCGTCTCCCCTACATACATCTGCTCCTTAATACTGGAAATCAAATGCTCCTTACATTCCGCCGGATCCTTGATATGCAGCTCCTTCACCTTTGCCTTTAGATTTTCAATAATCTCCGTGGTAGCATGAACCCCCAAATCCCCCATAATCAAAATTTCTTCAATTTCCTCATAAAAGTCTTCATCTATACTAGAAAAACTGCTGAAAATCGCGTCAATCCCTGATACAATATTATTCCTGGTCTTCGCCAACCCCTTCACCAATCGGCTAAAAAACCCTTTCTTCTCCTGGCTTTCCCCTTCCTGGTTCCCCTCTGCTTTATTGGCTTTCCGATTCCTCCAGAATCCTCCCTTTTTCTCCCCTGCATCCCCTTCCTTTTCTGCGCTCTCATTTGGCAATATAAGGCTTTCTTCCCTTATATCAGCCTTGGGCGATTCTGAATCTTCTCCATTCTCTCCTTCAACAGAACTGGCACTGGCTGCATTTTCCCCTCTATCAGAACCTGCATGGATCCTGTTTTCCCCATCCTGCCATGTGCCCGGATCTGGCTGAAACGTTTTTTCACCCTGTGTTTCCGCATTAGAGCCTGGAAAAGCTGCATCTTCTCCATTTATTTGTCCAGCAGGGCTTGGAAAAGCTGCATTTTCCCCATTCCCCCATGCATCAGATCCCGGCATTGCCGCATCTTCTTTATTATTTTGTCCAGCTGATCCTGGAGAAACTGCATCTTCCTCAGACAAAACAGGCGCCATCTCTTCCCCTGAACCTAAATCTTCAGATAAATTGGGCTCTATTCCCATCCCCCCATCATTCTCTATATTCTCTTCCTCTTTTTTCTTTCCCTTTCTTTTCTTCCAAAACAGCACAAAAACACTCCTTTCCAAAACATTTCCTTTATAATGCCCCCCTTACTCCTCCAACTCCCCTTCTATCAAATTCACCGAAACTAACGTAGACACCCCTTTTTCCTGCATGGTAATCCCATACAGCCGATCCGCTGCTTCCATCGTCCCCCTCCGGTGGGTGATTACAATAAACTGCGTATCCTTCGTTAATTTATGCAAATACTTCGCAAACCTCCCCACATTGGAATCATCCAAAGCCGCTTCAATCTCATCCAGCAGGCAAAAGGGCGAAGGCTTCAGGTTCTGTATCGCAAACAACAGGGAAATCGCTGTCAGGGACTTCTCCCCCCCAGAAAGCTGCATCATATTCTGCAGCTTCTTCCCTGGCGGCTGGGCAATAATCCTTATCCCGCATTCCAGAATATCCTCATCCTCCACCAGCTCCAGCGTCCCCTTCCCGCCGCCGAACAGTTCTTTAAATACCTTATCAAATTCCTTCTGTATCTGCCCAAATTTCTCCAGAAACTGCTTCCGCATCCCCGTATCCAGCTCCTCAATAATCCCCAGCAGCATCTTTTCCGATTCCACCACGTCGTCGCGCTGTGCCTTTTCAAACTGGTACCGCTCTGAGATTTGCTTGTAATCCTCAATGGCGTTTACGTTCACATCCCCTAACTTCCGGATCTCATCCTTAATCCCGGCAATCTGCTTCTTCATTTCTGGCAGGCTGCCACAATCTTCCTTTTGCAGGCTTTGGGCATGATGGAAGGTCAGCTCATACTCCTCCCACATATAATTGTTCTGCTGCTCCACAGACTCATTCAGCTTCTCCTTCTGGCTGTTTAAACGGTAAAGCTCCTTATCCAAGCCATTGATCTGCTCTGACAACTCTTCCTGCTTCTGGAAAAATCCCTTATAAGAAAGGGACATTTCTTCCCTCTGTTTCTGCCCCTGGCTCTGCTTTTCTTCCAAATCCCTCTGGGACGCCATGCAATCCTCGATAGCCTTCTGGATTTCACGGATCTCCTGCTGTTTTTTCTCCACATCAGCCTGAGAGCCCTGCTTCTCTTTCTCTGCCGTATCCAAATCCTCCTGCAGCTTTTGCAGCTCCTTTTCTACACGAGAAAGGTTTTCCTGGTTAAATCCAGATTTCTGGAGTAAATTTGCCTCCTCCAACTGCACCCTCGACACTTCCTCCTGGCTTTTCTCTGCCAGCCGGTTCTGCTGTTCCAGTATTTCCTGAAGTTCCCTGGCCTCTTCCTCAATCTCGTGTTCCCGCTGGCCTGCTGCCTGGATCTCCTCCTCAATCTGCCTGCGGCTTTCCCTGATCTCCTGCAGCTGCATCTCAATTTGCCGTCCCTCTGCCTTAAGGCCTGCAAACTTGCTGTCATTTTCTGCCTTCTGCTCCCTGACACGTTCCAGGTTCATTTCCTCTGTATTCTGCACCAACATGGCCTGCTTCAAATCTTCCTGGACTTTCTGGAGGTCTTCCTTCAAAAGCTCCCTTGCAATATTAATATCATCCAGCCGTTTTCGATGGGCTGCCAGCAATTCCTGCAGTTCTTCTGTCTGCTTCTGCAAATCCTCTATTTCCCGCTTTCTGCCAAGCAGGTTGCTGGTATTGCGGAAGGCACCCCCTGTCATAGAGCCGCCAGGGCTTAGGGATTCCCCTTCCAACGTTACGATCCGAAGGCTATACTGGTATTTTCGGGCAAGGGCAATGGCATGGTCAATGGTATCCACCACATAAGTCCTGCCCAGCAAGTAGGTTTTCAGCCCCTGATAGCGGCTGCCTGCCTTCACCAGGTCGCTGCCAAGCCCGATAACGCCTTCCTCCCGCAGCGCGGCCTGATTCACGGAAGCAGGCCTTTTCCCTACGCTGGTCAGGGGCAGGAAAGTAGCCCGCCCATAGCGGTTCTGCTTCAGGTAGCCAATCATTTTCTTGGCTACTGTTTCATCGCTGGTCACAATATTCTGGATGCTGCCTCCTAATGCCGTCTCAATGGCCACCTCATACTGCTTCTCCACCTGGATCAAATCTGCCACCACGCCTAACAGGCCTGGCTCTGCCTCTTTTTTCTCCATAACCCTGCGGATGGAATTGCCATAGCCATCGTAACGTTCTGCAATATTGACCAGGGATTCCAGCCGTGACTGCTCTCTGTGGTAGCGGGCTGTGTCCTGGTCTAAAGCCTTCAATTCCTCTGCCCGCTTCCTTTGCCATTCCTGGCTTTTTTCCCCTAATCTCTGTTCTTCCTCCTGCAGGCTGCGGTAAGCCTCCTTTGCCTGGCTGTATTTTTGCCCGCATTCCTCCAGGGCAGCCTGAAGCTCTTCCTCTTCCCCCTTTTGCTCTAACAGCTGTTTGCTCAGCTGGGCTTTGCGGATATTGACCTGCTCTTTCATAGTGTCATACCGCTGCTGCCTGGCCTTTGTAGAAGCCTTGTTGTTCAAAAGCTCAATGATCTCGCTTTTCCCATCCTCCATCCGGCGGGTACAGCGGGCAATTTCCTCCTGGATTTCCTGGTATTTTGCCATAACCTGGCTTTTCTGCTCCCCAATGGAGCCAAGCTGCCCATCCAACTGGGATTTTTCCTGCGCAAATTCCTGCTTCTGCCGCAGCCGCTCCTGCCTGTCCCGGCTAATTTCCTCCTGGCGTGACTGAAAATACTCCTCACTTTGCTTTGCCCCATGGATTTGCTCTTTCAGTACATTGACCTGTCCTTCTAACTTCTCCTGCAAAACGGTAGTATTCCCCAATTCTTCCCGCAGGGCGGCAAGGCCCTCGTCTGCCTGCTGCATTTTATGCTCTATCCTGGCGTACTCTGCCTTAATATTGGCATAAGCATCCTTTGAGCCCTTCAGGTCATTTTCCACAATCTGCGTCTTCTCCCCCAGGGCTTTCAGCTGCTGCTCCATCTGCTCCATTTCCACCAAAAACAGGTTTACCTCATAATCTTTTAATTCTTCCCGCTTTTTCAAATAGAGCCTTGCCTTCTCTGCCTGCCGCTCCAGGGGGCCTACCTGACGCTCCAACTCTGCCAGGATATCATTGACACGCACCAAGTTCTGCCGCTCATTCGCCAAATCCTTCTGGGCAGCGGCCTTCCTGCGCTTATACTTTACGATTCCAGCCGCCTCGTCAAAAAGTTCACGGCGTTCTTCTGGCTTCCCGCTCAGTATCCGCTCAATCTGCCCCTGGCCAATGATAGAATAGCCTTCCTTCCCGATGCCAGTGTCATAAAAAAGTTCATTCACATCCTTCAAGCGGCAGGATGTGCCATTGAGCAAATATTCGCTCTCCCCTGAACGGTAGACACGCCTGGCCACCGTCACTTCCTTGTAGTCCACATTTAGCTGGCCGTCCCCATTGTCCAGAGTAATTGCCACATAGGCATAGCTTAAGGGCTTGCGGTTCTCAGTCCCGGAAAAAATCACATCCTGCATACTGGATCCGCGAAGCTGCTTCGCGCTTTGCTCTCCCAGCACCCAGCGCACAGCGTCTGCCACATTGCTCTTGCCGCTCCCATTTGGCCCCACGATTCCAGTGATCCCATTGTGGAATTCAAACAGGATCTTATTGGCAAATGACTTAAATCCATGGACTTCTATACTCTTAAGATACATTCATGCCTCCAACGTTTATTTTTTCTGCCGATCCAGCTGCAGCAGGGTCGCATAAGCAGCTTCCTGCTCTGCGCTTTTTTTCGTCCTTCCTGTGCCCTGGCCATAGGCCACATTCGCAATCCTGGCTTCCACAAGGAATTTCTTATCATGGTCCGGCCCTTCCTCACTGACCAGCCGATACACTAGGTCGCCGCCATATTGCCCCTGCACCAGCTCCTGCAGGATAGTCTTGCTATCAGAAAAGAGCTGCTTATGCTCAATATCATTCAGCACCACACGCAAAACAAGCTCTTTTGCGCTAGCAAAACCACCATCTAAGTACACAGCCCCAATAACTGCCTCCAAAGCATCCGATAAGATTGATTTCCTCCCCCTGCCCCCAGTCTGCTCCTCGCCTTTCCCCAGCAGCAGGTATTTGCCCAAATCCAGCTCTTTTGTGCATAAGGCCAATGTGGACTCGCACACCATGCTTGCGCGCATCCGTGTCAGCTCCCCTTCCGGGCGCTTTGGGTATTTCCGATACAAAAATTCACTGACCACGATTTCCAGCGCCGCATCCCCTAAAAACTCCAGGCGCTCGTTGTCCAAATGCTTGCCCCAATGGTACTCATTAGCATAGGAGCTATGGGTCAATGCCTGCTCCAATAATCTTTCATCCTGAAAATGATAGCCAATCTTTTCTTCAAACTCCCGCTGTAACTTTTTATTCATACCTAATTCCATAACCATGACTCCTTTCCGCCTATTTTATTTTTCAGCCGCCAATCTGCGCTTCCCCAATTAAACAAGAAAGAATAAGGGAGCCTGAATGAGCACGCTTATGTGTTTTCCTTTCAGACACCCTTACCCTATAACTGCTGTATGTTGCCGCCAAATCAGTTCAGCGCATTCTTGATCTGCTCTACCGCATCCCCAACCGTCACAATCTTCTCAGCTTCCTCGTTGGCGATCTCAATGTCAAATTCTTCTTCCAGTCCCATGATGATTTGGAAAATATCCAGGGAATCCGCGCCCAGGTCATCCACAAAGGTGGTGTCCATGGTAATTTCCCCCACATCCACATTCAATACTTCTGCAATAATGTCTTTTAACTTTTCAAATTCCATGATGTTTCCTTTCTACTCCGCTTCCATTGGAGCTGTTCCAATATTCTTTCTGATTTTTTCATTGATATCCTGTTCTTTGAAAGTGACACACTGGATAATGGAATTGGTTATCTCTTGTGCCTTGGAACTGCCATGAGCCTTGACTACCAGGCCTTTCAGCCCTAATAGTGGCGCCCCTCCGTACTGGCTGGCGTCAAAGGACTTCAATGTCCCTTTCAGGGCTGGCTTCACCAGCAGTGCGCCAATCTTGCTCCTGAGGCTTCCCATCATCCCCTGCTTCACCATTCCGATCAGCGTGGCTCCTACGCCCTCATAGAGCTTCAGGATCACATTTCCCACAAAGGCCTCGCATACGATTACGTCTGCCCCCCCATGGGGAATCTCCCTTGCCTCAATGCTGCCAATAAAGTTGATGTCAGGGCTGTTTTTCAGTAAAGGGAAGGCCTCCTTGACCAATGCATTCCCCTTTTCTTCCTCTGCGCCAATATTCACAATGGCTACCTTAGGGTTCTTTTTGCCCAGTACGTTTTCCATGTAAATGGAGCCCATCTTGGCAAACTGAACCAGGTGCGAGGATCTGGCATCCACATTTGCGCCGCAGTCAATCAGTAGGGACACGCCCTTTTCCGTTGGGATCAAGGGGGCTAAGGGCGGGCGCTCCACGCCTTTGATCCTGCCCACGATCACTTGTCCGCCTACCAGGATGGCTCCAGAACTGCCAGCTGACACAAAGGCATCTGCACTGCCGTCCTTCACCATGTTCATGCCTATGACAATGGATGATTTCTTCTTCTTGCGGATTGCCATGACTGGGGGCTCTGCGGTCTCAATAACCTCTTCGGCATGCACCACTTCAATCTGGGAACCATGGTAGCCGCATTTTTCCAGCTCTTCTTTGAGTATGTCCTGCTGCCCTACCAGGTGTACCTTGATATCCTGCCGCAGCGTAACAGCGTCAACGGCTCCCTTGACCATCTCTGTGGGGGCATTGTCGCCTCCCATGGCATCCACTGCTACTATTATCATTTCCTGCATGAGACTTCCTCCTTATGGCTCGAGAACAGGAAGGATTTTCCTGTTGGTCGAATGCCTATTTAAGAATATACTATAAGTAATGGGAGAAATCAATATGTAAAATGAGAGATTGGGGATTTTTAAGGGAGGGTGGGAAAGCTTCTGCATCCGGCTGGCTTTGGAAAAAGGAACATTTCGCTTGTTGGCTAGCAATAGGGGGAGGTTACAGGACGGACATCTGTTTTAGCGCCATTTTTAACAGTTCCTCTACAGAAATATCTGGAGGGAAATCTAGGCTGCTAACAGACTTCCAGGCTTCGGAGGATGAATATCCCAGGGCTGACAAAGCCTGCACTGCTTCGGTTTTTATGTTGGACAGGGAATCTTGTTGGGGGAAAGATGGAGGCTGGGTACTTTTTTCTATGATTTCTGGGGGGGTTAGCTTGTCTTTTAGTTCCAGGATAATCCTTTGGGCTGTCTTGCCGCCGATGCCTGGGGCTTTGGCGATAGCCTTTGAATCCTCTCCCAACACAGCAAAGCGCAGGTCATCTGGCGTTAGGGCTGTCAGAATAGCAAGGGCGCCTTTGGGGCCAATGCCATTGACTCCCAGCAAGAGCTTAAAAATCTTTAAATCATCCCTGGTTAAAAAGCCATATAGTTCCATCAGGTCTTCTTTCACATGCAGATAAGTATAGATTTTAACGGGTTTCCCTATTCCAACAAGTTGATCGGCTATATTGCTGGGGATACGGATTTCGTAGCCAATCTGGCCTGCCTCCACTACGATGGAATCTGGTAATTTTTCCACTAATTCCCCTTTTATATATGAGTACATAAATGCCTCCCATAAAAGTAAAATCCCCTGCACTCCTCCAATTTCACATCCACAATCTTCCCGACCATTCCCGCATCTCCAGGAAAATGCACTACATAATTATTGCTCAGCCGCCCTGTCACCAGCCTGGGATCCTGTGCGTTTACTTCCTCTACCAGCACTGGCTCTTTCCTTCCAGCCAGTGCATTTGCCTTTTCTGACGCAATGCGCTGCACTTCCTTCAGCAAGCGGTCAAACCGATCCTTCACGGCTTCCTCTGGAACCTGCCCTTCCATCGCGGCAGCCGGCGTCCCTGTACGCTTCGAATAAATAAACGTAAAGGCGCTCTCATACCGTACCTGCCTTACCACATCCAAAGTTTCCTGAAAATCCTCCTCCGTCTCTCCTGGAAACCCTACAATGATATCCGTTGTCAATGCAATATCCGGGACTGCCTGCCGGATCCTTTCCACCAATGACAGATACTGTTCCTTATCATAGCGGCGGTTCATTTCCTTTAAAATGCGGCTGCTGCCGGACTGCAGCGGCAGGTGCAGATGTTTGCAGATCTTGGCGGATTTAGCCATAACGGCAATCAGGCCATCAGACAAATCCTTAGGATGCGATGTCATAAACCGGATTCTGGAAATCCCTTCGATTTTCTCCACTTCCTGGAGCAGTTGTGCAAAGGTAATGGACGGCTCCAGGTTTTTCCCATAGGAATTGACATTCTGCCCTAAGAGCATGACCTCCGCCACCCCGTCTGCCGCCAGGCGCTGGATTTCCCGGATAATATCTTCCGGCTTTCGGCTCCGCTCCCTGCCCCGGACATAAGGCACAATGCAATAGCTGCAGAAATTATTGCACCCAAACATAATATTTACGCCCGATTTAAAGGGATATTTCCGTTCAATGGGCAGATCCTCCACAATCTGGCTTGTATCCTTCCAGATGTCAAAGACAGTATCCTTCTGTTTGAATGACAGGGAAAGCAGCTCTGCAAATTTGTAAATATTATGGGTGCCGAAGACCAGATTTACAAAAGGATAACTTTTCCTCAGCCTTTCAATTACTTCCGGCTCCTGCATCATGCAGCCGCAAAGGGCGATCTTCATATGGGGATGGCGCTTTTTATATGCATTCAGGTAACCTAAGCGCCCCCATACCTTATTATTAGCATTTTCACGGACAGTGCAGGTATTATAAATCACAAAGTCTGCCTCCTCGCTGCCTGCCTGCGCATAACCAACTGCCTGCAGGATCCCTGACAGCTTTTCGGAATCCCTTGCGTTCATCTGGCATCCAAATGTCTGGGTAAAAAAGGTTGGGCGGCGCCCTAATTCCTGTTCCAGCCCCTGCACGTATTGACGGCATTCCGCCATAAAATAGTACTGCCGCTCCGGCTCCGTTTGCGGCGCCGGCTGCTTTAAGTCAACCTGCCCTAACCGCTCTGCATATATACGATCCATGTCTGTTTATTATCCTTTCTGTGTAAAATAGGCATTTACTATTGATTTCCCACCTCTGCGCCAAAGACATCGCACACTTCCTGATACCCTGCCAGCTCTGCCAGATGCTTCAGGCCGTCCAGCGCTTCCTCCCTTGAGTAGCCATTCCCCCTTAGGAATGCCTCATCCTTCTCCCCGATATACTGGTACACCAAAATGGCTGCCGCAACCTCCTTATTGTTATTATAATCAATGTCCTCCAAAAGCATATTTTCCGCTTCATTGATATTCCCCTGGTCGATCATTTCCCTGTAGGAATCCAGCCTTTTCCCGGAAACCTGATATTTGGCCTCCTTTTCCAGCTCAACCTGGGTATACTGCTTTCCCAGCACCACAGAAAAAAGCACCCTGGCTGCCTCTTTCATCATCCGCATAAGATAGTCTTTTTCATCGTTGTAATGCATATGGCAATCCCTCCTTATTACAATCCATCCCATCCATCTTCTTCATCATACATAGGATACTGCTGGGGGGAATCCCCTACAGACCTGATAACCTCAGCCCCCGTTGTCTCTTCCTCCAGCACCCGCAGTACTTTGCACTGGAAGAGCCACTCATCCCCAAAATCAAACAGGTATTTAAACTTCTGCCCCTTCTCAAGCCCTACCCGTTCCATGCGGAATTTAGAAGCCTTTCGGTATCCACTGCTTATTTCCTCTGCATAATAGCAATCCTGGCCACTCCATTTTTCATTATCCAGAAAAAATGCATAAGCATGGTCATCATCAAAGGAAAATGCCTCCTGGATTGCCAAATGCAGCTCTGACAGGGTGCTTCCACCGGAAATCTTGATATGGCGGTAGCATCCTGGCATGAGGGATACGCTGATTACATAGGATACCTTGGAAGGCAGCGTACTTTCCTTTGGCTCAAAAGCACGGATCTTACTGGATCTTGGCAGGTCAAATTGGAAGATCTGGTTCACCCGCTCAGCCGTTTCCTCTGGCAAAACCCCCTGGTCCACCATAATCTTAAGCTGTGCCACAAGCTCATCTGGCAACTCCTTCAGGTCCTCAGGATCTAAATCCAGGATGGCATTTAAAATTTGGATAGCATTTTCCATCCCTTCTTTCCCATCCATGCCAAAACGCTCAAAAAAAGCATACTCAGCGCCCTCTAAAGCCGGAAGGGCTTCCCTTTTGCTGACTTTCACCTTCAGCCTGGCACAAAATGCCTTTACAAAATCATAACTGCGCTGGTCACGCACTAAAATTTCCTTTGGGCAGGCATTGCTCTGTAAAAGGGCGTCCAAAAACAGGTTCAGAAGCTCCTCTGGATTTTCCTCGTAATGGGCAACTGGGGCGACCGGAAGGATCTGCTCCGTCACCTGGTTCACCGCCAGCAGGATCAGCGGGTAGAAGGGCGCTTCGTCCCCTTCATCCTGTACCGGCTCTGGGCAGCGGACCAGCCCGCATTCCCACACGCCTGATTTCTTTATCTTCTTTAAATTGGCAATGGCAATGTCATTCATTACCTTTGGCATTGGCCATTCCTGTTTCTTTTTTGGGGGAATGGGAACCGTTTTCAGTTCATATTTGCCATTTTCCCATTCCAGCATAGGGACTTCCTCCGTTTGGGCATTCACACGCTGCAGCCCAAGCTCCGACGGCTTTTTCTCCTCCAAAAGCCTGGCCATCTCAAGGGCTGCCTCTAAAGCTTCACAGAGATCTTGCTGTTCCTGCTCCGTCTGCAAATACCAGGGGCAATGGTAAGGCTTATACCTTAAAAACTGGGGATAGGCATTTTTACCAGAAATCTTAACCCCATGGGAACGGGCATACTGCTTTGCCTCCTCCTGCTCCCCAAGGGTCAGGTAGTCTTTCTTCTCAAAGGAGCATTGCAGGCTGTCCTGCATCAACAGGCACTCCTGAAAATCATCTGCTAACATAAACATCCTGTCCGCCTCTAAAATGGCGCGGAAGCTGCCAATCCCTGCTTCCCCAATATACAGCGCAAGGGCACAGCCCTCCCCTCTCGCCCCTACCACACTAAGATAACCAATCCTGCCGCCTGATAACTTTACAGCAAACACTTCCTCATCCCATAAAATTTTCCATAGCCTTGCCTTTTTATATTCAAATGCAAGTTCATATAATTTTTCTGAAATCATCATTTTTCTCCTCACTTTTTTGGGCGTTGCCCATGCTTTCCATATGTGCTGCTATTCTTCATTGCCCATATTTATGGGAGACTCCATCTGGGAAGGCAGGGCATACTCCATCTGGCAATCGCATGGCTCTGCCTCTGATAATACTTTGTCATACTCTTTGGCCTCTATACATCCCATGCTGTGGTAAAATGACTGTGTTTCCTCTGCTGAATGGGCAGAAATATAAAGCTTCTCAGCTCCTAGCTTCTGGGCGGCCACAATGGCACATTGGAACAGCTTTTTCCCAATCCCCTTCCCCCTATGCCTATTAGACACATGGATACAGGAAAGCTGTACGTATTGCTGCCTGGAGCCAAACCGCCTGCTTTCTACAGAAGCAAATCCAACCAAAACCCCTTCGTAGAAAACAGCAAAGACATAGCCGCCCTTGCACACTGTATTTTTCAGGCATTTGACCAAAAACTGATAATCCTTCTCATCCCAGTCATCCACAAAGGGAATGTCCTTTAACCGCCATTTCCCATTTTCCTTGCGCCAACACCTTTTGACAACCTGGCGGCGCTCAAAATGGGTAAAAAGATCCCGCTTTATCTGGCTTTCTGTTAAGATTTGGTATACTGCTTCCATTGGAGCCTCCTTTCCGTATCACTGAAAAATCCATAGGCAACAGAAATGGGTGGGCAGGCCAAAGCCTGCCCGCGCTGGTTTAGGGGCGTACCTGCCCATTTCCATAAATAATATATTTGGTGCTGGTCAGCTCCTTTAGCCCCATCGGCCCTCTGGCATGGAGCTTTTGGGTGCTGATCCCGATCTCTGCGCCAAACCCAAATTCAAACCCATCCGTAAAGCGGGTAGAGGCATTTACATACACTGCCGCCGCGTCAATTTCATCCAAAAATTTCCTGGAATTATCATAATCCTTTGTAATAATAGCTTCCGAGTGCCCTGTATTATACCGATTGATATGGGCAATTGCCTCATCAATATCAGACACCGTCTTAATGGACAGAATATAATCCAGATATTCCGTCCCCCAATCTTCTTCACTGGCAGGCAAAATCCCGCTGCAGGCTTCCCTGCTCTTGGCGTCCCCCCGCAGCTCTACCTGCTTCTCCTTCAGCCTCTCTGCCAGCATGGGCAAAAGGGCGTCCTTCACCTTTTCATGAACCACCAGGGACTCACAGGCATTGCAGACGCCTATCCGCTGTGTCTTAGCATTAAAAATAATGTCCACCGCCATGCCAAGGTCCGCCGTCTCATCTACAAAAATATGGCAGTTCCCTGTCCCTGTCTCAATCACAGGCACCGTTGCCTTTTCCACCACAGTACGGATCAGCCCCGCCCCGCCTCTTGGAATCAGCACATCCACATACTGGTTCATCCTCATAAACCGCTCCGCCGTCTCATGGCTGG
This sequence comes from Lachnospiraceae bacterium, assembly GCA_910575035.1. Taxonomy (GTDB): domain Bacteria; phylum Bacillota; class Clostridia; order Lachnospirales; family Lachnospiraceae; genus Petralouisia. The sequence continues at coordinate 126,924 of CAJTDL010000013.1, forward strand.
TATCGGTGATCAATTGGATTGCCCCTGCCGGAACCTGGCGCTTTTCCAAAGCCCCCTGCAGCGCCTTGGCAATTGCCCGGTTAGAATGGAGCGCATCCTTCCCCCCCCGCAGGATCACCACATTCCCCGCCTTAAAGCACAGCCCAAAAGCATCTGCTGTCACATTGGGCCTGGATTCATAAATAATCCCAATCACTCCCAGGGGAACCCGCTTCTGCCCAATCAGCAGCCCATTGGGACACTGCCGCATAGACAGCACCTCTCCTACCGGATCCTCCAGCCCTGCAATCTGCTGCAGCCCCTCTGCCATCTGCCCAATCCTGCCTTCCGTCAACAGCAAACGATCCACCAGCCCCGGAGCCATGCCATTTTCCTCAGCTGTTTCTATATCCTTTGCATTCGCCTCCAAAATAGCGTCCTTCTGCTCCAAAAGGCAGCGAGCCGCCGTCTCCAGCACATCATTTTTCCGGCTCGTAGGCAAAGTCCGCAGCACACACTCTGCCGCCTTCGCCTTCTGCCCAATTTCCTCTAACATCATGGTTACTCCTTCCCATCAAAACAATACGTGCACAGCTTACACTTCGGCAGCCCAATCGACTCCACCAGGTCATCCAGACGGTGATACCGCAGCGTCGTAAAATTCTGCCTTTTTTGTATCTCCCCCACCATCTTGTCATACTTCTGGCTCCCCGGGTCTGCATATTCTGCCAGCACCTCTGGCGTCACATCCTCTTCCCTCTCCTGGATCACCCGCCTGGTGATCAAATCCAAATCCGACTTGGACCGTGAAAAATTCAAATACTTACACCCATACAGCAGTGGCGGACAAGCCGGCCGGACATGCACCTCCTTCGCCCCGCTCTGGTACAGAAAGTCCGTCGTCTCCCGCAATTGGGTCCCCCGCACTATCGAATCATCAATCAAAAGCAGCTTCTTATCCTCAATTAAGGCCTGTACCGGAATCAATTTCATCCGTGCAATCAAGTCCCTCTGGCTCTGGTTGGCAGGCATAAAAGACCGCGGCCAGGTAGGCGTATACTTGATAAACGGCCTTGCAAAAGGAACCCCGGATTCGTTTGCATACCCAATGGCATGGGCAATCCCGGAATCCGGCACCCCTGCCACAATATCCGGCTGCACCTGGCCGCCGTCACGCTTTGCCAGCATGCCTCCACAGCGGTAGCGCATTTCCTCTACATTAATCCCTTCATAGGAAGAGGTGGGATACCCATAATACACCCACAAAAAGGAGCACACCTTCATGTGGCTTCCTGGCGGGCTGACTGTCTCGGCGCCCTCCGCTGTGATAAAAGCGATCTCTGCAGGCCCTAATTCCCTGTCATGGCAATACCCCAGATTAATATAGGCAAAATTTTCAAAGGAAACGCAATAGCCATCCTCCCGCTTTCCCACCACCACTGGCGTCCGCCCATATTTATCCCTGGCAGCATAGATCCCATCCTTTGTCATCAGCAATATGGTCATAGAGCCATCCACCAGACCCTGCACATATTGGATTCCCTCCACCAGGCTGTCCGCCTTGCAGATCAGGGACGCAATCAGCTCTGTGGCATTAATCTGCCCGCCGCTCATCTCCTGAAAATGGGAGCGCCCGTCCTGATAGGTTTCCTTTAGCAATGCATCCATATTGTTGATCTTGCCCACTGTGGTGATTGCAAAGCTCCCCAAGTGGGACTGGATCAAAAGGGGCTGCGGCTCATAATCAGAAATGCAGCCAATGCCCAAACACCCCTCCAGCTCCTCTGCATCCTTTTCGAATTTTGTCCGAAAGGGGGAATTTTCTATATTGTGGATTGCCCTCTGAAATCCCTGTTTTCCATACATTGCCATTCCGCCGCGCCTAGTGCCCAGGTGGGAATGGTAGTCCACTCCGTAAAAAAGCTCCAGTGTACAATTATGCTTTGAAGCAACGCCAAAAAAGCCTCCCATATGTCTTCTCTCCTTTATATCTAGCTTGAAAATGTTTTGCTTATTTTATGCCCTTATCCCTTGCATAGGCCTGGATAATCCTTTGGAATTCTGCCCCATACCTCTCATATTTGACCTTCCCAATGCCATTGACAGACAGCATTTCTGCCTCTGTCAACGGCAGGCAGGCGCTCATTTCCCGCAAGGTCTTGTCCGAGAAAATAATGTACGGCGGTACATGATCCTTCTGGGCCAGCTTGTAGCGGTATTTCCGCAGCTGTTCAAATAAATCTGTGTATTGGCTCCCTGCCTGCGCTTTTTTCTTCTTCTCCTCTTTGGGGGCTGCCGGCGCTTCCCGCTCTTTGGGGAGCTTTAAAATAATTTTATGTAGGCCATTCTCCTGTCCCCATTGGGAAATCAGCTCCCTTCCGGCATCCGTCATCTTTAAAACAGGATAGTCATTGGCCGTCAAAAACAAGTACCCCTTCACCAGCAGGTCATTGATAATCTGCCGCAGCCTCACCAGCGTCCTGCCGTTCAGGCTGCCATATTCTGGGTTCTTCTTCAGCCCAAACTGGCGCACCTTTGCCGTATCAGACCCATGGACAGCGTCCAGCACCGCATTGATCCCATAGCGCTCATAGCTGGTCAGCACCAGCCGGACAATATGGAACGCCTCCTCTGTCACATCAATATCCTCAAATTCCGTCAGGCAGTTCTCGCAGTTCCCGCAGTAATTCCCGCCATATTCCCCGAAATAACGCAAAATATAATCCCGCAGGCATTCATTGGTAAAGCAGTAAAAAGTCATTTTTCGGAGCCGCTCTAAATCCCGCTCCTTGATCAATGCCTGATCCTCAAGGCTTAATTCGCTGTTCTCGCTTTGGGTATTAATCAAAAATTCATTGACCCGCACATCCTGCCCGGCATAATACAGCAGGCACTCCGCAGGCTCCCCGTCACGCCCGGCACGGCCTGCTTCCTGGTAATAGCTTTCAATGTCCTTGGGCATATTGTAATGGATGACGTAGCGCACATTGGATTTATCAATCCCCATGCCGAAGGCATTGGTAGCCACCATCACCTGCTTTATATCATAGATAAAATCATCCTGGCTCTGCTTGCGCTCCGTGTCAGAAAGGCCTGCATGGTAGCGCGTGGCCGGATAGCCCCCTTCCACCAAAAACTGCCACACCTCCTCCACGGTCTTTCGGGTATTGCAATAAATGATGCCGCTTTTTTCACCGTTCTTTTTCAGGAAATCCAACAGCATATTTTTTTTATCCTTGGGTTTCTTTACTGCGAAGTACAAATTCTTCCGATCATATCCAGTCACTACAAGCGTAGGCTGGCACAGCCCCAGAATACAGACAATATCTTCTTTTACCTGCTTCGTCGCAGTGGCCGTATAAGCTGCAATCACAGGGCGCCTGGGCAGCATTTCGATAAATTCTACGATTTTCAGATAGCTGGGACGGAAATCCTGCCCCCACTGGGAGATGCAATGCGCCTCATCCACCGCCACCATGGAGATTTCCACGTCCTTTACCAGCAGCTGGAAAGCATCTGTCAGCAAACGTTCCGGCGCAACATAAATAATTTTATACTGCCCTCTGCGGGCAAGCTCCATTGCTTTGCGGTACTGCCCTTCTGTCAGGGAGCTGTTGATGTAAGCGGCATGTACGCCCAATTGGTTGAGGGCCGCTACCTGGTCTTTCATCAGGGAAATCAACGGAGACACCACAATGGTGACCCCAGGGAACAGGAGTGCTGGAAGCTGAAAGCAAATGGACTTGCCTGCGCCTGTTGGCATAATGCCCAGCACATCCCTGCCGGAAAGGGTGCTGTCCACCAGGGTTTCCTGGCCTTCACGGAAGGCGTCGTAACCGAAAGTGTTTTTTAAGACTGTATATTTATCGTTCATTCTTCCCCCTCAAATTTCACCAAAAATAATATGCCAGCACACAGCCTAAAAGGCCGCTTAAGCCCTGGCAGCGCCATCTACGGATAAAATTTCGCCAGTTACATAGCTGGCCATGCTGCTGGCCAAAAATACAAATGCATTGGCCACGTCCTCAGGCTCCCCAACCCTGCGAAGGGGTATGGTTTTAATCAAAGGCTGGATCATTTCATCCGGGAGGGCCGCTACCATATCCGTCTTAGTAATGCCTGGGGCTACCGCATTGACACGGATGTTGCTGGGACCCAATTCCCTGGCGAGGGAAAGGGTTAATCCATTTACGGCAAATTTACTGGTGGGGTAAGCTATGCCGCCTGGCTGCCCGGATATACTGACCATGGAGCTGGTATTTAAGATACAGCCGCCTCCCTGTTCTTTCATGATTTTGACGGCTGGCTGCACTGCATGAAAAATAGCGTTGACATTTAAATCCATGATGCGCTCAAACTGCCCTTCTCCGTAGTTGTCAATTTTGGTGCTGTCTGACACGCCGGCGTTGTTGACTAAGATGTCGAGCCTGCCGTATTTTTCTTTTACATCTTCGATAGCCTTTGCCATTTCGCCTGCATTGGAAAGGTTGGGGTGTGCGCCTTCCACAACCCAGCCTGGGTTTTCTGCCTTCAGGGAAGCCAGGGCTTTTTCTACTGTTTCCTCCCTGGAGCCGAACAGGACTACCTTTGCCCCGTTCTCCAGATATTTCTTCACAATTGCGTATCCAATTCCTCTGGTACCGCCAGTCACGACTGCTACTTTGCCTTTTAACATAATTGTCCTCCTTTTGGGATATATAATCTCTCGGAATCTTTAAGCCAATAAACACAAGGCTTTCAGATGCCTTTTTTATTAAAATCCCCCACTTTTTTTGCCAAAAGCACTTGACAAATATATCGA
>CAJTDL010000014.1 GCA_910575035.1 Lachnospiraceae bacterium
TCGACAGCAAGTCGACATCACAAAAAGTGTAAAATCGACAGAGATTTTTTACATATCTTATTCTTATCAGGAAGTCTTAAATTCCATAGACACAAGATTTTTTACAGCCTCTTGCACAAAATGCAGCCAGCAGCTTGTATCATCCTTTGTTACTATTTTTATTTTCCCTGGTATCTTTCTGCCTGTAATCCCAGAAGCAGCCTCACAGCCCCTCTGTTTTTTCTTTCGCTTTCCTGCCCATGAACTGCCATAGGGACAGCCGCTTTACAAGCTTTCCTGCTTTTCTTTTTGCATACGTTCTTTCTGCAGAAAAATCCCTTCTTGCAGCCTCCTGTTTTCCCTGCGGAGCCGGAAAAAATCTGCCAAAAGCCCTGAACATAGTAAAAGCCCACATAGGATACTTGCTGCAAACTTAAAAATTACAGATACTGCCATTACTCTTACCCTTTCTTCCTACCACACTTACAGTTTCATCCCAAACCCCAGCGCTTTGCCTCCACCAAACCGAACCAGCAGGGCTTCCATAATATAATGCTGCCAACGGGATTTGTATGTTCACTATAACACAAACAGTATTTTTTTCCTATCTTCTTTTCCAAAATAAGGGCTTTTTCACACTTATATCGACTTTTACCGACATTTTCCACAGAACTTCTCCTCTTTCCTGCTCCAAATGCAGCCTCCCCCGGTTACCGGGCACACGCCCAAAATAGCCCTAACCATCATAATCATCCAGAAAATGATGCCTTACCCCCTGTCCTTTATAGGCAATGACGGTACTCAGATTTACGTTTTCCACGCTTTTAAAAATATTCCCTTCTACAAAGGGATTCATCCGCTTCATCTCTGCAATCAGGCGCTTCACCTCCATCCGCTTTGACTGGCTTCTGCCATCCGGCTGGCAGGAAGTGCAATTATCCGTAAAACGGCAGGCACACTGGATAAAATGCAGCCCATTGTAATCCCGCCAGCGCTTAATATCGTCTTCCCGGATATAATACAGGGGGCGGATCAATTCCATCCCCTCAAAATTTGTGCTGTGGAGCTTGGGCATCATTGTCTGCACCTGCCCTCCATAGAGCATCCCCATCAAAATCGTTTCAATCACATCATCATAATGATGCCCCAGCGCAATTTTATTGCACCCCAGGCTCTTTGCCTGGTGATACAAATGCCCCCGCCGCATACGGGCGCACAGGTAACAGGGGGATTTTTCAATGCCATATACCGCCTCAAAAATATCAGACTCAAAAATCCGGATCGGGATATCCAGACGGCTGGCATTATCTTCAATCACCTGCCGGTTTGCTGGGCTATACCCCGGATCCATCACCAGAAATTCCAAACCAAAGGATACCTTCCTATGCTTTTGCAATTCCTGGAACAGCTTTGCCATCAGCATGGAATCCTTTCCCCCAGAAATGCAAACTGCTATTTCATCCCCTTCCTGTATCAATTGGTAATCCCGCACGGCCTTTGTAAACTTTGAAAACAGCTGTTTATGGAATTTCTTCTGGATGCTCTTTTCCACATCCTTTGCCTTGCCCTTTTCCAATGCCTTTGCCTCTTCCATATGGCTCAAAAGCCATCCTGTATAACCGCCTGCCAGGCTATAAGCTGCAAATCCTTTCCCCCTCAGCTCTGCCGCCTTCTCCTTGCTGGCAATCCCCCTGGCACAGTATAAGATAGCCGAAATTCCATGGGAATCCTGGAAATCCTGATAGGGGCTGCCTGCTGGCTGCCCCATATCCAAAATGCCTTCCGAAGCTTCTGATAGCCTTCCCGGGAGCACCCCATATTCCCCCAGGGCTTTTCCGTCCCCCAATGCTTCTAAGGGAAGATGCACTGCGCCAGGCACCATGCCGTAGGATACAGCCGCATCATCCCGAATATCCAGCAATATGTAGCTGCCAGGATCCCATTCTTTTAATTGTTGGTAAGTCAGTTCTATATTTTCCATGGAAATTTCCCTCTCCGTTCTTTTGATATATGCCCTTTTATGTTTTCGCCGCAGGATTGATGCCCTATCACTGCCATTCCAAACGCCGCCTGCGCAAATAATAACCATTTGCATTTCTGCAATCTATTTGCAGCCCTTTTGCTGGCTGCTTAACAAATTATAGCGGGTTATTTGTAAAATTTCAAGATATTTCCCTTAGCCACTAGTATAACCCGCGCTAAATACCTGAATGTTTGGCGTGGGTTATACTAGGCACAATCTGCTCCCCCTTTCATAATATATAGTACTGGCATAGATAGATATTACCGTATTTTTCCTGCTGTATTTGACTTAGTAAACAGTATTATTTAGAAGGAAGAGATATATGGAAAATCAAATCATATGGAATGATAGGTATAATATTGGGGTCGATATTATTGACAAACAGCATAAAAAATTGTTCCGCATCCTCAATAAGCTTTTTATTTTGGAGCAACGGAAGGAAAAAAGCCAGTGGGTTTGTCAGGAAGCCATAAAATACTTTAAAGACCACACCCTGGAACATTTTCAGGATGAAGAAGACTATATGGTTTCTATTGGTTATCCCGGAATTGAAATGCATAGACGTATTCATAATAATTTTCGTGAAATTACCCTGCCTGCCCTTGAAAAGGAATTAAAGCTGAATAATTATTCCGAAAATGCAGTCAACCATTTCCTTGGCGTATGTACGGGATGGCTGATTGGGCACACGCTGACAGAGGATCCGGCAATTGCCAGTGGAGAAACGATAAAGCAGTGGGATAATCTTCTTCCAGAGGAAGAACAGGCAATCATGGGACAGACAATCATCAGCCAGCTCAACAGCATGTTCCAACTGGACTCGCGGCTGATCGACAACTGCTATAGCGGTGAAAAATTCGGGGATGGCATTTATCTCCGTTTGGTTTACACTACAAAAGAAGAAAAAAATTGGGAATTCCTCTTGGTTTTTGAAGAACAGCTCATCGTAAGCACATTGGGGAGCGTGATAAAAACAAAATCCAAAGCCATAAACGTTATGCTGATGAATGCGGCAAGATATACGGCAAGGCAATTTGTAGAACGCATTAAGAGGTCCTTTCCGTCTCTGGAGCCGGCTGAACTAAAAGAGCAGCTGCTGACCTATGAACAATTCCAGAAAGCATTTGAGAAAGACAGCCCGCAGTTCAGCTTGTTGTTTGATACGGGAAAAGGATATTTTGCCTATTGCATGACTACAAGCGATACGCTTCCCGATGAGGAAAGCGAAGCCCTAATCGTCAACGAAAACGCTATGGCACAGGTCAAAAAATACCTGAACCAGAACCAGGCAGAAAAAAGGATGTTACGCCACAAAAAGAAAATACTGATTGTAGATGATTCTATACAAATGCTAAAGGAAATGAAGCAGCAGCTGGGCGGCACATATGAAGTGCTGACGGCAGCATCCGGCTTCTCTGCTTTCAGCAGCATTATGCTCAACAAGCCCGACTTAATTTTGCTGGATTATGAGATGCCTGTCTGCAACGGCAGGCAGGTATTGGAAATTATCCGCGGTGAAAAAGGCTTTGCAAATATTCCAATTATCTTCTGGATGAAAAATATGGACCAAGACAGTATAAAAAATACGCTTACCATGAAAGCACAAGGATATTTGGACAAATCACTTTCACCTGAACAGGTAAAAAAAGAAATAGACCGCTTTTTCCAGAAGGAATAGCTATGTAACATACAATCCTCTCTTTACGCAGTTAAGAGAACGAAAAAAAAAGAGTGTAAAATAACAAGCTTTATTTTACACTCTCCTTTTGATTATAGATTCTTCCTCTGTCCTTGCCCTAACCATTCCTTTTGCTCAGGGGCATGTGCGCCGGCTGCCATCAAGCCGCATCCTTACACTGATAAACCTTCAGCGTTATCGTCTTATCCTCATTCAGCGTATAAGTCTCAATATAAGCTGCCTGGCCTTCCTCTCCGCCAATCACGAATTTATGATCTGACATCCCTGTCTGCCCATCTTCAAACAGCACATCTAAGGACAATGTCCCTGAGGATCCTACCCCATCTTCTCCAATCTCATAAGAATAAGAGTAATTCCCCTGTGCATCCGGCTGCAGGACCTGGGTCAGATCTTCTAACAGCACCGCGTTTTTCTCCAGTTCTTCCTCTGTCCAGTTATGTCTTTCCAACACTGAGCTGCCATCATCTGCCCCATCTGAAACATCTGCATCACCTTCCTCATCCTCACTAAACAGCTCCTTTTCCAGCTTCTGAATATAAGCGCCTGCCGCATCTGGATCTGCCTTCGATGCATCCAGGGGAAGGGCAAACAAAGCATTTATCCCCTCATACTCCTCATTCCTGGTAATCTTGCCGCTTGCCGCATCAAACTGATAAGCCTGGCTGTCGTAAAAAGTGCCGCTGTTTACTGACAGATACAAGGGGCGGTCTGCAAATATCTCTACATTATCCACCTCTGTAATACGGTACTGCACCCCATTCTGCACCGTCTCGGAATATCCCCCATTCATGGTCACGCTATTATACCTATTCGGATCCAGCCCTTCAATCAAAGGCGATACAAAAAATGACTCTTCCAAATAGGATTCCTCGCTGATAGCCGGCCTTGGCGTCCCATCTGCATTTTCAATGGCAGTCACCACATAGGTCCTGTCCTCCCTGAGATTCCCTGTCTCGTCTGCACTTAAATATTGGGTTAGGTTTTTTCCGGAGACAACTCCCAGCAACGTAATTTTATAATTTCCATACTCCTGGGATTCATTGACCAAAATCGCATCCTTGCTTTGAAAAGCCTTTATAAGCCCCTCATCCTCTAAAACCTCCGCCACCTTTTCTGGCGTCAGATATCTCCATGCAGCCACTGTGCTTACAGAGCCTACCAAAAGTACCGCTGCCGCGATTATTGCCGTTGCCGGGATTCTCTTAAAATATTTTTTGTTCATTTCCTCTGTCTCCTTTGCTTTCCATAAGATATTTCGGTTTAACTGGTCATTCGGTTCTTCTTTTGGAGAAAGGGCCTGTCTTAATAATGGATCCATATCTAAATTATGTTTCATCTAAAACAACCTCCAATTCCTGTTTCAGCAGTTTCCTCGCTTTATGCAGCCTGCTTTTTACCGTGCCTTGGGGCAGCCGCAGAATCTTCCCAATCTGCCCTATAGGAAGCTGCAGGGTATAATAAAGGTAAACAGGAATCCGGTAACGTTCTTCCAAGTTCGCCACCGCTGCCCTTACCTGTGCCTGCAGTTCTTTTTGAAGAACGGATTCCTCTGGGGATAATTCCTGTGCACAGGCTGTGTGCGGCATATTTTCCTCTGTCAGTTCCTCTGTCCTTGCAATCCGGCTGCGCCAGGCATATTTACGCTTTCGGTTTTTCCAGATACGCAGGGCAATGGATGCCAGATAGCTTCTGGGATTTTTCCCACTGTCAATCTTCTCCCGCATCTCTACGGCCTTCAGGAATGTATCCTGATAGAGCTCTTCCGCCTCCTGCCTGTTCCTGGTAAGCTGGCTGCAAAATGCATAAATATCTTTTCCATATTCCTGGATACACTGCTCCAACTGCCTTACATCCATGTTTTAACCTCTCATCACTGTTTACTGTTACCTATCCGACGTCTCCAGGCAATGTGATGTGCCCTTCACTTATACATTGTAATAACTTCCAGAAAGGTTCATGCCCTATTCCATTTTTTTAATTTCAGCAAGGGCGGCATAGTACCATGGCTCCTGCAGGCACAATTTCCCAAAGCAAAGGGGAAAACGGGCGACACAAAAGGCGGCACAGTTCTTAACTATGCCGCCTTGCCGTATCTTGTCCTATACCCTGGACAGATATTCCCCTGTCCTGGTATCAATCTTAATCACATCTTCCTGCTCTACAAACAATGGAACGTATACTGTTGCGCCTGTCTCTACAACGGCTGGCTTTGTAGCGCCAGTTGCTGTATCGCCCTTGAACCCTGGCTCTGTCTCTGTGATCTTCAGCTCCACAAATAATGGGGGCTCTACCGCAAACACATTTCCGTTGTGGGAGCAGATTTTTACCATTTCATTTTCTTTTACAAATTTTAAAGTATCGCCGATTGCCTCTGAATTTAAGGCAATCTGCTCATAAGACTCTACGTCCATAAAATGGAACAGATCCCCGTCTGAGTACAGGTACTGCATGTCCGCCCTGTCAATCCGCGCCTGCGGGCATTTTTCTGTGGGGCGGAAGGTCTTCTCCACTACGCCGCCGCTCTTGATATTCTTCAGCTTTGTCCTTACAAAGGCTGCGCCTTTTCCGGGCTTTACATGCTGGAACTCAATAATCTGATAAATATTATTATCTAACTCAATAGTAATGCCATTCCTAAAATCTCCTGCTGAAATCATCTGACTTTCCTCCTTAAAATTGCATTTGGGCGCTTCACCCTATATTTTCTTATGGTCAGTTATGCAAATACAGATAAGTGGGCGCACTTTGCCCCCGCATTCCTCTCATTTTATACTAATTTCGCATATTTTTCAACCTTTTCCTATACATTTCTCTAATTTTCTTCTATCTTATGTATCATATCTATCCGAATCTGGTGCCTCCCGCCCATAAATTCTGCTTCCAGATATGCTTTTACAATGTCCTTCGCCAGCTCGCTGCCCACGACCCTGGCTCCCATGGATATCATATTGGCATTGTTGTGCTCTTTGATCAAATGAGCCGTAGTGGTATCCGAGCAGACGCCGCAGCGGATTCCCTTTACTTTATTGGCCGCCAGGGAAATGCCAACGCCTGTCCCACAGACCAGGATGCCGCAGTCCGCTTCCCCGCTTGCCACCAGCCGAGCCGCTTTCTCACCATATTCTGGATAATGGCAGCTCTCGTAGCCGTCTGTGCCCACATTAATCACTTCATGCCCCAGGCTTTTTACATATTCCATAATCTCCATTTTCAAATCTGTTGCCGCATGGTCATTTCCAATTACAATCTTCATTTTTCTCCTCCATTTCCAATTCTGTTCCCCTCTGCACCCTGGCAGGCGTATACAAGGCTCAGGAACGCCTGTGGGCATAAAAAAACAGCACGATTTTCTCTAAATACCGTTTCAGCACAATCTGTATCTCTTCCTTGGGGTGGATGGGGCGCGTCAGGATGGTATGGATACCTGCACGGTTAGCGCCATACACATCTGTGAAAATCTGGTCTCCCACGAACAAAGTATTGCCCCTGTCAGTGCCCATCAGCTCCATTGCCCGCTCATAGCCGGATATCTTAGGCTTCCCAGCCTTAAAAATATACTGAACCTGCACCTGGTCATGAAACATTTTTACCCTTGGCTCCTTGTTGTTAGACAAAAGGCAGCATTGGTAGCCCAGCTCTTTCAGCTGGCAGAATAAAGCCTTCGCCCTGTCGTCTGCCGGAGCGCCATGGGGCACAAGGGTATTATCGATATCAAAAATGATTCCCCGGTAACCCTCCTGGTACAGGCGGGCAAATTCAATCTGGTAGGCGGAATCCATATATTCATTTGGGTAAAATTTCTGTAACATACAACTCTCCCGAACTCTGCAGGCCTGGCTGCATCCCAAAGCCCTTATTAATCCAGCATTTTTTTCAACTCATCCATAAAGGTATTGACATCCTTAAATTCCCGGTAGACAGATGCAAACCTTACATAAGCCACAGGATCCAACTGCTGCAGCATATTCATGACGATCTCACCGATCTCTGCGCTGGAAATCTCCTTTTCTGCGCGGCTGGATACCTTGACCTCTACCTCCTCCACAATCCGGTCAATGTCTTCTACTGAAACTGGGCGCTTATGGCAGGCGCGTAGGATTCCAGCCTCTACCTTTGACCGTTCGTAACGTTCCCGGTTATTGTCCTTCTTGATAACGATTACGGGAATGGACTCTACCTTCTCATAAGTGGTAAAGCGCTTGTCGCAATCGTCACATAGGCGGCGCCGGCGGATAGAGCAATTATCTTCGGCTGGCCTTGAGTCAATCACTCTGGTATTATCACTGCTGCAAAATGGGCATTTCATGGGTTTTTCCTCCTGCGTATGCATCTGCGGCCGCACCTTGGCCTGTGCCGCAAAATGTGAAAGGGATGTTGTGGTTACTGGCTTCGAACGGTTAAAATTTGGCAAACTGCCTTATTTTCTTTAGTATAGCTTTCTTTTTTTTCCTTGTCAATATTATTTCGGCTTAGGATCGGGAATCTCTACCAGGATGGTGTCCCTTCCGATCTTTACCACCTGATTCCAGGGTATGATAATCTCGCTTCCCCTGCCAAACATGCTCCACATTTTTCCACACCCAGGGATAATCAGAGCCAGGATACAGCCTTGGGATGTGTCAATGTCCAGGTCTACGATAAAGCCCAAACATTTGCCGTTACAGATATTGACCACTTCTTTTTCTTTTAATTCACATAGGCGCATTGGAAATCCCCCTCTGCATATAGTTCTATGATATGCAGAGGGGGAACAGTTGGTGACTCTTATCATGCCCGCTTTTTTATAATTTTATCCGCTTCCTATTACAGGTCTGGGAAAACCACAGAAATATTTGGCTGTTTGCTCCTTAAGGCATTGCCTCCACATTTTTAGTGGCAACAATATCAACCCCTGTGCCTGCCGCATCCCCAAGGATCACATCCCCAATATGAACCGGCGCCTGCACCTTTACCCCTTTTAATGCCTTCATAATCTCAAAAATCTTTCCTTTCGGTATATCCTCCCTGGTCTTCACTGATACTGCCGCAAGGCTCCCGCCTTCCACAATCACAGAGCTGGTCACAATCCTGGTGGGGTTTGTGACTTCCTTCCTGGCATAAGCATCTCCCCGCTTACAGGTATTCCCACTCACGCTGGCTACCTGCCCGTCTTCCAGCCCCACCTTAAGCTGGCACCCCAAAGGGCATCCAATACAGATCAATTCTCTTGCTTCCATCATCTCTACGCCTCCTCAATCTTAACTGTAATCTGGGATAAATCTGGGAATCCAGCCAGCTGCTCCTTTTTCAGCACTACCTCTTCCATTTCCCCTGGAGCCACAACCGGGCGCTTCCGATGGATGATCCGCTCATTATTGAGATATACGGACACATAACAATTCTTATATACATCGCCTACCCGGAAACGCACGGTATGCTTCTCGTCCATCCGTTCTGGATTAATTGTCCGCGGCACAGTGTAGCGTGCCCCCTCCACTGCCTGGATGGGGATATCCCTGCCGCCGGACGCCAGATGCCTGGCACCGTTTAAGATATATTCTGCTGCATGCCTGCCGGCAGACGCTGCCTCCTCTGACACAAAATCCACCAGATCATGGACATGGAGCACGTTGCCGCAGGCGAATACCCCTTCCACATTTGTCTCCAGGCATTCATTTACCAAAGGCCCCGAGGTAACAGGGCTCATTTCCACGCCAAGGCTTCTGGACAGCTCATTTTCCGGGATCAGCCCGCAGGACAAAAGCAGGGTATCGCAGGCATAATGCTCCTCTGTCCCTGGGATTGGCCTGCGGTCTGGGCCCACCTGGGCAATGGTGATCCCCTCCACCCGTTCTTTTCCGTCGATATCCACAACAGTATGGCTTAATTTCAAGGGAATGCCAAAGTCGTCCAGGCATTGGACAATATTCCTCTTTAAGCCGCCGGAATAAGGCAGAAGCTCGGCTACCACCTTTACCTTTGCGCCCTCTAAAGTCATCCTCCTGGCCATAATCAGGCCAATATCACCAGAACCCAGAATCACCACTTCACGGCCTGGCATATAGCCTTCCATATTCACCAGGCGCTGTGCCGTGCCTGCGGAATAGATGCCTGCCGGGCGGTACCCTGGGATATTCAGGGCGCCCCTGGAGCGTTCCCTGCAGCCCATGGCCAGGATAATGGCTTTTGCCTGGATCTCAAACATGCCCTCTTCCCGGTTCATGGCAGTGACTACCTTGTTTGCCCCTATATCCATAACCATTGTATTTAATTTATATGCAATCTGCTCCTCCTGCAGCTGCCCAATAAACCTGCCTGCATATTCAGGGCCTGTCAATTCCTCCTGAAAAGTGTGGAGCCCAAAGCCATTGTGGATACACTGGTTCAAAATACCGCCCAGCTCCTTATCCCGCTCTAGCACCAATATGGACTCCGCCCCGTTTCGCTTTGCGGAAACTGCTGCCGCAAGCCCTGCTGGGCCGCCTCCTATAACCACAATATCATAATTCAACATATTTTTCCCTCGCTTTTTCACTAATTTCTGGCTGCTGACAGCAATACTATATTCTATCCTTGTTGACCCCTACGATAATTTTGGACGCCCCGCCGGATTTTGTGATTTCAGATGGATCCACCCCCCGCTCCCTTGCAAGGATTTCGATGGTCCTGGGAGAGCAGAAACCTGCCTGGCAGCGCCCCATGCCGGCGCGGGTCCTGCGCTTTACGCCGTCCAGGGACTTGGCTCCCAAGGGGCGCTTAATGGAATCAATGATTTCGCCTTCTGTTACCATCTCGCAGCGGCAGATAATATTGCCGTAAGCGGGATTTTCTTTGATTAAGGCCGCGCGCTCCTCATTCGTCAGTACCTTAGGGTCTAATATTCCTTTCCGGGTACCTTTGAAATTTGGGTTTTCTGGGGCATTGGACAGGCCTTTGATAATATCCGCCACCATTTTCCCAATAGCTGGGGCGCTGCTTAAGCCCGGGGACTCAATCCCTGCACAGTCCACAAAGCCTTTTGCGTCTTCCAGCTCGCCAATGCAGAACTCATGGCCATCCTCATGGGCGCGCAGGCCTGCAAAGGATGTGATCACCTGGCGGATTGGAAGGTTTTTCACTGTATTGCCTGCTTTGCCGATCACCTCATCAATCCCTGCCTGGGTGGTATTTGTCCCTTCCTTATTTTCTATATCAATGGCTGTCGGCCCCACCAGCGTATTGCCATGGACTGTGGGAGTAACCAGCACGCCTTTTCCAAATTTGTTGGGAAGCTGGAAAATGGTATGTGTGACGAACCCTTCCACTGAGCGGTCTAACAGGCAGTAATCCCCCCGCCTGGGGGTAATATGCAGCTTTTTGCTGCTGACCATATTGTGGAACTTATCTGCGTATACGCCTGCCGCATTTACCACATACGTTGTTTCAATCTCACCACGGTTTGTCTGCAGCAGCCAATGGCTGCCCTTCCTTTCTATATGTAATACCTCTGTGTCAAACCGGAACTCCACGCCGTTTTCCGCTGCATTTTCTGCATATGCAATGTTCATGCCGAAGGGGCACACAATACCGCCTGTGGGAGCATACAACGCTGCCACTGCCTTATCCGAAATATTCGGCTCCATTGCTGCCAGCTCTTCCCGCCCAATGATACGCAGGCCTTTTACCCCGTTTTTTACACCCCGTTCGTAAAGAGCCTGCAGGTTGGGCATTTCATCCTCCTGAAGGCATACCACCAAAGAGCCGTTCCGCTTAAAATGGAAATCCAGCTCCCTGGACATCTCATCCATCATTTCGTTCCCTTCCACATTCAGCTTTGCCATCAGGCTGCCGCTGTCTGCATCAAAGCCTGCATGGACGATGGCGCTGTTGGCTTTGGACGTGCCGCAACACACATCTTCCTCCTTTTCCACTACGCAGACATTCAGCTGGTACCTGGAAAGCTCCCTGGCAGAAGCCGCCCCTGACACGCCTGCGCCAATAATTACTACATCATACATACTGCTCACCTATCCTTTTTTATTCTCTATCATTGTTATCTATCGTTATCTTGCCCCTCACAGGAACGGCCCATCTGCTATGCCTCCAATCTAGACGCCCCTGTCCTTTTTCCTGTTTCACCATTATGCAGAATCTAAATATGCAGACCGCCAAGGAACGATAAAAAGGGACAACAATCACATTCCTCTTGTAAGGAATGTGATCATCGCCTCTCATACTCTCCTGCAACGTAGTCTTTCTTTTTCCTATTTTATTCCTTTCAAGGCCTGCCAGCGCATTGTGCCAATCTTATTCAATTTCCAACACCCGGCTTAAGCCCACGGTATCACTGCATATAAGCCTACAGCTGCAAGGGCGCCGATGACCGGCCCAAGCAATGGGACAATCCCATATCCCCAATTGGAGCTTCCCTTGCCCTGAATCGGAAGGACAGCATGAGCCAGACGGGGTCCCAGGTCACGCGCCGGGTTGATGGCATATCCTGTCAAACCACCTAAAGACATACCAATGGATACGATAATTCCAAATACTAAAAATTTATCCAATCCGCCTGCCAGCCCATCCACCTGGGCAATCCCTTTAATGGCAAATACAAGGATAAAGGTACCAATGGCTTCACTTACGATATTTAACACCGTATTGGGAATGGACGGCGCTGTGCAAAATACGCCAAGCTTTGTCCCCTGGTCTTCCGTTGCGTCAAACTGCCCTTTGAACAGGATATACACCAGGACAGCCCCCACAAACGCCCCGGCAAACTGGGCAACAATATAGCCTGGCACCTGGCTCCACGGAAAGCTTCCGTCTGCTGCCAGGGCAATGGTCAATGCTGGGTTAAAGCTTGCGCCAGATGCTTTTCCAAAGATAAATGCTGGTACCATAACCGCAAGGCCCCAGGCAAATGTGATTTGGATAGAGCCTGCGCCTTTCATTCCAGATTTATTTAAAGTTACGTTGGCTACAACGCCATCTCCTAAGAGAATCAACATCATAGTTCCTAAAAATTCTGCTATATAAGGTAACATTTTGCATTCCCCTTTCTATCTTTTGCCAAACTTCTGCCTGCCAGGCACATATATTTCCGATATGCCTTAGCCTTAGCTTTCTTTTGCCCAGCCGTAAGAATATTTCACAGCCTTATTCCAGCCTTTGACTTTCTCATCCCTCTCCTCATCTGTAATGGAAGGGCGGAAGGTCTGGTCAATTGCCCAGTTTTTAATTACGTCCTCCTTGCTTGCCCAATAGCCCACTGCAAGGCCTGCCAGGTAAGCTGCGCCCATAGCAGTCGTCTCAACACAGGACGGGCGGTTTACCGGGGCATTGATAATATCTGCCTGAACCTGCATCAAAAAGTCATTTGCGCTTGCGCCGCCGTCCACCTTCAGGGCGTTCAAATCAATGCCGGAATCAGCCCGCATGGCCTGCAGGACGTCATTTACCTGAAATGCCAGGGACTCTAAGGTTGCACGGATAATGTGGTATTTGTTTACACCGCGGGTAATGCCTACAATCGTCCCCCTTGCATACTGATCCCAATGAGGGGCGCCCAGCCCTGTAAATGCAGGAACCACATAACATCCATTGGTATCCTTCACCTTCTTTGCCATATATTCCGAATCTGGCGCACTGTCAATGATCCTCATTTCATCACGAAGCCATTGGATCGCAGCGCCTGCCACAAAAATGGATCCTTCCAGTGCATAATTCACTTTTCCGTCAATCCCCCAGGCAATGGTAGTCAACAGGCCATTCTTGGAAAATACCGGCTTTTCCCCAGTGTTCATCAGCATAAAGCAGCCTGTTCCATAAGTGTTCTTAGCTTCCCCCGCTGTAAAGCAAGTCTGCCCAAACAAGGCTGCCTGCTGGTCTCCTGCCGCTCCGCTGACCGGGATTGGGCCGCCAAAGAAGGCGGGGTCTGCCGTCCCGTAAACACAGCTGGATGGCTTTGCCTCCGGCAGCATATTTTCAGGAATATTCAGCTCTTCCAAAATTTCCTTATCCCATGTCAGGTCATTGATATTAAACAGCATGGTACGGGCAGCGTTAGAATAATCTGTCACATGGGCCGCGCCCTTGGTCAGCTTCCAGATCAGCCATGTCTCAACCGTGCCAAACAGCAATTCTCCTTTTTCAGCCCTTTCCCTTACGCCTTCTACATTATCCAGGATCCATTTTAATTTTGTGCCGGAGAAATATGCATCAATCACCAATCCTGTCTTCTTACGGAAAGTATCCACAAGCCCTTTTTCCTTCAGGGAATCACAATATTCCGAGGTTCTGCGGCACTGCCATACGATTGCGTGGTATACAGGTTCTCCTGTATTCTTATCCCAGACAACCGTAGTCTCACGCTGGTTGGTGATGCCAATTGCAGCAATATCCTCTGCAAAAGCCCCAATCTTCTGCATTGCCTCTACTGCAACGCCCAGCTGTGTGGACCAAATCTCATTGGCATCGTGCTCTACCCAGCCTGGCTTTGGGAAATACTGTGTAAATTCCTTCTGGGCTACACTGCACATTTCTCCTTTTTCATTAAAAAGAATACATCGGTTACTTGTCGTCCCAGCATCCAACGCCATAACATATTTTGCCATTTGTAAAATCCTCCTCCGTTTTATTTTGATAAGCATATTATAACTTTTTAACGATTTTTTGTCATTAGACACATATTGATAATTGTATAATTTATTAAATTTTCTTGGTATTTTTCTATATTATTCGTCTTTTTGCCATTATTTCTAAGCTGTTAATGAACTTTTGGATGTAGGAATTACCAAAAATCCTCCCTTTACCATATGCAGCATTGCCTGTACGTCCTGAGCCACTGCCAAAACCTCCTCCTGGCTAGGGCCTTTTCTCATAGCCATGCAGTCCAGCATAAAATGACAGACAGATTTAACAATAAAACTTTCTGACATACTGTTTCCATCCTTATTCTCCCAGCATCTTTTGCGGATTTGCTCATCCACCACCGGATACAGATACTCCATCAGCCTCTCCCTGCTGATATTTTCCCATACCTTCCGATAGAAAAAATGGTTGTCCTGTATAATTCCCACGGCTTTGCAAATCCATTCCCCCAGGCTTTCTTCCTCATTATATACTGCCTGGTTTACAAAATCTTCGTGGTACAGCCATTCAATCACCCCATAAACATCCTGGAAATGGTAATAAAAGCTCTGGCGCTTCATATTTTTACAATCCATAATATCCTGCACTGTAATTTTCCGGAAAGGCTTCTCACGCATCATTTCCTGCAGGCCCTCCGCAATTTTCCTCTTTGTATTTCCCATATCTCTTCCTCCTTACACAAGCCATACATACAAGCCGCACGTTTCCATCAGCTGCGGATCCCCTGCCGCTTATTTTGCCCGTCCCCCCTTAAATCCATATACCTTCACATAAACCATACCTCCCGATTCGTGGTGGAAACGGAGATTGCCCCTGCGTTCAGCGCCTCAATCACGTCCTCCTTCTCCTGTATCAGCCCGCCTGCAATCACAGGCTGGCTGCTGATCTTGCAGACCCTCTGTATGATCCTGGGCATAACCCCTGGCAGGATCTCTATAAAATCCGCCCTAATCTGCTTCCGCTGTTTCTCAATGCTCTGGTATGCCCTGGAATCCAGCACAAATATCCGAAAAACCGTATACAAGGATAACTCCTTCGCCCGGTTTACCATATTCATCCTGGTTGAAATAATGCCGTCTGCCCTGGTAGTCTTCCTGATATAGTCTACAGCAATCTCATGGTTGTCCAGCCCCTCAATCAGGTCAATATGCACCATGGCAATCTTATCTGCGCCTTTAACCTGCTCCACGATTTCCCCGATATTGCATATATTCCCAAATAGGATAAAAACAATATTCACTTCTGATTTCAGGCACTGCCTTACCCCATCAAAATCCTTTACTGCCGCGATCACTGGGCAGTTTGACACTACATCATAAAATTTCTGTTCCATAACCCTCCTGCCATCATCCTCCTAACTCCACACCGCTTCTTCCTTCTAACAAGCGCCTCTGCCGCAGCCCCCGCTTCCTTCGGGCTGCATTGCCATAAGCTTTATGTACTCCAGGAAAACCAGAAGGCATTTCCTAATAATAAAAAAAGAGCAACGCTAACAAACAACATTTCTGCTGTGCTAACCTCACTCTTTGCTCTCTAGGTATTCCTATTCACTTAATATAGAATTATACTAACATCTTTCACAGAAAAATTCAAGTAGGCTTTACAAAAAAATAGAATTCTGTATAAAACTGTCAAAATTCGCCAACTGTTTTTGTATAAATCAACTAATACTCCCGATTCCGCTCATCCTCTGCCTCCCTGTCTTCTTTACTCATATACTTCCGGAACACCCGCTCCAAAAAGAAGCTCTGGATCCAACTGCAGACCGCTGGCAGCATAATGATAAACGGAAAAATCATATACATCCCAAACAGAACCGCAGCGGCAACCCCAATCACCGCAATAGTCGTAGGCAAATGGGCAATGGTAAGCAGGATGGCATTTTTCATGCACTGCTTTCTGGTATTCTCAAAGCGGGACATATAGGGAAACAGATAGGCTGTCCAAGCAAAAAGCACCAAGAAGCCCATCAAAAACAGGTACGCAAGCAGGCGAAAGGGGCTCTCTGGCGCTGTAAAACCCATCACTGCATATAAATCCGCCCCCAGCAAGGCGCCAATTGCCATTACCACCAGCCACACTGGCGTTGTCTGCTTGAAATTGTCACGGAACGCAGACACATATTCCTGAAAAAGATAGCCTCTGTCATGGCGTATTACTTTGTAAACTGTATAATATAAGGCCGATATGGCTGTCCCAATGGTAAAAACCGGGATGCAGCAAACCAAAAACAGCAGGCTTAGGCAGATACAATCCGTAAACTTGGAAATAGACCGCATCAGGCCGCCTTCTAAATTAAAAATATTCATTTCGAGACCCCTCCCTTTGCTATTGCCATAAAACCTCCTATTATGAGGGTTATGCATATTCTCTGTGATGTAATAAAAGCCTTTCCAATCGGAAAGGCTCTACACACTGGCTGAAGCTGCTGCCCTCAGCCCTTTCTTCGTGATTGGCTGCTGGCTGGCGCCTCAAGCCATCTCATCATTAATTCTGTGGAATAATCTCTTTCTTGTTATAGCTGCCACAGCTCCTACATACCCTGTGCGGCATCATCAATTCGCCGCATTTGCTGCACTTTACCAAAGTGGGGGCAGTCATTTTCCAGTTCGCCCTTCTCTTATCCCTTCTCGCTTTGGATGATTTATTCTTGGGACATATTGACATATCAATCACACCTCCTTAAATTTGTTAAAGATATCCTGGATTGCCGCCATTCTCGGATCCAGCTCTGTCTTCGGGCACTGACATTCCGTCAGATTCAGATTGGCTCCACACCTTTTGCAAATGCCCTTGCAATCCTCCCTGCACAGAACCTTCATGGGCCAACTCACCAGAATCTCTCCAAAAATAAGTTGATCCACATCCAGACTCGTCCCTGCCATGAAATCCATTTCCTCTATACGCATTTCTTCCTTCTCACCTGTAAGGTCAATTTCCTTATCAATGATCAGGTGAAATGCCTGGTTTGTCATCTCTAAGCATCGGTCACATGGAATTGCAATGGTGAGATCTGTCTCTCCCTGCATCAGCAGCAGCCGATTGCCCTCATTGGCAAACTGAATGGCAAATGGTTCTTTTTTTACAATTGGAAATCGTCCCAGCCTCGAATCAAAAGACTTCAGCTCAATCTCCACCTGTTTTGACATTTCCTGACCCTCGCAGGAAATGACATCTGTTAATTCTACTCTCATGACAGTCTCCTATCCATACCTGGTATATTATACATGCCATTGGGAAATTTGTCAATTAAAAAATTCCCCAACTTCAAGCAACAACCTAAAAAATATAAAATAAAGCGTCCGTAGCACACCATCTATAAAGTGTAATCAAAAGTGTAACCGCGTCCTACACAGTATACACTTTGCCAGATTCTTAAAATACAGTTGATTTCCAGATTCAAAAATGCTATATTATAGAAAAGGAGCAGCCGCCCACAAAGTGGTTAGCCTCGTAAGTAAAGCATAAGCCTACCTAATCCGCTAAGATTACAAGGTAGGCTTATTTATTTTCGCTTGTTATTCCTATCAATATAGGCAAGTAATGCAATCAGGAAGTTACCGACTAAAAATAACAGGCTCAATATCTGGTATGTATCCATCTGCACCACCTCCCTTCTCTTGTGAGGTTAGGGAGACTGCCACCTTGTAACACGCCTGCTCCATTGGCAGATTATAACATGCCCTCCATAATCCGGCAATCCAATCCTCCTACATCCGGCAAAAGGGGTATTTCAATGAGCTTCTATATCTTATTCTATTGCATACCTCAGCCACACTATATGGGGCTGGCAAAGTATGGTGCGCTCATGGAGGAGTATAGACGGCTGTTAGCCCAAAGTTTGCCAAATGCAAAAAAGCACCCCTCCGGAGTGCTTTTCTCTTAGAAATGCCTGTTTTATAGGCTTCCAACATGAGACATCGGGGATTCGAACCCCGGACAACTTGATTAAAAGTCAAGTGCTCTACCAACTGAGCTAATATCCCATAAGCTGGGCTAGCTGGATTCGAACCAGCGAATGCAGGAGTCAAAGTCCTGTGCCTTACCGCTTGGCGATAGCCCATTAATAAAAAAGCGGCAATGCCTGTAATAATACCACGCCTGCAACTTCACGGGTGCAATCCTTACCCATCGCCTAAGGTGGATACAGGGATTCGAACCCTGGGCCTCCAGAGCCACAATCTGGCGCGCTAACCAACTGCGCTATACCCACCATATATACCAGAAACTTACCTACGTCCCTGCCCAATAACCTGCCCGAAATAAAGAAAGCCTATCAGGCAAAATGTGCTCGAAGGGATTCGAACCCCCGACCCACGGCTTAGAAGGCCGTTGCTCTATCCAACTGAGCTACGAACACAAAACATCTTGATAGATCAGCTTGAAAAGTCGGTGTCCTGTTAACCGCAAGCACACCATAGATAAATCGGGGTGACAGGATTCGAACCTGCGACCTCCTGGTCCCAAACCAGGCGCTCTAGCCAAGCTGAGCCACACCCCGAAGTTATCTGCGCCATCCGTAACGCAAGTAATATTATATGCGATAGATTATAAAATGTCAACATTTTTTTCAATTTTTTTAATTTTTTTCTGATGCTATTGCATTTGTCCTTTTTTTCGTGATATGATTATCAGAGCGTAAACATTGTTATAGAAGCGATATTGAAGAAAATCCCCTAGAAAAGAAGGAGCAAACGACCATGACAACCAATGAAAAATCACTATTTTTCCATAAAGAATGGAACGGCAAGCTGGAAACCGTTTCCAAAAGCCCCGTTAAGACCCGGGAGGACCTGTCCATCGCCTATACGCCTGGCGTGGCGGAGCCCTGCAAGATCATTGCAGAGCATCAAGAGGAGGCTTATACCTATACAATAAAGGCAAATACCGTGGCAGTTGTCTCTGACGGAAGCGCCGTGCTGGGCCTTGGGAATATCGGCCCATATGCTGCAATGCCTGTTATGGAGGGCAAATGCGTCCTGTTCAAAGAATTTGGCGGTATCAACGCAGTCCCCATCTGCCTGGATACCCAGGATACAGAAGAAATCATCAAGGCAGTCACTTATCTGGCGCCAGCTTTTGGCGGCATTAACCTGGAAGACATCTCTGCGCCGCGCTGCTTTGAGATTGAGGAACGGCTAAAAGAAACGCTTTCTATCCCAGTGTTCCATGATGACCAGCACGGAACGGCTATTGTGGTACTGGCTGGGATTATCAATGCTTTAAAAGTGGTAGGCAAAAAAAAGGAGAACTGCCAAGTGGTGGTCAATGGCGCTGGTTCGGCAGGCATAGCCATTACCCGGCTGCTGCTGGCCTATGGGCTCCAAAACATCACTATGTGTGACCGGCTGGGAATCATCGGGAAGGATTACCCGGATCTGAACTGGATGCAGAAAAAAATGTTAGAATCCACAAATAAAGAAAATAAGCATGGGACACTTGCAGACGCACTGAAAGGCGCTGATATTTTTGTAGGCGTTTCTGCCCCAGGCATTGTTACAGCAGAAATGGTGGCTTCCATGAACCAGGATGCAATCCTTTTTGCCATGGCAAACCCTGTGCCTGAAATTATGCCGGATGTGGCAAAAGCCGCTGGCGCCAAGGTAGTCGGCACAGGGCGCAGTGATTTTCCCAATCAGGTCAACAATGTGGTGGCTTTCCCCGGCATATTCAAAGGCGCATTGGAAGGCAGGGCTGCTCAGATCACTGAGGAAATGAAGCTGGCTGCCGCCAAGGCCATTGCCGGGCTGGTTCCGGATGAGCAATTACGGGAGGACTTTATTATGCCAGAAGCCTTTGATCCCAGGGTAGCCCAGGCGGTAAGCCAGGCGGTTAAATCCCATATTCCAGGTTCCAGCCATTAAGGCGCCGCCATAAGCAGGAAACCCACACAGGAACCAAACTTGCAGAAAGGCAGCTGGATCGCATGGCAGCACAGGATAAGATACAAAAAGGCTTTATAAAAAAAGTGCCGGATGGCGGCAAAGAAAAAAGAATGTTCTGGGATGAAAAGCGTTATTACTCCATAGACTATTATTTAAAAAAGGCCTTTGGGGAAAAAGTCTACCGCCTGGCCCTGCATGGGGGGATGACCTGCCCGAACCGGGACGGCAAGCTGGATACCCGGGGCTGTATTTTCTGCAGCGCCGCAGGCAGCGGGGATTTTGCCCAAAAGGCTTCCGTCCCCATACAGGCACAGCTAGAATCCGCAAAGGCACAAATCCGCACAAAACGAGGGTGCCGTAAATTCATCGCTTATTTTCAGGCATTCACAAATACCTACGCGCCTGTACCTTATCTAAGGCGCATTTTTATGGAAGCAATCTGTGACCTGGATGTGGCAGCCTTATCTATTGCCACCCGCCCAGACTGCCTGTCTGGGGATATTTTATCCCTGTTGGCAGAATTGAACCAGATTAAGCCTGTCTGGATTGAGCTCGGGCTTCAGACCATCCACCCACAGACCAGGCGGTTTATCCGCAGCGGATTTTCCCTGGAATGCTTTCAGGAGGCAGTAGAAAGCCTCTCCAGGCTTCAGATTCCGGTAATCGTCCACGTAATCCTGGGGCTGCCTGGGGAAACCCACAGGCAGATGCTGGAAACCGTATCCTATGTGGGACGCCTGTCAGTTTTTGGCATCAAGCTGCAGCTGCTCCATGTACTGTCTGATACAGATTTGGGGACATTATACCAAAAAAAGCCCTTCCCACTTTTCTCTCAGGAGGGCTACTGTGAAATAATCGCTGACTGCCTGGAAATCCTGCCTTCGGATATCACGATCCACCGCCTGACCGGAGACGGGCCTAAGGATTTACTGGTCGCCCCCCTTTGGAGCAAGGCAAAACGCAGTGTATTAAACCAGATCCACCAAACCCTAAAAACCCGGGATACCTGGCAGGGAAAATTCTATTCTTCGGACAGCAGGCCATAGCTGCCGGCAAACACCATCGGCAGGCAAAAACCATTGAAAGGAGTGATTTGCAATGGCAGAGGCATTGACCCAATACAAATTACTGGTATTATATATGTTAGACCATGTGGACTTTCCTTTGACCAATACCCAGATTTCCAGCTTTGTGCTAGAGAAGGATTATACCACCTATTTTACGATCCAGCAGGTCATCAGCGAATTGCTCCGCACGGAACTGATACGCAAAGAGCCTACCCACAACAACACCCGCTACTTCCTTACGCCAGCCGGGCGGGAGACCCTTTCCTATTTTCCTGACAAAATATCAGACGCCATCAAGAAAGATGTGCTTACTTATTTCTTGGAAAACAGAATGGAGCTGAAACAGGAAATTTCTATTATGGCAGATTACTATAAAAACACCGCCCATGAATATGATGCACGCTGCCAGATTAAGGAAAAGGAGCGTACATTAATAGACTTGACCATTACTGTCAAGTCCAAAAAACAAGCGGAAGCCATCTGCGCCAATTGGAATAAGCAAAGCGAAGATGTCTATGGATACCTGATGGATCTTCTGATCCAATAAAACGCCCCACTTCCAAGGGCTTGCTGCCCAGGACAGCATGCCTTTGGAGAACAGCCATTGCAGCATATGCTCAATCTTCCATAAAGCGCATCTTGTCTTTCTCCCCTTTTTTTATTGTAGCATAGCCGGCCTTTGTCTGGAACTGCTCACGATAACATTTCTGGCAAAGGGTTCCAAAAGCAATTGTTTCACCACATTTTGAGCAATGGAGCGTCACAATCCTCTCTTCTTCTTCTTTATATTCTATACGGCCTTCTGTAATCCATTTCTTGACCTGCCGCTGAGGAATATGGAAATGATCCGCCACCTGGTATTCTGTCACGTCATTCGCGCGTATGTACTCTTTGACCTCGCTGAACAGTTGGTTCTCCTTACAGAACGGGCAAGTCTCTTCCTCATAATTTAACGGAAGGGGCGTATGGCATACAGAACAGAATTTTAAATTTTCAAATAAAGATTCTTTTGATTCCTTTTGCTGCAAAATAATCACTCTCTTTTCTTTTTAGATTTCCTTTTTTTTCTAATGCTATAACCAAATGTGCCGATTGCCTTTCCCAGGCTAAAATAGGAACCATGGGAATAAGCAATGGGCTTTGCCTGCTGCAGGCAAAATGTGCCGTTTTTGTCTATATATTCTTCTGAGACATGGATACACACCACATCTGCCAGAAACATATGGTGGGATCCCAATTTCCTGCACTCTTTGACCCTACACTCAATATTGACTGGGCTCTCCCCTATCAAAGGGGCGGAAATCTCCGAAGCCTGCTGCCTGGTAAGGTGCAGCTCCTGGAATTTATTCACCTCCCTGCCTGACTTCACGCCGCAATAGTCCGTTGCGGCTGCCAATGCCTCTGTTGTCAGGTTAATGGCAAACTCCCCTGTTTCCTCTATCATATGATAGGAATAGCGCTCCGGACGGATAGAAATATAAACCATGGGGGGATTGGTACAGACTGTCCCTGTCCATGCCACAGTGATAATGTTATCCCTTCCCTTTTTGTCTGCGGCTGTTACCAGCACTGCCGGAAGGGGATACAGCATATTTCCAGGCTTCCACTGCTGTTTCTTTCCACCTTTTTCGGATGCCCTATTTGCCTTTCCTGCAGGGTTCTCATATTTCTTCGCCATATTGCCTCCCCCTTGGCAGGTTACCTTCTTTTGCCTTCTTTTGCCTTCTTTCCCTTTTATTATCGGTATATCCACTCTCAATTTTACCTCTTCCCCATCATATTTTTCCCTTGATTTCCCATAATTTGTGGCCTGGCACACTTCGCCTGTCTTCTAACTCCATCCAAACCGCACCTCAGCTTCCCGGCCTAACCTCTGCCAATTCTGTCAATGCCCCTGCAGGGCAAGCATCAGCGCTGGCACCATCTGCTTCTTCCGGGATACCACGCCCTTGAGCCACAGGCTGTCCCCCCTGTCTTCTGCATGGCAATGGAAAGCCTGCATTGCGGCCTCTTTTGCATTTTCCCCCACAAAAATAAGTTCTGTGCTTTCTTCCAGAATATTTGTCAGCATCACATAGAGCATATCCAGCTTCCGTTCCTTCTGCACCTGGCAGATGTATCCCGACAGCTTTGCCTTAACCTTCTGCAATTCTTCCTCACTCATAGCCGTCAGCTGCCCAATGCCCAGTTCCACTTCATCCGTCTGAAAAGTCTTAAAATCCTGGTACAGGATCTCTTCCGGCGTCTTAGCATCAAAATTGCTCCCAGCCCGGAACATCCGCTTGGCATGCTCCTCCACTTGGATTCCGGCAATCCCGGCAAGGGCTTCCGCCGCCTGCTGGTCCATAGGCGTACAGGTAGGGGACCGGAACATCAGAGTATCAGATATAATAGCGGAGCACAACAGCCCGGCAATCTTAGGCGGGATCTCTATTCCCTTCTCCAGGTACATCTGATAAATAATCGTAGAGGTACAGCCCAAGGGCTGGTTGCGGAAAAATACCGGGGAAATAGTCTCCAGGCTTCCCAGCCTGTGGTGGTCGATAATCTCTAAAATCTCAGCGCCGTCAATCCCATCCACCGCCTGGATCCTCTCATTGTGGTCTACTAAAATTACCCGCTTACGCTTCATATTCAGCAAATTCCTGCGGGAAATCATCCCCACATAGGTTCCATCCTCCTTCAAGATTGGAAAATCCCGGTGGCGCTCCTTAGACATAATATCTTTTACATCATCAATATATTCCTCTGTCTCAAAAGTAACCAGGTTTTCCTGGCGCATAAAATATTTCACCGGCATGCTCTGGTTGATCAGCCTGGAAATTGTATATGTATCGTAAGGCGTTGTAATAATAATACACCCTTTTTCTTCTGCCAGGCGCTGAATAGTCTTGGAAACCTTTGCGCCGGAGGAGACAATAATACAGCTTGCATTCATCTCAATGGCACAGAGCTGCACCTCGTAGCGGTTGCCCAGTATCACCATATCGTCATCTTCGATATATTCTTCCATAAGCTCTGGGCTCTCGGTGCCTACCACAACCTTCCCTTTTACAAAATACCCATGGGCATTTCCTGCAATCACTTCCCCTTCCAGTGTCTCTGCAATATTCTTATACTGAGTCCTTGCTTTGGAAAGGATACGGTTGTCATACACATCCATATAAGACGTGGCGATATCCCCAGTGATGATCAGCCCCTCCAAAAGGCCGCTTGGGCTGGTAATGGGGAGGGTTACCACGTTCTGCCCCTTCATAGTCTCCCAAGCGGTCTTCAGGGAAACATTGCTGCCAATTCCCTTTGTCTTGCGGATGGCAATATCCTTCACCTGAGCCCCTACATCCGCCACATATTCCGGCATGGGAAAGCCAAAATAGTCCAACACAAAACTGCTTTCCCCATTGACCTGGCCGGCACGCTTCGGCTCATAGTTCTGATCCCCTATTTTATTTTTTAAATCTGCATAGGCAATGGCAGCGCAGATCGAATCTGTATCCGGGTTCTTATGCCCAATTACCCATATGCTTTTTTGCTGTTCCATTTGTTTCCCTCACATATCTGACGCCCTGACATGTCTAATACAGCCCAAGGACACGCCCTACTATAATTGCAACACCAACTAAATTAATGACAGTAAGGCCAATCTGGAACCACAGATATTTTTTATCTGCCCCCATGGCGCCTTCTTCTGCCAATAGATCTACCTTTTGCTCTAATTCTTCCACAAGCACCTGGACATTCCGATAACATTTTACATTCTCACTATGCACCTTCTCCCCAAGCTCTGCCTGCAGTGTATCCAGCCTCTCCCCCAATCCCTTTTGGGTGGCCTCTGTAATATTGGAAATCTCTTTGCTAGCTGCTGCCAGCTTAATAGAAACCTCCTCAATCAGCGCTTTCAGGACTTCCGTCTGCCCCTCTAAATTCATCTCCACCGCATCTGTCAGAGCCTGGAGGTTCTGATCCACAGTTTCGGCAACAATACGTATTTTCTCATCCACCTGTTCTGTAAGCGCCTGTACCTTCTGGCCTGTTGTGTCTGTAAGCGCCTGCATTTCTGAGCCTGTGGCATCTGTAAGCGCCTGTACCTTTTGATCTACAGCCTCCGTAAGCGCCTGTACCTTCTCATCTCCTGCATTGGTAAGCTCCATCAACTTCCCATCCACAGCCTCTGTCATTTCCTGCAGTTTCTCATCCATTCCCTCTGAGATTTCCTGCATTTTTCTGCTCATTTCTGCAGATTCCTTCTGGGAATTGCCATTGGCTTCCTGAAGCTGCGCAGAGATAGCCTCCCCCAATGCATCCACTTTCTGCACTACGGATGCACTAAGGCTCTCCAAATGGTTGTCCACTTTGGCAATCATGGATTCAATCCTGGCATTGACGCCCTGCACCAGCTTTTCCGACTCCTCCTGCTGTTCTTTGAGCACATTTTGGAGGCGCCTTGCCTGCTCTTCCCGCTTTGCCAAAATCTCCTGCAGCTCCTTTACCTTGCTTTCCTTTTTCCCCAGCATTTCCTGGAGCTGCCTTGCCTTATCCTTAAACTCATCAATCTGCTTAAACAAGAGATCTTCCTTCTGCCCTTTGCCCTGGCTTTTTTCCCTCTCTCCCTCCGAATCCCTTCCTTTGTATGCCTGCTTTTGCAATTTGTCCATAAAGCTTCCCAATTTAATGCCTCCCTTACAGTAATGGTTGTAAGTATCTTGATTCTGCGTTTACTATTATAGAAATTGTAGCTCATTGCCTAAAATATTGCAACTGTTAGATGGATAAAATATTCCCTTTCAGCAAAGACGCCGCCTTGGCCTTTACGATTTGATTGCCTAACCCCTGCTCCTGGCGCCCCTCTAAGGGCAGCGCCACTTTCACATATTCTTTCGTATGCCCCAGGAAATACTCCTGCCCTTCGATCAAAACTTTTTCCTCCATCAGCGCTTCTACTTCCCTGCCCAAATGCCATTCCAGATAATGCCGGTTCATAGGAGCCGCATCTGCAAACAATGCTTCACTGCGCCGATTTTTTATTCCCTCTGGCACCTGATCTGGCATTTTAGCGGCACGGGTTCCTTCCCTTACAGAATATTTGAAAATATGCATCTCAAAAAAACCTATCTTTTTTAAAAATCTTCTGGTGGCTTCAAATTCCTCCTCTGTCTCTCCAGGAAAGCCCACGATCACATCCGTGGTAATGGCAGGATGATGGAAATACTCACGCAGCAGCCTGCACCTTTCTTCATATTCCTGACAGGTATATTTTCGGTTCATCCTGCTTAAAGTGGCATCGCAGCCACTTTGCAGGGAAAGGTGAAAATGCGGGCAGACTTTGAACATTTTTGACAATTCCTGTACAAAGCCCTCTGTTATGATCTGAGGCTCTAAAGAGCCCAGGCGGATCCGCTCTATTCCCTGTACCCCATGAACCTTTCGTATCAGATCCAACAGGTTCACTTCCTCCTGTGGGCTCTTTCCTATAGCATCCTTATTCTCCAAGCCCATGCCATAGGAGCTTAGGTGAATGCCTGTCAAAACCACTTCCCGATACCCATTTGCCGCAAGGCGCTTTACCTCCTGCACCACATCCTCCGGGCTCCGGCTGCGCACCCGCCCTCTGGCATACGGAATAATACAATAGCTGCAAAACTGGTTGCACCCATCCTGCACCTTGATAAAAGCCCTGGTATGCTCTGCTGTGCGGCCAATCCGCAGCTTCTCATACTCCCTTTCCTGTGCGATATCCCCTATAGAACGGCAGCCGCTTCCCTGCTTCCCTGCTGCCGACGGCTCCTCCTGATGCATCGGGCCGCCTGCCATCCTTTCTGTCCCAGCAGCTGCACCCGCTGGGAAAAAAGGGCGCCCTTCCCCAGGCAAAACAGGATTCCCGGCCTCCCGCCCCGCAAAAAAACGCTCCAGCATCTCTGGCAGTTCATGCTTTTTATTATTCCCAATTAAAATGTCCACGGCTTTGTCTGCCTGTGCCTGCTCTGGCGATGTCTGCACATAACAGCCAGCCGCCACCACGACGCTGTCTGGATTGTTCTTTTTGGCACGGTGGAGCATCTGCCTGGATTTCCGGTCTGCCATATTGGTGACAGAGCAGGTATTGACCACATATACATCTGCCTTTTCGTCAAAGGGCACGATCTCATAGCCTGCCTGCTCTAACATCTGCTGCATGGCTTCCGTCTCATATGCATTTACTTTGCACCCCAGATTGTGTAACGCTGCTTTTCTCATAGGGTTCTCTCCTTTCTGCGGCAATCTGCCGAAAAACCTGTCGAATTTTGCGCCTGAAATTGGTCATGACGCTATTGACTTTTCCTGGAAAAAAAGATACTATAAAGGAGAAGTTTTCTAATAAAAATATTAACGGCTAAGGAGGCTTTTCATGAAAACAGTACAGATTTCTCTTAATTCCATCGACAAAGTAAAATCTTTCGTGAATGCAATCACACAATTTGAATACGATTTTGATTTAATCTCCGGAAGATATGTGATCGATGCAAAATCTATTATGGGTATTTTCAGCCTTGACTTGTCCAAACCAATTGATTTGGCCATCCATGCGGAAGCCGATATGGACAAGATTATGGAAGTATTAAATCCTTATTTAGTATAATATAGACACAAATGCCTGCCATAGCTTTATCTTGGCGCCCATACATACCCCCATGCAGATAGCCATGGGGGCTTTCTTTGTGCGCTTGCAGCTCCTGTTATTCTGCCTCCACTACAATGGTTTCTGCCGTTTCAATCGCTGTCTTTACCATTTCATCAATCTGCTCCTGCAGCTTCAGCTCTGACCGCCGGATTACCTTCAGGCTGGGCTTTGTAACGGGATGCTTTGCCACAAAGATCGTACAACAGTCCTCATAAGGCAGGATAGACGTCTTATAGGCGCCGATTTTCTCCGAAATATTGATGATCTCTATTTTATCAAACCCGATCAGCGGGCGATAAACCGGAAATTTACATACATCATCGGTAGCTGCCAGAGAGTGCATGGTCTGGCTGGCCACCTGCCCGATGCTTTCCCCAGTGATCAGCCCCAAGGAACCTGTTTCTTCTGCAAAATGCTCCGCAATCCGCATCATATAACGCCGCATGATAATGGTCAGCTCATCATGGGGGCATTTCTCATAAATATACATCTGAATAGCTGTAAAATCTACTACCTTCAAATAAATAGGGCCTGCATATTTTGCAATTACCTTTGCAAGGTCTATAACCTTTTGCTTTGCCCGCTCACTGGTATAAGGCGGGGCGTGGAAATAAACGGCGTCAATCTTCACGCCCCGCTTGGCGATCATATAGCCTGCCACCGGGCTGTCAATCCCGCCGGATAAAAGCAGCATGCCTTTTCCGCTGGTTCCCACAGGCATGCCGCCAGGGCCCGGGATTGTCTGGGAATAGATGTTGATCATCTTACGTATTTCAATATTCAGCATAAGCTCTGGGTTATGGACATCCACCTTCATATTAGGGAAAGCCTCTAAGATCCGCTCACCCAAGGCGGCGTTCACCTCCATGGAAGGCATGGGGTAATTTTTCCGTGCCCGGCGGGTGTGGACCTTGAATGTCAGGGATTTAGAGCCATAATTGGCTTCCAGATACTCAATGACATCCCGTGCCAGCTGCTCAAAGCCCTGGTCTTCCCGTATTTCTACTGGGCAGATTCCTACAATTCCAAATACGCATTGCAGGCGCTCGGTTACCTCCTCCTGGTCGCATTCCTCCAGGGACTCAATGTAAATACGCCCTTGCTCTTTGGTAACTTGAAAAGCGCCTTCTATAGGCCTTAAGGCGTGTTTGATCTGGCGGACTAAGGCATCTTCGAATAGATGGCGGTTTTTGCCTTTTATGCCGATTTCTCCATATTTGATTAAAAATGCATTTGACATTTTGGGGATCCTCCTGTATGTGTTTTTCGCCGACAGTTAGCCACAGTCTTTTTCTTAATGCCTAGTGAACCTCTGGAGCATAGGAACCACTGCCTTTAGGGCGGACAGACAGTAATCCACTTCTTCCAGGGTATTTTCTGCACAGAAGCTAATACGGATTGTAGAGTCCAGGTATTCCTTTTTTATGCCGATAGCCTGGAGGGTGCGGCTGGGGGCAGGTTTATGGGAAGCGCAGGCGCTCCCTGCGGATACATAAATCTGCTTGTCCTCCAGGGCATGGAGCAATACCTCGCTGCGTACGCCTTCTACAGTGAGGCTTAGGATGTGCGGTGCGCTTTCCCTGCCTGCCTTGCCGTTAAAATGTGCCCAGGGTTCCTGTGCAAGGCCATTTCGGAAGGCTTCCTTTAATTGGTACAGGCGCTCCTGTTTTTCGTCAAAGCGGTCATAGGACTCCATGGCTGCCTGACCCAGGCCAGCAATGCCTGGTACGTTTTCTGTACCAGAGCGCAGGCCTCCTTGCTGCCCGCCGCCAAAGATGATAGGCTTTAGCTTGGTTTTTTCTTTGATGTAGAGGAAGCCAATGCCTTTGGGGCCATGAATTTTATGGCCGCTGACAGACATTAAGTCAATGCCCAGCTTTTTGGGGTGGATCCTATATTTTCCGTAGGCTTGGATAGCGTCTACATGGAACAGGGCGGCGGGATTTTTGCGCTTTATGATTTCGGCTGCCTGGTCAATAGGCTCCACAGCGCCGATTTCGTTGTTTACGTACATAATGGAAACCAGAATTGTTTCCGGGGTTATGCTAGCCTCCAGCTGCTCCAGGGAAATCGTGCCATATTGGTCTACCTCCAGGTAGGTAACAGAAAAGCCTTGCTCCTCTAAAAATTTCATGGGGCTGTCTACGGCTGGGTGCTCAATGCTTGTGGTGATCAGATGCATGCCGCTGCGTTTGTTAGCCATGGCTGAGCCGATAATGGCCAAGTTATTGGATTCGGTGCCTCCGGAGGTGAAGATAATTTCCGTATCCTTGGCCTTTAAAGTTTTGCATATGCGGGCGCGAGCCTCTTTGATGTAGGATTCTCCTTCTACTCCTTTTTGATGGAGGGAGGATGGGTTGCCGTAGCCTTCGCATAGAGCCTGCGCCATAAGAGCCTGGGCAGCGGGGGAACATTTGGTCGTAGATGAATTGTCTAAATATACTTGCATTGTTTTTCTCCAAAAAATATTGTCGTTAATCTTCCAAGGCGTAGATAAGCATGGCCAGGGCGGCAGAAGCGGCTGTCTCTGTGCGGAGGATGCGGTTTCCTAAGGAAATGACCTCCATCCTGCCCTGGGCGGCTTTTTGTTGGGCGGCTTCTACTTCTTGTATGGAAAACCCTCCTTCGGGGCCTATGAAAATGCCTATGGTGCCTTCCTTCTTTAAATTTTGGAACACCTCTCGGGTGTGTGCCATGCCGCGTTCCTGCTCATAAGGGAAAAGGCATGCATCCAGGCTTTGGGAATATTCCATTGCCTCAGAAAAGCTTTGGATCTGGCCAATTTGGGGAATGATGCTGCGCTTTGACTGTTTGGCTGCGCTTTCTGCAATAGCCTGCCAGCGGGCGCGCTTGGCTTCTGCCCTCTTGGCGTCTAATTTTACCACACAATTCTGCATGGCAACGGGAATAATCTCATGGACGCCTAGTTCTATGGATTTCTGGATGACCCATTCCATTTTATCACTTTTGGGAAGCGCCTGGAACAAAGTAACCTGGACAGGCAGCTCTGTTCCCTGGCATGGCTCCAAAATGTGCAGAGTAATCTGGTCTTTTTCTATTTCTGTGATTTCGCATAGGAAATCTCCGCCTTTATTGTCACTGATGCGCACTTGCTCTCCTGGGCGCATACGCAGGGCATTTTTTATATGGTTTACATCGCTGCCAGTGATCACGGCTTTTTCCGCTAGGATCTGCCCTGGCTCTACAAAAAACTGAAACATCCTTTTCTCCTTTAAATCAATTTAGCTGTTATCCCAACCCATTCCCCCTGATGGTTCACTTCCAATATTTCAAACCCAGCAGCCCGAATCGCTGCAATCACTGCTTCTTCCTTGAAGTCAATGATCCCACTGGAGATATAAATCCCCCCTTTTTTCAAGTGGTTCGGAATCACCGGGCTTAAGGGGATAATAACATCTGCAAGGATATTGGCAACTGCAATATCATATTCTTTGCCCACTTTCCGCTGCAGTCCGGAATCCTCAATCAAGTTTCCATGATAAAATACAGCCTGCCCTTCCGGCAGATGGTTGGCCTGCATGTTCTCCCTGGCAGCCTCCATGCAGATTGGGTCGATATCAGTTCCTGTTACGGCATTCGCCCCTAATTTCAGGCTGGCTAAAGACAGGATGCCACTCCCACAGCCTATGTCTAAGACTTTATCCCCTGGCACAAGGCGCTTGCAAAGCTGGCGGATACAGAGCTGGGTCGTTTCGTGCTTACCTGTGCCAAAGGAAGTGCCTGGGTCAATTTCAATTATATGGCGGTAATCCTGTTTGCCAGGGATATCTTCCCAGGTAGGCTTGATCAAAATATCTTCAATGACAAAGGGCTTGAAATACTGCTTCCAGTTATTGATCCAATCTTTGTCCTCTGTCTCTCCCTGCCGGATGGCGCCCTTGCCGATTTCCACAAACATCCGCAAGCCCTCCAGCTCCTCACGCACCTGGCGCAGCAGTTCCTCATGGGGTTCCCCTGCATCTAGGAAAAAGCTGATAAAGGCTACCCCGTCATCTGGAGGAAGCTCCGGCAGGATATCAATAAACATCTGCTCCTTTTCCCTGGCGGATAAGGGGATTTTGTCTTCAATCTGAACCCCTTCCACCCCCAGATCTGCCAGCATACTGCTGACAAAATCCTCTGCCTGGGTTGTGGTTTGGATCGTATATTTTTTCCATTTCATTATTTTCCTCCTCAAATGGGCATGCCTGCCATTTGCAAATGCAGCGGCAAAAACCATCTTTTCTCACCGTTACAGAATCTTAACGCTTTTTGTGCCGCTGTAGCTTCCATATACCTTCGTGCTTCCCACATTTTTGTAAGCCCTGACGCGAAAACCGTATTTATTCCCTTTTTTCAGTCCGGATTTTGTGTAAGATACTTTAGTTGCGCTGGTAAGCGTTTTTACTCTTTTATATTTTCCAGTTCCAGTCCTCATATAAACCTCATATCCGCTGGCTCCCGCCACTTTTTTCCAGGTAACTTTGGCTTTTCTGCTGCCACTCTTTTTTACAGAAGACAGTTTTACCTGGGATGGGGCGGTGGCAGCTTTTACGGAGGCAGACTTAGCGGCATAAACCTTTTGGCCGTCTACCAACCGGTAGGGTGTGATCTTTAAAGTGTATGCTGTCCCAGATTTTAGCTTGGTAAAGGCAACCGAATTGGTGGCGGCAGTTTTGGCGCTGACTTTTTTGCTTCCCTGGGAAAGCACCAATTCATAGCGTATGCCAGCTGCCTTTTTCCAGGTAAACTTCAGGGAATTTACGGTTGCCTTGCTTACTTTCTGCCCAGAGACATTTCCAGGCCTTTGGGGGATCAGCATGGGGATTTCTTCGGTATAGGCATCCCCGCAGATTTTGCAGGCATAGGTCTGGAAACCTTTCTGGACCGTAGTCGGCTCCCGTTTTATTATCAGTTCATATTGATGGCCTGGGCAGGTTACCGTTACCTGCACCTGGATACCGGAAACCTCTTTATAATTATTTGCGTCATTGGGCACATATTTTACAGCGCAAGTGAATGTCCCTTCCTTCGAAAAGCGCATATTGGCATTTTCCCAAAGAAACCCTTCCGGGAGCCCTATTGCCTCTAAGGATTCCCCGCAGTTTCCATGCAGTCCGCTTGGTACGGTGTAGGCAGGCTCCGCTTTTTCAATTACAATTGACACATTTCCTATAAACGGCTGGTATCCTTCCCTCTCGACCCTGTAAGATACCTGGTATGTCCCTGCATTTATAATTGTGGGCTGCATACCGCCAAAGACACCGCCCTCCCCTGCAAAGAGAACCTTGTCGCCTTCCAAAATTCCCTTCAGCACAATCTCCGCTGCTGTGCCATCGTAAGTCTTCTGTATATCCTCAGCATGAATGCCTTCCAATCCAGGCAGGCTTGGGTTTAACGGATCAATTTCTTCTGTATATGTGCTGCCGCAAATACGGCAGGTATAAAGCCTCTCCCCTTTTTCTGCACTGGTTGGCTCTTTTGTTACCGTCACTGTATATTCGTGCCCTGGGCAGCTTACAGCCACTTCCACTTGGATATCAGAAACCTCTTTATAATTTCTGGTGTCACTGGGCACATATTTCACAAGATAAGTATAGTTCCCTTCCTGGGACAACTGTGTGCTTGCCGGCGTCTGCCAGGAGAATCCCTCAGGAAGGGCTACCGACGCCAATGTCTCCCCGCTGCTTCCTTTCAGCCCGGCAGGCGCTGTATAAGCAGGGACTGCCTGTTCTATGGACACAACCGCCTTGCCTGTAAACGGCAGCCAGCCAGCCCTTTCCACCCGGTAGGATACCTGATATGTCCCTGCATTTACCATGGATGGCTGGGAGGCGCTGTAGGACGATTCGCCTTCCAGGGCATAACGCACCACATCCCCTGCCTGGGTGCCTGTGACAGTAATCCTTTTTGCGCTTCCATCATACACGGCATGCACATCATCTGCGCTGATTCCTGTGATTTCAGGAACCACTGGCTGCTCCAGCTCTGGGAGCGTATAGGCCTGCACATTCTGCTTTGCTGGAAGGTTAGGGGAATTCTGCACTGCATAGCAGAGTTGGCTATCCCTGACTGTAAAACCATAAATACAATGATTTGCTGGAACCGACGGGCTGTAAACCACCTCATTTGTGCCATCCTGGTTCAGCCTGCGCAGGTCATTTTTGGTGCTAAAGTAAATATTCCCATTTGCTTTATCCAAATACATAAAGCTTGTTGAATAATAAGAAGATGACGTGCCCCACAAATCCCCTGCATAAACGGCTGTTTCCGAACCGCTTAAGAGGCCGCTCTTTTTTACTAAATTCACTTTTCGGGTATTCCCATCATATTTTGAATAATACCATGCGCCCTGATTGTGGATAATCGCTGATGTAATGTCCGTCCAAAAAGCACTGTTGTATGCTGTGGATGTGGCCTTATAATCGGAAACCCACCCAGAATGCTCATGGCTGCTGTCAGAAATCACACTGTCGCTGAGCAGGAAATAACTGTGTGTGGCACGCCCAATCAAATCCCTGGTGGGGTCATCCCAGGTAACATCCACATGGTACCATTGGCTGCCTATGTAAATCATATTCCAGGCATGCACCATTTCACTGCTGGAAACAGTAATACAGGGAATCCCAAAACGGTCTTTCATAATATAGGCAAAAGCCCCGGCGTATCCATCGCAAACTGCCATCCGATTAACTAATGCCCCGTAGGCAGAATGGGATACAGCCGGCAATGTGCCGCTATTCAGCCGGTCTAAGTCATATTCGCAGTGCAGCGCAAGGTAATCATGGACTGCCAATGCCTTCTCCACATCACTCAGGGAGGCATCCACCTGCGCCGCTGCCAGATCCACTTCTGCTTCTAATTCCTCCCGGTATTGCGGAATCTCCTCCTTTGGAAAGCGGTAGCTGACAGAATAGCTGACAATATACCCGCCGCTATAAGAATACCGCACGCTTGAATTCACATAAAAAAGCTCTGGATGGTTATTTAAAACCTGAAAAAATGGCGTGCCAGCATCCCCTACCGGAATCTTGTAGGCAGAAACATTAATGCTGTCCGGCAGCTTTTTCAATTCATCCACCATATATTCCTCAAAGCTCAGGCCCGCCTGCCTGCCCTTGGCAGAATACTGCGGATACCTCTCCTCTGGCTCCTGGAAATAAACGGAATCATAGCGGTTCTCCTCCGTTAATGCAGCTTCCTCTGTCTTCAGGCCATTTTCGCCTGTTTCCGCAGATACCGGAACTGCAGTAAACAATAATGCCATAACTACTATCCATACAATCCACTTCTTTTTGCCCATACAATCCTCCTTTTACTTTTATATTTCCAAACTACTCCATTAGCTGCCCATACAATTTACTGCTGATACGCCTGCTGAAATGGTTATATAGGAGCAAAATATTTTTTACTTTTTCTAGTATAATCAATATCCGCCCTCTCTGCAACCATTTATTTTCCCAAAAATCCCGGCTGGCTGCCTGTTGTTACTATTCACGCTCTGGGGGCCGCTCATAGCAACAATTCGGGGCGATATTTAAGGTTTTGCTTCGCAAAAACTGCCCCTCACTCCTGAATCATGTTCTCACGGAATGCGCAGTTCAGCGCATTCCTGAGCTGTGAATACTGCCTGTTATCCAGAACCACATTGCATAAATTATAGTGAAAAACAGCACTTGATATTTGCCAGGACAAGACGGAGGAAGGAGGCAATGCGGTACTGGCACAAAAAGCGAGATAACATCCCTCCCCCAAAGGCACGTTTACCTCGCTTCTCTTATTTCCTTCACTTATCTTCAAATGACTCTTTCAGCTTATCCATAAACCCTCTTTTCTTGCCGTGCCTTCCCGTCGTGGCAGCTGTCCCATTGCCATTCTTCAACGACTGCACGCTGGCCTCATCAAACCTGCGCAGCGCTTCCTTCGCTTCTTCGTTCAGCCCTGTGGGCACCTGTACCACCAGAGTTACATAATGATCCCCACGGAGTGAAGAATTCCGTAAAGATGGGATTCCTTTCCCCTTCAGCCGGATCCTGGTATCTGTCTGCGTCCCTGGCTTCACATCATACAGAATATCCCCATCAATGGTACTGATCCGCACCTCGCCTCCCAATGCCGCCTGGGCAAAGGAAATCGGCGCTGTAGAGTATATGTTCATATCCTGCCGCTGGAAGATCGGATGCCTGGAAACATTTACCTCTACCAGTAAATCCCCCCTTGGGCCGCCATTGGTTCCTGGCTCCCCTTTCTCACGGATACGTACGCTCTGCCCATTGTCAATCCCTGCTGGAATGGATACCTTAATCTTCCTGCGCTTTGCAATATATCCTGTCCCACGGCAGTCTGGGCATTTCTCTTTGATGATCTTCCCAGTCCCACGGCAGTCCGGGCAAGTCTCCGCACTCTGCACCACGCCCAGGAATGACTGCCTGGTATAGACAACCTTCCCTTTGCCCCCGCATTTCGTGCAAGTCTCCGGGCTGGTTCCCGGCTTTGCCCCTGTGGTATGGCAGGTGGTACATTCATCCTTTAGGGTGATTTCAATTTCTTTCTCACAGCCAAAGGCCGCCTCTTCAAATGTAATGCGCACTGCCGCACGCAGGTTTGCGCCCTTCATCGGGCCATTGCTGGCGGAACGCCTTCTGGAACCGCCGCCAAATAAATCTCCAAATATATCGCCAAATATATCGCCCATATCCATACCAGAGAAATCAAATCCGCCTCCGCCGCCCATGCCGCCATCAAAAGCAGCGTGGCCAAACTGGTCATATTGCCGTTTCTTCTCTGGATCGCTCAATACGGCATACGCCTCAGAAGCCTCCTTAAACTTTTTCTCAGCATCTGCATCTCCCGGGTTCATATCTGGATGGTATTTTTTCGCAAGCTGACGGTATGCCTTCTTGATTGCGGCATCATCCGCATTTTTATCTACTCCCAGGACTTCATAATAATCTCGTTTCTGTTCTGCCATGACTTTTTCCTCTCATATGATAAAAACTACCGCAAAAACATCCTCTGCCTGCTTCAATGCAGCTTTATTTTGCAGCAATATCCACGACTCTCCAAACAGTCAAATCCCCCGCAGCGAACCACGGGAGATTTAACCCTATCTTTATACGCAGCTATTTTGTACAGCTGCCCTTATACTTCTTTATAATCTGCGTCCACTACATCATCATCTGCGCTGGTATAAGCAGCCTCTCCCATATCAGGCGCCGGGCCTGCTGCGCCCTGGGCTGCCTGGGCATTCTCATACATTTTTGCAAATAATTTCTGTGCGCTCTCCATCAGTTTTTCCTTTGCAGCCTTCATGTCGCCAAGCTGTTCTTCTGTCATTTCTTCTGCATTTGGATGTGCCTCTACCATAGATTTCAATGCATTTAAGTCTGCCTCTACAGCTGCCTTGTCGTTGGCGTCTAAGTTTGCCCCAACCTCTTCCAAAGCCTTTTCTGTCTGGAAAACGAAAGAATCTGCGTCATTCCTGGTGTCAATTGCCTCTTTGCGCTTCTTATCCTGTGCTTCGAACTCAGCCGCCTCTTTCACTGCCTTCTCAATATCTGCCTCAGACATATTAGATCCTGCCGTAATGGTGATATGCTGCTCTTTTCCAGTGCCCAAATCTTTTGCAGATACGTTTACGATACCATTCGCATCAATATCAAAGGTAACCTCAATCTGCGGAACGCCCCTCCTTGCTGGCGGAATCCCATCCAGGCGGAACTGCCCTAAAGACTTGTTATCCCTTACAAACTGGCGCTCACCCTGTACCACATTAATATCCACGGCTGTCTGATTGTCTGCCGCAGTAGAAAATACCTGGCTCTTCTTGGTAGGAATCGTTGTGTTCCGCTCAATAAGCCTTGTGGCAATGCCGCCCATAGTCTCGATAGACAGTGACAACGGCGTAACATCCAACAGCAGGATTTCCCCTGCGCCTGCATCTCCGGCTAATTTCCCGCCCTGGATGGATGCGCCAAGCGCAACGCACTCGTCTGGGTTCAGGGACTTGCTTGGCTCTTTGCCTGTCAGCTGCCTTACCTTATCCTGTACAGCTGGAACACGGGTGGAGCCGCCTACCAGCAATACCTGG
Organism: Lachnospiraceae bacterium; assembly: GCA_910575035.1. Classification (GTDB taxonomy): domain Bacteria; phylum Bacillota; class Clostridia; order Lachnospirales; family Lachnospiraceae; genus Petralouisia. The sequence goes on from CAJTDL010000014.1 coordinate 38,010, forward strand.
CCTAATTCCGAAGCAGTAAGCCCTGCATCCCTCAAAGCGTTCTGCACTGGGACTGCGGTGCGCTCTACCAAATCATGGGTCAGCTCGTCAAATTTTGCCCTGGTCAGGTTCATATCAAAGTGTTTGGGGCCATCTGCGGTTGCTGTGATAAAAGGCAGGTTAATATTCGTGGTGGTTGCGGAGGAAAGCTCCTTCTTTGCCTTTTCTGCCGCTTCCTTCAGCCTCTGGAGAGCCATCTTGTCATTCGAAAGGTCAACGCCCTCTGTCCTCTTGAACTCTGCCAGCATATAATCTGTAATCTTCTGGTCAAAATCATCGCCGCCCAGGCGGTTATCGCCAGAAGTGGACAATACCTCAATAACGCCTTCCCCGATTTCAATAATGGAAACGTCGAATGTGCCGCCGCCCAAGTCATATACCATGATCTTCTGCTCTTTTTCATTGTCAAGGCCATAAGCCAATGCTGCCGCTGTTGGCTCGTTGATAATACGCTTCACCTCCAAGCCTGCGATTTTGCCGGCGTCCTTTGTTGCCTGGCGCTGAGCGTCGTTGAAATATGCCGGTACTGTAATCACGGCGTCTGTCACCTTCTCACCCAGGTAATTCTCTGCATCTGCCTTTAATTTCTGAAGGATCATAGCGGAAATTTCCTGTGGGGAATAATTCTTGTCATCAATGTGCCTCTTGTGCTCCGTACCCATATCCCTCTTAATGGAGGAAATGGTCTTTTCTGCATTTGTCACTGCCTGGCGCTTGGCAGGCTCGCCTACCAGCCTCTCCCCAGTCTTTGTAAATGCAACTACAGACGGTGTGGTCCTTGCTCCCTCAGTATTGGCGATAACGGTTGGCTTACCGCCTTCCATAACGGCTACGCAGCTATTTGTCGTCCCTAAATCAATACCAATAATCTTGCTCATAATAAAACCTCCTAATATAATAGAAAATTAATATTTATATGATTTACTGTTGCTTTCTATAATAAAGATAAACCATTCCCATTTTAACAGCCTGCACTATGCATCGTTTCAGCGCCGCCTAAATCACTGTACCACGGACACCATGCTGTGCCTTACCACGCTATCCCGGTACATATAGCCCTTTTGCATTTCCTGGGCTACCATGCCGGATTCAAATTCCTCACTTTCCACCTGCATCACTGCATTGTGGAAATCTGGGTTAAATTCCGTCCCTACTGCCTCAATGGGCTTTACATCCAGGCTTTCCAGCTCCGCCATCAACTGTTTATAAATCTTATCCATGCCCTGTACAAAGGGATCTTCCATTTGATCCTCTGGGACGGCAGCCAACCCTCTCTCAAAATTGTCCACTACTGGAAGGATTTTCTCTATCACGCTTTTCGCGCCTACCTCAAACATCTGGCCCTTTTCCTTTTCTGTCCGTTTGCGGAAGTTGTCAAATTCTGCCATCTGCCTCTGCACCCGGTCGGTCAGCTCTGCAATTTTCTCATCCTGCTTATTTTTCTTCTCTTTTCTCTTAAAAAAGCTTTTCTTCTCTGCGCCTTCCCCTTCTGTGCCTTCCCCTTCTGCCCCTTCTTCAGAAGCCTCTGCATCTTCCGGCTCTTCTCCCTCTGGGGCGCCTTCCGGCAATTCTTCTTCCTGTGCTGCCTCCTGGATGTTTTCTTCTTTTGCTTCCATCACTTCCTCCGCTTCTTCCTGGAACACTTCTTCCATCTGATCTATATCCTTATGCTCTGCCATACCTGTCCGCCTTTCTATCTTTCTATCCTCTACCCTATTTTTCCCTATATGGCGCAATAAAAAACAGCCTTTCCGCCATACGCACTTCCTGTAAAGAACATCTTTTATTCTATGTGCTGCCAGTCAAATACCCATGTAGACATGGCTGCTAAGCTTTCCCTTCTGGCTTCTTAAACACGGTATCCAGCTGTACCTTCAATGTCTTAAGATTATCTACAACATTCTCATAATCCATCCGCTTCGGCCCGATGATCCCAATCGTTCCCTGCATCCCATCACCCAGGCGGTAGGTTGCTGTAACCACGCTGCAGTCCCTCATATTCTGAATAGGCGACTCATCTCCGATATACACCTGAATGCCCGTCTCTTCCTCAGAAGCCAGGGTCTCATTTACCAAGGTAATCAGCTGCTGCTTCTCCTCAAAGGTATTCAACAGCTCGCTGGCTCTCTGGGAATCCTGCAGCTCCGGATACTTCAGGATATTGGTGGTGCCGCTGGTATAAATCTCCAGTTCTTCTTCCTCCTGTATAGCCTCTGCCAACGCATCCAGCAGGTCGCTTATGATATTGCTGTGAATCCCTGCCTGCTCCTTAAGCCTTGCAATCGTCCCCAAATTGATCTGATCTGCAGACAGCCCGTTTAAACTGGTATTCAGCAAAATATTCAGCTTCAGAAGCGTCTCATTATCTAAGGCTTCCCTGGTGGAAATCATCTTATTCTTTACAATGTTCCCTTCCATCACAATCACCGCCAAAAGCTGCTCCGCATCAATCTGGGACAGCTGCAGGAACTTCAGCTTATTCCTCTGATAGGAAGGCGCTGTGATCATTGCTGTGTAATTGGTATTTTCTGCCAGTACCTTTGCCATCTGCTTCAGCACCCGTTCCATCCGTTCGGTATGCTCAATTATGAAATCCTTCATTTCTGTGACTTCCCGGTCCTTTTCCCTCATCAGGTTATCCACATAGAAGCGATAGCCTTTATCAGAAGGAATCCGCCCTGCGGAAGTATGGGGCTGTAAGATAAATCCCATCTCCTCCAAATCCGACATCTCATTTCGGATTGTCGCAGAACTCAAACTCAAATCGGAATATTTGGAAATGGTTCTGGAACCCACCGGCTCCCCGGTGTCAAGGTAATTGCGGATGATCGCATTTAAAATTTTAATTTTCCTCTCATCCAACTCCTGCATAACAATCCTCCGATAATTCCTATTGTTAGCACTCAGCTTTCAAGAGTGCTAACATCTATGTACATAAGATAGCACTAACAAAAAATATTGTCAATAGTATTTTTTCGATTTAATAATTTCTTTAGAATTTCGCATATTCTGTATTTATCTATCTTGCATTTCCTTCAGCAACAGCCCTAGATTTGTCCCCATTTTTTCTTTTATCAGATCTATGTTTTCCTCAAACATCTTCTCCTGTTCCATTGCAAGGAATACCCCTTTTTTAAAACGTTCAAATTTAATCTTACTTCCTTTGGAATATCCTCCTGCTGCCTTTGAGACAAGAATCTCTAAATATTTCTTTTTTCGGGATGTATTTTCATCTACCTGATGGCGGAGATTTTTTTTATTTTGAAATAATTCTTCCGAGTCATATTGTCCTATATCAGGAAAATGCATTAAAAGCCATAATTCGAAATTAGGATTAGACATGCCAATAAATATATTGTTTTCCCTACACTTTTCATAAATCCATTTCAAATGCCATTCTAAATCTTTATAATCTCTATCAAAAACAATGCACACCCTATCCTGTTCTTTATCATAATCCCATTTACTGCATATTTCCCACTCACTCTGTGGTATATCATTTCCATCATTATCCACCCTCCCCATAAACTCTAATGCAGCAGACACCAGTTGTTTCGGATGGCTTAAGGTTTCCTCCCCTTCTGCTTTTGGCACTATTTCTATATGAATATCACCAGCAATATCAAAACTTCTTCGGTTATTCTTTATTCCTTCAAAATACGATTCTCCGGTTGGCTCCTCTGCTATAAGAAAGTACTTTTTCCTAAACTGGCTTATCTCAGACCTTATTGCTTCATATGATTTAGGAATCCTCAAATTCAGCTTCTTCATCTATGCCTTCCCCCAAAATATACTTAAAATCTTGAAATACCGGAATAGCCCCATACCTTCCAGACAAATATGCCTTTGAAACAACCTTATCATACCTTGTCTTAAAAATTTCTAATGGATACAAGACCGAAGAATGCGCATTATTCCGTTCCGCAAACCAAATCTCATCCCTCCTTAGCAAAGATAAATCCATCAAATTGGATTCATGCGTCGTTATAATCAACTGTGTTTTCTTTTCTTTGGAAAAATCAAAAAAAGTCTCTACAAACTTTTTTGTCATTTGAGGATGCAGGCTACGGTCTAACTCATCTATGATAAATGTTTTTTCTTCATCATTTAGAATAATTTCCACTAATTCAATCAGCCTCTGCGTCCCATCCGATTCCTCACCATATTCAAATAATTCATGATTATCCTCATGACGGAACAATAGCTTCGATATTTTTACCGGCTTTCCCTGACGAAACTCAAGTTCAAATAAAATATCATTATATTTAAGGATACTTTTCCTTTTTAAAGACATGTCTTTATCATATCCTTGCAGAAACATATTTGCCAACTCATGATCGGCAAAATATTCACGAAAAGCATTTTGGTTTATTTCCTGCATCTTATATCCTGTTATCCCTGTATCAAAATACTTTAATATTTTCACTAATTTCTCCTTATCATTTCCAAAACGAAAATAACCCTTCCCTATTCTCGTTTCTGGATAAATAATAAGCATATTTTTACGAAACCAGTCAAAAATGCGGTTATATAAGAGAAAATCATCTTCTTTTAACTTCCGCCTTTTTAATTCATATAACAATAAGGTTGTCTCTATACGGTTCGCATCGTTTATAAAAAATTCAAATTGTTTCTCATTATCGCAATTTAAAAAATACTTGCTTTCATAATAGTATTCATTCTGCTCAACATCACGCTCAAAAATAGTAGTTTCCTGCATATTGTCCAATTCTGTCAGCCATTCTGTTAAAATCCTCTGTTCCCACAAATTTACAGTAAACCCATAGGCAAAACAGCGATCTTCAATGGTAAATTCATACTCAAATAACGTTGGCTTATCCCTATTCGTTTCATTGCTTCTGCAATATTGGGTCTTTATCACGGAATGCCCCATGCCAGACATCAAAATCTTTTTTCCAGATTCCATAGCAATGATTAAATTCGATTTTCCTGCAGCATTCGCTCCATAAATGGAAGCAAATTTCAATACTTTTCTCTCTTTAAACTTTGTGACCCTTTCCTTAAAATGCTCTGTCCTCCCCGCATACATAGAAAATTCCACCGGCTCCACTACTCCGCCTTCATTTAGGCAATAATTAAAAGACAAAAAATTACTAATAGAAAATCTCATAAGCATTCCAAACACCTCCCTGTGATTTTTTCACCATTTTTATACCAAAAACCCCCAGAGTTCTCACTCTGGGGGCTTAATGTTTCATTCTGTGTCAGGAAATAGCTTCCCTAACGGCTCACACCATTCCCTATTTAACCTTAACAGTGATGGTTGCCTTAGCCTTGCTGTTATTTCCTGCTGTAACGGTAATCTTCGCTGTGCCTTTTTTCTTGGCCGTAATCTTGCCGCTGCTGGATACGGATGCAACCTTCGGTTTGTTAGACTTATAGGTAAATTTGGAGCAAACTGTTCCCTTAGGAATCGTCACTTTTAGCTGAAGGGTTTTCTTCACTTTCAAAGTCGCTTTTGTCTTATTCAAGGTGATCTTGCTGGGGATTCCCTTTACAGTCACCTTACAGGTTGCTTTTGCGCCGCCAGGGGCTGTGGCTGTAATTGTAGCCGTTCCAGCCTTCTTAGCTGTTACCACACCCTTACTGTTTACTGCTGCAATTTCTGGCTTGTTGCTCTTAAAGGTGATCTTGCTGGTTTCTTTGTCAATGCTTGCTTCTGCCTGAAGGGTTGCTTTTGTTGCAAGGCCTTCTGTTGCCTTTGTGCAAAGTGTCAAAGATGTTTCGTCCAAGGTAACGCTGTCTGCTGTCAGCTCTGGAATCTGCAGCATCTTATTGCCAATCAGCTTATCTGCACGGGCTGCCAACCTGTCTACATCTGCGGATGATACCTCTGTGCTTTTGGATACAGTATCCATCTGCTCTGCAAGCTGCACCATCTGTGCTTTCACAGTACTGCTGTAGGCAGCGTCCTGGGAAGCAGAGAGCAAGGATTCTGCCTTATCTCCTAAAATCCTTGTATCTACTGGGATATAATCAATCCTATGGTAATTATTTACAGTTGGGTCATCATTATATGTATCAATCAAGGTATTGTACTCTTCCACTGTAATCGGGATCATGCCGCCATGGCATCCCACATCCCCACCTGTACGGCCATAACCGCTGGTAACTTTCTTAATGCTGTTTGGCTGTGACAAGTCAGTTGTAAGGTATGGCTCATAACGGATACTCATATCGCCATAAGCATCAATCATCACGCACCATTCATCACGGTCAATGAACTTGAACATGGTAGCGCCTTCATAAGCTCCTATTTTGCTTTCCATTTCCGCATTGTCAATCTTTGTAAAGTGATCCCCTACAGACTGGTCTTTAAACCAATTATAAACAATGTCTGCACGCTTGATATCATTAGATTCCCCTGGGATGTTGGACAGGTCAGATTTTTCGCTGTAAGTAATATCGCCTAATGTATAAGGTGTAATCCCAATCGGATTTGATGCCTCATAATCCACATTCGGGTCTAATACGCTGTTGGCGCTCATCAGCTCAATATGGTTGTTTGTTTCATCCTTTACCAAACGGAATAAGGTTCCATAAGGAGTTTCCTTCCCATCCTTGTCTGTTCCGGCTACCCAAAGCTGGGAAGTGTCAATATTGCCGTAACCGCTGTTACCTCCTCGCCCATTTACCCCATACTTTTTATAGAAAGCTTCCTGCTCATAAAGCTTTGTTGGGCCAAAGGTTTTAAAATCTTTGGTTTCATTGCAATACAGACGGTCCCTAGAAGCCCCATCTGCATCCACGCGCGCAGACCAATATACTAAATAATTATCCTTTTCTGGGTTGTAGATTGCCTCAGGCGCCCATGCCATTGCTGATTTAACCTCACTTCCCACATCAATCCAGCGCCTGGTCCAATGCACCCAATCCTCTGTTTCATAGACAAAAAGATGGGTACTGCCTACCCCAACAGTAGATGTCAGGCCCCAATTGCCGCAAATATTGTTGGCTTTATTTGTGGCTGTGCCATACTGCTCCGAATGGGTATTCAAATCCGTTGCCAGAATCCAAACCTTATTGGAATCGCTCCCATCTGCCCTGGAGCCGCGGATCATATATGGGTCACGGATTCCCTGATCCCTTCCTTCAAAAGGAAACAGCACGGAAGCATCCCCACTGACTGTCTGCTCAATATCGGTGCCTGCTGCCACCTTATAGTTGATGCTGTTTGCTCCATAGCTTTCGATATAGTCCAAATAATCAGAGCCTGCTAAAAACGCTGGGTTACACCCGTTTAATGCTGTCCAGTTCAAGCCATCCTGGCTCAGGAAGAAATGTACCTGCTGTACATCTGTCCACTCATGAGCCGATGTAGCCGGATTCCTTGTATCGGAAAAGCATACATAGAGATACCCTGCATAGGAATCATCTGACAGCCCTTCCCGAACCGTCAGCGGGAATTTTTTTGTATAGGATTCCTCACCAGATGCCACAGTAGCAGACAAGGTAAATTGGTAATCCCCTTCCCCTGCATAAGGCCTGGTTACCTTCAAGGTATTGCCGTCAATTGATACATACTTTGCATCTGCATTTCCCACACTGTAAGCAATCGTTGCGCCTGACAGGCCGCTGACTGTACTTGGGAGACGCAGATCCCCTGTCAGCAGCTGGTTGATTTCAGATTCCCGGATGGTCAGCCCACTCTCTACTGCATCTGAAATACCTGCAGCCTTTACCTGCAGCCCAGCAGTGGGAATCATGCCCACTGCCAGGGTTGCGGTAAGACATGCAGCAAATAACGTATTCCGTATTCTTCGCTTCATATCTGTTACCTCCTGTTTTCCATCTGCTATTTCTTGATGGTAATGGTCTTTGTCATAGTTACGCTTCCAACCTTAGCTGTTACCGTTACCTTTCCAGCTTTCTTCTTTGCTTTTAATTTTCCGCTGGCGCTGATGGTTGCAAGCTTCTTGCCCTTGGAATCCAACGACCATTTTACCCTTCCAGAAATCCCCTTTACCTTCAAGCTAATGGATTTGTTCACCTTCACGCTGCTGTTTCCAGTAATCTCACCAACCTTGATGGTTACTGTCCTAGTGATGCTCTTACCAGCTGCGCTTACCTTTACATATACTTTTCCAGTTCCTGCCTTCTTTGCAGTTACTTTGCCATTCTTGTTAACAGATACTGCGCCGGTTGCACGGTAAGAAACCGTGGATCCCATCTTCTTGATGCTGCTTGGAACTGTAAGGGAGATCGTAGTTGTCTTGCCCTTTGCAAGGGTCTTAGCCTTTGCGGCAGCCTTAACGCTTGACATACTGAAATCAACCTTTACCAATGTCTGGTATTCCATTGCAAAGTTATCATAAGCCGCCGTTACAGTAGCTGTCACACGGGCATAGCCAATAGCCTTGCCTGTTACAACGCCTGTACTGCTTACAGATGCAATTTTATCATCACTGGAAGAATAGGTTACCTTTACCATGTCCTTGATGCTGTCCGGAATAGCCAGTTTCATTGCCTGGGTAGCTTTAGGAGCCACTGTCATCGTTGTCCCCAATCCAGAATCATCAATTGCGCTGAATGGGTCTTTGTACAATTCGCTGAAGTCCAGCTTGCTCATTGCCTTATCCAGGGCATTGATGGCTGTTGCAACCTCAGACTGGGATTTTACGGCTGCCGCACGGTCCATAGCTTTTTTCAAAGTTGACTTGGAAACATCTGACAGATAGGGGTTCTCGTATTTCTCCTGCGCTTCTGCTAACTTTGCATCCAATGCAGAGCGATCCAAAGCCTTAACGGTTATTTCAAAAGATTTCTCAGCCTTCAATGCACCAGAGATAACAGTTGCTGTTAAGGTTACCTTCTGATCCTGGCTGCCGTTGCTTACCATACCCGTATTGGAAATGCTGTCTTCCTTTGAGGATTTCCATGTAATATCCACTTCATTATAAGCTGATGGCAACGCCAGGTTATAAAGAACCTCAGACAAGGAAGCGTTCTGCCCCTTCACCTGATCCTCTGTCAGCCATTCATTAAAGCCAGCTTCAAATTTCTGCTGATAAGATTCATCGGATAACTGTACATCTTCATCTGTCATAGCCTTATTGTAGATCTTAAACCGGGAGATCTTGCCTACAAAGTTTGTATCCTGTGACCAGCAGGATTTTCCAATATAGCCTAAAATGCCATCCTGGGTTCCTGGGTTTACTACATCATCCATAATGCTGTACCCAGAATCAACCTGACCGCCAATCTTTACGCCGTCTAAGTATAATTTGATGGTTCCTTTGTCAAATACCATATTTACCGTATAGAACTTCTCATTCTGGTTTACTAAACCTGTTGTAAACAGCTTCTCCTCGTTGTTGTCCTTAATACCAGCCCTTACCTCATTGCCCCCGAAGGAGAACCATGGGCAATAAAATAAGTAGTTTGTCCCTGTTCCTTTTGGAATAGAACCGAAGTTAAACAGCCAGGATGTTCCGCCTGCATTGTTGCTCCTTGCATAAGTTGCCTCAATTGTAAACTCTTCCTGGTTGGACAGGGAATCCATAATGCTCAATGGCAGATCAAGATAGCTTGCAGCGTCCGTAATATTCATAACGTCCACATCATCTTCTTTTGTAAATGTAACAGTTGCCGGATTGTGGATAGTTGCATGGTTGCCATTGCCAGATTTATCCAAAAGCTTGCCGTCCACTGCCCCAGACAAATCATACTCTACAGCCAGTTCCTTATTCACGATTTCATTTTTCTTTACCGTAACAGCAGTCTCAGCTGTCTTTGTAATGCCCTCAAAGGTTACAGATGAAGTAACTTTTGTGGTTCCGGCCTTTACGGCTGTCACCTTGCCCTCTGCATCTACCGTTGCGATAGCTGGGTCTTCAGATACAAAATTAACAACAGGTTCGGAAACAACAGATGGAACCGTTACACGGATTGTCCCTGTGCCTTCTTCTAACAGCTCCAGCTCTTTTGTTGCAGTAATTCCCTGCATCTCAAACATCTCTGCTGGGGTTGGGTACAGTGAAGCTACCTGTTCAGCTGTCAATACAGTATCGTATACCTTGACATCATCCACAAGGCCCGCAAAAGGCGTATCCCAATTTGTCACGCCAATCCAGATACTCTGGTTCTCACCATTCAAAGCCTCGGCCGCTTTCCCAGAGCCTTCTCCAACCACCTGTCCATTCTTATAAACTGTTAAATCCTCCCCAGACTGCGTCAGGGTCATCAGTGTCCATTCCCCTCCAGAAATCGTTGTTTCCTGTACAGTAATCCATCCATTATAATCCTGGGTGGCAGGGTCACGGGTCCAGATCTTAACCTTGCCTGACTTTGCCCCTGCTACGCCAACCCATTTTTCTGGATTGTGGTAACCTAAAAAGAGCACAGACTGATTCTCAGCCAAAGTCCCATCCGGCTTCATCCAAACAGATATACTATACTCTGTTCCCAAATTTGTAATCGGCAGCTTAATACCATGGCTGCCAAGCTTTACAGCCTTATCCCCTTGTGCCAATCCGTCCTCATACACTACTTCGCCCGTATAATCACCAAGGCCTTTTACCACTGCCTTTCCTGCCGCATCCCCTTCTCCAAGGCTTCCATTAAAGTCATAGGATGCCACAGGAGCTGGAAGCTCTGCACCTTCTGCCTTTACTGTCGACACATTTCCCGCAAACACAGAAGTAACTACCATTGCACATGCCAGCAAGCCGCTGACGATTTTCTTATATCTCATGTTTCATTTCTCCCTTCCTTGCAGAAGCGCTGCTTTCTGCATTTTGATCTCACTTTTTGCTTCCCTTGCTAAATCTTTTTAACCTTCATTGTCTTCTTAAAGCCTGTATTACTGTTCAGCTTTTTCTTGATCGTTTTATACTGCGCAGAAGGCACTTTGATTGTCGCCTTCTTATTGATGCCGGAAATCGCATTTTTGCCGATCGTCTTCACATTGCTGCCAACTGTGATTGTCTTAAGCTTGGATTTGTTCTGGAATGCCTTGCTTGCAATGGCTGTTACCTTAAAGGAATACCCATCAACCGTCACCTCAGCCGGAATCTTAACAGAGGTGAGCTTGCTGCTCTTTATGCCTGTTACAGTAACGGTCCCATTGCTCCCGTCCGTATTGTACCCATCTACCTTAGTCACCTTATATTTCAGGTTTCCAATGGTACGGGATGCACCCTTCTTGGGAAGATCCTTCACTGGCGCAACATCAATATCCTTAATTGCCTCTTGCTTGGCCACTACCTGGATACTGATATCAGCAGTCTTTGTGACATTGCCTTCTGTATAAGACACAGTAAGGGTCTTTGTGCCGGCCTTGCTAGTATCAATCAACGCTGCATTTGTAGTAAACCCAGTGGAAAGTGTCTTTGACGTCCCGTCATCATAACTTACCAATACACGGATATCATTTTCCGTAACCTTTTCCCCTACTTCATAAGTCCTTGCGGTCTTCCGTGCGGAAAATGCGGTAATATCCTCATGGGCAATCTTAAAGGTAGCTTCTGCTGCGCTCGGATCCTGCCCAAGGGACACTGTCCCATTGACAGAAATCAAGTACCATCCTGGATAAGCAACACTTTCAAAGATAACGCCTTCGCCGCCAGCTCCCTCTAAGGTGCGGAATGTCATGGCATCTGACTCTGTCGTCTTGCCATCTACTGTAGCTGCCGCATTCCCATTGTGGTCATGTGCCAGCACCACATTATGGCTTGCAGTTGCCATCAAATATAAGCCTGGCTTATTATAAGACTCAACCGTCACATAAGCCTCATTATTCTTATCTGCCTTTCCTTTTTCGATCTCCCAGAGCATATCGGCCCTCTCTGCCGCTCCGTCTGCCTTCACCCCAATATTCATGATCGGATAGAAGGAGTCCTGCAGAGTGTTGGAAAAACTCTCATGAGCAACCGGCTCATTGTCACAATTCAAAAGCTTGCTGGTAATGCCGGTTAATCCTGTAGAAGTCTCCTGGATATAATTAATAGAGCCATCCTCATTAAAGGTCATTTCCTCAATGCAAATTACGCGGCGCTGGCCCATGCCCCCTGGCAAAGATCCATTATGGTAAATAAAGTATGTATGCCCTTTGAAATCAAACACTGCCGGATGGTTCGTATCTGAAGTGGCTGTAGGCTCCATCAGCTTGCCGCCATATGTCCAATTATTATTCTTTAAATCACTGGTAGTGGCATATCCCATTTCTTCACGCCAGTGCATTGCAAAGAACATATAATACTGGCCATAATAATTCCCATTTTCATCCTGCCTGCGGTATAAATAAGGCGCTTCTGTAAAATCAACATCACCGGTGTTATTGCCAGCAGCGGCTGTCGGGATATTGTTGTGCTGATACCAGATATCTCCTGATGCCCTGTCATCCCCTTGGGAAATCTTGCCATCGCCATTGACATCCTTTACTGCAACCTTATCCCCGTCTATTTCCAACTCACACATCCAGGGGTTCGTATTGCCCCATGCCATATATACAGTTTCCTTGCCGTTTTCGTCCTTATCAATCCATGCGGTAGGGTCAATATCCTCCCAGCCAAAGGAGCCTCTCCTGCCATATTTGCTGGCGTCTGTATCATTAGGGTAGATCAACGGTGCTCCTATGTCTTTAAAAGGTCCAGTTGGGCTGTCTGAAACAGCTGCTCCTACACATTTACCTGTCCCTGGCTTTTCTGCACAGTACAGTAAATAATATTTATCCTGATACCGGATCACCTGGCTTGCCCAGGCGGAATTATTATCTGACCAGCTTACATCAGACATTTCCATGGTCACGCCTTCGTATTTCCATTCCTTTAAGTCCGTGGTAGAATAGCACAGATAATTCGGCATTGTATAGCTTGCGCCTGCCCGTGCATTATCATGCCCCACATAGAGATAAACAGTATCCCCATCCACCATGATTGCGGGGTCGCCTGCATAGCGAAGCTCCCCATTTTCATCAAATCCAGCAACTGGATTCCCCTGCGTACTCTTTTCCAGTACAATCTCCTTCAGCGCCGGCTCTGCAGCCTCCGCCGTCTGCGGTACTGTTGGCGCCATCCCAAGAACCATGGCAAGAGCCAAAATACCTGACAGAATTTTTCTTTTCATAATAAATTCACACATCCCTTTCTTTTATAATTGTAGTTCTCTACAGTTCCATCACGCCTGTATTTCCATATTCCCTAGGCTCCTGTCATCAACCTGCGCCCTCCTTCCTTCTGTCAAATTGAGCCATAGGAATGGCAAGGGAAAGCACACGCATTACAACTATACTATTAATTATCGCACTTTTATACAAAAAAATCAATATCGGAATGGAACTCTTTGTGAATCATTTTTGCATATTTTTAACGCTATTTTAGAGATTTTATATTATTTCACTAAATTTATATGTATAATTTACTGATTCATATTTGGTTTTTACTAAAAAAGACTGTGAAAGACAATACTGTAGACGTTAACCCACAGACTGGCTTTCGCAGTCTTTTTCTTAATATAGAACCTTCTGTACCATACAGCCTTTTGCTTATCCCTATATCAGTTCTGCAATCCTGGTAACCCCCACATAGATTTCAGAGATCTTGTACCAGGTGGCATAATCCACCACCCCTGTCTGAGGCAGCCCAAAAACAGACTGGAACCTCCGCACGGCTTCCTGCGTGGCCTGGCCGAATATGCCATCTGCACTGATCCGCGGGATGGATGAATAGACCTGGGCAATCCGGTTCAGCTGCTCCTGCATTTGGCGCACCTTATCCCCTCTGGAGCCAACCTGCAGGTTCTCTCTGGGCCAGGAAGCCGGAATGCCGGAAATTTCCTCTGCTTCGTTAATATACATATCGCTTCCATAATAATAGCGTAAAATTTCAATAGCGCTATAATTTTGATCCCCTAAGTACTTGGAGCCCCACTGGCTCATCCAATTCGGGCAGGTAACGCGCTCCCCATCACAATACTGGGTCAGGATGGGCTGCCTTACATTTGGCCTGGACAGAAAATTGGAAAACATTTCATCCACCACCTGGGAAATACTGTTAAAATAATTCCTTCCATAGACCCACTTATGGTCATAAGCCGTAGAAGATGTAATGGTAAAATCATAGCCTTTGTTTCGGTACCATATGGTATACAGTGATTCAGGACATACGGATTGCAAAGGAAAAACGGATATCCTTTTGGGCATCAATGCGGTAAGCTTCCTCTATATCTGTCCCCCAGCTGTCAATCCCCCCTACGCCCCTTACAGCGCCAAGCACACAGAGCACTGTCCTCCTGGCTGGCGGAAGCTCTTCCTGATGCGTTGCGCTTTCCAACTCCTGCGCCGTATAAGGAAGGCAATTAAATGCAAAGCTGTCCCCAACTGATTCTATTTTCAGGGAAAATCTTTCTTTTCCTGTCCATGTGTTATCCAATACGCTTTCCCGTTCAATTTCCAGCCATTTCGTATCCATATGCATCCCACAGTCCTGCGGGCAGAGATAGGGCGTGACAGGAAGCCCTTCCATCTGATAAATCCCTGTTTCGCCGCCCGCCTTCCTGTCAGGGTAAGTCTCTCCGCTAAGCCCCTCATAGATATAGCCAACGGCTTTTGTGGGCATAATAAAGCGCATGCCAAACTGCGGAAGGCTGGGAAGCCCCTCCTTCCCTTTATATTCTGCCGTCACAATTATTTTGCCAGAAGGGATCACCTCATATGTAACTGCCACTTCTGTTTTTGGGACGGTAATCGTCTCATAGTGAAAGGTTACCGCCAGTTTCTCTGCATATTCCTTTGCGCCAAAACGGTTATTTTCCGGCGCTTTGGGCAATGGGATTTTCTGTCCGTCCACTTCCACTTCGATTTCCACGCAATCCATATACAAATCTGCGCTCATCCACATCCCAGACTTTAAATGGAAGCCGCACCCTCTGTCATTGTCTGTCAGCGCCCTCCAAAACGTAGGCTTTGGCGTCCGGTACAGCCATTCCTTTCCCTTGACGCAAAGGGATTCCAGCCCTCCTGTCTGATAAGAAAAGATACAATGGAACCCTTCTCCCGCAACGCCCAATGTCACATCTCCGTAAACCAACTGCAAATAATCTGCTATTTTACCTGTAAAGCCCATAATAATACCTCACCTCCTGCATAGCCGGCTTTTCCCTGCGGTCTGCAAATACCATCCCATTACCGGAAAATTCATAGTCTGAAGGCCGGTCGTCAAAATCGCCGCCATAACGCAATGCCTTTTCCCCTGTCACCTCATCTGTGGCAAAGAGCGCCTGGTCAATAAAATCCCAAAGGAACCCTCCCTGGTACATCTCATATTCATCCAGCAGATCCATATAGGATTTCATTCCGCCAATAGAATTTCCCATTCCATGCATATACTCACAGAGGATAAACGGCTTCTTGGGATGGTTGTCCAAATATTCCCGGATCCGCCAGGGCGGCGCATACATTTGGCTCTCCACCTCCGAAACTGTATCCTCATACGCCCTGTTCGGGAATACTCCTTCATAATGGACGATCCGCCCTGGATCCTTTTCCTTATAATATGCATGCATTTTGCGGATGGCTTCCCCTGCATAGGATTCATTTCCCAAAGACCAGAACAAAATAGAGGTATGGTTTTTAAATACTTCAAAATTTGTCTTGGCCCTGTCCAATACGGCAGCCTCCCACTCTGGCAAATCCCCTGGCACATTCCAGGAAGGCTCCACCTCCCCCATTTTCTGCCAGGAGCCATGGGATTCTAAATTTGTCTCAGCCATCATATAGATCCCATTTTCATCACAGAGGTAATACCAGAGGATCTGGTTAGGATAATGGCAGGTGCGGACGGCATTGATCTGATTTTTCCTGATGCACTCCATATCCCAGGCAGCCTCCTCCTTTGAAATGCACCTTCCCGTTTCAGCGCTCCACTCATGGCGGTTTACCCCATTGAGGATCAGCCGCTTTCCGTTTAAATAGAGCACTTTGTCCCGCATTTCAATCTTGCGGAACCCAAAGCGGTAAGGGACAATTTCTACCAGGCTTCCCTGTCCATCAAATAGCCTGATCTCTATTTCATACAGATAAGGGTTCCAATTATCCCAAGGGATTACCTTTCCTGGCATCTGGCAGCTGATCTCCACACATTTCCCCAGTTCTTCCCTGGCAACAACGCAGGCCTTTATGCCATCTTGGGCAGAAGCGCCTGTTTTTCCGCTTTCTTTGATAAAAGCTTCTACACAGCCCTGGCCTGTTGCCCCTGACAGCTTCAAGCTGATATCCACTGTCCCTGTGCTGTTTTCCAGATGATATTTTGGCCTAATCCAAAGGTCTTCCACATGTGCCTTGGGCCTTGCGTACAATGTCACGCTTCGGAAAATCCCAAAAAACCGGAAAAAATCCTGATCCTCCAAATAAGCCGCTGTGCTGCGCTTATGAACCTCTACCGCCAGGGTATTCCCCTCTTTGCGAAGCGCTTCTGTAATATCAAACTCTGACGGGGTGAAGCTATCCTCTGCATAGCCTATAAATATTCCATTCAGCCACACATACATTGCCTGTTCTACCCCTTCAAAGAAAATGCTGGTCTTTTTCCCCACTAGCTCTTCTTTCAGGTCAAACTTGCAGATATAAGAGCCTACCGGGTTGTAATCCGCCTCACTAAATTCCCCTTTCCGCTCCCCTTTCATGCCGCATCCTGTGGGCCTGCGAAAGTAATGGCCTTCCCAGGGATACATGGTGTTGATATAATGCACCTTGTCATAGCCTGCCAGTTCCAAGTGGCCTGGCACCTTTACATCATCAAACTTGCTGCTGTCAAACCCCTCCTGATAAAAATTTTTTGGGCGCTCTGACGCATTCCTGGAATAGCATACCTTCCAGATTCCATCTAAGGGCTGTTTCAGTAAGTTCTTTCCTGCTTGATATGTGGTTTCTGTAGTATAATACTCATGGTCGCTGTGCGCCTCCATTTGATTTACCCGAAATACCTCCGGATTGTCAATCCATTTCAAATCTGCTTCCATAACCCAATCCTTCCTAAACAAATCCATCTGTAGTTTGTGCTTTTTTGTTACAAATTTTTGGTTTTCCCTTCTCTTTGGTTTGTGCATTTTGGGTGGCGTGTGATTCTTTGTGTTGTGCATATTTGCATTATGGCTTTTCTTGTTATGTCGTTATTTTTTGTGTTGTTTAATCTTTTGGAATATTTTTACTATTTTACTAAAACTTTTAGGGATTTGCAAGGTATTTTTACTAATATTTATTAAATTTAGAAACATTTTAGAATTTATGGTGGGAGGAAGGGAGCTGTCAGGGAGAGGGCGGGGCTTTTAGGGCTGGCCTCTCCCTGACTACGTTTTTTCAAACTGTAGGCTGAGAAAAAAATATTGCGGAATTTCTCTAAAATGATCAATACGCAGCAGGGCAGCGGGGAAGCAAGGTATAAAGAGATGATAAAAGATGCAGTTATAGATCAGATCTTGAAACGGATAACAATGCGTTCTTTGGTTATATCAATACGTTCGATTATATGATTTGCCAGTACCCGTTTTAGGGAAACATCAGTGCGGGGGAATAGATTATGCCATGAGGGCATAGTTTTCTTTCTGTTATTTCTATCTTTTATTTTTGCTAGATGTTTTTTTAATAGGGTTTCTTTTTCCTGCACAAGGGATTTCTGTTTTTCTTTTTTCTGTTTTTGCAGGTTGATATTATGGATTAGGGCTTCCAGGGTAAGGGGATATTCTCCTGTCATGGCATCTGGGATATGGCTCTCCATCACACTTATGCCGCGGCTGATCTGTCCAAGGTTCTTTTGTGCTGCATTTAACTCCTGCTGCCTTACCTGGGTTTCCTGGGCTTCCTGGGCAGAAAGCAGTTCGAAAACCTCATCCTTCCATTGCAATGCATCAATGTATTCTGCCAATGCCTTATATACGATTGGCTCTACGAAATCTGCCCGAAACTGTTTTGGGCTGTCATGGGGGACTCCCTGCCAGGCATTTTGGCATTTGTAAATTGGCGTCCTGCTGGTTTTGCGCTCCCCGGTTCCTTTTATCGTCCAATAGTTGTATTTACTGCCGTTTGTCATTTTGCAGCCGCAGTAACCGCAATACAGTATATCTATCAGCGATAACATGCCGCCATTTCGCCTAATTGGTGCTGTATTGGAGTATTTCAATGGTTTCTCATATTTATAGTGTTGCTTTTCTGGGAAATGGGATTGCAGTAACTGTGAATCACGCAATGATGTCCTTTCCGTGTTTTGCGCCTCTTGCGTCCCTTGGGTTTCTTGCATCTGTTGGGTTTCTTGGGGCTTAGGCTGGGACAAAGGGGAATCGCATAATATTTTCTTGTATCCGCTGTTTTGTATCTTTGGGAGCGCACTTTTGGGGGGCTGGGTGCCATTTAATGGATTTCTGGATTTGGGACTGCGCATTTCACGCTTTTCCTGTACCTTTCTCCATGTATCTTCCCCAATAACTACAAGATCTGGATTTGGCTTTTGTGAAAGGATCCACTCACTGGCATCTAAGCTGCGGTGCCTGCCATTCAGCTTTTCCCTACGGTTATAGGCTGTATATCCTGCGTAAATAGGATTTGTAAGGATGCTGGTGATTGTCCCGCTTTTCCAGACGCCATGGGGAGCAAGGGATTTGTATCTATCATCCAGGTTTAACAGGGCTGCAATTTTGGCAGAGCCATATTCTTTGTATAAGGACAGATGATATATATGCCTGACGGTTTCTGCCTGTTCCGGGTGGATTACTAAGTGCTTTAATGCCCGCCCATGCTTGCTGATTTCACCGGAAAGTTCCAGCACATATCCATAGGGCGCTTTTCCGCCCATGAATTTTCCGGCTTGGACCAGCTTCTTGGCTGTGTCTTTTACACGCATTCCAGTATCTGCGCTGCTTTTTTGGGCATTTCCGTATCGCAGCGCCAGCATCATCTGGCCCATAATATCATCGCTTTCCGGGGAAATGCAGCCGTCCTTTACGGTATAAATATCCACGCCCAATCCCTTTAAAGACATGACATATCCGCCAATTTCCCACATCCTCCGGCCAATCCGGTCATCCTTATAGACTACCAGCACATTATACTCGCCCTTTTGGGCATCCTGATAGGCTTCCTGCAATACCTGTCTGTCTGCAACAGGATTCTTATAGCCGCTGTTGCTTCCTTCAAAGTATTCCTTTTCGTCCAATATCCACTCAGAATGCTTCTTTACATAGTCTAAGACAAGCTGCCTTTGTACGGTCAGGTCTCCATCTGTTTCCAACTGCTGGTCCGAACTGACGCGCAATAGGATTCGGGCGCGCTTAATACTAATGCCTTTCTCTGAAAGCAGGTTTTTATTTGCATTCATCATAGAAAATCTCCTATTCCGTTATCGCCCAATACTCCTGAAGGATATCCGCAAGAATTTGCTTTACTTCTTTTTCTATGCATTCTTCCTCCTTCGGTTCTCTCATTTTTTTGTATTCTTCCCCCTTCGGCTGTCCCTGTTTCAGTTTTCTTGGAAATTCCAGTACAATCTGCATGCCATTTTGCTCCAGTTCAATTTTCCTGCAATCCTTTTTTTCCATAAATTTTCCCATAGCATTCTGCTTTGTATTATTTTATTTCAAAACAGCTTGCCACATTCATATATATTGCTTGTTGGGATTGATTTAAGAATGCAGAGACTGAAAAATGACTCGTATGCGGATCAGCAGTTCAATTGATATCTTCAATCAAAAATTCAAATCTCAAATTTCGGAAAAACAATAATAAAATTGATGAATGGTGAAAGCCATAGGAAAAGCCAATAAAATGACTGAATCCTATGGCTTTCTTATTTTATATTGATGATAAGGCTTCGGCAACCACGAATCAGCGGCAACTTCCCTACCATTCCGTATACACCCGATTCAGGGTAAAAGACATAATGGCAAGGATATTGGCTTGAATGGTGCTCAGCGGCCAGGTGGCGTAGATCTCGCTGGAAGCCACATTCTTAATATAGTCCTTATACTTCACATAATAGTCCCCAGCCGTGGAGTCGCCTGGCGTCCCATCATGCACCACCACATATTCCGGAATGACTACCCGGCTCAGGACAATTTCGCCGCTCTCATCCACTGGCTTGATCTCTGCCTCTGCAATCTTAGGGGGAAAATCCCCAAACAGCGTATTGGCTGGGATTACAATATTCTTCATGTCCTGCTCTGATACCTCTAAAGGCTCCATCTGCACATTCTGCAAAGACAGCTCCCCAGAAAACACATCGACCCCTTCCACATTGACTGGACGGTATCCCTCTGCCTCCACCTGTACCGTATACTCTGCATAGGGCTGGGACTGGTCTGGCTCCATGCTGTATTCTAAGGGAGGGGCTGCCAGGGACAGCACTTCCGATTGCCCATCCCCATCTGTGGAAATCTGCTCTAACGTACTATCCGGTTCTCCAGTATAGGAAATGGTGACTCTGGCATTCTCCACCGGCACCATCCCCACAGCAGAAGTAACCTGAACCTTTATCGTTCCCTGGTCTACGTGATTGAGCTGAGCTGCTCGTAATTGATTCCGCATAAACACCTCTAAACATCCGCACTTATTCATAATCTATGCCAAAGCCTTAAAGTTGTGCCAGTTCCAACGCATTTATATTTTGTTAACCTTTTTCTCCTCTCAATGGCAGCCGGATGCAGAAGCATTTTGAATTATCCCAACAAAAAAAACCACACAGGGAAATACTCCCAGATGCGGCTCTATATTCCAGCATAGTATGCCTGTCACAGCACATACAAATTTTAAGGGCCAACCCTTATGCCTGCCTTAGTGGAGCAGCCCGCCAGGCTTCTGCATAATACACGTCAGAGGCCTGGCTGATATATTTCTCCTCCATCTGCAGCTTCCTTGCATATAATGCCCCACTAATGCAGATTGCCAGCACTGCTATCGCAAATACAACCATATTCCCTCTTTTTTTGGTCTCATTCACACAGGCGAACTTATCTTGTTTCTTCCTCATAATGCTCCATCCCTTTCTTGCAACCAGCGCCTCTTTGTTTTCATGTACAAATTTTAACACTAGTTTTTGAAAAAGTCTTTAAATCCATTCTATTTCTTTCTTAAGAAATTATGAATGGAAGAGGAATGCTTTGTAATAATGCCGCATATTCTTTCTTAAGAAATTATGATGTCCATTGACACATTTCTAAGAAAGTCATATACTTTTATTGGAAGAAAATAACAAAAATTATTATGTAAGGAGTGGATGAGTTATGAAATTTTTCCAAAAAACTTCCAAAATGTTACTAATTCTCTGCGGCATCTTCTTATTTGCCGTCTCACCTATCAGTGTTTCAGCTGCACCAAAGAAAGTATCCGGCATAAAATGCGGGGTTACTACCCAAAACAGCATTAATATTTCCTGGAGTGGGCAGAACGGCATTTCCGGTTATCAGATTTACCGTTCTTCCTGTTATGAAGGCGAATACAAACGGATTATGAATGTCAATCCACAAATGCGGGCGTTTTGCAACAAGAATCTTCCAAGCGGGCAGGAATACTATTATAAAATACGGGCTTATTCCAACAATAGAGGCCATACTACCTATGGAAAATTCTCAAAGATATTAAAAGGATATACGAAAATGCCTTACACACAGAAGGCTAAGGTTCGTGCACGTGTCAATATGAGAAAGCATGCAGGGACAACCCATCCCGTATTGGCTACGCTGAACACTAATACAACGGTGTCCATTCTTTGCTCTGCAAAGGATAAAACAGGGGGCGACTGGAAATATGTAAAATGCACGGCAAATGGGCAGAGCCTGAAAGGGTATATCCGCAGTGACCTGCTGGGAAAAGCAAATGGAAATAACAATAATACTATGAAAAAGACAGCGAAGGTTACAGCAAACAGTTTGAACGTCCGGTCAAATGCAGGGATGAACAGCCCGGTAATCAGCAATCTGAAGAAAGGGCAGACTGTGACTGTATTGGGCGTCAAGAAATCTGCAGACGGGACTTCCTGGACACAGGTACAGTTTAAGAAAAACGGACGGACTGTGAAGGGGTATGTGGCTTCACGGTACCTTCGGGTTTTGTAGGAAATTAATACATCAAGCCCCATGGGGAAATGAAAGGAATATACTTCTTTCACCTCCCCATGGGGCGATCTTTTGGCTTAGGGCATGTTTAAAAAATGCTTTTCCTTTACACTTTTTATTTTACTTCCCTTGTCCATCCATACTTATCGTCTTCATTTCCCCACTGGATGCCTGTCAGGTAATCATAGAGCCTCTGGGTCAGCTCACCAATCTGAAAGCCGTTGACAGTTACTACATCATCCTTGTACATAAACTCGCCTACCGGGGAAATTACAGCGGCAGTCCCTGTTCCAAAGGCCTCCTCCAAAGTGCCGTCATGGCCTGCCTTCATCAGGTCATCTACGGATAAATGCGTCTCATTAACCTTGTATCCCCAATCCTTCAGCACCTGGATAATGGAGTCCCTGGTTACGCCTGGAAGGACTGTCCCTTCGATTGGGGCTGTGTAGATTTCCCCGTTGATCTTGAACATGATATTCATAGTGCCGACTTCTTCTACATATTTGCGGTTTACGCCATCCAGCCAGAGCACTTGGGTACAGCCTTTTTCCTCTGCCCGCACCTGGCCTAAAATAGAGGCTGCATAGTTGCCGCCGCATTTTGTATTGCCGGTTCCGCCTTTTACGGCACGCACAAGCTCATCCTCTACCAGGATCTTTACCGGGTTTAGGCCTTCTGGATAATATGCGCCCACTGGGCAGCAGATGATCATAAATTTATAAGATACTGCCATATGCACGCCCAAATATGATTCTGTCGCAAACATAAAAGGACGGATATAAAGGGAAGTCCCTGGCTCAGAGGGAATCCAATCCCTTTCCACCCTCACCAGCTCCTCAATGGCCTCTACAAACATATCCTCTGGGAACCCAGGCATGCATAGCCTCTCATTGGAAGTGATCATCCTCTTGGCATTCATTTCCGGGCGGAACAGCAAGATCTTGTCCTCTTTGGTGCGGTATGCCTTCAAGCCTTCAAAGGTTTCCTGGGCATAATGGAGGGTCACACAGGATGGATTGATAGAGACCGGCCCATATGGCTCAATCCTTGCATCATGCCAGCCCTCTCCTTTGTCCCACTCCATAACAAACATATAATCCGTCATATGCTTGCCAAACCCCAGATTTTTCTGGTCTGGCTTTTCTTTTAACTCATTTCTTTTTACAAATTTAATATCCATGGTGGCTCCTCCATTCTGTTTTCTATTATTGCCGTCCCGCAGCATGGTTTTTCCATCTTGCCTGCCAAAAATCAGCGCCTTGGGCAATTACTTTTTTCAATTATTATACTTTTTTCCATAGCTGTCAAGATTATTCTTAAGGCTTATAATTACCATAACTTATATTTATATAAATTTCACTCATCAATAACTTTTCTGCATATCTAAAGAAAGGAAAATAGGTGTATACTCTATATATCAACTTGTCTGGCCTGACTGTTGACATATATGCCATTCCAGGCAGCAGCAGAAAGTTTTATTATATTTTAGTAAAGGAGTCTTTGTTATGCATCAATTCCAACCCATTCCAAGCGAATTATTTGAAGTTAATCCTTTCACCAAGCTGGCGGATGAATGGATGATGGTTGTTGCTGGTAACCGTGAAAAAACCAATGCGCTGACCGCAAGCTGGGGAGGCTTTGGGGTACTCTGGGGGAAACAGGTGGCCTATATCTTTATTCGGGAGAGCAGGTATACCAAGGAGTTTATTGACAGGGAAGATTATTTCTCCTGTTGCTTTTTTGAACCAAAATATAAGGCGGCTCTGCAGTATTTTGGGACAGCGTCCGGAAGGAAGGAAAATAAGTTCCAGATTTCGCACATGAATGTGAATTTTAGGGATGAAGTTCCTTACATAGATGAAGGAAATCTGCTGATCCCCTGCCGGAAATTAGCGGCTGTTCCTTTAAGGGAAGATTGCTTCTGGGATCCGGAGATTTTGCCGAAATGGTATTCTGGGAAGGAAAAAGGGAATTTCCATACCATGTATGTGGGAGAAGTGTTGGATATTTTAGCCCGGTAGAATTTGTGGGCCGGACGCCGGATGCAGAAGCTTCTGCATCCGGCCGACATCGGAAACGGAAATTTTTTCTCAGATTACAGGACTGAAAAATTGAACAAAGGTTCTTCCTCCCCAGATACAGAAGCAAACGTAGAATAAAAGTTCTTTTTCTTAGCTTACAAGAGAGGAAAAACGTAGCCAGGGCTTAAGGGTTTGCTTTTGTGGCTTGTGAAGGATTTAGGGGCAATTCTACCTGAAATACGATCTGCTGGCTCTCGCTGGCAGCAAAAATCTTCCCGCCATGGAGGGTTACAATCTCTTTGGCAATAGCCAGGCCTAAGCCTGCGCCTCCTGTGTCAGAGTTCCTTGCTTCATCCATACGGTAAAATTTATCAAATATAGAAGACAGCTTTTCTTTGGGAATCGTTTTCCCCTGGTTTTTAAAACAAATTATCACGCTGCCTGCATCCATTTCGCTGGCTCCTAATGGCTTTTCCTTAGATCCATAGCCATTGGCTTTTTCAGATTCGCGCTCTTCTACAGAGATTTCAATCTGTGTAGAAGGATAGCTGTATGCAATGGCGTTCTTTAGGATATTGTTGAACACCCTCGCCAGCTTTATAGAATCCCCATAAACCTTTATATTTTCTTTGCTGTGGAGGATTACTTCGTTGCCTTTTTCTGCCAGAAGGGGATAAAATTCTTCTATCATCTGTACCAGCATATAATACAGGTCTATTTCTTCTTTTTCCAAACGGATTTCCTGGATATTGTAACGGGTAATCTCAAAAAATTCCTGGATCAGCCCCTCTAAGCGGTTCGCCTTTTCCAGGCTGATATGGACATATTTTGCTTTTTGCTCCACGGGCATATCCGGCACTTCCTCCAAAAGGCTCAGATAGCCAATCACAGAAGTCAAAGGGGTGCGGATATCATGAGCCAGGTACATAACCAGATTGTTTTTCCGTTCTTCTGCCAGCTTCGCCTCCAATTCGCGCCTTTCTAAGGTCTGGCGCAGCACATTCAGCTTGCGCTCTATAGGCTCCATTTCCGGAGAAAGCAGGATTTCCTTATCATTTCCCTGAATCAGCTTGTCCAGCCCCTGGCTAATCTGATTAAAATATTGGATAAAATGGGACAGGAATATCCGAAACAGCAGCAAAAAGCACACTGTCACAGCGGCAAAAATGATCAGGTAGGAATTTTCACGCAGGCCATAATTGTAGATATTCCAGGCATCCCAATAATCCAGGTGGAGCGCATTCTGCAGAAACATGACAATCCAGTCCCCTACCCGCCCAAACCAAAAACGGCTGTAAAGAATAAAGATAATAAAAAATGCCAGGACTACCACGCCAAACGTCTGCACCAATATCTTGACCCGGAGCTTAGAATAGCCGCTGTCCTTTTCTTTCTGGCGCTTTTGCAGCCATTGTTTAATTTTCAATTTTATACCCCACTCCCCAGATTGTCTTAATGTATTTCGGGTGCTCTACAGAATCATTCATTTTTTCCCGGAGATGGCGAATATGAACCGTAATCGTATTATTGCTTTTGCTGTAATACTCATCCTTCCATACACTATGGAATAATTCTTCGGAACTGACAGCCTCGCCCTTGCGCTCACAGAGTAATTTCAGGATGGAAAATTCCGTGGGGGTCAGCAGCAGGGGCTTCTCATCCAACAGGCATTCGTGGGTCTTCACGTTCATAACCAATCCGCCATGAATCAAGAGGGATCTGTCCGCAGCCGCCTGTGCCTGTGGATGGTTGTAGCGTTTATAGCGGCGCAACTGGGCTTTGACACGGGCTACCAGTTCTAAGGGACGGAAGGGCTTTGTCATATAGTCATCCGCCCCCATCATCAGGCCGCGGATCTTATCAATTTCCTCATCTTTAGCAGTGAGCATGATCACAGGATATGTATGGTTTTCCCGGATTCGCTTGCAGATTTCAAAGCCGTCAATGTCAGGCAGCATAATATCTAAAATAGCAAGGTCAAATTGGGTGTCGGCAATCTGGCCTAAAGCCGACTGGGCAGAATAGCAGGATATAACTTCAAAGCTTTCACTTTCTAAATAAAACGCTACTAAATCAGCGATTTCTTTCTCATCATCTACGACTAAAATTTTATCTTTCAAAATGGGAATCTCCTTTATTATTCATCCTTAATTATCAATGGTATTATCCGATTATAACAAAAAATTTTTACAAATTCTTTCTATAAATCTGATAAAAACATTAAGAATTTATAAAATTTTTATTCCAAAGGATGTTAGGAGAAAAACTTGCCCAAAAAAATTTGGCCATCCAGTACGATGTCTGGACAGCCAATCTCCTGTTCTATATGTTTACAAATAATTACCCTCTGGCATCCATATTTACCCTGAATGCCTTTCACTACGCCTCATCTATCGCTTTCCCAATATCATGGCGCATATATTTATTATCAAACTGCACCCAGTCTGTAGCTTTATAGGCATTTGCACGAGCCTCTTTCAGGTCTGCCCCTTTTGCAGTAATACCCAATACACGGCCGCCGTTCGTAACCATCTTACCATCCTTTCGGGCTGTGCCAGCATGGAAGCAATAGTAGCCATCTTCTGTATCAAATTTCTCCAAGCCCCGGATCTCAAAATGTTTCTCATAAGAGACAGGATATCCATCGGAAGCCAGAACTACGCAAACAGCAGCATTATCCTCAAACTGCAGGTCTATTTCAGAAAGCTTTCCTTCTACGCAGGATTCCATCACCTCGATCATATCATTTTTCATTCTGGGAAGCACTACCTGCGCCTCAGGATCTCCAAAGCGGGCATTATACTCCAAGACTTTGGGGCCTTCTTCGGTCAGCATTAAGCCAAAGAAAATAATCCCCACAAAGGGGCGCCCTTCTGCTGCCATAGCATCTACTGTAGGCTGGTAAATGTATTTTTGGCAGAAATCGTCTACCTCTTTCGTGTAGAAAGGGCTGGGGGAGAAGGTTCCCATGCCGCCTGTGTTCAGCCCCTGGTCGCCATCTTTGGCACGTTTGTGGTCTTGGGCAGAGGACATGATTTTAATCGTCTTTCCATCTACAAAAGAAAGGACAGACACCTCGCGCCCTGTCATAAATTCCTCTACTACCATGTGGTTGCCGGCTGCGCCAAATTTCTTGTCTTCCATAATTTCTTTCACGCCAGCCTTAGCCTCTTCCAATGTGCTGCAGATGAGCACGCCCTTCCCTAAGGCAAGCCCGTCTGCCTTCAGGACGATGGGCATCTTGGCAGTTTCTAAGTAGGCCAATGCCTTTCCTGGATCATCAAACGTTTCATAGGCAGCTGTGGGGATTTGGTACTTTTTCATCAAATCCTTAGAAAATGCTTTGCTGCCCTCCAGGATAGCCGCATTTTTCCTGGGGCCAAATACCCTCAGCCCCTGTTCCTCAAATACGTCCACAATCCCGCCGACTAACGGGTCATCCATGCCGATAATCGTAAAATCAATCTCCTGCTCCTTTGCAAAAGACGCCAGCTTGTCAAACTCCATGGCTCCAATGGGCACACATTCTGCAATCTGCCCAATCCCTGCGTTTCCAGGGGCACAATATATTTTTTCCACCCTTGGGCTTTTTGCTGCGCTTTGCGCAATGGCATGCTCACGCCCGCCGCTTCCTACAATCAATACTTTCATCCTACGCTCCTTCCTCTTTCCTCAAATAGATTCACAGAAACAACTGCCTCCCGCATCCCTACAGGCAACATCCAAAACCTGTGCCGCAGGCAGCAGGATACCAAACCGCCATTATCCGCATATAATTGCTTTGCCGCCCTCCACTGCTACTTTCCCATTTGCGATCAAGTCAATAGCTTGCGGCAATATCTTCCATTCCGCCTGTTCCATCACCCGCTGCTGCAGTGCCTTTGGCGTATCGCTATCCTCTACCATTACCGGATGCTGTAAAATAATTGGGCCTGTATCCGTCCCTTCATCCACAAAATGCACCGTCGCCCCTGTCACCTTCACCCCACGCTCCAGGGCGCCCTCATGCACCTTCAGGCCATAATAGCCTGTTCCGCAAAAGGAAGGGATTAAAGAAGGGTGTACATTGATAATCCGATTCCGATACTGGCGGATCATAGGCTCCGGCAGCACCACCAAAAACCCAGCCAGCACAACCAGATCTGGCTGATAGCTGCCTAATTTCTGCATAAAAGCCTGATTAAAGCTCTCACGGTCTGCATACTGCTTCGGTGAAATACAGGCTCCTTCTATTCCATGCTGTTTCGCCCGTTCCAAAGCATAGGCGCCAGGATTATTGCTGATCACCGCACGTATTTTCGTATTGGTAATAATCCCATCCTGAATCCCGTCTATGATTGCCTGGAGGTTCGTCCCGCCTCCTGACACACAGACAACGATATTTAGCATAATGTTACCCCTTTCTCGCCATCTTCCACTTTCCCCAGGATATAAGGCGTCTCTCCTGCAGCCCGTATCGCTTCCATTGCCTGGCCAACATCTTCCGCATCTACAGCCAATACCATGCCAATCCCCATATTGTAGGTATTGTACATCACTTTTTCCTCTACCTGGCCTTCTTTTGCCAGCATATGGAAAATTGCCGGAACCTCATAGCTGTTTTTCTCAATGACAGCCCGTTTGCCCTCTGGCAGCATCCGAGGCACATTTTCATAGAAGCCGCCCCCAGTAATATGGCTGCAGGCTTTGATACGGACGCCCGCCTCTTTGATGGAGCGGAGCGCCTTGACATAAATCTTTGTAGGAGCCAGCAAAGCCTCCCCCAATGTTTTGCCCAATGCCTCATGGTATGTGTTCAGCGTTTCCTGATCCATTGGGAAAATCTTGCGTACCAGGGAGAATCCATTGGAGTGGACGCCAGAGCTTGCCATTCCGACCAAAACATCACCTGCCGCCACATCCTTGCCTGTGATAATGTCTTTCTCATCCACAACCCCCACTGCAAAGCCTGCCAGATCGTATTCATCCTCTGGATAAAACCCTGGCATTTCTGCCGTCTCACCGCCAATCAATGCCGCGCCGCTCTGTACGCAGCCTTCAGCCACGCCGCTTACAATTGTGGCAATCTTCTCTGGGAAATTCTTCCCGCATGCTATATAGTCTAAGAAAAATAATGGCTCACCGCCTGCACAGGCAATATCATTTACACACATTGCCACGCAGTCAATCCCAATGGTGTCATGCTTGTCCAATAAAAATGCCAGCTTCAGCTTAGTCCCTACCCCATCTGTTCCAGATACTAATGCGGGCTTTTCCATATCCTTAAATTTTTCCATGGAAAATGCGCCGGAGAACCCTCCCAGCCCCGTCAATACCTCTGGGCGCATAGTCTGCTGTACATGCTTTTTCATCAGTTCTACGGACTTGTAGCCCGCCTCAATGTCTACGCCTGAATGTTTGTAATCCATTGTCTTCCTCCTGTTTGTGTAATTGCTACTGCCGCTTGGCAATGAAATATGCGGTCTCTGCCGATACATTGTTACGCACTTATTATATACAAACCGAAGGGAAAAATCAATGTATAAAACATAGGCTGCTGCAATATTTGGAACTACAGTTACTATTCACGGCTCAGGAATGCGCTGAACTGCGCATTCCGTGAGAACATGATTCAGGAGTGAGGGGCGATTTTTGCGCAGCAAAACTTTAAATATCGCCCCGAATTGTTGCTATGAGCGGCCCCCAGGCCGTGAATAGTAACAACTACAGGTTACTATTGATGGAGAATGTCAGTAACTTAAGGGATTCTACAGGCTAGCGATGGGGAGATGGCTACGCGTCCGTCAGAGAGGGGGGCAGCCCCTCACGCCCTGGCTCCTCCCTGACGGACGCTTAGCCGCCTCCCTGGTATTTTTCTGCCTGCAATCCAAAAATAAATAAGCCGCAAATGTAATATGTGCAATCTATGCCAATCACCATCTGCGGCTTAAAACTCCAATTATACTAATAATTTTTATACCCAACTTCCTTTAGCCGTGCATCCTTCGCCTCGACCTGTTCCTTCAATTTCTGGGAATAGCCTTTCAGCCTTCCCAACAGCTCCCCGTCTGAAGTAGCCAAGATCTTTGCTGCCAAAAGCCCTGCATTGGCTCCGCCATTGATCGCCACTGTAGCAACAGGGATACCAGAAGGCATCTGCACAATAGAATACAGGGAATCCCTGCCTCCCAAGGAGGTAGTGTGCATCGGAATCCCAATTACAGGCATAGGGAAAATTGCTGCGCACATCCCTGGCAGGTGAGCCGCCATTCCAGCGCCTGCAATAATCACCTTAAACCCCTTCTCCTCCGCAGATTTTGCATACTCAAAAAATACATCCGGTTCCCGGTGGGCAGAAATAATCGTCATTTCATACTCTACGCCTAATTCTTCTAAAATATCTGCTGCCTTCGCCATAACTGGCATATCTGAATCACTGCCCATTACAATTCCTACTTTTGCCATAATGTTTTCTCCTTATCCATTCTTCTTTTAGTCTCTCCATGCTTCGAAAAAACCGTCCCTTACCCCTTCATTCCCCGCAGCGCTTTCCCCAATTCCATATCCTTCCCATGCTGCACTACATAATCATACACATTTTCCCTCTCAAGGGCGCTAAGCACAAACTCCCTGTCCAATTCCGGCAAAATCTGCGCCAGGCTTTTCTTGGAAATACGCCAGATATCCTTGAGCATCCGGGTATCCTTCTGCTTCCTTGCCGCATCTTCCTTGGGATACCCTGTGCCAAAGGGCTCCATAAACAGCTTTTCCAACGTGCTCTGCAGGTTGATCTCCCCTGCCCATCCAAAATTCAGCCCCAATGGATAAGAAACTGCATTCCCATCGTTAATCCTGCCGAATAAATAGGCATCTGAAGGATTTTCCACATAGCCGCACAAAACCCCTGGAAGGCTGTTGCAGGCAAGCATCATGCCCTGGCCGGAAGAACAGCCTGTCACAACAAAGTCCACCGCGCCGCTCTCCAGCAGCATACTGATATGGAATGCTGTCTGGATATAAGAATAAGACACATCCTCTTCCTGGAAAATGCCGAAATTCACAGCCTCCCAGCCTTTCTTATCTGCAATCCTTTTCACGCATTGATACAGCATTTCATTTTTGCTTTTCTGGGAACTCGCCTGAATCACTGCAATTTTCATAACGATATCCTCACCTTCTCCTCTGTCTCCATAAAATAACAGCTCTCACCATATACCCTCCCCCTATCATGATACCCCTCCGGATGCCCCTCCATTCCATACAGCCTCACTGTAATCTCACGCATCCTGCAGTCCAGCCTGTGATAAACCACTTTCCTCTCCCAAGGAAGCCCCTGGATATATTCCCGCTGCCGTTCCTCCAGCCCCTGAAGCGCCTGCTCCCGCCTTTGGCCTTTACATCCAAAGCTGCAGGAAATGTAAGAATGCTCCTCCCCATTCCTTTTGCATTCCTCCATTAAAAATAACGCCAGTTCTCTTGCCCCTTTCCCGGAAAAGCTTCTTTCCTTCCAGCAAATCTCTTTCTTCTCCCCCGCATTTCCATTCACCCTGCGAAAGCTGGGCTTTCCAAATTTATCATACTCCTTCACAAAAACAGGCGCCTCCCTCTGTACGCCCTTTCCAGGCTCTTCCAATAGTACTACGCCTGTATCTGTCAAATATTTCCACACTGCCTGCTGCACCCTGCCATAGGATACCGGATAGGAAAGCCGCTCCGCAATCTGCCCTACCGTATACCCCAAATCCACCAGATGCCGGATCTCTCCGCCGCATGCTGCCTCAAAGGTAAAATCCCCCAATGCATTTTCAAAATATCTTTGCCTTTCCATTTAGCGCTCCTATTGCAATTTCCTTTCATTATAAAAAAGAAAGGCAGCTGCCACTCACAGATGCCCCTTGCGCAAGCCCTTCCATCCTAAAAATGGATACCCACTTATATTTCCGATTTTACCATAGTATGGAAGGAATAGCAATGCCTTTCGAAAAATCTAAAAATTCCACTTATATTTTTCCCGATCTGCCGCATACTAACCAATATTGGAATTTTCGAATAAAAAAGAAAGGAGTGCATACCATGCGCTTAGAAAAAGAACGAAACACCTATGACGATGGAAACATCCCAGAAATAGACATGCCAAAAGACTTTGACCCAATGGAAGTGAGCATCCCTGCCCCTTATCCAATCAACAGCGCCCCGCCACACCAGGCGGAAGACGCCCAAACCCAAGGCAGCCTTAATTCCACCGGACAGAGCCATACAGCGCAAGATTAGGCAGAAACCTTTGCCATCCAAAACAGGCCTGGCCACACCAGGGGAAATAGCATTGCGGAGTAGTATGCAAAACACAAAAGGAGATATTCAGATTATGGCAAAAAAAGTGATTACATTCGGCGAGCTTATGCTGCGCCTTGCGCCAGAAGGCTACCAACGCTTCCTGCAGGCAGGCTCCTATGGCGCAACCTACGGCGGCGGCGAAGCCAATGTTGCCGTCTCTTTGGCAAACTATGGCTTTGATTCTTATTTTGTATCCCGGCTTCCCACCCATGAAATCGGGCAGGCCGGCGTAAATGCCTTGCGGAAATTCGGCGTCAACACTTCCTTCCTGGCAAGGGGAGGCAGCCGGGTAGGCATTTACTTTGTAGAAAAAGGAGCCTCCCAAAGACCCTCTAAAGTGATTTATGACCGCTCCCATTCTGCCTTGGCAGAAGCCGCCCCTACAGATTTTCCATGGGACGCCATTATGGCAAATGCTGCATGGTTCCACTTTACCGGGATTACCCCTGCATTGAACAGCCAGGTGGCCCACCTCTGCCTGGAAGCCTGCAAGGCGGCAAAGTACGCTGGGGCTACCATTTCCTGTGACTTAAATTACCGAAACAAATTATGGAGCCGTGAAAAGGCCGGGCAGGTCATGGAAAAACTCTGCAAATATGTAGATGTGTGCATTGCCAACGAAGAAGACGCCGCAGATGTATTCGGCATCCATGCCAAAAATACGGATGTGACAGCAGGGACTGTGAGCCAGGAAGGCTACAAAGATGTGGCAAAACAGCTTATGGAGCGCTTTTCCTTCCAACAGGTAGCAATCACCTTGCGAGAATCTGTATCTGCAAATGATAACTACTGGTCTGCCATGCTTTACGATGGGAAGGATTATTTCTTCAGCAGGAAATACAAAATGCACATTGTCGACCGTGTAGGCGGGGGGGACAGCTTTGGGGGAGGGCTGATTGCATCTTCCCTTAACGGCTATGACCCACAGAAAGCCATTGATTTTGCCGTGGCAGCTTCCTGCCTGAAACACTCCATCGAAGGGGATTTTAATTTGGTATCCCAGGAAGAAGTCTTAAGGCTGGCAGGCGGCGATGGTTCTGGAAGGGTACAGCGGTAGCATTTTGCACTGCCGAATGGCAGGCTGCCCCCTATCCCAAACATGGCAGCATTTTTGCCTGCCTAAAATATTGGAACTGTACGCCGCAGAAAATCCCCCGCAGCAAATCAAATTGCCCAAATTTGCTGTGGGGGATTTTCCAGTTCATGCCTCCTGCCTATGTATATTTCACCAGATCCTGCCGACTTAGCCTGCCATGCCGCCAATCATCCCAGCGCCTGTGCACAGGATGAGGGTAGTGGCAAACCGGGATATTTCCATGTGGAATCCTTTTTGGAACACAACCGATCCCACTGCCAGAATCAGAAAATAGCAGCATCCCATTGCCATGCCCCATAAAAATTTACGGCTCTTCATTACCTTTCCGCCCAGGATCCCCCCCAAAAAGCAGGATGCCACATAAATCACCACAATGCCTATGGAAACGGCACTTTCGCTTAGCTGCATTTTATACAGCATCGTTGCCAAAAGCAGCAGCAGGGCGCCCGTTACCAGATACATCGCCAGCAAAATTTTTAATATGGACAAAACAGATACGCTGGGGCTGCTTTCCCCCTGCCTGCGTACAGGAATCCTCTTTTCGTTTTTTTCCATCCTAATTTCCCCTTTCTTTGAAAATCACCACATCTTTCGTCCCATCCTTCATCCTATTTTATTTTATTCAGGCAGGATCTAAACTATTCCAATTTCCCTTTTTCGCTGCTGCCGTGCAGCCATTGGCAGTTCCTTGCCAAACGAGCGCCTCCATACTCGCGGCCTAAAAGCCCCCAATAGGAAACTATTTTCTAACCAAAAAATCTGCAGGACAGCTTTCACACTATCCTGCAGATTTCTGCATATTCTGTTTACCAACAATTTATATCCCATGGAAGGCTTCCTTCCATGCTGCTTTTAAAATCTGCTGCCAGATAGTGTCAGCCCTTTGCCATTTCAACCGCTTTGCCTGCCATTCATACCAGCTGTTTTCCAAACACCTTCCTATATTCCTCTGCATGTTCCAACGTAATCTGCAGCTTCTTCTGCAGTTTGGCTATGAGCGGCCCCAGGCCGTGAATAGTAACCTGAATAATGCCAGACACATGAACAGACAAAAAAATGCTCTTGCAATCAAAACCAAGATATGCTATATTATAGACACAAAGAAAAAGCAACCGCCCACAAGGGGTTGGCCGAATGTATAAGATAGCAATGCCACCCGAACACCGACCAAAGTATCAGGGTGGCTTTCGCAATGTAAGGCTACTTACAAAACGTAAATACGAATGTAAGCAATGCCAAGATGAATAAACCAAAGGTCATTAAATCTTTAAAATCAAAACCGTTCGGACTTCTCATAGCATCACCCCCATTCTCTTTAGAATGAGGTCAACACACCCTGTAACACGATTGCTTTTTTGGGATTATATCACATCATTTGACACTCCACAATAATATCTTTTATTTTTCATTATTATAAAGTAACACCAGGTTACTATTCACGGCTCAGGAATGCGCTGAACTGCGCATTCCGTGAGAACATGATTCAGGTGTGAGGAACGATATTTGCACAGCAAAACTTGGAATACTGCCCCGAATTGCTGCTATGAGCGGCCTCCAGCCCGTAAACCATAATAACTATTTCTAAAATTTCCCTAAATTCCTTGCAAAATCCTGCTGTATCCAGTATATTAATATACTGAAAGGAGAGATGTACTTGGATACAAGTGACGTCATACAGTTACTAATTGTCATTATTTTATTATTGTTATCTGCCTTCTTTTCCTCTGCGGAGACCGCTTTGGTCACCTCCAATAAAATCCGGCTCAGAAGCATGGCAGAGGACGGCAACAAACGGGCTAAACGCGTGCTGGAGATCACAGACGACTCTGGCAAGATGCTCAGCGCCATCTTGATTGGCAACAATATCGTGAACCTATCTGCATCTTCCATCGCTACTGCCCTGGCTATTAAGCTTTTCGGCAATGCCGGTGCCGGGATCGCAACAGGGATTCTGGCTGTTTTAGTCCTGATTTTTGGTGAAATTTCGCCTAAGACCCTCGCTACCATCCATGCAGATAAGATTTCACTGGCTTATGCCGGAATCATCAATGGGCTAATGAAAGTGCTGACCCCAGTGATTTTCATTATCAATAAGCTGGCTATGGGATTTTTGATGCTATTGCGGGTGGATCCTTCTGCAAACCAAAATACTATGACAGAGGATGAGCTGCGTACGATTGTGGATGTGAGCCACGAGGAAGGCGTGATTGAAACAGAAGAACGGGAAATGATCAACAATGTATTTGACTTCGGCGACGCCCAGGCCAAGGAGGTCATGGTGCCCCGTATTGACATGACATTTGCTGACATTAACAACACTTATGACGAGCTGCTGGAAATCTTTCGGGAGGACAAATACACGCGCCTCCCTGTATATGAGGATTCCACAGACAATGTAGTAGGCATCATTAACATGAAAGACCTGCTTCTTACGAAACATAAAGAAGAATTTTCCGTCCGCAGCATTATGCGAAAAGCCTACTACACTTATGAACACAAAAATACTGCAGAGCTTTTGCTTGAAATGAGAAAATCATCCATCAATATTGCAATTGTGCTGGATGAATACGGCGCTACTGCCGGACTAATCACATTAGAGGATCTGTTAGAGGAAATCGTGGGCGAAATCCGGGACGAATATGACCTGGATGAGGAAGACCCAATCCAGAAGATCAGTGATTTAGAGTATATGGTGCAAGGATCTATGAACTTAAATGATTTATGCGACAAGCTGGATCTTGCTTTGATTTCGGAGGATTATGACTCCATCGGCGGATATATGATCGGGCTTTTAGACCACCTTCCCAGAGTAGGGGAATCCATTTCTACGCCAGAGGATGTTTTCCTGCGGGTAGAGGATATGGAGAAGAACCGCATCCATAAGATTTTCCTGCGGCTTCCGAAAAGCCCTGATGAGAAGGAAGAAAAGTAAGCAAACAGGGAAAACTATATGGAAACGCTGTGCTACCAGCTCAAGGAACACTGAGGAGAAGGTAGAAAAGTGAACAAACAGTTAAAGGCAGGACTTTGGGATCAGAATCCCTTTCCTGCCCTTTCCATATCCATTACAGTAAAACGAATCTGGCATACCCTTACCATCGTCTATAATTTCACTTCTACAGGCTGATCTAACAAAATCTCTCCTGCGGTTACTTTGCAGCCATAGGCAAGCACTTTCACACCGGATTTTTGTACCTGGCGCAGTGTTTCCCCGAACTTGGGATGCGTTCGGTCATTTGGCTCAAGATAGCGGATCCCCTCCATTTGAATTACAAACAGCGCAATCCCTTCATAACCTTCCCGCACTGCCCTCTCCAACTCCAGCAGGTGTTTGATTCCCCGTTCTGTGGGGGCGTCTGGGAAACGGGCAACGCCATTCTCTTCTAAAGTGACGCCTTTGACTTCTATAAAAACCTTTTTACATATTCCCCCTTGCTCCACTTCTACATAAAAATCAATCCTGGAATTTCCATATCTGCATTCTGGCTTTATCCAGGCAATGCCAGGTTCATATTTACCTTCTGGTTTTATCCAGGCAATGCCAGGTTCATATTTACCTTCTGGTTTTATACAGGCAATGCCAGGTTCATATTTACCTTCTGGTTTTATCCAGGCAATGCCAGGTTCATATTTACCTTCTGGTTTTATACAGGCAATACCCGAAAGCAAGCCTTCCTTTGCCTGCAAAAACCCGCACTGTCCCTGCCCGCTTAGGAAATTCCCTTTCTGCAGGCATTCCAGCACAACCTTATTGGGCGCCTGGGAATCGATGTTGATCAGTTCCCTGCCTTTTCGAACCGTTATTAAGTCATAGGCCGTCTTTCGGTTGGAATTCGCGCTTTTTTCCAGCCATACCTCCGCACCTGGCAGCAGCAGCTCACCGCACCTGCCAGTATTTTTCACATGGCACATTTCAGCCCTGCCGTTTATTTCCACTATTGCAATAAAACGGTTGGGACGCTCCAAAAAGCGCCCCTGTACTACCTGTCTGTATTTCATGATGCATCATCCCCTTTAAACGGAAGGCAATCATTCTATTTTCCGAAACTGCCATGGATTTGCGTACATTCTTGTCTGCAAATCCCTGGCTTCTCCTAATAGGCGCTTAACCGCTTCACGAAGGCTTAATTTAACCTCCAGATGTCTTTATTATACTCCGCAATGGTACGGTCAGATGAGAAGAAGCCTGCTTTGGCTGTGTTCACCAGCATTTTCTTAGCCCATTCCCTGCGGTTTTCATAGTCTCTGTAAATTTCTTCTTTCTTGGCTGCATAGTCCTTATAATCCAGAAGGGTCATAAACCAGTCTTTATTCAGAAGCTCATTATAAAGGCGTTCCAGGTTCTCCCTTTGGCCAATCTGCATCAGCCTGTCGCCTACAATGAAGTCTACGGCTTCGCGGATGTCGGGATTTGCCTCATAGTAATCCCTGGAAACGTAGTCTGCCTTTGCATAGTGGTCAATCACGGTATCAGAGCTTTCTCCAAAAATGTAGATGTTTTCACGCCCTACCAGATCTGCAATCTCTACATTTGCGCCATCCATGGTGCCCAAAGTGACTGCGCCGTTCAGCATGAACTTCATATTTCCAGTTCCAGAGGCTTCTTTGGATGCCAGGGAAATCTGTTCGGAAATGTCACAGGCAGGAATCAGCTTCTCTGCTTTTGTCACGTTGTAATTTTCTACCATTACTACCTTCAGGTATGGGCTTACTTCCGGGTCGTTGTTGACCACTTCTTGGAGGCACAGGATCAAGTGGATAATATCCTTGGCAATGATATAGGCCGGAGCTGCCTTTGCACCGAAAATAATGGTGATTGGAGTGGAAGGCCTGTGGCCGCGCTTAATCTCCAGATATTTATGGATCACATACAAGGCGTTCATCTGCTGGCGCTTGTACTCGTGGAGGCGCTTGATCTGGATATCAAAAATGGAATTTTCGTCAATTTCCAGTCCCTGGGTTTCCCGCAGATAGGCTGCCAGGCTGTGCTTGTTTTCCCTTTTGATCTCCTGTAAGCGCTCCAGGACATGGTTGTCCTCTACATGAGCCAGGAGCTTTTCCAGTTCATTTGCGTCCTTGTGCCAGCCCTTCCCGATTACTTCGTCCAGGTAACGGCTCAGGCCTTTGTTGCAGTGCATCAGCCAGCGGCGGAAGGTAATGCCGTTTGTCTTATTATTGAATTTCTCTGGGTAAATCTGGTAGAAATTGTTCAGCTCATTTTTCTTCAGGATCTCGGTATGCAGGTAGGCAACGCCATTCACACTATAGCCGTAATGGATGTCCATATGGGCCATGTGCACCAGGTTATTCCCATCAATAATCCTTACGGATGGATCCTGGAACTTGTCTTTTACAATGGTGTCCAGTTCCCGGATAATAGGCATAAGCTGGGGAACGGCTTTTTCCAGGTAATCCATCGGCCATTTTTCCAGAGCCTCTGCCAGGATGGTGTGGTTGGTGTATGCACATGTCTTGGATACAATGTTAATCGCATCCTGCATACGGATCCCTTTTTCCATCAGCAGGCGGATCAATTCCGGGATGATCATGCTGGGATGGGTGTCGTTAATCTGGATAGCGGCATAGTCGGGCAAGTCATAGAAATTAGAACCCTTGGCCTCACACTCGGACAGGATCAGCTTTGCCGCATTGCTTACCATGAAGTACTGCTGGTATACACGCAGCAGGCGGCCTGCGTCATCGGAATCATCCGGGTACAGGAAAAGGGTCAGGTTCTTCATGATGTCCTCTTTGTTGAAATTGATGCCCTCCTCTACCAGGCTTTCATCTACGGTTTCAATATCAAATAAATGGAGCTTATTGGTCCGATTGTCAAATCCGGTCACATCCAGGTCGTACATCCTGGAATATACGGTAAACCCGCCAAACTGGACAGGATAAGTCACATCTGTTTTCGTCAGCCAGCTCTTGTCCTCCATCCAGGGATTCTTATTTTCCATCTGCAGGTGGTTCTCAAAGGTCTGCAAAAACAGGCCAAAATGATAATTCAGGCCAATGCCTGCCCCATTCATCCCCAAAGTGGCCATAGAATCCAAAAAGCATGCTGCCAAACGCCCCAGGCCGCCATTCCCCAGAGATGGCTCCGGCTCTGCCTGCTCGATTAAGTTAATGTCACGGCCATAGTCTGCCAGGATATCGGCTACCTCATCGTAAATCCCTAAATTGATCATATTATTGGACAGTAATTTCCCGATCAGAAATTCTGCGGAAATGTAGTAAACCTTCTTTTTCCCTTCCTGGCTCTCTTTGCCCTGCACCAGATCCTTCACAATCTTCAGCAGGCTATGGTACAGTTCTTCATCTGAACAGCCTGCAATATTGTGATCGCATTCCTGTTCCAATAACATCTTCAGTAACTGTTTGACATTGACACTCATTTCTTCTCCTTTCCGTGCGGGATTTCGCACAACAAACATCCTTCTTAAATCATTTTATAAGTTACTATTCATGGCCTGGGGCCGCTCATAGCATCAATTCGGGGCATTATTTAACGTTTTGCTTCACAAGAACCGCACCCACTCCTCAATCATGTTCTCACAGAATGCACAGTTCAGCGCATTCCTGAGCCATAATTAGTAACTTTTATAACTTATAGTATACCCCCTGCTTCCAGATTTTTCTTGCAGTATGATAGCAAAATATAGTACAATACTATCAAAAGAAAGGAGCCTCCTATGGATACTTTAGAATATCAGAACACCCAGGAAACCAAGTCCCATGGCCAGGAGGGTTTCCCTTTTAATATTTACCTTTGCAGCATCCCTCTGGACTTTACCCTAGTGCCTACCCATTGGCACAATGATATGGAAATTATCTATATAAAAAAGGGGCATGGCATTGTTTCTATTGACCTGCTGCCTCTTGAGGCAGGGCAGGGAGACATTATCCTGATCCCTCCAGGACGGCTCCATTCC
This sequence comes from Lachnospiraceae bacterium, assembly GCA_910575035.1. Classification (GTDB taxonomy): domain Bacteria; phylum Bacillota; class Clostridia; order Lachnospirales; family Lachnospiraceae; genus Petralouisia. The sequence continues at coordinate 78,470 of CAJTDL010000014.1, forward strand.
ATTGAACAGCTGGCCGGACATACTATGGAATACGAAAATATCATTTTCCAGCTTTCCATGCTTATGGCACGCCAGGGGGACTTTTGCACGGAAAAGCTCTTTCAGCCATTGGCGCAGGGGCAAGCCCTTTTCCCCAGCCATTACACCCCTGGCGCCCCTCCTTACACCGCGCTGGCCAATTGCCTGAATGCCCTGGATGAAATCTGCAGGGAATCCGGGCATGGATACCAGCTTGCTGTCAAGGGGCAGTTATTTTCTTTTTTCTACGCGCTGGTTTCTGTCATGCTGCCGCCACAGGCACACCCAGGGAATAAATCGCTGGATCGCCTGAAGGTAATCCTGAAATATGTGGAGACAAATTTCTATGAAAAGATCTCCATTCCGGATGCTGCCAGGATCTGCGGGTTTAGTGAGTCGCATTTCATGAAATTTTTCAAAGCCCATATGGCAGTCTCTTTTACAGAATACTTAAACGACTATCGGCTGACCATTGCGGCACGCCTGCTGCTGTCGTCTTCGGATTCCATTGGGAATATTGCAGCGGATACAGGGTTTGATAATCTTTCTTATTTTAACCGAATTTTCAAGAAGAAATACCATTGCACGCCCACAATGTTCCGGACCCAGGAGATTCCCGCAAAATAACCCCAAGATTCCAAAAACAGTTATTGCAGCCGCGCTTGGGCCGCCGCTGGAAGTTTCGCTCCCGATACCCCCACAATGCCCTGGCAATTTCGTCAGAAGGAAAATCTTTGCCATTTTTGTACGCGAAAAAATGCGATTGGATGGCTGGACTATATTGACATATTTTTTCCAAAGGGATATAGTAAAAGTATCATAAATTTGTTTATGAAAAAACATATTTTTAGGAGGATTTTACCGATGAACAATTTAAAACTGGATGTAGCGGATCAGATTGCAGTCCTTACCATCAGCAGGCCTGGGGCATTGAACGCTTTAAACAGCGAGACATTGGATGAGCTGAATACTGCACTGACTGAAATCGAGGCAAGGGATGATGTTAAGGTTGTAATACTGACCGGCGGCCCAGACAAGAAGGACAATCCATACAAATCCTTCGTGGCAGGCGCTGACATTGCTGAAATGGTAAACTTCAGCGCAGCAGAGGCACGCGCATTCGGCATGAGGGCTGCAGAGCCTTTCTTCAAGCTGATGAATATGCGCCAGGTTACCATCGCTGCCGTAAACGGATTTGCCCTTGGCGGAGGATGCGAGATTGCCATGGCCTGCGATATCCGCATCGCTGCTGAGAACGCTACATTCGCACAGCCAGAAACCGGCCTTGGCATTATCCCAGGATTTGGCGGAACCCAGAGGCTTGCCCGTTTAGTCGGCATGGGCAGGGCAAAAGAGCTGATCTTCACCTGCGACAACATTGATGCCGCAGAAGCTTACAGGATTGGCCTGGTCAATAAGGTTGTGGCAAAGGAAGAATTAATGGACACTGCCAAAAAGATGGCGTCCAAGATCATTTCCAAGGGAAGCTATGCCGTATCAATCGCCAAAGCTGCTATCAACAATGGATATGACATGGACATCAAGAACGCTGTAGAAATGGAAGCAAACCTGTTTGGCATCACCTGCTCTACTCATGACAAGACAGAAGGCATGTCTGCTTTCCTGGAGAGAAGAGCCGCTGACCTGACCGATTTCTAAAGCGCCAGGAACATATCCAGGTACATGGCAACTGGCAAATATTACTCCAATGGCTAAATACCGCCGGAGTAACCGCTTTTCAAAACAGGAGCTGGCACACCGCAGGATCCATTGCAAAATAGGGGGATGTCCCAAATGGGACAAACAGCCGATTTTGCCTGGCATCCTAGCGGTGAGGCTCCTGTTTTTTATGCCACTGTAATTTGTGATAAGCAAGCAAAACATAAGGTTATTTAGCACGGGTTATACTAGTACGCAGAAAGTTTGTCAAAATCCTTTTTAGACTAAAACAGGGGCTGATGATTGGCTCCATTCCAGGAGGTTACGATATGAAGAAAAAAACGATTGGATTTATCGGCGGGGGGAATATGGCGACAGCCATTATTGGGGGAATCCTCAATGCCGGCCTTGCCGCAAAAGAGCAGATCATTGCGGCAGACAAGATGGAGCAGGCGCTGGCTGCCCTACAGAACCGCTTTGGCATACACACTACCCAGAGCAACCAGGAGGCCGCCCAGGCGGCAGATATCCTTTTTCTTGCTGTAAAGCCGCATATCCTTCCAGATGCGGCTGCAGAGATACGGGACAGTATTGGCCTGGATACGCTTCTGGTATCTATTGCGGCGGGAACATCCATTTCAGCCATTGAAAGCCTGTTTGGCAAAGAGATCACGCTGGTACGCGCCATGCCTAATACGCCTGCCCTAGTGGGGGAAGGCATGAGCGCATTATGCGCTAACCCAAATGTATCAGAAGAAGCCCTTGCCGAGGCCTGCTCTATTTTTAACAGCTTCGGCTGCTGTGAAGTGGTTTCAGAAACGATGATTGATACCGTTGTAGGCGTATCTGGCTCCTCCCCGGCTTATGTCTATCTGTTTATTGAAGCTATGGCAGATGCAGCCGTGGCAGATGGGATGCCCCGGGCACAGGCTTATAAATTCGCTGCCCAGTCTGTGCTTGGCTCCGCTAAAATGGTCTTGGAAACCGGAACACACCCAGGCGCATTAAAGGATGCTGTCTGCTCCCCAGGAGGGACGACCATTGAGGCTGTCGCCATACTGGAGGAAGAAGGGCTGCGCCATGCCGTGATCCGCGCCCAGAGAGCCTGTGTGCAGAAATCAAAAGATATGGGGAAGCAGTAACGCCCCCCTTCTTTACATCTTAGTAATTATTAAGCAAACGGAATGGCGGGAAAATAAAATATCAAATACAGGAAGGACAGAAAAACTATGGAACAGAATTGGAAAAGGCACAAAGGCAAAAACGCAAAAGCCGCCGCACTATTTCCTATAGATGAAAATTGCCAAAAGACAAACCTGGAACGCCTCAGGGACTGCGAGCCTTTCTGGAACAGCGATGAGGAAATCAAGGCCATTAAGAAACGGGCGCGCGCACTGGCAGACACCTTCAACGCCACAACGGAAGATGAGCCAAAACGGCGCCTGGAGCTGCTTCAGGAACTGCTTGGGGACTGTACGGAGGATATTTTCATCCGGCCGCCTTTCCATTGCGACTATGGCTTTAATATCCATGTAGGGAAAAATTTCTTTGCCAATTACCAATGTATTATGCTGGATGCCGCGCCCATCCATATTGGCGACAACTGCCTGATGGGCCCACAGACCTGCCTGTACACGGTCAACCATCCGATGGATGCCGCCACACGGGTGGCCAATTATGTCTATGGCGAGCCGATTACCATTGGCGACAATGTATGGTTCGGAGGCAACTGTGTCGTGCTGTCAGGGGTTACTATTGGAAATAACGCAGTTATAGGCGCAGGCTCCATCGTCACTTCGGATATTCCTGACAATGCCGTAGCCGCTGGCAATCCTGCCAGGATTCTGCGGTATATTGATAATACGCCTACCGCCAATAAGCCTGCACCATAGCAAAATTAACCGCTCTGTATGCCTTTGCTGTGTATTACAGATACTCCAGTATCATACTGATTTCCTCATAGTTTTCTCCCTTGAATACATAGCGGAATTGATTGTTTCCCTGCCTTGTTACAATATAAAAATCCTCGCTGGTTTCCATATCAAACTGGGGATTGCTTCCAGGCTCGGTTACTTCCACACGGTCAAAACAGTCCTGTTCATTACATTGCAATTTCCTTATCTGCCCTGCAATCAGCGTATAGGCATTTCTATTTGGCAAAGCCTTTGCAATTTCCACATTTGCTTCCAGGACACAGGCAAGATACCCGGCGTATCCCTGCGGGAGGATTTCTTCCGCAGGGATAACCATTTCTTTCAGGTTTGAGCACCGTATTTTATCCATCAGCGCAGCTATTATTTTGGGGGAAATCACGATGATATCGTACTTCCCTGCGATTTTGATCCGATACTCCTTCATCAGCGCTCCATTCCTCTCAGGCGCTCCACCGCCGTGAGATACGGGATGAGGTTGTAGTTCTGGAAGATAAAGCCGATACGTTGGCGGCGGAACACCGTGAGCTGTTCTTCCGTCAGTTTTTCAAGGCTTCTGCCCTCCACCTTCACACTGCAGGATGTAGGGGCGTCCAATCCTCCGAGCATATTCAGCAGGGTAGATTTTCCACTGCCGGATATACCGATGATGGCAGCAAACTGTCCGTTTTCCACGGATACATTCACATCATCCAGGGCTTTCACAAGGCCCTCGTCCCTGCCATAGTATTTTTTCAAATGAAATGCGTTCAATATGGCCATAGCAATTCCTCCTTTATTTTCAGTACCGCTTGATACCCACATCATATTCCATAAAAGAAAAAATACAAGCAGGGGCGCAGTTTCTAATATCCACACCGCAAAATCTAATAGGAGCCTGCTAAAAAGCCTGCTGTCCGCATCAGGCAGCAGGCTTTTTAGCCATACAATATTATGGGATTGGAATTAAGATTTTTAATGTAAACTTGCCGTTTTCACATTTGGCTGTCAGCTGGCCGCCGTACTTTCCAGCCGCCTTTGTCATATTGGAAATGCCAAAGCCGTGGAGAAACTCATCTTGCTTGGCAGTGCGGCTCTTTGTATGCCAGCTTTCCTGCAGGCAGTTATTTTCAATCAGCACAAAAAAGAAATTATGCACCCTCCCTGCTTTCACAAGGATGGCTCTCTGCCCTTCCGGGAGTTTTTGGCTTGCCTCAATAGCGTTGTCAAGCCCGTTTCCAAAAATGGTGCTGATATCAAGGGGCTCAATAAATCCCATGCCGCTAAGGCCGGCGGTAACAGACAGGGCAATCTTCTTTTCTCTGGCAAGCTCTGATTTTTCCTTTAGAATGATATCGAGAATGTCATTCCCCGTATACACATAATCCTCATACACTGCTATCTGTGATTGCAACTTTTCTGCCAGCGCCGCTGTTTCGGGAGAGTTGAGCTTTCCTTGCAGCACAAGCAAGTGGTTTTTCATATCATGGTAAATGGCCCGTACCTTTTCCTCATCCTTGCGTTTTTCCTGGTAGTAATCAAATTGCCGATGAAGCTGGGCAATCTGCATTTTGTCTTTCTGTTCCTGCTCACGGAGATAAGAAACATTTTTTGTGTAGAGGAACTGCACAAAAAAATACACGCAAAGCGCAGACGTCACCAAATCAAAAACAAGGGTATCCTCCCACTGCAAATTCAAATAACCGTATGTACTGGCAAATGAACTGGAAAACGCCAACAAGAAACCAACCGTCAAAACAAAAGCGTCCTTCCGCTGCAGACAATAATGGAAATTGCGGAGCAGATAATATACGGCCGCAAGGCATACACAGCGAAAAAAAATGGTAAAAACATATATTTCCCATTGTAAGATCAGAACATTGCCGATGTCGTTTGTAATATCGCCATTGTAAACAAAGCTCATCAGCGATACCGTAATTGATTCAGGGAGCATAGCCATTATCATAGACAGCTCCATAATAATAAGGCTCTCATGGAAGGAAATCTGATAGCACAGCTTAATAAGGGCAATGATTACAGGCAGCCCCGCAAACATTTTCAAAGCGCCCAAATCCGTGAAAAATGTCATACAAACCACAAATGCCGCATAAGCGGCAGCTAAAATGGTTCTGCTTATTTTTGGGGGAAACCGATGTTCTTTGCAGAAACATTCCGTGATCACAAGCAGTGCAAACGACTCTGTGACGGTGGATATAATATCCAAAAAATTATAGAGCCACATTACAGCATATCCCCCCAATAGTCTGTCAGCTTCATCATAAAGCCCTTACGCTTCGGCTGGCTGATCGGTATACGCTCACCTGCAGCCATAATAAGTTCCAATCTCTCTACACCTTTTACATAGGACATATTAACGATAAAGCTCTGGTGCGGGCAGGCAAACTGCGGATGCCCTAAAAGCAGGGCGGATACCTCTTTCATGCTCTTGTAAATGACCTGCTCCTGCCCCTCAAAGTGCAACATAACATTTCGCTTCTCGGTTTCCCCATAGCAAAGGTTTTTATACAGTACCTTGTATTTCCCGCTGCCGTTCTGAAAGCTCAAATATGGCTCGTCTTTGCCCTGATAGCAGGCAAAATAACGGTCAAGCTCCATTTTCAGAATACTGTACCTGACAGGCTTTAAGAGATAATTCACCGCACTGTATTCATAGCCTTTCCAGACATACTGCTTCAAAGAAGTCAGAAAAATAAGCCCAACGGCGCTGTCCATTCTGCGGATTTTTTCCGCAGTCTTTAAACCGTTGAGATTTTCCATTTTTATATCCATAAAAATCAGATCGTAATCAGGCCTGTATTCCGCAAGCAGCTCAATCCCATCACGGTAGGCAAAAAAGCAAAACTCTTTGCCCGTTTCATCGGCATACCTTTTCAAGTTGTATTTTAATTCATGGATGAGCGCTTCTTCATCATCGCAAATTGCTATGTTAAACACATCTGTAACCTCCCTGCCATTACAAAATACAAACTTATGAGAATATTCCTTCACATAGGCTTGATGCACTTATTATAAAAAATTCCAGATAAAAAATCAATACGGCAGAAAGGACAGCTGCTATTTACCTGCTTTTTTTCGTTACTATTCATGGCGAATGCCAGAATCATGTTCTCACGGAATGCGCAGTTCACCGCATTCCTGAGCCATGAATAGTAATGTTTTTTCTTGACTTTCTATTTAAGTTTGCTATAATAAATATGGCTTTTATCCTTATAATTAAGGATTTGCCAATATTATAAATCGGAGGTGAGATTATGGACGGCAGTAATAGTGGAAGTATGAACAAGGTTTTTGCATATAGCCATTTGATATATTACTGTGTTTATGTCCGTAATCAGTAGCATATCATTGCGTCCATATGTAAAGCCATTGTTTGTCTCCAATACGATACCCTCTGGGGCACCCTGTAATGCATGCCCTTTCAGGTCGGGGAAACAGCTTCGCTATTTCACAAGGCATACTGCAAACAGTATGGCGAGTGCAGAATATGAAGGTTTGTGAGCGGCAATGGTATTTTTGCGCCCTTTTTACTGAAAACTTTTGCACCCGCCTTTTCATCAGTGGCTTACAAGTGTCAAACTGTATCAGTAAAGGAGGAAAACGCAATGAATGTAATGAATAATATTCCAAATGATGTAACTGAAATGATGTTCCATCCTGATTATAAACAGGAAATTTCCGAGACATTCCGCAGCAATTTAACGCCCAAAATTAAGCAGGAACGGCTTCTTGCATACCACGAGAGGGATATTGCTGCTGCATTGGAAATACTGAGCTTAAAAGAGCGCAAGCGCCTATATCACATTTTAAATGCGGAAACGCTGGCAGGTATACTGGAATATGCCGAGAATCAATCCACATATATGAGTGAAATAGGTATGCAAAAGCGAATTGCTGTTCTTTCCCAGTTTGAGATTACTGAAATGGCAGAATACATCCGAACTATGGACAAGGCAGACCGCATCACAATCCTTGAACTGTTGGGAGATGACTTGAAAGCTCAAGTCGTGCTGCTCAATTCTTTCGGCGAAGATGAAATAGGCAGCAAAATGACTACAAACTACATTGTCATCCACTCTGATATTACTGTGAAACAGGCAATGCACGAATTGATTGAACAAGCGGCAGATAATGACAACATCTCAACCATTTATGTCCTTGACGAAAATGAAATGCTATTCGGCGCGATAGATTTAAAAGACTTAATTATTGCCCGTGAGGGGACAAAGCTTGAAACAATTGTTATGACCTCTTATCCATATGTTTATGCCAATGAGCAGATTGATGACTGCCTCGGCCGGATTAAAGATTATTCTGAAGATTCCATTCCTGTTTTGGACTCGGATAATAAACTAATTGGGGTTCTGACTTCACAGGATATTATGGAACTTATTGATGATGAATTGGGCGAGGATTATGCGAGATTGGCTGGGTTATCAGCAGAAGAAGATTTAAACGAGCCTTTAAAAAGGAGTATAGGGAAACGGCTGCCCTGGCTTATTATTTTACTCGGATTGGGAATGGTTGTGTCCAGTGTTGTGGGAATATTTGAAAATGTGGTTGCACAGCTTCCCCTAATCATAGCTTTCCAGTCTCTGATTCTGGATATGGCTGGAAATGTAGGGACACAATCTCTTGCTGTAACCATACGTGTCTTAATGGACGAAAAAATCAGCGGAAAACAGAAACTTCTGCTGATTGCCAAAGAATCAAGGGTAGGTTTCGTCAATGGCTTTATACTTGGAATATTATCATTTGTATTTATAGGAATTTACCTATACGCATTAAAAAGCCAATCCTCAGCTATGGCATTTTCAATATCAGCATGTACGGGCATTGCGTTATTGCTGGCAATGATACTGTCAAGCCTGTCAGGAACAATAATCCCTCTTATGTTTAAAAAATTGAAAGTAGATCCTGCTGTTGCTTCCGGCCCCTTAATTACAACAATCAATGACCTTGTTGCTGTCGTGACATACTATGGGCTGGCATGGGTTTTAATGCTCAATATTTTGCATTTATAAGGATAGGTACGGCACCGCCAGCGGCCAGGCGCTGTGCGGTGCTTTTGCAATAGCCATAATTTTTCTAAACCCTAAACGCCATAAAACTTTTGAATGGCATACGCAACGTATTCAGAGCAGCCAATTCCAAATAAAACTGGGGCAAACCTATATGATAATAATAGATTTGCCCCAGTTCTAATTTGCTTCATTATTTACCGGGTTTTTGGCAGTGAATATTTGTACGCTGCTGAAGTGATCCTGTCAGGTAAAGTGCGGCAGGTGGCTGGATTTTAATATTTCTACTTCCTCAAGGGGGATTCCTGAGATTTGGGAAATGACAGCTATGTCAAAACCTTTGGAAAGCATTTCTTTGGCTACCTGGATGGATTTTCTATATTCTCCTTTTTCAATGCCTTTTTCAATGCCTTCTTCAATGCCTTTTTCAATACCTTCTTCAATGCCTTTTTCAATGCCTCTTTCAATGCCTTCCTCGATGCCTCTTTTCCATCCCCGCTCCTCAGCTTCCAGCATCATCTCAGCATGGTCCCGGATGGCTTTTTCCCTGGCTTCATATTCCTGCCGCTTCTCCTTGTCCTGGCTGATTAATTGCAGCTTTTTGTAAGCGCTTTCTATATAAGGGTCCATCTGTGCTATCATATCGAGGTCCTCCTTCCGTTCGGAATCTATAAATTTGGCCCATAGTTCCAGGCTGCTGCAGCCTTCCCCCAGCTCTTCGGGGAGCTTTGGCAGCTCAATCACATGGAATTCCATTTTGTCTGTGTAAAGGAAGTGGCGTGTATCCTCACGGATATGGAAGCAGGAGTAAAACGAGCCATTGCCCTGCGTGCCCCCATCCTCCCTGAAAAGTATGAAGTCCAGGATGCTGATGCTTACGCATTTCTTGAACACGCGGTAGCTGTCCCCGGGCTTTATCTGCCCAATGAGCATTTTGGCCAGGTAGAACAGGGAGCGCTCAGCCCAAACATTGAGTTCGGAAAGCTGGATCTCAATGTCGATTTCCCTGTCGCTGTCCATAAGGAGCCTGACATCCAGGATGCCAAGCTTGTCGTCCCCATGCTCCTGGCGCAGGCTGGTGTTGAGGATGCGTGTCTCCCGGATGTCCCCAGGCGGGATATCCAATACGGCGGAGAGGAAGCCAGTGCGGGCTTTCTCATCCATCATAATTTCCTTAAAGGCGAAATCGACCTTTGGTTTCATTAAAAAATCTGCCATAGTGCACCATATCCTTTCCAATGTTTGTTTTGGGGATGCATATAATTAATGGAGCCTGGGTATTGGCCAAAAATGTTTCTTACATTATATTTATATTATACATGATAATTCTGCTCCCTTTAACTTGCTTCATTCCATTGTACTGCTGGAAATTCCCAATGTAAACCAGTAGGGGTTCGTTGGTTCCATGCCAGGGTTTCCTTGTATACTCATAATTGTGCCTGTCAAATGCCCTGGCTATCAATACTTTAATGCCTATATCCCAAAGGCTTTCCTCACCTTTCCCACATCCTCCACCGTACAGCCTGCCTCTTCTGCAATCTGCTCATCTGTCAGGCCTGGATCCTTCTTTAGCATCTGAAAAACCTGCCCTGACAAAGCCACTCCTTGCTGCAGGCCCTTTTGCAGGCCCCTTTGCATACCCTTTTGCAGACCCCTTTGCAGGCCCCTTTGCTCCCCAATCTGCATTGCCTCTTCCTGTTTCACCTGGATATCTTCCTCATAGTTGTATTCTGCAATCAGCATATTCCTCACCTCGCTCCCTTTCCGTTTTAGGTAATCCGCTAAAATTCCTTTGCCAATACATTCATTGATTGCCTTTTTGATTGGCTCCCCTTCATGGGAATACTTACGGACTGTGTCAACAAACTGGCTGTATTCCCACAATACCCCACACTTTCCCAAAATCTTATGGGCTTTGCTGGGATTGATGTTTATAACCCTTACCTTTAGCTCTGCTGAGTTTCCTGCCGCCGGGATTAAAAATGCATCTGACAGGGACAGCTCCTGCTCCAATGGCTGGTTCCGCATGCCATTATAAAAAACATAAAACTCTGGCATCGGAATCTTGACCAGGTTTGCCTTGTACCTGTCCCTGTCCTCTACTATCTGCTCATATGCCCTCCCCACATACATTAGGCAGCGCAGCGGCATGTTTGGGTTCACTGTGCTTTGGTGCTCCCCAAAGACAAGCACCTTCCCATCTGCCTCAAAAGAAATATCATTTTTAAAGTTCTTGTACAGCGCCTGCCCTATCCTGAGCTTCCTAACCATCCCCTCATCCTGGTAACCTGTCCCATGCAATGCATTGTACAGGCTTAACAGGTTCTTTTCAGCTGTCTCGTCTTCATAAAAGAGGTCAACAAACACGCTGTCCTTATGCTCACGGTTTTCCTTTCCCATTATAATATACCACCTTTCCTACTCTTTTGAGGATACAGGCCCCAATAGGGGATCTGTTGAAAACATTTGAAATTGCTGTGCCGTTTATATTATAATGGAATCCACTGTATTTGTCATTGGACTGGCAGTCTAATTTTTCTTCTAATGGTTTATATTTGCTTTTTTCTATATCCGAAAAAATTATTCCAAATTGCTGGTTCTGTTTCCATCATGTAATGGATATAGCCTTTGCCAGTTTCTATATACCTGATAATTGCATGATGTTTCTGGCATATCCCATACGGAAGCTGTTTTTATCATCCGATACCTGCTTTGATGTAGGCAGTTTCTTCCTAAATATTTACACACGGATATTTGCAATACTGCTGCAAGTATTTATGCCTGTTTTTGATTTCCATGTTCCCATGCTATAAGTATAACACAAGCCCCCACTTTTTGCTACCTTAACCCACTGCTTAAAGCCAGGGCGATTGCGGCAGCCATTATTCCAAAATACAGCCCGTGCCTAATAATGTGTCCGATATCCGTTAAAACTATGCGGACAGACATGGTTATAACTAACAGCTGTAAAGTCAGGGCTTTCTGCAATACGCGGACTGTGGGAGCACTGGTGATATCATGGCCTGTGATGCTTGCAATAATACTCCTATCATGCAGGCCTATGATGGTACAGTTGTACCCAACTTCATGGCTGTCAAGAAACAGATACATAAAACTTGTACACCACTTTGGGCTGATCCGTCTGGCAATGAAATCCTGATTCATCCCGTTTTCAAACACTTTGTGTGCCTTCCCATACTGATAACCAATCTTTTCCAGACATACAATAGGACGCAGGCCAAGCCCTGTATCCATGTATTTGTGCAGGGCTGTAGAGCCATAACCATATCCCCTGCAAGCCAAATAAACAGCCATGTTCCTGTATCCATCAACTCCATTGTGGCTGTGATAGATTTCCGGATCCATTCCAGAATCTTCGATTTTGGGCATCATAATCCTCCTTTCGGTGTCTACAATAGTTATAATATGCATTTGGGCTATGGAAAGCCATCTTGTCTAAACAACCAGCAGATGCCAAATTCCCCATGATATTAGATTATACTATTAATCATAAGAAACGCCATTATTTTGTGCGTGTATTGGTTTTGTCACTTATACTTTAGCACAAAAAGCGTTCCATTTTAGATAACTGAACAAAAATTACCATATCTGACCATATTTGAGAAATAATAGATGGAAAGATTTGATTCTATATAAGTGGAACGGATCAAGTGTGGCATTTTGCCAAAAAATCTACCTAACACCCTATACAAGGCGGATGTATCCTTTGGTCATTTGGTACGGCCGTTTTCTAGTATTGCTTTTGCCCTATATTTTACTGTTTCAGTTAAGTTACCTACTATCTATTGTTACTCTATGACAAGCATTTAATAGCAGTATAGCTTGTTCCATCCATTCCCGCCTAAAAGCCTACTTGCCATTCCCACGGAAACATGGTAAAATCTCTTTGGGCATCCGTATAGGCATGTGGTTATAGCACCCCAAAGACTGAGGAGGTAATAGAAAGGAATGAAAATACTATATATCACAACAGTTGGCGGGACAACCTGCTTTTTTAAATACCTGATAAAAACCCTATTGGAGTACAATATCACTGTGGACATCGCCAGCAATACCGCTGCTTCACCTGTGCCAGAAGAGTACAGAGAATGGGGCTGCCAGATATTCCCTCTTACCTGCACCCGTTCCCCAATGGACAGGAATAACCTCACAGCCATAAAGGAGATCAAAAAGATTGTAAGCCATAATCACTATGACATTATCCACTGCCACACGCCAATCGCAGCAGTATGCGCACGGATTGCTTGCAGGAAGGCCAGGAAACAAGGAAGCAAGGTATTCTATACTGCCCATGGCTTCCACTTCCACAAAGATGCCCCCAAGGAAAGCTGGCTGCTCTATTACCCAATAGAATGGCTATGCGCCCACTGGACGGATGTCTTAATCACCATCAACAGGCAAGACTTTTCCCTGGCAAAAAAGAAAATGAAAGCAAAATCTGTCACCTATGTTCCTGGCGTAGGAATTGACATCGAACGGTTTTCCTCCCCCAATATTGACAAAGCCAAAAAACGCTTGGAACTGCATGTGCCAGAGAACGCTTTCCTATTACTATCTGTCGGAGAATTAAATGACAATAAAAACCACGAAATCGTCATTCGTGCCCTGTCAAAATTACAGGATCCAAAAATTCATTATATCATCGCAGGAAGCGGATACTTAGAAGGATACTTACATAACCTGTCTGCAGAACTTGACATAAGAAAGCAAGTCCATTTATTGGGCTACCGCAAAGATGTGGATGAGTTATATAAGGCATCTGATACCTATATCCACCCTTCACTTCGGGAAGGGCTTCCCGTAACCATAATGGAAGCCATGGCTGCAAAAACACCTGTCATCTGTTCCAATATTAGGGGATGCCAGGAATTAATCAACTCAGAATATTTATTTTCCCCAAGGGATTTAACGGATGTCATAGAAAAAATCAGGAGAATCCGCTTTTGCCCTGACTTGGATAGCGTAGTAAATGCTAATTATGGTAAATTGCAAAAATATAATATTTTTCATGTAACCCGAAAAATGTTAAAATTATACGGTATCAAAAGAGAATAACACTCAAAACCAAATGCCCCTGCTATTTTTATGATCAGAAAGGTGCTTCTATATAATGAAAAAAATCAAGGTTTTACACATACTAAATACAGGATCTTACTCTGGGGCAGAAAATGTCGTTATTACAATCATTAACAATATGAAGGAGTATGTAGATGGTATCTATCTATCTCCTGACGGCAATATACGAAATCATTTAGAAGAGAATAATATCTCTTTTTATCCGGTAAAAAAATTAAGTATTTCAAACTTAAAAAAAGCCATTCATAAAATAAAACCTGATATTTTACATGCCCATGATTTCACTGCTGGGATACTCTCTGCGCTTTCCACCAGAAAAATTCCCATTATTAACCATATACACAACACACCTCCCTGGATGAAAACACTGTCTTTAAAATCTATTGTATACGGGATTTCCTGTATTCAATACAACTGGATTCTAACAGTTTCCAGCTCAATTTTAAAGGAATATGTTTTCGGGAAATATATTACCCCAAAATCCACTATGATAGGAAACCCTTTTAATATTCAAATAGTTCGGGAAAAAGCTATGGTTGCTACGTTAAAATCACCATCTGACATTGTGTTTTTAGGAAGGTGTTCGAAGCAAAAAAATCCATTTTTATTTTTAGATATCATAAAGAATCTTTCAAAACTCCTTCCAAACATACAGGCCATTATGGTAGGGGACGGAGAACTGCGCCAACAGGTAGAATCCCGCATCCATGAATTAGGATTAGAAAACAATATTACTTTATATGGATTCCAGGACAATCCCTATGGGTTATTAAATGCTGGAAAAGTGCTGTGCATGCCATCTCTTTGGGAAGGCCTTCCTATTGCGGCATTAGAAGCATTATTACTTGACAAGCCTGTGGTAGCCTCACCAGTGGGAGGACTTATTGATATCATAGACCCATCTTGCGGCCAATTATGCAACACAAGAGAGGCATTTGTCAACGAATTATATCAACTGTTAACAAATGCCACATACTATCAATCTAAATGCAATGGAGCACACCAAAAAATAATGGGGCTAAATGATATGCCGCATTACATTCAAACTATATATAAAATTTATAAATCAATATATGAATCCAAATACTAAAAAAGAAAGTATCCCTTAAACAATACTTTTCTTTAATGCCTGACTAATTTAACCTGTTGTGCTAGTTAAATTCCAATACCCGAATCAATACATTGTATTTGCATCATATAAAATCCACTATATTTAGTCATGTTATTCAACGGTTTGGAACAAAAGCTGTCATTACATTATAACTCAGACAGTCTATGATTTGTTACATAGGCATAGCATTGTCAGCTTTGAAAGGTGTAGCCTATGATGGCGCAATTATATCGGACATCCCCATCCTTCAGGAACAGGTATGTGAAATCTGTGCACCATTTTTGATTCGGCTTGCCTGCATGAAAGTCCTGGTTCAGTTTGTTCCCGAATATTTTATGCGGCTTCCCTGGCTTTGTCCCTGGTTTTTTAGGGCGGGCGATGGAATGCAGCCCCGCCTCTGTGTTCATATATTTATGGATGGCAGTGGCGCTGTAGCTGTATCATTCACGCTCCAAATAGGCTGTCATGGTACGGTAGCCGTCAACACCGTTATACCTGTGGTAGACTTCATCTATCTTCCTCAGGACTTCTGCTTTTTGGGCATAATAATCCGCCTTCCGGTGTTTCCGGTAGTTATAGTAGGCATTCGGGCAGATCCCCAGCCGCTGGTGCAGCCAGCAGGTGCCGAATTCTTCATGGTGTTGGTCAATAAACCAGTAAGCCTCTAACCGATCTCCTTAGCAAAAAATTCCACCGCTTTTTTTAAATGCAATCTCCTTACGTAATCCTTCATTCTCTCGTTTTAGACGGAGGTTCTCCTTTATAGAATCATAATCTTCTTTGGCTTGGGGATCTGTATGGCATTCTTTGTTGAATTCGCTACACCACTTGGGGATGCTGGCCTTGGATACGCCGTATTCAGCGGTGATGCTTTTGTAGGTTCGTCCTTCCTCTTCATGGAGACGGACAATTTTCTTTTTAAATTCGGGAGTGTAGTTTTGTGACATAATGAGTACCTCTTTTCTTACAATTTTTATTATACTTCATTAGCCACTCCCGTTACAACTTTATTATAGCACTTCAGTATTCAGCTTTACATTATCCTGGAAGTATGCTTTTTTGCAGGGCGCTGGCATGTCATTCCCACCGTTTCAGATATTCACCCATATTTCGCAGAGTGATTGTAATCCCATATTTCTCATGAACCAACTGGCATACGGCAGCCCGGATCCAGAGCATAAAACCCAGTTTCATCTGGTCAGGTGTTTTGTCAATGAGGATGTTCTGGATTTCTTTTTCCTGCGCAGGTGCAAGTTGGCGTTTTTCACCTGCCTTACGGCCACGCTTTTTCTCCTACAGACATTTTACCCCCTCCTTTTGATATGCACTTGATATTCTGTCCACTGTCTGAAGTGAAAGATTGAGTATGTCTCAATTTCTTTATGTCTGATATACTTTTTCAGAAGTTGTATTGTTTGTTGTTTATTAATCTTTCTAGTTTCTGAAGAGACTATTTTCAAATTAATTTTTTCCATAGTTCAACTATACCTGAAAACCATCCAAAAGGATAGAAAAACATTGATTTTTAACTGCCAAACTGCCAAAATAACATATGAACTTTTCAAAATACTATGGTGAAGCTTTGACACCAGCATCATTATATTCATTAAATTTCTTCGTGGTCATCCTAAAATCGAATATCATACCCTTATATACACACAGCCCCTATCTTTCAATAAATCTTTCTTACTACCATGTCTTACTATTTTTTAACCAAGCTGTAAAATCATGTTTGACAATTCTTTCACTTTTAGGCGGCAATTTCATATACTCCCCATACCACTTCGTCAAAAGACTATCCCAACATTTTACACATTTAAATTTTGATTTTTCAAATTCTATTTCTATTATTTCTTTCATTTCTTCTTCTCTTAGAAAATTTTTATAAAGTTTTTTCAATTTATAGGGTACAACTGGTTCTCCTTCCAGAATATGCACATATCTATTTTTACTGCAAATATATTTTTGGGAAATTTTTCCCAGCTTCTGAGACCAGTACCTTCCATCTTTCTTCAATGCAATCCTATTTATAATGCTATAGAAAATTTTATGTTGTCTGACATCAAACCCACCACAAGCTGCTGAAATCCGAAGCATATTACAAATATAAATCTCAAAAAACAACTTCATAATCGAAAATCTCGATTTTCCCATCCCATCTATCGGAAACACATCTACATATACTCCATAATCTTCTATATTCTCTAAAAGAGCATGCTCTACTAAAGTAGTATTTGTATCAACCACCTTTCCCCAAGGATAACAGTATTTTTGATTTTCATCGGTAAGCATTTTGTATCTTGTACCATTCTGTAAAATTTGATATAATTTCAGATACGAATCTCTTGGCATCATAATATCAATATCATCATCCCAAGGGATAAATCCCTTATGCCTTATGGCCCCAAGCAATGTCCCATAAGCCAATGAATAATCCAACTTATTCTCTTCACATACTTTATGGATATGTTTTAATATGCCAAGTTCTAATTTTTTCAACTCATCTAATCCTAATTCACGCATACCTAATCAACCTGCTTTCTTTTACAAACATAAGAAATACCTTCTTCCATCAGCTTTCGGTCAAATAGCCAATTCCCCACCAAAACAATGGCTGATATAAATAACACTTGTCCTATGGAACTACATATCCATCCAAGAACACTCGCTGATTTAAAATCAAATTGAGATAATATTATATAATACAACACCATCAAAAGGAGATTCACAATAAATTTCTTATAAAATTTTTTTATTGGTCTATTAATAATGTTTTTTGAAAGATATTGTACATATTGTATAGACCTTAGAATCATTGAAAACAACGTCCCAATGGCAACTCCAATTATACCATATTGAAATACCAACAAAACAGATACTATAATATTTAGGATTGCTTCAAAATAAGCCCCATTTCTAGTCTGTCTAAAATGCCCTGCTACAAAAACCAAATCACTATATGGAAACCTTAGACAATATGCTGCCTCAGAAGCCACTATAACAAAAGCAAAGATAGGCCTAATATAATTAACATCTGCAACCTCATTTGTGTATAACGCAACAAATGGAACAATTGCAAATGCTGTCGTTCCAAATAATACATTAATTATCATCATGTTAAATAATTCATATATATCTATTATCTTATTCAATCTTATTGTTTCTTGTTTTGCATACAAATTACCTAAAGAAGCTGATATTCCTGATGATATAGAACTAATTATTCCTTTCACTGAATTCACTACAAGCATATAAACAGAATATACAGATACCTCACTCATCCTTCTGCTAAAAATAGTTAATATTACAATATCTGTATTTGTATGAATAAAATATGCAATATGTTGTCCAAAACCATCCCATCTCTGTTTTAAAACATCATTTGTTGGTTCTACTTTTTTATTAATATCATACTGCCTTCGGACGTATATATTGTATACTAACGGGCGCAACATAAATATAAAAGAACTAACCAATTTTACTGTTATAATACTACAACCAAGCAAAATCAATATAACTGTAAAAATTGCATTTAAAATCAGTGTAACTGACTGCATAGTAGAAATAAGCCATAATTTTTGATCCGCTGCTAACATAAGTTGATATGTCATGCCAAAATAATATTGAATCAATGTCCCAATACTTATTGCTAAAATCATAGATGATGTAAACATCAAATCATGACTTTTATTAATCTTTGGATAAATAAAAATAAGTACTATCACATATATAATAAATAAATAAGCCACTCGTCTAAAAAATCTTTCTGTAGCATTAATTATGCCCGACACTTCTTTATAATTCTTATATGCAAGTGGCTTATACAATTCTGCTTTTACAACACCCCCAATACCTGATTCAATCAACGTAATATAACCCAAAAATTGTGTTATTGATGAAATGGTTCCATTTATATCTGAACCATAAGTTCCAATAATCATCCGCGGAACAATAAGTCCACATACAATGATTACTAACTGTTGGAATAAGTTCGATAATATATTAAGTATTACCTTTTTCTTTCTCACCTGAACCCCCATCTAACCATCATTTTTTATGGCATACCAAATGTACTTGCTAATCTGCAATCCTGTATAAACACCAGATTCTACTATTTCTTCGTATAATCCCTCTTCTTTAAGATTTATCTTTTTATAACCATTTTTTTTATAAAAATGTATGGCACGATTATTTTTTTCTGATACACACCAGTAAATAGTTTTCAAACCTAATCTCCCAAATCCAATTCCTACAATTTCATCCATTGCAAACTTTGCATATCCCATCCCCATAGCACTCTTACGAACTGTTATTGCAAACTCCGCTATTCCTCTCCTTATATACTTCAAACTAACAGTACCCATATAAATATCGTTTTCATTAACTACCGCCATATGCATATTAAAAGTTGTATCCTGTGCAGAATCAATAAATAACAAACAGTCTTTTAATGTTTTAGAATGAAAATCAGACTGTAGTTGTCCAACAACTGTTTTATCATGCATCCATTCTAACATCAAAAAAGCATCTTTGCTCTCCAATTTTCTTAATTGCATAGAAATTCCTCCATTAGAAAAAATCAATCAAATCTATTTATTATATCTACCACATATTGTACCTGTTCCTCTGTAATACCATAATACATAGGTAAACTCAATTCTGTCTTACTTATTTCTTCAGCAATTGGAAAATCTCCATATTTTAAATTTAATCCTTTATAACATTCCTGCAAATGTATGGGAATTGCATAATGTTTATTTGTACCTATGTCATTTTTCCTCAAGAAAGCTTCTAATTTATCTCTTTTATTACAGCGAACTCCAAAAATATGCCAGACATGTTCACTTTCTGGACATATATATGGCAAAATAATCTGCGGGTTTTTAATTCTCTCTAAATACATCTTGGCAATTCTCTGCCTCTCTGCATTCATCCGATTAAGATGTGGCAATTTAACAGATAAGAATGCTGCTTGCATTTCATCCAATCTTGAGTTACTTCCCAAATAAATATGATGGTATTTATAATCCGAACCATAGTTACCTAAACTCCTAATTTTATCTGCTACTTTCTTATTAGAAGTAACTACTGCCCCTGCATCTCCGAGTGCACCAAGATTTTTGCCTGGATAAAAACTAAAACACCCAACATCTCCAAATGTACCAACTTTCTTTCCCTTATATTTCGCTCCATGTGCTTGTGCACAATCTTCTACTACATAAATACTATACTTTTGAGCTATTTCTAATATTGAATCCATATCACATGGCTGTCCGTACAAATGCACTGGTATTATTGCTTTTGTACGTTTTGTAATTTTTTCTTCAATTTTCTTAGTGTCTATATTATAAGTATGGATATCTGGCTCTACAAATACAGGTATTGCACCAACATAAGTTACTGCCAAGGCCGTAGCAATAAACGTATTGGATGGAACAAGAACTTCATCACCTGCTTTAATCCCCAATGCTTTTAATGAAAGCATCAAGGCATCAAGTCCATTACCTGTACCTACACAAAATCTTACAGAGCAATATTCGGCAAATGCTTTTTCAAAATTTTCATCTTCTTTTCCTCCAATATACCAACTACTGGCATATACCCTATCAAAAGCCAATCGCATACTTTTAGCCAACTCTTTTTCTATTGGCATAAAAGAAACAAAGGGCACACTTATTTTTTTCTCCATCTATAACACCTTTCCTCAAATCCTATTCACCCATGTAACTAATTCACTTACTTTAAATACACCAATTTACAACTTTTGAGCATTTTTAAAACCTGACAAAATATAAATTTCAATTATTTTGATTAGAGAACATGATTCTTTTCTAATTTCGAGTTTTTCCACGAAACTACTGAATATTATACTGGCTTGAATTTGCTGCCCAATGCCAAAACGGGTTTCCTACGCGCTTGCAGACTGATAGCAAGAAAAAGATTCATCACTGGACAGGAGCAGTGTCATGGCACTGTAAGCTATGTTTTCCAGATTTACCAGATGCTCAATGCCCTCATGGCTCCGTACATGGTATTCTTCCCATGACCAGAAAGTCTTGTTTTCATAGTACGATACCTTAATGTCCCAGCGGAAGCATGAAGCAGGCCAGCGGGAGATAACAGATGTCGTCCTTCCCGTATTCACGGATAACATCATCTGCACAATTCTTATAGTCAAATCCAATCTCTTTAGAATCTTTGATGCAGAAAAACAGCCTACGGCTGATATTCCCGCTTTTTGGAAGCGTGGCAATGGCATAAACCACCTGTCCTTCCCACAATCTCGTAAGCATCGGGGGCACGCCTACTTTCCAATCCCCAGTTTTTTGGAATAAACTTCCTCAGTGTAAGTACTCAAACACCCTTGTGGTTAAACTGATATTAAAAAAATGGGAAGAATAGTTTCACAATTATTTAACAATCTTTTTATCTTTACTAATAAACTTTAAAAATTCATCATAATCCCTTATATAATCATTTTCATCATACACTTCTGAAGCCAGCACCATAAGGACTGCATCTGGAGAAAATTCAAACATCTCCCTCCACATATTGTTGGAAATATAAAGCCCCTCATATGGTTTTTCCAATGGAACTACTTTTTTTTCCTCCCCATTATCCAAACGTACTTTACAGCTTCCATGAATACAAATAAGAATCTGTTCTAAAGACTTATGTGCGTGATGTCCCCTCGTTACGCCTTCAATTGTATTATACATATAATAAACGCGTTTTATTTTAAATGGAATATCCACAAATTCCTCTAATGCAACCAGCTGTCCTCTTTTATCACCATGTGGTTGAAATACATATTTAATAACCTGCATACCAATTTCACCTCATTATCATTCTAAATTTTTATGTAACTTAACAGTTTTTCTTCTATTTTCTTTACGATTTTCAATGGCACTTCAAATACTTTATAGCAAATATATCCAAAAATGCAAACGATTAAACATATTATTACCCCTGAAATAGAAGCTATAGAATCATTCACATTAAAATATTTAACAAAAATCTGTAGAAAGAATGGATGGGTTAAGTATATTGTTAACGTTGCTCTTGATAATTCATTAATGACTTTATTGGGCTTCATCTCAATTTTCTCAAATATGAGGAATATCATTATAGAACTTATAATTACTAATGGATTACAATAATCTAATACAGAAGTATTAAGAGAATACATCATCGTCAAATACTTCCAAACAAATAATATCCCAATACAAACAATTTCTATAAAAATACATTTTATTATTGAAAATCTATTTTGTTCATTTCTTAAATACCATATCGAACCACCAATTATGTATAATAATATAAAATTTACAATAGTATAACCTGACTGACTACCATCCACTCCAATTGAACTTAAGCCCGCTAAATCAAATCCACTAATATTTTGTATCCAATCTACAAATGATGGCCATACAGAAAATAATAAAAATATAATAAACAAAAACTTCTTCCATTCACTAATACCTAAAGACTTTAACACCTTATTAATATATGGACTTATTAAATATAAACAACAATATAAAATCACATAATAATTTACTGGAATAAATCTGCTGATTAAATAACTTACAGAAAATTCTTGCATTCCCATAATAAAATTTACAAAGTATATTAAAATGCGATAAAATATAACAACTGTAACCAAATATACAGGCTTTATTATAGATACTTTTGATGTATTACACTGGAAATACCCAAAAAGTAAGATAAATACATTTACTGCCACAATGAAAAATACTTCTAAAAATACAAACCAATAGGCATTATAGGAACCTAAAATTACTTTATCCAATCCATTCCCTATATAACCATTGCAATGTAAAATTACAACACCAAATGCCATTAATAAACGAAGCATTTCCATATTAGATTTTCGTATATTATTCATTTTATCAGATTTCATCATCATCTTCCCTGTTGTTAACAAATTTTATTACCTTCTTAAAGATATAATTTATTTTTTCGTCATCAATTTCTGTATCAGTATATCTAGAAAATAAATATATTCTTAGATGCCATAATAACATCATTGGAATATGCGCGTATAATGGAAATAATTCTTTAATAATTCTTATAATACCATGATTATTTATAAAATTAAACTGTATAGTACTGTTTATTTTCCAATTACTAAAATATTTAAACCTTCGATAAAATTTATTATGTTTTTGAGGCAATTCCAATATAAGTTGGCTTGTAGTAAACCAATCTTTCATTAGCCTTTTATGCCATACATTTGACATATCAATTGAATTTGATACTCCTGCTCCATACTCATACAATATTCCATTTTGAGGAAAATAGGAACTTTCAACTTCCCGAAATGCCATCAAACGGTAAATATTGTCTTCCCCAAATTTGACCTTACCTACTATCTCCCTAAAATATTCTGCCATCAATTCTGTTTGTGAAAGAATTGATGCACCTAACCATAAATCATTATATATAAGTTGATTATTCCTTACTCTATTCAAAGATTTATTATATACTGAAACGACCTGTGGCGCAGCCATAACTTTTATGGGTTTAAATTTATTTCCTTCTCTTTGATAGAATATTGCATCACAGAATGATATTTTTGCATACATCTTCTCAATGTGATTAATCCAGTCATATAAAATGGTACTTCCATATAGAAAATCACCTGGAGAAATCAACTTTGTATATTTTGATTTACACTGTTCAAAACAACGTGCATAATTTATGACAGTACCATTATTTTTATCACTTGGCAATAAAATATAATCCAAAAATTTATTATAGTAAAAAAAACTCTTAATTTCTACGAAATGGTTTTCCTTCGAGCCGTCATCTGCAACTATAATTTGAATCTTAACCTTTCTTTGTTCCAAAATGGATTGCAATGTTAAAAAAATTTTCTCTAAATTCTGATTATATGTTGCCACAATAACAGTAACATCATAAGAATATTTCTTCATTAAAACTCTCCCTAATAATTCACTCTTTATTATTAAACATTTCCCAAAATGTCTCTATATAATTCTATATATCTATTGGTCACATTACTTATTTCAAAATTTTGATATGCATAATTTTGAATCTTTGTTGTGTCAAATCTTCCAAATTCATCAGACATTCTCACTAATCCATCTACTAAAGCCTCTGTACTATTACGCTCTACAACAATTGCTGTATACTCTGTCGTAAGAGAATTAGCTCCTCCTGACTTAGTAACTAAAATTGGTTTACCTAAAAGCATCTCTTCTTGAACAGATACACCCGAACATTCATATACACTAGATGATACACAAAAATCCATCTGCTTTACTATAGAATATACTTTCTTTCTATCGCACTTTCCATAAAAAATACAGTATTTTTCAATACCTAAGTCAAATGCCATTTTCTCATAGTATTCTTTATACAAGCCTCCTCCGCATATATGAAGAATCACCCTTATTCCTTGCTCATTTACCTTTTTAATTGCAGGAAGTAAGTATTGATAGCCTTTTATCTCCTTATCATAAAAAGCCGCTACAATTGCACAATTTACATATCCCTTTTTCCTATAATTCATATTATCCATTTCTAATGAGCATGGATCAATAACCGCATTGTAAATTATCCCAAATTCAACCTCTGGATATACCATACTTAACCTAGACATGCTATCTTTGGAAACGCATATATTCTTTCTTGTGTTTTTATATACATATCTTCTTAGCATTTTTCTCACAGGATTATTTAAATACATTTGTTCAATTGGTGCATGTTCTGTAAGAACCACAGGAATTCCAAATTTCTTCGCAACAATAACAGAAATTAGCCCTGCTGGATACGCTACATTTGCATGGATTATATCTGGTTGAAATTGCCTGCAGATTCTTTTCATATACTTCATTGTCTCTTTAAACCAATATAATTTACCCTTCCTTTTACTCCAAGGACTCCTATAAGTATATAAACCTTTTTCTATATTTTCATAAAAATCTGTCACATTTTCCTCAAATGGCCAATACAATCTGATATCACAATACTTTTGTAATGCTATTGACTGTTCATAATGAAATACTCCTGCTGTAAACACCTTTTCTGTTATCGGTGTATACCAATTTACAACCATTAATATCTTCATTCAAATTACACTCCATATGCTATTCTTTATTCAATAAATACACCAACAATTTTGTGTTCTTTCCTCTAAAATCTTAGTATTGAATTTTTCAACGCAAGCATCAACATTAAGAACCATAAACCATGATGCTTTATTAAACCCAATGCCACCCTTTGATGCTTACCCATATTCTGCAAATTCTGATTCTGCATTACTCTTTTGAAATCTGTCTCTTTCATAAATTGCCTCATATTATAATATCTTTTTAAGAAACCTTTGGAAAGTCCTGCCTTACACTCATTTGATAAATTAATCATAAAAATAAAAATATGATAAAAGTCAAGTTGTAATTTTATATTTATTATATCCTTATCTTCGAATTGTTTCTGCATATATAAAATCAATTCAACAGTACTCAAAGTTTGATTCCTGCGATAGGCTCTAGTAGCACTAGTTTCATTTAGTCTATAATAATATAAACCTTCATCTAAAAAATACATAGAATCAATTTTTAAAATTAACGGATAAATGCATGCCGCATCCTCTCCCATGATAATAGATGAAGGAACATTATAAATTACACTTTTCAATAGCTCTTTCCGAAATAATTTATTCCAAACAGCAGGTTCTACCCCACATTCATAATACTTGCCTGTATAAATCATTTTGGGATACACATATTGTTCTAAGCTTTTTTTACTATAATACCCCCCCTTTAAATACCCCTCTCTTTTTTTTTTGTTTTTACCAACCAAAAAATAACTACATATTACCAAATCAACTTTATTTTCTATCATACAAGAAATGAGTTTCGCCACCATCTCCTTTGCTATCCAATCATCTCCATCAACCAATTGAATAAATTCTCCATTAGCAGCTTGTATCCCAACTCTCCTTGCACTTATCACCCCTCCATTTTCTTTATGGATTACAGTAATTCTCGAATCCTTCTTAGCATATCTATCGCAAATCTCAGGACACCCATCCTTAGAACCATCGTCCACTAAAATTATTTCAATATTTTTATATGTCTGTTCAATGATGCTCTTTATGCACCTTTCTAAATAATCCTGCACCTCATATATTGGGACGATAACACTTACCAAAGGCAACGCCTTACATTTCTGTTCCTTATTTTTCATTTATTTACCTTTCTAATTTTTATTCCCAAATAAAACAGTACGGAAATACATTCGCATGCCCAAAGTTATAATATATTCTTATATAATACAAAGATAATGTCAAAACAAAATATATTTTGAAAACATTTCGGTTAGTCCTATAATATGCTTGCTTGCAAAGCGCACCCATCATTATCATTAAGCCAAAGAACACATAAAATACTAGTCTACTCCCCCAATCTATATACATATCCAAAAAATAAAACACTATCTGTAATATAAAACACAAAACTAAATAATTTGAGTTCTTTAAAAACACACCAATACTTTTTCTAAAAAGAATAATTGGAATAATGAATAATGCAATATAAAACAAAAGATTAAAAGCAACTTTTTCTTGCACTGGCTTCATATCAAAATAATTACTGTATTTAGATAAAATTGGAAAAACACGTTGTATTAGTAGGATTAATTGTCTAAAAAAAACAGGGGAAAACAAAACCAATCCAAAGATAAAACCTCTAAAATATTTCCCAATTTTATTATTATTTATTAAGTTTACTCCATACAAAATTATAAATAAAACTGATGTATTATGGATACCTGTCGCAATCAGAATCGTAATTAAAAACTTTCCTAATTTCCTTTCTTCTATGAAACGAAAGGAAAACCAAACTATCATACTGGCTACACCTTGCCGCTCAATATTTAAGAAAGTAGAAAAACATAACATATAATAAGCAAAATAAACTATTACCATATCTACTTTTTCTCTATAATAATCAACATTAAGGAAAAAAAGAATATTCATAATAATAGCGTCTAAAACAAAAAATGCTGTTGAGGTTCCAAATAATCTTCTGACTGCAATACAAAAAAAACGAAAAATTGGTTCTCTCATAAAAGTAGCATCTATTGCTTTTTGCCTACCCATCAAGTTAAATATACGTTCATATTCCGCATAATCCGTTCCTAAACCATATCGAAATCCTTGAATCACTATTATTGGCAGCATTATTCCTAATATTACAACTATTTTTTTCCATCCCTTATTTAGTTTATCCTCATTCCTTTTTTTTTGATAGTTACTCACAAAAAAAATAGACGTTAAAAATGCACTAAAATATATTACTAATGAATTTATTTCTTTCATTTTGAATCCTCTTATCATTAATTATCATACATTACTTTCTACCAAACCAACACTAGATAACCCTGCCCTTACTTCTGCTTTAAAAGAACTCTTTGTAAAATATTGTTGATAACACTTACCTGCATTCTGTCTCGCCTTAACTAAATCACTATTCTCTAAATTTATAATAAACTTATCCAAATCACCTTCATAATTAATCCCAATTCCTTGCTCTTCAACTAGTTTCCAAGTATCTCCTTTAATATTATTAATTATTGGAATACCCATGGAAAAAAAATCAATGCTTTTCATTGTAAGACCTACAGAAACATTTCCCTTCATCATATTAAATCCATAATCACAAAGACCTAATAATTCAATCTTCCTCCTTTCATCAAAAATCATTCCATAAAATATAACTTGTATGCCAACTAATTTTAATTGTTGTATAAAAACATCCCGACTTTCCCCATCCCCAATAATCTTCATTTGAACTTTATATCCTGCTCTTTTCATAGCTAAAAGAATCTCGCATATTCCTTCAATATCAACAATATGATTAATACTCCCTAAGTAACATACAGACAATTCCTTTTCCTTCTTATATTTATATTCCAATTTTAATGCTATTGTTTCTTCAACTAGTTTTTTTTCTGCTTCTGTCTGCTCCTTAAAAAGAAAAAGGGTTCGCACTTTACAATACCTAGATAATTTTTCCTTTAAACTCTTCTGATAAAAATTACACTCTGTGAAAACAAAATCAGCTTCTAGCAAGCTTTCATCCCTCATTTTCGCCCATTTATGATACAAAATATTATTCTTATATTTTTCTAAAGGCATGGATTCTGGCCATAAATCAATTAAATCAATAATATACCTTGTTTCCTTATGCGTCTTACAATATTTTAAACAATGTTTAGCAGAGTTATTGGGCGGAAGCAAAAGATATATTAATTCTGGCTGAACTTTATTTATAAACTTTCCTACAGTTCGTCCAAATATCCAATGTGAATATAATCTACGTAGAGAAATATTTTTCTTATAACTTGGAACATGAAGATAGATACAAATTTCGTTTCTGATTTTAATATATTCCTTTTTAATATGATCAAAATCTGATGTCAAAATTATAACTTCATATTTACCTTCTAATATTTCCCTTATTGGTTTCAAACGTTTCTCATACCAATCAAAACAACTTATCAAGACCGCCTTCTTTTTCATCTGCGATTCCTTCTCATTCATAAAATTTAATGGGTTTGGCTGGATTCCCAACTGCCGTACATTTCGCCAACATATCTTGAATTACAACTGCTCCAGCTCCCACAATACTCCCCTGCCCTATACTTTTTCCCTGAATAATCTGCATTCCTGTACCAAGTTCTGCACCTTCACCCACTATCACATTTCCTGATATATTCGCTCCTGGATAAATTGTCGCAAAATTTCCAATTATATCATCATGACCAAGTGTACAATTAAGATTAATTATAACATGTTTACCTATTGTAACATCTACAGTAATAACCGTTCCCGCACATATAATTGTGCCTTCTTCAATCTTTACACGATTAGAGTATTGAACAGTTGGATCAATCAACGTAGCAAAATGAATATTGGGTATTTTTTGTAACCTATCAATTATTTTCTTTCTTATTCTAGATGAGCCTATGGCACAAACAACCCAAATTTCTTCACTATTATCTGCAAAATTATCGCATCCGCCAATTACTAGATAATCATCCTCATACGTACCATGAAGGGATGTATCATCATCAATAAATCCTTTTAAGTTCCAAGTCAATTTCTGTGAATTTATTCGCTCAACTAACCATGCAACCTCCCGGCCAAATCCACCTGCACCTACAATATATAAATCCTTCACTTGACTTCACCCCCCATAAATTCTTCCATAGTTACAGATGTTTCAGAAGATATTCCTTCCCTATTCAAAGCCACTCTCAAAGTACTCAATAGAATTTTCACATCACCCAAAAAGGTAATATGGTTCACATATTCTGTATCCATTTTAAATTTTTCTTCCCAAGATACTGTATTTCTTCCATGTACTTGAGCATATCCTGAAAGTCCGGGACGAACATCGTGTCTTCTGTGCTGCTCTTCATTATATCGAAATATGTATTTTACCAATAAGGGCCTAGGCCCAATCACACTCATATCACCCTTAATAATATTAAATGCTTCTGGCAGCTCGTCCAGGCTTGTTGCCCGAAGGATTTTCCCAAATTTTGTAAGCCTTATCTCATCTGGAAGAAGTTCTCCATTTCCATCCCGTGCATCCGTCATTGTTCGAAATTTGTACAGCTTGAATATTTTTTCATCCTTTCCCGGACGTTCCTGAACAAACAATATGGGGCTGCCTAATTTTATTTTCACAAGGATAGCAACGATTAAATACAACCACCAAAATACAAGAATAGCTGCTAGTCCACACAGAAAATCAATAGGACGTTTAAAAAACCTTTCATATGGGCCATACGGCTTGTGCTTTTTCTCCATAGAACTCTTCCATCTCCCTATTTCATCTTATATTCTTAGTATATTGAAATCTCCTCTCGTTTACCCCCATAATTTTATACCTTTGCTCCCTCTTTCCCAAGCACAACCTTACATTCGTTTTTCTCACAGGCAATCCCATATTTCAGGATAGCCTTCATTCCCTCTTCCCGCAGATATTCATCATACCCTTTCCCTTCTATCTGCTCTAAGGCTTCCTGGCATTTCGTTTCCAGCTTCCCTTTGCCTGCATATTTTAATTCTATGACTATCCCAATCCCTTCATCTTCTATCTCCACAAGAATATCGCTATACCCTTTTCCAGATTCCTTATTGGATGAGATGATCCAATCTTCCTTATAACTGAGCAGGCCTAATAGGATTCCATGATAGAAGTTCTCCTTCAGGTCATTTCGAATGGCATTGTCCCGGATGCTGATGGTTTTCTTTAAATATTGCTGGAACTTTTGCTCTACATCTTCTGCGTCACCATTCTGCAGGGCTGTGCAGAAGGCTTCTAGGGCTGCTCTGTCTTTTTTCACTTTTTCCTGGAAATACTCCATTATCTGGCTAATGAATATGTCCCGGACTTCCATATTGGGGATGGCAAGCTGGGATGTACCTGATTCTGTCTTTCCGTGCTGGGTCAGGTAGCCTGTGGCCAAAAGGACGCTCCATAGGTTCTCTATGGAATCGTATAACTCACGGTAGGTAAGCCCCTGGCGTATTTTCTTTTCTACAAGCTCTCCTGCGATAAGTTTTTCAAGCTCACGCTTGGCTGTGCCTGTGTCCGACATTTCCAAGAAGCGCCAGATAATGTCATTGCCGCTGGTATTTATCCAGTAATTCTGCGGCTCTTTTCTGCCTTCTGCCAGGAATCCATCACAATAATTGATGACATCCCAAGGGCAGTATACATTGATATTGCCAAACTGGTAGCCATCGTACCATGCCTTCACAGTTTCATAACAGTGGGGGCATTTGTAATATGCCAAAAGTTCCCTCACTTCCTTGTCTGTAAATCCAAAGTACTCGCTAAACCGCGCATCCTGGATGGAAAACACTTTTAAGTTATTCAGTCCTGTAAAAACACTTTCCTTTGCAATGCGCAGGCAGCCTGTCATCACTGCCAAATACAGGCTGTCATTTGTCTTAAGGACCTGCTCAAAGAGGTTTCGGATAAGAAGGAGCATCTGGCCATAATATCCATAATCATATGATTTTGCCAATGGCACATCATATTCATCCAGCAGGACTATCACTTTCTGCCCATAGTATTTTTGAAGCAGTTCTGTCAGCCTGTGCAAACTATTGAATAAATCTGCATCATCCATTTTCTCTGTTGACAGGGACGCCCAGGCTTCCCTGTCCTCTTTGCTGAGTTTTCTGCTGTCTAACCGCCTTTTCTGCCGCCTTACTTCTTCGTTGACCGTTTTTATAGCCAGCTTGCGGGCTGTCACATAGGAGTCCGCATGGATGTTTTTCAGGGATATGGATACAACCGGAAACTTGCCCATGTATTGCTTGCATAAAGCTTCCTTCCCAGCGACTTCCAGGCCTGCAAAAATTTCGGGGGCACATCCAATCTCAAAAAAAGCCCTTACCATGCTCATATTCAAGGTTTTCCCAAAACGCCGGGGGCGGGTGAAAAGGCTTACTTTGGCACCACTCTGAAGTAAATCACAGATGAATCCTGTTTTATCTACATAGTAGAAACCCTCTGTCCGAATTTCTTCAAAATTCTCTATGCCAATAGGGATTCTTTTTCCCATAGGATTCTCCATGGCGCCCTCCCTTCTGCTTTTGCTCCTATTTCTACTTCCTCTTCCGCTTTTGCTTCTGTTTCTGCTTCCTCTTCCGCTTTTGCTTCTGATATGCCTGCAAGATGATATCTGTCTGAAAGGCCGCGGCGGCATGCCCACTCCTAATTAAATGCTTTTCCCAGCACAACCTTACATTTGTTTTTCTCGCAGGCAATCCCATATTTTAAGATGGTCTGCATTCCTTCCTCCTGCAGATAAGCATCATACTTTTTCTCTTCAATTTGCTTCAATGCCTCCCTGCATCTGGCTTCTAATGTGCCAGCGCCTGCATATTTCAGTTCTATGACTATCCCTATCCCTTCCTCTTCTATCTCCACAAGGATATCGCTGTACCCTTTGCCAGATTCTTTATTGGATGAGATGATCCAACCTTCCTTATAACTAAGTAAGCCCAATAGGATTCCATGATAGAAGTTTTCCTTCAGGTCATTCCAAATGGCATTGTCCCGGATGCTGATGGTCTTTTTTAAATATTGTTGGAAACTTTGCTCCACTTCTGCTGCATCCCCATTCTGAAATGCCCTGCAAAAGGCATCCAGGGATGCGCCGTCTTTTTGCGCTTTTTCCTGGAAGAATTCCATCACCTGGCTAATAAAAATATCAAGGATTTCTTTATTGGGAATCGCCAGTCGGAGCCTGCCCCCTTCTGGCTTTCCCCGCTGTGTCAGGTATCCTGTGGCAAAAAGGACGCTCCATAGGTTCTCAATGGAACCATATAGTTCACGATAGGTGAGATCCTGACGGATTTTCTTCTCCACAGACTCCCCTGCAATCATTTTCTCAAGCTCACGCTTGGCTGTGCCTGCATCGGCCTTTTTCAGAAAATGCCGGATAATATCATTGCCACTGGTATGGAGCCAGTAGTCCTCTGGCTTTGCCCCTGGATCTGCACAAAGCTTTTTGCAGTGGCAGAGCACATCCCAGGGGCAGTAAATTTCTGTATTGCCGAAGCAATAGCCATTATACCACTCTTTTATATTTTTATAATGGGCAGAAAGGTTATAGTCTCCCAACAACTTGCATACTTCTATATCTGTAAACCCAAAGTATTGGCTAAACTCAATGTCTGTAACGGAATAGGTAATAATATTATTTAAGCCTGTGAAAATACTCTCTTTGGATATCCGAAGGCATCCTGTCAGCACGGCAAGCTGCAGGCTGTCATTCGTCTTTAACGCCTGTGAGAATATGCCCCATATTAATGTAAGCATATGGTCAAAATAGCCTTGTTCATAGGCTTTGGCTAGGGGCACGTCATATTCATCAATCAGGATGACTGCCTTTTTATTATAATGCTTTTGAAGCAGGCTGGAAAGGGTCTGCAGGCTTTCGGATAATACGGCGTCAGACATTGGGAATATTTCCTTATTTTCCATATCCTCTGCGATTAATTGATGATATAGGCGTTTTTCCCGGCCTGTCAGCCTGCTGCTCTCCTGCAGGAACTGAAAACGGAGCGCCTCTTTTCCAATGACGGAAGCAAGGCTGGAACGGGATGCTGCAAAATCATTTCCTTCCACGCCTTTTAAACTTATGGATATGACGGGGAAGCTGCCCATATATTGTTCACATAATTCTGTTTCCTTTGCGATTTCTAATCCCTCAAAAAGCTCTGGCCTGCATCCGGTTTCGAAAAAAGCTTTCAGCATGCTTATGTTCAGGGTTTTCCCAAAACGCCGGGGGCGGGTGAATAAGCTCACTTTCCCTCCATTTTGCAGTAAGCCGCGGATCATGGCTGTTTTGTCAATATAATAGTACCCTTCTGTCCGGATTTCCTGAAAGTCTTCGTTTCCAATTGGAAGCTTTTTGTTTTTGACAGGCTCCATGATCGCCTCCTTCCCTGCAAAAGCTGCTGCATAACAAGAAATTTACCAGCTTTACACTGCCTTCACCTGTACTTCTTTGGGATTTTCCGGCGCATTCTTGCAGATAACCCCATAGACTGAACTCCTCTGTGGATTATCTTGCGGCTCTGGCAGGTTTCCAGATATAGGAAGCTCCTCATATATTCTATTATCCTGGAATCTATCTTGGCTTCGCATTGTATTTTTTCCAGAGGTATGGATACTGCCATGCGCTGTGCCTATTTGAGATTTCTCCTGGCCTTGTGCTTCAACAGGGTGGTATGTAGGCACAATTTCTTCCACCAATTCACGGATATCACTGCGGTTCCCATAACAGGCTTCCATAAGCACACGGATTTGCTTCAGGAACAGGTTCGTGTCAAAGGCAATGGGGCGCCCTATGTAAATAAGGCTGTTTTTGGTGGTTTTCATGCCTTCCTCTGCCATCAGCTTCTCCTCATACAATTTTTCTCCGGGGCGGAGGCCTGTATAAGAAATCTGGATATCTATATCCGGCTTAAAGCCTGACAGTTTGATCAGATTACGTGCTAAGGTGTCAATCTTCACCGGGTCGCCCATATCCAATACAAAGATTTCGCCGCCCTTGGCATAGGCGCCTGCCTGGAGCACCAGGGAAACTGCCTCTGGAATTGTCATAAAATAGCGGATAATATCCGGATGGGTGACGGTGACAGGGCCGCCTTTGGCAATCTGCTTTTTAAATTTGGGGATGACAGAGCCGTTGCTGCCTAATACATTCCCAAAACGGACCGCCACAAATTCGGTACAGGCATACTTGGACACTTTTGTGAAACGCTTCTTGTTATCCAGCTGCTCATCCTCTCCATGGATATTCAGCATGGTAAGCTCTTTTGCCCTGCCTTCCCGCACCATCTTATCGAAGGTCTGGATGATCATCTCACAGAGGCGCTTGCTGGCTCCCATAATATTTGTAGGGTTCACGGCCTTGTCTGTGGAGATCAGCACAAACCTCTGGCATCCGTTGGTCATGGCTGCATAGGCTGTCTTGTATGTGCCGATTGCGTTATTTTTAATGGACTCGCAGGGGCTGTCCTCCATCAGGGGGACATGCTTGTGGGCAGCTGCATGGTAAACCACATTTGGCCTATAATCTGCAAATACCTGGTTGATCTTACGGCTGTCACGCACAGAGCCAATCAATACCACCAGATTCAAGTTGGGATAAGTGTCCAACAGCTCCTGCTGGATCTCATAGGCATTGTTCTCATAAATATCGAAAATAATCAGCTGCTTGGGATTATGCCCTGCAATCTGCCTGCACAGCTCACTTCCAATAGATCCTCCGCCGCCGGTCACCAGGATTACTTTTCCGCTTAGGCTCTGGAAGATCTCATCCATATTTACCTTGATGGGATCCCTGCCCAGCAGATCCACCACATCCACATCCTTCATATCGCCTGTAGTGACTGTTTTGCTTTCCAGGCGGTAAATGTCAGGCAGGTTTTTCAGTTCACATTCTGTCTCTTTGCAAATATTCAAAATATCGCGGCGATCCTCTGACTTAAGGCTTGGGATGGCCATGAAAATTTTATCAATCTGATATTTCTCCACATTAACAAGGATGTCGTCCCTGCCCCCTACAATCGGCACGCCATCCACAAAGCGCCCCCATTTGTTGGGATTGTCGTCAATAATACAGCATACCCGCTCATTGCGCCCTTCTTTTCTGTCCAGGTCGCGGAGAATCATGCGGCCGGCAGAGCCTGCGCCAATCAGCATAATGTATTTTTGTTTCTGGACCCTGTTCCTCCTGCTCCGTTCCAGCAAAATGAAACGGTAAGAAAAACGCACTCCCAATATCAGCAAAAATTGAAGGATCGCGCCAAATGCATAATATGAAAGCGGCATGCGCTGGACAAAAATAGTGATACAGATATCGTGGAATACCGTGGTAAGGGCAGAGGAAACAATCACCCTTACAAGCTCGTCATAGCTGGCAAACCTCCACAAGCTCTTATAAAGCCGCAGATACCAAAATACCACAATGCAAAAAACAGAATAAACCGGCGCAAATTTCATCCAGGAATGCAGATAATCATTTGGTATCATCGTAAACCGCCCGTCAAAGCGGAACAGGAGCGCGGCAAAATAAGCCAAATTTACAACCAGAAGATCATATAACATCAGATAACACGCAATCACATGCCAGTGCTGCAGGCGTACCTTCCCTGTTTTTATGTTTTTCCATACTGTACTCAACTTCTCCATCTTTATCCCACCATTTCCTTTTGCTAATTTACTCTCCCATAACTATTCTGCCTTCCAGACATTTCATTTTGCCAATCTAATTTACTTCCTAATAACTATTTTACTTCCCAACCGGTTCTATTTTATGAATCTAATTTACTGTATTACTATTCTGCTTTCCAGCTGGTTTCTTTTGTTAACCTAAATTTGCCCTCTCTGGTACACCGCCCAACAGATAATTGGCATTTCCGCTTGTCAATTTATTTGCGATGTACTGGCTGCCTGTTCCCTATTTATCCCGAGAACCATAGTATTTACTATAATATCCTTTGTAATAGCCTTTGTAGGATCTCTTGTAATAGCGGTTATAATAGCCGCCCTTATTAACCTTTACTTTATTCAGCACAACGCCTAGGATGCGGCAGTCTGCCACTTCCAGCTGCTTTTTTATTTCCTCAACAAATTTGTAGCTGCATTTATTGGCTTCTACCACCAGCACAGCGCCGTCGCATTTGGGGGCAATCACGGCTGTGTCAATTACAGAGCCTAATGGCGGGGAATCGATTAATACCACGTCATAATGCTCCCTGCCATAGGCCAAAAGCTTGTCAAAGTATTTGTTGCCCAGTAATTCTGTTGGGTTTGGCGTTGTCCGCCCAGCAAATACCATATCCAGATTCTCTACATTTGTCTCACATATAATATCTTCCATCTTCGCCTGGCCGCTTAAATAGTGGGACGTGCCTTTAATTGCCCCATCCCTGCTTTTGGCACGGTGTCTCCCAACTAAAACAGATTTGCGCAAGTCTGCATCTATAATCAGTACCTGTTTCTGGTCTTCTGCCATAGCCCTTCCCAACTCCATAACCGTACTGCTCTTTCCTTCGTCTGGCGTACAGCTGGTAAATAAAATCACATGGATGTCATCCCCGCAGAAGCTCAGGTTCGTACGCAGGGAATTGAAGGCCTCTTTTTTTCCGTATCCTAACTTTTCCAGTTTTTCTAATTCTACTCTCATACGTGGGAACTATCCTTTCTGATTCCGTGAATCTTCTTTTTCTTCTTCCTTTTCTTCTCGGTGTTGTCTGTGCCGCCTTCTTCTGGAATGGCTGCCAGCATATGAAGGTCAAGGTAACGCTCCACATCCTCGCCGTCCTTAATGGTGTCGTCCAATATGTGCTTGATAAGAAGAACCGCCATAATCAAAATCATGCCTAACGCTGCCCCGATAACCGCATTTCTGGTATTATTGGGGCTGCTCTTATGCTTTGCCACGATTGCCTCTTCTGCAACCCTGGGCTCATCCACATTCATAATCTGGGAAATCTGCTGCCTGGCCACTGCTGAGAACTCATTGGCAATCTTCATGGCCATGGTAGGGTCTGGATAGGTTGCCTGGATCCAGATAATACGCGTGGCAGTTGGATTGTTAATGCTGATGCAGGACAGCAGCGACTGGTAGGATATGTCCAAATTCAGGTTTTCTGCTACCTGCTCTGCCACAGGGCGGCTATTGATTAATTCGGAATAGTCATTAGCCAGGCTGCTGCCCATCTGCAGGTCGCTTAAGCTTATAACCGAATCTGAATTGGTCAGAATGTAAATCTTGGCAGTGGACGTGTACTTTGGCGTAATCATATAATAGCTGAACAGGCCTGCAGCTAGGCCGCCAACCACTGTGACTGCCAGTATCAACAGTATATTCCTTCTTACGATTATAAATATCTCTCTTAAATCTATTTCGATTTCATCTTTTTGGGAATTCATAATGACCCTCTTTCTAAATGCATTTTTTCTTCAAAAATTGTTCCTGATTGCCGTAGATCAGGGTTTCCACACACTCTTTAGGCAGTTTTTGATATAACCGCTTTACACAATCCTCCATAATTGGGGGACGCCCTGACAGATTGTGGCAATCGCTTCCCAAAAAGTGTATTTTCCTATTCTGAATTAATTTTCTAAGGCTGGCTGCCTGCCTGTCAAAGAAGCCTCCCATAAGGCTTTGGCAATTTACCTGCAGGTAACAGCCCATTTCAACTATTTCGCTAATTCTTTCTTCATTCCCAAATAAAGCGTTTACCCGTTCCATATGGGCAACCACAGGATAGTATCCATAACCCACCAGTTCCCTTAGGCCCTGGCTGATCCGCCCATAGGATTCATTCGGGAAAAATTCCACTAACAGGTAAGCGCTGCCTCCCAAAGTTAAAATATGCCCTGCTTCAATTTCTGCTGGGATCCCGCTTCGGTACAGTACCTCATTTCCAGGCAGTACATGGAAAGAGCTGTCGATCATTTGTGCCAGCTCATCGGCCCTGCGGCATAGCTCCCTGATATTTTCATTGTCTTGTTTTCGGTTTTCCTGATAATTATGGGGCGTTGCTACAATCCTGCGAACCCCCTGGCGGTATGCTGCCTGCAGCATGCCTTCTGTCATATCCCAATTCTTAGAGCCATCGTCAATCCCTGGCAGGATATGGCTGTGCAGATCCAAATACCCTATATGTCCCATCATTCCTTCTATTCACTCTCTTCTGTCCATCCCTTTTTATATGCCTTAAGCTCAATCCCTTAACTGCTGCAGGGATTTGAGCCGCTGCAATCCTTCTGATTATAACTCGTATTTTATGCTCTTGCAACCTCTAATCTCCAAAATTGTATACTTTCCTATACTTTCCTATGCTTCTGCTGCTGCTTATTTACTTATTTTTTCTTTTCTACAGTTACTTTATGGTGTGCTTTAAACGCTTTGTCAGCAGCAACAGGAGTACTGTAAGCACAATGCCAGCCCCGCACACCGGATACCAGGGCGCCAATCCCTGCACTTTATACTGTTCCAAAAATTCACGGTAATAATCTGGCTCTACCCCGGAAATCTGCAGGGCTTCCGTATACCGCAAATACAGGAGGGCAATCATATTAAAAACCGTCGCTGCTATTGTACTATATGACATATAGCGCACAGCCCGATGCTTATAATGGTACATAGACAGCAGCGCTGCGACACAAGCTCCAGACAGAAAAAAAGCTGCCGCTGCCAGGATGGCAAGGTTCCGTTTCATTCCTTGGACAGTGCCATAATATTTTTCAATAAATCCTGGGTATAAGGCTCTCTCACAGATCGTACCAGCCTCTTTTGCCAGTATATCCATTGCATTCTCAATATTTTCGGTTCCCTGAATTCCCGCTTCCTGCAGGTAATTGTCCAATGCTGCACGGAAGCTGGCCTGGAAATCCTCCTGTCCCTTCTCTGACTGTAATTCTGAATAATTATGGAACAGAACATATAGGTCTAACTCCTCTAATACTTGGTCTGCTAATGTATCTGGCAGTTCATTCGCTGCAAACAGCTCTTTGATGCGCTGTGAGACGGATGATTCCATCTCTGCTCCATAGCTGCTGGAACGCAGGGATTTTTGAAATTCCTTTTCACTGAAATATCCAATGGTCAATTCCAGGCTGAGAAAGAGCAGGCATAAGAAGGCCGCTAAGAAAAAGGATACCATCAGGCTCAGGACTGTTCTAAATTTTTTCTTTTCATGCATGGTACTACTCTCCCATTTCCGGCCCGGATATTTTTTCTGCATAGACGTAGAAACGCTGGTTCCTAATCTGGCCTTCCGCGCCAAATGGATAACAAGTATATAAAATCAGCTTTTCCCCATCCCCTGTGATCTGATAGGCAGAAGCATCCATAAGGTCTGCTGTCTGTGTCCCTGTGACATTGTACTGGTACTTTCCATAGGACGTTGTCAGGGAAATCACGTCATCTTTTCCTATCTTCTCTAAAGGCGCAAAAAAAGTGGCGTCATGGGCGCCGATCAAAATGGTCCCGCCCATGCCCGGCAGATAGCTTCCCGCATAAGTGCCTGCACCCTTTTCCAGGATTTCATCCGTATCGCCATAATATAGGGGAGCCTGTAATCCAGCTTTCTCACAGGAAAGCTCCCCATATTGCTCACCTGACAGAAGCATTGGGATTTCTTCCTGGGAAACGCTGCCGTCTGTGGGCGTATCCCCAGAGGTATCCTGTATCTCCTGGGCATATGCATAGGAATATCCTGGCGCGCCTGAAATCCAAAGGGAATTCCACTTATCCAACTGATTTCCTACAATGCCTGTAAGAAGGAAGCCCGAGAAAAGTGCGAACACAAACGTAAAAATCAGAGGGATTCCCAAATATCCTGCCGCTTTTCTGTTCTTCTTACTTCTGGCAAGCCAGACAACGCCCAGCATCACCAGTAAAAATACGGTTCCAGCAACTATCAGGATTTTCTTCATATCGCCATTATAAAATCCAGTGTTTTTGATTGGAAGCTCTGTTTCCAGCAGCACTTCGCCATTCTTCGTGACCGCCATTGCCTTCCCTTCCATATATTGCTCCACGGTAAAGGAATTGCCTGTCACCTGGGCGTCTTGCAGATTCTCCTGATTGTCCAGCCCAACTATGGTATTGTGTTCCTTATCTTTCTCTAATTCCTGAAACAGCCCTTCAATATCTATCTTTTTCGGATTGTCCGGCATATGCCAATTGCCGCCGGAATTGCCGCCGTCCCCATCCGAACCTGTTCCGCCGTTGCCTGCATTTCCATTTCCTGCCCCGTTATTTCCTGTGCCATTATTACCCAAGCCATCGTTCCCTGAGCCATTGTTTCCTGTCCCGTTATTTCCTGTGCCATCGTTCCCTGAGCCATTGTTTCCTGTCCCATTACCGCCTGAATTTCCCGGATTTGTATTATCACCTGGGTTATTATTCCCAGAATTTCCTGAGCCTGTATTATCTCCTGAATTACCTGGGCCGTCTCCCGGATCCGTATTATCGCCGTTTCCTGGATTGTCCCCTTCCCCTGAGCCATCGCTTCCCATTTCCACCAGATAGCCTTCATCAATTCCCTGTTTGAGCTTGCTTCTGCCCTGGCGGATGGCTGAGGTTGCCTCAGCATCTGTAAGGTCTACATCATCTGACGCCAGCTTGTTATAGGCTGTGGCCTTTGCAGACTCAGTAAACACATAGTTTTTCCCATTGTAGACAAATACTCCACTATAATAATCTATAATCCTCTGTTCTGCGGCATTGATATTTCCGGCATATGATGTTGTTCCTGCTGCCAGAAAAGCCATACATGCCACGCCCAATATAGCCAATCGTTTTTTCCACATATCAATCCCTATTATCCTAAATCTTAAACAATTGTTTCCCAACTTCAAAATTACCCACTTATTTTCAAAATGCTCCGGAAGTATTACCTCCGGAGCATTTGAAGTTTTCACTTATTACTGCTCAATTTCATAATATATGTTGTAGATCTCCAACTGGCTCAGGAAATCAAGGTCTTCTCCAAACATATCTATAAACTCATCATAGTACGTCTGGTTCACTTTAAACTCATAGGAACCATCATCCATCTGGCTGAAGGAAATCATTGGGCGGGTTCTATTGTTTGCAACCTGGTTGATGATAATATTCTTTCCATCCAGTGACATGGTAAGCTCAATAGCCATCCTCTTTCCTGTTGCGCTGGCGCCAATTTCTGCCGCAATCTTCACATTGCCGTTTTCTTTGGTTATCTGGATACCTTCCACGTAGGCCTGCCTGCCGCCATTCATATCTGTAATAATCAGGCTGCTGGAATCCTGGCCATCTACACGCTTCACCTGTACGGTGCGGCTGCGCACTGTAACTTCCTTGGTAACAGCATCAATATCCTTAATCTCTGGAATGCCATGCCCAAGCAGGAGCAATAAAATCTCGCTCTCCTTTAAGGACTCTGTATCGAACCGATCCCAATAATTCTTCAGGAAGTTGTTATCCCATGTTACTTCATTCAGTTTTTTAGTAAACAGAGCCATGTCATGCGCCACTTCTTCTTTGGTCACTTCAAATGACTGATTGCCGCGTTCAATCCCATACGCCTCAGCATCTGCACCTAAAATATAGATGAAATTATCATCGTCCTGAACCTCAGCATTCTCCCTAGCAATCACAGTCACTTCGCATGTAGCGCTTGCCACCATCTGCCCATCAATCTGGACAATTGCTTTAATAGTAGCTTTCCTTATGTCATCAACCACTTCATTCTTAAGAATCTCTCTCGGTGTTACCACTCCATCATTAGATACTTCTGCCACATCCTCATTATCACTGCTCCAGGAAATCGTAGCTTCTTTTAAGTCTTCTGGCTTCATTGTAGTGTTCAGTTTGAATCCTTCCAACTGATTTGTCTTCAGGCTAATTTCCTTTTCACTTAAGGAGAATGTTACGCCTGAAACAGTTACCTCACATGTTACGGTATTTCCGCCTGCAACAGTTCCTGTAATGGTAGCATTTCCTTCTGACTTAGCTTCCACCTTACCGTCTTCGCTTACGGTTGCCACATCATCGTTACTGCTGCTCCAAGTTACATGTGTGCCTTCTGGCTTTACAGCAAATGTCAGCGGCCTTGTAATACCTACTACCAGGTTAAGGCTTTCTTCCTCCAATGTAAGAACTGGCTTATCTTCCACTACAGTTACAAGACACTTCACGGAATTGCCCCCCTGGGTGCTTCCTGTGATGGTAGCTGTCCCTTCACCGTTTGCCTTTATTACGCCTTCTTCATCTACAGAGGCCACATCATCATTATCAGATATCCAGCTGACTGGTGTGCCTACCGGGTCTACTGACCATGATAATTTCATCTTATCGCCCATCCGCAAGCTCACTTCTACCTGTGTCAGGGTGAGCACTGGATCAGATGCAGGCTTAACAGTTACAGTACATGTCGCTGTAGCTCCGCCTTCCAAGGTTGCTGTAATAATTGCTGTACCTCGAGATATGGCTGTCACTATGCCCGTCTCTTCCCCTACTTCTGCAATAGCTGGATTGTCACTGCTCCAGGTTACTTTTGCATCAGCTGGGTTTTTATGGCAATCCAATGTTATTTCCTCGCCGATCAGCAGGCTTATTTTGCTCTGAACCACAATAATTTCATCGTCTTCTTTTGGAAGTATCACTTGCACAACGCATGTTGCTGTATTCCCGCCCTTTACTGTTGCGGAAACTGTAGCGGTGCCTTCCTTATGAGCTGTAAGAACCCCATCCTCAACATCTACAACAGATGGATCATCGCTCTTCCATTCAATCTCTGCGTCCTTTGGAGTTGTAAACCAGTTCAACTTGTCTGTTCCGCCTACTTCCAGAATCACCTCTTCTTCCACTAACTGGATTTCAGGCTGCTGTGTGGCGCCGGGGATAACATGTACTGTACAATTCACGCTATTGCCGTCTTCAACACTTCCTGTAATAACAGCGTCTCCTACTGCGTTAGCCGTGATGACACCTTCCTTGACAGATGCCACTGCATTGTTACTGCTGCTCCAGGTTACTGCTGCAGTTGCCGGACTTACAGCCCATTTCAGGCTTATTGTGCCGCCCACCTGTAAATTAACCTCTACTTCGGTCAATGTGATCTGAGGTGTGTCTGAGGTAACATTTACGGTACAGGTTGCTGTATTTCCGCCTTTTACAGATGCTGTAATAATGGCTGTACCTGCCTTTAT
Source organism: Lachnospiraceae bacterium (assembly GCA_910575035.1). Lineage (GTDB taxonomy): Bacteria > Bacillota > Clostridia > Lachnospirales > Lachnospiraceae > Petralouisia. Next base: position 121,602 of record CAJTDL010000014.1, read on the forward strand.
AGCTGTTACCCTGCCATCTGCAACTGTCGCAACCTCCTCATTGTTGCTGTTCCAGGTGATTTGGGCATCATTCGGAGTTGCCGTATATGATAAATCTTTCGTCTTGCCTTCCTGTAAGCTAACCTTTTGGTCATGCAGGATAATCTCAGGTGCAGGCGTTGGGTCACTTGGAGACACGGTCAGGACACATGTGCCCATTTCCCCGCTGCCATCCCGTGCCACTGCACTGATGTTGGCTGTACCTACTGCGACTGCAGTCACTTTTCCTGTCTCAGGCTCTACCGTCGCCACGTCTGGACGGTCGCTGATCCAACTCAGAGGATATTGATCCTTGTTGCTCTCTGTTACAACAGTCCCATCATCCAGAGTAATCTGGGCTTCCAATGTGGCAGCCTCCCCTACCTTCATGGATTTCTCTGCCGGAACCACTTTAATAGAACGAATTAACAGTTTGCCGCCTTCCGGAACAACGGTCACTACACATTTTCCAGACTTGCCGCTTCCGTCTTTCGCTGTTGCTGTAATCTCTGCTGTCCCAACGCCTACAGCGGTTGCAAGGCCAGCCTGTGTTACCCTGATTATGTCTGTATTGCTGCTCTTCCATGTTACCGCCTTATTCGTAGCATTAGACGGAGCAATCTTGGTGCTTACAGTAAACTGCTGCCCCATAACCAATTCCTGGCTCTCCGGAACCACAGTAACCTTTGTCACCTTAACCGGATTCACCGTAATGGTACATTTTGCTTTTTTATTCCCATCCAGGGTCTTCATTGTAATCACAGATTTTCCAGGTGAAAGAGCCTTCACCGTTCCAAACGTGCTGACAGACGCTACCTTAGGATTGCTGGATTCAAAGGAAACCACCTTCACGCTTGCATTTGCCGGCTTGAACACGCCTTTCAGCTGATAAGTCTTGCCAATATTCAGGCTCTTCTTGGTAGCATTCAATGACGCGCTCTTAATACGGATCCTTGGAACATATACAACAATTACCAGCCTCTTTTGCTTATCTTTGGACTGAATGGCAATCCTGTTGCTGCCGTATTTTGTTGCCTTGATCTTGCCTTTTGCATTCACTGTTACGATCTTGGGGTTTCCAACCGTATAGGTTAAGCCTTTATTAGCGGCATTGTCCGGCTTCACAACTGTCTTAAGGGTAAGTGTCTTACCTTTGGGAACTACAACCTTCCTACGGATTGCATTTGTGACGCTGATGGACTTAACCTGCTGCTTCACTGTAATCTTGCATGTTGCCTTCACTTTCTTGTTAGAAGTGGAAGTTACAGTAATTGTAGCTTTTCCCACTTTCTTACCTGTGACTTTACCTTTTGAATTAACAGTTGCCACCTTGGTATTGCTGGATTTAAAAGTTACTGCCTTTGATGCATTTGCTGGCTTCACGCTCTTAACTTTCAGAGTGAAACTCTTCCCCACATACAAAGTCCTATTCTTTGCTGACAGTGTGATTTTTGTGGGCTTTGATGCCGCTTCTGCTGTCTGCGGCACTGCCAGCGCGCCAGTACAAACCATAACAAATGCAAGTACCAGCGCAATAGCCCTGTTCCATGGACTTTTTTTCATATCCAATCCTCCTTTTATTATTTATGCAAAATCACTCATAGTATTTATTATACACGAAAACATAATCGTGTCAATAATAATCACAATGGAAAACACAGCCATTTTGCAAAAGGCGGCACAGCCCGTTCTGAACTATGCCGCCTATTCCATACCTGTCCAAAACACCGATAAAATCTTAGCTTCTAAACCTTATGCAACCTTGCTCTTAGCCAATTCCGCCAATTCCGCAAACCCCTTGGCATCATTTACTGCCAGCTCAGCCAGCATCTTGCGGTTAATATCCACGCCTGCCAGCTTCAGCCCGTACATAAAACGGCTGTATGAAAGCCCATTGATCCTTGCCGCTGCATTGATACGGGCAATCCACAGGCGGCGGAACTGCCTTTTCCGCTGTTTCCGGCCTGCATAGGAGCTTGCCAGCGCCCGCATGACAGACTGCTTTGCCACACGGTACTGCTTTGAACGGGCTCCCCTGTATCCTTTTGCTAATTTTAAGATTCTATTATGTTTTTTTCTTGCATTCAATCCGCCTTTAATCCTGGCCATAATAATTTCCTCCTTATCGTCCTGATTTTTGGACATAAAGGTATGCCCCTGAGGCATTTCCTCCTTATCGTCCTGATTTTTGGACATCAAGGTATGCCCTTGCGGCATTTCCTCCTTATCGTCCTGATTTTTGGACATCAAGGTATGCCCGGGGGCATTTCCTCCTTATCGTCCTAACTTTCCTAAACCATTTTTATAAATATGGCAAAACCCTCTTCATATTCTTAACGTTCGTAGCATCTGTAATCGCCGGTTTCCTCAGGTTCCTCTTCCTTTTGGTGCTCTTCTTTGTCAAGATATGGCTCTTATAAGCTTTATTTCTCTTTAATTTACCTGTACCAGTTTTCTTGAAACGCTTTGCTGCTGCTCTTTTCGTTTTCATTTTAGGCATTTCCAGTTCCTCCTTAATATCCTATTATTTCTTCTCTGTCAGCACCATGCTGATGCTGCGGCCCTCTAGCTTTGGCATCTTCTCTACTGTGGCAATATCTGCTAATTGTGCTGCAAAATCATCTAATACGTGCCTGCTCTTCTGCATATGCGCCATTTCCCTGCCACGGAAACGCAAAGTGATTTTCACTTTGTTGCCCTTGGAAATAAACTTCTTTGCTGCATTAATTTTTGTGTTCAAATCATTGGTATCAATGTTTGGTGAGAGACGTATTTCCTTGATCTCAACTGTTTTCTGCTTCTTCTTTGCTTCTTTTTCTTTCCTTACGAGCTCATATTTGTATTTGCCGTAATCAATAATCTTGCACACGGGCGGCTTCGCTGTAGGGGCGATCTTCACTAAGTCAAGCTCTGCCTCCTGGGCACGCCTCATGGCCTCTCGTAATGGCATGACGCCAAGCTGCTCCCCGTTTACGCCAATCAGACGAACTTCTTTATCTTTGATCTGTTCATTAATCATTAACTCACTAATGGCTTTGCACCTCCAAAAATTAATTTAACAATCCAACGGGCTTATCGCATAACGCAATAAAAAAGTGGACAGGCAGACTATCCACTTAATATCTAAGCATACAGATCCCTGCCCTTGGAGCAAAGGGGTAGGGCTGTATTTCTTCTTAATATAAAACCGTTAGTCACGTATTTGTGCTAAGGTGAGAGTGGATACTCTACTTTGTTTCTTATGACTTTGGTATTTTAGCATATTTTTGGGGGAGCGTCAAGAGAGAGTTTGAGAAAATATGTAAAGTTTTACGTGCTGGATAGGGGGATGGCTACGCGGCCTTCTCCTGACGTCCGATTAGCCATCCCTGGCGTCCAGTTAGCTAATCCCCTGACATATGTTAGCCACTCCTCCCTGACATTGATTCACATCCAATATCAGCCGCTTAATACATAGGCTTTCCCCCAGCTTTTAGGCTGAGAAAACACAGACAGGGTAAAACGGATCCTTAAAGGGATGCTTTTGTAGCCCGAAAAGACTTTGGGGCAGTGAATTTAAGGTTTATTATTGAAAAGTTTATGCATTCCAGTTATTATGGAAAAGAAAGGAGTGGGAACATGATTGATTTGCATACGCATTCGAATAAATCGGATGGAACACTATCCCCAAAGGAATTGGTGAAGTTAGCAAAGGATATGGGATTGGAAGCGATTGCGCTTACAGACCATGATACCATGGACGGGTTGGACGAGGCAAGGACAGAGGGGAAACGGCTGGGAGTAGAGATTATTTCCGGAGTGGAGCTTTCTACAGATTATAAAGGGATGGAAGTGCACATACTTGGTTTTTGCATGGAAGAATACAACCCAGAGTTCCTGAAGAAATTGAAGGAATTTGCAGATGGGCGGGAGCGGCGCAATGAGAAAATGGCTCAGCTGCTGCAAAAGGAAGGATTTGATATCCGTATAGAGGATCTGCTGCAGGAATATCCGGAAAGCGTGATCACCAGGGCTCATTTTTCCCGGTATCTGGTGGACCATGGGTTCGTGGAAGACTTTGACACGGTATTCCGGGAATACTTAGGGCAGGGATGCCGATGCTATGTGCCGCGGAAGAAGCATACGCCTTTTGAAGCAGTCAAACTGATACGGCTTGGCAAAGGCGTTCCCGTTTTTGCCCATCCAGTTTTGTGCCATCTGAAGGAAGCAGATCTTTTTTCTTTGTTAAAGGAATTAAAAGAAGCTGGGTTGGCGGGAATGGAGGCCATTTATTCTATGAACGGTTCCGAGGATGAAAAAAATCTCTTAGGGCTTGCCAAGGAATTAGGCCTGCTGGTCAGCGGCGGCTCTGACTTCCATGGGGCAAATAAGCCCCATATCCAGCTTGGCACAGGCAGGGGAAACCTTCAGATTCCTTATGGGATTTTAGAAGAAATGAAAAACTGGCGCCTGGAACAGTATGGGCCGGCGCATTCCCCAAAAACTTAAAGCCAACAAAACATCAGAAACAAAACTGCTTATCATAGGATACAGGCACAGACAGGGATTCCACCTATCTGCCCCGTATCCTATATAATGTACCCATAGATGTGGACATGAATTTTGACCCCAATCCCATCTTATGGACACTGGAAAATACCTTGATCCCAATTCGTGGACACCAGACAGTACCTCTG
>CAJTDL010000015.1 GCA_910575035.1 Lachnospiraceae bacterium
CTGACTGCCACTAATAGGTCGAGGGCTTGACCAAGGGAAGGAAAGGCGTAAGGGATGGTGCCTGGCAGTATGCCAGTTTCTGTATGGGTTTTTGAAGGTATATGAAGATTGACAATGCAGGTCAATGTTATGTATAATTAGTTCCACGGTTTGTATTATATAGGGGAATCATACAGTGGCAGTATCACGGTCTCCAAAACCGTTCACGGGGGTTCGAATCCCTCTTCCCCTGTTAAGCGAAGAAAATAGTGCTTGACTTTTTTCTTTGTTAAGTATATAATAGTACATATGGCTCGTTGGTCAAGCGGTCAAGACGCCGCCCTCTCACGGCGGAAACAGGGGTTCGATTCCCCTACGAGCTGTTGGCTGAAATAGAATAGCCCAACCCTACGAAAACGCTACAAATGTTGATAATACAGTATTTGTAGCGTTTTTGTATTTTCGTAGATAATATGTTTTAGAGCGTTTCAGACCGTTCTGAATCAAAGGAGCAAGGGTGATTTTAAGGGTACAAATCGAAGAGGCACTATCATATACATTGGAAAATGGAAATAGTTTTAAAATTACTTATTGACAAAATAGGGAAATGTATTTATACTGTATCAAGTAGAACAGTTTTTCTATCTATATATTTAGAATGTATTTAAAGGGAGACTTATGGATAAGATTTTTGGATTTTCAGAAACAGAATATGAGTATATGGAGTTCTTTTGGGATAATCCAGGGAATAAAACTTTTAAAGAAATACTTGATTATTTTAACAATGTAAAAGCTAAAGGCTGGAAAAAGCAAACTGTAAGCACATTCTTGACTTTGCTCATAGATAAGGGTTATTTAAATGTAGACAAGTCCAAGAGAAAATATTTATATTCATCAAAATGTGATAAAGAGAAACATATATCTTCATATTTACAACGAATGTGCGAAAATTTTTTTGATGGAGATTTAGTGAATTTTATATCTGCAATTGTAGGTGATAGAGAATTAGAAACTGATGAATGCGATAAAATCATAGAATACGCCCAGAACCTTCGTGATAACAGGAAAAAGTAAGTGTTTTATATGCCCCATGGAACCATCTGGCATCCTATAATGGACAGCCTGGATTTGGTTACCAGCGCATCTTTTTATTTTGAGTGTGGGCAGCAGGGGTATTCTGGCCACCATGTGCCTCCATACTGGAAATACCAGTGAGCAGGCAACTGCTGTCCCTTTGGAAAAAAAGCGCTCCAGATGCTGGATGGAAAAGTTCACTTACTGCACGGATGCCAGGTTATGCTGTGGCGGCAAACCTTCTGGTTCCAGCCATAGGCATTCTGGATGTATCACATAAAAGATACCAGGTTGGAGGCTGTTTCCTGATTATAAAAAACAATTTCATAGGGTTGAATTTCTTTGGAAAAATCAAGAAAAAACTTGATTTTTTTTTTATTGGATGTTATAATATCAGATGGACGCTTTTGGAGCGAAGTGCTTTTCCGAAAGGGGAGCACAAGAGCAAGTCTAGGAAATGCCCAGTCTTGGGTATGCAGAAAGGAGGAACTGCTGTGAAGGTAAGATCATCCGTAAAGCCTATTTGCGAAAAATGCAAGATTATTAAGAGAAAAGGAAGCATCCGGGTAATCTGTGAGAACCCAAAACACAAACAGAGGCAGGGATAATCTTTCCATGCTCTGGAATCAGGCAAGGCTAATTGCCTGTAACATGATTTATGTGCGGCTGTAGTGAGACGCTTGGGTTAAGTTGTTCTTACTATTCATAATAAGCAGTGGGCATGGCTGCTCCTGGGTCTTTTGGTACCGGGAATATCCAGGAAGACATGCAAAACAGAATAAAAATCAGAGAGCAAAGGTATACACACATTTCAGGGCGCGCAACCGTAGCTGTATATGTTTGTTCTTCGTGCGTAAGGCAGATTTTGTTGCAGATGTGCCTGTAAGCCGGCATTTAGCTGTCGGGAAATGGAAAATTTTTGCAGTTAGGAAGCATCAGGGCAATGGACAGGCAGGATATGCTGGTTTGCCCTGGAAGCGAAGCAGAATGATAGAAAATTATGGAGGTGTACAACACACATGGCTCGTATTGCAGGTGTAGATTTACCAAGAGAAAAACGTGTTGAGATAGGATTGACATATATTTACGGTATTGGCAGGTCAAGTTCCAACCGTATCCTGAAAGAAGCAAAAGTAAATCCAGATACCCGTGTCAGGGATCTGACTGACGAAGAAGTGAAGCGGATCAGCGGCGTGATTGATGAAACCCAGATGGTAGAAGGTGATCTGCGGAGAGAGATCGCCTTGAATATCAAGAGGCTTCAGGAAATCGGATGCTATCGCGGTATCCGCCACAGGAAAGGCCTTCCTGTACGTGGCCAGAATACAAAGACCAACGCAAGAACCAGGAAAGGGCCGAAGAGGACTGTTGCAAACAAGAAGAAATAATTAAAAATGGAACATGATAATATTATTTTAAGAAGAAAGTAGGTTAGTTTGAAATGGCGAAAAACACTGTAAAAAAAGTGACAAAAAAGCGCGTAAAGAAAAACGTTGAACGTGGACAGGCGCACATTCAGTCATCTTTTAACAATACAATCGTAACGATTACAGATACTGAAGGAAATGCTTTATCATGGGCAAGTGCAGGCGGTCTTGGTTTTAGAGGTTCAAGGAAATCTACTCCGTATGCAGCACAGATGGCAGCTGAAACAGCTACAAAGGCAGCTCTTATACACGGCTTGAAGACGGTAGACGTTATGGTAAAAGGGCCTGGTTCCGGCAGGGAAGCAGCAATCCGCGCCCTTCAGGCATGCGGCCTTGAAGTGACCAGCATTAAAGATGTTACCCCAGTGCCACATAACGGATGTCGTCCGCCCAAACGCAGAAGAGTCTAATTTTAGGAGGTATGGTTTAAGATGGCAATCAATAGAGTTCCAGTTTTGAAAAGGTGTAGATCACTTGGTTTAGACCCCATTTATTTGGGAATAGATAAGAAGTCCAACAGGCAGTTAAAGAGAGCCAACAGGAAAATTTCCGAGTATGGCCTTCAGTTAAGGGAAAAGCAGAAAGCAAAATTCATCTATGGCGTATTGGAGAAGCCTTTCCACAATTATTATCTGAAGGCTGACCGTATGAAGGGTATGACAGGTGAGAACCTGATGACCATTTTAGAGAGCCGTTTGGATAATGTGATATTCCGTTTAGGCTTTGCAAGGACACGTAAGGAAGCAAGGCAGGTAGTTGGCCATAAGCATGTGATGGTCAATGGGAAGCAGGTAAATATCCCATCTTACCTGGTAAAGGCCGGAGATACCATTGAAATCAAAGAAAAATGCAAAGGCTTCCAGAGATACAAAGATATCCTTGAGGTAACAGCAGGCAGGTTGGTGCCGGAATGGTTGGATGTTGACCAGAATAACCTGGCTGGCACGGTGAAGGAATTGCCAGGCAGAGAAGCAATTGATGTCCCAGTTGACGAAATGCTCATTGTCGAGTTATATTCCAAGTAATAAGGAAAAAGCAACGAAACCCGAAAAGGAGGGACTTTGTAGTGTTCGATTTTGAAAAACCGAAAATTGAGATTGCGCAAATTTCAGAAGACAAAAAGTACGGCCGGTTTGTCGTAGAGCCATTGGAAAGAGGTTATGGTACTACACTTGGTAATTCGTTAAGAAGGATTATGCTTTCCTCATTGCCAGGCGCGGCAGTCAGCCAGGTGAAAATCGAAAGTGTTTTGCATGAGTTCAGTTCTATTCCAGGCGTGAAGGAAGACGTGACTGAGATTATTATGAACATCAAGAATCTGGCATTGAAAAACACCAGCCCAACGAACGAGTCTAAAGTTGCTTATATTGAATTTGAAGGTGAAGGGGTAGTGACAGCAGCGGATATCCAGGTTGACCCGGATATCCAGGTGCTGAACCCGAATCTTGTTATAGCCCATTTAAATGGTGGGACAGATTCCAGGCTGTATATGGAATTGACCATTACCAAAGGCAGGGGTTACGTCAGCGCAGAGAAGAATAAGACAGAGGATGTGCCCATTGGGGTCATTGCCGTTGATTCTATCTACACACCTGTGGAGCGCGTAAACCTTACCATTGAAAATACCCGTGTAGGGCAGATCACAGATTATGACAAGCTTACCTTAGATGTGTATACAAACGGCACATTGGAACCGGATGAAGCGGTGAGCCTGGCAGCCAAAGTCCTGAGTGAGCATCTGAATCTGTTTATTGACCTGTCCGAGAATGCAAGGACTGCAGAAGTCATGATCGAAAAAGAGGACAATGCAAAAGAGAAAGTCCTGGAGATGAACATTGATGAGTTAGAACTGTCCGTCCGTTCTTATAACTGCTTGAAGAGGGCAGGCATTAACACGGTGGAAGAGCTGACGAACCGCACACCAGAAGATATGATGAAGGTGCGGAATCTGGGGCGGAAGTCCTTAGAGGAAGTGTTAGCAAAGTTAAAAGAGCTTGGATTACAGTTGAATCCTGGGGAAGAATAGGATTTATACACATAGCTTTTGATAATAAAAAGTTTTATACAGGCAGGGTTTCTAAGACCAAAAGGCAAAGCCCTGTGTGCCATGCCAGATGCCCGTAAGTATGGCACTCCCTCCGACAGAGGGCAGACAAAATAAAACCATATTCGGTGAATAAGACCAAAAGGCATTGCTGGATATGCCATAAATGGAGGATATAAAAATGGCGAAATATAGAAAATTAGGCAGAACCTCCGATCAGAGGAAAGCTTTGATTCGAAATCAGGTTACTGCATTGTTGTATAATGGCAAGATTGTTACCACAGAGGCTAAAGCAAAGGAAGTCCGCAAGGTAGCGGAAGGCTTGATTGCCATGGGAATCCGTGAGAAAGACAACTTTGAGGAAGTTACCGTTACTGCCAAGGTGCCGCGTAAGGATCAGAATGGCAAGAGGGTAAAGGAAGTTGTTGATGGCAAGAGAGTCACAGTATATGACGAAGTAGAGAAGAAGATCAAAAAAGACCTTCCTTCCCGTTTACATGCAAGGCGTCAAATGAATAAGGTATTATATCCAGTCACATCCGTTCCGACGGAGAAGGCAGGAAGGAAGAAGAATACCAAGAAGGTTGATGTCGCTGCCAAGGTATTTGATGAAATCGCTCCAAAGTATGTAGGCCGTAATGGTGGTTACACCAGGATTGTAAAAATTGGGCAGCGTAAAGGGGATGGAGCCTTAGAGGTTCTTCTTGAGTTAGTATAAGGAATTGGATTAGAATCGGAAAAGAGAATAGTGACAGAAGGGCAGCCGCCATAAGGGTATTTGGAATGTATCCTTTGGGCGGCTGTTTTTTGTCAGATACTCTTATTCTGGAAAAAGGATTGCCAGGCACTGTTTTTTCGTTGTATAATAAATGAGATATATTTTTCTGGTTTGATATTTTAGTATGTTTGGGTCAAATCTTTGGCATTAGGAAGGAGAGAGGATTTTTATGAAAGGAATTGGGAAAAAGGCGCGTATTTTGGCAATGGCGCTTGCGGCAGTATGTTTCCTGGAGTTCTGTACAGCGGATCTGACGTGGGCGCAAAAGAATGTTTTAAATGGGAGTAATTCTATTTTAACAAACGGCATTTTAAATGGATACATTACAAATGGATACATTACAAAGGAAGGAACAGCTATTCAGAAGGGGGAGCCTGCTTCCCAGCCAAATACAGGAAATAGCACTCAGGATAGAAGCTTTGCTTCCCAGCCAAATTCGGGAAGTACCATTCAGGAGGAAGGATCTGCCCCCCAGCAGGGTTCAGGAAATGGTATTCCAGAAGGGGAAGCTGATCCAGAGGGGGAATCTGCCTTACAGAAGAATACAGGAAATATCCCTCAGGAGGAAGAAACATCCTCCCAGCCAAATACGGGAAATCCTGCCAAAGAGGAAGCATTTATCCAGGGGGCGGGAACCGTTCCTCCGTTGAATACGGGAAATCCTGCCAAAGAGGAAGAACCTGTCCCCCAGCAGGATTCAGGGGATGCTGCGCAGCCAGCAGGGCAAAGCGGCACTGCCGAGTCAGAAACCCTCACCTATGGCAATTACGAATATAAGATCACAGACTCTGGCACGGCGGCCATCACTGGCTACAGCGGCAAGGAGAAAGCGTTGTCTATTCCATCGAAAATAGGCCAGGCTGCTGTTTCTTCTATTGCGCCTTATGCCATTGCCAGCCTGGATGCGGAAAGGGTAACGATACCGTCTTCGGTACGGACGGTGGAAGCAAATGCCTTTTCCCGCAGCTACTATATTAAGCAGGTAACTGTGGAAGGGAAAGACACGCTTTTTGCGGATTCTGCATTTTACTTTGTGCAGGGAATCACCTTTGTATGCGCCTCCAATTCGAAGGCATATATCTATGCAAGGGAAAACAAGGCAAAGGCCAGCCTGACAGATGGGATTGACCTTGCTAAGGCAAAGATTTCCCTTGGGAAAAAAACCATTGTGCAAAATGAGTCCGATGACATGAGGGTATCTGTTACTGTGACAGTAGATGGGAAGAAATTACAGGAAGGCAGGGATTATACATGCACATGGCCGTCTTATTTTGAGAAAAACAGCGTAGGCGAAAAGAAGGTGACTGTGACGGCTGTCCCTTATAATGACGGTTATTATACTGGCAGCAAGACCGCCGCCTACCAGGTAATCCCAATGGCATCCAAAGCCTTGTACGCAACGAAGAAAATAACAGCTTCCAGCATCCAATTGACCTGGTCAAAGGTGGAGGGCGTGTCCGGATATTACCTTTACCGCTGCGGCATTTCTTCTGCAAAGTATAAGCTGGTGGCTGATATTTCCAAGCAAAGCAAATCTTCCTACACAGATAAGGGGCTGAAAAAGAATACAGGCTATAAATACCGCCTGGTTCCGTACCAGAAAGCCAATGGGAAAATATATAAGGCAAAAGCCACAGACCTGACAGCTTATACGGCTTCTGGGAAAGCGGCTGTGAACAGCAAGAAAAAGGTGAAGATGAAGACCCGGAAGATAAGCCTGAAGGCAGCGGTGAATACGGATACTTACAAGCAAAACTGGGCGCAGGTATCCCCGGTCAGTGATTTTTTTGACGCAAAGGGAAGGTATACGATTGCGTACAGCGACGCTAAGTATGTGTATATCCAGATCCTGGACAATTCTACCCTGAAAGTCACAAAGACCATAAAGGCCAAGAAAAGATACAGCCTGGTGGGCGCTGTGGCAGGCGGCCCGGATGGGAATTATTATATTGTCTGGGGACAGCGGAACTGGAAATCGGGCGGCGTAGTACTGGATGTGTCAAAGTATAATGCAAAGGGCAAATTTATAAAAAGCTGCAAGCTCTATAATACAGGGGACAATATGGATACAGCGGATCCTTTTGAGGCAGGGAACTGCGCAGTGGCTTTCCAGGGAAATGTCCTGGTGTGCTCTTATGCAAGGCAGATGAACAATGTGCATCAGTCCAATGATGTATTTTGCGTGAATATTAAAAATATGAAGGAAGATAGCAGCTATAACAGTTATGTCAGCCATTCCTTTGACCAGAGGGTATTGCCCCTTGCAAATGGGGACGTGATGTTTGCCGATTTGGGGGATGCCTTTCCAAGAGGCTTTTCCCTGTCAGAATCCGGAACAGCCCATTCCTGGGAGGCGGTGCCATTCCATTTTTATGGAGAAAGCGGGGATAATTATACCAATGCGCGCCTGGGAGGGATTGGCGAAGTGCCCACTGGCATTGCGCTGGTAGGGTCCTCAGCGCCATCTATGGCCAAAAAATATGAAAAAGAAAACCAACAGCTATTTTTACAGGTTATCAGCCCGGTAACCGGGGAGCCTGTATTCAGCGGCTCAAAGCGGAAAGGAACATCCTGCGGCAATTCCTGCACAGATACCGGCATCAAATGGCTGACGAAATACAAGAATGCTTCTGTGAGGTCCTCCGGCATGGCAGTTATGGAAAATGGGCAAATCCTGGCAGTATGGGATAAAATCACAGGCCGTAAGCTAGAAAGCTACTACATGGTCCTTTCGCCTACAGGGGCAACCTTACGAAAGGCTACGAAAATCGGTGACTGCAAGCTCAATGACTGTGAGGAAATTAAATATCAGAAGGGATACATTTACTGGACGACTGCCAATGGGCAAAAAAGCGCTACGGTACATAAATTATATGTGGGAAAATGATGGCGGCCACGTTATTTCAATATGAACTACAGAATGGAGGAGAAATGGAGAAATGGAGAAAAGGATATATGCAATCAATCGGGTGTTGGTATTGTTTTTTTGCTTTTTGTTATTTGTGTTTGCAGGGGGGATTACAGCAGAGGCATCTTCTGTATCAGGGGGTTCCCCTGTATCAAAGGAAGCCCCAGCGCCAAAGGATATCCGTACCTGTACGGTCACCCTTTCAAAAACAACATTTTCTTATAACGGGCAAAAATGCGGCCCTAAGGTGACGGTTAAGGATGGAACGGCTTTGTTGGCGGAAGGGGTGGACTATACCCTTTATGGGGCCACTGCCTCCACTATCGGGAAGCATGAGATTACAATCCTGGGTATGGGAAATTATACAGGGCAGGCTACGGCCGTATTTCAGATCCAGAAAGCCAAAAATGCCATTACCATTGACACAAAAACATTTTATACCTATTCCAATCCGGCAAGCTACAATATCTACTGTGATACAATAGGCAACGCAAAGCTTACCTATTCCACGAAGACAAAGGGAGCCTCCATTTCAAAGGACGGCATCCTTTCCCTAAAAGATGGATTTTTGGGGACGGTGAAAGTAACTGTTAAGGCCGCAGAGTCCGAGTTTTACCAAGCAGCTACGAAAACCTTTTCCATCAAAGTTAAGCTGAAAGGCACCCGCATTACAGAAATCAAAAATGAGGGAGCCATCCCCGATATCCTTCCGGAAAACGACCACACAGTAAAAGTCTTTTGGGATGCAGGGGATATGGAGATACAGAGCGTGGGCGGGTTCCAGCTTCGCTATTCTACAGACAAAACCTTTAAAAAGAAGGTATACAAGTCTAAAATTCCCATGCTGAATGCCTTTGGTTCCCTTGTAAACGCCTGTTCCACCAGCAAGAACCTGGTCAAGGGCAAAAAAACGTATTTCCAGGTGCGCACTTACAAAAAGGCATTGGACGGAAAAACCTACTATTCCGCATGGAGTAACACGGTATCCCACAAGGTAGACAGCTCTGAGAAGGCCTTCTACCGAGGCAAAGCCCCTAAGAATGGGGAAGTCTTTACCAACGGCGGAATTGAATACAAATATAAGGATAAAAAGCTAGAAGCGGTCAATATGAAATATTCCACCCTCGAACACCAGATCCTTATTCCAGACACCGTAAGAATCTATGGCAAAAAGTACCCTGTAACAAGCGTTAAGTCCAGCGCTTTCCGCAGGGCGAGGGCTGGCAGCATGGTATTAAAGATCACAATAGGGAAAAATGTGAAAAGTATTGGAAAGAATGCATTCGCAGATAATTGGTTTGTCCAGGACATCATTATAAAAAGTAAGAATCTGACTTCCAAATCTGTTGGAAAAAATGCGTTTAAAGATACGGGCTTCCGGAACCCATCTGTAAACTTAAAGGCCCCAGCGTCTAAAAAGTCAGCTTACAAAAAGCTTCTGCAAAAAGCGGGGATGAAAAATGTAAAATAGTTGCTATTTATGGCTAATGCCAGTGACCTAAGGGATTTTACAGGCTGGCGATAGGGGAGTTAAGCGTCTGGCAGGAAGGCAGAAGATAGGGGCAGGGGTGGCTAAAATCCATTAAGTTACTGACGTTGGCCGTGAAACGTAACGTAAAATAGCCAATTGCAAAAATATTGCCTTGGCAGAGTACAAACTCTGTCAAGGCAATGGATATGGGTAGGGCCTGCCTGTTTGCTATGCCTTATCCCCATATCAGAGTAGGTTTCCATTATGCATCATACCCATTGGGGTTATTTTTCTGCCATCTCCAGGAATCGGCACACATTTCTTTAATTCCAAACTGTGCTTCCCATCCCAGTTCTTCCTTTGCCTTGGAAGGGTCGCAATAGCAGGTGGCAATATCGCCAGGGCGCCGCGGCTTAATGCTGTATGGAATCTTAATATCATTGGCTTCCTCAAAATTCTTCACAATATCCAATACGCTGTATCCATGGCCAGTACCCAGGTTGTAAATGCAAAGCCCGGCCTTTTCCTGGATTTTCTTCAAGGCTTTTACATGCCCTAAGGCAAGGTCTACTACATGGATATAATCCCTTACGCCTGTTCCGTCCGGCGTGTCATAGTCATTTCCAAATACGCCCAGCTCCTTCAATTTCCCAACAGCTACCTGGGTAATATAAGGCATCAGGTTATTGGGGATGCCGTTTGGATTCTCGCCCATTGTCCCGGATTTATGCGCCCCGATGGGATTAAAGTAGCGAAGCAGGATTACATTCCACTCATTGTCGGCCTTCTGGATATCCATCAATATCTGCTCCAGCATAGATTTTGTCCATCCATAGGGGTTCGTGCACTGTCCCTTGGGGCATTGTTCTGTGATTGGAATCTCTGCCGGATCCCCATAAACCGTTGCAGAGGATGAGAAGATAATGTTCTTGCACCCATTTTGGCGCATAACATCTACCAGGGTTAATGTGCCTGCAATATTGTTGTTATAGTATTCCCAAGGCTTTGCAACCGATTCCCCTACGGCTTTCAGGCCTGCAAAATGGATGCAGCTGTCAATGGATTCCTTGGCAAACACCTCATTCAAAATCTCCCGGTCTAAAATATCCCCCTGATAGAAGGACACCTTCTTCCCGGTTAAAGCTTCTACGCGCTCCAAAGACTTCTTGCTGGAATTTGAAAGGTTATCTAATACAACAACTTCATATCCCGCATCCAGCAGTTCCACACATGTATGGCTGCCAATATAGCCTGCCCCGCCCGTTACTAAAATTGCCATAATACCATCTCCTTTTCTTATGGTCGCCATCCTCCATAGCCCCAGATATCCGCTGCCCCCTGGATTTTTGATAAAGCAGGTTTGGGGGCCTCAGAAGGATATCTTGCCTTGCCACATTTCAGCCTAGGGCAATGTCCCGAAAGGGTCAATTTTAGGATGGCATAATGATCAATGCTTCCTATGGCTTTAGTATATCCCTCACTTCCCTAATTTAATAGATAAAAATGTATTCGTTATATGTAATTTTGTTGCATTTCTATCAAAAAGCGATTATACTGTAATTAAATCTTTTCAGATAATATAGCCTGTTTCCTGTTGCTTTTCCAGCAGGAGCGCCCGAATAGCCATACACCTAAGGAGGTACACAACCATGAACCCTGAATATAAAAATTCCTACAAAAACACCCAAAAAGAGCTTGTATCCCTTTCGGTATACAACACGGGATTCCAGAAATGCGAGCCACGCCACCAATGGGGCCCTGGCATCCGTGACCACTATCTGATCCATCACATCATCACCGGAAAAGGCTTCTACCAGGCCAATGGCAAAACCTATGAGATTAACGCTGGCGACACCTTCCTGGTCTACCCTCAAACAGAGGTTTCTTACTACGCAGATGGGAAGAATCCTTGGGAGTATGCCTGGGTTGGCTTTCAAGGGAGTGACGCAGCCATTATCTTAAAAGCCACAGATTTCTCCCCTTCTTCCCCTGTCCTTCCTACCAGTGGCCTCAACCATGCCATCCAGGCGCATTTAATGGGCATTTATGAGGCCCGGGGCAGTGGATTTGTGGATTCCGTGGAAATGACAGGCCGCCTCTACCGTACCCTGGCTCTCTTTATGAAACACTCCAGCACGGCGGAGCATACAAATACGGCCAGCAATTATGTGCAGACAGCCATTGCCTATATTTCTGCCAATTATTCCTATCCCCTTACCATCGAAGACATTGCCAGCTATGTAGGAATTAGCCGAAGCCATCTCTTCCGTTCTTTTGAGGCTGTCCTGCAGAAATCTCCCAAGGAATACCTGACTGCATTCCGCCTCAAGCAGGCATGTTACCTATTGAAGCACTCTTCCCTATCCATTGCCGCCATTGCCAGCTCAGTGGGATTCGACAACGGCCTGTACTTTTCAAAAATCTTCCACAAAGAAATGGGAATTGCCCCCAGAGAATACCGACAGGGCAATTCCCCATAATAAAAGCATGGGACATGGATATCCGGCATTGTTTAAGTGGAAATTTCTTCATATGTACGAATTTGTTCCGTTTTAGCGCATGATAGAATGATGGAGGTATTCCTGAGCGATGGATAGTTATTAATTCCTCTATATTTTTGTTAAATTTGCAATAATTTGTTTACAAAAAAGCCATAATCATGTACAATAGTAACTATTAAGGGCTGTGCATTTTCCATATTATGTAAAAGCCCCCATAAATGCCTTATTTTTGAGGATACTGGGTTTTGGCAGGGCAGCCGATCTTCCTTGTTGTTCAGGGGGGAGGGCAGGCCAAGCCAAGACCGCAAAGAATATTGTTTTAGGAAAAGGAGACAAAAAATGGGTAAAGAAATGATTGCTATGCTTCTTGCCGGTGGACAGGGTTCCCGCCTCTATGCGCTGACCCAAAAGCTGGCAAAACCGGCAGTGCCGTTTGGCGGCAAATATCGTATCATTGATTTTCCGCTGTCAAACTGCGTAAATTCAGGAATTGACACAGTGGGGATCTTGACACAGTACCAGCCTCTGGTGCTGAATGAGTATATAGGGAATGGGCAGCCCTGGGACTTAGACCGTCTGTATGGCGGCGTGCATGTGCTCCCGCCTTATCAGCAGGCATCTGGCTCTGACTGGTACAAGGGCACGGCCAATGCCATCTATCAGAATATTTCATTTATTGACCGTTACGATCCGCAGTATGTCATTATCCTTTCCGGTGACCAAATCTGCAAGCAGGATTACAGCGATTTCCTGCGCTTCCATAAGGAGAAGGGCGCAGAGTTCTCTGTGGCTGTTATGGAAGTGCCATGGGAAGAAGCTTCCCGGTTTGGCTTAATGGTAGCGGATGAGAATGACAAGATCACAGAATTTCAGGAGAAGCCAAAGGAGCCGAAGTCGAACCTGGCGTCCATGGGAATTTACATTTTTAACTGGGATATCCTGCGGAAATACCTGATTGAGGATGAGGAAGACCCTGCTTCTGAAAACGACTTTGGGAATAATATTATCCCGAACCTGTTAAAGGATGGGCGTAATATGTACGCTTACCATTTCGATGGATATTGGAAAGACGTTGGAACTATATCTTCCTTGTGGGAGGCAAATATGGAGGTTCTGGATCCAGAGCACAGCGGCATTAACCTCTTTGATGAAAAATGGAAAATTTACAGCCGTAACAGCGGAATGACAGGCCATAAGATCAATGCAGGCGCTACAGTGGAAAATTCCATGATCACAGACGGCTGCAACATATCTGGTGAAGTGAAGCATTCTATCCTGTTTGCAGGCGTGAAGGTAGAGGAAGGCGCTGAGGTAGAGGATGCGGTTGTTATGGGCAATACCATTATCAAGGCCGGCGCAAAGGTGAAGCACTGCATTTTGGCGGAGAATGTAATTATCGGGCAGAATGCCGTTGTGGGGCATATGCCGGAAGGTGACGAGGATGGAGTGGCTACCGTAGGCCCTGGCGTTTACGTAGGGGATGAGGCCGTGATTGGACCAAATGCTATGGTCAGTGATAATGTAAAGGATGGTGACAAACAATGATGAATACCAATAATACCAATGCGCTGGGCATTATTTTCCCTAATAGTTATGATGATCTTGTGCCTGATCTGACAATCGTGAGGCTGATGGCCTCCATCCCGTTTGCAGGCCGTTACCGCATGATTGACTTTGTGCTGTCCAGCATGGCCCATAGTGGGATTGACAATATTACCGTATTAGTCCGTGAGAATTATTTCTCCTTGTTGGATCATTTAGGATCTGGGCGTGAATGGGATTTGTCCCGTAAGAACGGCGGATTGAATATTTTCCCGCCTTTTGCCCATAAGAACATGGGTGTGTATACAGGAAGGGTTGGATTGATCGCCAGTATTCTGGGATTTTTGAAATCCCAGAAGGAAAAATATGTGGTAATGTCAGATGCTAATATTGCGTATAATTTTGATTTTAACACATTATTGGATGCGCATATTGCCAGTGGGGCAGATGTTACCATTGCATACACGAAACAGGAATTTCCGGAGAGCATCATAAAGGCAGATGATTTCAGCAAGGGCATGTACTTTACGCTGGATTTGGATGGCGAACGGGTGAAGAAGATTAATATCAATTCCCAGGAGCCAGGGGTGCAGAATTTTGCCATGAATATTTATGTGTTCGAGCGCGAATATTTGATCAAGCTGGTAAATGAGGCCTTTATCAATGGAGGTACTTATTTAGAGCGGGATGTATTGGTGCCTCAGCTGGATGAGATTAAGGTAAATGGCTATGAATATACAGGATATGTTGCCCGGATTGGCAGCTTGAAAGAGTATTTTGATGAGAACATGAGGCTTTTGGATGATGCGAACTTGTCTGCATTGTTTGGTAAGAACCCAATTTATACCAAAATCCGTGACGATAACCCAACACGCTATGTGAATGGGGCTTCCGCCAAGAATGTTATGGTGGCTGACGGATGCGTCATTGAAGGGGAGATTGAGAACTGCATCCTGTTCCGTGGCGTAAAGGTTGGCAAAGGCGCAAAGGTGAAGAATGCGATCCTAATGCAGGATACGGTCATTGAGCCTGGGGCTGAGGCAGAGTATGTGATCACAGATAAGAAGGTACGGATCTCCGAGGGCAAGGAACTGAAGGGAACCAGTACATTCCCGGTATTTGTGGCGAAGAAGCAGGTAGTGTAAGGGAGCATCCGCAGGCATTTGCATCTGTCAGGCAGAATGCTTTTAGAACTAAAATATGGCTTAAAATAAGGAGAAAAGGCGTATCTGGAGGCCGCAAAGGGCAGGTTCTGGGTGCGCTTTTTTGGCGGCAATGCTGTCAAGGCCACAGAACTAACGGTTACCATAACCAGGGTTTCCTGTTATAATTTACCCATACGCTGAAGATTCCAGCAGTTGGCCCAGGTGATATTTCATAGGCAATCCGTAAGGATATATGTGAAAACGGGCAGCATCCTTATGCCATTGTCGTTACCTGTGCAGATTCCTGCGTAATACCTGAGAGTATTTTCATGGCAGGAATCGGAGGGTTATTAGTGCGATGATGGGATAGTAATTGAACTGAAGGTGGATGCGTCTGTGGAATCAGCAATCCAGCCGATTAAGGATCGGAATTAAGCATTGAATTTTGATGGAAGGCTGGGAGGGGAACCGAAGTGTACAGGAAGGGTTTTGGCTGTGGGCATTGTTTATAAGAGGAAAGATCCAAAATAGAGGCATACATGTAAGGTTGAGGTTTTTCGGGAGCCGCTTATTTCTTACAAAAACTAAAGATTCCACCTGCATTTTTCAGAATCCTATATACTTTGTGGGAATGACAAAAAAAGGAAGATATGGCATAATAAAAGGCATCTGATGGATTGCCTTTGCGATGGAACATCAGGGCAATATGTAGTCGCGAGGGTAATTAATAATTAGGAAGGCTCCAGAGCAGAAATCACACATCCGCTGGAGCCTTCTGCATAAAAAAGGAGGCCTTTTTATGGGAAAAGCGAGGAGCAACAGATGGAAGAAGGTATGCGCTATGCTGTTGGCAGCGGCAATGGCCATTACCATGATGCCGGTGAATGCAATGGCGGGGACGTCCTCAGACCTTGGGAATGGGACGTTCCAGAATCCCGTGATTTATTCAGATGTGCCGGATCTGGACATGATACGGGTGGGGGATGCCTATTATATGATCAGCACCACCATGCATTTATCTCCGGGATGCCCAGTTATGAAATCCACGGACTTGGTGAACTGGGAGATTGTGAATTATGTGTTTGACAGGCTTGGGACGGAGGACGCCATGAGCCTGCGCAACGGCAAGAGCATGTACGGCAATGGGCAGTGGGCGTCCAGCCTGCAGTACCATGACGGGGTGTACTATGTTGCCTTTAATTCCAATACGACAGGAAGGGCATATATTTTCACTACTAATGATATTGAGGGCGGTTCCTGGACAAAGCAGGAACTGGATGCGGCGTACCATGACATGGCGCTGTTCTTTGATGACAATGGGAAAACATACATACTCTACGGCGGGACGCAAATCAGATGCGTGGAGCTGAAGGAAGATCTGTCTGGCGCAAAGGAGGGTTCTGAGGTTATACTCTTTGACTCCAATGCGGCAGGCGAGAAGGTGAATGCCAGCGGGAAAGGGTTTATCCTGGGCTATGAAGGGACGCATATTTTGAAGAAGGACGGTTATTACTATGTGTTCAATATCTGCTGGCCAAACGGCGCAGGGCGTACGGAAGTCTGCCATCGGAGCAAAACCTTCCCAACTACAGAATGGGAAAATGAGGTGATCTTACAGGCGAATTTCAGCAATTTTGGAACCACAGCTGGTGTGGCGCAGGGCGGCGTGATTGATACGCAGGACGGGAAGTGGTATGGATTCCTGTTCCAGGACCATGGAGCTGTGGGAAGGGTGCCTGTGCTGACAGACTGCACCTGGAAGGACGGCTGGCCAATGCTGGGGAAAGACGGGGACGGCAAGACCGTAGAGGCTGTGATGGAGCTTCCAATTTCTGGAAGCAGCGTAAAATCTATCGTAAAGTCAGATGAATTTTACAATGACGCAGAGCACAGGGAATTTGCAGCATCTGCTTCCGGGCAGGAGCAAGGGGCAGGTGAAGGAGCTGCTGCTGTGTCCAATGAGGCGTCCATGGCAGGGGCAGCAGCAGAGCCTATAGCAGGGGCAGCAGCAGAGCCTATGGCAGAGGATGAGCCGCAGACAGAGACTGTAGAGCTTATGACGAACGGAAATTTTGAAAACGGTGAAGAAGGCTGGCAAGGGTTTGAGGACGGCACAGTTGCGGTTGTGGCGGAAGATGGGAGCGAGAACCATGTGGCTGCTGTGACAGGCCGCCAGAACACCTCCTCCAGCGCAATGCAGGATCTTTCCGGAAAATTGGAAAAGGGCAGGGCTTATAAAATCACAGGAAGGCTGAAATATGACATCGGGCCAGACACAAAGGAATTCCATGTAATGCTGCAGAATGGCGTGGATTACAGATACCGTTCCCAGGCAGGGGTAATCCAGGCGAAAAAAGGCGAATGGACAGAGTTTTCCATCGATTATACGGCTGGGGATAAGGTGGATGGCGGCAATACCTACCCATTCAGCGCAACCCAGAACTATTTCTTTATCGAAACGCCATGGAAAGAACAGCCAACGGCAGAGGAAGACTTGATGGATTATTATCTGGATGATATTTCCATGACGTATGAGAAAAAGGCTGGGGAAGAGGAAGAGCCTAAGCCGGATCCAGGCGATGGTTCCCTGGTGGAGGTAATTGAAAACGGTGGCTTTGAGACAGGAGATGCTACTGGATGGCAGATGACCAGGACAGAGTCCGGCGAGCTGGAAGTGGTTACCGATGAAAAAGCCAGCGGCGATTACAGCATCCGTGCATTTAACCGCAAAAACTGCGGGGCAGGCCCCTGCCAGAATATCAGCGGGAGGCTGAAACGAGGCAAGACTTATACGATTTCCGGTAAGATCAAATACACGACAGGGCCGGATACCAAGCAGTTCTATGTAACGATTGAAAATGGGGATAATTATAACTGGCGTGAAAACCTGGTGTCCATCCATGCAAGGAAAGGGGAATGGACCAGCTTCAGCGGCACTTATACGGTACATGACAAAAGCGAGCAGTTCCCATTTGACCCGAACCAGAATTATATTTTTGTGGAAACGCCCTGGGCGGCAAGCCCCAGTGCGGAGAATGACCTGATGGATTTCTATTTGGATGATTTCTCCATGACCACAGAATCTGACAATATGATCCAAAACGGTTCTTTTGAAAATGGCATTGAGCCATGGACTGGCATGGAAAATGCATCTGTGTCAGTGACTGAGGAGGAGGCGCAGGATGGGGCTGCCAGCGCAGTGACCACAGGGCGTACAGCCTGTGCGCAGGGACCTTGCCAGGATTTGAGCAATAAGATGACCCCTGGGAATATTTATACCATTACGGCTTATATAAAATATAAGACAGGTGCAGACAGCAAAGATTTTAACATGACCATCCAGAATGGGCCAGATTACAATTACCGTACCATATTAGGCAGCGTAACGGCGGCAAAGGGAGAATGGACGAAGCTGGAAGTGACCTATACTATGCCGGAGGATGCTATTTCTACCCAGAATTATCTGTTCTTTGAGACGCCCTGGGTTGCAAACCCTACAGCGGAAAATGACTTGATGGATTTTTATGTGGACAATGTTACCATGACAGAGCAGGTTCCAGATAAGAAAGTGGAAGAAGCAGGGGAAAATGACTACAATGGCTCTAACCTGGATCTGGTATGGCAGTGGAACCACAACCCCAACAATAATTACTGGTCTTTGACAGAGCGGAGCGGATGGCTGCGCCTGACAGCAGGGAGCAAGGCCAGCAGCATCTTGGAAGCAAGGAACACATTGACGCAGCGCACCTATGGCCCTACCTGCTCCGGCAAGGTGAAGATGGACATTTCCAATATGAAAGCAGGCGATGTGGCAGGCTTGGCGTCATTTTCCTATAACTATGGCTATATTGCCGTGAAGAAGGAAGCCAGCGGAGCCAAGCTTGTGATGGTGGATGCGTCTTCCAATTCTGTGAAGAGAAAAGATGAGCCGGAGGAGAAGGCAAGCGTGGACTGTGAAGGGGATATTGTATACCTGAAAGAGGACTTTGATTTCGCAGGCGGGGATAAGGTTGGCTTCTATTACAGCTTTGACGGGGATAACTGGCAGCAGCTTGGCACAGACATGAAATTGACCTATGAGCTGACGCATTTTATGGGCAGCAGGTTTGCGTTATTTCATTATGCCACCAGGTCATCCGGCGGGTATGTAGATTTTGACTATTTCCGCGTATCTGACCAGATTACAGGGGCGGATCATGGCTCCAGCGCCGGGAAGGCAGAATTGTCAAATGCAGGCGAAGTGTCTGGCGTGATCAACAGTACCTGTGAGGTGAAAATGACACTGGATCCGTTGCCGGCAGAGGGGCATTCCAGCCTGAAGGCTTCTATTTCTATTCCTGATATTATGGAAGTGGAGGATGTGGCATTCCAGGAAAGCGCCATTCAGGGCAAGGCGGATTACAGCTGCAAGAGCGGCAGGCTGACATTAAGCGTAAAAGGGGATAATGTTTCCTTCCAGGCCGCAGACAGGCTTTTTGCCACGATTAAGTTAAAGCTGAAGAATTATGTGGATCAGGATACGGCTGCAAGCTTAAAGGCAGACTATGTCATGGTGGATAAAGGCGCGATGGAATATGATGTGTCAGGATGCGCTACCACAGTCAACCTGAAATACCTTGACACAGGGGCATTAGCCAAGAAATTAGGCTATGGGAACCCACTGATGACCCAGGAATTTGGCGCAGACCCTTATGCCATCGTATATGATGGGCGGGTATATGTCTACATGACAGCAGATGATTATCAGTATGACGCAAATGGGGAAATTATTGAGAATAACTATGGCTATATCCGCAGCCTGCGGGTGATTTCTTCCGATGATATGATGAACTGGACAGACCATGGGGAGATCAAGGTAGCAGGGGAGGACGGCGCAGCCAAATGGGCAGCCCATTCCTGGGCTCCGGCCATTGCCTACAAGCAGATTGAGGGCAAGGACAAATTCTTCCTGTACTTTGCCAATGATGCGTCTGGCATTGGCGTGCTGGAAGCCGACACGCCTTTGGGGCCGTGGAAGGATCCGATTGGGAAGGCATTGATCACAAGGCAGACGCCAGGGTGCCAGGATGTGGTTTGGTGCTTTGACCCAGCAGTCCTTGTGGATGACGATGGCAGCGCATATATCTATTTTGGCGGCGGCGTGCCTGATGGCCAGCAGATCAACCCGAAAACAGCCAGGGTTGCAAAGCTGGGCGCAGATATGATCAGCATTGACGGCGAGGCAAAATTGATTGACGCCCCATGCATGTTTGAGGATTCCGGTATTTTCAAATATAATGGGAAATATTACTATAATTACTGTACGAACTTTATCAGCCCTCATGGCGATGGCGGCCCTGGATACGGCACCATCTGCTATATGGAGAGCGACGACCCAATGGGTCCTTATACCTACAAGGGAGAAATTTTCCAGAATCCGGCCAACTGGTTTGGCGTAGGCGGCAATAACCACCATGCAACCTTTGTGTTTGAAGGGCGGAGCTATTTCATTTACCATGCACAGACTGTTTCAAAGGAGCAGGGCGTCCAGAAGGGCTACCGTTCCACCCATATCGATAAGATTGAGTTTTATGGGGATGGCTCCATTAAGCCTATTAAGGGAACCTATGCCGGGATTCCACAGCTGCGCGAGATCAGCGCATTTGACCGGATTGAAGCGGAGACAATCGCATGGAATAAAGGCATTAAAGTCAGCCAGTGCAGTGTAGCAGGCGGGAAATTCAATGAATTTAACCGGCAGCTGACAGACCTGCAGGATGGCGATTGGGCTGCGGTATCACAGGTAAGCTTTGGCGAGAAGGGCGCAAGATCCTTTACGGCAAATGTAGCCTCTGAAAAAGGCGGGAAAATTGAAATCCGCCTGGACAGCCCCCAGGGCGCTTTGATTGGGACGTTAAATGTAGAGGCCACAGGCAGTGAAAATACCTTTAAGGCATTGGAATGCAGCGTGGATCAGGTGACGGGAACCAGGAATGTATTTTTCGTATTCCGGGGCACAGCATCTGGGAACCTTATGAATGTGGATTATTATCAGTTCCATGAGAAAGCCACAGAGCCAGGTCCGGCACCGGCAGACACCTCTAAGCTGTCTGCAAAGATCACTGAGGCAGAAGTCCTTCTTGGAAAATTGAGCGCAGAGTTCAAGGATGAGCTCCAGGCGGCCATTCAGGCGGCTAAGGGCATACTGGAAAAGGAGAATGCATCCCAGGAGGAAGTGGACACAGCCCTTGCCGCATTGTCTAAGACGGTAGAGGAAAAGAAAAAAGAGCAGGAAGATAAGGAACAGAAGGAGAAAGACCAGAAAGCGGCAAAAGCGGTTACAGAAAAAATCAGCGCCATAGGGACAGTAGCTTTGACGGAAGCATGCAAGGCGAAGATAGAGGATGCCAGGAAAGCTTATGATTCCCTGACGGAAACACAGAAAAAGCTGGTGGAAAATTATGGAACCCTGACGGCTGCGGAGAAGAAATATGCAGAATTGGCAGAGCAGCCGCCAACATCGGAAAAATATTCCCTCCAGAAAGCAAAGATTGCGGCAATCCCAGCACAGGCTTACACTGGTAAGGCGAAAAAGCCTTCAATAACGCTTACTTATGGCAGCAAAAAGCTTGTAAAAGGCAAAGATTATGTGGTATCCTATAAGAATAACATCAAGATCGGGACAGCGACAGTGACGGCCACAGGAAAAGGGGATTATACCGGGAGCATTTCTAGGAAGTTTACGATTACGGTTAAGAAAAATGCAGTATATACGGTAGGGAATTACAAATATAAGGTTACCAGCGCCAAGACCAATGGGAAAGGGACGGTTGCGCTTACAGGCGTGAAGAGCAGCGCCCTGAAGAAAAAGCTTACAAAAGGGGTTGTAGCGGATACGGTTAAGATTGGCGGGAAGAAATTCCAGGTAACGGCCATTGGCAGCAAGGCTTTCCAAGGGTGCAAGAAGCTGAGCAGCGTATCTATTGGGAAGTATGTGAAGACCATCGGGAAACAGGCATTTTATCAGTGTAAGAAGCTGAAGAAGATTACCATTAAAGGCACGGCGTTAAAGAGCGTGGGGAAGAATGCGCTGAAAGGGATCTACAGTAAGGCAGTGATCCTATGCCCGAAGAAACAGATGGCAAAATATAAGAAATTGTGCAAGGCTTCTACCGGATTTAAAAAGACGATGAAATGGAAGGCTGGCAAATAGTAAAATAGAATGAGCCTGGAAGCCATGATCTGATTGGGTTCCAGGCTCTTTTGCGATTCGGATGCTGGATGCAGAAGGGTCTGCCCCGCTTTATGGGGCACAATGTAGCAGATAGAGATTTGGGCAAGCAAAATGTTGTGATATTTAACCGCCAGAGTATTCGTTAAGTTGGTTCAGGTCAGGATAGCGGAATCGGGTTATATGGGTTGGAAGGGAGATTGGGTTTTATGGAAAAAGGCGGGAAAAGGAAGGCTGCATGTATGGCTGTAATGTTATTGGCGGTGTTTTTATTTAGTGCATGCTTTGTCCATCTTAAGGAAAATAGGGGGCATGAGGCCAAGAATTTTACAGCGTTTATCGCTGTTCCGTTGTCGGGTGAGAAGGAAGTGAAGGGGAACCGCATAAGGGATAAGATTACAGGGCTGACAAACATACATGTGGATATTGAATGGCTGACAAGCCAGACTGCCTCTGAAAAGATAGAAAACATGATCCGCACAAGAGAGTATCCGGATTTTGTCCAGGGGTCGGAAGCTACGAATGCGCTGGTAGAAGCCGGGGCTTTCGTCCCGCTGGAGGGTTACTTGAAGGATTACCCAAATTTGGAGCAATATTTGACCCGGCGGCAATGGGAGTCCCTGCGCAAGGAGGATGGGCATATTTATTTTATTCCTTCCTTTGGCGTGGTGCGGGGGCATGATACGGCTACCATCAATGCGGGGGAGGCCTTTTGGGTGCAGAAGCGGGTATTGGAATGGGCGGGCTTCCCAAAGCTGAAAACCCTGGATGAATATTTTGGCCTGCTTGCGGCTTATTTAGAGGAATATCCCACAACGGACGGAGAAAAAAATATTGGCTTTGAAATCCTGTGTGATGACTGGAGGTATTTCTGCCTGGAAAATCCGCCGATGTTTTTGGCGGGCTATCCCAATGACGGATGTGCTATTGTAGATCCCAAAACCCAGAAGGCGTCTGTTTATGATACGATACCGGAAGCCCGGCAGTATTACCAAAAGCTGTGTGAGATGTACCATCAGGGGGTGATTGACCCAGAAACCTTTACCCTGTCTTACAGCCAATACCAGGAGCGGATTTCCGCAGGGAATGTGCTGGGATTTGTGGATCAGTACTGGCAGATGATGGGGATGCAGAACAGCCTGTATGCCAGCGGGAGGGAAGACCGCACGTATGTGCCTTTTCCGATTACAGCCCGGGAAGAAATAGAGGGGAACTACAATTGCAGGGACGCCAGCCTGAACACAGGGGAAGGGATGGGGATTTCTGTGAATTGCGAGGATGTGGAGGGGGCATTGTACTTTTTGGATCAATTGCTTTCCCCAGAGATTATGGTACTGCGGTACTGGGGGGAAGAAGGGGTGGATTATCTTGTAGGAGAAGATGGGATTTTTTACCGGACGGAGGAACAGAGGAAATTGAGGGAGAACGGAGAATACCTGAGAGACAACTTCTACGATTTTGCTTATTTCCCTTCCTATTTTGGCATGCTTGACGATGGCGTCAACACAGTAAACCCAGAAGAGCAGCCGGGAGAATACTATGCGCAGCTTTCAGAATATGACAAAGGGATCTTAGACGCTTATGGCTACCGCACCTGGAAGGAATTTATGGGCGAAGAAACCCAGGGAATGCCCTGGTTTCCCCTCTATTCCTGTACGGCAGACTGGCCTTTAGACAGCAGCTATGGGAAAGCCCTGGAGGATATGGAACGGATTAAGCGCCGCTGGCTTCCCAGGATCATTATGTCTCCGGTAGAATCCTTTGGGGAAAATTGGGACGCTTATATGCAGGAATATCAAGGAAGCATTGATATAGAAGCTTATGAAAGCCAATTAAACCTGGAAATACAGAAAAAGCTCCGCCAGAGCGCTGCCCCAGCATCAGATGAAGGGGGCATTTCCTGAAAAAGCGGCGGGATTGCCTAAAACTGCGCAAGTTATCTGAAAGTTCCGCAGAGGTTCCGGTGGCTTGCGCAAATCAGGTGATATCCCAACAAAGTATCCCATGAAAAAAACGGAGGTTCCCACAATATGCAAAAATCCATTTCCCGCAGCCCTTTCCACAAAATGGACAATATTTCCCTAAAGTACAAACTCCTTCTCCTATTTTCTGTCTGCATCCTAATTCCCTTGATCGTAACAAATACCGGAATCCTATGGAGCATGCGCCAGGGCACGAAAAAGGAGCAGGAACAAAAGCTGGAAAACATCGCTGACCGCCTGGAATCCGAGCTCCGTGAACGCATCACCCGGCAGGTCACCCTTGCGGATTACTTAAACCGCAATGAAAAGCTCAAAGCCTTCCTGAACCATCCATACCAGGACGCCCCGCACTATTATGACGCTTATGTCCAGCTTATGGAAGACGATGTGATCCATTACTATTACTTGGCTTTATCCGCCTATAATGTCACCATCTGTACAGAAAACGACACGATCATCAACGGCACATACTTCATTAAAAAGAAGGGCGTACAAAACAGCTCTTGGTACCAGGCATTTTTAAATGCCAAAAGCCAGGTCTGCCTTTACAGCTATTTTGAGGACGGGGATGAGTCTGCCGGCTATATTGAAAAGGGCAGGAAGCTGGTTCTTATGCAAGAACTGGATTATTGCGGGGAAGGCAATATGATCCTGCTGGATCTGGGCTACCAGGCTCTGTCTGATTCCATAGAGATGTCCTGTGATGGCATTGGGTGCTATCTTTGTGATGGCGACCGTATTTTGTTTGCTTCTCAGGAAAAAAATGGAAAGGACGCCCCATTCCAACAAATATCAGAACAGCAAAAAAAGGACTATCCCATAAAAAGGGAAGTGAGCCTATATGGCAAAACCCTGTCCATCCGCCTGAAGGAAACAGATTTCGGATTGTTTGACGCTGTTATCAACCAAAAGTGGTTTATGCTGTTCCTCTATATGGTCAACCTGCTGGTGCCCAGCATCTATATTTACATTTTGTACCGTTCCCTGCATGACCGCATAGAGGCAACCCAAACATACATGGAACGCATCAAGGAAGGCGCCTATGAAGTAATTCCCATAGAGGAAAGCAAAGATGAAATCGGCAGCATGATCCAAAGCTACAACCTGATGGTGGCGCGCATCAAAGAGCTGATTGAGGTGG
The DNA here is from genome assembly GCA_910575035.1 of Lachnospiraceae bacterium. GTDB lineage: Bacteria > Bacillota > Clostridia > Lachnospirales > Lachnospiraceae > Petralouisia. The sequence continues at coordinate 25,203 of CAJTDL010000015.1, forward strand.
TGTTTAAAAATAAAGAGCAAGCCCAGAGCCTGGAAATCGCCAAAAAGCAGGCAGAGCTCCATGCCTTGCAGAGCCAGCTGAACCCGCATTTTATCTTTAACGCCTTAGAAAGCATCCGGATGCACAGCATTTTAAAGAAAGAGGCAGAAACGGCCCGGATCCTGGAAAGCTTTGCCGTGCTGATGCGCAAGAACATACAGTGGAATGAAGATTTTGTGACAATTGAGGAAGAGTGCGGCAACGTAAGGCGGTATCTGGAAATCCAAAAATACCGTTTTGGGGAGCGGCTGGAATTTTTCCTGTATATCCAGGAAGGATGCGGACAGTGCAGGATCCCCAAATTTATGGTGATTACCTTTGTGGAGAATGCCTGCATCCATGGCATAGAAAGCCATGTGGGCGGAGGCTCCATTACGGTTATGGTTTCTGAAGATGACAAGAGCCTTTATGTGGAGATTATGGATCAGGGAAGCGGCATGGAAGAACAGGAGCTGAAGGAACTGCAGTATTTGGTCCAACATGCGGATATCCATTATATCCAACATGCGAAAAAGAGCATTGGGATTGTAAATACAGTAGTGCGGATGAAGCAGTATTATGGGGAAGAGGCAGTTTCCATTGACATCAGCAGTTCAATTGGCGAGGGCACAGAGATCAGCATTCAGGTGCCAAAGGAAGGAAAAAGGCGGGAATAAAGCGTTTTTTCGCGAGGGAAAAGGGAGCAGCATACAAATGCGATAAAAAGGAAAGGGGGCAGTGATATGATGAAGGTGCTTCTTGTGGATGACGAGCAGTTTATCCGGCAGGGCCTGCGGGCGCTGGTGGATTGGGAAGCCTATGGGTGCCAGGTGGTGGCTGAGGCGGAAAATGGCATAGAGGCGATTCAGATATTGGAGGAAGGGGGAATTGACCTGGCGTTTGTGGATATTAAAATGCCGGGAATGACAGGGATTGAATTGATTTCATATGTTAGGGAGAACCTGTCCTGGCAGACCCGCTTTGTGCTGCTGACAGGCTATGCGGAATTTGAATACGCCAGGAAAGCCTTGCAGATGAAGGTGGCGGACTATATGCTGAAGCCTGTGCAGGAGGAAGAGCTGCTGTCCATATTAAAAAGGGTTAGACAGGATTATCAGGAGGAACAGCAGGAGCAGCAGGAAAAATATGAATTGCATATATCACATATCCTGCAGGGCAAATTTTCAAAAGAGGATATCCTGCAGGCCAAAAGCTGGCTCAATCCTCAGGAAAGCTGGAAATATGTGAGCTTTGAGTTTGATAAAAACCAGGAATCCTTTGCCCGGCTTGGGCACGGCCAGAAAATGGAGCAGCAAAAAGCATTGCGCCATTACCTTCAGGGGCTGCTGGGGGATCAGTTTTGCCATATTGTGCCGCAGGCTGGGGCGGAAGGGGAAATTTTTGGGACAGGGCTTTTGTTGGCCAAATGCCTCTATGAAGGCTTGGGGATAGGGGAAGATGTATATTTGGAACAGCTGCAGAAAAGGGCAAACCAGCATTTTCCCTACCGGGTGCAGGTGTATGTGGGGCAGGCAGGCTCCCTGAGCCAGCTGCACAGGTCTGTGGCCTCCATCCAGGTTGCCAGGTGCCTCCATGGTCTGGCAAGAGAGGCAGGGCAGGTCATGGATTATGAAAGGTTCCGGGACAGGAAGCCATCCTTTGGCATGCGGGAAAAAACGGTGAGCCAGCTGCTGGAGGCAGTGAAGGGGAACCAGAGGGAGGAGATTGCCCAGTGCGCAAGGGCTGTATTCGCCCAGATCCGGGACAGTGACATGAACCTGGAAATGGTGAATGCCAGCGTGTACCATATATTATACCGGCTGATGGAGATGGTGCAAGAGTTTGACGATGAGGCGAATCAGCAGGAAATCCTGGCCTATATTGGGAAGGAGTCCTTTAACAAACTGGTGCTGAGCGGCAGTACGGAGGAAATTACAGGCTTTTTCTATGATTATGCCGGATATCTGGCACAAGTGCGCAGCCAGGAGTCCAGAAACGTGCTGGATAAGGTGGATGATTATGTGCAGGGGCATTACAAAGAGAAATTAAGCCTCAAGTCCCTGGGGGAGATGTTCCATGTGAACAATGTGTATCTGGGGCAGCTCTATAAGAAAAGGCATGGGATGGTGTTCCGCGATTACCTGAATGAGCTTCGGATTGAAAAGGCGCAGGAGCTTCTTGTGGGGACTGACAAGAGGATTTATGCCATTGCCCAGGAGGTTGGGTTTGGGAAGGTGGAATATTTTATCAATAAGTTTGTGCAGAAAAACCAGATGACCCCGAACCAGTATCGGATCCAAAAACGCATAGATAAAAGGTAGGGGAAAGGGGCAATGCAGGGGAGGCATTGCCATAAGAATGCCCTTTAGGGAAGGCATAGGGGCACGGCGTATTGCCAAATGTGAAATCAATCTCATAATAGTATACAAAGATATTTGGATAAAATTGTAAATAATGACTATTTACAAACAGGAATATAAGGAGTATTATAATTTCGTAAATGAAATGGATAACATAATAATGGCGAATCTATGGAGAGCATGAAAACGGTAAGGGCAGTGCTTTGGGGGATTTGCCCAAAGGGGAATGGGATGGAAAATAAGGGGAGGATTGGAGGCGTTGGATGGGGAAAAAAATAATTTTTCTGGATATTGACGGGACGTTGACGGAGCCAGGGAGCAATGAGCCGCCAGAATCAGCCTTGTGGGCGATTGGCCAGGCAAGGAGGGCAGGGAACCTTGTGTTTTTATGCACTGGAAGGAATTATGGCATGCTGTCGCCATTGCTGAAATATGGATTTGACGGGGTGGCGGCCAGTTCAGGGGGATATATTGAATGTCAGGGGGAAAAGGTTTATGACTGCCCCATGACAGAACAGCAGAAGCAATCTGTCCTGGGGACATTAAAGGAACATGGCATTTTCAGGACAGTGGAATGCTTTAAAGGCGCCTATACAGATGAAGGGTTTAAGGATTTTCTGCGGGAACATGCCGGCGAGGGGGGCAACAGTGAGCTGCTCCGCTGGAGGGAACAGATTGAGGAATCCCTGAACATCCTTCCTATGGAGGAGTATGATGGGCAGCCAGTATACAAGGTTGTGGTTATGAGCCCGTCAAGGGAGCAGTTGGAAGAGGCAGGAAAGCTTTTGGCTCCAGAATTTGCATTTTGCATACAGGATGGGAACACAGGGGGATTTATCAATGGGGAAGTGGTGAACTGCAAATTTGACAAAGGGAAAGCCATTGAGAGAGTCTGCAGTTACCTTCAGGCGCCGATTTGTGATTCTGTGGCAATCGGCGACAGCATGAATGACAGGGAAATGCTGCAGGCTGCTGGGCTGGGCATATGCATGGGAAATGGCAGCGATGGGCTGAAAAGGCTGGCGGATGATATTTGCCCTTCTGTGTCAGAGGGAGGTATCCGGGACGCGTTTCGGAAACATCATTTGATATATGTGTGATAAGAACCATAAATTAATTCAAAACCAGAAGGATAGAAAGGGTAGGCAAATGGGCAAAAAAGGGAAAGGAAATTTATTGGGTCAAAAGGTGGGGGACAAAAAGGATAACATGCAGGTTCTGGAAGGGGATCAGGTGAAAAAGGATATGCCGCAGGTTTCAGAGGCGGACGAGATTTTTCAAAAGAGGTTTGAGCGCCATCATGATGAGCTACGCTGGCTTTATATGGAATTATATGGGAATGGCTCCATGTTTGCAGAGCTGTGCAGCCATCTAAAGCAATTTTATCTGGAACGGAACCAGGATTTAAAAGCCATAGACAAAAAGCGCGAGGCTGCAAAGGACTGGTATAAGCAAAATGACCTGCTGGGAATGATGTTTTATATTGATAATTTTGCAGGAAATATGAAAGGCGTGGAGTCCAGGCTGGATTACATTGAGCAGTGCAGTGTGAATTATATTCATTTGATGCCGTTTCTAGATACCCCTAAGGGGCGTTCCGATGGAGGGTATGCGGTGTCGGATTTCCGGAAGGTACAGGAAAAACTGGGATCCATGGAGGATTTAGACAGCCTGACGGCCGCCTGCCATAAAAGGGGCGTCAATGTCTGCATGGATTTTGTCATGAACCATACGTCAGAAGACCATGATTGGGCAAAGAAAGCCCGCCAGGGGGATGGGGAGTATATGAGCCGTTACTTTTTCTTTGACAATGAAGAAGAGCCAGCCATGTATGAGAAGACGGTGCCCCAGGTATTTCCAACCACAGCCCCTGGGAATTTCACATGGCTGCCGGAAATCGGGCATTTTGTCATGACGTCATTTTATCCTTACCAGTGGGATTTGAATTACAGGAATCCAAGGGTATTCAATGAGATGATGTACAATTTCCTGTACCTGGCAAACAGAGGGATCGACGTTATCCGTATTGATGCAGTGCCTTATATATGGAAGGAATTGAATACCACCTGCCGGAACCTTCCCCAGGTGCACACGATTGTGCGCATGATGCGTATCATCAGTGAGATTGTCTGCCCAGGCATCCTGCTGCTGGGTGAGGTTGTGATGGAGCCGGAAAAGGTTGTGCCTTATTTTGGCACGGTAGAGAAGCCGGAATGCCATATGCTTTATAATGTCACCACAATGGCGACCACATGGCATGCTGTTGCCACAAGGGATGTGAAGCTGTTGAGGAGGCAGCTGGATATTGTGAATGCTTTGCCAAAGGATTATGTATTTTTGAATTACCTCCGCTGCCATGACGATATTGGCTGGGGATTGGATTATGGCACGCTGAGGGCAGACGGTATGGAAGAACGGGCGCACAAGAAATATTTAAATGATTACTTTCAGGGATACGCAGGGGGCAGCAGGAGCCGGGGAGAGCTTTACAATGCGGATCCTGTCACAGGTGACGCCAGGTTCTGCGGAACCACGGCTTCCATGTGCGGAATTGAAAAGGCAGGGTTTGAGCAGGATGCCCAGGCAATGGAAGAGGCAATCCAGATGGATTTGACGCTCCATGCCTATATGTTCATGCAGTCAGGGATCCCGGTTTTGTACAGCGGGGATGAGATTGGGCAGGTCAATGACTATACGTACAAAGAAGACCCGGAAAAAGCGGCAGATTCCCGTTATATCCACCGCGGGGCAATGAAATGGGAACTGGCTGGGAATATAGGCGACCCGGAAACGGTGGAAGGGAAAATGTTCCAGGGCTTGAAGCAGTTGGAGAAAATCCGGAAGTCCGAGAAGGCATTTGTGTCAAATGCGGATGCCTGGACCATTGAAACATGGGATCCGTCTGTGCTGTGCATAGGCAGATATTATGAGGGCGAGAAGCTGATAGGGCTGTTTAATTTCAGCGAATATGACAAAACCGCATGGATCAATGAGACGGATGGCAGCTATGTGGACTTGATTTCCGGGAAGGAAATGAAAGCGAGCGGGGTAGACATACCTGCTTATGGCTTTTATTACCTGAAGAAGAAATAGCATTGGGTTGTAAAGGAAAAGGCGGCTATAGCCGCCTTTTCCTATTTGGATTTATGGCAATCCCAGGCTTTGCCGCCATGGGGGTGTCATAGGTTACAGTTTCCGCTCCTGCTCCCGTTGGATCTCTGGGAAAGCAGACAGCATGGGCTTTTCGTTTTTGCCCTTCAGCACACGGTTGGTATAGTTCTTTGTGATCTGGAACACCAGCGGGGAAAGGGCCAGTACGCCGATCAGGTTGGGGATCATCATCATGCCGTTAAAGGTGTCTGCCAGATCCCATGCCAGGTTGTCACCCATAACGGCTCCCCCAAAGATGGCAATCACAAAGATTGTCCGATATACAATCGTGTATTTTTCCCCGAAAAGGAACTCACAGGCCTTGCTTCCGTAATGGCTCCAGCCCAGCACGGTGGAAAAAGCAAACAGCATAATGGCGATGGCAATAAAGCCTGCCCCTACCTTGCCAAAATGGATGGAGAAAACAGTGGACACAATATTGGCCTTTGTCAGCTCAATCCCATTATATGTAGCTGCCGCCACTCCTGTTTCCAGGTCAATCAGGCCAGAAGAAAGGATAGAGAATGCTGTCAGGGTGCAGACTACCAGCGTGTCGGCAAATACTTCGAAGATGCCCCACATACCCTGGCGCACAGGTTCGCTGACGTTGGAATTAGAGTGGACCATAACAGAAGACCCAAGCCCCGCCTCATTGGAGAACACGCCCCGCTTCATGCCCTGCTCAATGGCCAGCTTGATCCCATAGCCCACTACGCCGCCGCCAGCAGCCTCCAGTGCAAAGGCTCCCTGGAAAATAGCCCGGAAGACAGCGCCTGCATGGGAGATATTCGTAAAGAAAATTACAACGGTCCCAACAATGTAGATTACCACCATAAAAGGCACAATCTTTTCTGTTACAGAGGCAATACGCTTAATGCCCCCAACGATCACCAGCCCCCCGGCAGCCAGCACTACAATGCCTGTAACCCAGGTGGGCACGCCAAACACAGATTCCATATTTCCGGAAATGGAGTTGACCTGCGTCATGTTCCCGATTCCAAAGGACGCCAAAAAACAGAAGATGGAAAACAGCACAGCCAGGATCGATCCAATGGCCTTGCAGCCAGGCTTTGCCCCCAGGCCGTCACGTAAGTAGTACATAGCGCCGCCGGACCATTCCCCGGCGCTGTTTTTCCTCCGGTAGTAAATGCCAAGCACGTTTTCAGAGTAATTGGTCATCATGCCGAAAAAGGCGATCAGCCACATCCAGAATACGGCGCCAGGGCCGCCCACCATAATGGCTCCGGCCACCCCGACAATATTTCCCGTGCCTACTGTGGCTGCCAGGGCCGTGCACAGGGACTGGAACTGGGAAATAGAACGGTCTTTCGTGTGGCCAAATACATGTTTGTCCTTGAACATGGCTCCCAGGGTCATCTGAAACCAGTGGCGGATATGGGTCAATTGGAAAAAATTTGTTAATAATGTCATTAGTACGCCCACGAAAGCCAGCAGGATCAGCGCAGGCCAGCCCCAGACAATGTTGTTGACAGCATTGTTAAGGTTTGTGATAAAGTCTAGCATGGTACATGTCCTCCTTTTGTAGTAATGTTATGCTCCCAGGAAAAAGAATAGAATTTGCAAATGAAAAAACGCAGGATAGGACTAACCTCACCTGCGAAGCCATCAGTTAAAGAAATTCTCTTTGGGATTTAATAAAAATTTTATAATATCTTAACATAATTTTTATTTGTTGTAAAGGGGAAATCCTTCCTTAAATTCTGTAAATCGTTACTATTGTTACTATTCATGGCTCAGGAATGCGCTGAACTGCGCATTAGTAAAAGGCACAGGATTCGTTTATCATATTCCGTTTTGGCATGGGCAATCCGCATCCCTAATTTTTAAGGGGTGCCTTTTTGCGCCTATTTTGCAAAAGGCACGAAAAAAGAGAAAGGAGTGTGTAACGGTTCGGTATGCATTGTGGCTATAAAGGTACTGAATGGTTACAGGATTGTTATGAAAACAGTGAACGGAGTCTATACTTCTGCAAAAATATTCACAGATACAATAGAAGACTATGCAATGGCGCAGATTAAGCAGCTCTGTGACCTTGAAGCATTTCAGGGATGCAAAATCCGGGTAATGCCGGACGTGCATCCAGGCAAGGTAGGAACCATCGGCTTTACCGCAGAGATCAGCGGCAAGCTGCTTCCCAATGTGGTGGGCATTGATATTGGGTGCGGCATCACGGTTGCAAAACTGAAACAGAAAAGGATGGAGTTCCAGAAGCTTGATACCGTAATCAGGGAAAATGTGCCTTCCGGATACCAGATTAGGAAACATCCCCATAGGTTCAGCAATAGGGCCATGCTCTCTGAGCTTACGTGCAGCCGCCACATCCATGGGGAAAGGGCAATGCTGAGCCTGGGGACTCTAGGGGGCGGCAACCATTTTATAGAAATCGACCAGGATAAAGAGGGCTTCCTCTATGCTGTCATTCATTCCGGGAGCCGCCATCTGGGAAAAGAAGTGGCAGAATATTATTTGCGCCAGGGGCATAACTGCCTCAAAAGCAGGGGGCAGGACATCCCTTATGAGCTGACATACCTGGAAGGCAGCCTTATGGATGATTATATCCATGACACGCAGATTTTACAGGAATTTGCCAAGCTGAACCGGGAAGTCATCTTAGATGAGATGGCGAAAGGCATGAAATGGAAGATTCAGGAGATTTTCCATTCTGCCCACAATTTTATTGATGTTTCTGCAGGGAGGACAATCTTGCGGAAAGGGGCGGTGTCAGCCCGAAAAGGCGAATTTGTAGCCATCCCTATCAATATGCGGGATGGAATCCTGTTTGGAGTAGGCCTTGGAAATGCTGACTGGAATGAATCTGCGCCCCATGGAGCCGGGCGGCTAATCAAGAGGGAATATGTAAAAAATAAGTATACTGTCTCTGATTTCAAAGCAGAAATGAAAGGCGTCCACTGTTCCTGTATTGGCAAAGACACATTGGATGAAGCGCCCTTTGCTTACCGGGGCGCGGATGAGATTATGGGGCATATTTATGAGACGGCAGAAATCCAGGAGAGGATGCTGCCTGTCTATAATTTTAAAGCAGGGGCAAGGCAGTGAGAAAGTTTAGCGGTCTTGCCGCTGGCCAGCTTGTATTTGCTATAATTTTAAAGCAGGGGCAAGGCAGTGAGAAAGGCCTGACAGGCAGGTTCTCTGTATTGTTTTCGGAGAAATGTAACCTTTCATTGATGCAAAAGACAGGAACAGAAAATTTACAACTATGGCACAACTAAATCGCAAGTATGACGTATGGGTAAGGTAAAATATAACAATATCCTGCGATAACATTCCTGGCTTTTTCAGGGAAACAGGCAGGGATGTTTCTCTGAAAATAAGCATGCGGCAGGAAATATTTTTGATTGGAGATGAGAGTATGAGAAAATCAATTGCCCTGAAAACGTTGCTGCGTTCCCCGGTGAAGTCGTTGCTGACATTCCTTCTGATTGCTGCGGCGTCCTTTGCCTTGTTTTCCCGCGTTACAGATTATGCCGTGACCACCCGGGAGGCGGAGCATGCAAAAAGCCTCTACCATGCGGTTGCATCCCTGGATAACGAAGTGCAGGATATCCCGATGGAGACGAAGGCTGTGCAGTCAGCAAATGGCTGTGTGATGACAGGCTATGGCATTGTTTATGAGATGGAGGACAAGCCATGGCCCACAAAGGAAGAGCTGAAAGAATTCGCATCGCTGCCTGGTGCAACGCTGGCTGACAGGAGGTATATGACAGCCGGATTGGCAGAGGATTACAGGCGTCTGATGGAGGGGGCGTCGGAGCTATTGTTTGAAGGGACATATAACGGATATATTGATGATAAGGATGTCTCTGTCATAGAAGACCATGTCCGTTTGAAGTTTGACGACATCAAGCTGATTGCCGGTGGGGAGGGGCTTGATATTGGCCCGTCCCTTATTATGGAAGATTCGCCCCTGGGGGATATGTATTATGCCAAGTCTTCCTTTACGCGGGCATTTTATGACAGCCTGGAGATCGGGAGTCGGTGCCTTGTATTCGCATACCATAGCGGGATAGGCGGCGCAGGCTCAGGGATCTATTTTTGTTTGGAATGGGGGGAAGATATCCTGCGCGTTATAGACGGCCTGCCGGAAAATTATTTAGAGACAGAAGATTTTACCCGTCAAAAGGGGTGGGCAGATGCAATCAACTATAACTATTATGCATATGATGTGGTATATACTTCAGATATGCGCGCCATACCGGCATTTAATGACCAGAGGCTGTCTATCGTCCAGGGGCGTTCTGTGACAGCGGAGGATACGGATGCCTGCGTGGTCAGTGAGGATCTCCTAAAAGCCCACGGCCTGTCCATTGGCGACAGGATCCATGTGCAGCTGGGAGATAGGCTCTGCCATTGGAATGTACAGGCCATAGAGGGAGAGGATCTGCCTGCATTTGGGGAGGCTGCAGAGCTTTCCATTGTTGGCGCATATTACAGCCAGGATGCGGATTTTGCGTATTCTTATTCGCCAAATACCATTTATGTGCCCACCACTCTTTTGCCAGTGGAAATTCCAGATGATTATGAAATGAAGCCACAGGAGTTCAGTGTTTTCGCAGAGAAGGCGGGGGATATAGAAGCATTTTATAATGCGGCGGAAGAATTTGCCCAGAAAACAGGCCTGGATCTTGAATTTTCAGACAGGGGATGGCTGGATGTGAAGGAGAGCCTTGGGATGGGGGCGTTGGCCTCCCTGTTCACGACCCTGCTGTATATTACAGGCGCAGCGCTTGCATCCTTCTTGGCGGTGTACCTGTATATTGGGCGGAATAAAAAGCAATACGCTATTATGCGTATGCTGGGCGTTTCCGAAAAGGCAGCGAAAAATGCGGTTCTATTGCCCTTTGTGGCAGTGGCGGCTTTTGCGGCGCCAATTGGCGGCAGCATTGGGCTGTGCTATGCCCAGAGCCAGGGAGCCAAGAGCCTTGCAAAAGTGGCAGACAGCGCTCCCATAGGGTATGTGCCTGACGCAGCGCTTCCAATCCGTGCCGTAATCCTGTGCCTGGTTTTGGAATTGTTATTTGTGTCGCTTTCCGCTTATTTCTTCCTGCGGAAAATGAAAAAGGTCCCGCCATTGGAACTGCTGCAGGAAGGCAAAGTCAGGACATTTGCGGATAAAAAAGAAAGAGCCGCCGCAGAGGCCCCAACAGCCATTGGCTTTGACGCTGCAAAACTCTCAGCAGTGGAAATGGCTGGGATGCAGGGAAATTATGGCTCCATACGTCATGTGTTTTCCTATATTTTGCGCCATATGCGGCGTGCTGCCGGAAAAACAGCCGTTTCCCTGGCTTTGGCAATGATCATGTCTGCTGGAATTGGAACCCTGGCCCTGGCTAAGATCACATACCAGGACGCTTTCTATGAGCTTGGCGTAAAAGGCACGGCGTCCGATTTAATATTTAACTCTGCAGTAAGGCTGTCAACATCGCCTTTGGTAAAGGACTTTTACTGTTATGACAATTTTGGCGTGCGTATGGAAGGGGAAAAAGAGAATATTCCCATGACAATTGCAAGCGACCTTGCCCGGGCTCTGGGGGAGGTCTCCACTGTGGACTATGTTGAAGGGTATGGCTTTTCCTCCTTTGAAGGGACTGGCCAGGTATGCCTGGTGGGGAAGGGGCTGGCAGAAAAGCTGGGCATTTCCCCTGGCGATGAGGTTGGCCTGTTGTCAGGCCTTTTGTACTCTGTGCTTAAGGAACAGGGGGAAGAAGCGGTATCAAACGGGTATAAGGACTATAAGGTGATAGGTATAGTGGATTCTGAGGATGCAAATATCCACGGCAGCATTTTCACAGGGATCCGAAATGACTTGACAAGGCTTTTTTCCATAGACTTTCCGGTGGAGCACTGCGAATTTACACTGGCGGACAATGACAAGCTTGAAGAACTGGATTCTTTTCTGGATAAAATGAGGGGGAGCAGCGTGGTATATTCGCAAAATGTATCCTACCATCTGGATTCTGGGGGGCTTGTGAATATCAAGCGTGTCAGCAGCCTGTTAGAGTCGCTGTTTCCGATTGCCGTTGCAGCCGCTGTGCTGCTGGGGCTGCTTGGGCCGATGCTGGTGATCCTGCAGTCATCCCTGGAAGCCGCGTTTCTGCGGATCCTGGGCGTAACGAAGAAACGCGCCAGATGTATGATGGCGTTTGAGCAGGTGAGCCTTGGGGCTGCCGGAATCCTGCTGGTGGCAGGAGTCCTTGCATTGTATGACCTGGGGCGGTTTGCAGGGAACATAGGGGTGTTTGCCGCCTGCTTTGGCTTGTATCTTCTGGGGTACGTCTGCGGGACAGTAGCTGCAGCGGTGTATGTGACAAGGCATAGGGGGTTGGAGCTTCTGCAGGTGAAGGAATAGGCAGGGGAGCGATGTAAGATAAGGAATGGTGCTGGGCTTTTAGTTGATGGCATCTTACTGCCATAGGGAACCAGGCCTTCGACGGCTACGCCGCCCTGTCCTCCCTCAAATTCTCTGAAAATATTATTAATATTGGCGAAAATATGTTCAGGAATTGTGTAAATTTGACGATTTATGGAATAGAAGGTTCTTATGTGCATACCTTTGCACAGAGCCAGGGAATTCCATTTTCCCCCGCTGGCCAGCCGCTTGTTACAGAGCCGAAGCAGCTCTCAGGTAGCCAGGCCACGCTAAGCTAAGCCAGTTTTCCTATACCTACGATGGCAAGGTAAAGATTCCAGCTGTTGCCGTACGGGATGGGGCGGTTCAGCTGAAGGAAGGGACATATTTCACAGTTGCATACAGGGACAACATCAACGCCGGGACAGTGACTGTTATCCTTACAGGGCTTGGCGGCTTTACTAGAATGGTGTCGAAAAATTTACGATTCTGAAAGCGTTCCAGAAATTTGCTTCCTACACCAAGGTTTACAGCAAGCCCTTCCAAGATTAAATGCAAAGCTGAAGGCGGGAAATGGGGAATCAACCTACAAGACTTCTGATAAAAAAGTTGCAGAAGCCAAAAATGGAAAAGTAACCATCAAGGGAACAGGAAGCGCTATTATAACCGTGCAGGCCGCCGCAACAGACAATTATAACAGGGCGAGCGCCAAGGCGGCCATCAAGCCGCCACTGCACAGCAGGCCGTAAAAGCTGTCAAAGGCAGAAATTTAAAGGTAGCCTGGAAAAAGGATACAAAAGCAACTGGCTACCAGATACAGTACAGCACAGATAAGAAATTTAAAAAAGGCCTGCATACAATAATAGTGGACAAGAAGCAAACACTTACCTGTACAATCCCCAATGATAATTTTTTTACAAAAAGACACTTTACAAAAGCAATGAAAGTTGTATAATAAAAGGATCGGTTTTAGAAAGGCGGTGGAAGAAAAAGCCATATAGAAAAATAGATTGTCTTTTAGAAGAAGATGTGATATACTAATTCCGTAACATAGAAAAAGATCTCCAAACGTAGCAATTGTATTAGGTCTCTGCAGCAAATGCATGGGAATAAATAGCAGGTTATTTCAGTGCATTTGCTGCAGAGGCAGCAAACGTGGCTTAAAGCGGGAAAAGGCAAATAAGTATTGAGATGCATGAGGCAAAGTGCATGGAAGATATAGATGGAAGGGAGGATAAGGATTGCCCTGAGGCGGATGGTGGTAATTTAGCGAGAAACATGTTTTGCGCGGGGATTTGCATACCTTCGTGGAACAAGGCTGCAAATAAAGGATGCTATTTTGATATTTCATGGATCGTTGCAAAATTCATGAGGGATAATCCACAAGGTTTTGTGAATATCTCTGAAAATCTCCAAAATGCCAAAGGAAGGGGTTGGGTACAGCCCAAAGCCTATTTCAGGATCCAGCTGCACGGAGAGTGTGGCTTTACCGGGGCTGACAAACCGGTTATGGGTTTATTCGCTTGCCACGAATAATTGCATACGAAAGGAGCTTTCTATTATATGAACTCAAAAAAGTTAAAACGCATCTTGAGTGTAGCGTTGTCATTAAGCATGGTGCTGTCAACAAACATGACAGGCTTTGCAGCGGACGCTTCTGTTGCGGCAGATGATGATGTGCATGTACATGCAGAAGAAAGCACTGTGGAAGATGCTGCAGAAGAGCATGTACATAATTGGGAACTTGTTAGGCATACCCGCCTGCCGAATTGTACAAAGAAGGGCATGGATTATTATGTATGCCAGGAAGACGGCGAGGCAAAGTATGAGTATGTAGATGCGCTTGGCCATGACTGGGAAAGAGAAGGTTATGTACAGGTAATCCAGGGCCAAGAGGCAGAAGGCCAGGAGTATAATACTGTAATTGTAGATCAGGCAAGCTGTACAACGCCTGGCACAATACGGCATATCTGCAGTATCTGCAGTGTTGAGAGCGACGAGATTGAGTATGAGTCGGCAGACCATCAATGGGGTACAGAATTAGTTCACCATGCAGCAACTTGTACGGAAGCAGGTTACAATGTAATCGAATGCACGGTATGCCATGCAGAGAAGGAGGGAACCAAAGAGGTAATCCAAGGAGAACCTGCTACTGGCCATTCTTATGATGAAAGCAGCAGTACCTATGATGCTACAAGTATTGTTGTGGAATACACAGATGATGATTGTACCAAGGCGGGGACAATAACTAAGACTTGTAAAAATGAAAATTGTCCTAATGAAGAGCCAATAGTAGAGAATATTGCTGCAGGTACAAATACAGATCATGTGTGGGGCGGAGAAATAACCGTGCCAGCAAGTTGTACTCAAAAGGCAGCAACTTATCAGCCATGTACAAATCCAGGCTGTGAGAAACGGAGCGGAGAGAAAGTGGATGATACTTCTGAGCCAGTAGGTCATAGCTATGATGAGGGCGAAGAGACAACAGCTGCAACTTGTACAACAGCTGGAGTAAGGACGTTTACTTGCCAGAATCCAAATTGTGATGAGGGTCTTGATGAAGAAGGCCATGGAAAAACCTATACAGAAGATATTGACGCCCTTGGCCATAATTATGAGGGCGAAGAGACAACAGCTGCAACTTGTACAGAGGCTGGAGTAATGACGTATACTTGCCAGAATCCAAATTGTGATGAGGGCGAAGATGCAAATGGCCATGGAAAAACCTATACAGAAGTGATTGAAGCTACTGGCCACAATTATCAAAGCGAAGAGACAACAGCTGCAACTTGTACAACGGCTGGATTAAGGACGTTTACTTGCCAGAATCCAAATTGTGATGAGGGCGAAGATGCAAATGGCCATGGAAAAACCTATACAGAAGTGATTGAAGCCCTTGGCCATGATTGGGAAGAGCATGAACAGGTAGATGCTACTTGCGGAACGACTGGTACGACAGCAGGCAGGATATGCACACGTTGTACTGCGAAAGAGGGCATGGAAGAAATCCCAGTGAACAATAATGCCCATGTTTATACAGGTGTAGTGCCCACGGTTTTTAAGCCAGCAACATGTACTACAAACGGCCTTGGCAAATATACTTGTAAGAATTGCAATACGGCTACAAAGTTTGATGTTATTCCGGCTTCCCATGCATACCAGAAAGTGGCTGCTGATAATACAGTCAGCGATATGACGGCGGATGAATATACAAAAGCAGTAACAGCGTACCTTGCTGGTGCTGGAAGTAGCGGTACATTGGCAGATTATGTTAATGTAACAACACCGGCAGGCTGTGAGAGTACTGGAGAAGCAGAGTTCATTTGTTGGAAATGCGGTGCTGATACGAATGGCCATAGCAAAGACGTAACAGTTGCTGCAATTGGACATGATTATGTGCATGATGCAGAAGCAACTTACGACCAAGATGATAACGGCGTATCTTTGACTTGTAAGCCAGGAAAATTATATGCAACTTGTAGCCATACTAACTGCCCGAAACAAAGGATAGTAGTAAATGCGAACGTTGATCCAAAAGATGAGCATAGGTATGTAGATGCAAGTTCTGATGCATCCTGTGATTCACCAGCAATGAAGGGTGAGAAGTGTTCTGTATGCGGAGAAAGCAATCCTGACAATCCATATGTGGCTGATCCAGAGAAACCACGTTTAGGCCATTCCTACGAACAGCATAATGCAGATGGCACAGTGGTAGAGGGAACCGATGGAAAGCCTGTCTTTGTAGAAGGCACTGTAAGAGAAGAAGAAGATGGCTCTAAAGTGATTGTAGATGCAGCGGGCAGTATCATAGCAACAAATGTGGTAGAAGCAACTTGTAAAGAACTTGGTTCTGCAACATATACTTGTACAGTGTGTACTGATGCTCAGAGTGAAAAGCATACCGTTACACGGGAACTGGCTCAGCTCCAGCATGATACGGATGGTATGCTTCATGAAATTAAGTCTGCAACCTGTCAGCATAATGCAGTTATAGCCTATACATGCTCAAAATGCGGAGATGATCAGGAAAGCGGCGATGCAGTAGAGCTTCTGGGTCAGGAGGCAGCTGAAATAGGAGGATATGTAAAGTTAGACCATACCTGGGGAGAACCAACACTTCTGAATAATCCAAACTGTGAGACTGGAAGGAATGGAGTTGCTCAGTATACATGTACTACATGTGACCCAGATGAGGAAGAGGTTGCAACAAAAATTGAATCTCTTCCATTTACCCATTCTTATGAAAAGATAGATCAAGGAAAGAAAGTTACACTGACAGAGGATGAATATACTGAAAAGCTTGAAGCAGCTAACAAGAAAGTGTCTGATTACATCCAGAATACGGTGGAGCCAACATGCGAAGGTGAAGGTACAGATATTTATATTTGTACAGATTGTACAGCAGAGGCAGCAGGCCATACTAAAACTGTGACAGTTGAGGCAACCGGGCATGATTTTGAAAATGGTGAAGTGGTTGAAGGCACAAGTGAGTGGCCAAACGGTATTTGTCAGCCGGGCGTAGGTGTTTATAAGTGCAAAAACGAATGTGGTGAAACACAAGAGGGAGCAATTCCTGCTCAGGTAAGTGACCATAAATGGATAGAAGCTCAAGCTACAGCAACTTGTGAATATCCAGCAGCTACTGGCGATGCAATTTGCGAATATTGTAAAAAACAGAGAACTGAAGATAATCCATATACAGTCACAGCGCCACGTATGGGTCACAGTTATGAAGCAAAGGATGAGGATGGTAATGTAATTGAAGGCACAGATGGAAAAAGGGTAATCGCTGAAGGTGCTGTATATACTGAAGAGGCAGCAAAATGTGAGGTGCCTGGAAAGAAGACGTATACATGTACAAATTGTACGGCAGAAGTAACTGGCCATACCTATGAAGAAGTGACTCCGGCATTAGAGCATGATGGGGATGAAGGCGATTTGGTTGAAGCCACTTGCCAGAAAAATGCAATTTTGATTACCAGATGCTCTAAGTGCAAGAAAGTGATGTCAGAAGAGGATGCTGAAGATGTTTTGGGCCATGATACAGCAGGAGCCTTGGGATACCTCAAGACAGATCATAAAATGGATGATATAACAGTTATTGCAAATCCAACCTGCACAAAGAATGGTGTTGCAAGGTATACATGCTCCACTTGCGATCCGGATGTAGCAGATGTTGTATCACAATTAAAGGTAGTTCCTGCTATGCATTCTTATCAGGAATTGGGTGAAAATGGAACGGTAGTTACTATGTCCAAAGAGGATTATAGCAAGAAGCTGACAGACGATGAAAAGACAGTAGATGATTTCATCAAGCAAAAAAAAGCAGCAGAATGTGAGACAACAGGTACAGATACCTATATTTGTACAATTTGCTCTACAGATACCGCAGGCCATGATCTAGATGTAACCGTAGAAGCTACTGGCCATAAGTATGATATGGCAAACGGTGTGGAAAGCTATCCTGACGGTGAGTGCAAGCCTGGTGTAAAGGTTTATACTTGTATGAATGGATGCTCAGAAGATTTAGATGCCCATACAATGGAAAAGGATATTCCAGCTAAAACTTCCCATGTGTATGAAACTAAGGTTACGGAAGCCACATGCAGAACTCCTGGAATGAGTGGTTCTTTTTGCAAAACATGTGGGCAGGCTGAGCCAGATACAGATGTAACGATCACTGCACCAATGACGGGTCATGATTTTGAAGTAATTAATTCAACTGCGGATGGCAGGGGCGAAATTGCATACGAGGATGAGGCTAAGACCCAGAAAGTAATTAAGGAAGGTGCTACAGGCGTAACCACAGAGAATCCAACATGTACAGAAACAGGCACAAAGGTTTATACATGCCAAGTTTGTGCAGAGAAAGAGACACCAGAGGAAGGCAATGTTTATGAAAAGGAGATTCCTGCAACAGGTCATGATTTAAAAAATGAATACGTTGAGGCAACCTGTTCTTCGAATGGTAAGATTAAGGTTACATGTCAGAATGACCCGACTGAGACTTTCGATGATATAGACTTAGGAGATGCAGATCTAATGAATCCGAATGCCCATAGCTATAAGGAAGATACAGATCAATCTGTAGCTCCTACATGCACTAAGGCAGGATACAGATATATGGTTTGCGAGCATAATCCACAGCATGTTAACCAGGTTCCGATTTCAGCCCGCCATAACTGGAAAGAGGTATGGCTGGATGCAGATTCCAATCCAGTAGAAAATCCATTGGATGCAATCGTTGGCTATAGTGTTTGCCAGGGTGAATGTGAAACAGTCAAAATTGTATTTGTTGAGGATGGCTATGTATACTGTGAAGATGAAGAAAAGGTATTTGAGATAACTAAAGAATCCGTATTGGAAGCAGTAGATCCTACCTGTACAGATACAGGCCTGACAGCAGGGCAGAAGTGCCCAAGCTGCGGTAAGGTTTTGGAAGCGCAAGAAGAAATCCCTGCACTTGGACATGATATGGAGTGGGTAGATATTACAGATCCTTCCAAGGCAGCTTGTGAAGACCGTACTTTCCAGCAAGTTTGCAAGAACGATAACACCCACAAGGGTCAGACTAAGACCGAAGCATCTGAAACTCCTCATGAGTACGAAGAAAAAGGTGTTGATCCTGTAGAGTGTGGAGATGTATATAAGGTTGTAAAAGAGTGCAAGAACTGTCATCAGGCAGATCCAGATTATGTTGTACAGGAATTCCCGGATATTGCAAAGAAAGAGCACAACTTTGTGAATGGTGTGTGTACGAACTGCAATAAGCCAAGCTATGCTGCAGACATTAAGATGGAGATTTTGGAAGAAGGCGTGATTAAGATTACAGCAGAGGTTCCAGTAAATGACCCATCTATGGAAGTACAAACCAGAGGCCTTATCTTCACGAACAAGAGTGCATATCAGAATGTGGAACCAGAGCTTGATATGGATATGGTGGTAGGAGGAACAGCAACAATAGTGGAAATGACAGATACGAATGCCATAGGTATTTCTTATAGAATTAATATTCCGGCTAGTATGCGTGACAGGAAGATCTGGGCAAGGGCTTTTATTTGGTTTGAGAATGGCAGTGAGGCTTCAAGTGAGATTATTGGCATGAGTTACAATGAACTTGTGGCACAGAGCCAGGCACTGTAGAGAGATAAGGGAACAAGCTGTTTTTATATTTTAGCAATTCCCTTTTTCTGAAAAATTAACGGAAATGTGAGACCATTCGCAGGAAGGGACTTTATATTCCTGTGCGGATGGCCTCCATTTCTTAGTGAAAGGTAATGTATCGAATATGTATAAAAAATTTCTAGCTTTTTTCTTCTGTGTGGTTTTGAGCATTTCTTTGGTGGCCTGCAGTGGCAAGGATTCCCTAAAGAAGCCAGACAGCAGTTCAGACACGCAGGATTTGCCTGACAGCAACTCAGATGGGCAGGATTCACCTAACGGCAAAGAAGAGGCAGATGACAGCCAAGAACCGCTGCTGGGTGAGGATGCCACAGATGAGGATCTGCTGGAAGTATTGAAAGACGATATCAATGTGGTTACAGATGACAACTATGTTGAGGCCATTACTGCACTAAAAGAGCATACAGAGGAATATTCTGGCAAGATCTATCAGCTGGAAGGAACTTATCGGGCGGACGGCGACATGCCTTGCGTTTTTAGAACCCTTACAGGGGAAGAAGGCGAGACAGAGTTGGGAGTGCCCCTCAAATATGTTGTTTCTGATCCGAAGGACGGCGATTGGATTCAGGTAACAGGGGTCGTTGAGGAAGGAGAATCCGAGGACGAGCCAGTGATCTTAGAAGTTGTCGTGCTGGAAGTCTTAGATGAGCAAGGGCAGGCAGAACTGCCAGCAAATTGAAAGGAGGTGAATGTGCATGAAAAAATATGAAGCACCAGAAGCAGAGATTATCCGATTTGAAAATGAAGATATTCTGACGAATAGTATTGAAGATGGCGGCGGCGGCAATGTAGACTGGGATTAAGAAATAGGATTCCCATAGCCGCTGGTAATTCTTTATAAATTAGGAAGTAGCATACCGACTGGGGCAAAACTGTATCTAGGAACAGGGTTGCCCCAGTTTTATTCTTTCACGGGTTTAATCCCCCTGTTGCTTGCAGGGTTCTGGAAAAGAAGCTATGTCCAGATACCCAGTTGCTCAGCAGCGGGGGATTTTGTTTTTTAAATTCATGACTTCCTCAAATTTCTATTATAGTTATCAGTTTTCTAACCGATTCTTGGTAAACGTTATTTATGGTATACCATACGTTAGGTAGTTTTTTAAGAGAATGGTATGGCATATCCAGCAGAAAAATAAAAAAGTTATGGTATCCATTCAGGAAATATATGAATTGTTTTTTGGGAAAGAAAGTGCTCTGGGTTTGATTAACAATATTTATCAATTTGGAAGGGGTGAGAAAAAAGGAAAAGGACTTATAGAGCAATCACATTATAAATTATCATATCCCAATTGTTATGGATTCAGATAAGAGGGTTGTTGTTGATTACTGTTTTTGAACGAAACTTACATGTAGCATGGTGGCCTTTGCTTATACTGGCTCATGAGACACCTATTTTGTAGGTTATATTCCCAGGAACAGGGAATCACGCTACAAGACTGGTATTCAGAGTTGTGCTTGGATGCTGCAGTTAGAGATGAATTATCACTGATATGCAGTGAGCAATAGAAGGATGAGGTTGAGAATAAAATTCTGAAGGTACCTTTGTTGGGATGGCTTGCGTTATGCCGGATGGAGAAGGATAAGAAGTATAGTTCAAAACAGCTTTATTAATATCATTCCCTAAATTTTATTGAAAAAATTAAAAAGCCATATCGCAGTGTTTCAGAAATGTATCTTGAAAACTGATATCTGATGATTATGAGCGGATAAGGGGAAAGTTTATGCACACAGAGAATATTTGATACAGTATAGAAAATACGATTATATGATAGATACTAAAGAGAGGATATTTGGAGACAATCAGAAAATAACAATACTTATTATGATTATGAAATGGATATAACAATGCAGGGTTCCTGTTGGGATGGAGATAAATTGCTGGTGGAACTGTATGGCTTTTTGTGGGTCTCATATTCCATGTGCTTAGCCTTATCCTGGCTGATGGCCTGGAACGTGTGGTATGCGCTTGCAATATTGGTGTTGAGGTTCGCCAGTATGTCAAATGCTTCCTTTCGTTCAGCGTTGATAAACTTAGCCCAGCGCTCAATGTCGCTGCTGTTTTGTAGCTTGTGGTCAAAATGTTCCCTGCGCAGGCCTGTATTGAGTATAACAGTCTTCCAGATATCCTGTGGACTGGCCTTCAGGGTGGCTGCCCAAAACCTGGTGCAGGCCTTGGCAGCCATCATGATCCCCTTAAAGGCAAAGGTCAGATTCCATAATCTGATAAAAGCTGTTGCTGAAAGCCTTTGTCCTGGGTGGCCCGCTCCAAGTCATCAAAGCGTTTTTCGTGTATTAAGTATGCATGCAATTTGTTGATTCGCTCAGTGCCGATTTCAATGCCACGCTCAATGCCACGCTCAGTGCCAATTTCAATGCCGCGCTCTTGTGCTTCCAGTATGCCTGTATTGTAGTCGTGTATAGCTTTTTCGCGGGCTTCATATTCCATGCGCTTAGCCTTATCCTGGCTGATGGCCTGGAGCGTATGGTATGCGCTTGCAATATTAGGGTCAATGTTAGCCAGCATGTCAAATTCCTCCTTCTGTTCAGCGTTGATAAACTTAGCCCAGCGCTCAATGTCGCTGCTGTTTTCCAGGAGTTCCTTGGGCAGCTTTGGCAGCTCAATCAAATGGAACTCCATCTTGTCTGTGTAGATAAAGTGGCGGGTGTCCTCACGGATATGGAAGCGGGAGTAAAACAGGGAGTCCCTGTCTGGCTCCTGTGTGTCTCCGTTCTGTAGGCTGTCCAGCCCCTGCGTGGCTGCTGTTCCTTGTATGCTGCCCAGCGGCTGCTGGGAGCCGCTATCCTCAAACAGGATAAAATCCAGGATACCGATGCCTACGCATTTTTTGAACACATGGTAGGGCTCCCCAGGCTTAATCTGCCCTGTGAACATCTTTGCCAGGTAGAACAGGGAGCGGTCAGCCCACACTGCCATTTTTGAGAGCTGTATCTCAATGTCAATCTCCATGTCATTGTTCAGGAGCAGCCTGACGTCCAGTATGCCCTGCTTGTCGTCAATATGTTCCCTGCGCAGGCCTGTGTTGAGGATAACGGTCTCCCGGATATCCTGCAGCCTGACCTTCAGGACGGCTGCCAAAAACCCTGTGCGTGCCCTGTCATCCATCATGATCTCCTTAAAGGCAAAGTCAATTTTGGGTTTCATTAAAAATTCTGCCATATATACTTCGTCCCCTTTCTGTATAGCAATTTAAGTTGGTATGGTAACGCCTCCCATTATATGTCTGGGCAATTATGGGAGGAAAGCCATAAAGCTATGCTTTAGGGGAATTATATCTTATTTTCATTGTATTTGCATTGGACTTGTAGTCCAATTAATGGCTGCCAATCTGCCGCGTTTCCCTTGTTCAGATTATATCATGCGGATAAAAAAATTACAATATGGCAGTAAAGGAAGCCCTATTTCCCTGGTGCCTGAGGGTTGCGCATACCCCCCCAACCGCCATCCAATACCCACAAAAAACATCCGCATAGCCCCTCCATCACCCATCTATAGTATCCCTTAAGTTTTTGGCATTGATTCACGCCTCAGGAATACACGAAACAGCGCGTTCTGTAAAAACGTGCACCGGGAGTGGAGGGTCGGTTTTTGCGCAGTAAAACTTTAAATACCGTCCCAGATTATTGCCATGAGCGGCTCCAGGCCATGAATAGTAACTCTAAAGTAATTGCACAGCCCCCAGTGATGATGCGCAGCCACAATCTGAAATGACAGAAATTAAAATAACAAAGAAAAAAACAAAGTAAATCAAGGGGCATGCTGTCAGATTCTGTAAAAAATTTTTCCTGAAACAGGGCATCAGTTTGACAAAAAAATCTTCTAAATTCCCCTATACTGTAAGCATTCAGGGAAGGAAAAGAGGGCAGGGATGATGGCAGGAAAAGCCTTGTATATCCATCCTGAATGGCAGCCATTGGGGCAAGGGCAGGGGAAGGGAGGAGGTGGCAGGGAAGGTTGCAGGCGGAATATGAAATTTATGCAGATGTCTGGTTCCTGACAAATTTTACGATGGATGCCATGGCTCTTTGGTCTGCTGGGAAGCTTCTGAGGCAGCCAACGCCGCTGCGGAGGGTTTTTCTGGCAAGCCTGGCAGGTACAGGCGGCTCTATGTTCCTGTTTTTCCAAATGCATGACCCGGCTCTGTACCAGTTGGCAGTGCATTTTTTTGTAAACCCATGTATGGTATGGATGTGCTGCGGCACAATGGGAAGTTTCCGAAAACGGGCTGCCAGGAACAGATCCGGGAATGCGCCGATGCCGGATTCTGGCGGGCGCAGTAAGGCATTTTGGGTAAAATCCTTCTTTGGCCGATGGGCGGCTGTCTATTTGGCAGTTCTTCTGTTGGGTGGTTTTTTGGAATGGGCCATGCCAAAAGGGCAGGGGGTTTTGCATGTCCTGGCCTGCCTGGCAGGGGCAGTGGCAGCTGTGGAGGCTGCAGAAAGGCTCTTTTTGCAGATCCGGCATCAAAGGAGGACGGTTTGCAGCCTTCTGCTGGTCACCCGGGAAAAAAAGGTTTCTGCGAAAGGTTTTTGGGATACGGGGAACCTTTTGGTGGATCCAATGGTGAACCGCCCTGTACATATCGTCAGAAAGAGCCTTCTCTGGGAGCAGATACAAAAGGAGAGGCTGCCCATCCGGCTGATTCCTTTCCATTCTTTGGGAAGGGAGCAGGGGGTCATAGAAGCCGTTACCCTGGAGGGAATGTATATTTTACAGGAGGACCGCCCGGTTTATCTGGATAAGCCGGTCTTTGGGATTGCAGAGGAAAAATTATTTCAGGACGACAGATGCGACGTGATATTAAATGGAAAGAGTATGGAAATTTGAAGGAGGATGAACATGTTCATAAAGATTGCAATACCCAAGCATTTCCAGTTAAGGCTAATATCTAATTTCTGGAATATGCTGCTTCTGAAGAGGGGCGACGTCCATTATATTGGAGGCGCAGAAATCCTGCCCCCGCCCCTGGAAGCAAGGGAAGAAAATAAATACATTCAGATGCTGGATGGAAAGGAGGCAGAGCATGCAAAAAACGTCCTGATCGAACACAACCTGCGCCTGGTGGTATACATAGCCAAAAAATTCGACAACACCGGAATTGGTGTAGAAGATTTGATTTCCATAGGGACGATTGGCTTGATCAAAGCCATCAACACCTTTAACCCTACCAAAAATATTAAGCTGGCAACTTATGCTTCCAGGTGCATTGAGAATGAAATCCTGATGTACCTGCGCCGCAACAATAAGACACGGATGGAGGTGTCTATTGACGAGCCTTTGAATGTGGACTGGGATGGGAATGAGCTGCTGCTGTCGGATATTTTAGGCACGGATGAAGATATTATTTACCGGGATATTGAGACTGAGGTGGAAAAGAGCCTGCTGAAGGCAGCGGTAGAAAAACTCTCTGAGCGGGAACGTACCATTGTGGAGCTGCGCTTCGGCCTTAACGCCCATGGGAAAGAGCTGACCCAAAAGGAGGTGGCGGACTTGTTGGGAATTTCCCAATCTTATATTTCACGCCTGGAAAAAAAGATTATGAAACGCTTAAAAAAAGAAATTGTAAAGTTCGAGTAAATATGGTATGATGAACTTATATTACACGACAAAGAAATCAGTAATATTATATTTTCTGACAATAGGATCCTTATCAGAATCATGGAACCGATAAAGAAAGAAGGCAAGCAACCATTTATCTGCAATAAATCCACAGGCCTGTGTGAGCAGTAACATGTTCTTGCCTCTTTTTTTATAAATATATAACGAAGGAGATGATTGCATGAAGCTAGAATTTTTGGGCGCGGCTCATGAGGTAACAGGCAGCTGCCACTATGTACGGATGGGGGAGGTTAACCTTCTGGTGGACTGCGGCATGGAGCAGGGGGCGGATTTGTATGAGAACCAGGAAATACCAGTGAATCCCGCTGAAATTGATTATGTGCTGGTTACCCATGCCCATATTGACCATTCAGGCCTTTTGCCGCTGATTTACAGCCATGGCTTTCGGGGGAAGATTTACGCTACCCGGGCGACTATGGAGCTATGTAATATTATGCTGAAGGATTCTGCCCATATCCAGATGTTTGAAGCGGAATGGAAGAACCGGAAAGCCCAGCGTGCAGGCCGTCCCTTAGTGGAGCCTATGTACAATATGGACGACGCCATTGGGGTGTTGGAGCATTTTATCCCCTGTGAATATGGCGAGATCATCACATTGTGCCCGGAAGCTTCCATCCGCTTTACGGACGCAGGCCATTTGCTGGGATCTTCCAGCATTGAAATATGGGGCACGGAGGAGGATGAAAAGGTTAAGCTTCTGTTTTCCGGCGACATTGGCCATGGCAATAAGCCATTGATTCGGGATCCCCAGTACATAAGGGACGCGGATTATGTAATTGTGGAATCCACCTATGGCGACCGGCTCCATGAAAACCCGCCGGATTATGCCCAGGAGCTTGCCCAGGTATGCAGGGACACCTTCCTTCGGGGCGGCAACCTGGTCATTCCGGCTTTCTCTGTTGGCAGGACACAGGAAATGCTTTATTTTTTCCGTAAAATCAAAAAAGAGGGGCTGCTGCCGGAATTTCCGGATTTTGAAGTCTACATTGACAGCCCCCTGGCTGTGGAGGCCACAAATATTTTCCATAAAAATGTGCGTGAATGTTTTGACAAAGAGGCGTTGGAACTGGTGCGGAAAGGCGAGAACCCCATCCGTTTCCCAGGCCTTAAGGTGTCTGTTACCAGCGATGAGTCTAAAATGATCAATTTTATTGAAGAGCCCAAGGTGATTATCTCCGCTTCCGGCATGTGTGAGGCCGGCCGTATCCGCCACCATCTGAAGCATAACCTGTGGCGTTCGGATTCCACGATCCTTTTCGTAGGGTACCAGGTGCCGGGCACATTGGGGAACCTGCTGTTAGGCGGGGCACAGGAAGTGAAGCTCTTTGGGGAGGCCATTGAGGTGCACGCCCAGATTAAAAATCTGGCAGGCATCAGCGGGCATGCGGACCAGCAGCATCTGTTGGAATGGATAAGGGCGCTTGGGGATACGCCTAAGCGTGTCTTTGTAGTCCATGGGGAAGACCAGGTCTGTGATAATTTTGCCGCATTGATTACAAAAGAAACAGGGCTTTCCGCGGTTGCGCCTTATAGCGGGGATATTTATGATTTGGCTGCAAATGCCTGCATTGCGCAGGGAAGCAGGGTGCGCAAGGCGGCGAAGGCCAAGGAAGGGCGCACGGTTTCTACGGTATTTACCAGGCTGCTGGCAGCGGCAGAACGTTTGCTGGCCGTGGTGCGCAGGTCCCAGGGGCGCCCTAATAAGGAGCTGGGGAAGCTGGCGGATCAGATTAATTCTATCTGTGATAAATGGGAGCAGTAGAAGATTGGTGAAAATTACAAAAAAAGACAAAATATTACATAATTTTTGTCACAAATTATGTCACAGCTTGAAACGAATCCATAGGATAAACTATAATAAAGAGGGAGATCTGTTCCCATAGGCGGCTGAATGGAGCTGCATTCAACTGTATAAGAGGATATGCCTCCCTGTCTCGCTCGGCAAAAGTCCAGGAAATATTGTGTCTATGGAAGGTTACAAGGGAGAAAATTTAGGAAATATATGAATGGCGGTGCCACTGGAAATCAGGGCAGCCCAGGCCGTCTGTGTGGCAGGGGCTGCATAATGGGAGGGTCCGCTCATACAGTTGAATGCAGTTCTGTTTAAGCTGGCTAAGGGTGAAAGATATATTTCAAACTATCTTGACAAATGTGCGCCATGTGATAAACTTTTAAAGAGAATAGATTTAGGAGGAAAGAAAATGGCAGCACCATATAATCACAGAGCCATAGAGGAAAAGTGGCAGAAGGTTTGGGATGAGGAGAAGGCCTTTGCGGCGACAGACGACTATTCCAAGCCAAAATATTATGCATTGGTGGAATTTCCTTATCCATCAGGGCAGGGGCTTCATGTGGGGCACCCAAGGCCTTATACAGCCTTGGATATTGTAGCCAGGAAACGGCGGATGCAGGGCTATAATGTCCTCTATCCTATGGGATGGGATGCATTTGGGCTCCCGACAGAGAACTATGCGATCCAGAATAAGATACACCCTAAGATCGTTACGCAGAATAATGTGAAGCGGTTTAAGGGGCAGCTCCATGCATTGGGGTATTCCTTTGACTGGGAGCGGGAAGTGAATACCACGGATCCAGGGTATTACCATTGGACACAGTGGATTTTTTTGAAATTGTTCCAGGCGGGGCTGGCTTATAAGACAGAGATGCCCATTAACTGGTGTACATCCTGCAAGGTGGGGCTTGCCAATGAGGAAGTGGTTAATGGCGTCTGCGAGCGCTGCGGCGCGCCGGTTGTCCGTAAGGTTAAGAGCCAGTGGATGCTGAAAATTACGGAATATGCAGAGAAGCTGCTGGAAGGCCTGAAGGATGTGGATTATATTGAGCGGGTGAAGGTGTCCCAGCAGAACTGGATCGGCAAAAGCCAGGGCGCGGAAGTGGACTTTCCGATTGCCGGGAAGGATGAGAAACTCACAGTGTATACCACAAGGCCGGATACGCTTTTTGGGGCTACTTATATGGTGGTTTCCCCAGAGCATCCCATTCTGGACAAATACAAGGATGAGATTGGGAATTGGGATGAAGTATTGGCATATCGGGAGCAGGCTTCCAGGAAATCGGATTTTGAGCGTTCTGAGCTTGCAAAGGAAAAAACAGGCGTAGAAATTGATGGCCTGCGCGCTGTCGACCCTGTGAATAACAAGGAAATCCCCATCTGGGTATCGGATTACGTTCTGATGAGCTATGGGACAGGAGCAATCATGGCCGTTCCTGCCCATGACACCCGTGACTGGGAGTTTGCCAAGAAATTCAATCTTCCGATTATTGAAGTGGTGGCCGGCGGGGAGGATGTGCAGCAGGAGGCCTATACGGATGTAGCCACTGGCACATTGGTAAATTCCGGTTTTTTGGATGGCCTGGAGGTGGCGGAGGCCAAGAAAAAGATCATCTCATTTTTAGAAGAAAAGAAAATTGGCAAGGGCAAGACCAATTTTAAGCTCAGGGACTGGGTATTTTCCCGCCAGCGTTATTGGGGCGAGCCGATTCCCATTGTCCACTGTGAAAAATGCGGTTATGTGGCGCTGCCAGAGGAACAGCTTCCCTTAGAGCTTCCTGAGGTGGAGAGCTATATGCCCACAGATAACGGGGAATCCCCGCTGGCAGCTATGGAAGATTGGGTAAGCACCGCCTGCCCATGCTGCGGCGGCCCTGCGAAGCGTGAGACAGATACCATGCCCCAATGGGCTGGCTCATCCTGGTATTTCCTGCGTTACACAGACCCGCAGAATACAGAGGCGCTGGCCAGCAAGGAGGCATTGGATTACTGGCTTCCTGTAGACTGGTATAACGGCGGTATGGAGCATACCACATTGCATCTGCTGTATTCCCGGTTTTGGCATAGGTTCCTATATGACCAGGGCGTTGTGCCTACGCCGGAGCCATACCAGAAACGTACTTCCCATGGCATGATCTTAGGGGAGAACGGGGAGAAAATGTCCAAGTCCCGTGGAAATGTGGTGAACCCAGATGACATTGTGATGGATTATGGCGCAGATACGCTGCGTACTTATGAGATGTTTATCGGGGCTTTTGACCTGAGCGCTTCCTGGTCAGAAAATGGGGTTAAGGGCTGCCGGCGGTTTTTGGAGCGTGTATGGAAGCTGCAGGATATCCTGGTGGATGGGGATGGCTACCGCAAGGAGCTGGAGACAAAGATGCACCAGATGATCAAGAAGGTAAGTTCTGATTATGAAAACCTGAAGTATAATACAGCGATTGCGGCTATGATGTCCATGCTGAATGATTTTACCAGGACAGGCAGCATCAACCGCACGGAGTTCCGGACTTTCCTGGCTTTGTTAAATCCGGTTGCGCCCCATATTACAGAAGAATTATGGGAGAAATGCGGCTATGAAGGCAGGGTATACCAGATGTCCTGGCCGGAGTATGATGAGGCAAAGACAGTGGAGAATACCGTGGAGCTTGCCGTGCAGGTAAATGGAAGGCTCCGGGCTACTGTTACCCTTCCAGCGGATGTGGATAAGGATACAGCCATTGCTGCTGGGAAGGAAGCCCTTGGCGATAAGCTTACTGGGAATATCATAAAAGAGATTTATGTTCCAGGCAGGATTATTAATATCGTAGCAAAATAAATTTTAAAGGCAATGTAGGGCTGCGTAAAGCGCTTGGTTTTATTATGCGCTGGATGCAGCCCTAATTGTATGCCGGTTTCTTTGCGGGTTCTGTGCCCTTTGTGGGTTCCATACCCAGATGAATGCGGCGTCCAGGCTGCCAAACGGCACAGCCGGGGACTATTTCCGCATTGTTTTCATCATCTGCATCAATAAGTCTACTTTTTTCTGTTCCTGGGGAGGCATGCTTTGCTTGAGTGCCTCGATGATCAGGTCCCGTTCATTGGGGGAGAAGCTTACGCCTTCTTTCTTAACGTTTTCAGAGGCATTTTTTATCGATTCTGCCATTTCCTTTGGGGTGGAGGCATTCGGAGAATTGTTTTTGGCAAGCTCCATCAAAAACTGCAGCTTTTCTGGCGAAATATTGGCGAGCTGCGGGTTGTTCAGTAAGTCTTGTGGGTTCATAGGCTTCCTTTCTGTGGCTGGGTTTATGTAGCGCTGAAAATGGTTCCGTAGGTGGAGAACATCTGGACGAAGCTGATGATGTTATCCACCATTTCTTTTTCTTTGTCCGTGCAGTATTCCCGGATTGCCGCCAGCATCTGCACAGGGGCTTCCTCCTCGTTGTCCTCTGAGCACATCCGCAGGTTGTTTTCCGGGTTTTGGAACAGGGCGGCTGTACGCTGTAATTCCATAAATTTAACCAGCATGGCCATGCTCCGTTGCCTGGGCGTGTCTAGATAAGGGATGGCGGCTTTTATCATTTCCAGATGTCGGTCTTGTATCATGGTGTCAATGGTTTCCATGGCGTTTCCCTTTTTTGTTTTAGTTTATGTGGGAAAGAAAGGAGATATGATAGTTATTATCCGGCTGTGCCTGATAAACAGCAGAAACTGCAAAAAATGGAGTGGCGCAGCGGGGGTGCATATGATAAAATTATCATGAAAAGGGGCAAAAAGGAGGGAACATTTATGGGAAAGAGGTTTAATATTGCTGCAGACTGCAAACCGCATCTGCATTTTATGGTAAATATAGATGGCAGGCTGGCCCAGATCAAGGAAATGGTGGACAATGGGGATTATTTTACCATAAACCGGGCCAGGCAGTATGGGAAAACAACGACCTTGAAGGCGTTGGCGCGCTTTCTTGCAGGAGATTATACGGTTTTGCGTTTGGATTTCCAGCAATTAAGCCATCGTGATTTTGAAACAGAGCATTTTTTTGCAGGGGCTTTTTGCAGGGTGCTTATGAATAAATATGGTGCAAAAGGGATGATTCCAGATAAAATCCTGGAAAGGATGCAGCAGTTTTCCCAGGAATTAAAAATGGCGCCTACGCTGAGAGGTTTGTTTGAATGCTTTCATGAATGGTGCCAGATTGCCCCAAAGCCATTGGTGCTGATGGTTGATGAAGTGGATAATGCATCCAATAACCAAATTTTCCTGGACTTTCTGGCGGGGCTCCGGAATGGCTATATTGACCGGGATGAGTCGCCATTTTTCCAATCCGTGATCCTTGCGGGGATTTATGACATAAAAAACCTGAAACAGAAATTTGTGCCAGATGGCGGCCATAACTGGAACAGCCCATGGAATATTGCTGTTGATTTTTGTGTGGATATGAGCTTTTCCCCAGAGGATATTGCTGGGATGCTGCTGGAATATGAAGGCTGCTACCAGGCTGGCATGGATGTGGCGGGCATGGCAGGCCTGATTTATGACTATACAGACGGATATCCATATCTTGTTTCTTATATCTGTAAGATGCTGGATGAGCAGATTGCTGGAAATGGATCCTTTTTGGACAGGGCTTCCGCCTGGACAAAGGAAGGGGTTGTCAGGGCTGTCAGTGATATGATGAAAAGGCCGGCCGCGTTATTTGATGATATGAAAAAAAAGCTGGAGGATTATCCTGAATTGCGGAACATGCTCTATGCCATTCTTTTCAATGGGCGGGAATTTCCCTATAATCCTGACAGCCAGGCATTTGATATTGGCACGATGTTTGGGTTTTTGAAGGAAGCGGAGGGGAAGGCAGTGGTTGCCAACCGTATTTTCGAAATTCGGATGTACAATTACTTTTTGTCGGAGGACATGCTGAAGCAGTTGGATTGCCCGCTGCCTTCTTTCGAGAAAAATCAGTTTATCAGGGATGGTTTTCTGGATATGGACCTGGTGATGGAAAAATTTTTGGAATATTTTACGGATGTATACCGGGAAAGCGATGCCAGGTTTCTGGAAGAAAATGGGCGGCGCCTTTTTTTGCTGTATCTGAGGCCAATTATTAATGGCGTGGGGAATTATTATGTGGAGGCGCAGACCAGAAATGCCACACGGACCGATGTGGTTGTGGATTACCATGGGCGCCAGTATGTCATTGAAATGAAAATTTACCATGGGGACAGCTACAACCGAAGGGGGGAAGAACAGTTGGCCGGTTATTTGGATGCGTACCATTTGGAGAAGGGGTATTTATTAAGCTTTAATTTTAATAAAAACAAAAAGGCTGGGATAAAAACAGTGGCCTGTAAGGGGAAACAGTTATTGGAGGTGGTGGTTTAGGGCAGACGGCGCAGCGCTTCCATGAACGGGCCGCTAAGTTCGGCTTGGGCGTATAGGAGAGCCTTTTATGCCCAAGCCTGCTTTAAGCCCTGGATTTGCTGTTAAGCATAATGCCCTATGATCTCCAAAAGCCTGTCATGGCAATTGGCGGAAAATGCAGGGTAGTCCATGTCCCGTGAGGTGATTTCCTTTCCCAATTCCACCAAAAATGACGGAATATCTTCTTCTGCCATAACGGCTAAATCCTTTCCGAAGCGTTCCTTCCCCTGTACTTCACATCCGTTCTCAAAAACAGCGAAAGCCGGCTTCGGGCCGTCTGGCGTCTGTTTGACGCCGCCGCGGAAGCCAAGGGAGGCAATTTGGTGGGCAGAACAGGAGGAAGGGCAGCCGGAAATATGGATTTGCGGCAGCACATGGCCTGCCAAGCCTTCCTTGCGCACGGCTTCAACACAGTTTCTTAAAAGCTTCTGGGAATCCCTTGCGCCAACCTGGCAGATGGAGGCGCCAATGCAGGCTACCGAAGATTCGAATACTGTCTGTGCGCTGTCTTTTGTTATCTCCAGTATTTTTTCTGCTTCATGGGCAGCCAGGTTGATGATGTAGAGGCTTTCATCAGGTGAAATGCGCAGCCTGGCTTCATCCATGGGCAGGATAGCATGGTACAGCTCCCGGAAGATTTCAGGGCGGGGGCTGCCGCCAATAGGATGATAGAATACGGCATACAGCCCATCCTGTTTCTGGGGGATTGCCCTGGGATGGGCCAGCGCTGTGCCCTCCCCTTGTTTTTGGGAGCCAGCTTTTGCCAGGGCAGGAAGATCCAGGTGTTTCCCTGAGAGGGCTTGTTCCAATTTTTCCTGGTAAGCCTTTATATAGCCTTCTGTTCCAAGGGTTTCCTGCATAAAGCGGGTGCGCGCTTTCCCGCGCTGCTCATAATTTCCATAAGCCACGAAGGTGTCAACCATTGCCTGAATATAATAGAGGGTTTTAGAAGGATCTATGCCAGTGGCCACCAATGCGCCCATGCGCGGCTCGCGCCCCAGCCCTCCGGCGCTGTATACGTCAAACGTCCCATCCGCGGCCGCTGTGAACCCCAAGTCACGGAAGGTAGCGTGGGTTTTATTTTCTTTGCAGTTGGAAAAGCATACCTTTAATTTCCGCGGCAGCTTCACCTTATCAATAAATCCCAGCAGATACCCGGCAGCTGCCTTGGCATAAGGCATTACGTCAAAATATTCTCCTTTTTGTACGCCGGAGAGTGGGGAGCACATAACATTCCTGGGGTAATTCCCGCCGCCTCCCAGCGTGATAATGCCCTGCTGAAAAGCTTCCTCTGCCAGTCCGCAGACCTGGGATTTGGACAGGTTGTGGAATTGGAGGCTTTGGCAGGTGGTAAGGTGGGTGAGGGAAATCTGGTATTTTTCAATGCTGTCTGCAATAAATTTTAAATGCTCTTTGCTGATTTCCCCTCCGGCCAGGCGCAGGCGGAGCATGCTGGCGCTGCCCCCTCTTTGGGCATAGCTTCCGAATTTTCCGGAAAATCCCTTGTATTGTGCCACGTTGATTTCCTTTTGGTAAAATTTTTCTGTCATCTCCCGAAATTCTTTGTAATCCTGGGAGAAATCTCCGTAGTTGTTGCAAAAGATTGCAGAATCCTTTTGTGACATAATAAACCTCCTATTGAATTAATACTGCTATTAGTGTTACAATGTTATGGGCGTGCTATGCAGATGGCAAAAATTTTTCTGCCAATGCGGATTAGCAGCCCACAGGCGGAAATTTTTGGCTATTGCATTACATTAATTTACAGATGAGAGGTGCTGCATAATGGGAAAAGCATTATTTTTTGATATTGATGGAACAATTTGGGATGAAGGCCAGCGGATTCCGGACAGTACGAGGGAAGCCTTTCGGCTGATGAAGGAGCGGGGGCACCGCCTGTTTATCAGCAGTGGGCGTACCAGGGTTTTTATCCCGGATGCGCCTCTGATGCCGCTGGGCTTTGACGGGGTTTTGGCAGGGTGCGGCACATTTGTGGAATTTTGCGGCCAGGTAAAGTTTTACCATAGGATAGAAGAGGGGGAAATCCAGCGGGTCAATGGGTTTCTGAAAGAGATTGGCGCTGCGTACATATTAGAAGGCCATCGGTGTATCTATGCAGACCAGGAGCGTTTCCCGGAAGGCGCTTTGTTTGTCCAGGAAGTGTCAAAGGTACTGGGGGAAAATATGGTCCGTGTTTCTGGCAGCGAAGCCAGCCTGGAGGTCAGCAAATTCTGCGTAAATTGCCTGGAAGATGCGGGCAGGCAGCAGGAGTTGGAGCAGTGGCTGAAAGGGAAGTACACGGTGATCCACAGGGACGGCAATTTTGTGGAAGTGGTGCCCAAAGGCTTTAGCAAAGCAACAGGGATCCAAAAAATATGCGATATCCTGGGAATTTCCCATGGGGATACGTATTCCTTCGGGGACAGCACCAATGACCTGGATATGCTGGGATATACGGCCCATTCTGTGGCTATGGGGGATGGGATGCAGCAGGCAAAGGATGCAGCGGAATATGTAACGGCGCCTTTGAAGGAAAATGGGATTTACCAGGCCTGCAGGCATTATGGCCTGATTTAAAGGCGTTCCCATAGATAGTCCATAGCCTGCCTGAAGATGCAGGGAAAAATTTTGTAAAATAAAATTTCAAAAACTTGTTGACATATTTCATCAGATTTGCTATACTAACAAAGTCGTCATGGTGCTCCTGTTTTAGGACAAGCAAACGGGACTGCCAGAGGGTTATGCGGAAGTGCTGGAATTGGCAGACAGGCAAGACTAAGGATCTTGTGGGTGTATGCTCGTGTGGGTTCAAGTCCCATCTTCCGCATTTTTATTTTAAAAACAGAGGTTATGAGAGGAATACAGATAGATGCCCTATTTGAGCCATATAGGAGCTGAATATGGAAGATAGAAATGGTCACAGGAATTGCCTTGTGATTATTTTTTTCATATTCAGTTTTATTTTTATTCCTGCGTAATTGGGTAAATTTTTTGTGTGTATAAAACAAGTGCTTAGAAATGGAGGGAATATGAAGTTTATCTCATGGAATGTCAATGGCCTGCGGGCCTGTGTGCAGAAAGGCTTTCTAGATTTTTTCCGCGAAGCGGATGCAGATTTTTTCTGCATACAGGAAACCAAGCTCCAGGAGGGGCAGATTGCCTTAGATCTCCCAGGCGGTTACCAGGCTTATTGGAATTATGCCCAGAAAAAAGGCTATTCAGGAACAGCTATTTTTACCAGGCATACGCCCCTGTCCGCCGTAAATGGAATTGGCATAGAGGAGCACGACCAGGAAGGCCGTGTTATTACCTTGGAATATGAAGGCTTTTATTTGGTGACCTGCTATACCCCTAATTCCCAGAATGAGCTGGCCCGCCTTCCCTACCGTATGGAATGGGAAGATGCCATGCTGGGCTACCTGGATGCCCTTAATGCAAAAAAGCCAGTGGTGTTCTGCGGGGACTTGAATGTGGCACATCAGGAGATTGACCTGAAAAATCCCAAAACGAACCGTAAAAATGCGGGCTTTACAGATGAAGAGCGGGAAAAATTTTCCCGTCTTCTGGCTCATGGCTATGTAGATACCTTCCGTTATTTCTATCCAGATACAGAACAAATATATTCCTGGTGGTCTTACCGTTTTAAGGCCAGGGAGAAAAATGCCGGATGGCGCATTGACTATTTTATTGTGTCTGAAGAGCTAAAAGAATATCTGGGAGGCGCCAAGATCCATACCAATATCCTAGGCTCTGACCACTGCCCGGTAGAATTGGGCCTTAACCTATAACACTTGCCCCCTTTAGATTGGAGGAGATTCATCCATGCAATACAGAACCAACCCCAAAAACCAGCAGCAATTATCTATCTTAGGCTATGGCTGCCTCCGCTTTTCCAAGAAAGGCGCGGCCATCGACCAAGCCAAAGCAGAAAAAGAAATGCGTATTGCCATCAAAAATGGCGTAAACTATTTTGACACTGCCTACAGCTACCCTGGCAGCGAAGCCTGCCTGGGGAAGTTCCTTGCCAAGGGCTACCGCAACAAGGTAAATATCGCCACCAAGCTCCCCCACTATTACCTCAAGCAGAAAGGCGACATAGAACGCTATTTCCAGGAACAGCTAAAGCGTCTCCAGACCGACCATGTGGAGTACTACTTAATGCACATGCTTAATGACATTGCTGCCTGGGAGCGTATCAAGTCCCTTGGCATTGAAGCGTGGATAACAAAGAAGAAGGCCAAAGGGGAGATTCAGAACATTGGATTTTCCTTCCATGGAAATACGGATAATTTTCTGAAGATCTTAGAGGCCTATGACTGGGATTTCTGCCAGATCCAGTATAATTATATGGATGAGCATTCCCAGGCTGGCAGGCGTGGGCTGCTGCGCGCCCATGAAAAAGGCATCCCTGTGATTATTATGGAGCCTTTGCGGGGCGGCCGCCTGGTACAGGGATTGCCAAAGCCTGCTGTCCGCTTCCTGGAAAAGGAGGGATCCAAGCGAAGCCCTGCGGAATGGGGACTGCGCTGGCTCTGGGATCAGCCAGAGGTGTCAGTGGTCCTTTCCGGCATGAACGATGTGGCGCAGGTACGGGAAAATGTGCGGCTTGCCTCTAAGTGCCAGCCAGGATGTATGTCCCCCCGTGATAAAAAAGTGATTGAAAGGGTCAAGGCAGAGATCAACCGCTATATGAAGGTGCCCTGCACGGGCTGCGGCTACTGTATGCCCTGCCCAGGCGGCGTGGATATACCAGGCTGTTTTTCTGCCTATAATACCAGGTATACGGACAACTGGTTCAACGGGATGAAGTCTTATTTTATGTGCACTACCCTGCGTACCAACCCCTCTAATGCATCCAAGTGCATCAAGTGCGGGAAATGCGAGCGCCATTGCCCGCAGAAGATCTCCATCCGCCGGGAGCTTGCCCAGGTAAAGCGCCGGATGGAGAATCCGGCCTACCATCTGGCGAAGCTGGTTTCCAGGCGCATTGGAAAATATTGAGGTTTTTTTGTAAAAAAATAAAGGAAATAGAGAGTTTATGCGGAATATATCATATAGAGGTGATATGATATGCTCATAAGAGAAAATATAGAGTTCCTGGAGCGCACCTACCTAAGCCCCTTTGCAGCGCTGAGCGAGAATTCCAAAGGGCGGGACCGCCAGGAGCCTCAATGTGATATACGCCCGGTGTTCCAGCGGGACCGGGACCGGATTTTGCACTGTAAGTCTTTTCGGCGCATGAAATATAAGACCCAGGTATTTTTGTCCCCCAGGGGCGACCATTACCGCACCCGCCTGACCCATACCCTGGAGGTATCCCAAAATGCCAGGACCATCGCCAAAGCTCTCCGCTTAAATGAAGATTTGGCAGAAGCCATTGCCTTAGGCCATGATTTGGGACATGCGCCCTTTGGGCATGCCGGGGAGCGGATCTTAAATGAGATCTGCCAGGATGGGTTTAGCCACAACCAGCAGAGCGTCCGGATTGTGGAGAAGCTGGAAAAGGACGGCAAGGGGCTGAACCTGACCTGGGAAGTGCGGGACGGGATCTTAAACCATCAGACCCATTTAATGCCCTCTACCATGGAGGGGAAAATTGTCCGCCTGTCTGATAAGATTGCATATATCAACCACGATATTGATGATGCCATCCGGGCCAGGGTGCTTTTAGAAGAGGATATTCCCAAGGAATACCGTGAGATTTTGGGGGATACCACCAGGAAGCGCCTGGATACCTTGATACATAATATTGTGACCAACAGCCAGGGAAAGAATGACATCTGCATGTCTTCCGAGGTGGAGTCAGCCATGAAAGGGCTGCGGAAATTTATGTTTGACCATGTGTATTTGAATGCAGTGGCAAAGAGGGAAGAAGACAGGGCGGAAGATTTGCTGAGCCGCTTATTTTACTATTATAAGAAGCACATAGATTTGCTGCCTGCCCTGAACCGGCGGATGATTGGGGAAGGGGAGGCAGAAGAGCGTGCCGTCTGCGACTATATTGCAGGCATGACAGACCGGTATGCCATCTCTAAGTTTGAGGAAATCTTTATGCCAAAGGCATGGCAGGTGAACGAAAGGGAAGCTTTCCCCTAAGCCATGATAGGGGAATGGAACCGGATTTTTATGCCAAGGGCATGGCAGGAAAGCTTTTGGAAAAAAAGCATAGAATAGTTTGAATATATATTTACCCAACTAGCCAAGTCCGCCATGGCTGGCTGCTGTGCGGGAGCCTTATCCGCCTGCAGGCTTAATGCCCGCTGTTTACAGCATTTTGGAAGGGAGGCCAAGGCGGGATACCCCGTTGGCTCGGCGGCGGTATTGGGCAAGGGGAACCAGGGGAGGGTTTTGGATGCCATATTATTCAGATGAGCAGATTGAGGAAGTGCGCGCTGCCAATGATATTGTGGATGTGATTTCCGCCTATGTGCCTTTGAAGAAAAAGGGCAGCGCGTATATGGGGCTTTGCCCTTTTCACAATGAGAAGACGCCTTCCTTTTCCGTATCCCAGGGCAAGCAGATGTATTATTGCTTTGGCTGCGGCGCAGGGGGGAATGTGTTTACGTTTCTGATGCAGTATGAAAATGACAGCTTTGTAGAGGCTGTGGAGTCCCTGGCGGACCGGGCAGGCATTGCCCTTCCCAAGCAGGAACTGTCAGCCCGTGCCAGGCAGGAGGCAGACCGGCGGATGCGGATTTTAGAGGCCAATAAGGCTGCTGGAAAGTATTTTTATGCCCAACTGCGGATGGAGCAGGGGCAGGAGTGTATGGCGTATTTTAAAAAGCGTGGGTTAAGCCAGGATACCATGAAAAAATTTGGCCTGGGCTT
The DNA here is from genome assembly GCA_910575035.1 of Lachnospiraceae bacterium. Lineage (GTDB taxonomy): Bacteria > Bacillota > Clostridia > Lachnospirales > Lachnospiraceae > Petralouisia. The sequence goes on from CAJTDL010000015.1 coordinate 63,956, forward strand.
TGCCAATGGAACCAGCAATGACTTGTACCTGTACCTCCGTAATGAAGGGTATGGGGATGATATTTTAAAAGATTCCGGCCTGGTTACTATTGACGGGCGCAGGGGCGGGCGGGATAAATTCTGGAACCGTGCCATGTTCCCCATTATGGATGTGAACAACCGGGTGATTGGGTTTGGCGGCCGTGTAATGGGGGAAGGGGAGCCCAAGTACCTGAATTCCCCAGAAACCATTATTTTTGACAAAAGCAGGAACCTTTACGGCCTGAATCTGGCGAAATCCTCCCGAAGGCCCTATATCCTCCTGTGTGAGGGCTATATGGACGTAATCGCACTGCACCAGGCAGGCTTTGACAATGCAGTGGCTTCCCTGGGCACTTCCTTTACCCAGGGGCATGCTGCATTGCTGAAGCGTTACACCAAGGAGGTTTACTGCACTTTTGACAGTGACAGCGCCGGCGTGAGGGCGGCCCTGCGGGCCATTCCGCTCCTGAAGGAGGCAGGGATTTCCGCCAGGATTGTAAAGATGGATCCTTATAAAGACCCAGATGAATTTATCAAGGCAGAAGGGACAGGGGGCTACCAGGAACGGATTGACCAGGCGCAGAACAGCTTTTTATTTGAGGTAGAGATGCTGGAACGGGATTATGACCTAAAGGATCCTACAGAGAAAACCGCTTTTTACCATGCCGTTGCAGAGAAAATCCTGGGCTTCGGGGAGGCGCTGGAACGGGAAAATTACATAGAGGCAGTTGCCCAGAAGTACCAAACGGGGTTTGAGAACCTGCGCAAAATGGTGCAAAGCGTAGGGATGAAAGCCGGAGCTGCCAGAGAGGCCAAGAAATGGAAATCCGGCGTCCAGGAGAATAAGAATAAGAAAAAGAAGGGGGATGGTATGCGTCAGTCGCAGAAGCTGATGCTGACATGGCTGATTGAAGATCCACGGCTGTTTGCCATTATTGAGCCTTTTATTGGGCCGGAGGATTTTACGGAGGAGCTGTACCATAAGGTTGCTGAGGCTGTATTTATTCAGTGCAGGCAAGGAAAGATGAACCCTGCGCAGGTAATCAACCTGTTTACTGACGACGGGGAACAGCAGGAGGTGGCGTCGCTTTTCCATGCACAGCTGAAAGAGGTTGCTACGCAGCCGGAAAAGGAAAAGGCTTTCAAGGAGACCATCCTGCGTATCAAGGAAAACAGTATGGGCTGGCGATCCAAGCATCTGGATCCTGCGGATCTGGCAGGGCTGCAGAAGCTGGTTGCCGATAAAAAGAGCCTGCAGCAGCTGTACCAGATGGATTTTTCTTTGCCAGAGCCTCTAATATAGGAAATGTCAGAAGGATTATTCCTGTTTGGGCATTCTGACGAAATTTTTGCCATTTTAGAGGCTCTTTGGGCTATTACTGGCAAATGACAGTGAATATTTCCACTAAATGGGGACAAAATATAAACAACGAATGGAAGGATGAAACGATATGGAAGAAAAAAGTATGAAATTTATCGAAAAACTGCACGAGCTGCTGGCTATGGCCAAGAAGAAGAAAAATGTCCTGGAATACCAGGAAATCAATGACTTCTTCCATGACATGGAACTGAACGCAGAGCAGTTCGAAAAAATATTGGACTTTTTGGAAGCCAATAATATTGACGTGCTGCGGATTTCCGATGATGACGATGATATCCTCATAGATGATGAGGAAGAAGTAGAAGTAGAGAATATCGACCTTTCCGTTCCGGACGGAATTTCCATTGAAGACCCCGTTCGTATGTATTTGAAGGAGATCGGCAAGGTTCCCCTGCTGACGGCAGAGGAAGAAATTGAACTGGCAAAGCGTATGGAGCTGGGCGACCAGGAGGCCAAAAAACGGCTGGCAGAGGCAAACCTGCGTCTGGTGGTTTCGATTGCCAAGCGTTACGTAGGGCGCGGCATGCTGTTTTTGGACTTGATCCAGGAAGGCAACCTGGGCCTGATCAAAGCCGTAGAAAAATTTGATTACCGCAAAGGCTATAAATTTTCCACCTATGCTACCTGGTGGATCCGCCAGGCCATCACCCGGGCCATTGCAGACCAGGCAAGAACCATCCGTATCCCGGTGCATATGGTAGAGACAATCAACAAATTAATCCGTGTTTCAAGGCAGCTGCTCCAGGAGCTGGGGCGTGAGCCTTCCCCAGAGGAGATTGCGGAGGAGATGAACATGCCTGTGGACAGGGTAAGGGAAATCTTGAAAATTTCCCAGGAGCCGGTGTCCTTGGAAACCCCCATCGGCGAGGAGGAAGACAGCCACTTGGGGGATTTTATCCAGGACGACAATGTGCCGGTTCCGGCAGATGCTGCTGCATTTACGCTTTTAAAGGAGCAGCTGGTGGAGGTGCTTGGAACCTTAACGGAGCGGGAGCAAAAAGTGCTGCGCCTGCGTTTTGGGCTGGATGATGGCAGAGCCAGGACTTTGGAAGAGGTGGGCAAGGAATTTAATGTGACCAGGGAGAGGATCCGCCAGATTGAAGCCAAGGCATTGCGCAAGCTGCGCCATCCCAGCAGGAGCCGCAAGCTGAAGGACTATCTGGATTAAGGTTTTGGACAATACAATAGGAGAGCATATAAGAGATGGTACGGTTATCTAAAAGGCTGCATGCAGTGGCAAGCTTGGCGGGGGCTTGCAATACACTGGCAGACGTGGGGACAGACCATGGTTACATACCTGTATATCTGGTAGGGTGCAAAAGAGCAAAGAGGGCGGTTGCCATGGACATCAACCCAGGCCCCCTCCAGCGGGCACAGGAGCATATTGAGGCCTATGGGCTGCAGGCGTTGATTGAGACAAGGCTGTCGGATGGAATGGCTGCCCTTCAGGTTGGGGAAGCGGATAAAATTGTGGTTGCAGGGATGGGCGGCAATTTGATGCAGCGGATCCTAAAACAGGGGGAGGCGGCTGCAAGGGCGGCTCAGGGCCTGGTGCTGCAGCCGCAGTCGGAGATTGCGGCTTTCCGGGGATTTTTGTGGGAGAATGGGTACCGGATCGTGGAAGAAGATATGGTGTGTGAGGATGGGAAGTATTATCCCATGATCTTGGCGAAGCATATGGGGAAAGCGGAGCCATTGGGAAGGGCAGAGTGTAAGTTTGGGCCGGTGCTTTTGCAAAAACAGCATCCAGTGCTGAAGGAATATTTGGAGTGGCAGAGGAAAATGAAGGAAGGGGTGCTTGAGAAGGTAAAAGGGGAGGCCAGAGGGAATGTGGAGGGGAGAGTGAGGGAATTGGAGGAGGAGCTGAAGGATATTGGGGAAGCGTTGGGGGGATTTTGCTGAGGAATTTATTACGGAAGAAAGGAGCGCGAATCATGCTTTGCCAGGAAATCATAAACATATTACAGGAACAGTCCCCAGAGTCCTATGCCTGCAGTTGGGATAATGTAGGGCTGTTGGTGGGAAGCCCCCAAAAAGAAGTTAAATCTATTTACATAGCCTTGGATGCAACAGATGAGGCGATTGAGGAAGCGGCAGAGGCAGGGGCAGATTTGCTGCTGACACATCATCCTATGATCTTTAAGCCCTTGAAACGGGTGAATGCAGAGGACTTTATAGGGAGAAGGGTGATTCGGCTGATCCAGAATGATATTTCTTATTATGCCATGCATACCAATTTTGATGTGAAAGGGATGGCGCAGCTGAGTGGGGCAAAAATGGGGCTTCGGGAATGCCAGGTGTTGGATGTGTCATTTCAGCAGGGGGATCTGCAGGAAGGGATTGGGACTGTTGGCCTGCTTCCCCAGGAGATGACAGTGGCAGAATGTGCGGATTTGGTGAAATCAGCGTTTGGAGTGGGGCAGGTAAAGGTATTTGGCCCGCTTCAGAAAGGCGTTGCAAAGGTTGCTGTTTGCCCAGGATCTGGAAGGAGCGTCATCCAGGAGGCTATTTGTGCAGGGGCACAGGCGCTGGTTACGGGGGATATCGGCCATCATGAAGGGATTGACGCGGCAGCGCAGGGGCTTGCCATTATTGATGCGGGGCATTATGGGGTAGAGAAAATGTTTATACCTTATATGGGGGCATACCTGAGGGAGCGTGCCCCGGGGGTGCAGGTTTTGGAGCAGCCCAAGAAGGAGCCGTTTTCATATTGCTGATTTTTGGATTGTGGAGCAAAAAGGAGGAGAGCTATGGCAGAGGCGATATGCCGGATAAAAATAAATGGAGAAGAGCGGCAGTATCCTAAGGGGATTTATTACCGGGATATTGCAGCAGAATATCAGGATCAGTTAGAAGATGATATTGTGCTGGTGATGTTTAATAATCGGCTGCGTGAGTTAAGCCGCAGGGTAAAAACGGATGGGGAGCTTTCCTTTGTGACTACCAAGGATAAGGCTGGGAGGAAGGCTTACCGCAGGAGCTTGTCCCTTCTGATGCAGCGGGCAATCTATAATTTGGCGAAGCAGGAAGGAAAACAGGTATCTGTGCGGATTGAGCATTCCATTAGCCAGGGGTATTTTTGTGAGCTGCGGGGCGAGGCGCCGGATGAGGCTTACCTGCTGCGGCTGAAGGAGGAAATGCTGCGCCTGGCTGAAGAAAGGATTCCAATTTGCAAGGAAAGTGTTTCTACGGATGAGGCTCTGGCCTTATTCCATGAGTTGGGAATGCGTGATAAGGAGCGTTTATTTGCTTACCGCAGGAGTTCTAAAGTCAATATTTACAGTATTGGCCATTATATGGACTATTTTTATGGCTATATGGTGCCAGATACAGGGTATTTGAAATATTTTGGGCTGGAGCTTTATGATAAGGGGTTTGTCCTGCTGTTTCCGGATAAGAATACCAAGGCAACCTCTCCCTTCCAGCCATCCCACAAACTGTTCCAGGTATTGCGGGAATCAGCAGAATGGAGTGAGAAGCTGGATATTGCCACAATTGGGGCATTAAATGATGCGGTTGCCCAAGGCAGGATCCAGGAGGTGATCCTGTTGGCGGAAGCTTTAATGGAGCGGAAGATTGGGAAGCTGGCGGAGCAGATTGCTGCGGAGCCGGATAAGAAGTTTATTATGATTGCGGGGCCTTCCTCTTCTGGCAAGACCACCTTTTCCCACAGGCTGTCCATCCAATTGCTGGCACAGGGGCTGAATCCCCATCCGATTGGGTTGGATGATTATTATGTAAACCGTGCAGATACCCCTAAGGATGAAGACGGGAATTATAATTTTGAATGCTTAGAGGCCATTGATGTAGAATTATTTAACCATGATATGTCCGCTTTGCTGAAGGGGGAGCGCGTTTCCCTTCCAACATACAATTTCCGCACGGGGAAACGGGAGTACAAAGGAATCTACAAACAGCTTGGGAAAAATGACATCCTGGTATTAGAGGGGATCCATGGGCTCAATGACAAGCTTTCTTATACCCTCCCTTCCTCCAGCAAGCTGAAGGTTTATATCAGCGCCCTTACCCAGTTGAATATTGATGAGCACAACAGCCTCCCTACCACGGACGGCCGCATGATCCGCCGCATGGTAAGGGATGCCAGGACCCGCAACATTACGGCCAGGGAGACCATTGCCATGTGGGGTTCTGTGCGGAGGGGAGAGGAGCAATACATTTTCCCATTCCAGGACGATGCCGATATTATGTTTAATTCTGCCCTGATTTATGAGCTTGCTGTTTTGAAACAGTATGCAGAGCCTTTGTTATTCCAAATCGGCAAGGACTGCCCAGAATATACAGAGGCAAAGCGCCTTCTGAAGTTTTTAGATTATTTCCTGCCTGTGCCCAGTGAGGATGTGGCGAAAAACTCTATTCTCCGTGAGTTTATTGGAGGCAGCTGTTTTCATGTTTAAACGATGTTAATACATAAATATAGAAGCGTATTCTGTAATGCGAGGGCTTTAGAAAGGTTCCCATGGAAGAAAAAATAGAAAAAGCAGAAAAAATAGAAGAATTCCGCTATTATGAAATGCCTGTAGGAAGATACGACCTTGCTCTGTTAGGGGACAAATGGATTACGAATTACCACACCAACGAACAGCATTTCCACAACTTTTTTGAAATTGCCTGTTGCCATTATGGCAGCGGCGTCGTATATATGGGCGAAGAATCCCCTGCATATAAAAATGGCAGCATTACCCTGATTCCCGCCAATTTTCCCCATGGGATTCAAAGCAATCCTGGAGGGACCTGTTACTGGGAGTTTATTTACTTTGATATGGTGGGGTTTGTTGAGAAATGCTGTGAGGATGATACTTATACAAAGGACAAAATGCTGCAGAGCCTGATCAATATCCCTTTTTTACTGGAATCAGAGCAACATCCCAGGCTGGCAAATCTGGTCAGGTCCATCCTGAATGAAAATAGGGAGAGAAAGCCCAGGAACCGGGAGGCAGTCAATGGCTATCTCTATGTGCTGATGCAGGAGCTAATCCGGCTGAATGAAAACAGATATGTGAACCATGGCGGCAATGCATTGCATGTAGAGAAAATCCGGCCAGCGCTGGTCTATGTGGAGTTGTATTACAACAGGGAGATTAAGGTGCAGGAACTGGCGAAAGCCTGCAGTATCAGTGAGCCTTATTTCCGCAAGCTGTTTTCTGAGTGCATGAATGTGGCTCCGCTGGAATATGTCAATACGGTACGGATCCAAAAGGCCTGTGATTTTTTGAGAAAAGAAGATATTTCTATGAATGCCTTGGCATGGAAGGTGGGATTTTCCTCTGTCTCTACATTAGAGCGCAATTTTAAGAAGATCGTGGGAGATTCCCCCAAGCAATGGAAGCTGAAAGGGGCGGACCATGAATTTGTCAGCTACCGCACCAGGGCGCTGCGGGGATGGTAGGATGGCCTGCTGAGGACGATGCGGAAGTTTTAGGAATAAAATCGAATCTGCTAATTTTTTAGCCGAAAATAGTAACATTTGTTTACTTTAATTTAGTAAAATAAGGTCAGTACAGAAGGATGCGGCATCCAGATGTATTGGCCTTATTAATTTTGAGAAAAAGATGGAGGGAATGCGATGAAAGGAAAAGGGAAACAGAGAAAACATGCGGTGCTTTCTGCCCTGCTTTGTACGGCAATGGCATTGGCGGGGCTGCTGCCATGTATGCCGGAGCCTGCACAGGCTGCACAGGCCGGGAAGCACAATCAGGCAATGGCCAATGATCTGCCAGAGGCAAGTAATTAAACTGGAATATGGTATTGGAGCGCCCGAAGGTGATTTATAATCAGAAAAATAACAATTATGTGATGTGGTTCCACAAAGACGGGGAAGGGATTGGCAATTATTCCCTGGCGCAGACTGGCATTGCAGTCAGCGATTCCCCAACAGGGCCGTTCCAGTTGGTGGATGCCATCAACCCATTGGGCGCAGAAAGCCGTGATATGACGTTATTTCAGGATGATGACGGAAAGGCATATCTGCTGTATTCCTCTGAGGACAACTGGACCTTATACATTGCAGAGTTAAATGAGGATTATACAGGGCTTACAGGATTGTACAGCCGGAATTATGTGGATAAGAATGGGAGCAAAGGCGTATACGCAAGGGAAGCCCCAGCCATTTTTAAATATGGCGGCAGCTATTATATCCTTTCCTCTGGGTGTACCGGATGGGATCCAAATGTGATGGGGTATTCCGTTACAGATAATATCCGTTTGGGCATGTCAGAACATGGAGGAAACGGGCCCTTCCAGATGGACGGGCTGAAAAACCCCTGTATTGGGGTCAATGCCAATATCTCTTTCTATGGGCAGAGTACCTTTGTCCTACCAGTACAAGGGAAAGAGGGCGCCTTTATCTACATGGGGGACAGATGGAACAAAAACAACCTGAAGGATTCCAGGTACCAGTGGCTGCCAATCCAGATTGACCCAGAGGAAAAAGCGTTGGCCATAGCATGGAATGACACATGGGAATTAGGGGATTTTGAAAACCTAAACAGCCAGGCCAGGGTGGAATTAAACCGTGCCATCCGCTCTGGAAACGGGTTATCCTCTGCAGAGTACGATTTTGGCCAGGAAAGGTGGCAAAGGTTCCAGAATGCATTGGAAACATCCATGAACCTTCCTTTTGGGACGGAAGAAGCCCAGATTGCAGAGATGAAAAACGAAATCACACAGTCCATGGAAGAACTGAAGCGTTGGAAATCTCTGGACGCAGCCTTTGCAGAGGTAGAAAACCGGGCGGAGGCAGCCTATACGGCAGATTCCTGGAAAGATGTGAAAGCGTCCTACGAAAGCGGGAAGGCTCTTGGGGAAAATGCCACAGGCGCACAGATCCAACAGGCAGCAGAAGCGATCCAGTCAGCCATAGGAAAACTGGAAGAGGTTAAGATGAAGACAGAGGAAATTGACCTGAAAGGGAAAAAAATCCGGGCAGATTCCCAGCAGTCCGGAAACGAAGCCGAAAAAGCCATTGACGGCGACAGCAATACGATCTGGCATTGCAAATGGGGCAATGGCGCGACGCCTCTCCCACATTACCTTACCATTGACCTGGGACAGCACTATGAAGATTTGTACCAGCTCAGCTACCTGCCAAGGCAGGATAAGGACAGCAACGGAATTACCTCCAGATACAGGATTTTAACCAGCAATTCCAATAAGGAAATCAGCCAGCTGACAGAAGATGACTTTACAGAAGCGCGCACTGGCGCCTGGGCAGAAGACAAAACAGAAAAATCAGCTATTTTCCGCACCAATGGCCCAGCCAGGTACCTTCGCTTTGAAGTAATAGCGGGCGTAGGCGATTTTGCTTCTGCAGCAGAAATCCGCCTGCTGCGCGGAAGGCCAGAAGCCACAGAGCCAACTGTGGTAAAAGTAGAAAAAATTACACTGACAGGAACCAAGACAGAGCTTTCCAAGGGAGAGGAGCTGCCGTTAAAGGCAGAAGTTTCCCCAGAAAATGCCACCAATAAAGCCATTACCTGGTCATCCTCTGATGAGAGAATAGCCAGGGTAAGCAGCCAGGGCGTGGTGACAGCGCTGTCTGCAGGCACAGCTACGGTCACAGCCACAGCGGCTGACGGCTCCAACGTAAAAGGAACCTACACCATAACAGTAAAAGAGAATACAGAGGAGCCAGTTATAGTAAAAGTGGAAAAAATAACGGTTACAGGCAATAAGGCCAAGCTTATAAAGGGTGAGAAGGCTGCCCTGCATGCAGCAGTTGCCCCGGCAAATGCATCAGGACAAAATATTATCTGGTCATCCTCAGCCCCAAAGGTAGCAAGGGTAAATGCAAGGGGAGAAGTAACCGCATTGTCCCAGGGAAAAGCTACCATTACGGCCGAAGCAACCGATGGATCCGGAGTCAAAGGGACGTATGACATTACAGTGACTGCCCACCTTGTAAAAAAGATCACTTTAATTAGCAATTACAAGACGGTTGCAGCAGGTAAAAAAGCCACAGTTACAGCCAAGGTATCAACCACTGGCAAGACAGCCAATAAAGCCCTGTCCTGGAGCACATCCAATAAGAAATATGCAACTGTAAATGCAAAAGGCGTGGTGTCTACCAAAAGGGCTGGCGCTGGAAAGACAGTTATAATCACAGCCACAGCAAAGGATGGGAGCAGGAAGAAGGCATCCATTCAGATTAAGATCGTAAAGGCCGCAGTGAAGAAGATTAGCTTGTCCTGTGAGAAGGCCGTTGCAGCAGGCAAGAAAGTGACGGTAAAGGCTGTCATAAAGACGACAGGCAAGAAGGGGGACAAAGCAAATAAGGCGTTGGCTTGGAGCACATCCAATAAGAAATATGCAACCGTAAATGCAAAGGGGGTAGTGACAGCTAAGAAAGCCGGAAAAGGGAAGACGGTGACGGTTAAGGCAGTTTCTACCGATGGGAGCAAGAAAAAGGCTGTTGTGAAAATTAAGATTAAATAGATGGGATTTTGGGACTGATCCATATGGATACCATGCTGCTATCTGGGACGGCCAGGTATCCATCCCTGTGCCCTGCCTATAGCATTCCTTAAGTTACGTTACTATTCACGGCCAGGGAGCCGCTCATAGCAACAATTCGGGGCGATATTTAAAGTCTTGCTTCGCAAAAATCGCCCCTATCGCCTGAATCATGTTCTCACGGAATGCGCAGTTCAGCGCATTCCTGAGCCAATATGAGTAACTAAGTTACTCATATTGGCTCTGAATAGTAAAAAAATCCTTGCTTTCTGCTGGCAGATATGCTAGGATATGTGAGAATAGCCTGTATCGAGAGTATTCTTTGCAGGCACAGCCTTTTTAAGGGAGGCGTAGGATAAAATAAGAAGTAGGGTGGATAATCGCAGCTGCAAGTGCCGAAAGGCCGCAGATGAGGAAAGTCCGGGCTTCACAGGGCAGGATGCCGGTTAACGGCCGGTGGAGGCGACTCCAAGGAAAGTGCAACAGAAATATACCGCTATATGAGTATAGTAAGGGTGGAAGGGCAGTTTAAGAGACTACCGCTTGGCTGGTAACAGCCAGGGCATATGTAAACCCCATCCGAAGCAAGACCGAACCAAAGCATTGACGTGGCCCGCCAGCTTTAGGTAGGTTGCTGGATCTGATTGGCAACAGTCAGGCTAGATAGATGATTATCCACGACATAACCCGGCTTACAGCCCTGCTTCTTTTTTAAAAGGGGCTGCCACAGGGAGAGGATGCTATGTCTGATTCTTCGTGTGGCAGCACCTTTTATGCTTAAAATTAAGCCTTTATAATATTGCCAGGATTTCCCCGGTTAATTTACCGCACCCTCTTATGGCCCTTATACTTCTCCTCACAGTACTTACAACGATAAGTCTCTGTCTTTGGATCTGTAAGCAAAAAAATCTGATCCAGTTCCTGCTCAATGGATGTAATGCACCGGGGATTCACGCACCGTATAATATTCTTAATCTCCTTCGGCAGATGGAGTTCCTTCTTCTCCACCACCTTCTCACCTTTAATAACATTCACGGTAATATTATGGTCAATAAACCCCAATACATCCAAATCCATCTTATCAATATCGCACTCCACCTTCAATATATCCTTTTTCCCCATCTTATTGCTGCGGGCATTCTTGATAATTGCAACACAGCAATCCAGCTTATCCAATTTCAAATCATAATAAATGGACAAACTGTCCCCCGCATGGATATGGTCCAGCACAAATCCCTCTGTAATCGCTCCAACATTTAACATACGCCCACCTCCAGTAAAGTAAGAATCAAAGCCATCCGTACATAGACGCCATATTGTGCCTGTTTAAAATAGGCAGCCCTAGGGTCATCGTCCACATCTACAGAAATTTCATTTACCCTTGGAAGCGGATGCATAACGATCATATCCTCCCTTGCAAGAGCCATTTTCTGCCTGTTCAAAATGTAGAAATCCTTCATCCGCACATAATCGTCCTCATTAAAGAAACGTTCCTGCTGTACCCGGGTCATGTACAGGATATCCAATTCACCCATGGCATCCTCTAACCGTTCCACTTCCTGGAAAGGCACCTGATTTTTGCGCAGCACATCTTCCCGGATATAGCTTGGAACCCGGAGCTCTTCTGGGGAAATCAGCACAAATCGGATATTTGGATAACGGATTAACGCATGGATCAGAGAATGGACAGTACGCCCGAATTTTAAGTCGCCGCAAAGGCCAATCGTGAGATTGTCAAGGCGTCCCTTTAAAGAACGGATGGTAAGCAGATCGGTAAGAGTCTGTGTGGGGTGCTGGTGCCCGCCGTCTCCGGCATTGATGACCGGAATACTGGATTTTTGGGAAGCAACCAACGGTGCGCCTTCTTTGGGATGGCGCATAGCGCATATATCTGCGTAACAGGAAATTACGCGAATGGTATCAGAAACGCTTTCGCCCTTGGCAGCAGAGCTGCTGTCGGCACTGGAAAATCCAAGGACGCTTCCCCCAAGGTTCAGCATAGCTGCTTCAAAGCTTAACCTTGTCCGGGTGCTTGGTTCATAGAAACAGGTTGCCAATTTTTTGCCTTCGCAGGCATGGGCATATTTCTGAGGATGGCGCTCAATATCATTAGCCAGAGTGAGAAGCTCGTCCAATTCCTCAACGGATAAATCCAAGGGGCTCATTAAATGCTGCATATTGTTCCTCCTGTATTGTCTGTAAATATGGTGACTGTCTTGCAACTGCCCGGCAAACCTGCGGAGCAGTTACGCTATTTTTACTATCATATAACAGAAGAATGCAAATTTCAAGACAAAAATAATAAGACAGCAATTAAAATGCCTTAGGCTGTTACTGTTCACGGCATGGGGGCTGCTCATAACAACAAATTTCGATATCTTACAGCGGGTTTTTCCAAGCATTCCCGTTGTTCATGGGAAAGTGAGTCCTGGTGTTTCCCTGCCCCATCCATGAGGAAATAGCCGCTGTTATATCCCTGTTTTGCTATCACGGGAAGTTCTTCGCCAATGACTTCAAGATCCCTGTGTATGGCATTCTTCCAAAAGAACTAAGTAAAACCCGGAAAATATTTCTGCTGTACGGCAGTTTTCCCTTTGCCATCCTATAGCAATGTTGCCGTACAGCAGATTAGCATATGGCCAGATTTCTTATCCACGGGCAGGTTTCTTAAAAGGCTTCCCTTTCATACCTCATAAAGCTGATACCGTCGGAGCTTTCCATACAGCGTGAAAGATATTGCTAATAACATAATAGAAGCTACACTCATTATTAAGTTTCTGTAATTTTGAAAAGCAACACAAAAAAACAGAGGTATCAAGCTGCTTAACATACCGACTCCCATTGTTGCAAGAACGGAAATTGCACCGCCCTTTACCGCATAATACTCACTTGTCCAATCATATTTGGGAAACTTGACATTCATATACATTCCCAAAACGGATATGAAGCAAGCGTAAACGCATGGAATGATACACAAGAATACATCCTGCATCAGCGAAACTTTCATTTTTATACCTAATAAAATGGCACTTACTAGCGCAAACGGGCAAATTACTGTTAGATTGACAGCCATCTTTGAATGGAATATGTCAATAGCACGAACAGGGACAGAACACATTAACCAACGGCTTTTGCCTTCTAAGGATAGGGAAGCGGATGCAGTGGAAGTCATAGTAATAAATACGGCAATCACGAATGGAAGTACCCTGCGCAGCATTTGGTTAAGGCCTGCTATGCCGCTTTGCTGCTCTATAATTTCAGGGCTGGCAAACAAGAGCAGCAGGGAAACTACAAATAGCAGCACCATTCCAATCGTAGAATTGAGTGCATAAACCGTACAGGAAAAATAGCGGTCAAATTCACGTTTATACATTGCTTTAAACGGAGATGAAACCTTTAAAGGCTTTCCCTCATACTTTGCAAAAGAATGGCTAAACGTGGCGGTATTCATCTTTTGATAAAAATGTGCGGCTATGCCTACAAAAAAGCCGTAGGTTAAAGCAGATATTCCAACAAATGCTAAAAAGCACAAAAAATCCTGGCTTTCAACTGCTTTTGATATGAAAGCTGCTGGCGGATATATCCGATTTGCCATATTGGAAAGTGCAATCCCAGCGTTCAAAATTTCATCAGACTCCATATTCTGCGCCTGTGTGGAAACTGCCACGATTAGCAGTACAACAAGTGTACTTAATACCAGTGAAAGGATATTTTTGTGCCTTGACCGTACTGAAATAGCAGTAATCAAAACACCAATTCCCAAAGAAATAATCATAGGGATAACTGGCAGGAATATAAGGGAAAGCAGAAAAATAACGCTTCCAAATGTTCCCGTTTCTGCATTTATCATAAAGATAACAGCAGGGGGAAGCGCTACAATGATACAAATTAAGAGGTTCGTTAAATAAACCAATGTCAGGCGGCTTAAAACCACTTCCGAATTTTTCACCGGAAGTGACATAACCATATCATAGTCGCGTAAACCAATAAGGACACCCGAACTTTTAAGGAATGTCAGTATCAATGTGACTAAGGAGCATATAAGAACCGAAATTGTCGGCAGAATATTTGTGGCACCCATGTCTGCCAAGCCGATGCTGATAGCTGTACTATATGCAACCATCAATCCTATAACAACTGCTGCAAGCACCCCAAAAGCCGCTCCACGCTGCTTTTCCTTTTTGCTGTGGGAGTGAAGTATGCGGTTGATGCCAAAGAAATTATAAAGCTGCATTTTTAAAAGGAGCAGATACTTATTTTTCATTTTCCACTACCTCCATGAAAACATCTTCAAGACTGCCGGAACCTCTCACTGTTTCCAGACTTCCACTTATAACTAGTTTTCCCTGTTTCATAATAGAAACTTTATCGCATAGTTTTTCTGCAACATCCAAAACGTGAGTAGAAAAGAATATGGCACTGCCATTATTGCATAATTCCCTCATAATTTCTTTCAGATGAAAAGCCGCTTCCGGATCAAGCCCCACAAAAGGTTCATCTAGCACAAGAAGTTTAGGCATATGCATGAAAGCGCCTATTAACGCCAGTTTTTGCTTCATACCATGTGAGTATGAGCTTACCAAGTTTCCTAAACTATCAGTAATACTAAATATCTCAGCATATTTTTGTATGCGTTCTTCACGGTATTTTTTATTAACGGAAAACATATCTGCCATGTAGTTCAGATATTGAATACCTGTGACATAATCATATAAATCCGGATTATCGGGAATATACGCTGTCAGTCTTTTACACTCGACGGGCTCTTTTTTTACGGAATGTCCGGCAATCAAAATCTCCCCCTCATGGAAGCCCATTACACCAACCACAGCACGAATAGTTGTTGTTTTTCCAGCACCATTATGCCCGATAAAGCCATGAATTTCTCCGGCCATAACTGATAAGGACAGATTATCAACCGCTTTTTTATCTTGCGAATATGCCTTAGTAAAATTCCTGATTTCCAATATTGTTTGCATAATATTCCTCCCGTTATTTTAATTTGCGGCAAACCGCCCAATAGAGAATGGCGGGAACAGGCACAAAAAGCAGCAGAAAATATTTACTTACAACGCTGCTTGCCCCCGCCATGCCATAATGCAAGGGGATTGTGTCTGGTAAAAAGTTAAGTGCTGCAAGTACGCCAATCAGCGTGGACAAAGTAAGGATAAGCATAGTACCCTTTTGTTTTTTGCTCATAAATAAGCTCCTTTCGATTTTTTACAAGATACAGTATGAATCCTCTATATTCTTATATAGATAATATTATCATATTGAGAACATTAAGTCAATAAAAACCGCTCCAATTTTTAAGGAACGGTCTATTATCTATTTGGAATTTTCCGGCGGGGAAACAATTACACCCATTGTCCTTAACTTCCGTCCTGCTTTCGGCTCATTTTTTGCCGCTGTTTTGATTATGCCTGAAATGCTTTTCATAAGTTCCGTTAATTCTTCATCGGATAGATAAAGAGGAGAAAGGGAAAAACCCGACATATCCTCTTTGATATTGATGTTAGGAGATTTACAATACTCCCGAAACTGTTTTGCAAATCCTAAAAGATACTGCATAAATACCTGCATATAGAGTGTGCCGGAGTTCTCTGCTAAAATTGCTTCAAAATCACCGTTAAGATTAAATGCAAGTGCATACGTTTTTTCCACTGTGCCCCGTACCTGTGTTTCTTCAACTACTTTTAAGATGCCATCATTTAGCATCTTCTTTAAATTGCGATATAAGGTAGCCTGTGGAATGTCACCAAGAATATTGGATAAATGTTTTGCGGTTGCCTGTCCTTGCGAATATATCTCAAGCAATAATTTACATTTTACTGGATTTGTAATACTTTCCATAATTTGCTCTGTCATGCTGTGTCCTCCAACTTGAATATATGAAAATATTATCATTTTGACAGTAAAAAGTCAATCTGCCTTCGCCAGTTCGCACAATCATTATTTTATTTCAGTAAAAATGATTTTAGATAACGAATCCAAAGTGCGGGGAGGTTCTGCCGTTGACAGAACCTCCCCTTGTGAATTTAAGCGTTTACTACCGTTTGTTCATTTATAATAAACCTTTATAGATATAACCCAGCCATTCTTGCTTTTTGATAAAATTTTACCACATTCATTTTATGAGAACCATTCGCATACCAGCTTCATATTCTGTTTATTTTAGTAAACCCAACTTTACGAACAATTCACTTCAA
Source organism: Lachnospiraceae bacterium (assembly GCA_910575035.1). Lineage (GTDB taxonomy): Bacteria > Bacillota > Clostridia > Lachnospirales > Lachnospiraceae > Petralouisia. Next base: position 80,036 of record CAJTDL010000015.1, read on the forward strand.
TTAATACATGCTGCTGCATTGCCTCCTTCCCCTGCTTTGTCCTGATATAAATACCAAGTACTGTTTTTCAACGTTATACTGTCTGCTGAAGAAAGCAACAGCCCCAGCCTCCCCCTGGCGGCCTCTAAGCCATCCCATGGGAGTGCCTGCAGCCTAAAGCCACTCCCATCGCCATCCAGTAAAATCCCCTTAAGCAACTGGCGTTGGCCATAAATAGCAACCTTAATCTACTTTTTCAGGGCGCGCCGGGTCAAGAGTTTTTCAAAAATAAGGCCTGCTGCCATCCAGTAAGGCGCATAGTCCAAACGTATCACGCCTTTGATATTTGTCCGTGCCTTGCTGTAATCCCAAGGGCAGATTTGGTGCTTTTTCAAAAGGCTCCCGCTAACGTATTCGCCAAAAAAGATAAAGAGTGAGTAAAAGGCTGCCCGCAGCATGGCGGGAAGTTTTTGGAGCGCCAGGCAAAATGGCTTTAGGAAAGCTGCCATGCCATAGATTGGAAACATCCATAAGGAGGTCTGCCCCATCAGCTGCATTTCCCGTTTTCGGAAGGATCCAAAGGAGGTAAAGAGGATTTCCAGGCACCATCCAGTAAACCCACAAAGAATAAAATTTTTTTTCATAAAGGCAGTATGTGCAAAATAGCCAGATTTATACAGGCGCAATAGATTTGGGAAGCATTTATCATATAGGGGAATTCAGGAGTGAGGGGCGATTTTTGCGAAGCAAAACTTTAAATATCGCCCCGGATTGTTACTAGGAGCGGCTCCTAGGCCGTGAATAGTAACAAGTATTGCGCAGAAAAATATGTGGAAAAATGATTGACGGAAACCAGAAAAAGCATTACACTATTTTAGAGAATATTTTAAGGAAAAGGAGTTGTATTATGAGGAAAGCGAGAATGGCCACAGTATTGCTGACAGCAGTTCTGGCAGCTGTCCTATTGGGGGGGTGTGGGAGGTCCTTCGATGCCAGTGGGTATGTGAAGGCGTTGCTGGATAATTCCTATAAAGGGGATTCTGCGGAGTTTGTGGCGCAGAAGGTTGGCACCCAGGAACAGGCAGAGGAGCTGTACAAACAGGGGATTGATACGGAGATGAAGAGCCTGACTTCCCAGGCGGATGTTTCCGATGAGTTAGAGGGGGAATTTCGGGAAGTACTGCAGGAAATATTTAAAAATGTGAAATATACGGTTGGGGAAGCCACCAGGAAGGATGATACTTTTGAGGTAGAGGTAAAGTACCAGAAGATGAATATTTTTACAGAGGCTATGAAGAATTTTGAGACTACTTCCCAGGCTTATGTCAATGAAATGGCAGAGAAGGCAGAGCAGGCAGAGAACGAGGCGGACAGCTCATCCCAGGAGGAAACGGATGCGGGCCAGGCTTCCAGCCCTGAGGGGGATGCGCAAGGCGATGCAGGCAGCCTTTCCCAGGAGGAAATGATGGAGGAGATCTTCCGTTTACTGAAGGATGCGCTGAAGGATGCAATGGGTAAGATCACCTATGCAGATGAAGCGTCTACGACTGTCCGTGTGGAATTAAAAAATAATTTATGGGCACCCAATGAGGAAGATGTCCAAAATTTGGAAAAACTCCTATTTGACATGGAGGTTCTGGAGAGTATACAATAATCTTCAGGCAAAGAGAAGCAGCTATTGTGAAAATAGGCAGTAGTTGCTCTTTCCCTGCCCTGAAAGGGCATGAGTCACAGGGTGCCCCAGAGGGTATGGTTTTCAATACAATTAGGAAAATGGCAAGGAGGAATTGGCTATGGCAGAGAATCGTGATTGTGCAGGCGCATCCAGCTGTTCTAGGGAAAGCTGCGAAGGATGCCCCAGTAAGGCGGGCGCGCCGCAGAGTATGATAGAGGAATTGAACCCTTTTTCCAGCGTAAAGCGGGTAATTGGCGTGGTAAGCGGAAAAGGAGGCGTAGGGAAGTCTTTTGTGACGGCTTCCCTGGCTGCGGCTATGCGGAAAAAAGGATACGAAGTGGGGATTTTGGATGCAGATATTACAGGGCCTTCCATCCCCAAAATGTTTGGCATACATGGGCCGGCAGAAGGAAATGAAATGGGGTTGTTCCCCATTCCAAGCCAGGATGGATCCAAGATAATGTCTTTGAACCTATTGATGGAAGATGAGGAAGCGCCAGTGGTATGGCGGGGGCCTGTGATTGCTTCTACGGTGAAGCAGTTCTGGCATGATGTGTATTGGGGGGATTTGGACTATCTGTTTGTGGACATGCCGCCAGGAACAGGGGATGTGCCGCTGACCGTATTCCAGTCTATCCCGGTCAATGGGATTGTAATTGTCACGTCCCCGCAGGATCTGGTGCAGCTGATTGTGAAAAAGGCTGTCCATATGGCAGAAATGATGGAGATCCCTGTGCTGGGGCTGGTGGAAAATTACAGCTATTTGAAATGCCCTGACTGCGGGAAAGAGATCAGGCTGTTTGGCGAGAGCCATGTGGAAGAAGCAGCAAAAGGGCTGAAGATCCCCGTTTTGGGAAAAATGCCCCTGGATCCCCAATATGCCCAGCTGGCAGATGCAGGGAAATTCCATGAAATTGAAAATCCTTATCTGGAAAATGCCATAAAAACCGTAGAGAATTTATAGCCTTTTGACAGATAAAAGCCTTGTGGAAAGCGGGTTTGCTTTCCCAAGGCTGTTTTTTTGCGCAGAAATTTTGTGAGAAATGCCTAATTGATTTTTTGGGGGATTGGGATTACAATGCCCTTACAGAACAAAGTTCTGAATTATTTTTCCAGCCGCCGGCACTTCTTTGCCGGCATAACGCAATCTTTTTATTTCTGCATTAAGGATGTTTCTTAAGTCAGTTGGCAGCGCAGTTTCGCCAATTTCCAGTGCATGAAATGAGCAGCAGCCTGTACAGGATGGCAGGGAAGGTGTTTGTGCATTCTTGCTCCTGTTTTGGGCAGGCACCCAATTTTGTATAGAAAGGAGGGAGATGGCAGTATGAAAGTTATTTTTGAGGAATACAGCGGCATTATCATTACGGCTTTTGCGATCATCGCATTAATTGCTGTAGTAGCGCTTTTGCTTGCTACAGATGGGCCGGTGCATACGGCTTTTGTAGACCTGATCAGCGACCTGTTCCAAAAAGCCAGCGTAGCGCCGTAAGAGCAGCTGGCAGGACAGCTTGTATCATGGAGGTAACCGTATAAACAGTGCCCCATGCCATGGAATATCTGCCAGTCAGGGCATAAAGAGTGGATATTTCTTAAATCAGGCGTTTCCAATCCACTGCTGCAGAGTCTGTTTTGGGCAGATAAGGCGCACTGTGCTGTTTTGGCGGGAGAAGCTGTTTATGCATTTTCCGATAACGGCGCAGTGCAAGGGGCAGGCAGGAGGGTGTATGAGGTACCAGTGGGAATTGACAGAAGAAGAGTTTGGGCCATTCTATCCCTTTATCCGGGACAGGAATGTGACAGACATTGATTATAATGGGAAGGCTTTGTGGATCTCAGACTTGAAAAGGGGGCGGTACAGGGTAAACATTCCTGTAAGCGGGGAGTTTATGGAGCAGTTTACCCATCGGATTGCCAACCGGGTCAACAAGCCGTTTAATAAGGCCAATAATGTGTTAGAAGCAGAAACAGATCAGCTGCGGATCAGTATTGTCCACGAATCAGCAGCGATTTCCGGAAGGAGCATCTGTATCCGTAAATCTTTGCCTAAGGTGCGCCATACTGTGGAAAGTATGTTGGATAGCGGTTATTGTTCCATAGAGATCTTAAGCCTGCTGATCAATTGTGTAAAGGCAAAAATGAATTTTGCCTTTTGTGGGGAGCCGGGAGTGGGGAAAACGGAATGCGCAAAATTCTTCTCGCGCTTTATTCCGGCCAACCAAAGGGCGATTACCATCGAAGATAACCTGGAAATGCATTTCCATGAGATTAACCCGGAAAATGACTGTGTGGAGCTGCAGGTAAGCAAGGATTTAAGCTATACAGATGCGATCAAGCTGTGCCTCAGGCAAAATCCAAAGTGGATCATCCTGTCAGAAGCCCGTTCTACCGAGGTGCAGTATTTGTTGGAGCAATGGTCGACTGGGGTCTATGGGTTTACAACGCTGCATTTGGATGATCTGCGGAACCTGCCGGACCGGATTATGAACATGATTGGCAGGTCTAAGGATGCGGACCGTTTGGAGAATTATATCTATGAATTTATCAGTGTAGGCGTGTTGATCCGCCAGCATGAAAATGGACAGGGGCTGTTGGAGCGGTATATTGACCAGGTGTGCTTTTATGACCGTTACGAAGGGAAGAATGATATTTATATGCTGTTGGATGATGGAAAGCTGGTGTCCAGGCTGATTCCAGGAGATATTTTAAAGAGGCTGATGCGGGCAGGGATCACGGAGCCATTTCAATGTATAGAAACCTGCCCCTATGAGCCATTGGATCTGGGTTTTTTGGAAGGCATGGGCGAGGCTGAAGACAAAGATTAGGAAAAGAGGGAAATGAAAGCGAGAAAAAGCAAGAAAAAAGAAAACAGAAAGAAAGCGCAGAAGCCAGGGGGCTTGTTTTACCTTTTCCATCCTGGGGATTTGCAAAGGCAGATTGACAGTTTTGGGTATAGCTTTTCCATGGGGAAGTATGTCCTGTTTCTCTTTGCCGCCATTGCAGGGGCAGTGGGGTGCGGGGTATTGTTTTCCCTGCGGTGGTATTTTGTGGCGTTGCTTGCAGCAGCCTGTGTGTGGAGCCTGCCTTTTTTCATTCTGGATGGGTATAAGCAGATGTATGAGCATAAGCGTTTTCTAGATGTGTCAGATTATATGGAGCAGATGCTGTACTCCTTCCGTATGAGCCAAAAGATCTTAAGCGCATTGAAGGATACCCAATCGTTGTTTACAGAGGGCAGGATGCGCCAGGTGATCGGCCAGGCGGTTGCCTATATTGAAAAAGGGAGGTATGAAAGGGATCTGTATAGGGAGGCCCTTGGCATGATTGAGCAGGAATATGGGAACAGCCGCTTGCCGGCAGTCCATGAATATCTGCGCACTGTGGAAAGCAATGGCGGCACCTGCGGGGATGCAATTGATTTGCTGCTGCAGGATAAGGCAATTTGGACAGATAATGTTATTTTGCTGCAGGAAGATAAGAAGGCAGCGCGGATGCGGGTGATTTTTTCTTTGGCTGTCACAATGGTGATGGCGCTTGTGTTCCATAGCGTATACCGTTCTATGCCAGAGCAATACAGTATCCTGGAAAATCCTGCTACCCAGATTGGCACCACACTGTACCTTCTGTTTAATATCCTGATTTTCCGTAAGGCAAACCAGGAAATTGCAAAAAGCTGGATTTTGCGGGAGGAAAAGGCAGAGGAACAGAAGCTGTCAGAGTATTATCGGATGGTAGATTCTTACGATGAGAAGGCAGAGCGGAAAAAAAGCCTGTGCATTGGCGGGATTTTTTTCCTTGGAGCGGCTGTGTCAGGGGGATTGGGGCATCGTTTTGGAATGGCTGCAATGGCAGGGATTGGGATACTGCTTTTGAACCAGCATAAAATGGGCTACCGTGTGGCTTTTGACCGTGTGGTAAGGGAGATTAACCGTGTCTTTCCCATGTGGCTGATGGAAATGGCGCTGCTGCTGCAAGGAAACAATGTCCAGGTATCGATTGAGAAGACAGTGGGGCATGCGCCAGCGGTGCTGAAGGAGGAACTGCAGAAAATGTCAGACAGCCTGAAGCGGAAGCCGGATGCCATTGAACCATACTTGCATTTTTTAGAAAAGTTTCAGCTTTCATCGGTGCTGTCTTCTATGAAGATGCTGTATGCCATTTCAGAGTCAGGAAGCGGGGATGCACAGTACCAGATCCGGGTTTTGGTGGAGCGGAACAGTAAAATGATGGATAAATCCGAGAAAATGTCCAATGAGAAAAGTTTGGCAGGGATCCATGGGATTTTCTATTTGCCGCAGATTACAGTATCCCTGCAGACAATGGTCAATATGGTGGTCTTTATGCTTCTATTTTTGGGGCGGTTAAAGCTGTCCTAGGAGAAAAGGGGCTTAGGGATTTTGAGATGCAGATGATGGGATGCCGGTTCAGGAAAAGGAGGAAGGCAGATGGGACAGGTTATAAAGGCGTATTTAGGAGTTTTTTTCCTGCTGCTTATGGGGCTGGTGGGGATTGGCGTGGTAGCTGCCGGCATGGAAGTGAATGCTGCCAGGAATTACCATGCAGATGTGGTTACAGAGATTGAGTGCAGTAATTTCCATCCATCTGTGATAGAAACCTGTAAAAAGCAGGCAGAAGAAGTTGGGTATGGGTTAGAGGTACAAAGGTTGGCATATGGCGCTGAGGGGAGGCAGCAGATAGCGGAGGTGGTGCTTTCTTTTGAGTATTCTATCCCTGTTTTGAATTTGGTGTCGGAGCATAAAGTGCGGGGAGTCGCGCGGTAAGGGGAGAGCAGGAAAAGGATGCGGTACATGGGCGGACTGCTATAAAAAAGGAGGGAAGGCATGAAAGTGATTCTAGAGGAATTAGGAGGATCCATTGTATATGCAATTGCTGGAGGTGGTTTTATCGGCATTTTTTGCTTGGTTTTAAGCATGGCGTCTGGCATATAAAAAGCGGGGATGCATGGAAGCGGCAAAGAAAAGCGGAGAAGGCAGCAGTTATAAAAGAACTTAGGAAGGATGTAGATATTATGAGGGAAATAATAGAGGAATATGCAGGCGTGGCAGCTGGAGGGATGGCAGCCGTTCTGTTGATGGGGTTGGTGTTTGAATTTGTGTTAGGGGGAGCGGGGCTTCATGACTTGATTTTCCGTTTTGCCCAATGCATCTGTTAAGAGAGGGGAAAGATGGGGCAGGCATATAAGGAAATGGCACGGATTATCCTGGCTGGAATGGTTATGGTGGCTTTGCTGGCCTTCGTGGCAGGCAGTGTGCTACTGCCGGGGTTGGGGGAAAGAATGGATGTTCCGGGAGCGGAATATGCCACGTATCAGGATTTTGCGCAGACAATGGATGTCTGTGGGAGGGAGGCTCCTGAAATTATCCGAATAGGCTTATGGAAGTGGAAGGCAGGAGAAGAAATTTCTATTTCACAGGTGTTTTCAGGCATGGATGTGGAAGGAAATGCAGTGGATGTCAAGGTTCTGGGCCTTTGGGATGAGGAAAAAAACAGCAGGATGGAATTTTACCGAAAAGAGGGGAATAGTTTTATTATTTCAGAAAAAGGAGTATATTTTGTGGAGCTTCAGGCTGTGGACAGGGAATATAAAACAGCTGTGAGAAGGTTTGCATTGCTTGTGGGAGGAGGAAAATGAAGTATACGATTTATGGGATATCGCTGTCTGCCATTGCCGTTTTGGCAGTGGTAGCCGTTTTGGTATTCAGTGGGCGCAATGTGCGGAAAAATGAAGTGGAAACGGCATTGAATACAGCTGTGGAACAGTCTTTGGAGCAGCTGAAGTCGAAAAAAGGGTATGAGATAAAAAGCCAGCAGGAGTTGGTTGCGGAATTTAATCGGATGCTGTTGCTGCAGGTAGAATCAGACGCTGGCCTGCAGGTGGATATCCTTACAGCAGATGCCCAAAAAGGGGCATTGGATGTAAAGGTGACAGAAACCTATCAGAATATTTTAGGGAATCCAGAAATGGTTACTTGCAGAAAATCTGTGATTATTGAAGAATATGTGGAGAAAAAAGCATATTTTACAGTGACATTTTTGGTGGAGGGGGAGGTTTACCATCAGTATACGGTTTGCCAGGGAGGTACAGTTGTATTGCCAGACGTGCCAAAAGCGGATGGGAAGGCTTTTTCCTATTGGGTATGCCAGGGAGAAGGCGGCGCTGCCAAGCCGGAAGAACTGTCTATAGAAGGGGATCTGGTTCTGGAAGCTGTCTTCGCAGGGTAAGGAAAAAGCAGGGGACAGAGCCTGCTTTGGCGAAGCGGGATTCTTTTTTAATCTCTCAGGGTCTAATTCTATGCAGCTCTGCTATGGGGAGTATTATAATAGGATAGGGGAAGATGCAGGGGGCGTGAGATAAAAGAGTGGAGGAAGGAGGGCGTTTATGTGGAAACGCATTATTTGCTTATTGATATCATCGCAGCTTGTTATGGGAAATATGCATGGGGTACAGGATACCCCAAGGGCTGCAGCAGAGAGTTTAAGGACAGAGAGCCGCCTGTCGAAAGAATGCCTGGCACCAGAAAACCAGCCATTCCAGAAAAACTCACAGACAGAAGGGGGATTATCCCAAGGAAGCCTTAAGGAAGAAAACGATCCATCTAAAGAAAGGTTGGGGTTAGAAGAACAATCCTCAAAAGAAAGTTTAAAGGCAGAAAACTACCCATCTAGTAAAAACTTGGAATTGGGAGAACAATCTTCAAAGGAGAGTTTAGAGGCAGAAAACGATCCATCCAGGGAAAACTTGGAAAAGGAGGGACAATCCTCAGAGGAAAGCCCGGAAGAAAGGAGGCATTCTCCCAAGGAAAGTTTGGAAGCAGAAAAACATGTATCAGAGGAAAGCTTGGAGTCGGAAAAGCGTAAGGCTTTTCGGGAGCGTTTTGAGGAGCTTCAGAATAAATGGGGGCTTTTGGAGTATGAAAAGGAGGATGACCGTTTTTTCCAAACGGGAAGGCTTTTGGCAGAGACAGGGCGGGAATTTGATCTGTATGGGGCAAAAGAAGCCTTGCGTCATGAGAATTTTTTTGTCCTTCAATATGATACATTAGAAGCAGTGAAAGAGGCTTATAAAAAACTTTTAAAGGATGGCATACAGGTTGTGCCAGATATTTTATCAGAGAATCTGGAACTGGAATGGGAGTTTTTTACAGGCCAGGAAGGCAATGGGGAAGGGGGAAAGCCCTGGGAAGGATTTTTGGAAAGATGGCGGATGCTGCTGTTTTCAGAAGATGCTTTTGAGGAGGAGCAGTGGAGCGAAGAAATATCACAGCCAGAACGGTATAATACAAAGGAAGAGTACTATGGCAAACAGGATGACTGTAAAAGCAACAGCGGGCATTTCTATCTGTTTGTGCGGAAAGAAGATGTAAAAATAGAAAAGGGCGCATGGTATAAAATAGAAATGAGCCTGCCTACCGTTTCCTCTTATCAAAGCCAGGATATTACCTGGAGGCTTCTGTATCTGAAGAAAAAAGAAGGGGGGATTTCCAATATTGCAAACTGGAGCTGGACAATTAAAGCGCCATCAGGGGAAGATCCCTATTCCCTTGCATTGGAAAAAGGGAAATCCTGGGAGAAAACCAGGCAAAACGGCAGCGGTGCCAATCCTGTCTTGAGGAATATGCCGGCAATCCCGGAAAATACAAATGGTTATTACTTTAAATTATGCGGCAAGCTGCTTTATGAATATCCCGGATATCATATGGTGTTGGATGAAAGCGTATACCAGGATCTGGACTTGTTTGATATAGAACCGGAAAATATGCAGATACAACGGAAGGATGATGTTTTGGATCCAGAGGAAAAGCCCTGGACTGGACATGGGTATTTTAAATTTGCCATTGATACAAATAATACAGGAATGACAAATTACGGAGAATCCCACAAGTTTCACCATGCTGTATTTGGGCTTTGCCTGAAACCAAACCAATATGTGGTAAAATATGAGCCAAATGGAGGATCTGGAACGATGAAAGATACAAAAGCCATTTATGATATCGCTTTTTCCCTGCGGGGCAATCAATTTAAACGTGCAGGGTATACCTTTGCTGGATGGTCTGTGAAGGCAGACGGTTCTGGCAAGCGCTACAAAAACAAAGAGGCGGGGCTGATGAACCTGGCCACAAAGGATGGCCAGGCAGTGACCCTTTATGCCCAGTGGAAGCCTGTTGTATACAAGGTTACATTGAAAAACCAGCTGAAGTCCCCAAAGACAGCAGGGACAAAAAAGATTTATAAAAAGTATGGGGAGGGCTGGTATCTGGACGCGCTTTGTACAGAGCCCTTAAAGGCACAAAAGAAAAACGAAAAGATTATTATTCCTGAAAAGGAAGGATATGTCTTTCTGGGCTATTATGATGCCATAGAAGGGGGAAGCAAAATGATCAGTAAGGAAGGGAAGCTGACCCAGAAGGGGGCGGCAGGTTCCATGCTTATGGAAGACAGTGTCTGGTATGCCCATTATAAATATTTGGTAACCTGCCAGGATTTTGCGGATGTTCCATGCGATTTGAACAAATCGAATCTGGGCAGCAGGGAAGAAGGAAAGGCGTTTCTTAGTTATGAGGAGGGGCTTAAGAGTACGGTGATCCAAATGGAACAGAGCGGATTTACAGTTCAGTTGAAAGGGATGCCAGAGGGAACCCAAATCGGGATATTTACTTCTAAGAAAAAAGGCGCATCTGCATCAGGAGCCTCTGGGCAGTCTGGAAAAGCAACCCTTTCCTTTTCTCCTGAGGAAAGCGCGGCATATCAGCTGACAGTGATGAAAAATGGGAAAAAGCTGTTGGAGAAAGAGGTTTATTTTTATGGCGGAAGGTTCCGCGCCTTGTTAAAATTAGGGGAACAGGCAAAAGCGAAGAAGAAAGAAGCGAAAGATCATGCATCTGGGGAGGAATGGGGAGTTTACGCAGAGGAATATCCCAATTACCAGTGCGCAGGGTATTCCAGTGTGGAAAATATCCAGTCCCCAGAGCAGGTATGCCGTTATTTTATTTACAGGGATATCAATGTGGCATACAATGGAAACGGGGCTACAGAGGGAAAGAACATGATGGAATGCAGCGTGCCGTTAGAGGCATGCTATCAATTCCGGGACAACCCTTACCGAAAGTCAGAAACCATGACAAAAAAGACTGCGGAAGGAAAAAGCTATACCTGTAAGGTAAAGTATGGTTTCCAGGGCTGGCGTCTGGGTATTTCTCGCCAGCAATCGCAGGAACAGGAAGCATCCTTGGCAGATGCCTTTGCAGAAGGCATATATAAGCTGCCATCCAAAGGGGAAATGATTGAGATCTACGAACAGGCTAAAATGAAAAATGCCATTTCCAAAGTGCCTGTAGAGCCATTGGAAACCTATCATATTTCCAGCCCGTATGTGGATACAAGGCCTGCTTTTCATCAGGTTTCCCCTCTGTTAGTGACAGAGTACATCAATTTTATGGCAGAGTGGGATGCATTCCCTACGATTGTGCAAAAGCCAGGGGACAAGATGGAGTTTTATGAAGGGGAGGAGGTAAGCAAGGAAGCCCTGGTCTCCCATTTGGCTGTCCATGATACGGAAGACAGCGCCCAGCAAAATCTTGGGACAGAGATCAGCGATAAAGTCCAGATCCGGAAAATTGCTTATCCCGCTTCCAGGAACAAAAGCCAGAAAGCCTATGTGAAAGAATATAAGGAAGATGTGCCAGAAGGCTTTTTGTTGGATACATATTATCTGAAGCTGGAGGAAAACGAGGGTGTAGACGTCCTGGTGACGTTTTCTGTCACAGACAGTGTGGGAAATACCACAGAGGAGGTGATTCCAGTTACGGTAAAATACAACCATTATCCTGAAATCCAAAGTGAAGATGTATTTTATTATTTGAAGGAAGAAGCGAATCGGGGTGAAATAACGGCAGAGTCGCTTTTAAGCCAGGCCAAGGCAAAAGATACAGAGGATGGGGATATTAGTGAAAAGCTGAGCCTGAAAGAGTTCGACCCTCAGCTTCTGCGGATGCAGAGGGAGCCAAAGGCTGAATTTAAGGCCATTTATCAGGTGACAGACGCCTATAAAAAGACATCCAGTAAAGAAGTAAAGCTGATTGTATGGGATGAAGAGGCAGAAGGGCAGATGGCTCCACAGTCCTATGTCCGTTATATTTCAAAGGAGCATCTGGATACCTTGGAGGAACATTCCATCTGGCGGGAAACGCAAAACCATGATTACCTGCAATCCATCCTGCAAAAACAGGAGCCAGCAGAAACCTGGGAATTCTCCCATGAAGATGTCCTGGCAGCCCAAGAATGGATGACAGAGGGGGGATCTGGGAATTGGAAAGCTGGGCAGGAAGCAAACCAAGGATTTTTGGAACGGTTTTCAGAATGTAAAAAGTAATTATGGAATGCAAGAGCTGATAGCCTATGTATATGTCAGGTGGGGCTGTAAGCTTATCGTTAAGGAAATTTGGCAATCTGGACGCTGGATGCAAAAGCTTTTGCATCCAGCTGGTTTTCATTCCCTTATTTCAGGGCATTCTCGGCAAAGGAGGTGTCTACTAAATCAGCGTAGGAAGGTTCTTCTGTCAATTCTCCAGCTTCAGAAAGGATGTCAAGGAGCAGGCGGAAACTGGATTCTTCAAAGATAAGGTTTTCCTTCCAGGTGTCTTGTTCATAATACCGTTTGATAATGGCCGTGAGGGTTTCTATGTCTGTTTCTTTAAACTGTGGTGAAATCACATCAGCAATGTCTTCTGGCGTATGGGAAAGGGTGTAGTCCATGCCTTTTTGCAGGGCGTTGGTGAATTTTTGTACCACATCTGGATGGTTTTTCAGGTAGCTGGACTTTGCGCTGAAGGCAGTATAAGGGACATAGCCGGAATCAATCCCCAAAGAGGCCACTACATGGCCTGCGCCTTCTGTCTCCAAGGCGGTGGCGCCAGGCTCAAATTCAACAGAAAAATCTCCTTTTCCGCCGGAGAATGCAGCGGCGGTGGAGCCAAAATCAATGCTCTGGTCAATGGTAAGATCCCGGGTAATGTCAATCTTATTTTTTTTCAGGATAAACTCAAATACCATTTCTGGCATCCCGCCTTTTCTTCCTCCCAGCACTTCCTTGCCCTTTAGGTCATCCCAGGTAAAATCAGGCATTTCTTCCCGGGCGACCAGGAAGTTGCCTGCCCGCTGCGTCAGCTGGGCAAAATTCACGACACAGTCCTGTGCGCCTTCGTTGTAAGTGTAGATGGTGGATTCTGGGCCCATAAACCCAATGTCTGCCTCGTCAGAAAGGACAGCTGTCATTGTCTTGTCTGCGCCGAATCCAGTGACAAGGGTCAGGTTAATGCCTTCTTCTGTAAAATAGCCCTTTTCAATGGCTATATACAGTGGGGCGTAGAAAATGGAATGTGCCACCTCGTTCAATGTGACATCTGTCAATTTTTTGCTGCTTCGTTCCTTTGCATCAGAGGCGCATCCTGCCAGCGTGAACGTTGCGGCAGACAGCATGAAGCAGAGCAGGCATAGGAGAACATGTGATAAGCTTTTTTTCATATTGTAGTCCTTCTGTTTTTTATATGATATGAAGCAGGGAGGCCAGAAGTTCCAAATTACCATCTTGCAAATTAGGCAGAAAAAGGCTAAAATGAGTGATTGGAAGCCAAAGGCTGCCAAAAGTATATAAGATGGAGGAGCAATATGTTAGATAAGATAGATTTACACACCCATACCATTGTCAGCGGCCATGCTTATAATACCCGCAGCGAGATGATCAAGACGGCAAAGGAAAAAGGACTGGAGATATATGCGGTTACAGAGCATGCGCCTGCCATGCCAGGGAGCTGCCATAGGATGTATTTTGTGAATTACCGGGTACTGCCCAGGGAATATCAGGGGATGACGGTGCTGTATGGCGTGGAATTGAATATCCTTGACTATGCGGGAAATGTGGATTTGCCAGAATCAATCCTAAAAGAGATGGATGTGGTGCTGGCAAGCCTCCATACGCCCTGTTACCAGCCTGGAAGCGTAGAGGAAAATACAGACGCCTATATTGGAGCCATGAAAAATCCGTATATTAATATCATAGCCCATCCAGATGACATCCGATTTCCCATTGATTATGTGAAATTGGTAAAAGCAGCAAAGGTGCACCATGTAATCTTAGAAGTGAATAATGCTTCACTGTCCCCAGGAAGCTTTCGGGGAAATCCCCGGGAAAGGTACAAAGAGATGTTAGGGCTTTGCAAGCAATATGGTGTTCCAGTACTGATGGATTCCGATGCACATGTGGATGTGCTGGTGGGAGAGCACGGCAATGCCAGGGAAGTGCTGGAAGGGGCAGGATTTCCAGAAGAACTGGTGGTAAACGCCAATCCTCAAAAGTGGAAAGAGTACCTGAATTATTACCGATAGGAATATTTTGCAGGCAGTGGGCAGGCAGCATATGTGCAGCCCATTGCCTGTATTTTTTTAAATAGAAAAGGCTCTGTAATAATACAGAGCCTGTCATGCAGGAAGAGGGACTTGAACCCTCACGTTGTCACCAACGGTGGATTTTGAGTCCACTGCGTCTGCCATTCCGCCATTCCTGCGTGAGAAATATTTGTTCACCCGAACAATAGATACTATACCACAGAAATAAATGGAATGCAAGTATTTTTTGAAAATTTTTGAAAAAATTTTACTTTTCTTTTATATGGGCATTTGCCTCATCTCCAAAATGGTTTCCGTTGACTGCTTTGTCAGTGCTGTTTGGCGTCTGTTCCATGGTGTCATCTGTGGTATCCTCCGATGGGGCGGCAGGGTTTTCTGTTGTTTCTGATGAAGCTTTCAAATAAGAAATCTCATTGGAGCTTCGGAAAATTGTATCGGAGGAGCCCATTTGGTTTACCACAAGGCTGTTTATGCCTTCCTGCAGGGCATTTATGGAAATGGCCAGCTCTGTACCGCTGCAGTAAGAGGTAGGCACGCGGGTGCCATTGACAAATAATTTGCTCCATTTGGTAAAATTTTTTCCGTAAATATGCAGCTCGTCTGCTTGTTCCTCCACATGGTCGGCGATTACATCCTGCACGCCCATTTTCAGGTCAGAGGCAGGATAAGGATCCTCTCCATGGTAAGCGTATCGGTTTCCATATAAGGTATCGTATTGGAGCAATTCCATATCTTTTGAAATATCCTCGGTCATTTGGTAATGGCTGCTCTGGTGGAAGGTGAACATAGTCCCTTCGTGAATGCCGGACTGCTCTGTAATAGCAGATAAAAGCTGGTAGGAGGTCAGATCCTGATCTACTTTTTCCAGGCCAAAGTTGTTCCAGGTAGCGTATTTTGTCTTAAAAATACTGCCGCTGGCCATGTTCTCTGGGGTAAGCCCCATCGTAGGCAAATGGTCTCCGAAAAGCACCAGGACAGTTTTTTCATCACGTTTGGAGAGCATATCGGTTAAATTGGCAATAAACTTATCCACTTCATGGATTTCATTGACATAATATTCCCATTCATTGTTTTTCCCTTCGCTTTCCGCGCCGGTTACCGTGATTTCCGGGTTCTCAATTACCTTTTCCGTAGGATAGGCGCCATGCCCCTGCACAGTGATAGTATAGACGAAATCCTGCTGTTCTGTGGAGTCCAGGGCTTTTTCTACTTCCCCGATTAAAATGTCATCTGTCGGCCAGGTGCCTAAGGGAGTGTATTCCTGGATATCCATCATCTCCTTGCTGGTAAAGCTGTCGAAGCCCATTTGTGTAAAAGCATTCCTGCGGCTGTAGAAATTGCCGCCATTGTTATGTACTACATGGGTTCCATAGCCTAAGTGGCTTTTTAAATCAGAAGCAATGCTCTCACAGGAGGTGGATTTCAGGATGGTCTTGTAAGGATATTCCCCAAGCCCAAAATATTTCATGCCCATGCCTGTGAGGATTTCAAATTCTGTATTAGCAGTGCCTGCGCCTACCACTGGAACGGTCAGATACCCTGACGAATAATTTTGGGACAGGTGGTCAAAATTAGGGATAGGGTTCTGGGAGCATTCCAAAAAGTTGATTTCCTTGGGATCCACGAAGGATTCCAACAATACACAGATGATATTTGGAAGGTCTTCTGTGTCCGATTCCTTTTGGGCAACCTTTGAAAGCGCTGTATCTACGCTTTCCTGTGTATAATCCTTTGGCTCAGCCATGCCCTGGTCCAGGATGCTGGCAGAAAAGCTGTACACAAATCCATAGTCCTTGTATCCTTGGGCAATATTTTCAAAGTAATCCGCCAGAACGTTGCTGCTGACAGCCGCCTGGGTTACCATTGGGATAAAGGTGATAAAAAGGCCGATGGCAAGGGCGCTGGCCAGCCGGTTTTGCTTTCCCTTGTATTTGGGGCCTTTTTTCCAGAGGATCAGGATACCAGCCATAACAGCAATTACAATCAAGATTACAGCCAGCGCCTCTCCATCTGAAAAGTAATTGCTCTTCATGGCGAATAGGTCGTTGATCAGCTTTACATCTGTATAAGTAAAGGGGGTGACGCGCTTCAGCAATACACACCCGTTAATGGTTCCCAAAAACAGCCATAAGACACTGATCAGGGTACGCATCATAGCCCTTCTTCGGAAAAAATAAACCAGCTGGAAGGAAGTAAATACCAGCAGGGAATTGTAAAGGAACACCAGGCCCCGGTCAAACATAAAAGCAAAGGCATCCACAAAAGAGTGCCTGGAAATCATCTCGATAATAAAACAGATACTGCAGGACAGCAAATAGTGGAAGACTAGGGAGTAACGGTTCAGGAAAGCGACAAGCCCCTGGCGCTGCTCTGTGGTTAACAGGCGTTTGTTTTCTTTTCGTTTCGAAGTAATCTTTTTTAAAGTATTGAACATATTCTCATCATCCTTTATTATTATTATGTGCTTTACTTAAAAATGTGAACAAAGTATGAATATTATGAATAATATATTTCTCATAGCAAAGATTATCTCACTTTTTTTGGAAAAGTCAACTGATAAATTTAAAAATTAAAGGTCGTAAAATAAAAATTAATAAAATCTTCAAAATTGCTTTACGGGGAAACAAGGAAAGGAGAAAGGCTGGATGAAACAGCAAAATATGCAGAAAAAAACACAGAATCCCAAGGGTTTGCTTGGCAAAAAAGGAAAGGGGGAGCCAGAAAGATTATCTGGTGGAGAAGCACAGGCAGGGGGGGGAGGCCCGTCTGGTGAAAATGGGCGGCAGCAAAAAGAAAACATACAAGGGTATTTAGGGGAGCTGCAGAAGCTGGGAATTGTTCTGGGGCTGGAAAGTATGCGTAACCTTATGGAAGAGTTGGGGAATGTCCAGGATAGGCTGCCGGCCATCCATGTGGCAGGGACAAATGGGAAAGGCTCTGTATGCGCCATGCTTTCTTCTATTTTATGTGAAGCAGGATATAAGGTGGGCACATACACGTCCCCAGCTGTTTTCAGCAGAAGGGAGCAGTATCAGGTGAATGGGGAAGCCATTTCCCAGGAAAATTTGGAGGAAATCCTGGCAGAGGTGAAAGAGGCCTGTGAGCGGCTCCTGGCACGGGGGAGGGCGCAGCCTACCGCATTTGAGGTGGAAACAGCCGCTGCGTTTTTATATTTCTGCCGCAGGGAATGCCAAGTGATCCTGCTGGAAGCTGGGATGGGCGGCGAGGGGGATGCCACAAATATAATAAGGAAGCCATTGGCCAGCATCCTGACCTCAATTAGTATGGACCATATGAAATTTTTGGGGGATAGCCTTGGGGAGATTGCAAGGGCAAAGGCGGGGATCATTAAGGAAGGGGGCGTGGCTATTGTGGCAGAGCCTGCACAGGAAGAGGTGCAACAGGCTATTGAAAGGGCTTGCCAGGAAAAGCATGCAGGCCTTGTATATGCAAAGGAAGGGGAGGCGAAGGGAGTTTCCCTGAAAAGTGGAAGGCTGTGCTTTTCCTATGGGGCATTGGGGGAAATTGCCCTGTCCATGACAGGATTTTACCAAATCCAAAACAGCATATGCGCCATAAAGGCGGCAGAAGCGCTGCAGGATATGGGGTGGGAGATTCCAGCCAGCGCTGTGAAAAAGGGGCTGGAAAAATCGCAGTGGGAAGGGCGTTTTTCTATTTTATGCCAGGAGCCGCTTTTTATTATAGATGGTGCCCATAATCAGGATGCGGCAGAAAAATTGCAGAAAACTTTGAAAATGGGTTTTACAAATCGCAAAATAATCTATATAATAGGAGTGCTTGCAGATAAAGAGTATGGGAAGATGCTGGATAAGATGCTGCCTTTGGCCTGGAAGGTGTTTACTATTACGCCAGGGAACCCAAGGGCATTGCATGGCAGGGAATTAGCAGAAGTAGCTAAAAAATATCATCGAGATATAACTTTTTTTCCTGAGATTTCAGAGGCGGTGCGCCAGTCTTTGGAAGTTGCAGCAAAGGAGCAGGCCATAGTATTGGCATTTGGCTCCCTGTCTTATCTGGGAGAAATAAAGAAAGCTCTGAAGGAGAACATATGATATGATAGACAAAACAAAAATCGAACAGGCAGCAGCCCTTCTGTTGGAGGGCATGGGAGAGGATGTGGGTCGGGAGGGGCTGAAGGAAACTCCCAAGCGGATTGCCAGGATGTATGAGGAGCTTTTTGCAGGCATGGACCAGTCGCCCAAGGAGCATCTGGAAAAAACCTTTTCCATCCAGGGAAATGGGATGGTCTTGGAGAAGGATATTGTGTTTTATTCCATATGTGAGCACCATTTGCTGCCTTTTTATGGGAAAGCCCATATAGCCTACCTTCCAGATGGGAAAGTGGTAGGGCTGAGCAAGCTGGCACGGACAGTGGAGGTGTATGCACGCCGCCTTCAGATCCAGGAACAGCTCACGACCCAGATTGCAGACGCCCTGATGGAGTATTTGCAGCCCAAGGGCGTGATGGTAATGTTAGAGGCAGAGCATATGTGCATGACGATGCGCGGTGTGAAGAAGCCAGGAACCCAGACAGTCACGTTAGAGACACGGGGACTGTTTGCACAAGAAGAGAAGCTGCAGGAAGACTTTTGGCACATGATGGATAGATAGCATAGAAATATAAGGCACAAGGCAGAGGAAGGAAAAGGAAATGAGAATAGGAAACCAGGATTTTCAGACAGAAAAGCATACATATATTATGGGGATCTTAAATGTAACGCCAGATTCCTTTTCAGATGGAGGGAAATTTAACAGCCAGGATCAGGCAATTGCCCATGTGCAGCAGATGATAGAGGAGGGGGTGGATATCATTGATGTTGGCGGGGAATCCACCAGGCCAGGCCATCAGCAGATTACAGAGGAGGAGGAAATCCAGCGCACTGCCTCTGTTATTTCTGTAATTAAATCAAGATTTGATATTCCTGTATCCATTGACACCTACAAAGCCGGGGTTGCCAAAGCGGCTCTGGAGGCTGGGGCAGACCTTATAAATGATATCTGGGGATTGAAATATGATCCTGCTATGGCAAGCCTGATTGCCGAAGCCGGGATTCCCTGCTGCCTGATGCATAACCGCAAAACAGCAGAATACAGTAATTTTATGGAGGAGATGAAAGGGGATTTGAAGGAGACTCTGGTGATTGCCGAAACGGCAGGAATACCAAGGGAAAAAATCATTCTGGATCCAGGCGTGGGATTTGGAAAAACCTATGAAAATAATCTGGAAGCTATTTACAAGCTGGAAGAACTGCATGTGCTGGGCTGCCCGCTGCTTCTGGGCGCATCCCGGAAATCTGTGATTGGCTTATCCCTGGGCCTGCCTGTTACAGAGCGTGTAGAAGGGACATTAACCATAACTGTACTGGCAGCCATGGCTCATTATGGGTTTGTACGGGTGCATGATGTGAAGGAAAATAAGCGCGCTGTCCAGATGGCAGAGGCAGTGCGGGAAGGCTGGAGGCTCTAAATATAGACAGAACCTAAGGGAGGAGAAAATGGTTTGTAATAAATGGGATAAGATTCATATTAAAAATCTGGAGGTTTTTGGAAGGCATGGAGTGCTTCCGGAGGAAAAACGCCTTGGCCAAAAGTTCCAGATCAATGCAACCTTGTATCTTTCCACAAGGGGAGCTGGATTAAAGGATGATTTAATAAAAACCATACATTATGGGGAAGTCTCTCGTTTTATGGCAGACTTTATGGTGGAGCATACCTTTCAGCTGATCGAGGCGGCGGCAGAGCAGATGGCGAGGGCAGTGCTGCTGCAGTTTCCTGCCATGGAACAGATAAGGTTGGAAATTGCAAAGCCCTGGGCGCCCATCGGGCTTCCCTTGGAAGCAGTCTCTGTAGAAATTAAGAGGGGCTGGCATCAGGCGTTTATCGCCATCGGCTCCAATCTGGGAGATTGCCATCGGCTGATAGGGCAGGGGATAGAGGCTTTACGGCAGTTAAAGGACTGCAAGGAGGTGCAGGTGTCTGAGATCATCATGACAAAGCCCTATGGCGTTACGGACCAGCCGGACTTTTTGAATGGCATGGCCGTCCTGCGCACGCTGCTGCCGCCTTTGGAGCTGCTGGATGAGCTGCAGAGGATTGAGCAGGAGGCTGGGCGGGAGCGCCTGATCCGTTGGGGGCCAAGGACTCTGGATCTGGATCTTATTTTTTATGATGATGCCGTGATCCATACAGAAAGGCTGCAGGTTCCCCATCCGGATATGCAGAACCGGGATTTTGTACTGAAGCCCCTGGCAGAGCTTGCGCCTTATTTTTTCCATCCCGTTTTGCATAAAACTGCAAAAGAAATGCTGGAAAATTTAGTTGACAAAAACCGAAATGGTTGTTAATATTGGAAAAGGGTAAAATGCCCCTGCAGGCGCGGCTTTTTGGCCTGCCGCCTGTGATAATTAGGAGGAAATGAGGGATAGCATGTTCAGATAATCTATTTTGTGTAGGACAGAAAATGAGTGCAGTTTGTAACAGGGTGCAATGAGCCCTTCTTTTTCTGTTGCCGAAATAGATGGTTTGTACTGCATAGATGGATGTAACATTATATCAGAATTGTGCCATGGAGAAATCTGCTTTCGGCGGCAGTTAGAAGCTGTCAGGGAATTTGCCTGCATTTTGCAGGGAGAGTTTTCGGACAATGACTGTTTGTGCCTGTATGGAAGCAGATTTTGGTTTACCCAAATTACAATTACGCATAGGCAGAGCCTCTATGGAAAATGCCATATGCGGCGGCCTGTCCGTGTGGCTGCGCTGGAGGCATATGCGGTTTTGGGTAGGAATGGAGGATATATGTTACAGTTAAAAAATCTTACGATTACACATAAAAAAGATTTGCGGGAAATTGTAAAGGATTTTTCTTTTTCCCTGCGCCCGGAGGACAAGGCGGTTATTATTGGCGAAGAAGGAAATGGAAAGTCCACCCTCTTAAAACTAATCTATCAGGAATCCCTGATTGAAGGGTATGCGGATTACACGGGTGAGGTTATCAAAAACCATATGCGCCTGGGGTATCTGGCGCAGGAATTATCCCTAGAGCAGAAAAAGGGGCAGGTGGCGCAGTATTTTTATGAGATTCCCAGCTTTTTTGAAAAGACGCCAAAGGAGCTGGGGGAACTGGCAAAGAGCCTGCGTGTTTCCCATAGCTTCTTTTATGAGGATCGGGAAATTGCAACGCTGTCCGGCGGTGAGAAGGTGAAAATGCAGCTTGCAGGGATTTTGCTGGGGCAGCCGGACGCCCTGCTGCTGGATGAGCCATCCAATGATATTGACCTGGATACCCTGAAATGGCTGGAGGAATGGATCCAGCAATGTGGATTGCCTGTCCTTTATGTGTCCCATGACGAGACTTTTATCCAACGCACAGCCAATGTGGTCATACATTTGGAGCAGATCCGGCGTAAGACAGTGGCCAGGCATACAGTGGCAAGGATGGGCTATGAGCAGTATATCAGGCAGCGTTTGGACAGCCTTGAGTACCAAGCGCAGATTGCCCGCAAAGAGCGCAGCGAGTATGAGAAGCAGATGCAGCGGTTTAACAGGATCCAGCAGAAGGTGGAGCATCAGCAAAACAGCATTACAAGGCAGGATCCCCACGGAGGAAGGCTTCTGAAAAAGAAAATGCATAATGTAAAGTCTATGGGGCGGAGGTTGGAAAAGCAGTTTCAGGACCGGACAGAAATGCCGGATACGGAAGCAGCGATATTTGCCAAATTTTCAGAGGAGATCCATCTGCCGAATGGAAAAATAATTCTGGATTTAACTTTAGATAAATTGTGTGTGGAGACTGGGGTAGAACCAGATCGAGTTGCGGAAGATCCCGTGAAGGTGCAGGAGAAGGTGCTGGCGGAGGGAATCCGTTTAAGGGTGCAGGGGCCAGAAAAAATTTGTATTATTGGGCAAAATGGCGCGGGGAAAACCACGCTGCTTCGGCGGATTGCCAGGGAATTATTGGCAAGGGAGGATATCCGCGCAGCATATATGCCGCAAAATTATGAAGAGCTGCTGGATTTGCGGAAGACGCCTGTGGAATTTTTACAAAGGAAATACAGCAAAGAAGAATATAGCCAGATCCGCACTTATTTGGGCAGCATGAAATATACGGCAGATGAGATGGAACATAGCATTTCAGAGCTGTCAGGGGGGCAGAAGGCAAAGCTTTTGTTTTTGAAAATGAGCATGGAGGGGAACGATGTGCTGATCTTAGATGAGCCTACCAGGAATTTTTCGCCTTTGTCCAATCCGGTGATCCGGGGGCTTTTAAAAGAATTTAAGGGGGCGGTGATCAGCGTGTCCCATGACAGGAAGTATATTGCACAGGTGTGCGATAAGGCCTATAAGCTGACAGCACAGGGGCTTGTATGGATTGGAGGAGACAGTGGGACAGGAATTTGCGTATGAAAGAACAGAAAAAGGCATACGGATCTTGCGGTGTTATGGAACCAGCAGCCGGGTCGTGGTTCCAAGGGATATAGATGGGATGCCCGTGACGGAGGTGGCAGCCTATGCTTTTGCAGAAGAAATGGATGGGGAGCCGCAGAATAACAGCGGGCTGCCCTGCATTTGCGGCGCAGACCTAAAGGAACTGTATTTACCGGATACCATCCGGCGTTTGGGAAGGTATATTTTTTATAATTGTACCCATTTTTCCCTGCTGTCCTTTGGCAGCAATATTGCTTTTATGGGGGCTGGGGCCTTTACAGGCTGCGGGCGCCTCTCTCATTTGGCTTTGCACCAAAGAAAAGGGCAGTCCTGCCTGCGGGAAATCCTGCAGGATTTAAAGCAGACTGTCCTTGTGGATTGTTATCTGGAACAGGAAAAAGGCCTTGCCTACCGCCTGGTTTATCCGGAATTTTTTGAGGAAGCAGTGGAAAATACACCTGCCAGGATTATTTCCACCCAGACTCATGGTATGGGTATCCAATACCGGAATGCCTTTCGTAATACCCAAGTAGTTTTTCATGAATATGACCGCCTGTTTAGGACAGGAAAATATAATATAGATTTAATAAGTATTATAGAGATGGCAACGGCAAGGCTTCGCTACACTTATGAATTAGAAGAAAGCGCTTGCGCAGAATACAGAATTTGGCTGAGGGAGCATTTGGGGGAAGCGGCTGTCCATTTTTTGGAACAGGAAAGGACAGAGGAATTAGAATGGCTGGCAAAAGAGTTTGCAGAGACAAGGGAAGAGCTTGAGGCATTGGTGCAGGCTGCCAACAGCCATGGGGATGCAGGGGCATTAAGCCTTTTTCTCCATGTAATGCACAGCAGGTTTCCCCAAAGAAAGAAAAGCTTTACCCTTTAAAGAGCCAGGCTGCCTTGCCATTTCTGCCGGGGGCTGTACTAGTACAGCATAGCACAAATAACGGTGAATACAGCGCCTGCTAGCTGTATCTGGCAATTACGCCGCTTTACCCATGATCAAATGTAAGAAGGGATCCATTATGTTTGAAGACCAACTGATAGAGAAAGTAGAAATCTGCAATGAAATCCTGTCAGGCTGCCGAAATGAGCTATACCTGAATATGCGTTTTTTGGATGTGGCGCTCCATAGCCTGGCACCGGAGCCTTCCATGGCATTGCCCCAGGTGGCGACAAATGGCCAGGTGTTCCGTTACAATCCAGAATTTCTCATTGGGCAGTTTAAAATTGGAAATGTGCCCGTCAACCGCTGCTATTTCCACAGTCTGCTCCATTGCTTGTTTGGCCATGTCTGGAATGCATGCGGGGAGGAAGATCCTTCCCTGTGGAACCTGGCCTGTGACATAGTGGCGGAATATATTATGGATGGGCTGCATTGCCGCTGCCTGCGCAATTCCCCCAAGCCTTACCGCAGGGCGGTGTATGAGGGCCTGCTCCAGAAGATCCCGGTAATCCATGGGGAGGGGGTTTACCATCTTCTGCAGAAGGGCAGGCCTGATATCCGCATAATCGCCAGGATGGTACAGGAATTTACCGTGGATGACCACTCCCTTTGGGGGCAGGAGGGGAAAAATCCCAAATCTCCTATGGAGCAGCAAAGCCGCTGGCAGGATATCCGAGAGAAAATGGAAGTGGAGCTGGAGCTTTTTTCAAAGGAGGCGTCTGAGGGCTCCAAAGGGCTGCAAGAACAGCTCCGTGTAGAGAATCGGGAGAGGTATGACTACCGTTCCTTTTTGAAAAAGTTTTGTGTCCTGAAGGAAGAAGTGCAGGTGGATTTGGACAGCTTTGACTATATTTTTTACCATTATGGGATGGAGCTGTATGGCAATATGCCCCTAATTGAGCATCAGGAAACTAGGGAAATGCAGAAAATCGAAGATTTTGTAATTGTTATAGATACTTCCATGTCCTGCAAGGCCAGTTTGGTGCAGAAGTTTCTGGAAGAAACCTATAGTATCTTAAGCCAGTCAGAATCCTTTTACCGAAAATTCTGCATCCATATCCTCCAATGTGATGAACGGGTGCAGTCAGATGTGGTGGTCGAAAGCCAGAGGCAGCTGGCAGGCTATATGGAGGGCTTTCAGGTAAAGGGCATGGGTGGGACGGATTTTCGCCCGGCCTTTCAATATGTGGAGGGCCTTTTGGCGAAAAAGTCCTTCCATAAGCTGCGGGGGCTCATCTATTTTACGGATGGGTATGGAACCTATCCCCTCAAGAAGCCGCCTTATGACACCGCATTTGTATTTTTTCGGGAAGATTACCAGGATGTGGATGTGCCGCCCTGGGCGATCAAGCTGATTTTAAATGAGAGTGATATTACTAAGAAGAGTTAGGGCCGGGTTATGCAGCCCTAGGCTTGGCAGGCAGAAAAAGGCCAACAGCATGGATTGGCGGATAAATATGGAAGGAAGGGCTTAGATGAATATCAAGCGGACAAAGGAAGAAATAAAAAATACCATAGAGGCATATTTGGAGAAGGATGGGTTTGGGGCTTATGAGATCCCTTCTATCCGTCAGCGCCCCATATTTTTGCTGGGCTCCCCCGGGATTGGGAAAACGCAGATTATGGAGCAGATTTCCCAGGAATGCGGGGTTGCCCTGGTAGCTTATACGATTACCCACCATACCAGGCAGAGTGCCATTGGGCTGCCCTTTATATCCAAAAAGCATTATGGGGGGCAGGAGTATGCCGTGACGGAGTACACCATGAGTGAGATCGTAGGAGCTATCTATGAGAAAATGGAGAAGACTGGGCTGCAGGAAGGGATCCTCTTTATTGACGAAATTAACTGTGTGTCGGAAACCTTGGCTCCCGCCATGCTGCAGTTTTTGCAATACAAGTCTTTTGGCAATCATAAGATTCCTGAAGGGTGGGTGATTGTTGCAGCTGGAAATCCGCCAGAGTATAACAAGTCAGTCCGGGAATTTGATGTGGTCACCATGGACCGTGTCAAGAAGATTGAGGTAGAGGCGGATTTTGGCGTATGGAAGGAGTATGCCTACCAGCAGGGGCTTCACGGCGCAGTTATTTCCTATTTAAATACCAGAAAGCAGAACTTTTATCAGATGGAAACGACGGTAGACGGCAGAAATTTTGCCACACCTAGAGGATGGGAGGATTTGTCAGATTTTATCCATGTCTATGAAAAGCTTGGAAAGCCCATAGACCGGGAAGTGGTGGCGCAGTATATCCAGTTCCCTAAGATTGCAAAGGATTTTGCCAATTATTTGGAATTGTATTATAAATACCAGACAGATTACCAATTAGAGGAAATCTTCCAGGGGCATTTGGATGAGGTTTTGCTAAAGAAAATTTCCCATGCATCTTTTGATGAGCGGCTGAGCGTCCTGGGGCTGATCCTTTCAAAGGTGAATGAATCCTTGAAACAGGCAGTGCAGTGGGAATGGCATATGGAACGGCTGCAGTCCTGCCTGCTGGAATTTAAGGAACTGGCAGCAGAAGCCCCAGAGGCAGGCGCAGAAAATGCCCAGGAGGAGGGGAATGGGCAGGCAATGTTTGGCAATGTATGCCAAAAGCTTCATGCAGAATACAGGAGGAAAAAGAAGGCGGAGCTGTTAAGCCGGGAGGAAGAGGTGCAGTACCGCTGCTTGCTGCAGGTTATGGAGCAGTTTGCCCAGACATTGAAGCTGGAGGGGATTGGTGGAGGGGAGAGCTCTTTCCAGCGGTTAAAGGAATTATTTGCATTGGAGAATGAAAAATATGAGCGGCAGCAGGAAGAAGCATCCTGTGTATTGGAATATGCCTTTGATTTTTTAGAGGGGGCTTTTGGCAGCGGGCAGGAAATGGTTATGTTCATCACAGAGCTTAATTCTAATTATTACAGTGTGGAATTTCTGCAAAACTGCAGCTGTCCCCGCTATTACCAATACAATCAGGAGCTGCTTTTTGATGAAAAGAGAAAGAAGATTTTAGGGCGTTTGTGAAACAGCGCTCAGAAAAATAGTTACTATTCACGGCCTGGGAGCCGCTCATAACAACAATTCGGGGCGATATTTAAAGTTTTGCTGCGCAAAAATCGCCCCTCACTCCTGAATCATGTTCTCACGGAATCCGCAGTTCAGCGCATTCCTGGGCCATGAATAGTAACGAAAAATACTCTGTGCCAAACATTAAGGTATTCTAAATATACATATGCGCTTACTTAGGAAAAGTTTTGGGAAAGGGACTAAGATGAGAAAAACGATAATATTATTTGATTTGGACGGAACCCTTGTGAATACAGAAAAGGGGATTACCAATTGCGTGTGCCATGCATTGCAGGAAATGGGGGTTGCAGAGGCAGATCCCCAAAGGCTGCGGCGTTTTATTGGCCCTCCGTTGGAGGAATCCTTTCAGCGGGAATTTGGCTTTTTGGAAGGGCAGGCAAAGGAAGCCACCTCTATTTTCCGGAAGGAATATAGGCAGACAGGCGTTTATGAATGTGAGCTGTATCCAGGTGTGGAAGAAACCCTAAAGGCTTTGAAGGAGAAGGGGTTTCAGATCAGCCTGGCTTCCTCAAAGCCAGAGCCCTTCTGCCGCCTGATCCTGGAGCGGTTTCAGGTAGCGCAGTATTTTGACCTGATCTGCGGCGCACAGATAGAAAAGAATATAGGCACCAAAATCCAGGTATTGGAGGAGGTGATAGGGCGCCTTCCTATCCCCGATTTAGATCAGGCCCTATTAGTGGGCGATACCAGATACGACGCTAAGGGCGCCCAAGAGGCAGGGATAGAATGCATTGGCGTTTCCTATGGGTTTGAGCATGACCTTGGGGAAATGAGGCAGGCAGGCGTAAAGGAAATATTTGGCGCCCTGCCAGAGATTGTGGAATATTTGGAACAGGCATAATCAGGCATTTTTGGAGATGGTGTCCAGGCATGGATAGCTCCCTTCCTACATAATCTAAAGGCAAAAGGAATTAGGAAAAGGAATGCGCATGGGAACGATTACAATGAAAAAATACCATGGCCTTGGAAACGACTATTTGGTATTAGATCCCAATAGGAATGGCCTGTGCCTGCAAAAGAGGAAGGTGGAAATGCTGTGCCGCAGGAATTTTGGGGTAGGCGCAGATGGCCTGCTGTATGGCCCAATCCTGAAAGAGGGGCGGATCAGCCTGCGGATTTTCAATCCAGACGGCTCAGAAGCGGAGGAAAGCGGCAATGGCGTAAGGATTTTTGCAAGATATTTATTGGATGAAGGCTACATCAAGGAAGAAAATCTTACCCTCCATACATTAGGAGGCCAAGTGGAAATAGAGTTTATGGATGAGGAAGGCACCCTTATGCGTGTAAATATGGGAAAGCCCGCCTATGCCGGCAGCAAGCTGCCCCTATCTGGCATAGAGGGCGAGGTAGTGAATACCCATCTCCGGTTTTGCGGCAATGATTACAACACCACCTGCCTGTCTATTGGAAATCCCAATTGCGTGATTATGATGGAAGAGGTTACGCCCCAGAAAGCAAGGCTGTTAGGGCCATACGTGGAAAATGCAGCCTATTTCCCCAATCGCATTAATATGCAGCTTTGCAAGGTGCTTGACCGAAAGAACCTTGCCATAGAAATTTATGAGCGCGGCGCAGGCTATACCTTGGCCTCTGGGACAGGGGCATGCGCAGCGGCAGCAGCTGCAAAGCGGATGGGGCTGGTGGATGGGAAGGTAACCGTGCATATGCAGGGTGGGGACTTGATAGTTGAAATTGCAGAAGATGAGACGGTCTATATGACGGGGACGGTGGGGGTAGTAGGCACAGTTACGCTGGCAGAGGATTTTTTTGCGTAAATGGCGGAGGTTTTCTGAGAGAACGATTTGAGTGTTTTTGCAATTTGAACGCTGGAGGCGGTGTGGGTAAGTGTCCGTCAGGGGGCGGGGCATAAGGGCTATCCTTGTGCCCCGCCCCCTCCCTGACGGCCTTATAGCCACCCCTGCCGCCAGTCACAAAAATCCCTGACGGCTTCATAGCCGCCCCTGCCGCCAGTCACGGAAATCCCTTCAGTTACTGACACTGGTTATGGACAGAAAGCCAAGAACTTCCGGCTTTTCAGTAGCTTTGTTATGCTCTTTTAGTCACCAATTGTTACAATATCGTTAGGATTGTAGGATGCCATTCCTTTACTGTCGCTGTTTACAGATTTCGAAACAAGCATACCATTTTTAATATCCTCAAGAATCTGCGCACTTTCTGCAACAATTTCATCTGTCATTTCCTGTGTCCACACAACAGTGCCTTCGCTGGTTTCCACAACGGCTTTTTCATCAGCCATTTTCTGCATTTCAGCTTTCTCCTGCTCTGCCCATGTCTTGTACTCATCGTAAGTCCACCATTCAATAGCTGAAACGGGGATTTCTTTTTCGTAATCGGATTCAGGCAGCCATGTTTCCCCATTGTCTTCACTGCACCAGATGTTGCCGTTGTCATCCATATATGACATTACGCCATCTGATTCACTATCAACGATGGTTTTAAAACTTTTGGCATTTACTGCGGCTGCGCTTACTACACTGCCTCCTACAAGGGCACTTACAGCAAGCGCTCCCATCCATTTTGCTTTGAGCATTTTTCTACCTCGCTTTCATTTAAATAGCTGCTTTATTGGAACGTCTACATTTTACTAAGGTTATTTGGATTCTTGTTGGAATTTATATGGATTTATTGTGGATTTCTAATCCGTTACCGCCATTCTCCTTGCTCCATGATGCATCAACACGGTAAAATGGCTCAAATAGATGGGGCAGTGAAGCATTTGGAATGGTAACGTATTTTCAATATTTATTCATGAAAAGAATAAAATATAGTTGACAGATAGGAAATATAGGTATATAATCAAAGCCAAGAAAAACATAGTAAACATATTTGGAAAATAAGGAAGGAGTGCATTATGTCAAATATTTATAAAGGAACACTTGGTCTGATTGGGAATACCCCTTTGGTAGAAGTTGTTAATATAGAGAAGGAGTTAGGGCTGTCAGCCACTATTTTAGCCAAGCTGGAGTACTTTAACCCAGCAGGGAGCGTAAAAGACAGGATTGCAAAGGCTATGATTGAGGATGCAGAGAAAAAAGGCCTTTTAAAGGAAGGGTCTGTGATTATTGAGCCGACTTCTGGAAATACTGGCATTGGATTGGCTTCCATTGCAGCGGCGAAGGGCTATCGCATTATACTAACCATGCCAGAGACTATGAGTGTGGAGCGGCGGAATATTTTAAAAGCCTATGGGGCGGAGCTTGTGCTGACAGATGGCACAAAGGGAATGAAGGGAGCCATTGCCAAGGCAGAGGAGCTGTCAAAGGAAATCCCAGGCAGCTTTATCCCAGGCCAGTTTGAGAACCCGGCAAACCCGCAGATCCACAAAGAGGCCACTGGCCCGGAGATTTGGAAGGACACAGATGGAAAGGTCGATTATTTTGTGGCAGGCGTGGGCACAGGCGGAACCATTACAGGCGTAGGGGAATATCTGAAATCCCACAACCCGGATGTTAAAGTAGTGGCAGTAGAGCCAGCCAGCTCGCCGGTACTTTCTGAAGGGAAAGGAGGCTCCCACAAAATCCAGGGGATTGGCGCAGGCTTTGTACCGGATGTGTTAAATACAAAGGTATATGATGAGATTATAAAAGTAGAAAATGAGAAAGCCTTTGAAATTGGGAAGCTCCTTGCCAAAAAAGAAGGCGTATTAGTGGGGATTTCCTCTGGCGCAGCTCTGTATGCAGCAATCCAACTGGCAAAACGCCCGGAAAACAGAGGGAAAACCATTGTAGCCTTACTGCCGGATACAGGAGACCGTTATTATTCCACACCGCTGTTTACAGAGTAAGGAGCCAGCTTGGGGCGCTTTCCTGGAAAGGCAGGCCTTTGCCGCCAGAAGCGCTCCTGGATTATAAAAAGTGCATGTTAAGGGATTGGCATTTAGGCTGAAAGGGATACATATAAAATTTAAGAAATTAAGATATTAGAAAGGGATTAGAAAAATGGGAAAGAAAATTACAAGGGAAAATAGAAACTTTAAATTTGAGACACTTCAGCTGCATGTGGGGCAGGAAACGCCGGATCCGGTGACAGATGCCAGGGCAGTGCCAATCTACCAGACGTCTTCTTACGTTTTCCGCAACAGTGACCATGCGGCCGCGCGTTTTGGCCTGGCAGACGCCGGAAATATTTATGGCCGCCTGACCAACCCGACCGAAGATGTATTTGAAAAGAGGATTGCAGCTTTGGAAGGCGGTGTGGCAGCCCTTGCGGTAGCATCCGGCGCAGCAGCCATTACCTATACCTTTGAGAACCTTGCGTTAAACGGCGGCCATATTGTATCAGCCAAGAATATTTACGGCGGCACCTACAACCTGTTGGCGCATACCCTCCCCCAATATGGCATCAAGACCACATTTGTGGACATTTTCAATGAAAATGAGGTAGAGGCAGCTATCCAGGATAACACCAAGCTTATTTTTATTGAGACATTGGGGAATCCAAATTCAGATGTTGTGGACATTGAATCCATTGCCAATCTTGCCCATCGGCATAAAATCCCGCTGGTGGTAGATAATACCTTTGCAACCCCTTACCTGGTCCGCCCCATTTCCTATGGCGCAGATATTGTAGTGCATTCTGCCACAAAATTTATTGGCGGCCACGGAACCACTATTGGAGGCGTAATCGTAGACGGCGGAAAATTTGATTGGGAGGCGTCCGGCAAATTCCCCTCCCTTACTGAGCCGAACCCAAGCTACCACGGCATCAGCTTCACCAAGGCCGTAGGCGCAGCTGCTTTTGTGACAAAGATCCGTGCCATCCTTCTGCGTGACACAGGCGCAACCCTCTCCCCATTCCATGCCTTTATTTTCCTGCAAGGGCTGGAGACTTTATCTCTCCGGGTAGAGCGCCATGTAGAGAATGCCTTAAAAGTGGTAGATTACTTAAAGGGGCATCCCCAGGTAGAGGAAGTGCACCACCCATCCGTAACAGAGGATCAGAGCCAACAAGAATTATACAAGAAATACTTCCCCAACGGCGGCGGCTCTATTTTCACCTTTGAAATCAAAGGGAATGCCCAGACGGCAAAAGATTTTATAGATAACTTGGAGCTGTTCTCCCTTTTGGCAAATGTGGCGGACGTGAAGTCCCTTGTGATCCACCCAGCGACTACCACGCACAGCCAATGCACAGAGGAAGAATTGTTAGAGCAGGGAATTAAGCCCAATACAATTCGTTTGTCAATTGGGACAGAGAATATAGATGATATTATCCAGGATTTGGAAGAAGCGTTTAAGGCAGTAGAATAGCGGTACATCCACATAAGTATTCCTGCACGCTTATATTTAATCTCTCAGGGCCTGATCCCCCACAGCCCTGCTGTGTAACAAGCGAAGCAAAGCTATGGATGATACTCTGTAGCTTTGCAGCGGGAAGTTTCATTTTGCAGATACAAGGAGAAGCCCATGAAAATTTCAAAAAAGTGCAGATACGGACTGCGGGCCCTAATCGACCTGTCCGTCAACGCGGAAAATAAATCTATAGTCCTGGGAACTATAGCGGAACGGAACAGCATTTCCCCCCAATATCTGGAACAGATATTCGCATGCCTGCGCAGGGCAGGCATTGTGCGTGGGCTTAAAGGTTCCCAGGGCGGATATATCCTAAATGTGCTGCCGAAGGAGCTGACAGTTTCTGCTATTATAGAAGCTTTAGACGGCAGCTACCAGGTGGAAGGGGAGGAATGCCCAGAGGATATCCATGGCCAGTGCATGACAGCCAGCATCCAGGAATTGGTAATTGACCCAATTAATATTCAGCTGGATCAAACCCTAAAAGGAATCTCCCTGCAGGATTTGCGCGACCGGTATTTCCAGCACAAGGGCTACGGGCAGGATATGTATTATATTTAGTCTGGAAATATCTTTTTTGCTGTGCTATAATTGCACAGAAGGTGAAAGGAATCAAAGCCTTTATGGAAATATTTTCCATGGGGCTTTTTTAGTTACGCCAGTAATTTAGGCGGTTATTGCTACATACCATGCATCAGTGAACGGGAGGGCGTTATGGGCAAAGAAGATTACAGCAAGGCATTTAAATTAGGGAAGAAGGATTATCAGGCAAGGATGCTCCGCGGGGAAAAGCCAATCCTGCAGGTGTTAGATGATATTTTGCCGGAGAGGGGCGCTTATTCAGAAATGTCCCTTGGCTTGGTGCAGATTCCGATAGAACAGATCGTAGGGACGAAAACAGTTGCCAGGAGCAGTTCCTTTGCAGGGAATTTTATGCCAATTTTGCGCGAGACATCAGAGTTTGCCTCCAAATGGGCAAAGTTAAGCGACAGCCATGTGGAGGAAGGGATCCGGGATCCCATTAAGGTTTATGAATATATGTATAAATTTTATGTGGTGGAAGGAAATAAGCGCGTCAGCGTCATGAAATACTTTGGCGCAGTCTCCATTATGGGGAATGTCACCCGTATTGTGCCAAAGCGCACAGGGGAGAAAGAGAATAAGGTTTATTATGAATTTTTGGATTTCTATCAGCTGGCGCCCATCAATTACCTTTGGTTTACCCAGGAGGGGAATTATGCCAAGCTCCAGGAGGCAGTGGGGAAGGAGCCAGGGGAGTGCTGGACAGAAGATGAGCTGCTGAAGTTCAGTTCGATTTACAGTAGGTTTGCGTCGGAATATCAAGCGAAGGGGGGAGGGAAGCTGCATATTTCCGCAGGGGATGCCTTTCTGTCTTTTATTACCCTGTATGGGTATGAGGCCATAGCCCAGAAGACGACCACGGAGATACAGGCGCTGGTTGCGAAAAGCTGGGAGGAATTTGTGCTTTTGGGGGAAAATTCAGGGGTTGAATTGAAAATGAGGCCAAACCAGAAAAAGAAATCCGTGCTGGATATTCTGCATCCAGTTACCTCCCGGAAGATGAAGATTGCGTTTATTTATGAGAAAACGCCTGGAACCTCAGCCTGGACCTATGCCCATGAATTGGGGAGGCTTCATTTGGAACAGATATTTCCGGAGGATGTACATACCATCGCCTATGAAAATGGGACGCCGGAAAATGTGGACGTCCTGTTAGAAGACGCCATTCTGTCGGCTGGATGCGACCTGGTTTTCACCACTTCGCCGCCTTTTGTGCAGGCCAGTGTAAAGGCGGCCATTGCAAACCCGAAAGTTTTGATCTTAAATTGTTCCCTGAATACTTCCCACCGTTATATTCGGACGTATTATTCCAGGATGTATGAGGCAAAATTTTTAATGGGAGCCATTGCCGGGGCCATGGCAGAAAATGACCGGCTGATGTATGTGGAAGATTACCCTATTTATGGGTCTATTGCGAATATTAATGCTTTTGCGCTGGGAGCCAGGATGATCAACCCTAGGTCAGAGGTATATCTGGAGTGGACTGCGAAAAAGGAAGTGGATATCGGCGAACGGATTCGGGAGGTAGGGGCTTCCTGTGTTTCTGGGAAAGATATGACCATTCCGGAAGAAGCCTCGCGGTTTTTTGGGCTTTACCATATAGACGCAGGCGGGCCCAGGAATCTGGCAATGCCTTTGTGGCATTGGGGGAGTTTCTATGAGCAGCTGATCTGGGCGATTATGGATGGCAGATGGAAATATGATGAGGACACTTCTGCAAAAAAGGCGATCAATTATTGGTGGGGCATGGCGGAAGGCGTTGTGGATGTGGTATTTTCCAAATATATGCCCATTGGGACAAAGCGGCTGGTGGAGCTGCTGAAATCCACCATCAGCTCAGAAGTGTTCAATCCATTTTCCGGGATTTTGTATTCCCAGGCAGGGGTGGTGTCCAGGGATCCCTACCGGATCTTAGCGCCGGAGGAAATCATGACCATGGACTGGCTGGCAGAAAATGTCATCGGGTCGATTCCCGGCAAGGAGGAATTAAAAGAGCAGGCAGAGCCGGTGATCAAGCAGCAGGGCATTAAGAAGAAAGAAGGTTAGGGTACGTCATGAAGATACTGGCGATTGCAGATGAAGAGTCAAAATATCTGTGGGAATATTATGAAAAGAGCAAGCTGGAGGACATTGACCTGATTATTTCCTGTGGGGATTTAGATCCGGACTACCTCTCTTTTCTGGTGACCCTTTCCTCTGTGCCAGTGCTGTATGTGCATGGGAACCATGATGGGAAATATGAAAAATGCCCTCCGGAAGGGTGCGTCTGTATTGAGGATAAGATTTTTGTATATAAGGGGGTGCGGATTTTAGGGCTTGGGGGATCCATGCGTTATAGTTCTGGGAAATATCAGTACACGGAGCGCCAAATGAAGCAGAGGGCGGCGAAGCTGCGCCTTCAGCTATTCTACAGGCGGGGGTTTGATATTTTAGTAACCCATGCGCCGGCATACCAGCTGAATGACGGGCGGGATCTGTGCCACCAGGGGTTTCAGGTTTTCCGGACCCTGGTGGAGAAGTACAAGCCAAAGTATTTCCTGCATGGGCATGTGCATTTGTCCTATGGGAGGGATCAGAAACGGTATGACAAATATCAGGATACCCATGTGATCAATGCCTATGAGCGGTGTGTGTTTGAATTTGAGGACGAAAATCCCCAGGAGCATTTAAAGGCGCCTTAAGGCGCCTTTCGGATTTTATTTCCTTATCCGGGGGCGCACAAACATGAAAAGCAGATTTAGGAGAGAACTATGAGAAAAGGAAAAACAGTCCATAAGATTCCAGGCTTGAGCCGGGAAGCGGAGGAAAAGCAGCTTTTGGAGATCCTTTGCATAGCGCAGGATAACCTGATGCGGGCAGAGAGGGGCGCCAGGCAGCTGTCAGATGATTTGCAGGAGGTGTATGGCCTGATGGAGGCAGAAGAATCAGAAGCCAAGCAGGCCTTGCTGCTTTTGCACAACACCCAATCCCAGCTTCAGGAAAGCCAGCGTGAGCTGATCCGATGCCAAAGGGCAAGGAAAAAGCCATATTTCGGGCGGATTGACTTTAAAGACCCAAGCCAGCCTTATGAAGAATCCTACTATGTGGGACGGGTTGGCATTTCCCAAAACGGGTCGGATCCAGTTGTCATAGACTGGAGGGCGCCGGTGGCGTCGGCTTATTACGAAAATGCCTTGGGTCCTTGTAAATACACTGTAAAAAATGAAGGCGCCTATAAGATTGAGCTGAAACGCAAGCGTACCTATGAAATTGAAAATGACAAACTAAAGGACTTTTTTGATTCTGACGTGGTGGCTACCGACGAGCTGCTGAACAAATACCTGGCAAAGGGCAAGAAGGCCGTATTAGGGGAAATCATTGCCACTATACAGAAGGAACAAAATGCCATTATCCGCACCTCGCCAAAGACGAACCTTATTGTCCAAGGGGTGGCCGGCTCTGGGAAGACAACGGTAGCTATGCACCGCATTTCCTATATTTTATATAATTATGCAGATGATTTCCGCCCAGAGGATTTTTATATTATAGGCAGCAATCGGATCCTGCTGAATTATATTACCAGCGTTTTGCCGGATTTGGATGTGTATGGGGTTTCCCAGATGACCATGGAGCAGATGTTTGTGCGGCTGCTCTATGAGGATTGGGATCCTAAAGCCCATCGGATCTGCCCTGTGGATAAAAAGGGCAAGGATGCCTGCATCAAAAGCAGCAGCCAATGGTTCCGGGATCTGCAGCAGTTTTGCCAGGAATATGAAAATGCAAAAATCCCACAGGCAGACGTGCGTTTGGAGGATGGCGCCCTCCTTTTGGGGGAGAGGGTGGTACATAATTATTTAAAGGAGAACCAGCAGGCATCCATGCAGGGCAAAATCAACATGCTGAATGAGATCCTCCTGTCAAGGCTGGAAAATGAGATGTCCGGGAAGTATGTTTCCTATCCTTTGGCAGAGAAAAAGCGGCTGCAGCGCCTATACCGCTGGCATTTTGGGAAGGATGAGTGGAAAGGCTCTATTTTTGGCGTTTACCAGGAATTCCTGCGTTCTCAGAGGCAAAAAGGGAAGCATGTGCCAGTTATAGAAAATGTGTTTGACGTATACGATTTAGCGGCGCTGGCCTATCTGTATAAACGTGTCAAAGAAACAGATGGGATCCGGGAGGCAAGCCATGTGATTATTGATGAGGCGCAGGATTTTGGCATGATGGCATATGGGGCGCTGGCATACTGCCTCCGTGGCTGTACCTATACGATTATGGGGGATGTGTCCCAGAACATCCATTTTGAGCATGGGCTGAATGACTGGAAGGAGTTACAGAAACTGATATTGACGGGGACATTTGACCATTTTGGGCTATTGAAAAAAAGCTATCGGAACACTGTGGAAATCTCAGATTTTGCCACCGGGATCCTGCGGCATGGGAATTTCCCCATTTATCTGGTGGAGCCCATCAGCCGCCATGGGAAGGGGGTATGCGTTACAGAGTGCCAGGATGGGGCCTCCATGCTGCAGAAAACGTTGGAGGCCATTCAGGGCTGGCAGCGGAAAGGCCATGAGACCATAGCAGTCATCTGCCGGGACGAAGCAGAGGCCGCTATGGTAAGCAGCTTCCTTGGCCAAAATATGGCATTGGCAGGGCAGGATCTGGAAACCATGGAATTTGAAGATGGCGTTATGGTGCTTCCTGTGGAATATACGAAGGGCCTGGAATTTGACGCCGTATTGCTGTACCATCCCTCGGCCGAAAGCTATCCTGCCAGCGATCAATATGTAAAGCTGTTGTATGTGGCGGCTACCCGTGCGCTGCATGAGCTGGCAGTGGTTCATCAAGGGGATCTGACAGATCTGATCGGAAAGCGGGTATCAGATGGGAAACGCATGCGGTCATTGGAGAATGAAAGGCCTAAAGAGGCGAAGCGGTACCAGAAAAAAGAAATTACGGATAAAGAACAGATCTTGCTGGATGTACTCCAGGGCGAGAAAGAGCGGGCAAGGAGAGGCTATATGGGTCCAAAGCCAATCCTGGCACAGAAGCCCAAACAGGCGGATGATACAGATGCTTTGGGCATAGCCGGACAGGGAAACCAACAGAAAAAGGAGGGAAGGATTCAGGGGTTGGCAGGGAAAAAGCCGTCCAGAGCCGTGCAAAGGGAGGATAGCTCTATTTCTGTCAATCAATCGCCATATCAGTTCAATGAATGCCCAGACAACAGCCGGCTGCGCCCAAAGGGGCACAGCCGTATTGACAATTCCGTGCGCATTGTAAGGAAGATGAAAAAATATGTGGATTTCATCAGCAGTTATGGGGTGCTGCGCCTGACCCCCCTGGAGGACTCCATGATCCGGGTACAGTTCCAAAAGGGCGGGATGGCAGAGTTTGAGCCAGGGTATTGGGATTACGCACCAGAAAAGCAGGTTTCCTGGAAAGCAAAAGAGGGAAGGGATCAGGTGGTGGTTGAGACGGGAAAGGTTACCGTTAAGGTCGGGAAAAAAACAGGGGCGCTGCAGTTTTTGGACACGCAGGGGAAATTGCTGCTGGCGGAGAAGGCAGCATTGCCCAGGCAGATAGAGTTAGATGGAAAGATGCAGGCCTGGGCATATTTTGACTGGCCAAAGAAGGAAAAAATATTTGCAAAAGGGATCCTAAAGGATGGTTTGGAGCCGCTAAGCCAAAAAGCAAGGTATATCAGCTTTGGGGGCAAGAAAATGCGTATGCCGCTTTTGGTATCTGAATATGGATATGGGATTGGGGCTGCGGCGGAAGAAACGGTTATGTGCTGCGCAATACCTACATATGGGACATATCTGTATATGGAGGGGACAGGGCAGATTGATTACTATTTCCTTTATGGCGGGGATTATGATGCTGTATTGGGGCTATATAGGAAATTGCAGTAGGATTTGGTATTGCTAGGGCATATGTGGGCCAATGGCATGTACATATTGTCAGCATATGTCGTAAAAAGGTTGACAATGTGCCGGGCTTTTGCTAGTATAGCATCTGGAGTGATCAGGAAAGGAGAAATGGTTCCAATGAGTTTTGTATCACAAATGAAAGAAAAAGCATTAAGGGGGGAATGGATTCAGCGGCAGGAAGCTTTGCGTCTTATGGAGGAGCCCCTTTCAGAGCTGCAGGAAGCGGCGGATGAGATAAGGGAAAAAGTGTGTGGGAATGGGTTTGATATCTGTACGATCATCAATGGGAAGTGCGGGAGATGTTCAGAAGACTGTAAATATTGCGCCCAAAGCGCCCATTACCAGACAGCCTGTGGGGAAAGCTATCCGCTGCTTTCTATGGAAGAGCTGGTAAAAGGGGCAAAGTACAATGAGAAGCAGGGAGTCTTGCGCTATTCCATTGTGACTTCCGGCAAACGGCTTTCCGATGCGGAAGTGGATCAGGTATGTAAAAGCATACAAAAGATTAAAGAAGAAACATCTATAGAGGTATGTGTTTCGTTCGGCCTGCTGGATGAAGCGCAGTTTTGCAAGGTAAAAGAGGCTGGGGCTTCCAGGGTCCACTGTAACCTGGAATCCTCTGCCCGTTATTTTCCGCAGGTATGCACTACCCATACTTATGAGGAAAAGATTGAGACGCTGAAAGCGGCCCAACGGGCAGGGCTGTCCGTCTGTTCCGGCGGCATCCTGGGGCTTGGGGAAACAGCGGGAGACCGTATTGATATGGTGCTTACAGCCAGGGAGCTGGGCGTAAAGTCCATTCCCATTAACCTGCTGAACCCGATTCCTGGGACGCCTTACGAAGGGAGGAAGCCGCTGGCCAAGGAAGAGGCCTGCAGGTGCGTGGCGGTGTTCCGTTTTTTGGTTCCGGACGCTTCCATTCGCCTGGCTGGCGGAAGGGGGCTGATAGGAGATCGGGGGGAGGCCTGCTTCCGAAGCGGGGCTAATGCGGCAATCTCAGGGGATATGCTGACAACGGCAGGCATTACAGTGGAAACGGATATGGCATTGATCCAGAAGCTGGGGTTTCAGGTGAGGCTGTAAATGGCCCCCATTGCCTGCCACTAAAATCCTTAACTTCCTGCCACTGTCATCAATGGCTCCACGCTGATGGCGGTGACAGGCGCAGATTCTGTGATCCATGCCATAAATGCACAGGGCGGTATCTATATGTTTGGGCAGATGATGCCTATATGGGCAATCATCTTGATTGAATTTATTTTTGCTTATGGGCTGGAATGTGTTATGGGGAGCCCCTGTTCTTTTCGCCTGGCCTGTAAGAATTTTGAATTGGGGAAGACCCATCCGGTGATATTTGAAACAGCTATTATCTGTGCCACTGTAGGGCTGATGTGCCCGGCCATGAGCTTTTTGGCAGCATGGTTCTATTACCCTTACTATGTAGGGTTTAACCTTCTTATGCTGCTGGCAAACTGGCTGAAGCTGGTGTGCTTTAACTTCCCGTTTGCATTTTTCACCCAGCTGTTTTTTATCCAGCCGCTGATTCGGACGGTGTTTAAGGCATTGTTCCATAATTAAATGGGGGAAAGTGGCAGAGGGCAAGAGATTATATTTGGGCATATTAGATTTCAATACATCTAATATGCCCATTTTTGTATGGTTAAGAAAAAGAATATTGCAGGAGTTTCCTGTTAGTTGATTTTATATCTTAAAATATCGTTTGGCTCCATTGCTGCCTAAACCAATGCTTTGTTATAATTAGGAGAAGCAAATGTTACATCAGCAAGACCCGCACTATCCCCATAGCCCACAGAAAGGAAGATGCATAAATGAATAAGTTTAACCTATCCAACAACATTATCCGCCTGCGCCATGAAAAGAAGCTTACCCAGGAGGCGCTGGCAGATTTCATTGGCGTGACAAAGGCTTCAGTTTCGAAATGGGAGAATGCACAGAGCATGCCAGACATCCTGCTGCTGCCCCAGCTGGCGTCATTCTTTGGCGTGACCATTGATGAGCTGCTGGGATACGAAGCACAGCTTTCCAGCGAGCAGATTCGCCGGTTCTATGAGGAGCTGTCCGGGGATTTTGCAGCCCTTCCATTTCAGGAGGCGCTGGAAAAGGTACGCGTCCTGGCGCACCGTTACTATTCCTGTTACCCATTCCTCTTACAGCTTGCCGTGCTATGCCTGAACCACTTTATGCTGGCGGAGGCAAAGGAAACCCAGCGCCAGATCCTACAGGAGGCCATCCTATGGTGTGACCGTATCCTGGAAAATTGCAGTGATGTGGGCGTATGCAGCGACGCCGTAAGCCTGAAAGCAGGGCTGAGCCTCCAGCTGGGCAGGGCGGCAGAGGCCATTGCCCTATTAGAGCCTGTTTCGGATCTGAAACGCATTTCCAGGCAAAACGGCTCAATGCTGATTCAGGCCTACCAGGCTGCCGGGGAAATGGGCAAGGCAAAAAATTATGTGCAAATAGAACAATACCTAAGCCTGCTAAGCCTGGTAGGGGACGCCCTGCTGCTGTTATCCCTATATCCTGATCATCTGCCCCGATGTGAGGAAGTGATCCAAAGGGCAAAAGGCGTAATGGGGCTGTACCAGCTAGAGCAGCTCCACCCAAACCTGGCCGCCCAATTCCATTACCAGTCTGCCCTTGTCTATGTGGCAAACCAGAAACAGAAGGAGGCGCTGGAGGCTCTTGGCCATTTTGAAAGGTGCGTCAGCAGACTTTTAGGCGCAGAGGAGGCCAAGCTCCATGGGGATAGGTATTTTGACCTGCTGGACAGCTGGATTGAATGCCTGCCCCTTGGAAATATGGCGCCCCGTGATAAAAGCTTTATTATACAGAATGCCCAGGCAGCCCTCTCCCATCCAGCCTTTGCATCCTTAAGGGAGAGGAGGGAATTTCAAAAGATTGCCTGCAAGTTAGAGGAAGGAGGGAAATAACATGCCTGATATCAAAGAGATGCTGCCATTTTTTATACCATTAGCCATCGTGCAAATCTTATTGCTCGCCTATACGTTATACCATATTTTCACCCACAGCACCTACAAAAGGGGAAGCCGCAGGATGTGGGCCCTAGTGGCTGTCCTGGGAATGCAGTTTATTGGCCCGATCTTATATTTCCTGTTGGGAAAGGAAGACGCTTGAAGGATTATTTCTAGAAGGAGAGGATTTTATGGAAATGCTGACGTTTTCTCATGTAGAGAAGCATTTTGGGGAAAAGAAGGTTCTGCAGGATGCCAGCTTTTCTGTCCCAGAGCATACAATATTTGGATTTATAGGGAAGAACGGCGCGGGAAAGACCACTGCCATGAAATTAATCCTGGGGCTTTTGGCCTGTGACAGTGGTGAGATCCTGGTAAACGGATTCCCTGTCCGCTATGGGAATACCAGGACAAACAGATTTATTGGCTATCTTCCGGATGTGCCGGAATTTTATCCCTATATGACCCCGACAGAATACCTGCATTTTTGCGGGGAGGTGGCGGGTATGCCTGCCAAAGAATGCAAAGCCCGTGCTAAAGAGCTGCTTCGCCTGGTAGGCCTGGAAAAAGAGAGGGGCCGCATCAAAGGATTTTCCCGCGGGATGAAGCAGCGCCTTGGGATTGCCCAGGCTCTGTTCGGGCGCCCTAAGCTTTTGATCTGTGATGAGCCAACCTCAGCCCTGGATCCTGCCGGGCGCAAAGAGCTGCTGGATATCCTGGCAGCCGCAAAGGAGCAGTCTGCGGTGCTGTTTTCCACCCATATCCTTTCGGATGTGGAGCATATCTGTGATAAGGTTGCATTTCTCCATGAGGGCAGGGTGGCATTGCATGGCTCCCTGGAAAAAATACGCAGGCTCCGCAAATCCACATCGATGGAAATCGAGATGGAACGCCCCGAGGATGCCAAAACGCTGCTGGCCGCTTTCCCATACCTTCAGCAGAAGGGAAGAACCCATCTTCAGCAGGAGGGCACGGGAATGGCTTCTGGCCTTTCCATGCAGTGCGGCTGGCAGAAAGGGAATGCTCATCTTCTGTTAGAGGACACAGCCCGCCTGCCGGAAATTTTGCATTTCCTGGCAGGCCAGGAGCTGCCAATCCAGCGTATGGAACGGAAGGAGCCAACACTGGAGGATTTATTTCTGGAGGTGATTGCCAAATGAAAGCGTTTTTGAAAAAAGAATGGATGGAAGGGCTCCGCACAGGCCGCACAGGGATCCTGCTTTTGCTTTTTGCCCTGTTTGGCATTATGAATCCTGCCATTGCCAAGCTAACGCCCTGGTTAATAGAAACCATGTCAGAGTCCTTTGCCAGCGCTGGCATTGTCACCACGGCTGTTACGGTAGACGCCATGTTCTCCTGGATGCAGTTTTACAAAAATGCCCCCATGGCCCTGCTCCTGTTCCTGCTTCTTTCCAGCGGCAGCTTTACGGCAGAATACCAGAAAGGCACCCTGATTCCCACAGTGGCAAAAGGGCTGCCGCGCTGGAAGATCCTTGCGGCCAAAGCCCTGGCGCTGTCTGCCTTATGGACAGCCCTCTATTTCCTGTGCTATGGCATTACTTATGGATACAATGCATATTTCTGGGATAACCATATTGCTGCCCATCTTCTTTTTGCGGCTGCCTGTTACTGGATGTTCGGGATTTGGCTGCTGGCTCTGTTGGTGCTGTTCTCCACACTTGCAAAAACCAGCTCCCAGGTACTCTTAGGGATCGGGGCTGCCGCCATAGCCCTCTATGCCCTGAGTGTTTTTCCAAAATGCAGCAAGATCCTCCCTTTGAAGCTGATGGATGCCATGCCCCTGCTCC
Source organism: Lachnospiraceae bacterium (assembly GCA_910575035.1). Taxonomy (GTDB): domain Bacteria; phylum Bacillota; class Clostridia; order Lachnospirales; family Lachnospiraceae; genus Petralouisia. The sequence goes on from CAJTDL010000015.1 coordinate 123,173, forward strand.
AGTCCTTGGCCAGCCCCCAGGATTATTATGCCCCTATGGCGCTGTCAGGAATCACAGCCTTGCTCTGCATAGCCTTGTCCATCCCCTGCTTCAACCGGAAATACTTGTAACAGCTGGTTACTATTCATGGCCAATGGCAGTAACTTAAGGGATGCTACAGGCAGGGGAAAGCGTATGTTGGGGATTTAAATGGCTTGCATCAGGAGTGGCTAAGCGTCCGTCAGGGCGAGGCCGGGGCATAAGGGGCTGCCCTTGTTCCGGCCCCTCCCTGACTAGGTTTTCAATGCCTGTAAGCTGGGAGAAAGATTCCTGCCTAAATTGCTGGCTTTGGCGTGGGGCAATGTTATTTAATTTACTTGTATTGGCTCCACAAAAAATCTGGCAGTTGGAAGCCTTAGTCTGCTGAAGATAGCAGCAGGGCCATCTGTAACGGGAAAATGGCAACAAGCCCCAGACGGCCTCTTATCCATCCCCCCTGCCTGCCAATCCCTTAAGTTACTGACATTGGCCGTGAATAGTAACAACGGCTGTACGCAATGGAAAAGTTAAAATATAAATATATGGAAATCCAGCGGAATCTATGTTATAGTTAAGCATATCAAAAAACAGGAGGGCATTCCTATGGGAGATTACAACCGTTTAAGCAAATTCCTAAGCCTGATCCTGCGGCACAAGCCAGAAGCCATAGGCATAGAGCTGGATAGCCACGGATGGGCGGATATAGAGAGCCTGTTGGCAGGCATTAATGCCACTGGCAGGCAGGTCAACCAGAAAATTCTGGAAGAGATCGTAGCAACAGACGCCAAGCAGCGCTACAGCTTCAACGCGGATAAAACCGCTATCCGCGCAAACCAGGGACACAGCCTTCCCATAGACCTGGAATTGCAGGTACAGAACCCCCCAGGCCGCTTATTCCATGGAACCGCTATCCGTTTTTGGAAATCCATCCAGGCAGAAGGCTTAAATCCTATGGGGCGCCAGTATGTCCATCTCTCCAAGGATCCAGGCACGGCAGCCAAGGTAGGCCAACGCCACGGCAGCCCCATAATCCTGCAAGTGGACAGCAGCTCCATGCACCAGGATGGACACCCATTCTACCTTTCCCAAAACGGCATATGGCTCACGCCCAAAGTCCCAGCAAACTATATAAAGCTTCTGGAAAACCGATTATAAAGGGCAAAGGCAATCGGGGCAAACTGGATTGCAGCAGAAAAATAATTATCTTGTGATGCAATTTAACAGGACGTTGAATACCGCAGGAGGAAACCATTACAGAGCCAGGGTCATTGTCTGGCAAGCCGGAATTTACCGTTTTGCGATAACATATTCACCATTTGAGTAACTGAATCGTGTATGGCTAATTTGAAATGCGTCCTTCTTCATTTGGCTTAGGAGCGTGTGCATAAAAAAGCCATGCGAAACAACGATGCAGTCTTTCTCTTTTTTAACGATCAGTTCTACAAATTGTTTCGCACGGTAAATGGTTTCTTTCCTACATTCCTGTTGTGGACGGATATTAAAAAGCCATTGTAAACGTCCTGAAACATTCCAGAATATGAGCGGCAGCTTTTTATTTGAGGAAACGCTTGCACATAATGGCACTTCATCAATCAGTTTTGTAGAAATAAAATCTTTTACACCAAATAACTGATTAGCAGTTTCCCTGCTTCTTTGCAAACTGCTGATATAAATATTTGGATAATCTATCCGGGAAGCATCCAATCGCATAGGAAGAATCGGCGCTTCATCATACGGTAGTGTAAAATAGTTTGTGTCTTTGGTTAAAAATGGCTCCTTTTTGGTAAGAATTAAGATATGACAATTCTTACTGAAAAGGAGTATTTTTATGGCAGTTGCAAAGGAGC
>CAJTDL010000016.1:0-33018 GCA_910575035.1 Lachnospiraceae bacterium
TTCCGGAATTCGAAGAACCAGAAGACAACTGAATAACACACCTATGGACAGGAGATATGACTCCCTGTCCATGGGGTCAAAAAATTTGTCCTTGACAAAGGGTACAGTTTAAATTGAATAGGGAATACTGATTCAACCACATGGTCAAGAGATACAATGATATCTTCAAAATACAGATGCCGAACATTACTCCCCATGTTAGCAGACATACTTACTGTAGCAATATGGCGAGGGCAAGAATGAACCCCAAAACCCTACAGTACCTTATGGGGCATTCGGATATTATGGTTACGATGAATACTTATACCCATCTTGGATTTGATGATGCCAAGGATGAGATGGTACGTTTGGATGAACTGGAGGCTACTAAGAAAGAAGTCGAGAAGGTAACGGGCGAAAAGCCTATCAGCCAGAAGATGTTCAAAGCAATTTAATATGGTAGGAAAAAATGAGGCCCTGGGTGCAGAAATGCCATCCGGGGTTCTTTTTTTTCGTGGAAAAATACAGATGTTATGGTATAATAGGATTTAGAGTACATTGTTTTTGATAATAGTTTATCAGAAATAAGTGGAAAGGCGCTAAACAAAAAATGCTGAGCGTAGAATATTATGGAAAGGACGGAATATGTCAAATATAAGAACCTTTATTGCTGATATTAAATCATGTAAAATGTATAAAAACTTGGGTGATTGTATTATTAAAAGTAATAATGAAGATTATCTGCATTTAACATTTCAAGTAAAAGTGTGGTGACAAAATGAATATTTATGAGGCGTTGAATAAAGTCATTGTAAATAAGAGGTACGAATTGTCAGCAAGATTATTTGATGACAAGTATAGAGAGGAATTAATTGAGAAAGATGTAATATTATTCGATTTGCTAAAGAATATCTCTTCAATTGGGACGGAGATTCATAATAGTAGTATAAAATTTCATCCTATGTTTACTATGGCAGATGGGAGGAGAACTTTTTCGGTTGAGGATATTACGGAAGAAGATTTTTCAATGTTAGAGGCTATGGAGCTAAATAGAGTTCCGCTAGTTTTGAGAACACTAATTTCTGATATCTTGTGGAGCCAAAGAAAAGTATATTGCGCAGCTAAGGTAGCTGCAGAGGCATATTGGGATTTGTTTAAATTATGGTTTGCGGATGATGACAATGCTGGGACCATTGATATGATAAGAAGGGCAGTATGCATTTCTATTCAGATAAAGCATGAATCATTATTTTCGGATATATGTACTTGGGCTAATGATTTTATTATTCAAAAAGCCGTTACAATAGATGGATTCTTTTCATTAAGGGTGATGGAATTGTTTGCACAACAGAAAGGGTATGATTTGTCTGCGTTTCCAGATGTTTTAGACAAAATGATTTCTTTGGATAAGGATAATGTGTTAAAAGTCGAACAGGCATATGAACTAAAAGCGTATTGTTATAATAAGTTAAAAAAGAGCGAAGAAGCAAAAAATACAAATATTGCATTGGCAGATTATTATGTAAGATTTGCGGAACAAACGGTTCAAAGAGACATGCTTGGAGCCATGAGGGCAGGAAATTTCTTTCGAAAGGCAATAGTATTATATCGCAACAGTGGAGAGCCACAAAAGGCTGAAAATACACATAGAAGATTAGTTGAGGTACAAAAGGACATACCCAAAATGATGGTTCCTATCACCATGGAGTTGGATATTAAGGGGGTAGTAGATAATATTCGTGTAAATATGGAGGGATTAACATTTGAGGAAAGTATAATGAGACTTATACAGATGTTTGTCTTTGAAAAACAAGACACTATAAAAGAAAGAGTTATAGAAGCATACAGGAATCATCCCTTATCACATCTGTTTGGAGAAAATATAGTTAATGAACAGGGGCAAACGATACTCGCACTGCAACCGTTAGATATCCTTAACCCAGAGGGGGATATAGAACTATTGGAATTGCATATGCATCAGAATGCATTGGAGAGACAAAGAATTGTGGGTGACATTTGGATAAAAAATGTTTTATTATATATAAGAAATAAATATGACTTTGATAATTCAATGCTTGAATTTTTGGTAAAAAATAATCCGATTATTCCGGTGGGGAGAGAACGCATATTCCAAAGTGCAATCAGTATGTTTATTAGAGGCGAGTATTATGAGGCAATCCATATCCTTGCTCCTCAAGTTGAAAACTTATTTAGAAATATTGCAAGAGAAGTCGGTGGACTTACAGTTACATTAGAAAATGATGGTTCGTCTATGGAGAAGGTATTGAGTTCAATTTTTGATTTGCCGGAACTGTTAGATTGCTATGATAATGATATTATTTTTACGTTTAAAGGTTTACTTAATGAGAAAGCAGGTGCTAATATAAGAAATGAGGTGGCACATGGAATCATTAGTGAAGCAGCATGCGGTTCCGGTGTATGCCTGTACTTTGCGGCTGCTGTAATCAAGATTCTATCTTTTACATCTGTTTCCTGTTACAAAATATTGAGAAATAGTGAGAGGCTTAAACAATTTGAGAAACCGGATGAAAATGCACTGAAGATATTTGAGAAAAGAGAAAAATAAAAAACTTCAACAATATAAAATGTTAAAGAGATGTTTATGAGTGCCAAAGAAGCAGAAATATGGGGAATGAATTTTGATGCTTTGCGAGTTTTATATGAGAACGTATTAAAGTATTATATGGAACTTGATGAAGAAATTGATAGATATATTAAAACCATGATTTGATTGCTGAAAAACAGGTCAAGGGTGGTAAAATGTTTTATATTATTCAGGGAGGTAGATATGAATAAACTGATGACACCCGAAGAATATATTGATGCTTGGAATCTGAATGCTAAACAGCACTTTGATGATGGAGACTATGAATGGATTTGTGATAGGATTCGCCAGATTCCATCAAAAATAAATAAGATTTTTGAAATAGGTTGCGGCTCAGGGTATTCTACATTGACGATGGTTCTGAGGGATTTTGATGTGGTTTCTATAGATGCTAACGGATCAGCTATTGAAGCAACGCAAAAGTTGATAGCGGAGCATGATTATATTCCTGTTGAGGATTTTGCAAAGTTTATTCAAGCTGATATAGTTCATGATTATGAGAAAGCTAAAGATGAATTAGCAAGTAATCCATGTGATGTGATACTTCTTTGTAATCCTGGTGGAAGTCCAAAGACGAATCTAACTATGCAAGAAGAGAAGTGGCTAAGATGGGGGAATTTTACAGACGATGAATTTACTATAGATAATCTCCATCAGTTACATACATATGCGATGATATTTGCTTCTTGTGGTCTGGCATTGGAAAGTGGGATACCGCTTCTGATTGTACAGAGAGATAAGCACGATGATATCTTGAATACATTGCAGCAGATTGCAAATGATACAGGAGTACGTTTAATCAATAATTGCCTAAGGCAAATAAAACCGGCACCGGTGGGTGGAATAACACTATCAGGTGATAATACTGACTTGTATTGGGGATTGGGATTATATTTTTCGGAGTAGAATAATGATATATGGCAAACCGAAGCATCTTTAACTTAACCGGACTGATTGATATGAAGCGGTTAGGTATTCTGTTTCTAAGCTTCGCAATGAGAAGTGGATGACACAAAGGCAATTGGCGGAAATGCTCTTTGTATCCAACAAGGCGGTCAGTAAATTTATTTTGCAAATTGATGAACATTTTTTAAAAATAGTATTTTGCACTGGAATCATACATTAGATAAGAAGTTGGGTAATATAAAATAGAAACCATTTACAGTTACAAAGGAGTATCGTTAAATTGGGAATCCCCCCCCTTTTGTGAATTTGAACCCCCTTTAACGATAATACCGTTAAAAATTGGTAGTCTGCATCCTTAAAATTGACTACCATTTGACTACTACGCATTATTACATTTTGCCTTAATTTGCCCTATTTTGCGTAATGTACCCAATTACACATATTTTATGTGGATTTTACGAATAGTGCAAAAGTCCCCAAAACACGGCAAATCATGGCATTTTAGGAGGAAAAATATTATGATTAAAATACTTTTCATCTGCCACGGCAGGAGTAAGGTGAATACCGCATAATTCGGCACGTTGGAGCAAACTTGGGCATATCGTGGCAGATGTTAAATCATGGTCATATCGTTATAAGGTAAAAAACAGGGTTAAGGGTACGGTAGTCTCTGCAACGATATGGTAAGGAATGAGAAGTGTAACGGAAAAAGATGAAAGTTAAAGCAGTTTATAATGAGATTGAAGGTTAAGCATGGAACAAAAATATACAGTAATTGATTGGGACGATAAAGACGATATACAAAAGCTTTTAACTATTTTAGAATGTGATGCGGCATCAGCTTTGAATGATGCATTGCAATTTAAATATGTATTAGAACTCTTTGATGAACATTTGGATTTTATTAATAAAGCTCCTTGTTTTTGGATGGGAGTAATTACTTCACTCAGATATTCAATGCTAATGCAGACTGCTCGATTATTTGATGAAAGTAAAGATGCTATAGGGATTAGGAAAATATTAAATATTGTGGAACAGAGTAAATATAGAGATACAGCTAAGGATGTTCTGTGCGGAGTTCGGAACGAATATGATGGTTATCAAAATTTGATTGAAGATATAAGAAATATGCGAGATAAAATCTATGCGCATAATGACAAATCATTATATAAAGACTGGAATTTTGATAGAGATGCGACACTTGATGATCCTTTGTGGGGGAGACTGATTGAACTATTGAGATGGGCAAAGGATTCAATCCTATCATTAAGAAGTACATATGGCGATAATTTTCCACTCTATTTTGAAACAAAAAATGATGTAAAGAATTTATTATCAGATGATCGTGAAAATTAGAGAGGAGTTATTTGGTGTGTGTTTTTTGACTAAATTAGGAGGCAATAATGAAAGAACAATCAGAAATCGATACTGCGCAGATTGTTAAAGATTTTTTCTTGGGAGAGTTTTCATTTGATGAGTTGAAATATAATCCAGAGAATTTGCCAAAAGGAAGCAGAAAAGAATTGGCAGACGTGGTTGTAGACTATGGAAATAATGTTATTGCATTTCAAATCAAGGGGCGTGAGAATTTTGATAATGGTACCAGTGAGGATGAATGGGTAAAAAAATATACAGATAGAGCCAAGAATCAGCTTGTAGATACATACAATCAATTTCAGAATAATGTGGTTCCACCATTTGTAAATGGTAGAGGAGACAGATATGGGTTAAAAAAGCATGGAATCTATACAGGGATAATTATTCTTTATAATGAAAGAGTGCAGGAATATAAAAAAGTTTTAAATTGTAGGCGGTTAAATGGGATTGTACACTGTTTTACATATAAGGATTTTAAGAATTGCTGTGAAAAATTAGTCCTGCCAAAAGATATTATGGAGTACATAGCATATCGTGAGAAATATGTTGAAATGGATAGGATATGCAAGGAAGAAGAATCCGATTTGGTAGATAGATTTCTTATTGAAAAATATGGAACAAATAACTTTGATTCAGGTTCACGGAAGTGAATTGTTAGTAAAGTGGGTTTTGCCAAAAACAGAGGAATAAAAGCTGGTATGCAGGTGGTTCTTATAAAATGAATATGGTAAAATTTTATAAGAAACGAGGTAAAGCAATATGGAAAAGAAAATTTATATCACAGAGGAAGAACGGAAAAAGTGCCAAAAGGTGGCTGATGCGTTTGCAGATCTGTACGAAATGGCGGATATTGCAGTGTTTGATGTAGGCAGATATGGTTTTGTGATGCTCAAATATTATACGCCGCCGCATGGCTTTGAGGAAGATGCAACTTATACGGATAGCAGGTCATTATTTGATGCTCTCTGGCAGGAGTGGCTTCATACAACGCCGTATTTGACTGCAAAGGAAATGCAGTTAGATGATATTCTCTATGAAGAAGTATTCAATTGCCTTTCAAAAGAAAAGCAGTCGGCAATTATCGGGAGAAAATCCGATTTTGCACAAAAGGCGGAGATAAGCCTAAAAAATAAGTTTTAGAAAAGAAAACACCCTAAATTTAGAGGACAAAGATGATTGGAAAGGCTTTGTATCATGCAGGGCTTTTCTTGTTTGATAAAAAGACAGAATGAATGAGAGTGGGATTCCGCCGCAAGCGGCGTTCGTGGAAATTTTATAACGGGCTTGTTTATGGAACTGTGGGTAACTCTGTTTGCAGGACGTGGGAAAGCTGCCCTTTGCTTTTCCATGTGCTGTGAATGGAGTTATCCACAATGGAATAGCCAGTTATGCATATTTCCACAATGCAATTTTAGGTACTTGTCATTGCCCAAATCTCCACATATAATTGTAATGTGGCTGTAATCTCGCATATGGATGTGTAATTTAATGAACGGAGGAACGTCAATAATGAACAGGATTTTGATTATAGATGATGATAAGGAACTTTGTGTACTAATCAAGCAGAGTGTTTTACAGGAAAGCATAGAAGCCGACTGCTGTTATTCCGGAAAATCTGGCCTGATGCAACTGAAGGAAAAAGAATACCAGCTTGTTATATTGGATGTTATGATGCCCAGCTTTGACGGCTTTGAAACTTTGGAGCAGATTAGAAAAGAAAGCAGCCTTCCAATCCTAATGTTTACATCAAAAAATGATAGCGCTTCAAAAGTGCGTGGTTTACGGGCGGGGGCTGATGACTATCTAACAAAACCTTTTGACATGGATGAGCTGATTGCCCGTATTCTATCATTGATTAGACGCTATACTCGCTTTAACCCAAAAGACGGACAGTTACAGACATTTGAATTTGACGGGCTGGTTATTGACTTTAATAACCGTTCTATCCATGCGGTAAATGGTGATTATGAACTGCCGCCGAAAGAATTTGATTTACTATTGTTTCTTGCAAAAAATCAGGGAAAGATACTGACAAAGCAGCAAATTTATGAAACTGTATGGGGAGAAGATTATGTCTATGATGACAGCAATATTATGGCAATTATCAGTCGTCTGCGGAAAAAGATAGAAGAGAATCCAGGCAATCCACGGTATATACAGACAGTGAAAGGGATTGGCTATCGTTTCAATAGGGAGGTGTGAATATTGTATACAGAAGCAGTTACAATGATTGCACTGAGTGTTGCGTTTGCTTCGGTTTGTGGGGCTGTTTTTATAGTCCGGCGTGTGAAAAAGCAGCTATTAGAAATGTCTGACACTTTGGAAGATGTAAAAAATGGAAATGGAAACAGGCGTATCTTATCGGAAACACATGAACTTGTGGCCCCACTTGCTTATGCAATCAACGATATTATCCTGTCCTACGAGAACAGGCTTTCTGCCTATCGTCAAACAGAAGAAACCAACAGGCAGCTTATGACGAGCCTTTCCCATGATGTAAGGACACCACTCACCACACTGATAGGATATTTGGACGCTGCACATAAAGGGATTGTTGATGGGAAAGAACGTGACGATTATATAGAAACAGCCCGCCGGAAAGCCCACGATTTAAAAGAATATATAGATGTGCTTTTTGACTGGTTCAAGCTGGGTTCAAATGAATTTTCGATGAATATATCTATTGTTGATTTAACGGAACTGACACGGAACATACTGATTGACTGGATACCCATATTTGAGGATACACAGATAGATTTCACAGTGGACATTCCAGAGCAGCCGTTCCGGGTGCAGATTGACCCGGACGGATATATGAGGATATTAAACAATCTGATACAGAATGTGATTTCCCATAGCCATGCGGATAAAATAGAAATATCTTTATCAGGGCAGGGAGGGAATATAAAAATTCTTTTGTCTGATAATGGAGTAGGGATTGATAAGAAGGATTTGAAACATATTTTTGAGCGGCTTTATAAATGTGATAGAGGGCGGTCTGAAAAAGGCAGCGGACTTGGTCTGTCTATCGTACATCAACTTGTAGCCAAATTGAATGGAACAATAACAGTGGAAAGCACACCGGGAGAGGGAACCGTTTTTATCCTGTTTTTTCCACTGGCAGAATGAATCAGCGCTGTTTTTTATGGTGGCAATAGAATCTCCGTCCTGCGGGGATTTTATTTTTTCAGAGATTTGCTTCTTTAAATGCAAGGTTAATGCAAGGTTCGTGCAAGGTTAATGCAAGGTTGGCGTGATAGAATAGTAGACATGAAAAGGAGGTTTCGTAATGAGCAAATATGTAATTGAAACAAAAAATCTTACAAAACAATATGGAACACAAAAAAGTGTTGCCAATCTGAATATCCATGTTCAGAAAGGGCGTATCTATGGTCTGCTTGGCAGAAATGGAGCCGGAAAAACCACGACAATGAAAATGCTGCTTGGACTTACACAACCGACTTCCGGGGAAGTGTCAATTTGGGGAAAGCCTTTGGCGGCAAATGAAAAGAAGCTGCTGCCCCGTATTGGCAGCCTGATTGAATCCCCCGGATTTTATCCTAATCTTACTGCTACGGAAAACCTGCGTATTTTTGCTACCCTGCGGGGTGTGCCGAACCGCAACGCAATTAAAAACGCACTTGATCTGGTTGGTCTGCCTTACAAAGATAAGAAGCTGTTTTCCCAATATTCACTTGGCATGAAACAGCGGCTGGCGATTGCCCTTGCCATTATGCATGACCCGGAACTTTTGATTTTGGACGAACCGATTAACGGTCTTGACCCGATTGGAATCGCAGAAGTCCGTTCCTTTATCCGTGACCTCTGCAATGAGAGTGGAAAAACAATTTTGATTTCCAGCCATATCCTTTCTGAAATTGCATTATTGGCTGATGATATAGGCATTATTGACCACGGCGCATTGCTGGAAGAAGAAAGTCTTGCAGAACTAGAGGCAAAGAGCAGCAAACATATCCGATTTGTTGTTTCTGATACGGCACAGGCGGCAAGAATTTTAGAGCGTATCTTCCATGAAAGCCAGTTTACCATACAGGATGACCACAATATACAGGTGCATAATCTTGATTTACCAACAGGAAAAATTGTTACTGCTTTTGTAGAAAATGGTTTGGAAGTATCGGAAGCCCATACTTGTGAAGAAAGCCTTGAAGATTACTTCAAACGTGTAACAGGGGGTGAGGGGATTGCTTAAACTTGTTATTTGTGAGTTTTCAAAACTAAAGCGGAAAAAATTTATATGGTTGGTTGTCCTTTCAGCGTTTCTGTTTCCTGTGCCGCTGACAGCAATGATGACAATGCCGCAGACAGCAGGACAATACGACAGCAAAGCAGAGATTTTCAATGATTATTTTCAGTCTGTCATGGGATATGGGGTAGAGCTGCTTTTGCCATGCATGATTGGGGTGCTTGCAGCCATGCTCTTTTTTATGGAACGGGATAACGATACATTTAAAAACCTGCGTACTATTCCCATCACAAGCACACAGATGATTCTGGCAAAAATAATTGTCCTGTTCTTTTTTGGAATTATTTTCAGTCTGACATCGGTTCTTATAACAATCCTGTGCGGTGGGCTGATCGCAGAAGTAAACAGCATTGTTTATCGATTATTTTTTGCGTTGGAAATGGGAATTTTTATTACAGCCGGAACGTTGCCGTTAGTCGTTCTTGTGGTTTTCTTTAGTAAGAACTATGTATTTTCTGTTTTATTATGTGTCTTTTATAGTGTCCTGAGCCTGACAGCCGAATCCTCTTTTGGCGCACTGCCCAAAGTGATGTGCTGGCTGATGCCTATTCCGCTTACAACCCTATGGAGCGCAGGAAATTTAACTGCACATGGCGCTATGGGCGGTGTGGGAATGCTGGAAAATTTAATTCCGACTACATTTCAGACAATCATTATTTTAGCCGTTATCGCTTTGCTTTCAGTAATAGTGATTGATTATATGTATAAAAAGAGAGGGGATGAATGATATGTTTCGCATGGTTAAGACCGAAATATGGAAATTAAAGCGGTATCATATGATATGGGCAGGTGTTTTCCTAATGCTGCTCTCCATTGTATTAACGCTTTTTTCCACAACCGCATTGGACGGAACGGTTTGGACATTTTCTTTTTTTACAGAACAGGTAATCAAAAATAATGCCACAACGATTTTCCCTATGTGCATTGCCCTCATTGCCGGATATATCATAGCAAGGGAAGGGAAAGACGATACGCTGAAAAGTATTATGACTATTCCCGTTCCTTATAGCAGCCTGTTATGGGGGAAACTGCTTGTATGTGCGCTGCTGTCTTTGTTTTTTGGGCTGGTAAGTGCGGCATTCACGGTAATTGCCAATTTGATGATGGGATTTCCGGGAATTTCTGTAACGTCAGTATTGCAGACATTTATTCAGATTATTCTCAACTGTCTGTTTTTGTATTTTGCGGTTATGCCTGTAATTGTATTTGCCGCTCGTATACCAAACGGACATATGCTTGGAACAATTATTGCCTTTGTTTATGGCTATGGCGGTATGTTTGCTTCTGGAAATGTTACATTAGCAAATATTTATCCGGTTACTGCAAGTTTAGGCTTGATCAGCTACCGAAGCTACGATCCGGCGGTACATTGGAATATGTTAATCTGTCTGTTTAGTATGATTGCCGTATTGATGATTACTGCTGCTTTTGTATTCACTGCAAAAGGAAACGTGCCAGTCAAGGCAGCAAAAAAGCACAAAAGAACAACAACCAAAAAAGGTTGGTAAGGGAGGATATAGGAATGAAGAGAAAATTGACTATCGGGATTGCAGCAGTTGTAATACTTATTGTAGGTTTTATTGGTTTTTGTATGTGGTTCCTTTCGGGAACTGGTAGCACATACTATTATTCACAGATTGATAACAGTAAAATAGAACAGACCGAATCAAAAAGCGGCGTAATCAACTTTAGTGGAAGTATGGATTACTCATACACTTTATTTTCTTACGATGAGAATGGAAAAGGAAAAGACATTACATTCGGAACATCAAAGGAATTGAAAGAGGGAGCTTTTATCCGTTTAACGGTAATGCCGATCCGGGGTGTTCTTGAATGGAAAGAGGTGCAATATGATGAACTTCCTGCCGCTGTGCAAAGCAATTATACAGCACCAACGAATGAGTAAGGGCGGTTATGGATTTGGAGCTAAAAATAACAGAAAGGTTGATGATATGTGTTATAGAAAAAAATGTTTCCGTTTTCTTTCGGTAAGTGCCTTGGTGTTTAGCTTGACGCTTGTGGGATGTTCAAAAGATGAAATTCTGGATCAGTATAATAATGTTGTTCAATCAGCCGGAAATACGGCACTCACAAGCGATTTTTCATTGAAAGGGGATCGGGCATATGGGGATGATTGTTATACCGGGACTTATACTGCAGATTATAAGGATTTTTCTAAAACAGAATATCTCTTTGGAGGAACTTCTATCGAGCGTGAAAATGGCAAAGATATTTCTGTTTCCTGCGACTTGGAGATTACCGTGGGAACAGCGCAGGTGTTTTGGATTTCTGGCAGTGATGATCCGGTAATCTTGCTTGAAGCAACTGACAGCTATTCAGAAACAATAACATTGCCGGAAGGTGGGAACTATATTGGCATTACTGGAAATAATTTTACGGGGCATTTAGAAATGAATATAGAATAATAATCTGAACCTATGTCAATACTTTGGACAAAAAAGTTGAAAGATTATGCTGCTTTTTTTAGTTCCTCATCCTCCTTTTGCTGAGGTGTCATATAACCAATAGCACTGTGTATCCGCTTACGGTTATGCCAGCCCTCTATATATTCAAAGATTGCCCTTCAGGCCTCTTTAGAACCCTGATAATTATGAAGGTAGATTTCTTCTTTTTTCAGTACAGAATGGAACGGTCCAATACAGGCATTGTCATAAGGTTTTCCCTTCCGGCTAAATGAATGCACTATCTCCCTGCTGTGCAGGGACTTCTCAAATGATTGGCTTGTATACTGGCTTCCTAAGTCGCTGTGGAGAATGATCCCCTTTGTCTCACTGACATTCAGGCAGGCGTTCCTAACAGCTTCTGCCGCCAGTTCTGCTGCCATGGATGTCCCATACGCATATCCGATGGTCTTACGGCTGCACAAGTCCATTACGGAAGCCAGATAGGCCCATCCCTCTTTTTGTACATGGATATAGGTAATATCGGTACACCATTTCTGGCTGATGGTTTCCGTCTGAAATCACGCTTCAGAATATTTTCTTTATCACCGGGAACGGTTCCGTGACTGGCATGGTGGTTGTATTTCTTTACTACAACAGGGCGCAGCCCCTGCTTTGCCATATGCCGCTGAAGCCGTTTTATGCTACAGGGGATCCCGCTGCCATTGAGGGTACGGCATATTTTAACCGCCCCATACCGCTGCTTTGAATCTTCATAAGCTGCCTTTACCTTCTGGCTGAATCCCTCATATTCCTTCTGCTGGTTTGGAGGTACACAAACCAGGGCTTTGTAATAGGTACTCCTTGGAAATTTCAGGGCGCTGGATTTTCAGCTTTTCTTGTCCACATTTATATACTAACACCAGGCAGCAGAGAGAAATCTCTGTTGCTTTTTTTGACAGTTTTTATACAGTAATATGAAATCTCTTGCATTATACAATGAAAATGCATATTTGCATGGTTGATATAGTTCGTTTAAGCGGCTATAATAGATATAGTACAAATTTGGAGGTTTGGTATGTTTGAATATATGACAGCACAGGAAGCCGCTGAAAAATGGCATGTATCACTTCGGTGGGTACAGCGGCTTTGCAAAGAAAATCGGATTGAGGGTGTATTGAATGTTAATCGGGTGTGGCTTATTCCTGATACAGCAGAAAAACCAGCCGATGCAAGAAGAAAGGGAATAAAAAACAGCATAATTTAAAACTTTCATTGATGCCGTCTAAAAAGATATGAAGCGAAAAGAAGGAAATATTTGTGACAAAATATGCGATATAAATTATGAAAGGTGATGTTATGGAAAAATTACTCATTGTTGAAGATGATAACGATTTACGGGAAGGGCTTGAATTTACATTCCGTTCTGAAAAATATGAAGTGATTAGTGCAAATACAATAAAAAAAGCAAAAGAATGTTTACAGCAAATTGATTTTCAAGGAATCATATTAGATTGCAATCTCCCAGATGGGAATGGATTTGAACTCTGTAAAAAACTTCGTGAAGAATCAGAAATTCCTATTATTATGCTGACAGCGAGAGATACGGAATTAGATGAAATTAAAGCATTGGAATTAGGGGCGGATGATTATATGTCGAAACCTTTTTCTGTTGCTGTTCTAAAGGCAAGGGTGAAAAAAATGTTAAAAAACACAGAGCATTCTATCTTAAAATCAGGTAATATCCGTGTGGATTTATCAAATGGCAAAGTGACAAAAAATGAGGAAGAAATCGAGCTGAGTTCGACGGAGTTAAAATTGCTGGTTTATTTTATAAAGAATACAGGATTGATTTTATCAAAGGAACAGATTCTTATGAAAATATGGGAAAATGACGGGGAGTTTGTTGATGATAATATTGTATCGGTGAATATCCGACGGTTACGAATAAAAATTGAAAGTGATGCCAAAAATCCGCAACATATAAAAACAGTACATGGAATGGGGTATATATGGAAAGAGGTTTTGTAATGATTTTCGTTTCTGTTTGGGCAGTTACAATGACAATTTTATTATTATTATTTGTAATAAGGAATAGGATAATTTACCGCAAAATCAATTGGATTTTAGAACAACTGATTGAGGGGAGGATAATAGATGATATACCGTTTAATGAAAGTGAGTTGTCACTATTTTATCATCAGGTAAAAATGATATCACATAAATTAGATTTTGAAATAGGAAGGGCAGATTTAGAAAAGGAGCAGATAAAGCAGCTTATTTCTAATATATCACATCAGCTTAAGACGCCTTTAGCAAATGTAATGATGTATGAAGAATTGCTCGGCAGCAATGATTTGACAAAGGAGCAGCAGTCGAAATTTTTACATAAATTAAAAATGCAGACAGAAAAAATAGACTGGCTATTGGAATCGCTCTTTAAAATGTCAAAGCTTGAACAAAATGTGATAGAATTCGATGTAGAAAAGGAAGGAATCAAAAAAACCATACGGAATGCAGTAAGTGCGGTTTTTGAAAAAGCAGAAGAAAAGAATATTGATATCCATGTTATGGAATTTGAAGATGTTGTACTTTTACATAATCCAAAATGGACTTTGGAAGTATTTGTGAATCTATTGGAAAATGCAATTAAATATACGTCTTTTGGACTGATAGAAATATCATTAGAACAGTTGGAAACATACAGTATTGTCCATATAAAAGATAATGGGATAGGAATCTCAAAAGAAGATATTCCTCATATTTTCGAGCGTTTTTACCGCAGCAAAAATGCAGAACAAACGGAAGGTTCTGGAATAGGGTTATATTTATCCAAAATGATATTGGAAAAGGAAAAGGGATATCTGACAGTCAAATCGGATCTTGGAAAGGGAAGTATTTTTTCAGTTTTCTTACAAAATTGTTAGATTTATTTGAGTGTCTGTAGGGTTTCTGTAAGAAGCGCATTTTATAATAAGGTTTCAGAAATCCTTAAGACTGCCAGAGCGGCATCTTTGGGGAAACAAAGGAGGCAGCGATATGGCAATTGTGATTATAAGAAATCTGAGTAAAAATTATGGCAAAGGCGAAAATGAAGTAAAAGCATTAAAGCACGTGAATCTTGAAATCAATCAAGGAGAGTTTGTTGCGTTATTAGGCACTTCTGGGTCTGGAAAAAGTACATTGCTTAATATGATTGGCGGATTGGATGTTGTTACTGAGGGCGAGGTTATGATTGACGGGCATAATATCGCAAAATTGAGCCGTAAAGAACTGGCAATTTTCCGCCGGCGGAAAATAGGTTTTGTTTTTCAAAATTATAGTTTAATGCCTGTACTGAACGTATATGATAATGTAGCGTTGCCTGTTTCTTTTGATAAGAGCAGGCATATTGACCATGCATATATGGAACGATTGCTAAAAGATTTGAAGATTTGGGATAAAAGGATGAAATATCCGAGTGAACTGTCTGGCGGTCAGCAGCAAAGAGCCGCAATAGCGAGGGCTTTAGCGAACAAGCCTGCACTTATTCTTGCAGATGAGCCGACGGGAAATTTGGATTCAAAGACGACAAATGATGTGATTGGACTGCTAAAAGCAAGTGGAAGGCAATATAACCAGACCATTTTAATGGTAACGCATAATGAAGTGATAGCGCAAAATTGCGATAGAATCATTCGTATTGAAGATGGTGTTCTTTACGAAAATGAGAAAGGCGGTGGACTTCATGCATAATAATATGAGATTAGCAATTTCTTATATAAAATATTATAGAAAACAAGCCGCTATTTTGTTTTTGGGAATTTGTATGTCGGTATTACTGATGAATGGAATTGCATCATTGGTATACAGCAATCAAAATGCAAGTTATGAAAATGCAAAAGAGGAATATGGCAGTTGGAATTATGCGATTCCCAAAAATCTAATAGATGAAAATAAAATCATCCGTTCAGACAGTGAATACGAATTGAACCGTATGGGGGTGTACTGTTCCGCTCCATGCGAAGCAGCAGGCAAAGATATCACTTTTTGTTATGGGGATATCCAGTATCTTGAAATGAACCATAGAATATTATTGGAAGGGGCATATCCTAAACATAAGAATGAAATTGCACTTGACTATTATGCACTCCATAACTTGGGGATGGATTATGCTCTGGGAAGTACATTAGAGTTGAGAGGGGAAAGATTCACTTTAACAGGAATTGTTTCAGAGGGCGCAAAAACAGCAGACAATTCCATTTTAATTTTTACAGATAAAGAAACTGTTTTGGATATGGATGAAGCATCGTTTCTTTATTTGGAATTTTCAGATGCAAAACGTGCTTATGAACAGTTTTCTGCTTTCTTACAAAAGAATCGAATCAGCTGTCCAAACCCTGAAATTAATGACGGCATTTCAGTTTATATAGGTGCAGAGCCAAAAGAAACAATCATAGATATTATTCTTACTGCATTACATTTAGATGAATGTAATGCAGTAGGAAAGCTGATTTACCTATTCGGCAGATTGGATAACAATGACAATCTTTTGCAGAAAATGATTTTTGCGGTAATTTTTTTGTTTGGGGTTTTTATTATCAACAGTATTTTTCGGGTAATTGTCCAAAAAAGAAAAAGCCAGTATGGATTGCTGGAAGTTTTAGGGATAGATGAAAAAAATATGTTTGCGGCAATGTTGATGGAATTGGTTATTTTGTTTATCCCCGCATATTTCATTGGCGGTATTCTGGGAATTGTTGTGGCAGGATTTCTTTTTCAGGGCACATTTAAAGCAGCAATGGATATTTTTGCTTTGGGTTTTCTGCTATTCCTTTTATTTTTGGTATTTTGTTCGGCAGGAGCTATTCGGAATATGCGTAAATATACGCAGACAGAAAAGATGAAAGATTCTTCATACAGAAAGAGCTGTAAGATTATCAGCTTAAAAAAGCATCGTATAATGGGAACTCTCAGCAGGCGTTTTATATTAACGAAAAAGACTGCTTTTGCAGGAATTATCATATCCCTGTCATTGGGCGGCGTTTTATTTGTTTCTTCAACATATGTTGCGGATAATGCGAAACAAAACAATGAACATGCCATGCTGACCGATGAATCCCTATATACGGATATCTATTGAAGATGATGATTTGGGCAATGTAATTCCAGGGAATATTGAGGGCGAAATAAAGAAAGAAAATATAAGTGGAATAAAAGAAATTTTTCCAGTATCCTATATTTTAGGCGAAATTCCTTTGGGTAACGGGATTTTGAAATGGACAGGGTTTTATCCAGAAATAGATGAACATGCTGACAGAAAGCAAGATGAAAATATAATGGAAAAATATAATGGAATTGCAACAAAACAAAGTGAATCGGATTATAAATTAAAAGTAAATGTATATGGGTATGGGGAACCACAATTATCTGCTCTTTCCGAATATCTGCTTGAAGGCGAGATTTCTTACAATAAAATGATTGAAAATAATCAGGTGATATTAAAGACGCTGATGGATGGCGCAGGATATTACGATGGAATAGATATACATGCTGGCGACCATATTACATTAAAAGTACCTAAGAATACTTTAGCAGATAATGCGGAATTATTGAAATTTCAAGCATCAGATGAAAACTATATTGAAAAGGATTTTGTAGTTTCTGCCATTGTAAGCCGCTGTACGGGAGAAACAGATGAATTTATTGGCTCTGGTACAGATGTAGTAAGTGTAATTATGCCGCAGCAGATGATGGAATCTAATTTTGATATTGCAGATTATAACAGTTTAAATATAAACCTTGAAGAAGATGCAAAAAGCGATGAGGTCAGTAATAAACTTAAAAATTACATTGTTGGGCTTAACAAATGTGTGATACATGACAATACGACCGAAATAGCGAAAAAGAATGACAGCATCATGCAAAAAGTATATTTCTTTTATGGAATTGCCCTTATCCTGTTTTTCATCAGTTTATTGCATACAACAAACAGTATGAACCATCAGATTCAATCCAGACGGTATGAGCTGGCAATACTTCGGGCAATGGGAATTACGGAGTGGGGATTTTGTAAGATATTGATAAACGAAGGACTTTTTTATGGTGTATTTACCAGTGTTTGTATGCTTGTGCTTATTTTCATAAGTAAATTTATTTTGGCAAACATCATGCAGCATATACTGCGTTTTATTATCGTGAATAATAATATTCCGCTTCTTCCTTGTATTGGAATGACTTTGTTAAACATAATTGTATGCGTAGTTGTAATAGTAGTGTCGGGCAGAGAATTGTTGAAGAAAAATATTATAGACGAAATAAGAGGATAAAATATTGAGAGAAACGTAATGGTTACTATATCCTGTTTGTAGAAATAAAACACGGATTAAGTTACTGAAATATACGGTACTCAAAAAATTTCCTTTATTCTGTCCGAAATGTAAAAATGAAACACTAATAGAAGTTAAGAATTTTAAGGTCAAAGTTATAGAGCCAGACGCATAAGACGCAGAGCCAATAAACTTGTGAAATAAAATCACAGTTTGTTGGCTCTTTTTCATTACACAAGGTTTTAAGGCGAACGCCCACTAAATAAAAAAACGGCGTGTGGTGGGCGGTATTGCTATGCCCGAAAAGACTTAACAGACACTCTCCAGACCTGTTTTAGAGTTTGGGGGGATTTTTAATGTTCTTTTTTCGGGCAGTAATCTATCTGCTCATACAACGCAGAGTTTACCCATACATAGCATATCGGGGAATGGCAGGAAATCAGTCAAAAAAATCCCTGCTTATGCAACTCTACTTCTCACCATGAAACCAGAAGTAGAATCGCTACTTAACAGAATAATGATTACTTATAACCGTAGATGTCACAGAGCCTTTGCGGTTTTTCTTTTGTCGTTTTTTATCGGAATGTGCCGAGGGGCTGTTTCTGCTGCTGGCTGCCGTTCGCCGCCTTTCCAATCTGATTTTTAGCATTTTTAAAACTTTCAGATTGGAGGGAAGGATATGGATTTACTGATTCTAAAATTAGAAAGAATTGATAATACTTTCTATGAAAATCTGCTAAAATGTTAATATTTACTGGTTGGATAGGCTAGGACTTACGGAGTATCTATTGCCTATTCTTGAATCGCACAATATGGAATATTTTAAGGATTTTGGGGCGGAGCATGGATTACATGACAAAATTTTTATAAATGATGATGGGGATTAAGAAACGCCGACTTATAAAGTCCCAAACATTAAATTTGAATTGAGGCAGCCTATCCAAAAAGTTTTTACATCAAAATATGACGCAATACAACGCTATAAAAATAATGAAAGCATCTTAGTTTCGGCAGAAACATATAAAGATGGCTATATACTCAATATTGCAGTATAAAATTTTAATGGATTGGAAAGGAGACGAATAGTGACAAGGGAAGAATTTGAGATTTTCAAAGCGGAACTTATGGAACGTTTTTATTGGTGCACTACAATGGCAGAGATGCGTTACTTAACAAAGGAGAAAGGCTATAAATTCCTCTTCCGTTGTACCCACTTCAAGGCGGATAAGTATTTTGGGGTATTCGATAAAACGGATAGGCTTTTATTCGTAAACCAAGGCAAACGGATGCTATATTTTAGGGAAGGGATAGGATTTTATATGGAAAACCAAAACCAGAAAGCAAAAAAGAAAAAGGCATGGAAACCTAAGCCCAGGTATATGGGGGGGTTACCAATTGGGACAGGGAAAGAAAGTTTGGCTTTATCCGTTGCTATGAAGATGGACAAAGCTATTTTGCACACTGTACACAGCTAACAGATGATTATGAGCTGGTAGGCGGATCAGTTGTTGAGTTTGAAATTTGGCAAAGCAAACAAGAGCCTGATAATGGTTCAGGAGATAGTGAAATCAAAGACGAAAAAGACGAATGAGATGAAATGAATGTAAAAAATATTAAAGAATGGGCTGTTGAGATTGTGGGAAATTGTAATACAGAACTTAATATATACAATGAAATGAAATAGATTATAGGGGGTGTATCCCCAAAATATAACCCCTTATTTTGTATTCAGATACAGACGTATTATTTTATAGAAAGCACTTTCGGTTTTGACAGAACCTTTTTATATCTGTAAAGTAGTGCGCCTATATGTGAGTATAAAATTAATCCCCTGTTTGTGGGGGAAACATATGGGATATAACTGATAAAAAATGAGGAAGCCAAAACATCCCCATTTTCTAAACTTTTCACTTGAAATTACATTGTGAATCGTTTATAATCAGTGTACAAGGTAACGGAGATACTGGAATGTCCCCATTACCCTAGACGGAAACTTGATGCGAAACAATAAGTAACACAAAGCAAGCTATCCCCTATTTGCGGTAGAGGATAGCTTTTTTCCTGTCTATTTACGGTTGTTGTGATTGTCTATGTAAGTCAAGGTGGCGAATACCACCAAGGGCAGCGTCAATACTTCTAACGTATTCATAGTAACCCCCTTTCCGTCTCCGAAAAGGGCAACCGAGGAACTATCCCCATACTGTCTGCACTGACTAATAGGATTATATCATATTGTGTCGAGGATTGCTATAATATTTTATCATATTTTGGAAATGATAGAGGGGAGAATTTGATTCTGTGAAAGTGGTGAGGTAGAGGTAACGCCCTGTTTATGTCGGAAGGATGCTTGTGGTAATTTGAACGTAGGATTCAACTCCATATTTGTAAAGTTAAAATGTGGAGTTTGTGGAAGCGGAATATTGCTTTGTGGTGAAATTGTGAGGGCTCTAATGTGGCAATTTGTGGCCTTTAACCCCTTGTTTTCCTAGTGGGTTAGTAGGTGAAAGAATTAGGATATTAACCCCATATGTTGGGATTGTCCATCGTGAAAAATGGCGATCATAAAAGTGCTTGTAAATTAATCCCATATTTGTAGGGTATCCAGAGTGAGGACATCCCCAAATAACCCCATATTGTATCTGTAAGATGTGCCAGAATCAGCATATCTTTTTTTGATCCCATATCACATGATTGTGAGCATACAAAAAAGACACTCAAATTTTATGAGTGCCTTGTGTCCAATTTTGGCGTGATGCTGCATCTATTTGGATAGTTTTTATGCCAAGTATGGAAATGGGGACAAAAATATGGAAGCCATTGCAGGGGAAATTATAAGCGCCTACTGCAAAAATAGGGCAATACATAACTTTGGTTTCCATGTTTACGGATTACCGTCGTGCCTGCCCCATGCTGCGTGGCAGGCTGGTCAACATAGGTGAGTGTGTGAATTTTCCGCTTCAAAGGAATTTTACGTTCCGAAGCCACGGGAAACTCATGCCGCAGATTACAGGTTATTTTTGGGCATGGGTGGTAATTACAATTATTGTAAATTCTATTAATTGTGTCTGGGTTGCTGTCGCCAGCCAGCTAGTGCCGGATTTTATTTATAATATTGGGACAACGGTTTTGAATGAAGGCGTGTCGATGGTTGTGTTTTTTGTGGTAAACAAAATAATTTTTTCAGATGCGCAGTCACAGGAGAGGAAATGGGAAAAGGAAGGGGGCAAACGGTTCTTCTGAATACAGTGAAATATTATGCAATATTAGCGCCGGGGGCATAAGCATGAAACCTCCAGGCGCTTTTTATGGTTTTAAAATGGCTTATATATAGGTTTCTAATTCCTTCTGTAGTTGTTGCAGGAATGTATTAGATGCTCTTGAAAGTACCTGATATTTTTTCCAGACAATACAGAGTTCAGCGTGCAGGGCGGGGAGGAGCGGACGGAAACAAAGGTTGCTGTCGCCTGTGGTATTGATCAGCTTGTCAAGGGCTATTACATATCCGAATCCTTTTTTTACAAACTGTGCTGCATTATAGACAAGATCATAAGTGGCCACAACATTCAGCTTGGAAATGTCTGCCTTCAGCCAGCAGAACATTTCGCTGTTGATCGAAGCCTGATGTGACAGGAACAATGGTTTTTCCCACAAATCCTCTGCCTGGATTGCTTCTTTTTCAGCCAGGGGGCTGTCCTTCCTCATTAACACGCCCCAGGTGTCTTTCACTGGGAGCTTTATAGAATCATATTTACTTATGTCAGCATGGCTCACGAAAAGCCCAAAATCAATGAGTCCCTTATCCAGCCTTTCCATGACGCGCTCTGCATCTCCGCTGTATATATGGTAATGGATCAGAGGGTGGTTTTCCTGTAAATTTTTGGCGGCCTGTGCCAGAAAGGAGATGGCTTCTGTTTCACCGCATCCAATATAGATTTCACCGTTGATGTTTTCATTGGAAGAGGCCAGCTCCGATTTTGTCTTTTCCATCAGGGCTACCAGTTCTTCCGCCCGTTTCCGCAGAAGCATCCCATCTTCGGTCAGCGTGATTTTTTTACTGCCGCGGATGAGCAGTTGCTTTCCTAATTCTTCTTCCAAATCTTTCAGCTGTCTGGAAAGTGGCGGCTGTGTCATGCGTAAGGTTTCCGCAGCCTTTGTTATGCTTTCTTCTCTGGCAACGGCTAGAAAATATTGTAATACCCGAATATCCATGTGCAACTCCTCCTGTGCGTTATTTTTTGAAACATGGAATCTTAGAAGCATGCCAGGTTAAATTATATCAAAAAAATAGATACCTTTCAAGTATGAAAAACCATTCTTTATATATATTTGATATTTCTTGTCGGGGATTTTATAATGATAGAAACGGAGGTAATTCAATATGCATAAATTTGTTGGTGAAATGAAAACAGATACATATAAAAAAGAGATTATAAACACGATGCAAAAGATCGTGAAAACAATGCCTGCTTATAAAGAACTTGTATTTTTTGTAAAAGCGGTAAAGGATCATTATCTTGCAGATTTTGAAGCGGACAGCCCGAAAATCGTTGTGCTTGGTTCCAATATCCCGGAGGAGCTGGTTTTGGCATCGGGAATCATGCCATACTGGATTTTGGGAGGCAGCAGGTCGAGTTCTATGTGGGCAGATGATATTGTGCCAAGGGATACGGATCCAGTCAGCAGGTCAGGGCTTGGATATTTGAAATCAGGATTTGCAAAACATGCGCTGATTTTAATTCCGCTGGTGAATGATAGTTCGAGAAAGCTGGCGTATATCCTAAAAACAATGGGGCTAAAGGTGCATACGTTTCATTTCCCGCCAGTGAAAAATAAGGATTCTATGGAGGAATGGAACCGCCAGTATGAAGCCTGCAGGTCTGCGGTTTCCCGTCATCTGAAAATGCCATTGACGGAACATGCATTGAAAAAATTCAGGGAACAGATCAGGCAGGCAAAATGGAAAATACATGAGTTTGTACAGGCATCCGAGGGAATTTTGAATGGAAGCTGCAGGATGTTTATCCTGGGCAGTTATTACTGCATGGACAATTTTACAGAATGGTGCAGCCAGTTAGAATGCCTGACTGAACGGTTACAGAAAGAAGCTTCCGCCAGGCGTCACAAAAGAGTTGGAAAGAGCAGGGTTCTTTTGCTTGGCTCTCCAGTTTATTTTCCTAATTATAAAATTCCCTTTTTAATAGAAGAAGCGGGAATGGAAATCTGTTCACAGGCTGATTATACAACGCTGCAGATACAGGCTGCCTGGGACCTGGAGGGAGATTCTGGGGATACATTTTATTCCAGGGATGTTTCCCCGGCTTATGTGAGTAACGGTTCACTGTATAAGCTGGCCGTAAAGATGGTTTCGGAGCAAAAGATAGAAGGGATTATCTACCATGTGCTGAAAGGGCAGATCGAATATGATTTTGAATTAGGGCGTTTGGAGGAAACTTTTGAAAAAATGGATGTTCCCGTGTTCCGGTTGGAAACAGATTACAATTATCAGGATGTGGAGCAGCTCCGTATCCGGCTGGAAGCGTTTTCGGAAGTATTACAGCAGAAAAAATACGGAAAGGAAGCATTGGCGAAATGAAAAAAAGAAGGATAGGGACTGCCCTGGTTTATTTCATCTGTATCTTGCTGACGGCTGCAGCTTTTTTTGCAAAGGACTTTGTATTATATGATTTCCATATGATGCCGTCTGATTATGAATATAAGGAAACGGATCAAGAGCGGCTCATGCAGGTGGATACTTCGGTCTGGTTTACCTATGGTTCTGACCGGGAAGTGCAGTATGGGGTTTCAGAGGGGATAAGCGCTGACATGCTTATGATTTATGCCAAAACGGAAGAAAAAGCTGTTCCGGTTTCTGCTGAGGATTTATCCCCGATCAGGGAGGACTTGATTGGGTATGTGGTAGCTGCCGCGCCGGCAAGGGAACTGGATTTGGACGGGGATGGCAGGATGGAAAACGTCTATGATTTTGCCCGTGCCGATTTTGGCGCCCATACATATGAACTGGCTCCCAGAGCCTTTCATCTGCAGGAAATTCCTTTTGAACTGGCATTTGAAGAACGGAAAGTGATACAGGTTTTCTATCAGGGAGAGCCGTTAGTGGGAGGACAGGTTACTGTGACTGCGGCAGACGGCGGACAGAAAGTATATATGACAGAGGAGCATGGATGGATTGACGGCCTTCCAATCCGGAATATCCGCGAGGGTTTTACCGTCCGCTATTCCCCAGACGGGCAGAATGTCTACCGGATGTATTATGCAGTAGAAGATTATGCTTATTTTAATGAGCATTTTTTCCGGGCGCAGATTCCATTGCTTATCATATTGCTTTTGGCAGTAACAGGCATCTTGATTGTATATTTTGTACGGGAATATTTTGCAAGGAAAGATCCTGCCTATGCGGTCTATTCCAGGGAAAAGCCGGGATTTGGCATGGGAAATAAGGCAGGGAAAGGAAATTCCAAATTTTTATTGGTACGCTGGCTGTTTTTGATTTTCGGGTTTTTCCTGTGGACGTATTCCGGGAAGCTGCTGGGGCAGGGGCAGCTTTTCAATCAGGTGGCAGTTCCTACCTTTAGCTGCCCGTTCAATCTGGATCAGCCCATAGAATCCAGCTGCTACTATCTCACGCATCTGCCTGTCCTGTTCATGCGTAACTGGGAGTATGTTGTGGTGTTTTTGGCGACGCTTGTTCTTTTCCTTGTATTCGGAGGGCGTATCCTATGCGGTTTTATGTGTCCGTTGGGATTTATTCAGGATTTATTCGACCAGCTTCGCAGGGCGCTGCATATCCGGCCAATCCCTGTAACTGACCGTATGAATAAGGTGATCCAGCCTTTGAAATGGATTTGGATCATCCTGTTTTTGGGGTTTGTATTTGTTGGCGGAGATTTCTGTGATATCTGCCCGAATAAAGTGTTTTCCACTGCTATGGGCGGCTGGTGGGTGAATTATGTTTTGGGAGGGTTCCTTGCGGTTCCCCTGCTGGCAGGCAGTTTCTTTATCAAACGGTTCTGGTGTCTGATGTGTCCGATGGGGTATTTGCTGGGCATGTTTTATAAGCTGAATCTGTTCAAGCTGAAAAAAGACTGCACATCCTGTACAGAATGCGGAGCCTGCTACAATGCCTGCCCTATGAGGATTAAAAGCATCTATACGGAACGGGGAGAAGTAATACCCTCCAGGTATCCCTTTATGCGCAAAAAGATGCGCGATGATAAGGTAACACCCTCCGGGTATCCCTTTATGCGCAAAAAGATGCGCGATGATAAGGTAACACCCTCCGGGTATCCCTTTATGCGCAAAAAGATGCGCGATGATAAGGTAAATGTCCAGACAGTTGACTGCCTGATGTGTGGCGAATGTATTGATAAATGCCCGGAGGACAAAGCGTTGTCCATGACGTTTTGCGGGAAAGCATTTTATCAATCTTCCCGGGAAACATTTATGTCGAAATTTGCCCGGAAACGGGGAGATGGAAAAGAATAAAAAATGAAGGAGAGATGGTGATGGCAGAACAGATACGATCAAACAGGCAGAGGGAATTATTTATCAAAAAATCTACAAGAGTGGCAGCGTCTTACTTAAACCGTGCAATGGCGCTTTCTGAAATGCCGGATGCCGCTAAGCCTTTCTTTGGGACATTAGAAAATACATTTGTAAATTTGCGGGGGATCTCTTCATGCACAGAAGACAGTGCAGAAAAGGGGAAGCACCCTCCTGGTATCCCGCTATGCGCAGAAAGCAGCGCAATAACAAGGAAGCACCCTCCTGGTATCCCGCTATGCGCAGAAAGCAGCGTAATAACAAGGAAGCACCCTCCTGGTATCCCGCTATGCGCAGAAAGCAGCGCAATAACAAGGAAAACGATTGGCACATTATGTGTCATGGTTCCTGCAGAGCTGATTTATGCTGCCGGAGCCATGCCGGTACACCTTTGCTCTGGCAGCAATACGGCATATGCCATAGGAGATGATTATATTCCCCGTGATGCCTGCCCTTTGGTAAAGGCAGTGATGGGGGGTGGGAAAATCAAAGCCCTGCCGGTCTTTGATCAATGTTCCCTCCTGGTTGCGCCTGTGACCTGTGACTGTAAAAAGAAATTATCTGGCGTTATCGGCTCTGTAAAAAACACTGTACCGCTCCATATTCCTCCTTTGAAAAAAGAAGATGCAGATACAGAGGTATTTTTGCGGGAATTATACCGTCTGGTTCCTATACTGGAAAAAGAAACAGGCAGGCAGATCACGCCGCAGTCTTTGGCGGAAGGAATCCGCACGGTCGGGGAAGCGCAGTATGAAATGTCCGAGTTCTTAAAATATAGGAAACACGCTCCGGCATTGCTGCACGGAACACAGGTGATGGTAATTATGAATGCCTATGCCTATATGCCTGCAGATATGTGGGCGGGACAAATGCACAAGTTAAATCTTGAATTGAAAGCACGGCTTAGCCAGGAGTATTTTATCAGCAGGCCAAATCAGCCCCGCATTCTTGTGACAGGATCGCCCATTTCGTTTCCGAATATTAAGATCCCACTTCTGATTGAAGAAATGGGAGGAATCCTCGCAGCGGATGAAACCTGCATGGGAGAGAGGGGGCTGTATGATCCTGTATCCGTGATTGACACAAGTTTTGACGGTATGATGAGGGCGCTTGCTTCCCGCTATACAAAACCATGTACTTGTCCGGTGTTTGTGGATAACAGCCAGAGGGTTTACCGGATCAAACAGATGATAAAGGAACACAGGATTCAGGGGGTGGTTTACCATGTATTGCGTGGATGCCTGGTTTATGATTATGAATATCAGATCATGGAGGATGAACTTGGGAAACTGGATATTCCAATCATCCGGGTAGAAAGCGATTATAACGAGGAAGATGTGGAGCAATTACGTATCCGTATGGAAGCGTTTATTGAACTGATTAAGCTGAAGGAGTATGCAAAGAATAAGGAAGCGCCCTCCGGGCATACCTCTATGCGCAAGAGTAAAGAAAGGATGTGAAAGACGTGGGAAAATATTATTTTGGGCTGGACGGTGGCTCCACTTATCTGAAAGATGTCTTGCTAAAAGATGGAAAGGTTGTAAGTACCCTGGTCTTGCCAACGGGGATTGATAACAGCGGCACAGCTAAGAAAATTGTAGCTGCTCTTTGTAAAGAATATGAAATAAACCGCAGTGATATTGGCTATATTATGGCAACCGGGTACAGCCGTAAAATCCTTGATGTGGCGGATGATGATATTTCAGAGATTACGGCACATGCTTATGGGGTACGTGTGACAGCGCCAAAAGGCTACCGTCCCGGAATGGTGGTGGATATTGGCGGGCAGGACAGTAAGATTATTTATCTGGATGCCAATTATAATGTAAAGAATTTTACGATGAATGATAAATGTGCTGCAGGTACTGGGAAATTTATGGAAGTCATTGCCCAGATCCTGGAAACGACGATTGACCAGGTAGGGCCGCTTTCTCTGGAAAGCACTGCGCCGTGTGACATTAACAGTACATGTGTTGTGTTTGCACAGTCAGAGGTGATCTCACTTGTGGCAAGGAAGTTTGACAGGCGTGATATTCTGGCGGGTATGCATCTGTCGATGGCGAAGCGGATCATTAAGATGATGAAAAAATCTGAAAAAGGCGGGGACATTCTGATGACGGGCGGCGGTGCGCTGAATACAGGCATTCACAGAGCTTTTGAAGAAGAAATGATGAGGGATGTATATGTTGCAAAATATCCGCAGTTCAATGGTGTGGTAGGGGCGGCATTGATTGCCAGTGAAAGAGGTGGGGTATGAATGCATCTATGGTTGTGCCAGCTCTGACTACAGCTGTATCTATCGGCCTTGGCTGCGGTACTTGCTGCAGTCCAATGATCAGCACATTCCTGTCTTCTTATGTAGTGTCGCATTCTGGCGGGGTGAAAAAAGGGGTTCTGTCATTTCTTAGTTTTTTCTTTGGAAAAATGTGCAGTGTTTCCCTGCTTTGCATCGTTTCTGCCGTGACTGCCAGGCAGTTTATCGGGAGGGATGGAATGATTGGTTCATTTAACCTGCGGCTGTTCTCTCAGGCGGCTATGAGCACAATTGGCGTATTCCTGGCAGGACGGTGGTTTTTAGAATGGAAGGCTGTGGGAAAAAAACATCAAACATGCGGAGGGTGCAAAGAATGTGGGAAACAGAAGGGAAAAGCCGGAGCTGTCCCAATGTTTGCCGCAGGCCTGACCTATGGCATTACGCCATGCGCCCCGCTTTTGCTGATGATTGGATATTGCTTTTCACAGCCTGTCCCGCTGGCGGGAATGACAGGCATGGCATTCAGCTTTTCCAGTATGGTAAGCCCTGTCCTTTTGCTGGTTATCGTGACAGGGGCGCTTTCAAAGAAGATGGGCAGTGAAATCCCCGATACAGTGAAGTGGTTTCGTCTGGCTTCGTATTTATTGTTAATGGTTATGCCGTTTCTTCTTACCGTAGAATAAGCGGCTGGAAATTCAACATCCACATAAATACTTTTTGGGTATGGAAATACATATATTATATGTATTTGATATTTTGTTTTAACAAATTTATAATGGATTCAGAAGGAGGAAGTAAGATATGGCAGAGGCAGAAGAGCAATATGAAAAGATACATCAGAACCTGATTGATGCAGGTTGTGACCTGAAGACTACAGAACTGTGTCTGGCTTTTGTAAAGGAGGGACAGCTTTTGGATATGATGCCAATACTCAGGAATCACAGGAATGCCTTGCTTGACTCTGTCCATAGAGGGCAGAAACAGATAGACTGCCTGGATTACCTGCTCTATAAGATTAAAAACACCACAGCAAACTGAGGCATTTTTAATCTCTCGCGGCATTCGCCAAATATTCACGCAAGCGTGGCTGCTTGGCTAAGTGCCCTGAGGGTGCATTGCTCACGGAAAATAACAGAATTATAACAATGAGGAAGCCGCAAAAGCGGCTCAGATTTGTCTGACAGAGGAAGAAGCCTTGCGGCTGGAGAAGTTAGGGGATGAAACAGGTGTCCCGACGGTTCGTGAATGGGAAAAGGAGATGGAGATAGGATGAATATATTAATATTAAATGGAAGCCCACGCCTAAAGGGCAGCACAAGGCAGATGATTGACGCTTTCCGGGAAGGAGCCGTATCTGCGGGGCATACCGTGGAGATAGCGGATGTCTGCAAAATGAAGATTGGAGGGTGCCTGGCTTGTGAATATTGTCACACAAAGGGAAAGGGCAAATGCGTGCAGAAGGATGATATGCAGAAGATCTATGCGCTGCTAGGGGATGCCCAGATGCTGGTGATTGCCTCACCAATCTATTATCATGGCATATCTGGTCAGTTGAAATGCGCGATTGACCGTTTTTATTCCGCTGCATATCCTGTGGGGCCGTCCAATCTGAAAAAGGCCGCAATGATTTTAAGTTCCGGAGACCCGGATATGTATGAGGGAGCTTTGTTCTCGTTTAAAGGAGATTTTCTGGGTTATCTCGGATTGGAAAATATGGGCGTGTTCACGGCTTATGGCAGCGAAAACGGTTCAAAGCAAAAACTGGATGAGTTAAGGCAATTCGGCCAGTCGCTGCAATAGGGATCATTGAAAAATAGTAATTGCTCTGAGATTGGGCTATTACATAAATAGCTTATGGAAAGGGATGTTTGACTTGGTTTTAGAGGATATGCTGAGGGAATTTCAAGGGGAAGAAGGAAAAGCGGCAGAAACCCCCAAATGGCGGGGACTTTTTGATGCCATTTGCCAGGATGCAATACGGATTGGCATGGAGTTAAATTGCCAGTACCATACCCCAGAGGAAATCAGGGAAATTATGGGCAGGCTGACAGGGAAAAAGATAGATGATTCTTTCCGCTTGTTCCCTCCATTTTATACGGACTTTGGAAAAAATATCACGATAGGAAAGGACGTTTTTATCAATTCTGGCTGCCATTTCCAGGATCAGGGCGGTATTACGATAGGGGATGGTTCCCTGATCGGGCATAATGTGGTGCTGGCAACGATCAACCATGCCCTTGCCCCGTCAAGAAACCGTAAAAACCATTATGCACCGATAAAAATAGGCTCCCATGTATGGATTGGATCCAATGCAACGGTTCTTCCTGGCGTGACCGTAGGCGATTGGGCGGTGATTGCGGCAGGTATCATGTTTGAAGGGGGCGCGTCTTTCGTTTTGGCAGCGGCAGGCAGCGTTTACCCGGAACATGAAGCATATGGCGCTGGAATTGGCGCTATGCCAGGCCGTGTCGTATGGTTCCATGACAAAGATTCTGTAAACTGGGATGGGAGCGGATACTGGTGGAATACTGCAAATTATGATGAAAACGCCATCCAGAATATGGTGGATCAAAGCATTGCAGGACTGGCAGGGAAAGAGGATGTAAAAGCAGGATGGGACGCACTGTTCCTTGCAAATAACAGTAAAAGGGGAAAAGATAGCGATCAAAGCAAATATCAATGGCTCCGGCGTATTTGACGACGACAGCTCCGGGGAAACAAGTATGAGCTATACAAACCCTGTCCTTTTAAAATGCCTGTTTGCAAGAAAACGATAGCGGCAGTGAAATCCATCCGTTTATCCAAAACATCTTATACCTACAATGGCAAAATGCGTAAGCCTTCTGTCACTGTCACAGACAGGGATCAAAAGCGGTTAAAAGAAGGAGCGGATTATACCGTATCTTATCTGGCAAGTTCAAAAAATGCAGGTATTTATACAATAAAAGTTCAGTTCCGGGGAAATTACAGCGGGATAGAAAAAACATCTTTCCAGATTACCCCGAAAGGCACGGCAATCGCGGGCGTGTCTGCAAAGAAAAAGGGTTTTACAGTAAAATGGAAAAAACAAAAAAAACAGACAGACGGATATGAAATAGCCTTCTCCACCAGCAATAAATTTCCAAAGAAAAGGACTGAAATTATAAATATAAAAGGGAATGTTAAGGCATCAAAAACAGTATCGAAATTAAAAGCAAAAAAGAAATACTATATAAGAATCCGTACCTATAAAGCAGTCAAAGCAGAGGGAGGACAAAATAAAATTTATTCAGGCTGGTCAAAGCCGAAAACAGTAAAAACGAAAAAATAGGAGGAGGCCTAAAATGAAAGTATTAGCAGTTAATGGAAGTGCAAGAAAAGACGGTAACACAGCGCTCCTTATTCACACGGTTTTTGAAGAATTGAACAAAGAAGGGATTGAAACGGAGCTGATACAGCTTTCCGGTAAGGTGATAGAGCCATGTAAGGCTTGCTGGGCCTGCGGGGGAAAGCGGAACTGTGTCCATAAAAAAGATCTGTTTCAGGAGATTTTTGAAAAGATGACACAGGCTGACGGCATACTGTTAGGCTCCCCTGTCTATACAGCAAATATTTCTGCCAATATGCAGGCTTTATTGGAAAGGGCGTCTGTAGTAACAGATATGAACCGGAATGACAATCTTCTGCAGCGTAAAGTTGGGGTGGCCGTCACAGCGGCACGTCGTGGAGGGGCATTGAATACACTGGATGCGATGAACCATTTTTTCATGCTGCAGGGGATGTATATTGTCGGATCCTCTTATTGACCGATGGCTTATGGGCAGATGCCGGGTGGCGTTATGAATGATGAAGAAGGGCTGGCTACGATGAAGTATTTAGGGCAGAATATGGCATACTTGTTAAAATGCCTGAAAGGGGGAACTGATTTATGATAAAAAAAATAGCGCTGTCCTTGCTGTCGCTGCTCTTACTATTTGCTTTTGCAGGCTGTGGAGCTGCCAAAAACCATGAAAGTTCATCAACATCACAGACAGCGCCGGAAAATACACGCAGTGACAAAGAAACGGATAGTATAAATAATGAGCAGGATATGGCTGCCAGTTCAGATGCAGGTGAGCCCGCATCCGGGCAGGGCGTTGACCTTTATGAAATTGTACCAGAGACTCCATATACAGAAGAGGATCTTGCTTATTATACAGATGGGAGGGCAGATCAGGAACAGAATGATCCGTCTATCCGTCCGGCAATTTCCGGGGAAGTTTATTGTATTTGAATATTTTCCCGCAAGCAGTTCCTTTGTCCGGAGGTAATGGCGCTCTGGCCTTATTGGAACCAGATTCTTGCTGATGTCTTTATAGATCTGCCAGAACAGTTCATCCTGTTTCCGTGCGTCCGTTTTCAACAGGATATAGATTAGGTCATTTTTCAGTATCCCAATGCCCAATGTCCGGTCTATCATTATCTTATGTTTCCGGTGTTTTTCTTTTTCGTCCATTTCCGCCTCGGCATCACGGATGATGTCCTCTGCAAGGTTGCTGATATAAATTGTGCTGTATATATCCTGCAGCAGCAGAATCGGCTTTGTCCCTGTGAAGTTCTCTATCTGCAGGCGCTCTTTCAATGTTTCGTATGTCGTTTCAATCCCCCATCTCATATGTCCGGAGCCGACAAAGCGGCCCGCTCTTTTTTATAGTCACTGGATTTGAGACGCACAAGGAATAAGATGCCTTTTTCCATCATCCGGATAAAGGCTGCGGTAATCAGTTATCTGCTTCTATTATACAGTAAAGATGCAGAAAAAGGAACCATTTACAATTTAAAATGTAAAAGATTCCTTAAGTTAATGACATGATGCTGGGGTCAAAACATAGAGTTTTCTATGGCTGAATACTCGTAGAACCTTGAAAATGTAATATTTCACAGTAGATTTCTTATAAGAGGCACCTTTTCTCCAAATGCATTGGCATACTTTTAGTGTGTTTTCTATACTAATACAGGATTTTGGGCATAGTTTCCCAGTCCCTTCCGAAATCCGAAGAGCTTTCTGAAATTCAAAGCTGCTATTTTACTTCCAAAGAAAAATTTCCCTCGCTGCCTTCCTCTTGGAAGGCTGTCCAGATGGTAATTTTTCCGAAGACTGGAAGGAACTGTTTCCACGCCGTTTCTTAACCGTGCCAGACTGCTAAATTCTTCACCCTGCATGTACCGCTGACTTTTTGCCCTGTTAGATGCATTTTTTGAAGTGATAAATGAAGCGACTTTTTTGTATATCTTTGGACGGCATTGTTCCTGATAAGGACAACCGGCACAATGATTTCTGTCAAATGATACCCTGCATTGCCTTGTTGATTTTGTATAGC
>CAJTDL010000016.1:33308-113704 GCA_910575035.1 Lachnospiraceae bacterium
GAGAAACTGACTGTCTGTATGGGTGTTTTTACCATACTGATAATCCGTCACAACAGGACCATTTTTGCCAACCGTTTCCTCAATATTTGCAGAATATCCCCTGTACTGCTTACCCGCCTTGTTTCTGTAAGTGGCATCCGGGCCAGAAGGATTCTGGAGTGCGGACGAATTCATCGTACCGCCTTCCTTTGTCCTCATGCGGCGTTTTTCATTTTCCACAACAGTCTGGTCAGAAAGGCATCTGGTAAAAAGCTGGTACTCCGTCACGTCTTCAAAATCTGTTCCGCACAGATGAAGCAGACAGCCGCTGTCTGTGAGAAGCGCCTGGATAATGGCCCCCATGTCATCATTTCTCTGATGACAGAAAATGCGGTTATAGTCATTCGGGCCGGCATAATGTTTCAGTTGTTCCGGAATGATACCCGGCTGCTTTTTTGTGAGATAAACAACCAGCTTTGGTATGCAGGTATAAATCAGTCCCATACGGCCCAGAAAACGGATATTTGATTCTATCATAAGGGAATCCATGCGGCGGGTGCGCCCGTTTAGCTTCATGATTTTAGCTATTTTGCCACTAAGGTCTTTTACACAGTCATGATATAAGTCCACCCCGTGAAGTGTTTCATAATCATAGCATCTTTTACGGAAACGGCTCAGGGTTTTATCTGATACAGGCTGTTCCACAAAGCTTGTGGTATGCAGGGCGTACTGGAGATGAAGGTCAAGCATCAGGTTCTCAACAATTTCATCGTCCGAATAATCAAAAAGCTCTTTGATGGTTAACGCACCGATGATTACATTAACAGGTGTATTAGATCTGGAGGCCTTGTCACTATACAGAACAGAAAAACGTTCTTCATCTATTGCTGGAAAAATCTCATCAGCAAAGATTTTTGCCCAGGATTTTTCCAGAGCTTTTTTCTCACGCTCAGTTAGTGCTATAAAGCTGTCGTCGAAGGACAACTGTTGACAATCATTCGGTTTAAATGCCATAAGAGATACCACCTTTCTAGAACTATTACCATTATAACTCACAAAAGGGTGGATTGTCTTTATTTACTGTAAAATATTAAATTTTCAATGTTCGGTAGTTGGGCTTTTGACCCCAGCATCATGACATTGTGTAAAAAGAGGGAATGTCCACGAAAAACAGCGATGGTAAAATAAACTATGATAGAGGAGGTACAAACAATGGAGAAAACAATCTTTGAAAAAATCGGCGGTGAATTTGAACGGCAGGGAGATTATCTTATCCCCTGCCTTGCCTTTCCGCCCGAAAAAGAACAGCCGATTGGCTTATTCGGGCGGCAGCATCTGGACTACCTAAAGCAGCACCATAAAGTTACATACACGAATCTTCTTACAAGCGGCAAAATCAACGCCTATCTTGCCAGCATTGACAAGGCAGGCACAGGAATGCTTCTATCGGCTCATAGAGGGCATGAAACAGGCACAGGGCTAACGGAACGCCTAAAGGAAGAAAACGCCTTAGAATGGACAGAAAGAATGAATAATGTAAGAGCGTGTGCGAGGGAGATAGTGAACGGGAAAATCATATACGCGTTGGCAACATGACGGCAGAGGGTAAAATCTCTGTCGTTTTTTTCGGGAAGTTATTGAAACGAATTTTTTATTCAGATACACTATATGCAAGTTTACAAAAGATAGCAGAAAAAGAGAGGAAATATAAAGTAGATTAAGCTATTCTTATTTGCGAGGAGGTAAGAAGATGGAATGGTTGAAAAAGCTTGGAGCAGCCATTGATTACATAGAAGATAATCTGGACAAGGAAATATCATATGACGAAGCAGCCCACATTGCATGTTGCTCTCCCTATTATTTTCAGCGTATTTTTTCTTATGTTTCGGGCGTGTCATTGGCAGAATACATACGCCGCCGAAAAATGACACAGGCAGCGTTTGAATTGCAGCGGACAGGCGAGAAAGTAATAGATATTGCTTTGAAGTATGGCTATTCCTCTCCGACTTCTTTTAATCGGGCTTTTCAGAATGTTCATGGAATTACGCCAACAGCAGCGAAAGCTATGGGGTGTATCCTGCAAGCATATCCGTCAATTCAGTTTAGAATCGAAATAACAGGAGGAAGTGCTATGGTGTATCACATTGGGGAAAAACAATCCCTGCATATTGTGGGAAACCGCATTCCTTTGACCTGCAATATGGAAGAAAATTTAAGGATAGTTCCCGATTTTTGGAAAACCACATTACAGGGAAGCCAGTTTTCGGAAATATGCAAATTATCGAATCAAGAGCCAAATGGGATTTTAGGAATCAGTGTATATGAAAGTCCAAAAGAAATCTATTATTATATCGGCGTTGCTACCAATGCTCCTGCCCCTGCGGATATGTACGAGTATGAAATTCCTGCGGCAACTTGGGTTATATTTGAGAATGATGGACATTTTAAAGAAGATGTCCAAAGTGTATTCAGACGGTTTTATATGGAATGGCTGCCGTTCTCTGGATATAAATATGCGGAACTGCCAGACATTGAAGTATATCCAATTTGTGACAGCCAGCCGGCACATGGACATTCCAAAGTATGGATTGCAATCAAAGAGGAGGACAGATAGGAAATGTATCATTTAAGACTAAAAGGCAACCATTATGAAATGGGTGTGAAGCGTGGAAAAATTTTTAACAAATGCCAAATCTCTTTTCCGCTTCAGTTAGATAATTTTCAACTGGAACATGGAAAACAAAGTGAGGAAATATTAAGAAAGATTTTTCCGGAAGTGTGTGAGGAAATAAGAGGGGTAAGTGACACCATAGGAGCAGACTATCTGCATTTTGCTTCGTGGATGTTGTGTATGGGCTGCTGTATGTATAATCTGGAAGATAACTTCCCTATTGAGATTCGGGGCTGTACGGCTTTTGCCTATTCCCAAAATGGCAGATTGGTATATGGCAGAAATAATGACTTGCCGCCTTATCTGCGTGATGGATGTAAAAGTGAAATTTACGCACCGAGGAATGGAAACAGATTTCATATCACTACATCCTCTTTCATCAATGGGGAAGAGGGACTGAACGAACACGGGCTTGCCGTGGCAATGACGTTTGTAATGACCGACCTTAAAAAGATAAAGGCAGGGTTTAACTCATGTTTTATTGTACGGTATTTGCTTGAAAAGGCAAATAATACAGAGCAGGCGGTTTCGTTACTTATGAATCTGCCGATAGCTTCTAATTGTAACATTTTACTTGCGGATAAAAGCGGCAATATGGAGGTGGTTGAATGCACACCAACTCTTAAAAAAGTCCGTGAAGCGGAAATCTTTCATGGAAACAGGATAGTTTGTACTGTCAATAGCTTTATCTCTGATAAAATGAAGCCCTATGACGATGCAAATGGGAATGATTATGATTCCCGCAAGCGGTATAAGGTTGTCATAGACAGCTTTTCTTCGGGGAAGATAAGAGACGATTATATCGAGACTACTGAGCAGCTTTTGAAAGGCGATTATGGATTTATGTGCCAATATGATAATGAGCCAGATTTTGAAACAGTTTGGAGTTCCATATTTGACTTGGAAAGTTTAGCCATTTACCGTGCAGAGGGCGACCCAAGAAAGAAGAAGTTTATCAGCGATAACAGGCTGTATGATTTAAAATTTAAGTGAGCAGGGATAATTGAAACTTAGCAAAGCAAAGCATAAAATATCAGGAAAAGCCATTGTTAGTTTACTATACTATGGTTACGGAAGGAGGAAAAAACATGGAATGGGTGAAAGGACTACAGAAGGCAATAGATTATATTGAAGACCATATTACCGAAGATATAGACTATGCTGAAATTGCGAAACAGGCATATTCTTCCCGTTTCCATTTCCAGAGGGTTTTCCATATTATCTGCGGCTATTCTATTGGCGAGTATATCCGCAACAGGAGATTGTCGCTGGCAGGAATGGATTTATCGTCTGAAAATGAAAAGGTGATAGATATTGCCCTAAAATACGGATATAACAGCCCAGAGAGTTTTAGCAGGGCATTCACAAAGTTCCACGGGATTACGCCTGCCCAAGCGAAAAGTGAAAAACTTACACTCAAATCCTTTTCCAGAGTTTCCGTAAAAATCATATTAGAAGGAGGAACGACAATGGATTACAGAATTGAAAAACAGGAAGAGTTTGAGGTCATTGCCAAACGAGCCAAATATGGAGGAGGACAGGAAATCAGCCAGAAGAATATCCATGCCACATGGGCGGCTTGCGGAGCGGATGGGACGATTGACACGTTGTGCAGATATGTCAATCCAGAAAATATCTTTGGAGGGGCAATCGTTGGAATATGCTTTGACAATCCGACAGAGGGGGATTTTGACTATGCAATCGGAGCAGCTTATTCGGGCGGTGATGTGGCGGCAGGGCTGACCATTGAGAAAGTGCCTGCAAATACTTGGGCAGTGTTCCCTTGTACTGGGAAAATGCCAGAAGCGTTCCAAGATCTGTATAGGAGGATTTATACAGAATTTTTCCCGACCAGCAAATATCAGCCAGCAGGCGGGATGTGCATTGAGGTCTATCCGAGTGCTGAAATTTATGACAATAATTTCAATTTTGAAATATGGCTTTCTGTAGAAGAAAAGTAAAGCCACTATGCGGCTGATGCATTTATAAGGACAGCAAGAATAATGCAGTGCAGTGTGAGGAACTGATGGCAGGTTATCATTTTTTGAAATAATCGGCGGCGAATTTGAACGACAGGGGGATTACCTTATCCCTGCCTTGCATTACCTCCCGAAACAGAACAGCCAATAGGCACATGGGGACAGCGGCATCTGGACTATCTGAAGCAGAACCGCAGGGTTACATACACCAATCTTCTCACGAGCGGCAAACTTAACGCCTGTCTTGCCGACATTGCCAGACAGGCACAGGAACGCTTTGAAAGACTCATAGAGGGCATGAAACAGGCACAAGGCAAACAAACAGCTAAAGGAAGAAAACGCCTTAAATTAAGGATTTACAGAAGAAAGTTTAGATTTCTCCTAAGTTTGGATTTTTGGAAGAATGAATAACGTAAGAATGTGTGCGAGAGAGATTGTAAATGAGGAAATCATTTATTCATAATAGGTTGGCGGCTGAAAATGCCGCCTTTCTAAATTTCCAACAGATAAATTTGTACTTATATATTGACATGGAGCGCACACCATAGTTTATTTTTATTTGAGGAGGCGCCTATATGAACTATACAACAAATGAGGTAGCGCAAAAACTAGGGATTACAAAAGACACATTATTTTATTATGAGAGGGAAGGTCTGTTGCCCCAAATTAAACGGGATGAAATGAATAGACGGATTTATTCTGAATCGGATATTGAATGGATATTTTTAATCCGTTGTTTACGGGATACAGATATGCCGATGTGCAAAATAAAACAATATATTTCTCTCCTTAAAAATGGCGGGGAAAACTCTATACCAGAGCGAAAAAATATTTTAGTTGAGCATGAAGCTTTTATTATAGGGAAGATAAAGGCATACCAGGATTTATTATTGCTGATAAAAAAGAAGATTGAATTTTATGATGAAGTTTTAAATGATAAAAATCCTGAATCTCAAAAGTGTATGGATTATCTCATAGAATGGGAACATTTCAAAGAACTTCTCGGAGGGATTGCATATGAAAAATAATAAAATAGCTTTGATAACAGGCTGTACAAGCGGAATAGGAAAGGCTCTGTCTGTCAAATTTGCACAGCAAGGTTATAACTTGATTTTGGTAGCAAAAAATAAGGATAAATTGAAAGAATTATCAAATCATCTGTCGCAGACTTTCCGCATAAAATCAGTTTTCATTGCTTATGGACTGGAAAAGCCAGAAGCTGCTGAATATGTATTCCGTAGAGTACAGGAATTAGATTTAAAAATTGATGTACTTGTTAATAATGCGGGTTTTAATGAGTTTGGAAGTTTTATTAAAACAAGCAGGGAAATAGAGCATGATATGATGTACTTACATATGTTTTTTGTAACAGATATGATGAAATTGTTCCTGCCATTAATGTTGGATAGCAAGCAGGGACAGATTTTGAATATAGGCTCAACAGGCTCTTACATATCATGTCCCTATGATGCTGTTTATGCGGCAACGAAATCATATATTTTATCTGTGTCAAAAGGAATTAGTTCAGAACTCAAAGGCACTGGCGTAACAATCACAACTCTATGCCCAGGTTCTACAAAAACAGAATTTGCCGCTAAAGCAGGCATGGAAGATACTTTATTATTTAAATTGTTTGTTATGTCGCCAGAACGGGTTGCTGATATAGCTTATAAAGCCCTTATGAAAAGAAAAACAGCAGTCGTGGCAGGAATTTACAATAAAATACTTGTTATGTCATCTTATATCCTGCCCAACAGATTAGTGGATTATCTTAGCAAGATGATGTTAGGAATACAATGCAAAGCAGACTAAATTAAAAACAACGTTTAGAGGACGATTTGTTCTTGCATACTAAGGGTGGCATAATTGCCTACTTTCCGTGGTGGCTTTCCATAGAAAAACATATATAATGTTATTTTAGAGGTGATATATATGAATTTAGAAGAAAAAT
Organism: Lachnospiraceae bacterium; assembly: GCA_910575035.1. Classification (GTDB taxonomy): domain Bacteria; phylum Bacillota; class Clostridia; order Lachnospirales; family Lachnospiraceae; genus Petralouisia. The sequence goes on from CAJTDL010000016.1 coordinate 39,889, forward strand.
TACAAATGCTAAGGAAGAAGAATGGTTATTCCCAAGAGCAACTGGCAGATAAGATTGGGATAGCAAGGCAGACTGTAAGCAAATGGGAAAACGGACAGGCAATTCCAGAATTGAATGGCTTGATATTATTAAGCGAATTATATGGCGTAACCATTGACAGAATAGTGAAGGATGATGATGAGTGCAACATTTTATTAAGCAAGAGTGTGGACATTGACCTCAAAAAAGTTGTTGACTTTTTGGTTTCGGCAAAAAAGAATACTTATCCAGTCAATGAAAATAAAGTGCAGCCTTCCAGAATGAAGTCCAGTGATTTTTGTTATGCAGAAAATGAGTATAAATATTATGATACATATTTAGGTGGCGAAAAATTTACTGGTGAAGAAGCGGTATGGTACGATGATAATCCTATTTGGTGCATGAATTATACTGGTCGGGTTATAGGGGAGAATTTTAATAATGGGTTTTTGAAAGAAGTTTTGTTGAAGGTTACGGAAAAATTTCCTTATAGGGGACCTCAAATGTATTCAAAAGGCGATTATCATTATCATTGTAAAGTAGATGGTGAGTTTGTTTGGTTTCAAGGATACGAAGATATTTTTTATTTGGATGAAAAAATTTATGAATGTTATTTTCATGGAGGCGTGATTCAGTAGATGGATATTATAGAACAAAAAATAAATACGAAGGACTATTTGACGAAATCAAATTTGCCAGCAAGTGATTATGTGATAAATCCCTATGTCGGCTGTACCCATGCTTGTAAATACTGCTATGCGAGATTTATGAAAAGGTTTACAGGGCATAAGGAAGATTGGGGGAAATTTATAGACATTAAACAGTGTGAAAAACCTATTAATCTAAAGAGATTAAAAGGAAAATCTGTTTTTATGTCGTCTGTAACAGATTGTTATAATTTTTACGAGGAGAAATATGGCATCACAAGAAAGATATTAGAACAGCTTTTGAATGCAGATTGCCAACTTACAATTTCAACAAAATCAACGCTTATTTTACGGGATATAGAATTATTGAAAAGGATGTCCAATCTCAAAGTGGCATTTTCAATCAATACTTTGGATGACGTATTTAGGGCGGATATGGATAAAGGCAGTTCCATGAAAGACAGGCTTCATGCAATAGAAAAATTACATAATGAGGGTATCCATACGGTTTTATTTATGTCACCTATTTTTCCGTATATCACAGAATGGAAAGACATCATTGATAGCACGAAAAAGAATGTATGTGAATATTGGTTTGAAAATCTGAATCTTAGAGGGGAATACAAAAGCAGCATCCTCTCTTATATCAATACACACTATCCAGACTTAAAAGAAAAATATGAAACAATTTATTTAAATAAAGATAATACATATTGGCATACGTTGGCTGATTTGCTCAACACGTATTGTGATGAACTGGGATTAAATTATGTCAATTACTTTTACCATGAAAAACTTGTTAAGGAGAAATTAAATAATCAATAGATAAATTATGAGGAAGCAAATACGCCCATTGAATAAAAAAACGATGTTTGATGGGCTGTATTGTTATACCTTAATTACCCTCTAACTTTGTTTTTGAAGTTTGGAGGGATTTTTTATGTCCTTTTTTCGGGCAGTAACCTATCTGCTCATGCAGCTCAAAGTATCTCTATACATAGCATATCGGGGATTAGCAGAAAGCCAGATAATGCTGGTTCGCCAACCGCATGAAAGACTAAGGAGGTTATCCATATGGATAGTAATAGTTTATCACACACTAAATGGCGTTGTAAATACCATAGAAGGAAACAGCGGCGATATTTGTGCGAGGAGAAGTTACAGCATGGGCAGCGATTCCATTTTTGGGTATGGCGTTGTAGCATACTAAGAAAGAGGCGAAAGGGGATTTTGTATCAGATAGTTTCCCCTTTGCCGATACATATTTTTGGAATTGTAAAAAATATGTAAAATAAAATTGAAGTAAGAAAATGAAATCTTAAGGTTTTGTTAAATCGCTTGACATATAAATCTTACTCATGTAATATTTATGTTGTTGCTCTGACATGTGAGCAAAATTTTTTAAAATAAAATCTTACATTAGTAATATTTTGGTGTGAAAGTGGTTTCAATTTGGAGGATAGCTCATGACGAAAAAGAAAAGCAGATGCAGAAGAAAGAGAACAGGAAAGGTTTTGTGGCTTATTGCAGGCATTTTGGGGGCAATTATATTTAGTATGGTAATATATATGCTGAATTTAGCTAAACCGGGAAACAATCTGACAAAACCGGAAAACAATCTGGCCAAACCGGATGAATTGCTTCTCACATATATGGACTACATTTTAGATCAGAATTATAAGGAAATGTACCAAATGATCGACGTGGATGCTTCCGAGCACATCAGTGAGGAGGATTTTATAAAGCGTAATTCTGCTATCTATGAAGGGATAGAAGTACAGAATATGTCAACCACAATTATCTTATACGATGAAGAAAGAAATGTGGTGAAGTATCAGACTGCATTTGATACTTCTGCAGGAAATATCAGTTTTGAAAACGAGGCATTTTTTCTGAAAAGAGAAGGCGGCTACAAGTTGGCATGGAGCGATTCTCTGATCTATCCGGGATTATCCTCCACGGACAGAGTAAGGGTTTCCACCACACAGGCCAAAAGAGGAGAAATATTAGACAGAAATGGCTGTGTCCTTGCAGGGACAGATGTTGCATCTTCCGTAGGAATTGTACCGGGAAAACTGGAGGACAGAGACAATGCGATAGGGCAGATAGCGGAGCTGCTTACAATAGAGCCGGAAGAAATAGAAAAGAAGTTATCGGCAAAGTGGGTAAAGGATGATTCTTTTGTTCCGGTCAAAACACTGCGAAAAGTGAAAGAAATAGAATTGATGTCATTAGAGCCGGATGAAGAAGCGCTAAAAGAGCATGAAAGGCAACGGAGGCTGCTTGAGATACCGGGGGTTATGATTTCGGATATGGAAGTAAGGTCGTATCCCTTGAAAGATGCAGCGGCGCATTTGGTCGGTTATGTCCAGAATGTGACAGCGGAGGATTTGGAAAAACACGCAGGTGAAGGCTATACGGCAAGCAGTGTGATTGGAAGAAGCGGGGCAGAGGGATTGTTTGAGAGGGAATTAAAGGGGCAGAACGGGTGTCGTATTTATATTGTGGATTCGGATGGGAATGAAAAAGAAGAGCTTGCCTGCCGTATAGCAGAAAATGGACAAGACATAAAGCTGACAATAGATTCAGGACTTCAAAAGGCTTTATATGAACAATTTCAGAGTGATAAAAGCTGTTCAGTGGCGATGAATCCATATACAGGGGAGGTGCTGGCATTGGTAAGCACACCCTCTTATGATGATAATGATTTTATTATGGGATTGTCCAGTGAAAAATGGACGGCATTGAATGAGGATGAAAATAAGCCAATGTATAATCGGTTCCGTCAGGCGTGGTGTCCAGGCTCTGTCTTTAAACCCATTACTGCGGCAATCGGTTTGGAGTCAGGGGCGATTGATCCCAATAAAGATTATGGAAATGTAGGATTAAGCTGGCAGAAAGACGCTTCATGGGGTTCGTATTATGTGACAACCCTCCATGCTTATGATCCGGTTGTTCTAGAAAACGCTTTGATTTATTCTGATAACATTTACTTTGCAAAAGCGGCATTAAAAATTGGCGCAGAGGAAATGAAAAATTCCCTGTTAAGGCTGGGTTTTCGGGAAGCAATGCCCTTTGAAGTTGTAATGGCAGAATCGCAGTATTCCAACACGGAAAATATTGAAACGGAGATACAACTGGCGGACAGCGGATACGGACAGGGACAGATTCTAGTTAATCCGCTCCACATGGCATGCATCTATACAGCTTTTTGCAATAAAGGAAATGTGGTAAAACCGTATTTTGTTTATCGTCCAGATGCAGAGCCAGAATACTGGATTCCAAATGCTTTTTCTGAAAATACAACGAGCCTTGTGTTGGAGGGAATCAAAAAGGTTATCAATGATTCTCATGGAACGGGTTATGCAGCGCACCGGGAGGATGTTTTGCTGGCAGGGAAGACAGGAACGGCAGAAATCAAAGCCTCGAAAGAGGATACTTCCGGCACGGAGCTTGGATGGTTTGCTGTTTTTACAGCAGAAAACACAGTGGAACATCCGATTTTGATTGTGAGCATGGTAGAAGATGTAAAGGGGAGAGGAGGTAGCGGCTATGTGGTGGGAAAAGAGAAAGACGTACTGGAAGGCTGGTTTGGCAAAAAAGAATAGAAAGACATTGTTAATTTTTGCACAATTCATGTAACGATAATGCTTGATGCGTGAATCTAATAAGAAAATCAATAATGAGTTAAAAATAGCTATAGGAGCGAATGGTGATTATGTGTATACTGTAACAGGAAGAGCATTAGCACGGTTTAAAGCAGATATATTTGGGGAAGCTAGAGGAGCTTAAGATTACGCCGGCACAATTAGCGTTAGATCCCTGCTCCGCATCAGCGGTTGTCGTACAGCGGGAAACAGGAAAGGTTTTGGTTCTTGTTTCTTATCCGGGATTTCCTAATTTGAAATGCTGGAAACATACTGGACATGGCAATATTGTAAATGCCCAGACTGCGTTGCAGAATTCGTGTAATGATTATTTATGTGAAATAGCATATCGGCTGGGAACCTTGAATGGTATGGAATATGCAGATAATGCAGCATTAGGAAGTTTACAGGAATATTCAAACCTCTTTTATTTGGACAGGAAGCCCATCCATTATGGGAGAATCAGGCATTGTAATGGAGATGTCCACAGGAACGATTCTTTATGGGAAAAATATACATGATACGCATTATCCCGCAAGCCTTACAAAGATCATGACGGCACTGTTAGCGATAGAAAACTGTGAAATGGACGAGGTTGTAACTGTGCCGCCGGAAGCTGTTTCTATGGAGGATAAAGGCACCCATATCGCATTGGATGCAGGAGAACAGTTGAATTCTCAAAGTTTCAATAGAAAAATATCGGAGTAAAAACAGAAATAATAGATTGGGAAGCAAATGGAAAAAGAAAAATATCAGAAGAAAGTGGAGGTAAGTATGAACAAGAGAAACAATTGTTTTAGATTGGGATATTTAATAGTTGCATTTGCGATTCTTTTAACAGGATGTTCGAAAGAACATAGTGCAGAAGAAAGGATTGTTGTGGAAGATGTGAAAGAAGCAATGGAGGGCGAAAAAAGAGAGCAACAGGAAATGGAATCAGGCAATGTTTCGTTAGAGGAAAATACAAAGGAAACGGAAGATGATACGGAAGACATGGAAACAGAGCCGGAGATTGCCCGCGCAGACTGGTCGGAATATTTTAACGGACTGAACGGAACAGCGGTGATATATGATGCTTCTAACAGAAGGTATACAATCTATAATGACGAGCTTGCAGAGACCAGACGGTCACCTTGTTCCACTTTTAAGATTATATCTTCCCTGACCGCGCTGGAATATGGAATCCTTGAGCCAAGGGATTCCACCCGAACATGGAGCGGCGAAGTATTCTGGAACGAGGACTGGAACAGGGATATTGATTTTAGTGAAGCATTCCGTACTTCCTGCGTGTGGTATTACAGGCAGCTCATAGATGATATTGGGCAAGACAGGATGCAGGAGGAATTGGAAAAGCTTCAGTATGGCAATTGTGATATTTCTGATTGGGAGGGGCGGTTGAATACAAACAATCATAACCGGGCTTTAACGGGCTTTTGGCTTGAATCGTCTTTATTGATTTCTCCCAAAGAACAGACGGAGGTAATGGAACGCATCTTTGGCGAAAATTCGGAATATTTAGAAGAAACACAAAAGGAACTGAAACAGGTCATGCTGGTAACAGAGCAGAATCGGACAGATATTTCGGTCTATGGGAAAACAGGGATGGGTAAGGCAGATGGCATTGTTGTTGACGCATGGTTTACCGGATTTGCAGAAACCGCAGAGGGGAATCTATATTTTTGCGTGCGTCTTGGAAGGACAGATGGTATGAACGTATCCAGTCCGTTGGCAAAGGAAATTGCGATTAAGCTTGTGTCAAATTATAATCGCTAATGAATATCCGTCTTGATTTTCTTTATGGATAGTCTATCAACGTTTTTCGTGATATAATCCTATCTGTTCAAGTGTTTAAACAAAACGGAGGTGTGTTTTTTGAAGAATACAATTCAAGATATGGAAAGGATAAAGGGAAAATTACTTTATTGTGAATGTAATGGAAGCCGTGTGGTAGATATATCAGAAAAAACAAACCTATCGCGTCCAGCCGTTTCACATCACATACAGATATTAAAGCAAGCCTGTGTACAGCTACCTCATGGACGAGGACGAAAATTTCATCATTGATGGGGAAACGCCGGGGGAAATCCCGCAGGCAAAGAATTGAAATCTATTATTCCTTTGCCGACAAAATAGAGCTGCCTGACACCTAAAGCCCGATCTGTTTGGCAGTCAGCTGGATAGGGGACGGCAAAATTTTTTACACTTCTTTTCCTTCTTTATCTCATATGCATTAAAAATCCGGACACAAAGTCCCACTTGCTTGTGACCTGAGTGAAGCGAAAGGAATGATAAAATTTATGAAGAAAAATTAAAGCTTTTATTTAGAACTATGTAACGCATGAACCTGTTATTTCAAGATTGATGGAAGGTTCCGGTGAGAGCTTTATATTATCAGGACATACGCATGGCGGGCAGGTATCAGTGCCATATTTTACAAAAAAGCTCCTTCCCAATGGTTCAGAACGATTTATAAAGGGCTTATATGATACGCAGGATATTCGTGCGGATACATTTGCAAGAATGTATGTCAGCAGCGGTATTGGACTGACAAAGTATCCGTTTCGTTTTCTGAACGTTCCAGAGATTATAGAGGTAAATCTGATCAGAAAAGGATGAGGAGCTGTCCGCCCCTCATTCTTGATAGGTATCCCATAATTTTAAATCAGATAGGATAGAAAAAGTAAGTTCTGTGGCAAGAGGGCCTGAAGCGAGTTTGTCGCTTTGGATATTTGTGGCAAAGAAGTAGGTGTGATTGTCTCTTTCCACATATCCAATGAACCAGCCGGAGGTATTAAGCCCATCTATTTCTTCCGTGCCTGTCTTCCCGGAAAGAGCGCCATTATCCGTAGAATAGAGGCAGATGGAATTTTTGACGGCTTTGATGTTTTCCGGTGTAAATCCAAACTGGTTGTAATATAATTTTGTCAGCATTTCGACCTGTTCGACAGGCGATATTTTCAGTGCCGAATTGATCCAGTAAGAGGATATGTCGCCTTCAACAAGCTGGTTGCCATAGCCTATTTCCTTAACATACTCCTTTATGGAGGGCAAACTGGATTGCTGGTCAAGTGCCTGAAAATACCATGTTACAGAATTTTGCATAGCAGATTCTAAAGTTTGGTCAGCGTTCCATAGGTCATACATATAGTTCTGCCCATTCCAAGGAATCAACGATTGTTCAGGGGATATAATTCCGGATTCCAGACTGAATAAAGCACTGTATATTTTAAAGGTGGAAGCAGGGGATATACGTGCGGTGGCATATTCTTTATTATAAATCTGCCATGAATCTTCGGCTGCATCGTATAACACAAAGCTGCCATTATATCCCTCAAAAACATCGTTTAAGTCAATATATGTAACAGTATGGTTCGTTTCATTAAAGTAGTAGCGGTTATTTTCCGAAGCCTGTGTAGACAGGATCGGGGCAGTTCCTAAAAGCAAAAAAGCAATGATGATATATAAGGCGGCGCTATGCAAAGTTTTTCGGAAAGAAGCCGGATGATAAGTTGCAATATTTAAAATCCGTTTTTGCATTTGCTTCATGTTTCCGCTGATTCCGGTTGAAAAAGGAAATGGCGTAAGCGACACTTTTTCTGCAAAGTTAATCAATGTATTTCCGTAATCTTCATAGTCTCCTTCATCCAGCAGTTTTAATACGGAAGTGTCACAGGCGACCTCTCTGTCGTTTTTCATTTCTTTCAGTGAATACCATACAAGCGGATGGAACCAGTATAAGACGCCAATTATATTCATGAAATAATTTGCCAGTGCATCTTTGTGTTTGTAATGCGCAAGCTCGTGCATCAGCATATATTTTATATCGTTTGCATTATAGTCTGAAATCAGGTGGATCGGCATATAAATACACGGTTTCAATAATCCGGCAATGATAGGCGATTTCAAAAATGCCGTACTGTAAATAGAAATAGGCTTTTTTATGTGCATTTCATCTAAACATTCATAATACAGCCTGCGTACAGCCGGATTCTGCAATGGCAGTGCAGAGTTTTTCATGTTGTGAAAACGGAGCATTGATTTTGTAATTAACAACATCATGATAAGAATACCTATGCACCATAGGATAAACAGTATCAAACCGATTGTGGAAGGCATTCTTCTGCTTACGGATATACTGAAATCGTTCATCCAATTTGCTGTAACAGACTGGTTTGTGGGAGCAGTCTCATTGATCATATCTCCAATGGGGGATGAGGATGCATTTTTTAAGTTCCTGAACCATGCGAAAATTTGCAGGAAGCGGATTGGCTGAACTGGAATAAAGGGAACGGCCAATAAGCCAAGCAATAAATACCATAAATTATACTGCATTCGGCTGGTCAGGCTATTTTTTAGCAAACGTTTGGCAAGCAGGAGTATTCCGATAATAATGCTGATAAAAATGTTGCATATGAAAAACTGAATCATAAATTCTGCCACAGCGGTTTCCCACCTTTCTTAATGTTTGGAAAGAAGAGAGCGGAGTTCATCAATTTCAGTTTCAGACAGCTTGTCATTGTTAATATAGGCGGAGAGCATAGCAGTAATATTGCCGTCATAAAAACGGTTGAGAAAAGTGCTGCTTTCCTGCCCTATATATTCAGCTTCGTCTACCAATGGCGTATAGACAAATACCCGGCTTTGCTTTTCGTATGATAGAACGCCTTTGGTCACTAAGCGTTTTATCAATGTCTGTATTGTTTTAGGACTCCATGTTGTCGTTTTTACTAACCGATCTGTTATTTCATTTGTGCTGATTGGGGCATATTTCCATATAATTTTCATAACTTCAAATTCAGCTTCTGAAATTTGGGGCAAATCTTTCATTCGCAGGCACCTCCTAAAATATTACTAATGTAATATATTATAATGTAGAAAGAACAAAAAGTCAATAAAAGTGTTGACATACAATCGGGAGAGCTTGGAGGGCTGAAATGGTCGGATATTGATTTTGAGAAGAAAGTCATCTGCATCAATCAAAAAATTATGCCTTCCTTGATACTCATGGCTTTCTGTTGCCAGGAAGATGGATTAAATCTGTTTACAGACCATTTGTCATACCCCAAAAATCCCGCCTTAGAAAAAGCGGGATTTTCATCAGCATAGCCACATGTATCCTTTTTGATTTAGAAGTCAGCCTCAATCATGGGTTTGAATTTTTAAAAATGTCCTTGGCAAGGGGGACAGTTTACCTAATCATCATATTTAATCCGCTCTGCCAAGGTAACTTTGTTCTGCCCTTTTAAACAAATGCATGAAATTGCCAACGGTATCAGAATCACCCCTGCAGCATATAATATGCTTGGAATAATGGGAAACCTATACTCCATATAACCAGCCGCTTTCTGCAAGCTAAGGACAAGGCCATATCCAGCGGTGCCGCCAACCAGAAGCGTAATCAAGATTGCTGGAAATACAAATTGGATGCTTTCCCAAAACAGCATTTTTCTTATCTGCCTTTCTTCCATCCCGATGGATTCCAACATGGACAGCTCTCTCTTTCGCGCAGTAATATTTCCAATCACCATATTGATTAAGTTTAATATGCTGAACAAAATCATAAATGCGGAAATTCCATAAATCTGCATTTTAATTTTCTGCACATTTGCGGAATCATCTATCACCTTTTCCCTCAATGTTGACAGATTCAAATCGAAATACGGTTCAAGGGCAGCACGGATTTCCTGTTCTGCCTGTTCCCCATACGTTTCATATCCCTCGATGGAAATGGCAAAGGAACTGGCCGTGTTCATGCCGCCCCATAATTTTTCCATGGTTTTATCTGCCATGCAGATATCATATCCCGTGTTTGCAGGCGCTGTATCCGAAGTCACAGCCGCTATTTCCAATTCGGCTGTGCGTTCTGTTCCATCAAACCAACGCAGCGTAATTTTATCCCCTGCCTGAAAAGACACACCATTAATTCCTGAAATAAAATCACTATTTGTAATGAGAATGGCATCACGTTCACACAGATAAGCATAAGTGCCGTCTCCGTCCATATCCATATTGAAATATTCATCTGATTCCTCTGTCAGCCGACAAAATCCCTGCACCCAAGTGGCTCCCTGATACTCAATGCTTCCAAAGGCGCTGTTTTCCATTTTCACTGACCGTACATGGGGGATTTTTAACAGCTTCTCCCTCAACCCCTCGCTTAAATGCCCTTTAAGCTGCATTTCTGTCGGCCCATATGCGGATGGGTTATGGGCGTTATAGAGATAGGAAACGATATATTCTGCATTCTCGAATTCCCCTTCCCTTGCATAGGCCAATTCATCCCACGCATATAAATAGGAGGCGGCTGTCATAAAAACAACTCCGCCGAACGCAAGGGATGCTGTCATAAGCCTCCTTTTTTTATGGTTTTTCCCCTGCCCCAGTTGCGCCATTACAAACGCTGTCAGCTTCCTGCGTCCCTTGGCGCCTTTATTCCGATTATTTTCGGCATTGGAATTTTGCGCCGCTTCAATGGGCGAAACCTTTGCCGCAAGAGCCGCTGGCTTTCCAATTGAAATCTGTACGGCAATCATGCCGAAAATCCCCACGGTAACCGCCACAAGGACATAATTGAGAAATTCCCAGCCTTCCGGCTCTAAAAAATATGCGATGACGCCTCCTAAAACCACGCCCATCGGTATTGATATCCCATCTAATATGATTCCTTCCCAGCGTACCATTTTCCTGATTTGCCTCTGGGTCATTCCTATCGTTAGAAGCTGCCCAATCTGCTGTGTACGTGAGGCAACCGAAAGATAAAATATGCTATAAATAACAATGGAGCTGCCAATTAATATAAACAGGGAGATAAGGGCCATTGTATAGAAAGCCATATTTCCTGACTGTAAAGATTCCTCAAACCTTCCATTTATGTTGACGTCCGATCTCTTAACCCCATGATCCATTGCCATTTGATAAACAGTTGTCTCAAAGGCAGACGGTTCCATATAGGGCGCATCCACAATCCGGACAAGCGCCGTATATTCCATATCTTTCATTAAGGAGCTCTGATTCGCAAATGCCCTGGACACATAAATGGAATGGGTAGACATGGCATACTGCTGATCCGTATATCCGCAAACCACAAATTCTTCCTGCCTGTCCTGGACGTTAAGCAATACTTTTTCCCCAATTTTGCATTCTTGCCCAATATTGTCCATAAACTGCTTATCTACAACAATTTCACCGTACTCTTCTGGCTCTCTGCCCTCTGTCGGCACATAAGTCTGTATCTTATCTTCTTGGCTGGCCAAATACAGGAAACGGTACTTTACGCCTTTTATTTGGAATGTTTCCCCGCCCTCTTTATAAGGAACCATAATTTCCGTCCTAGGATCCAATCCCATTTCTTCCATCTGCCCTTCGGACACACTTATAAACATGGCCTGCTGCATGTTTTCCAACATCCGCTTTTCTGCTGTTTGCGTACTTGTCAAAAAAAGCGCTATGGTGGTCACAAAAGTAATGGACAGAACAATGGATAAGAGCGAAAAAAAACTATGCCGTTTCTTTCCCATCAGATTGCTTTTTGCTATGCGGTAAATAATCCCCCTGTTGTTATTGGATTCCAGCTTCATCCTTACCACCTGCTTTCTGCAATCCGCCCGTCCTCGATCCGAATGGAACGGTCTGCGGCCTGTGCAATCTCATCATTATGAGTAATCATGACAACCGTCTGATAAAACTTTCTGCTGGTAGCCTGCAGAAGCCCTACCACTTCCTGGCTGGTATGGCTGTCAAGATTTCCAGTTGGCTCATCTGCCAGTATAATGGCAGGCTTTGTAATTAATGCCCTTGCAATCGCCACGCGCTGCTGTTGGCCGCCAGACAGCTTGTTCGGCATCCTTTGTAATTTATCCTCCAATCCTAACGCATTTACAATATCATCAAAATAGTGCCGATCTACGCGTCTCCCATCCAATTCCACCGGAAGGGCGATATTGTCATAAACCGTCAAATTCGGCAGCAAATTATAATTTTGAAAGATAAACCCTATCTTCCTCCTTCGAAAAATAGTTAATTCATTTCTTTCCATTCCGCACAATTCCTGCCCATCCACCACAACGCTCCCGCTTGTAGGTATATCCAACCCGCCCAGCATATGGAGCAATGTGCTTTTTCCGGAGCCAGAAGTTCCAACTATGGCGGTAAAGCTCCCCTTTTCAATTTCTAATGTGATTCCATCAAGAGCCTTTACCAATAACGGTTCTGCGCCATAATATTTCGTAAGGTTATTTGTCTGTAAAATATGCATGGGTAATCTCTCCTTCCTTTTATACTCTAATTCTAAAAGGAAACGTTATCAATCCTGTTTCAATTTCAGATAAAATTATCTCAAAACCGAAACAATTACACAATTTTTCGGTTCGGCAAGAACACGGAAAAGCAGGAGCCCCGCCCTATTACAGAATGAACCATAATATACCCGCCCTGAAGCATAATAATATTTCTGGCAATATACAGGCCTAACCCTAACCCTTCCTCATTGGAAATGGATTTCTCCCTGTAAAAACGTTTGAATATGTCATTATAATATTCTGGAGGTACTCCCTTGCCGGTATCCTGTATTTGAATCTCAACATACATCTCTCCAGAAACCACATTGACAGTAATATTTCCCCTTTCTTCTGTATATTTAACGGCATTATCCAATATATTTCCAATCGCCTCTGCAGTCCACTTTATATCATGGGGAACCTTTATCGTCGGCCGGCAGTGAATGGAAATATCTATGCCTTTCTTGTCAGCCTTTTGGACAATCCCATTTACAGCCAGTTCCATCGTATGAAAAATGCGGTTGTTTCCCATATTCAATTGAATCATAGCGCTTTCTAAGCGTGAAGACTTAATCAAGGAATCTATAAGAAACTCCAATTTTTCCAGCTGCTGCTGGATAATTTCCCGAAAATAGCCTGCTTCATCACTCGTTAGATCGGGATCAGAAATCATATCATGGTACATCCGTATATTGGAGAGCGGGGTCTTTAACTGGTGTGATATTTCGGAAATGGCTTGTTGAAGCTTGCCTTTCTCTTTCTCGCTTTCCCGCAGACGGTTCTGAACAACATCCTCCATCTTTTCCAGTTCCATTACTATTTTTGATGTAAGGGTTTCCTCATTCCGCTGCAGCCGCCCTTTTTCCTGTCGCATAATCCGTTCCGCATTACAGCAGATTTCTTCCGAGAACGCAACAAACCTCCTGCGAAAGTACAGGTAATAGCCAAGGTTTAACATTCCAAGGGAAATTATGATTACAAATAAAACAGGTTTTCCTGGGATCTCTGGCGTCTGTGACGCAAGGAGGCAGCATCCCGCAATCAATAATATGGCATTGGTTGCCAACAGCGCGTATTTAAAGGCCTTCATCCTACTCCTCCCTGTGTCCAACCCATTGATACCCCAAACCGTAAATCGTTTTAATATACCCAAATTTGCCATCCGAAATTTTATTCCGCAAACGGCTGATATTTAAAGATAATGTGTGCTCATTCACAAAGTTCCCTTTGCTGTCCCATATATTTTCCAATAAAAGTTCCTTTGTCAGAATCTGCTGGCGGTTTTTGCAAAAAAAATGGAGCAGCTCAAATTCTGTGGGCGTAAGGGATAATAACTCTCCGTTTTTCCTTACAATGCATCGTTCAAAATCAATCACTAAATTTCCGCAGGAATATAAAGTATTTTCTTTTTGCCCTCCGCACCTGCGTAATACGGCTTGTATTTTCTCCATAACGATTTTAATGCGGAAAGGTTTTGTGATATAATCATCCGCTCCCAAATGATACCCTTCTATAATTTCATCATCTAAATTGTGCGCTGTCAGAAATATAAAGGGAATCCCATAAGGGAAAATTGTGTTTTTCGCAAATTGGAGCCCATCACCATCTGGCAGATTTATATCCAACAGCACTAAGTCATAGGCGCCTTCGGATAATAAACGTTTGGCTTCTGCTATGGTGTGCGCCGGAAATGGTTCCATGTTCCTTTTCTGCAGATTGTAACATAACCCTGCATTCATAATTTCATCATCTTCAACTACCATTACTTTACTCATCGTTCCGATTCTCCTTTTATGCTTATCAAGCATTTTTGCCCTTCGGCATTGTCGGTATAGAATATCAGTATACCAAAAAATCCCGCCTTATAAAAGACGGGATTTTCGTCCGCATAGCCTCTATGTATTCTTTCATCTGCAGAAGCCCTAAAACCCTGTGTTTTGCCACATACGCCGCTGCAGCCGCTTATGCCGCAGATGCACCCATGAAAGGGCAACGCCTATTTGGCTCAATCCTATTTGATTTAGAAATCAACCTCTGTCCCATAAAATGTGCATTTAAACAGCTTTGCCATTTGTCCGGGATCGATTGCCCTTGGGTTAGAGCCTGTGCAGGCGTCGCCTACTGCGTTAGCCGCAATTGCGTCAAGTTTTTCCAGGAATTCGTCCTCCTTCACGCCGAACTCCTGGATTGTCTTAGGAATATTCATCGCACGGTTAAATTCCTCTATTTTTTCGATAAGCGCATTTACCTGGGCCTTTTCTGACGTGCCGCCAAGCCCTATGCGCCTTGCAATATCTGCGTACCTTCTCATGGCCTCTTTCTCATGGGCGTTATACTTAATCACATAGGGAAGGTAAATGGCGTTTGCGCAGCCGTGAGGAATATGCCCCGTTGAAAATGCCGCGCCTGTTTTATGCGCCATTGAATGGACAATGCCCAAAAGCGCATTTGAGAATGCCTGGCCTGCAAGGCACTGGGCATAGTGCATCTGTTCCCTTGCGTCCATATCGCCAAGATAGGACTGGGGAAGATAATCCAGCACCATTTCGATTGCCTTAACTGCAAGCGGGTCTGTAAATGGGCTGTTGAGCGTCGAAACATAGGCTTCAATCGCATGTGTCAGAGCGTCCATGCCTGTATATGCAACCTGTTTTGCAGGAAGGCTTTCAACCAATGCCGGGTCAACAATCGCAACATCAGGCGTTATTTCAAAATCAGCGAGAGGATATTTAATTCCCTTTGCATAATCGGTAATTACTGAAAACGCTGTTACTTCTGTTGCTGTTCCAGAAGTTGAGGGTATTGCGCAGAAACGGGCTTTCGTCCTCAGTTTTGGGAAATTAAATGGGGTAATCAAATCCTCAAAGGTTGTATCAGGATATTCATAGAAGGCCCACATAGCCTTTGCTGCATCAATTGGAGAGCCTCCGCCGATGGATACAATCCAATCAGGCTGAAATTCCTGCATTGCAGCAGCGCCCTTCATAACTGT
This sequence comes from Lachnospiraceae bacterium, assembly GCA_910575035.1. Lineage (GTDB taxonomy): Bacteria > Bacillota > Clostridia > Lachnospirales > Lachnospiraceae > Petralouisia. The sequence continues at coordinate 55,469 of CAJTDL010000016.1, forward strand.
TTCCACAGACGGGTCGGGCTCAACACCTTCAAAGAATTTAACTTCCATTCCTGCTTCTTTGAGGTATTTCTCAACCTTGTCAAGAAATCCCCCTTTCCTCATCGAGCTGCCGCCCGAAACGACAATTGCCTTTTTGCCCGAAAGGGATTTGAGATTCTCAAGCGCATCCTTACCGTAATACAAATCTCTAGGTAATGTAAATCTTCCCATTGTAAAAACCTCCTAAAAAATATTTTGTTAAAATTTTAACATACTGATATATTATACCATATTTTTTGTGAAAATACAATAGGTTTGGCAAATTTCACAGGGCAGGAATGGCTATTCGTTACTATTCATGGCTGCTGTCAGTAGCTTAAGGGATTGGCAGATAGGGAGCAGGGGTAGACAACTGGACATCTGGGCGCGGGGACGGCTTACGCAGACATAGCGCTGTTTGGTGTTTATGACAGAGTTTGTATAGGAAATTAAATTACTTTTATCAAGGTAAATTTCAGAATTAAGGGATATTTGGAATTCGCGGTTGCCTGGATTCAAATAAATGCCCATTTGTTCATACCTCCTGGAAAAAGACAGTGGAAAAGGGCTTATAGGAAGCCTTTTCAGCATAAGGGAAGCCCTAAAAATAGTAAAAAGATTCTGGGTAAAAATTTAGGGTTCGAGCTTTTTTAGGGCGTCAAGCCGTTGGCAGAACATTTCCCACCAGGGTTCATGGCCAAAAAACCATTCTTTTGGGATTTCTGCAAGCTGGTTTAACCCGCTTCTCTGGACAGCTTTTTGGGCGGCCTCCAGCTGTGTCATTTTTGTGGAAAATGGAACTGTTAAACAGTTTGCGCCTGGCAATGTATCATATTGGGAAAATGCTTTATTGAAATCCATAAAATCATGCAGGCGCAAGGGGCGGTTGGTGGCATTATCCACAAGAAAGCCCCAATTTCCCCAATGGCGGTCCGTGTTCCCAATCAGGTAGTCTAAAATATTCATCATATCATAGGAATACGCATCCAGCTGGTCAATATATGCCTGTACATCTAAGCCATGGTTTACGGCATAGATTTCAAAAGCTTCCCGGGAAGCTATGCTATATGCCGCAGACGTCATAAGCGGGCTTTTGGATACCTTCAGGCCATCATAAATGGATTCCTGGTAAACGACCTGCTTGCAGGAAAAGCATTGGCAGATTTTACTGGCAAGCAGTTCCCGTTCTACAGCGTCTGCATTCCCATCTTTTAACAACACAATTCCGTCATTTTCCCTGTACCATGCTTTGGGGAAAGTGCCGCCTGTGGAAAGGTCGTCGGCGATCAGATAGCTGTTTGTAATAGAAATCTGCCTGCCGCGGAGGGACACATCCACAAAGGCATTGCTTAAAGGGTTGTCATACAGATTGATTTCAGCAAAGGTTACGGTTTCTGTGCTTTCTTTGACCCAGTAAATGTCCGTAAGGCACAGGGCGTGATAGGACAGTGCAATCTGTGCCCGCTCGCGGTCTGTCATTGCCTGTGCCATGCCAATGCTGTTTAAAATCTCTTTGGCATAAGCCCTGTCCAGGGTCAGCATACGGGAGGCGCACCAGAAGTAGAAATTGGCCAGATTGTGGAATTGCGTGTCCAGTCCGTTCTGGCATTCTTCCAGCCAGAGGTTATATGGCAGGAATGGTGCATGGTAAATGGTGCAGCGTCCTTCCGTATCAATCGAGGCGATTGCCTGGCTGCCGTGCATAATATGGTATGTGGCTCCCATGCTGGTTGGCTCCTTTCTAAAAATATTAATGTGGAATAAAAAAATAAGGTATTTTACCGCTCCATAGAAGTGATACAAGCTTATGCAAGCAAGTATGCCTTAGCATTGCTCTGGCGGTTAAATATCATAATATTTTTCTTGCCCAAAGCTCTGTCTGCTGCGATATTTAACCGTCAGGGCAATAGATAGGTGCTTAAAAATAGTATAGGGGATTTTTATAAAAAATACAAGACAGCAATCCTGTTTTTGGGGATTGACATTTGCAAGATGGCTGTTATGCCGATTGCTGGCCTTGCTATGTATGCATCTTGATATCCAGACTTTTGCCCCGCCTTTCGAACCGCAATCAGAGATATTGCTGAAACGGCGCCGGCTGCATTGGTTTATTGGTATTCATTTGGAGTGTGTAAAAGGCATGGATGAGGGAAAGATAAGGTGTTTTGAATATCTGCAGAGATGAGTGGAAGATAAGGTATTTTGAACATCTGTAAAATAGTGAAAGTGCACAAAATATCTTTGTATTTCGTGCAAAAAAATGGATATAGGAATACAATAGACTTGGATTTTTATATACAAAATGCACAAAAGAGGTGATTCAGATGGAAAAGATGACAGAGAGAGGAGAAAAGCTTATGAAACAAAAGAGGTTATTATGTTTTGGAATGGTGGTGGCGCTGTCATGTGCAAATTTGCCTCCAATAATAGCCTATGCACAGGAAGAAACGATGGAAGGAGGAATCATTAACCTCTCTAAAGAGACAGAGTCGGTTAGGGCAGAAGAAGAGGGCTTGGAAAAAGATTCTGAAGGACCAGAACGGAAGGCGGTAAAAGATTCTGAGGGGCAAATGCCAGCTTTAGGAAAAGATTCGAAAGAATTGCTTTCAGATTTACAAAAAGGTTCTGGGGAATTGCTGGCAGAACCTGAAAAAGAGTTTGGATCATTCCTAATAGAGCCAGGAGAGGATAAATCAGCAGATTGCGGAGAGGATAAGTCAGCGGATCAGCGAGAGGGATCAGAGGGCGTTTTTACAGAAGAGCAAGGCAAAGAGGGTGTATCAGAAGGATTAGAATACAGGGAGATGGAAGATGGCACTTTGGAAGTTGCCAGATACAATGGGAATAGCACAGAATTAGTGGTTCCTGGCAGAATAGGCGGAAAAGAGGTATCCCGGATTGGAAATGATGCTTTTTTGGGCAATAGCAGTATCAGAAGCATATCACTTCCGGAAGGCATAACAGAAATTGGAAGCGATGCGTTTATGGATTGCATAAGCCTAAAAAGTATTACAATACCACAAGGAGTTGCAAAGATTTCAAGGGGCTTGTTCAAAGGATGCAAAAGCCTCGAAACTGCTGTTATTCCAAATAATGTCATAGAGATTGGGTATGATGCTTTTGAAGGTTGCTGTAATTTGAGCCATATTGTAATCCCAAACGGAATAGAAAAGATCGGGCATGAAGCCTTTACAGGCACCGCATGGCTGGAAAGCCAGCCAGAAGGAGTGGTGTATGTGGGAAAAGTGGTTTATGCCTATAAGGGGAAAAGAAATGGCCTTATGTCCCTGGAAATTCCAGAAGGAATCGTTGGGATAACAGCACAGGCTTTTAAGGGCTGTGGGAATCTGGCAAATGTACAAATCCCCAGTACCATGCAGTCCATTGGGGAAGAAGCATTTGGAAATTGCTATTCGATGAAAAATATTTATATTCCTTCCAGCGTGACGGAGATTGGGGAGCGGGCAATCGGATATAAAGGAATCCCAGATAAGGATTTTATGGAAGAAGGAAGTGAGGATATATGGGTTTGGGAATGGAAGCGTCAGCCGTCCTTTGAAGTGTTTTGCAGTTTTCATTCTGCAGCACAGGGATATGCTGAAGAAAATGGTATCCCATATACTTTGATGGATTCAGGCCAGCAGGGGGTAATGGCTGCTCAGGCAGAAGGAAGAATACAAACGGAAGTCAATGCCTGGGCAGAAGAAGGAATCCAAGCAGGAGCAGATACCCAGGCGGAAGAAGGAATCCAAACAGGAGCAGATACCCAGGCAGAAGGGCAGCGTCAAGTTGGTACAGAAGTACAGATAGAAGAGGAAGATCCAGCGAGTACGGATACACATACAGAGGCATTTTCTGGCTGGCAGGTAAAGGATGGGCACATCTATTATTATTCTGGGGAAGGCATTTTACAGACAGGCCTGCAGGAAATAGAAGGGAAGGTTTATTATTTCCATCCGGAAAGCGGAGAGATGCAAACAGGCTTGCAGGAAATAGAAGGGAAACTGTATTGTTTCCATCCAGAAAGCGGAGAGATGCAGACAGGCCTGCAGGAAATAGAAGGGAAACTGTATTGTTTCCATCCAGAAAGCGGAGAGATGCAGACAGGCCTGCAGGAAATAGGCGGGAAGCAATATTATTTCCATCCAGTAAACGGAGAGATGCAAACAGGCCTGCAGGAAATCAATGGGAAAAGGTATTACTTCCATCCAGAAACAGGAGAGAGGCAGAGCGGATTGCAGGAAATCAATGGGAAAAAGTACTATTTTCATCCAGAGAGGGGGGAGATGCAGTTCGGCCTGCAGGAAATAAGCGTAAGAAAATATTATTTCCATCCGAAGAACGGAGAAATGCAGTTCGGCCTGCAGGAAATCAATGGAAAGAAATATTACTTCCATTCAGAGACTGGGGAAATGGGAATCGGATGGAAGACATGGAAGGGGAAGAAATATTATTTCCATCTTGTGACAGGCAGGATGCTGACGGGAAAACAGAAAATAGGAAAATCTTCCTACTTTTTCACTAACAGCGGCGTTATGAAGACTGGCTGGCAGAAAATTGGCAAGAAGAAATATTATTTTTCCCCTGACAATGGGAAGATGCTCATTGGAAAGAAGAAAATAGGAAAATCCACATACTATTTTAAAAGCAGCGGCGAAATGCAGACAGGATGGATAAAGGTGGGTGGTAAAAAGTACTATTTTTCCCCAGAAAGTGGGAAAATGTTCACCGGACGGAAAAAAATAGGAAAATCTACTTATTATTTCAATAAAAATGGAACCATGAAGACGGGTTGGCTGAAGTCTGGGAAGAAAAAGTACTATTTTTCCCCACAAAACGGGAAAATGTTCACTGGGCGGAAAAAGATAGGGAAAAAATACTACTATTTTAATAAAAAAGGGGAGCAGCAGGTCTCCAAATTTATCCAGGAAGGAAAAAAGACATACTATTCCGGCAAAAAAGGCACACTGCAATCCGGCTGGCTGAACTATAACGGGAGTACATACTATTTTCATCCAAAAACCCACCAGATGGCAACAGGATGGCAAACGGTCAAAGGCTATAAATACTATTTTTCTGAATCGAAAAAAGAAAAAGGCATCTTACAGAAGAACTGTATTGTAGGGACAAAGGATGGCAGCTTTTATGTAGATGGGGAAGGAATCCAGGTTACCTCAGCGGAAATTGCCCAGGCGGTCAGCTTTGTGAAAGCAAATACAGAAGAGGGCTGGTCAAGCGGCCAAAAACTGCAGAGGTGTTTTGAGGTATTATGGAGAAATTATGCATACCAGAGGTTTTATGAGAACCCAACGGCGCAGGCTATGTCAGGCTATGCCAATTATATGTTCCAGAACCACAGGGGGAATTGCTTCCGTTATGCGGCAAGCTTTGCCTGCATTGCCAGGGTGCTTGGATACGAGTCAAGGGTGGCTGTGGGCAGCATTTCCAGCCGCAGCGGGGGCATGACCCCGCATGGATGGACGGAGGTTAATGTAGGGGGCATATGGTATATGTGCGACGCAAATATGCAGAGGAACCATCCGGAAACAAGCTCTTATATGCGTACAGAAGCGAATTATGCCTATCGTCATACCTGTTCTGCCAGGTATGCCTTGTCAATCCAGAAAGGGCAGGTGTCCTGGAGATGATATTTAGTTCCTTAGGGTTTGTCAGCGTATTTTTGCCCGTGGTGTTCCTGCTGCATTGCCTGATGCCAGGCATGCGCTGCAAGAATGGGCTGCTGGTGGCAGCAAGCCTGCTGTTCTATGCATATGGGGAGCCAATCTATGTGCTGCTGATGGTATTCAGCGCAGGCTTTCATTACCTGGCTGCCAGGTTGATGGACGCCTGCCCCTATAAGAAAGTGTCCCTGTCAGTGGCCATTGCCGTCAACTTGGGCTTATTGGCTTTTTTCAAGTATGCAGCATTTTCCCTGAGATCCTGGAACCAGGTTTTTGGGACAGGCATAAAGGAGGTGGAGATAAGCCTTCCCATTGGAATTTCATTCTTTACCTTTCAGGCTCTCTCTTATGTAATCGATGTGTATTATGGAAAAGTCCAGGCACAGAAGAGTTTTTGGAAGGTGCTGCTGTACATTGCTTTTTTCCCACAGCTGATTGCCGGCCCCATTGTGAAATACCGGGATATTAGCCAGGCTCTTGACAGCAGGCGCATAGATTTGGGGCAGGCATCCAGCGGGATGCGGCGCTTTATCTGCGGCCTGGGCAAGAAAGTTCTGATTGCAAATACCGTGGGGCAGGCGGCAGACGCCGTGTTTGGAGCGCCATATGCAGACATTGGAACCTGTGCGGCATGGATTGGCGCAGTGGCATATATGCTGCAGATATACTATGATTTCAGCGGGTACAGTGATATGGCAATTGGCCTGGGGAAGATGTTTGGCTTTCAGTTCCAGGAGAATTTCCGCTACCCTTATGGCGCGGCCAGCGTGAAAGAATTCTGGCGGAGATGGCATATCTCCCTGTCCACCTGGTTTCAGGAGTACCTGTACATCCCCCTGGGCGGGAACCGAAAAGGGAGGATCCGCACAGGCATAAATAAGCTGGTTGTATTTTTCTTTACGGGATTGTGGCATGGGGCAAATTGGACATTTGTGATCTGGGGGCTGTACCATGGTTTTTTCGCATCCTTGGAAGATCTGTTCCCATTTGTAAAGAAAATACCCAAAGCGGTCGCCTGGCTGCCCACAATGCTGGTCGTTTGCGTGGGATTCGTGATTTTCCGCGCCGACACGGTTTCCCAGGGATTTTTCCTGATCCGTCAGATGTTTGTATTCCAGGCAACAGGGAATCAGGACATGTCCCTAGCCATCCGCCAGCTCACCCCATGGTTTTTGACAATGGGGGCAGTGGGGCTGGTGGGCATGGCGCCCATAAAGCCTCTGGCCAGCTGGGTTCGTGATACGATTCAAAGGGGAGAAGAAACTGGATCCTGGAAGGCCATTCCCCTTCAGGCAATGCTGGGCATAGGCTCTGTGGGGATTCTTATGTGGTGCATGGTGCGCCTGTCAGGCAGCACTTACAACCCGTTTATCTATTTTCGGTTTTGAGAGGTGGAAGGATGAAATATATGGGGAAGATTGCCTATCTGCTTGCCTGCCTGATGATTTGCGTATTTCCTTTTGCGGGGATGCTGGCAGGCACAGAATATGGGACGACAGAAAACAGGGAGCTGGCAAAGCTTCCGCAATTGGAAACAGAAGGGAAATGGAACACATATTTTCTGCAGGAGCTTGGCGCTTATTTTGAGGATCATTTCGCATTCCGCCCTTTGCTGGTGGCAATAGACGCAAATATCCAGAGCCGGGTATTTCAAGTATCGAATGTGGACACAGTGACAGTTGGAGAAGATGGCTGGCTGTATTATACTGCCAGCATGGAGGATTATCTGGGGAAAAGCCCATTGTCCCCAAGGGGGATATCCAATGCGGCCCATAACCTTGCATTGATGCAGCAGTATGTGGAAAGCAAAGGGGCAGCCTTTCTGTTTGCAGCTGCGCCTAACAAAAATTCGCTGTATGGGGAGCATATGCCCTATTACCTAAAGCAAGAGGGGAAAATAACAAGGCAGTGGGATCTCTTAAAGCCGGAACTGGAAAAATACGGCGTTTCTTATGTGGATCTGTTTTCTCTTTTTGAAGGGCAGGAAGAGGTTCTGTACCTTAAGCGGGACTCCCATTGGAACCAAAAAGGGGCAATGCTGGCATACCGCGCCATGATGGAAAAGCTGGATCTGGAACATGAAACTTATGAAACGGTAACATCTATCCGGGAAAAAAAGACATATGGGGACTTGAGCCGGATGCTTTACCCTTTAGGAAGCGACAAAAAATGGGATGGATTTTCTTTCTTAAAGGCAGAGCCGGAATGGGATTACAGCTACCAGAAAGAGAATGTTTTTCAATATCTGACAGATACAGAGAGCGTGGAGGAAGTCTGGATTGAGACAAAGAGCCAGGAAGGGGAGAAAACGCTGTTGATGTTCAGGGATTCCTTTGGCAATACGCTGCTGCCCTTTATGGCAAATGCATTTGAAAGGGGATGCTTTTCCAGAAGCGTGCCATTTAACCTTACAGGATATATGGAAGGGTGTAAGCCGGATGCGGTAATCCTGGAAAAAGTGGAGAGGGATTTAGAGGAATTTGCCAAAACCCCTCCACTGATGGAAGGAATGCCAATGGTGAAGGGGATTAGAACAGAAGGAAGCGATATAGGAAGCCAGAAAACAAAAGTAGGGGAAAATAGAGCAGAGAGCGGGGAGATAGAGGTAGGGGGGAATAGAGCAGAGAGCGGAGACATAGAGATAGGAGGAAATAGAGCAGAGAGTGGGGAGATAGAGGTAGGGGAAAGTAGCGCAGAAAGCGGGAATATGGGAACAGGGAAAAACAATTCAAAGGGGATCCTGGAGATGGCAGAGAGTGAGAACAATGTGGATTATTGGGAAATTTCTGGCGTTTTGCCAGATTCCTTCTGCACAGAAGGCGCACAAATCTACATCCGGGTGAAAGATGGGGAAGAGCAGGCAGACTATGCGGCATTTCACGTATCGATAGATGTTTCTGACTATGGGTTTTGCCTGTACCTTCGAAAAGAAAGCCTGCAGAATGATGTTATTGTGTTAGAAGTGCTGGTGGAGACGGAGGATGGGGTACGCACGGCTCAGTCTGTGCGGGTTTCATTAAAGGGCGGCGGAAATCCCGGAAAGGAGGAAGGGTAATTTGAAAAGGAAGGTGGATGGTAAATGGGCTGCAGCTGCAATCTGCGCAGCCGCCCTTTGTTTCCTGCCTGGCTGCGGCAGTGAAAGCCCGATCATACAGGTGAAGATTTTCGATTGCTATACAGAGACCCGCCTGGCAGCGCAAGAGGGCATGGCGGTGGGGGAGGCATTGGCAGAAGCAGAAATTTCCCTGCAGGAAGGAGATGAGGTATCTTTGCCTTTAGAGGCCAGGATTACGGAAGATGGCACGGAAATCTCCATCAGCCGCTGCGCTAAGGTATCAGTGGGGGAAGACGGACAGAAACAGGAATTTACGCTAAAAGGGAAGAAAGTAAAGGAGGCCATTGCCGCCGCTAAGATCGAGATTGGGGAGCATGACGAGGTAAGCCAAAAGCTGGAAGCCTACTTGACAGACGGCATGGATATCCAGGTACGCCACCGCTACGCTGTAGAGATTGATGTGGACGGCAGGAAGGTGGAATGTCTGACAGAGGCAAAGACTGTGAAGGGGATGTTAGAGGAGCAGGAAATCCATTTGGATGAAAAAGACAAGATCAGCCCCTCACTGGAAACAAAGATTCAGAACGGCACTAAGGTAGCAATCCACCGGGTCTTTGTGGAGCAGGTGACAGAGCATGAGCCTATCCCTTTTGAAACGGAGATCGAATATTCCAGTAGCATGTACCAGGGGGAAAGCACCCGCAGACGGCAGGGGCAGGAAGGGGAGAAGGAACTGGTTTATGAAGTCACCTATGTGGATGGGGAAGAAGAGAGCCGGGTTCTGGTGAAGGAATCGGTGTCCAAAGAGCCTGTCAATGCCATTGTGGCCAAGGGCACAAAGGAAAGGCGCAGGATTGTATCAAGAGAACAGGTATTTGACTGCGACGGCTCCGGGCATGGCTACTATATTATTACCTGGTCCGACGGGGCAGTGGAATACCAGGATTTTTAGGAGAAATGCAAGCAGTAGTATATCAAAAACAAACGGTATAAGGAGGAAAATAGTATGCGTAATATGAGGAATGTATTAAAGAAAAAGATAGCAGCAATCATGTCCATTATAATTCTGGCCACAGTAGTGGGAGCCGCACCGACAATGACGGCTCAGGCGGCGCCTAAAATTGAGAAGAATCTGTATTTTCGGATTTATAAAACCTATTTAGGCAGCGATTATGTACCGATTTCAAATGCAACAAGTGGCAAGATAACAAAACTAAAAAATTCAAAACCATCTGTAGCGAAAGTTTCTGTAATAAATGAAAAATATCTTCTGGTAAGGCCCAAAAAGGTTGGCACGACTAAGGTGAGCTTCTATTTTGCAGGAAAAAAGCTTTCCACAAAGATTACGGTGCAAAAATGGGAAAACCCTTGTAAGGTATTTAAGATTGGCAATAAAGATTATGCTAAGAATTTTATAAAGTCGGAGCAATTTAACAGTGAAAGGCATAAGAAGGATATCACTGTAAAAATAAAGATTACGCCTAAAAAGGACTGGAAACTGCTGAGAATAGAGCGTATGACAGCATATGAGCCCATAAAGAAAATTAAGAATAATTCAAAAATAAAACTTTCAATTAAATGGACAGGTACAGGAATTTATGCATATTTCAAGAACATAAAAACAGGCGTGAGGGAAAGGGTGTATTTTGGGTATGGCGATAGCCCTATTAAAGATGAGAATTATTATAATGTCCGTATAGATCCGTCTGAGTTTAAATAGGATGAGCCAGGGAATAAGAAGGTTGAGAATAATTCAAAAATCTAATTTTCTTTAAAACTGGCGGGGACTGGTAGGGATGGTATCAGGTTTAGATTCACGGATTTAGGAAACAGAAAGAAGAGGGAGGGAGAAAATGCGGAAATTATTAAAATTACTTGGAATGGCGTTTATGGCAATTATGGTTTTATTTCCAGCAAAAAACAGCGCAGCAGAAAAAAATGTATGCCAGACATTAAAGGCGTCAAAAACATACCATTATAACCTTGATCAGAAAGGAAAGAAAGAATCTATTCGCGTTGATGTCTCAAGAAAAAAGTATGAAAAGAAAGAATCTGATTATCATGAATTGGTATATGATGTAAAGGCGGCAGTGACAATAAATGGAAAACAGATATATTCCAAAGCTGTAAAAGAACAAGATTATATATCAGAGAGAGATTATTTATCTTGTATACCAATAAAAGTTATGGTAACTGATATAGACAAGAGAGATAAGCAAATGGAGTTATTCATTTTGGAGGGAGATTGCGTTGAGTTTGAATCAGACAGGATAGAGCATATTTACTATTATCAGTATGCAAATGGAAGAGCAAAGCGGAAACAGGATCTTGTTTTGCTGTTTAGTAAGAGTTTGCCATATGTAGAGTATATTTCAGGTGTAAAAAACAGTTCTACACTTACTATAAATGAAAAAAATGAGGTTTTTGCAGAACTGGGGTTGTATATGCCAAATTTCTTCAATATGCATATTTATTCAAAGGTGAGTTTAAAATTGAAAAATGGAAAGTTTATACAGAATAATCAGAAATCATATAGAATCCCAAAGATAGAGGAACCGCTTCGTGCGAAGAAGAACATTATTGCTTATACCAGCCCAGGCGGAAAAGTAAAAGCCTTTACTGTGAAGAAGCGAGGAAAAATCAATTTATGCAATTTTTATTTGGCAAATAAGAAAAAGATATATATAAAAGTTAAAAACCAAGGTGGAAAAACAGGATATATCGACCCTAAAAAAGCATCTATTTATTTGGATGTTCCTGAAGATTATTATGATTAGAAGAACTATTGTATACATGGAGTAATGCAAAGGAAAATAGAAGCATTAAGGAATAAGTGGTTTACTTTAAAAATGAAATATGCGAAAAAGGAGAAGAGAAGATGCGCAAATTATTAAACTTGTTTGGGATGGCATTAATTGCCATAGCAGTATTGTTCCCCCTATCAGCTAAAGCTGCTGGAAAAAATGTGTGCCAGACATTAAAGGAATCCAAAACATACCAGTATAACTTAGACCAAAAAGGAAAAAAGGAATCCATAAAGGTAACCACCACAAAAAAGGAGCATAAAAAAGGTTATGTTATTACATATGATGTAAAAACTACGGTGACTATAAATGATAGAAAGATATACAGTAAAATTTGGAGAAATCAAAATTATTATCAAAATCATGTAAAAGTCATGGTAACTGACGTGGATAAGAAAGACAAGCAAATGGAACTGCTAATTATCGAAGCCGATGTATCGGATATAAGTGACAGCCCAGCTTGGGAATCCGATATGGAGCATATTTTTTATTACCAGTATGTAAATGGGCAGGCGAAACGCAGACAAGACCTTGCGCCACTGTTTAAGAAGGATTTTAAAAACGTGTTTTTTCTCCATGGGATAAAAAATAATTCCTTTCTTACCATAAATGGAAAAAATGAGATTTATGCCAGAGTTTGTACGGTGATGCAGAAAGATGAATATGGTTTTGAAGACTGCCTGCATGTAAAGGCAGGATTAATGCTGAAAAAAGGCAAGTTTGTCCCTGTATCTTCAAAAGAATACACAATACTGGATGTTGGAGGAGAAGAGGATATTTCAGTTAAATTAAAGAAGAACATGACATTGTATACCCAGATGGGAGGAAAGAAAAAAGCCTTTACAATGAAATCAGGAGAAAAGATTCCTGCTAAGAGTTTGTATTGTATTAAAAATAAAAAAGCCTATCTTAGGATAAAGAATAAAAAAGGAAAGTGGGGATATATAGAATTAAAAAAAGGTCTATTAGAATTTGATGGTGTTGCGCACGTATAGAAATAAGCCAAGAATGAGCAGTTCAAAATTATTATCTGAATCAAATGAGGCTCAACTGTTTTACGCATTGACAACGATTCTGTTGTCAATGTGCTGAAACGGGGAGCTTTAGTGATACAGGAATTGGAAAAAGAAAGGGGAAAATGATTATGAAACATAAAATATTATTATCTATAAGTTTAGCATTTGCATTATTCTGTTCCGATTTGCGACAAGTCCTTATTTATGCTTGGAATATGGATGAGGTTGAGTATAGTTCAGAGATTGAAAGAGATATGATACAGGAAGAAAAAGCACAGAATTCTATAACAGAAATTGACAAAGGAATCATGGATGAAAGAGTAGTTGGAAAAGAAACGGAAGATACGAGAATTGAATTAGAAGAAACGCCAGAAGAGGATGAGATGGTGGAAGAAGATATTGAAGAAGCAAAAAGTTTTTCAAACAAAAATACAGAAGGCGATTTGATTGATGATAATGTACAAGATGAAGTTATTGAAAAAAATTCTGAATATGAGGTACTCAATGGTGGAACATTAGAACCAAATTTAGACCGAAAGCAAGATATAAAGGCTGCAAATGAAAATTTCAATTCGGCAGTGTCTATCAGTTTGGATAATAATATTATTAATGGAAGTATTACAGAGACCATAGATAATAGGTTATATACATTTACCCTGGAAAAATCGGGGAGTATAACATTGGATTTAACATCCTATATGCAGTATTGCAGTCTGTACATTTATGGAAGTGATGGAAACATAATTTGGTATGATGACAATAATATGTGGAATGATAATTTAAAATACTATAAAGAGATTTATAATATTGACGTTACAGATGGTATATATTTTTTGAAAATAACAGGATATAAAAATAGCTATAGCAGTAGATTTGCAACTGGAAATTATGAAATTGCTACAAAATTTGAAAGTTCAGGAGAAAGCTGCAAAGAGCCAAACAATGATTTTATGGAAGCATCAACAATTGGGGTCAATGGGAGCATAAAGGGACAGATTGCGAAAAATGATGCTTATGATATTTATAAGTTCTCATTGACTAAATCGGGACGAATCGGATTGACTATGACATATTATATGAAGTATAATAGTATTTATTTATACAATAGTGCAGGAGAGGAAATATGGTATGATGATAATAATGAATGGAATGGAAATTTGAGATATAAGACAAACAGGTATAACTTGGATTTGACAAATGATACATATTATTTGAAAGTGACAGGATATAAAAATAGTTATAGTGCAAGTTTTGCAACTGGCAACTATACATTTCATTTAAAATATACAGATGCTAAAGTAAATTATAAAGAGCCAAATAATGATTTTTTAACAGCCTACGCACTTAAGACAGATAGTAATTTAAAAGGCCAGATTGCAATTAATGATTCTTATGATATATTGGAATTTTCACTGAAAAAGTCTATGAATGTTAAAATTTCAATAGTATCTTATATGAAATATTATACGTTGGTTTTATATAATGATTTGGGGGAAGAGATATGGCATACACAGAATAATGAATGGAATGGTAATGTAGGGTATCGAAAGGATACCCATACGATAACATTGTCTGATGGGATTTACTATTTGAAAGTAACAGGTTATAAGTATACATATGGCGGAAGTTTTGGGACAGGAACATATAGTTTAAAAGTTGGGATAAAAGAATCTTTAGCAAATGCAACTGTAACTTTTTATGGTGATTTTGAATATACAGGAAAGGATATCAAGCCAGCAATAAGTGTAAAATATAATGATACAAAGCTTTATAATGGGAGAGATTATAGTGTTTCCTATCAAAACAATAAAAAAATAGGAAAAGCAACTATGATTATTACTGGAAAAGGTGATTTTACAGGAACTAAGAAGGTGGCATTTAAGATCGTTCCGAAGAAGGAAAAAATTATAAAAATAAAGAATAGCGCTAAGGGAACGGCTACATTAAAATGGAAAAGGGATAAAATGGCAAATGGATATGATATTTATCGGTATATGCCAAAGGCATACGATTATAGAAAAGTAAAGAGCATATCTAAGAACAGCATTACAAGCTATAAAAATACAAACCTCAAAAAAGGAAAATTCTATTACTACATAGTCCGTTCTTATAAGATTGTAAAAGGAAAAAAGTATTATGGTATTTATAGTGATCCAAAGTATGTGAAAATTAAAAAATGAAATATTTGAAATTTGACCGATAAGGTTATGCATTAGGCAAAGTAGGAACATTAAGCAGTATAGAAAGAGAAAATGCCAAGGCATTAAATAGAAAAATATGCGAGGGAGAAAGAGAATATGGTAAGAAGTTTTGGTAAAAAATTAGCAGTATTGTTGCTGTCAGTAGCTGTTGCAAATCCATGTGGCAATATGATAGTACAGGCACAAACAGTTAATAATGACATGGAAACTTTAGCCAATGAGCAGCTAGGACAAGCGGAAGAGCAGGCTATAGAAAATATTGTGAAAAGTGGAGCATGTGGAGAAGATGTCCAATGGTCGCTTGCATCGGATGGAACGTTGACAATCAAAGGGAACGGAGCTATGTCAGATTATACGACAGAGCATAATTACTATACAGGCATAACCACTAATGTTCCATGGGGAGATTATTTAAATAACATAACAAAAGTGGTTATTAATGGAAAGATTGATTATATAGGCAAATGCGCATTTACGGACTGTCCTTCCATCAAGCAAGTGATATTACCATCAAGTATTGAAAAAATAGGGGAATCTGCGTTTGAAAGATGTGCTGGATTGAGTAATATAAGCTTTCCTAATAAGCTGATTTCTATTGGGGATTATGCCTTTCGTGGGTGCAGCGGATTAATAAGTGTTGTGATTCCTGACAGTGTGACAGATATAGGAGGGGAGGCATTTCGAGGCTGCATTAATTTAGAGAGCGTTTTGCTGAGTTCGAATATTTCTGAAATAAAATATGATACCTTTAGCAGTTGTACAAAATTAGTAAATATAGAAATTCCGCAGTCTGTCACTAAAATAGGCTTGTTTGCATTTTCATTTTGTGAATCACTTACAGAGTTGGAGATTCCAGAAGCTGTGGAATATATTGCTACGGAAGCTTTTATGGATTGTCTGTCTTTGGAAAAGATTGTGGTGAAAAATGCGAATCTCGTGTATGGGGATAGGGTTTTTAAGAAGTGTCCTGATAGCTTTGTTTTGTATGGTAAAAAGGGATCAACATCGGAGACGTATGCGGAAAAGAATGGATGTAAATTCTCGGTTATCGAACCGGATGAAGATCAGATAATACGTGGTGAGTGTGGAGAAAATGTGAATTATGAATTGGATTTATCAACTGGGGTTATGCGTATTTATGGTTCGGGAGCAATGAAAGATTACGGTGCATATAGTGATATGGCACCATGGAGTAGAAAATATAGTAATGATATTGTTAAAGTAAAAATAGAAGATGGGGTTACTAGGATAGGATCAAATGCATTTCGTAATTGTGGTCTTGGTTGTAGGCTTGATGATTATAAGAATTTGATTTCTATAGAAATATCAGAAACGGTGACAGAGATAGGAGAGGGTGCTTTTTTGGATTCTAGGCATATAAATTCTATTGTCATTCCTGATAGTGTCATAACAATTGAGAGTCATGCATTTTTTTATTGTAATCAATTATCAGATGTTAGGTTAGGAAAAGCATTAGAAAGTATTGGGAGTAGTGCGTTTAAAGTATGTCCTATAGAAAAAATTGAATTTCCTAAATCGTTAAAAAGTATAGAGGGATATGCATTTTCAGGATGCCCAATAGAAAAAATTGAATTTCCTAGTCAGTTAGTATTGCAACAAGGCTGTTTTTTAGTTTGTAATAAATTAAAAGAGGTTACAATAGCAGATGGATGTGAAGTGCATTCTGAGGCATTTAGTTCGTGTAGTGGATTAGAAACGGTTAATATAGGCAAGGATTGTAAATTGTATGGTCGTGTATTTTTTGGATGTTCTTCATTAAAAGATTTGCATATCGGAGAGGGGAGTAAGAGTTTGAGAGAAGAAGCAGAAGGCATGGATACTTTTCGAAGATGTACAAGCTTGCAATCTGTTCTTCTGCCAAATAGTTGGGAAAATATACCGAGTTCATTTTACGAATGTACAAATATGAAAGATGTGCAGTTTAATGATACAAATATGAAATATAAAACGACTGATAATATTGTATATTCAAAGGATGGGAAGAAAATTATCTACTATCCACCTACTTTGACAGCAACAGAATTTGAGATTCCAGAGAGTGTGGTGACAATTGGATCAAGTGCATTTGCAGGACAAAGATTTTTGGAACATATAATAATTCCATCAAGTATTTGTGAAATTGAGAGCTGGGCATTTTCAAGATGTAGTAAGCTGAATAATGTAATCATTCCAGAAAGCATAGAAAAGTTAAACAAAGGAGTGTTTGCGTACTGTGAGAGTTTAAATACGATTGTAATTCCAGCAAGTGTGAACTATATTGTAGTAGCACCTAAAGCATTAGAAAGCACTTTTTTAGAAAGTCCGTTAAAAACAATATATGGAGAGAAAGATGCCATATTATGTGATTCAGGCGAAGAAAAAACTTTACAAGAATGGATAAGTCATTATACAAGAGTAGAAGAGTGTACGCCAATTATTTATTGTTATTTTCAAGGTAATGGCGGAACAGTGGAAAGTGAGAAAAAGCCTGTAATATATGGTGATAAGTATTATAATCTTCCAATTCCTGTAAGGAATGGATATCATTTTATGGGATGGTTCACAGATTCAGGTGTGGTAGTGACAAGTAATACGGTTGTGACATCGGATTTCTCCCATACGTTATATGCATATTGGGAAAAAGAGGAGGCAAACGATATTGCAAAGGCAGAGATAACCCTAGAATATACCACTGCCGTGTATGATGGAACAGACAAACAGCCAGCAGTAACGATTAAATCGAATGGTTCAGAATTAAAAAATGAAGAGGATTTTATCGTGGTCTATTCGAATAATAAGAATGCAGGGACAGCAAAGGCGAAAATTTATGGAATTGGCAGATTTTCAGGAAGTATAGAGAGGGAATTTCAGATAAATAGAAAGCCCATCTATAGTGTATATGTTGCTTCCATAAAGAACGCAACATATACAGGTAAACCAGTTAAACCGTCTATCATACTAAGCGACAAAGATACAAGACTGAAAAATGGGACAGATTATATAGTATCGTACAAAAATAATAAAGCAGTTGGAAGGGCAGCTGTTTCTATAACAGGTAAGGGAAATTATGAAGGAACTATATCAAGAGCCTTCCTTATAAATCCAAAAGCTTCCCAGATATCAAAATTGACTGCCAAATCAAAATCATTTACTATGAAATGGAAAAAACAGACTGCACAGGTGACAGGATACCAGATTCAATATGCAACGAATAAGAATTTTTCTGGCGCAACAACAAAGATTATAAAGAAAAATACGACGGTATCTGCCACATATAAAAAGCTTAAGGCAAAAAAGAAGTATTTTGTGCATATCCGAACATACAAAACAGTATCAGGTTTGAAATATTATTCAGCATGGTCACCTGTAAAAACCATTATAACGAAAAAGTAAAGTCCAATATTATGGGGGAATACATATGAAATGTAAAAGGTTCTTTATCTTTTCTTTAGCTGCAGCGTTGTCCTGTTGCAGCTTGCCTTAGGCAGCTATTCAGGCACATGAAATAATGACAGAATCGGAAAATCTGCAAAACAAAGATCAGGAAGATGCTGCATCCACATTAGCTTCTATAAATCAAAAAGATTTTTTGGAAAAAGAAAAAGTTGAAGCCGTTTCAGATACTATAGCTACGGAAGATTTTACTAAAGAGGCAGATTCTGTTGGATGTACAGAAGGCGATTATAATGATTGTGAATTAGGAGATGGAACGATTAAAATCAAAAAACTGGGGACAGTTCAAGAGTTTGTAATCCTTGTTGTGATCGGAGGGGATGATAGATATGTTTACCTGTTTTATTCCAAAGGCGATTTTTTTTCAAAGGCAAAAGCTCCTGTGAGCTGCCTCTTACAGACTGCAATCCAGACTTTATTTAAAAATGGGTTAATTCGCAAGTATACAACGAATGATAATGCTCAAAGATATGTTCTGTCAACACTTATGATTTGGATGGTATGGGAAAAGCTTCTTCTGAAATAAGGACAGAGATACAAGCAATGAAAAAAGCATTTCTGTCAGCAGCATTTACCCGAAGATCGCAGATGGGAGAAGTAAAACTGCCTGCCAAAAATAGAGCCTGGCAATGCGGCAAACAAATCCATTGTCTGGAGATTCTGAAATACAAAAATTGCAACCGTGGATCAATCTGATATATCGTGAAAATAAGAAAGAAATTTCAGCTGAAAGCAAAAGTTATTGTATCAATAAGTTCCGATAAGACTGAAATGGATAAACACCAATCCCAAATATGTAGCGGTGAGCAGTTTTGGGAAGGTGAAGTTTTATAAGGCCGGAAACGGCAAGAAGGAGAAGGTTATAGTCCAGGCGATGGATGGGAGTGGGAAGAAGGAAGAGGTTGTGATAGAGTTTAAGTAGAGATGAATGGTTTAATTAGAAGTATGGATAAAAAATTAGGAAGGAGATGTTTATGGTGAAACGTTTTTGGGCAGGTATATTGTCTATAGTGTTGTTTTTTGTTCTATAAATGTGTTAGAGCTGATTGTAGCAGAAGTGGCAGGCAAAGAAGCAAGTTTTCAATTACAAGAGAACTTTGCGGCAGAAGGAAATAATGGGTTTGGAAATATGTTGGCGGATGTGGTGAATGATGAAGCTAGCAGGCAAAAAGAAAACAGTGGATGCAATATTTTTTCTATCTGTATGGAAGGGACACAGGCAGAAGTGTCTTTTGAAACAACAGAAGAAGCAATGCTAGTAGTTGGGGTTTACGATGAATCAGGTTCTTCCATGTTAGCCAGTGGAAAGATGTTAGTAGAGCCAGGATGGACAGAAGCAGTTGTAGATATTAATATGTATAGGATGCATGTGCGCATTTAGCGGTTTCTGGGAAATCAAGCGGTACAGTAGGATTTCGTTGTTCTACTTCAGCACTGAATTAATGACAGATGCAGGTATTTTGGAAGGAAAATAAGGTGACAAATATGTTGGCAGCAGAATATAAACATAAAGAAGATATTGCCATAAAGCAATATGAGGCATTGTTAAAGGGAAAAAGAGAAAGAAAAAGATGGGTGACTGAAGATGCTGTTTGAAAACAGTATACTCGGAATGGATAAAAATGAATTAGAGGGAGAATGAAATGAAAAAATATAAAGAAAAGGTAGGAAATGCATTCAATAGGTGGATATATTTGTTAGTGATAAGTATAATATTTTTTATTATGCAGAACAATTTTATGCTAGCTAAAACAATAGAACAGAAAACGGAAGAACAAAGGCTTTTTCCCACTAATCCTATACATCATTGTACAAAAAAAGATGATGGGACAGATATAACAGATTGGAGTTATGTTTATTTTGGTAGTTATCCCCAATCAGAGGTTACCGAACAGGAATTGACATCTGATATTATTGGTGCGTCATATAATGTGTCTGGTGATGCTTGGATAAATGGGAGGCGATACCGTAGAATTAGTAAGGATGATGTGAATAATAATTGGTATTTTGGAAATAGGGAATATCGATATTTTAAGTGGGAGCGGATAAAATGGCGAGTGCTTAAAAATAATGGTACTACTTTATTTGTAATGGCAGATAAAGGATTGGATTGTAAAGTATATAATGAGAAACAAGAAGACATTACCTGGGAAAATAGTACCATTCGCAAGTGGATGAATCAAACTTTTTTAAACACGGCATTTAGTGAGAGTGAAAGGAATGCTATTGTGGAACAAACTATAGTAAATGAAGATAATTATTGGCAAGGAACAGAAGGGGGGGATGATACCAAGGATAAAATATTTTTCCTTTCTGCTAGAGAAGTGGGAGATCCGAGTTATGGTTTTTGCGAATATGGAGGTGATTCAGTTAGTCGATATGTAGAGGCAAGTGAGTATGCTAACGCAATGGGGGCATCTACTTTGGATGATATTGTGGAGCACTCTGTCCCCAATGGTAAGTGTTGTTATTGGTGGTTGCGTACTCCAGGGTATAAAAGGAGTGATGCATCTTCTGTTGCTGAGGGGATAATATATGATGAACTTGGTGATGAGGTCAGTCATGATAGAAATGCCTGTGTGCCAGCTTTACATATCGCATTGTCTTCTAATCTCTGGCACTTAATGGATGATGGAACTAGCGGCGAAGATGAAAGTGGAAAGATTGTCTCAACCATTCCAGAAAACGGTTTTATAGGAGCTATGAGGTGGGGGCAGAATTTTTCTATAAAATTTGATAAAGCGCTTGATGAAGAAAATCCTCTCGGAGATGGCACGATAAAATTCCATGACAAAGCTTCAGGGAAGGTTTTACTGGAAGTTGGGGCAATGGGAAGGGCAAGTTCTGGGTTTTTAGAAAATTCAGATGGTACCATTAAGATTGATATAGTTGCTGAGGATGCACTTCCTAATGATAGGGATATTTTTGTGACGGTATCTGAAAATGTTGTTAATTTTGCAGATGGAACTTATAATAGAGCTTATTCAGATGATAATTTTTGGAATTTTCATACTTTTCCAGTAGATACGCCATCCGTTAGAAATAATTCTGTAAGCAAGGTGATTCCAATAAATAAATATTATGCTTTTTTTAAACCTCTCATAGCTGAATGCTGCTGGTTGGCTGATAATGGAGAAAAAGGCATATGCTTTGGTATGTGTTATAGTGCAATTGCTTGGCGTGAATACGATAGTACAATACATAAAATTGTTGACAATATGTATTTGTCGCAAGCAGATGTTGATAAGAGGTCAGGTGGTAATTTATCATTATTGGATTACATGCAATATGGGCATATATTTCAACAAACATCAGTAGTGCAACAGACAAAGGATACCAACCTAGAAAATATTGAGAAAAAGATACGTAGTTATTTAAATGGAAATGGCCAACCTGTTATTTTAGGTGTAAAAAATTCTGAGGGAGGCCATGCTCTACTTCCAGTGCATATGGAAAAAACAGATGATGGATTAAGCATTTTGTTATATAATTGCAATGCTCCTACCACAAATTATTACTTGGATGTAAGAAAAATGCTTTCAGGAGAATGGTTAGAGTGGGAAATTAGAGGGATTAATTACGTGAGTGGAAGTAATAGCATAATCTATTCTACCAAGGATGAGATTTGGTGTGTTACGGTTGATCCAAGAATATGTGACACAGCGATTGGAATGACAAACAGGAACTATAAAGAAAGTAGTAATTTACTAATGACAAAATTGGACTCCTTTACAATAAATAACAAAGAAAATTATCAGGGAAATAAGGGAAATGGAAAGATATTAACGCCCATTTCTTATGTCAATGGAAAAAAGTCAAATGAAGATTATAATTTGTACTGGACGGAAGAAGATAGTTTGACAATTGATAGTAATGGGGAAGTGTTTGAAGAAGCAACATTATGTGAGGGAAATAGGGAGTACAGGGTATCATCAGATGCACCGGCAGAAGTTTCTATAGGTTTGGAAACAGGCAATGATAACATTGTGGCACAGCTTCAGGGGAGTGGAAAGATAAATATTCAAAACAATGTTGTTATTGATGATATGGTTCAGTCAGTTACGATTGAAGGCCAATCTAATACAGGGAAAGTAGAGGTATCAGAAAAAAGTGAGGGGTATGCAGTGAAAGGCATGCAGAACTTAGAGATTGTCCAACAGTATGATGAAGGAGAATCAAGCCTTAATGTGAAGGGTTTAAATGATAACCAGGAATATCAGGTTGTAGTAGATGGGGATAGGGTATCTGTAGGAGAAGATACAAATGGAGATGGAACCGTGGATAAGATACATGCATCAAATAATGGAAAAATGAAGCAGTCCATCACGGGGACGTCAGCTTATTCCAAGACATATGGGAACGCCCCATTTAAGTTGGATGCCGTATTGGAAAAAGGCAGCGGTTCCCTTACTTATGCATCATCCAATCCCAAAGTGGCAGAAGTATCCGACAAAGGGGAGGTTAAAATCACAGGCGCAGGCAAAGCATCCATCACAGTTATTGCCTCTGAAACAGAGGAATATAAAAAATGCGAATACCAGATTTCAATAAATGTTGCAAAAGCAAGCCAGCGCATAAGCGGAACCGCCAAGTACAGCAAGACAATTGGCAGCAAGCCATTCCGTCTGGATGCGAAGCGAACCGTGGGAGAGGGAAAAATCAGCTATCTTTCAGCAAACCGCAATGTGGCAACGGTTTCTGACAGTGGCACGGTCACACTTAAAAAGCCAGGCAATACAGTGATAACAGTAACAGCAGCAGAAACAGCAAATTACAATGCCTGCACGTTCCGCATAAAGCTAAGCGTCACAGCCCCCAAGAAAGGCACAGCACTGACCGACCCTAAGACAAAGGCAAAATACAAAGTGACAAAACAAGGAAAGTCCGTAGAATACAGCAAGCCCAAAGACAAGAAAGCCACAAAGGCAACTGTCCCTGCCACAGTCACAATTTCTGGCGTGAAATACAACGTGACAGCCATTGGGGCAAATGCCTTTAGCGGATGCAAGAAGCTAAAGTCTGTAAGCATTGGAAAAAACGTGGAATCCATTGGCGCAAAAGCCTTTGCCAATTGTACAGCTTTGGGGAAACTTACTCTCCCCTCCAAGGCATCTAAAATTGGCAAGCAAGCTTTTGCCAACTGCGGAAAGCTAAAGGACATTACCATCAAGTCCACGAAGCTAACTTCAAAATCCATTGGCGCAAAAGCCTTCCAGGGCATCCATGCAAAAGCCACAATTAAAGTGCCAAAGGCAAAAAAAGCAGCCTACCAGAAACTGCTGAAGTCAAAAGGTATTGGCAAGAAAGTAAAAGTAAAGTAAGCCTGACTGTCCATGCAAGGGGACATAGTGATTTCCGCAGCGCCTCGTATGGTCGTTCCCCACACTCTAAATGATTAACAAATAAAAGGCACGCATAATCCAACCGATATCCGCTTAAAATTGCTGCAGAAAGAAAGGAAAGCAGAACTTATGGATAAAATGATAAAAGTAATGAAAGTAATGAAGATAAAGAACTATGCCAAAAATTTTTTATCGTATCTTTTCGTAGCCTGTATCGTGCTGATATGCATTCTGGG
This sequence comes from Lachnospiraceae bacterium, assembly GCA_910575035.1. Classification (GTDB taxonomy): domain Bacteria; phylum Bacillota; class Clostridia; order Lachnospirales; family Lachnospiraceae; genus Petralouisia. Next base: position 79,275 of record CAJTDL010000016.1, read on the forward strand.
TAGTAGCGCTATGGCAGAAGTAAAAGCAGAAAATATAACATCCGGCTCTGTGTCTCAAACAGCAGCAATGCAAAGCAGCTTCGAACTGACCAATTATTCCAACGTATTAAGGAACTGCATCCCAGAAGACATCGGGACATGCAGGACGTCTTTTTTAGGAAAACGCCCAGATGGCGGCTATCAGGCTGCCATCTATCATCAGGGAAAAATTTATATTAAGAATTTTTCTGATCATTACTGTTTAGAGTCGTCCAAGGAACTTGATTTAGAACTCCCCCTATGGGGAGGGCTCTTTTTCGGGGACAATTATAATTATGTAATCTGCGGGAATGAGTATGACGGGCAGGCAGAGGGCGGAGGGGAAGTATATCGGATTATTCAATACAGCAAAGAATTTGAGCGTATTGCCAGCCTGTCCCTGAATAGTGAAGAAACATACACAGCGACGCCCTTCTATTGGGGAAACGTTTCTGTGGACGAGCAGGGGGACACACTGACCGTATATACCAGCAGATTGAGGCCTGATGGAAACCAGTCGAATATCGCAATCCATGTAAATACAGCAGATATGACAGTTTCAGATCGGACAGGAATGGCAAAGTTTCCTGCAATGCACCAACAGGATTCATTCAGGCAGATTGTGAAATATGATGCGCAAAAGCCTGTTTATGCAGATGTATCCGATATGGATTGGAAGAGCCAGGTTCTCTTGTGGTTTGGGAAGAACAAAGAGACAGTGGCAGAAAGTGAAGATGAGTATAATAATACAAAAGATGCAGAGCTATCCGGGCTTGCCGTGTCGGATACGAATTACCTTGTTGTCGGTTCCTGCACCTGCCAGAGCTTTAATAATATTTTCTTGTCCAGTGTTGACAAAGATTCTGGTAAAGTGGAGAGAAAATGGCTGACAGATGCATCTGCATTATCGGCAAAATATGTTCACAATCCCCGGATAGTAAAAATCACAGAAGACCAATTTGCTGTCCTGTGGGGCGGCCGCACAACCCAATATATTCTTGTGGACGGCAGGGGGAACATCGTCAGCGAACGGAAGAAAAGCCCGGTTCCTATTACCGATAGCGAGCCGATTTATGTGGATGGTAAGATTTTATGCTTTTCTGTGGAGAATGGGAAAATGGCGCTCCATGAGATAACGGATTTTTCCCTCAATGGAGTTTATAAACCAGAAGTCAGGGCGCCGCATTCTGGTTCTTCCTGGGATGGGACGGCAGACGTCAGTTGGTATGACGCAGGCAAAGCGGAATTCGATATTTCCACTGCGCAGCAGCTTTGCGGGCTTGCGCAGCTGGCAAACAAAGGAAATACTTTTGAGGGGAAGAGGATCAATCTCTGCCAGGATATTTTTTTGAATGGTGAGGCATATCAATATATCTGGACGCCGATTGCCGCATATGGAGGAGATAAAGGCCATACGAATGTATTTCAGGGGGAATTTTGCGGAAATGGGCATACAATTTACAATATACAAACAGCTTATCGCGACGGCGGCGGGGGATTGTTTGGGCATATCGGGGAAAAAGGAAGGGTAAAATGCGTGGATATCTCCCAGGGAAGGTTCTATTCTGGAGGATGCATTGCAAACGTAAATGATGGCGTCATTTCATTTTGCAATAATTATTCCACGGTTGGGGTATGGGATCTGCTTGTTGTCGGGGGAATCTGTAATTATAACAATAACCTTGTCTATGGATGCAAGAATTATGGAGAAGTATGGGGAAGCGCTGCAGCTGGCATTGTCGGTTCCACCCGGTCGGAGTTGGCTACAATAAGCCAGTGCGGCAATTATGGATTGGTTAGCGGAATTCAAGCTGCCGCAGGCATTGTGGCCAGGAATGGAGCATGGGTTTTTGATTGCTGTAACAAAGGGATTGTGGCGGAGAGGCATTGGAGGAATGGAGGACGTGCCGGGTATCTTTGCGGGATTGCCTATGAAAATCTGGATCATGGCCGCATTGCAAATTGTTATTCGGCAGGAGTGTTTTCTTATACGGAGAAAGAAGGGCTGCCTGGGAGGTATGGAATCTGCGGAAGGAATGAAGGAGGAGAAATGGCAGGCTGCTATGCCCTTTCTGGATATAGGCAGGATAACCAGGGAGCTGAGACGGTTGCTTACGAAGATTTGAAAAGCCCTTCCTTTGCCTCTAAATTGAATCAGCGGAAATATTCTCTATTGCCTGTATGGAAAGAAGATGTGAATCACATCAATGGAGGTTTGCCAATCTCTACTGCGGATGAAAGTTTTTTTACCGGGCAGTGTAAAATTCAGCCGGAGCTATGGATTTCTGGAAATGAAAATGAAATAGAAGCAGATTTAGAGGATGGAACCTATTCGTTAGGTTTGAAATGTTATTACAATGATTCAGCCCCAATCCTTTCGATAGAAGATACGGAGATTGCAGAAATTTCAGAAGGTGGTATAATTATGCTTAAGAAGGCGGGGGCAACCCAGATAAAGATACATTTTGATGAAACAGAAAATAATAGCGGCGCTGATTTTTGGCTTCCACTTAAAGTCAAAGGCAATACAGCGGATACCCCTACAAAAAAGAAGAGCCAGTCTATTAAGGGGACAGCATCTTATTTTAAAACTTGTGGGGATGCCTCGTTCTATTTGGATGCCGTATTGGCGAAAGGAGACGGCAAACTGAGTTATCTTTCTTCAAACCGTACAGTAGCAACCGTTTCAAATAGCGGCATGGTCACCGTCAAAAAGCCGGGAAATACTGTAATAACCGTAACGGCAGCAGCAACTCCCAATTACAATGCCTGTACATTCCGCATAAATTTAAGGGTCACAGCCCCCCAAAACGGCACGGTGCTGACCGACCCTAAGACAAAAGCGAAGTATAAAGTGGCAAAACAAGGAAAGTCCGTAGAATACAGCAAGCCCAAAGACAAGAAAGCCACAAAGGAAACTGTCCCTGCCACAGTCACGATTTCCGGTGTGAAATACAGCGTGATAAGCATAGCGGCAAACGCCTTTAGCGGATGCAAAAAATTAAAGTCCGTCACCATTGGGAAAAACGTGGAATCCATTGGCACAAAGGCCTTTGCCAACTGTACAGGCCTTGGGAAGATTTCCATCCCATCCAAGGTATCCAACATTGGCAAGCAGGCATTTTCTGGCTGTGGGAAGCTAAAAGACATTACCATCCATTCCACTAAGCTGACGTCAAAATCTGTGGGTGCAAAGGCCTTCCAGGGGATCCATACGAAGGCTGTTATAAAAGTCCCCAAACAGAAAAAGCCAGCTTACCGGAAATTATTCCAGTCAAAAGGCATTGCGAAGAAAGTAAAGATAAAATAGAAAGGCATTTCTGGATCTGAAAATCAATATTTTTTGAATATCAGCAGGCCATCACATTAGGAGGAAAGAATTATGAAAAAAATGATAAGTAAAATAATCAGCGGAGGACTTACGGCGTGTCTTTTGTTTACAGCGGTTCCTGCGGAGTTTATCCATGCGGAAAATGGCATACAGGAAGAACAGCCGCAAGCGTTTGGAACAGCATCAGGGCTGGAAGCGGGGGGATTACAGGATAATGAGCCTTGGGAGCTGGATCTGTCCCAGCTGCCAGAAGGAGAAAAAAAGAGTCCTGCCGCAGGATATGGAGAGGATGGGACAGAGAATAAATTACCAATGGAGGCCGGCGCCAGGGGAGCCAGCGCGGATATCACTGATTCCGGTGATTGCAGCGGGGAGAATGGTTCGGTGGTCTGGGAATATCAGGACGGAAGGCTGACTATAACCGGAACCGGCCAAATGCAGGATTGGCCTTCCGGTGCGCCTTGGTATGGTTACAGATATGATATTACCAGCGTGGAGGTTGGCGAAGGGGTGACAAATATTGGGGAGGCCGCATTTTATGGGTGTTATTTCCTGGAGTCCGTGCTCCTTCCGGACACATTGGAGTCCATTGGAAAAGGGGCATTTGCAGGCTGTTCTGCGTTAAAAGAGCTTATGCTGCCTGATAAAGTGGCCAAAATAGGGCAGTATGCTTTCCAGGCTTGTGAATTTACAGCGTGTAAGCTGCCTTCTTCATTAGAAGAATTAGATATTTCTGCTTTTTTTAACTGCAGGTACATAGAGAGCATCAGCATAGCTGCTTCGAACCAGGTATATCAAACGCAGGATGGGGTGCTTTTCTCAAAAGACGGCGGGACGCTTTTATATTGTCCGGCAAATAAGACAACTGGAACCTATGCGGTACCTTCTGGCGTGTCAGAGATAGGGGATATGGCATTTATACAGGGGCAAATGTCCGATGTGGCAATTTCCCAGAACGTGAAAACGATAGGCGCTTCTGCCTTCCAGCAGAGCAATATCACCAGTCTGGTGATTCCGGAATCTGTCAGAAAAGTAGGCGATTTCATGTGTTACAATTGCGGGAATCTGAAAACAGTAACGATAAAACCAGGGCTTGCAGCATTATCCTATGAAATGTTCCAGAAATGCTATGCTTTGGAAAGCGTTGACCTGGGCAAAGTGACAGATTTGAATAAGATGGCCTTTTCTTACTGCAGCTCCCTAAAAGAAGTGGAGATTCCAAACGGAACCAAAGCGATTATGAACGGCAGTTTTGGAGAGTGTACTGCCCTGGAAAAAGTGGTGCTTCCGTCTACGGTAAAGGAGATTGCCTATCAGGCATTTTTAAACTGCAGCTCCCTGACGGATATCAGTTTTCCTGAAGGGTTGAAGGCAATTTACCGCTATGCGTTTTATGGCTGTACTGGATTAAAGAGTGTAAATCTGCCATCCACAATAGAAGAAATTGGGGAGAATGCGTTTCCTTCCACCACAAAATTAAACAATATACCAGAGTCCCTGACCCAGCAGGAAGATGGATCATATAAGATGACAGCACAGGTAAAAATAAAAGGAAAGGAAATTTATTCAGAGGCTTTTGGCGTCTTGAAAAAAGCCAACAGTGAGCGCAAGAAAGCGGGAAAGGGCAGCCTGAAAATGGATCAAGAGCTGCTGGAGGCGGCTATGAAACGGGCTTTGGAGACCAGCCTTTACTGGAGCCATACCAGGCCGAACGGTTCAGACTGCTTTACGGCTTCTGATTTGATAGCGGGAGAAAACATTGCCGTGGGTTCTTATTCTGCTTCTGCCGTTATGTCCCAGTGGATGAATTCTGCTGGCCACAAGGCGAATATTCTGGATGAAAATTATACCACAATTGGTGTTGGCTGTGTGGAAGTGGACGGCGTGCGCTATTGGGTACAGTGTTTTGGGACAGAGGGGACTACAGCGGCACAGCCGGACGCATATCAAGATAAAGACAAGGCCAGAACGATTTCTGTGAGCCCAGACAAAGAGTATTACAGGCCTTCCGTTCGGGTGAACGGCTCTAAAGTGGAAGCCGGGCAGACTTTGAAGGTATCTGTCACCTGGTACAATGAATTTGCTGCCATTCAGATTCCGGCCTCCAGCCTAAAATACAGCAGCTCCAACGAATCGGTGTGCACCGTGTCGAAGGGAACCATCAAGGGAGTCGGAAACGGTACGGCCGAAGTAAAAATATGGTTCCCCGGCTATGAGAAAGGCGCCGTGACGAAGAAAGTGACGGTGAGCAGAGGCGTGCAGATAGATACCTGTACAGTGAAATTCAACAAAAACGGAGGCGGAAAATTAAGCAAGGGCAGCCTGAAGGTAACGAAGGGGGCGAAAATCGGAAAGCTGCCCACGGTTCAGCGGAAGGGATATATTTTCAAAGGATGGTACACCAAGAAGAGCAAGGGAACGAAGGTGACGGAAAAGACCATCATCAAGAAGAGCCAGACGCTTTATGGCCAGTGGAGCAAGGTGAAGAAGCCAGGAGGCGCGCAGGTTACCTCCCTGAAAGAAAAATCCGGCGTTATGGAGGTAGCCTACAAAAAAGTAAAGGGAGCTGACGGATATGAAATTTCCTATGCATCTTCCAAAAAATTTACGGATAAAGCTACAAAAAAGAGTTACACAAAAGCATTAAAGATGAATATCAGGAATCTGAAAAAGGGAAAAACTTACTATGTACGGGTGCGGGCATATAAGACAGATTCCGCCAAAGCGAAGATATACGGAACATACAGCAAGGTAAAACGGATAAAAATGTAGAAACGGAGACAGCTGGCAGCCACCCTAAAGCCCTATAAAAAACAAAGCCAATAAACAGTGGGGCGTATAACTCGCCAACTCAACGTTCCGGCAATGGGTCTGATGTTGTTAAGAAAGAATTTTGGCAGGATTGTTTTTCATTAAAAATCATGTTTAGATAAGTTATAAAATAGCAGTGGGGAAATGATAAACAGAAATATTTCGGAAGAAAAAATGGTTGGGATTGTATTGCGTATACGTTAGAGTTGGAAAATTTAGATGAATTAAGAGATAGAGCCAAAAAAGAGAAAGGCAGTTATTACATTTTAATGCAATTTGCAAATCCTTTGGATATTGCATTTGAATATGGATCTGAATATGGTTTTGAAGAACCCCGAAAAATGCAGACAGAAGTCAGCGACATATTTGTATTTGAAGTGGATGTGGAGAAGAATTATCGTATGTTATATTATGAGGCTGGCTATGAGGGAAGTTATTCATTTTATACAATAGGCGTTCATAGTTATAGAAGATGTAGAGGGGGTTCTGCAGAGGTATAAGAAATAGGAATCGGATCATTTATCGGAAGGGGGCGGGAATCAGACTGGGTGGGATGGAGAAATGGAAAATATAGGGGAAAATGAGATGAAAAAAGAGGTTTAAAGATTTTGATATTGGAATCAAATAGCCTGCCTTACAAACGGGGCGGGCTATTTTCAAATTTTCTGAAGTGATTGAAAGTTTATCAAATATTTGAAAGATGCAGCATTTCAGGCAGAGCCTGGCTCTAAGTTAGTGCCTGCTCATTAACTGAAATCATTGATTTATAAGAAATTGAGCATATATAGACGCCTTTTCCCTACAAAGATTTTTGCGTATTTATCTATTTCCTTTGCAGTTTCAAAAATGGAATACAACAAAAATCAAGAAATTATTTGGTTAGCTTCAGGCACCATCCGTAATTTCAAACGGGTGGCCGCTTTCCTGGCCAAACTGGGGAATTTCGATGAAAAGCCTGGTGTAACCGTCGAAATTTCCCCGAAGCAGGCTGGCAACGGGGATCATGGAACCATAGGCGGCGTCATGGAAATGGCTAAGCTGGTACCCATTTCAGGTTTTGGGCGGAACGGTTTTTCATGAAGTCCTGGATCTCCGGTATGGATACGTCCAGCTTCCGGAGCAGGAGGATGGTTTCCAGTATGGAGCTCTGGTGGTAATTATAGCAGCGGTATCCGTTTTCTGGATTAATAGCGGCAGGTTTGAACAGTCCGATCTCATCATACCACATCAGCGTTTTTTGTTGATGCCGTGGAGCGCTGCAAATTGCCCAATGGTAAGTAACTTGCTTTTTTCATCCATATTTTTTTCTTCCTGAATTTAAAAAATGTATCATTTTCTATTGACCATACTGTTACTGTACGGTTTATTATACTGTATGGATCAATGAAATACAAGGCGGGAAGCTGGATTTTGCCCATTCGTTCCGTCAGCAGCGATTTTAACAGGAGGAAAGCCATGGAAAAACAAAACGTATATGAAAAGCCTGTAACATTAGGAAATATCCTGAGATTTGCCGTACCCACCATTGCCATGACGGTGTTCATGTCCTTTTATACGATGGTTGACGGCCTGTTCGTGTCAAATTTGATCGGTACAGACGCACTTTCTGCAATTAATCTTACGGCGCCTGTGATCCAGCTTGTCACAGCGGTCTCGACCATGCTTGCCACTGGGGGCAGTGCAGTCATTATGAAAAAGATGGGTGAGCAGAAAACGGACGAGGCAAAGGAAGACTTTACATTTCTGATTCTCGTAAATGTCATTGTGGGGATTATCATGTGTGCAGCAGGGTATTTTTTCATGGATTCTGTTTTTGCCGGAATGAACCTTTCTGCGGATGTGGAAAGGTATTGTGTGGAGTATTTAAGCCGTTATCTGATGTTTACTGTGCCGATCCTTTTGATGAACAACTTTACGCTTTATATGATCGCCGGCGAAAGGGCAGCCCTTTCCCTGATCTGCTCTGTGGCGGGCGGCATTTTGAATATGGCGCTTGATTATGTGTTGATTGCCGGATTTGATATGGGGATCAGCGGTGCGGCGATTGCAACAGGGCTTGGATATTCCGTGACGGCGGTGGTTGGCCTGTTTGTTTTCAGCCAGAAAAAGAGCCTGCTGCATTTCAGGAAACCGGTATTCCGCTTGAAAGTCCTTGCAAAGGCAGCCGCAAACGGATGCTCTGAGATGGCGTCTGCGCTTGTCACCGGAATCATTACGATGATGTTCAACTGGACAATGCTTCTGTATGTCGGGGAGGACGGCGTGGCGGCGGTGACCATCATCATGTATGTGCTGATGTTTGCAAGCTCCCTCTATACGGGGTATTCCTGCGGCGTGGCTCCAATGATAAGCTTCTATCACGGGGAACAGAATTTCCGAAAGCTGAGGAAGCTGGTTGGGATCAGCATGAAGGTTATCGCGGCAATTTCCGGGATTACAGTTGTGGCTTCCCTGTGTCTGACAAGGCCGCTGGTTTCTGTTTTCGCCCGCCCGAATAATCTGGTTTATGATCTGGCAGTAACGGGGAACCGAATCTGTACGGCCGCCTTGCTTTTTATCGGATTTAATATTTTTGCAAGCGGGATGTTTACTGCATTATCCAATGGAATTGTGTCGGCTGTCCTTGCGTTTTCCCGGTCGTTTGTGTTTATGCTTGCCGCCATGCTCACGCTTCCTTTGGTTCTGGGCGTGAACGGCATCTGGCTGGCAACGCCAGCGGCGGAACTGATGGCGCTTGCCCTGTCTGCCTTTATGTTCCAGAAATATAGAAAAAGGTATGGATATTAAGGGGAAAATCTGTCCGTTGTAATATTTTGCGGCAACAGATAAACATTTTGCAGCAATTAAATTGTTTTGATATTTTTGGCCGGTTATTATAAAATGTCAGTCTATGGCAGCGGCAAAAGTTTATCTGTTGCCGCTGACGGTATAATGACGGGGAGGCGGCGCATTGATCCGCATTGCAATCTGTGAAAATGAAAAACACACGCCCGGCCATATAAAGGCAATGGCCTTCGGTGTTTTCCGTAAAAAGAACAGGGGAGATCCAACTTCGGGCATTTTCAAAATTATTTTATCTCTGATGGTAAGCATGTTCCTTGTTGACAAATCAGTTCATTCGTAGTAAACTGAATTTAGTTTATTACAAATGAACAAGGAGGCGGTCGCATGATTGACACAAATTTAGGGGTTGTGGAATCCCATTTTGCAGATTTGATCTGGCAAAACGAACCCATCCATTCCCGGGAACTGGCAAAGCTTTGTGCAAAGGATCTGAACTGGAAGCGCCCCACGGCTTATAATGTACTCCGCAAGCTTTGCGAAAAGGGCATATTCCAGAATGAAGGGGGCGTGGTGTCCTCCCTGGTCAGCCGTCAGGAATTTTATGGCATGCGCGGGGCGCATTTTGTGGAGGAGGCTTTTGACGGTTCCCTTCCGGCTTTCGTTGCCGCATTTACAGCCCGGAAAAAGCTTTCCGATGCAGAGATCCAGGAGCTGACGGACATTATCCATAACAGAAGGGAGGGGTAGCCATGGATGCTTTGTATGGGATCTTCCTGAAGGTGCTTAATATGACCCTTACGGCCAGCCTCGTCCTGCTGGCTGTCCTGGCGCTGCGCTTTCTGCTGCGCAAGGCTCCGAAACAGTATTCCTATCTGCTGTGGGGTATTGTGCTGTTTCGCCTGCTGTGCCCAGCGTCCCTGAACTCTGCCTTTTCTTTGCTGAATCTGGCAGGCCTTCCAGTCAATGGGAGTGGCGAGATCGAATATATTTCCAGGGAACGGGCAGTTCCAGAAGAGGCGCCGGTTGCCCAGTCAATGCCGATGTATGGCAGCGAGGGAGAAGGATCTGCAACAGGGAGCTCGTCTCCATCTGTTTCTTCTGTGGCCTCAATCGGGCAGGGGGATGGCACATCCGGGACGGAAATTACGCCAGGCGCAGGCAAGGAGAGCAGCCAGGAAGGCAGATGGGCAATGGGCGTCTGGCTTCTTGGGGCTGCCGCCCTGGGGGCTTATAGCATTGGCTCTGTCTGGCGTTTGCACCGCAGAGTGGCATGTTCCATGGTATTACGGGACAATATTTACCTGGCAGACTATATCCCCTCCCCCTTTGTGCTGGGATTGCTGCGCCCCAGGATTTACCTGCCTTCTTCTCTAGAGGAAAAGGAACAGGGCTACATCATCCTCCATGAGCAGTACCATATCCGCAGAAAAGATTATCTGATCAAGCCGCTGGCATTTTTCGCTCTGTGCCTGCATTGGTTCAATCCCTTCGTGTGGCTTGCCTTTGTGCTGTCTATGAAGGATATGGAGATGAGCTGCGACGAGGCAGTGATGCGGGAAATGGGCGGCGGCATCCGAACGGAATATGCCGACTCCCTGCTGCACCTTGCCCTTGGGAAAAGAAGGGTTTCTGGATTCCCGCTGGCATTTGGCGAGGGGGATACAAAAAGCCGGATTAAAAATGTGATACACTATAAGAAGCCAGCCGCCGTCGTTGGCATATTGGCAGCGGTTGCCTGCCTGGCCGGGATTTTGTGCCTTGCCACCAACCCGGCTTCCAAGCGGGAAACCATGGAATGGGCGAAGCATTTGTCGGTGGAAGATATCGCATCCATCGAGCTTGTGGTGATGCCCCAGGATCCAGATAAGCAGTACAAGGCTTTATCCCCAGAGGAATTTGCAGGGGCTGTCACCCTGATCAAGCAAAGCAGGGGAAAGTACCTTACAAGCCATGAGGATCTGGAGGGCAGCAGCATTTTGCTCAATATCACCTTAAAAGACGGCACAGGGCATCAGGTTTGGAATATGGGAAATACTTACCTGTACATAGACGGCGATTACTATGACGCCGGTTATGCGTGGCTGTCTTCCTGGAGCCAGCAGTATGGGGAAGGGAATGCCCGGATTCCAGATGGATTTTTTTTAGATGGGGAGAAATTTGCCTCATCAGTAAAATTTCAGGCGGAAATTGTGGAAATAAATGATTCCAGAATGGTGGTGGAGCCAGTGGAAGGCTCCAGTGAGCTGAATTCTGCGGACAGGATTGTCATTTTCAGTACGTCTGTAAAATCTTCTGCAGGAACATTGGCAGAGCCCAAGGTGGGCGATCTGGTAGAAATAGAGCATAATGGAACGATTATGGAAAGTTATCCGGCGCAGCTGGGTGAGGTGTATGGGATTACCCTGCTGGAGGAAGGGGAAGGCCAGGACCCTGCGTCTTCCGAAGGCCAGAGCCGTTCCAATGGGCAGCCGTTGGAGTTAGAAGAAATGGCAGCGGTCAATGAAGCCATCATGGAGCATAATGGGGATTTTTATGAAAATCCAGACCCAGACGGGTATGATTTCGCCTGTTGCAGCTTTGTAAATTTGGAAACAGAGTCCTCTGCGCCTGCAATTGGAAGTGAAGATCGAATCGTCACTTATTATGGATGGGCTTATTACGCAGAATATAAATTTTCCCAAACGGACATAGAGGAGGTGGGAGGTTCCAATATCCCTGTGGCGCTGACCTTTGCATGGGATGAAGATGGCGTCCAGACCCTGAAGGAATATTGGGAGCCATCCGATGGCGAGGGGTATGAAGCGGATCTTCGTGGGAAGTTCCCGCCGTCTGTTGTGGAGGACACCCTTGACGGCCGGAAATTTGTGGAGCAGCAGGTGAAAAATTGCTATGCCCAGGCCATTGCGTCTGCCCAGCTGGATATGGATGCCATCATAGGGCGTTTGCTGAAAGCCATATGTGGAACGCCAAATCCCACATCTTCTTTTGGGGATTCTGCGCAAGGGGATGGGGGGCTTTCTGACGATTTTGTTTTTGCTTCATCCGGTCCGCAGGATTATATAGACGCCCATAGTATGGAATACCAGAAGTTGGGCTATTTTGGGGATGCTACCCTGCAATACTGCATAAAACGGTTTGGGCAGGGAAATGAAACTGGGTTGGAAGGGCATATTATGGCAAGGCTTTGCGAGGGGCTCTTGGACGACAAATGGAACATACCCATAAAAGCGTCTACTGCAGCCACAGGACAGGAATGGTATGATGCGCTAAAGTCAGAAAATGCTAATTTCCAGGAAAGGCAGATTGAGCCAGGGGAGGAGTTTCCCCTTTCCCTTGTGAAAATTGGCATGCCTGTTTTTCTGCCGCAGAATACAGGGTGGCTCAATAACCGGACTTGGAAGCAGTCAGCAGAAAACCAGCTGGAAATACAGTATGACGATGCAATCCTGGGGGGGCATTGCACCCTCTGGGCGGGAAAGGGCAGCGAGCCTGCTCTGCCGGAAGTGGAATACGATGCGGCAAAAGAGGAAAATTGGGAAGGGACGGCTTCTTCTGGGCAAATGGTCTATGTAAAAGTCCAGCAGGCCAAAGAACATGTGTTGGCCACCTGGGAATATCAGGATTACAAGTTTGCTATTTTTGCAGATTTATCGGAAGGGCATCCGGGAACATCCGGGGATATTGTGTCTGTTCCAAAGACTGCCCTGGAGATCGTCCGAAATCTGGAGTAAGGGAAAAGCAAGGGAAAACGTTTGCAAAGCGGGGGATGCGGGCGGGTTTGCATACGGAAAACATTGTGATAAGATAGACAGCTATAAATACAAGGGCGGTTGCCAACAAGTCATTGCGAATGTGAAAGCCGTCTGGTACCATGAAATATCTTGCAATACAGCCAATCAAAATGCCGGCCAGAGCAGAGCAAAGAAATAGGACGCCGCCCTCCCGGAGGACAAACTTTTTTATCTGCTTCTTTGTCATGCCAATGGTGCGAAGCTGGCCAAACGGATGTATTCTGCCGATAACCGGACAGATAAAACACACCATAGATTACAAGGATACAGGCAAGCAGGATAACTGCCCCCGCCATACCGTAAAGACAGGCCTTCTGCGTATCCAGGGACAGTGATGCAATAAATTCCTTTGATGGGCTGGCATGCTTTCTTTCAATCCCTGCATTGCTGCATATCTGGTATATCGCCTCTTTGCAGTCTTTGGCATTAAGATTGGCAGTGTTATGCAGCTTTGCGTACACTTTGTAAGGCAGATCCTTTAGCTTGTTCACATAGTAGGGTATGGTGTCAAAACCGTCCATTTTGGAGAGGACGCCTGTTTTTGCCTGTATCTGATAGGCGATGCGTTTATCTGCTTTCAGCGTTTTGCCTGTTGGCTGATAAGGTTGTAGTAACCTACCTGCTGCCTGTGGGAAAGGGTGTTTTGGGCCTGCTGATGTTGCCCCATTACAAATATAAGTATAGTTCTGGAAGATAAAGCCGATACGTCGGTGGCGGAACACCGTGAGCTGTTCTTCAGTCAGTGTTTCAAGGCTTTTGCCTTCCGCCTTCACACTGCCCGAAGTAGGCTTTTTAAAGATTTTTTCTTTTTTCTAAAATGTAGTAAAGATAGAACCGTCCAGCCGTACTTGGCATGTTTTTCAATATAAGTGTGGCGGCTATCTCTGTAATAGGGCGGTCGAGGTACTCGGCGCAAAGGTTGATTTCCAGGTAAAGCTCGTTCTCTGCATTCCAGATTTCGTGGATGCTGCACCAGCCGTATGCGCCGCGTCCGCTGTCTGGGGATACGATGATGGCCGGACGGGTAAGCTCTCCATGGTAGAAATACTTATTGAATAAGTCAAACATTTTTTCAGTTTTCTTTACAATTTCGGATATTTGAAGCATTGCTGTGTCCTTCTTAAAATTATGTTTTAATTCTGTGTGACACAGCTTACATGGATTTTGTGTAAAATCAAGCTTAAATAGATGATTTTAGGTCAAATTGATCGGCAGGTATATTTACTATGATGGGATAGCCTTAAACCTGTCCTTTAAGTATTCCAAAAGCTGTTGTGCAATAGGAGTAAATATCTGATATTTTTTCCATACCAGATAAATTTTTGTTTCAAGTGCTGGTGCCAGCGGGCGAAAAACAAGTCCGCTTCCAGGGCTTGTATCAATGAGGTGCTGAAAAGTCAGAAGATATCCGAGCCCTTCCTTCACAAATAGGGAGCCATTATAGGACAGTCGGAAAGACCCTTCAAGATGCAGCCTGTCTATTTGACTGCCGCACCATTTGGAAATATCATGGTTCCAGCCCTGCTCCGAGCAAAAAAGCGGGAGCCCAGCCAGGTCATCGGCACAGACAGCCTGCTTATCTGCGAGAGGGCAGTCTTCCTTCATGACAACACCCCAAAGATTGGCTTCAGGAAAAGAAAGGGAATGATATTTTGCGGTATTCGGTTCTTCGGCCAGGACAGCAAAATCAATTACGCCTTTATCCAGTTTTTCCGTGACCTGCTCTGTATCGCCGCTTGTAATGTGGTAACGCAGATCGGAAAAGGTATTTTTAAACTGTTTAATGGCAGAAGCAAGATGCCTGATTTGGTAGGATTCCGCCAAACCGAAGTAAACATCCCCGCCCAGAACATCATCCAAAGCAAGAAATTCCGTTGTAATTTTGTCAGCCATTTTTATCAAGTCTTCTGCTCGTTTTCGAAGCAAAACACCTTCTTCAGTCAGCTGTATGCTGAAACTATGGCGAGTAAACAGTTTTTTCCCAAGCTCATCTTCAAGTGCTTTTAACTGCTTGGAGAGAGTAGGCTGGGTGACGTGGAGCAGCTGCGCCGCACGGGTCATGTTTTCTTCTCTTGCCACGGCGAGAAAATATCTCATTGTCCGTAGTTCCATATTGTCCTCCTGTGATATTCTAAAAATTCATATCATGATATAAATTATAGCCATTAGCGAAATGAAAGTCAAGGGGATATAATACAGACATGGCAGGAAGGGGGGCGGTCATACGGATGATCTTATTCAGAATCTAAAGGATGCAGGCTGTAGTGCTCAGACCATTGAGAAGGTCTGCAGACTGTATGGTGGCGGTCAGGTTCAGGATGCGATTAAAACACTACGGAAACACCGCTGCGGCTTGATGGATAACCTGCATGAAAGTCAGGAAAGGGTTGATTGTCTTGATTTTTTAGTATGGCAAATGGAAAAGGAAAGACGATAAATGAACCTCCCCGCAGTAAAGATACGATGTATCAAACACCAAGTTTCTCTTTAGCTTGTTATGCAGATACCCGCATTAAGGCAACGGCTGCGTCCACCATGTATGATATGGCCCGCGTCAATGCCAACGGGTATTTTGATGCAGAGAACTCTGCGGATGCGCGGTATGCAAAGAAGGAGGCCATGAACGCCCAGAGGATTGTGGATTATAAAAACGGCAGCTATGCCCTGGGCGGTGGGGTTGTGGATCCGCTGCCGGAGGATGCGCCTTTCTTCGTGGTGGATTATCATGATTACTATAAAACGGAACGTGGCTACCATAAGCGCTCCTTAAATTCCAACGGTGGCTGGAATATGATAGGCTGCATGTCCTTTATGAACCAGCCCATTCTGCAGTACAGCAATGAGATTCGAAACGCAGTCCTTATCATGCACGGGGAGAAGGCACATTCCTGCTATTTCAGCCGCGACGCTTATGCCGCAATGGTGAAGGATAACCCTTATACAGACAATAAGGAGCTGCTGATCATCCCGGATGCAGTCCATACGGATCTGTATGACGGCGGCGGAAAGGATGCGATTCCCTTTGATGAGCTGGATCAGTTCTTTTCGGAAAATATGAGATGACATTTCTAAGATTAAAATACGAGGAGGAAGACGATGTTAGGAAATTTTATGTATTGTAACCCGACGAAACTTTATTTTGGCGAGGATTCCCTTGCCGGCCTGAATGAAGAGCTGCCTAAGTATGGACAGAATGTACAGCTTGTGTATGGCGGCGGGTCGGTCAAAAAGAATGGCATTTATGATAAAGTCTTGGAGATTTTGAAGGCCAATGGAAAAAATGTGTTGGAAGATGCAGGCGTCATGCCAAATCCAACGGTACAGAAGCTGCAGGAAGGCTGTAAGATTGCCAGGGAGGGTAAGGCAGACCTGATCCTGGCAGTTGGGGGCGGTTCTGTCTGCGACTATGCGAAAGCGGTTTCCGTATCTGCATACTGCACGGAAGATCCCTGGGAAAAATATTATCTCCAGATGAAAGATGTGGACAATGAGATCATCCCGGTGGGATGTGTCCTGACAATGGTTGGTACGGGCTCTGAAATGAACGGCGGCGCAGTTATCACGAACCATGAGCAGAAACTGAAGATTGGCCATGTATTTGATGAGAGGGTATATCCGAAATTTTCCATCTTAAACCCGGTATATACCTACACGCTGCCCCAGTATCAGATGGTTGCGGGAATCTATGACATCATGAACCATATTACGGAGCAGTATTTCTCTGGGGAGGACGACAATACTTCCGATTATCTGATGGAGGGGCTGCTGCGGTCTTTGACCCATTCCAGCAGGATTGCTGTGAAGAATCCTACGGATTACGAGGCAAGGAGCAATATCATGTGGATTGCGACTTGGGCGTTAAATACCCTGGTGGCAAAAGGAAAATCTACAGACTGGATGGTGCATATGCTTGGGCAGGCGGTTGCGGCACATACGGATGCAACCCATGGCATGACCCTTGCAGCGGTATCCATGGCCTACTATCGCTTTATCTGCCCGTTTGGGCTGGCAAAGTTCAAGAGATTTGCCATGAACGTATGGGATGTAGATCCGGAAGGAAAAAGTGATGAACAGATTGCAGCGGAAGGCCTGAAAAAAATGGAGGCTTATATGGAAGAACTGGGACTTACGATGCATCTGAAAGAGCTTGGGGTAACAGAGGAGATGCTTCCGGAAATTGTTGAAAGCACACTGATCATGGATGGCGGCTATAAGGTGCCAGACAAAGATGAAATCAGGGAGATTTTAAAGAACAGCTTATAAAAAGCCAGTATAACAGAGCACAATAGGCTGTTCCAATGTATAAATACAGAGGAGCAGATAAGATGAATACGGTAAATGACAAGGTAGTTGTAATTTTAGGGGCATCCAGTGGAATCGGTGAGGCACTGTCAGACTGCTGGCGGACAAGGGGGCAAAAATTGTAATTGCCTCCCGCCGTGAAGAAAAGCTCAGGGAACTGGCAGATTCCCTCAAAGGATGCATCATTGCTTATATGGCGGCGGATGTGGCCAGCTATGAAGAAGTAAAAGCTGTGATCGACATGGCAGTGGAATTGCATGGCCGGGTGGATTACTGTACAATAATGCGGGTATTATGCCTACGGCTCCATTAATTGAGGGCAGGGGAAATGAATGGCGGCAGCTGTTGGATATCAATGTAATGGGAGTATTGAATGGGATTTCTGCTGGCGAGATGGAAGATTCGGTTGGTAAATCCGGGCTTGCCTTGACCGGCTGGATATTGGCTATGTGGATGGGCGTGATATAATAGGGACAAATCAGAGGAAACCTAGTAAAATCAAGGGGTTGCAGATGATTTAGTCCTATTATTTTTTGCAATGAAACAGAGCAGATGGTATAGGGCAGGCCTGTTATATATCAAAATACCTCATATTGCATACGAAGTCAAAGAAATCATTTTGATGTTGGTTTCGTATTGCCGAAAAGGAGTGATAACTGAATATTGGAACTTTTTAGGTAGGACTAAATTGACTGATTGGAACATGGTGTTTCGCTGTCGGTTTAGTCCTTTTGTATTTTATTAGAAAAAGGAGCTGGTTACATGAAAAGGAGGACAAAGAGAATGGATAACAAAATAGAAGTGATCGGGATTGACCACGGCTGGTCCGGCATGAAAACGGTGCATGAGGTATTTACATCGGGCTGTAAGGAAATCAGCACAGAGCCGGCATTTACAGAGAATTTACTGGAGTATGGCGGGAAGTATTACAAGATTGGCAGCAGGCGTCTTGAAGTAAAGGACACAAAGGTAACGGATGAAAATTACTACATGCTGACACTGGCAGCAGTGGCAAAGGAACTGAAAATCAGGGGGAAGAAAACAGCCCATGTACTTCTGGCGGTGGGGCTTCCGCTGACAAGGTTCGGGGACGAGAAGAAAGATTTTGTTTCTTACCTGTCAAAGAAAAAGGAAGTTTCCTTTACCTTTGAGAAAGAGAAGTACCATATTTTCATTGAGAATGTATGTGTCTATCCCCAGTGTTATGCAGCTGTGATTGACCGGATTGACAGATTCCCGGAGAAACAGCTTGTTGTGGATATTGGTTCGTGGACGGTGGATATTATGCCGATTATCAACCACCTGCCGGATGAATCGGTGTGCGTGACACAGCCGCATGGGATTATCACCTGCATACAGCAGATTAACAAGGAGTGTGTCAGGCAGTTAAACGCAGAGGTGGACGAGTACGATATTCAGAAAGTTATGGTAAACGGCGGTGGTGGGCTGCCGGAGAAGTACCAGGGGATTATTGTTAAGGAAATCCGTGATTACTGCAGGCAGATTTACCATAACATCAGGGAGCTTGGCTATAACATGGACTTAACACAGATTATCTTTGTGGGCGGCGGTGCCGGGGTGATGAAACGCTTTGGAGGTTTGGAGCAGGGGAATATCCAGTACATTGAGGATGTGAAAGCCAATGCAAAGGGATATGAAATGCTTGGGAATGCCTATCTGGCACAGGCACAGAAACGTAAGATTGGATAGGGGGGAGCGCTATGGCTTATGGAGAGCTGTTCCGGCATTTTACCATACGGTTTTCTTTGAAAAAGGCACAGCATGTCAGGCTGCTGCAGCTGTTTGAAGATAAAAAGCTGGCTGCGGGCCGTACAAAGAACCAGCTGGTCATGGATGCACTGGAAATGTTTTTTGATGCCCTGCTGGCAGGGGAAGGGAAGGAACTGCAGGAAGAACTGACGCCTGCCTATTTTGAAAAGAGGCTTTCCGGGATAAAAGAGGAGATAAAGGCAGAAGTCATTCAGGAGGTTGTCCGTATTGTTTTGGGAAATGCAGTGGCGGGACAGCCGGTGATGGCAGCCAGACCTCCTGCCGGGGAGCCGGAGGCTGGGGAAACAGGGGAAGATGATGTTGCAGACATTAGCGGGATGCCGGATATTATGGATAAGATAATGGGGTGGAGTGAGAACAGTTAGGAGGCGGTCTTTATGGTAAAGCAGGGAATCAGGGGCATTGCCCGTTTCGCAGGGTGGATGTTAAAGGGTGCGGCATGGATTTTTATACACGTTTTGAAACTGGCGCTGGCGGTGTTGGAGATTGCCCTGCTTTTGTCCGGGAATGTGTTGAAGATGATGCTGCTTGTGTTTCATGCAGGGCGGTGTTAGGAGAAAGGTTATGATGGAGAGGAAAAATTTTGTTTTTATCCGTGGCAGGATGGCAATGGAATAAGGGAAAGCCAGGTTTGCGGACCGGCTTTATGGGTTGAAAAGGCACGCTGGAATATGCGTGTCTTTTTTATGCACAAATGCCGGGGGAATGCCCGGTGTCTGTGCCGGCAGGGAATATCCGCAGGAAACGGAATACTGTATATGAATGGAGGATGTATATGACAAAAAAGAGATTGAAAAGGGTTATGGCTCTGGTAATGGCTTTTGTCCTGACTGTGGGGGCTGTCATTCCGGCGGCTGCTTATGCCAATGCAACCGGACCGGGTGCGGACGCATTAGAGAGTAACGAAACCGGCCAGGCAGAGGCGGGGCAGGAGCCGGTGCTTTATAATGAAACAGACAGGCCGGATTTGGAACCGGCGGAAATTGTAACGGCAGAAGACATTATCGTGGCAGCAGGCTACGGGTTTGACGTGGAGCAGTCCTTTGACGGGCTTTCCTATGATGATAAGGCTGTCAAAGTCAGCTATTATGCAGAAAAGGGTTCCTTTGACGGGAATAAGCCGGGGGACTATGCCGCTTATTACAAAGCAGAGCCGGTAAGCGGCAAAACCTCTTATCTTATCTGTAGAACCATATCCGTGCGTGAGCCGGAGACAGCGGTGCAGGAAAGCAGGGAATCCGGCAGCGGACAGTCAGAAACAGGGGAAGAAAGCAGCGGGGAGGAAGAACCTGCCCCCGGAGAAGGGGGCAGGCAGGTTTCCCCATCAGACGGTGCGCTGGGACAGGAGGAACCCGGTTATGGGGAGGCTGGCGGGCAGAGCCTGTTGTCAGAGGGAGAGATGGAAACCTTCAGTGCAGGGGATGCCATGATGATTCAGATGGCTTCTGCACCAGTGTTAAAAGCAGCGGTAAAATCTTCAAACAAGGACAGTATGAAAGTGGCCTGTGACGGCTATGCGTCATACTGTGGACGCAGGATGGGGATTAAGTATATTTCGGAGTCAGGGGATTACCATAACCATCTGGTTTACTGCCTGAACCTGAACAAGAGCACAACAAAAGGGGATGTTTCATCTTCTGCCGGCAAGAGCAGCATTAAGCCTGAAATTACGTTCTGTATGGTAAACGGCGCCAGGAAATTAAACGGGACCTGCCACAACAGCAAATATTCTGCGGGTTCTGCCTCAGCCGATTACTTCATTACCGGTGCGTCAATCCATGTGCTGAACGGGGAAGTAAAGTTAAGCTACTATAACAATGGCAGCAGTGTTTACAAGAAAATAGCGGCAATGGTGGAGGACGCGAAAAATTATGATGAGGATGCGTATGATGCGGCAACCGGCGTGACAAAGTCCATCACTTATAAGATTTCCCCTAAGAAGACAGAGTGGCAGGACATGGGGGACGGGCTGTTCCGTTCCAAAGAGAAGTTTGTCCGCACAAAGACAGGCACCATTACCAACGTGTCCTATAAAATCACAGGGCAGCCGGGCGGGCTGACCGTAGGGGAGTTAAAAACGGATGCCAGTGACATTGAGGACGATTCCGATTTGAAGAAGTATGACATCTGTGTGGCGCAGACAGACGCAGACAAGCCATCTTCCAACTTTTACCTGTACTGCAATCAGGAGGCAATGGATAAGATTCTTGCAGCGGACAGCACCATCAAGCTGACAGCAACCGCAAAGTCTAAGGAAAAAGGCGGGAGGAAATGGACGCCTACGGTGGTGTCACAGCAGAAGATTACCTTTCTTGAGGAGTTTGAGCCGGGAACCGTGACGGCAAGCGTCAAAGTGGTTTCCAAATTTAAGGAGGGCAGGTTTGAATTCCATAAAACTAATGTGTATAATGGCGATCCGGTAGAGGGGGCGACGTATTACCTGTATGAGGATGAGGAATGTACGGACCTTCTTTGCAAATTGGAGAAAACAAACAATAAAGGGCTTTCACACTCTGGCAGGGAGATATTGACACAGGGCACTTATTACCTGAAAGAAGTCAGGGAGGCGCCGGGTTACAAGAGGGATGAAACGGTTTATCCGGTAGGGCTGGAATACTTTACCCTCTATGACGGTGATGGGAAGGTAACACAGCAGGGAAAAAAGATGGAGGTTGTGGAATATCCTGATACGGTGGGCGTCATGGTAAAAAAGACAGATTCGGAATCAGGGAATTTTGTAAAGGGTGCCGGGTTTGCGGTGTTTACCGATGCCGGCTGTACGCAGCGTGTTTCTGTTGAGGGCGACGGAAAGACGGAAGTGCCGGTATTCTATTATGATGAGGACCTGGGTGCTGCCGCCTCGGAAAAGTTTGTAAAGACGCAGGATAAATATTATGTGAAAGAGGTTGTTATCCCGGACGGCTACCGTGATGACGGCAAGGTGTGGGAAGTAGTGCTGGATTACGGGGAGATTTCCGATTTCAGTGCAGAGAATACACCGATCCGCTGTGATGTGGCAGCGAAAAAGGAAGATAAGGAAACAGGGGCAGAGCCGCAGGGAGATGCGAAACTGTCCGGGGCCACTTACGGGCTGTATGCGGCAGAAACCATTGTTTACCCGGATGGGCGTGGCACGGTCACTTATGCAGGGAATGACAACATTATCAGCACGCAGGGAACGGATTTTGTGTCAACAGGTGTGCCGGCAGAGAAGGATGCCCTTCTTGCCACGGTAAAGACAGGGGAGCAGGCAGAGTTTAATTTTGGCAGCCTGTACTTTGGCAATTATTATATCCGTGAGATAGAGGCAAGTGAGGGCTATCTGTTAGACGAAACAGTCTATCCGGTCAACTTCCGTGAGGCGCAGGACACCCACCATGATATTTCCCTTAACACAAAGGTCATTGAGACGGTAAAGAAACAGGCCTTTGAGATTATCAAGGTGTCTACCGACGGTGCAAGCACGGAGACGGATTATGTCAAGGGTGCGGAGTTTACCGTAAAATTACAGTCGGATATTGACAAGAACGGATGGGACAATGCCAAAACCCATGATGTGCTTGTGACGGATGAAAAAGGGTATGCACTTTCCAAAGAGCTGCCTTACGGGACCTATCTGGTAAAGGAAACAAAAGTGCCGAAGGATTTGTATAAAACAAAGGATTTTACCGTAACGGTTACGGAGGATTCCAGGGAGCCGCAGCAGTGGCGGGTGTTCAATGACGGGCCGTTCAAGGCCTATATCCGCATTGTGAAAAAGGATGCGGAAAACGGGAATACCGTGCTGCTCCCCGGCGTGACCTTTAAGATTAAAAATACGGACACGGATGAGTATGTGGAGCAGAAGGTAGGGGATAAGAAAATCAGTGAGTTTACCACGGATGAAACCGGGACAATCACCACACCGTTACAGTTGAAATATGGCAGTTATGCCGTGGAGGAGATTACAGCGCCGGAGGGGTATGTCATTACGGAGGAAAGTTTCCCGCTGGAGGTTACCACGGACGGCATGCTGAAAGTCTCGGAAGATATAGACGGCGATCCGGTCATTGAAGTAGTCATTGAAAACAAACCGGCCAAGGGCAGCATTTCCATTCATAAGTCCGGGGAGGTCCTGACTTCCATTGTCTATGACACCATTGTTGACCGTATTCTCAGTGAAGTTACGGATGAAAACAGGAGCGTGGATTTTAATTATGAGGAACAGCCGCTTGCGGGGGCAGTATTCAATATTATTGCTGTGGAAGATATTTACACCCCGGACCACCAGACAGATGAAAATGGAAACCGCATACTGGAAGTGATCGGCGGTGTCCCGGCAGGCAAAGGGGCAATAGTCGCAACGCTTACCACGGATGGGGAAGGGGAGGCTTCCCTTGATAATCTTCCGCTTGGGAAATATCAGGTGGTGGAAGTGCAGCCGCCAAAGGGCTTTGCCATCTGTGAGGAACCGCAGGAAGTTACCCTTTCCTATGAAGATGAGCATACAGAAGTGGTTTACGGGGAGACGGAGTTTGTCAATGCAAGGGTAAAACCGGAGCTGTCACTGGTTAAGACGGACGGTGTAAGCACTTACCCGGTAGCAGGAGCCACTTACGGTATTTATACGAAAGAGGATATTGTAAACGCAGCAGAGGAAGTCCTTGTAAAAGCGGATGACCTTGTGGATACGGCTTTGACGGATGAAAACGGCAAGGCAGTGTTTGAGGCGGATTTGCCGCTTGGACTGTACTATGTGAAGGAAGTGGAGTCCCCGGCGGGGTATCTGTTAGACGAAACAGTGTATGACGTGGATTTCTCCTATACGGAGGAAATGGCTGCCACGCCAGCCGTAACAAAGGAACTTGAGATGAAGGACACGCCGATTATCGTGGAGGTGTCGAAAACAGATATTACGACAGGGAAAGAGCTGACGGGGGCAACGCTGGAAATCATTGATTCCGACGGGGAGGTATATGCCTCATGGAAAACGGACGGGAAACCGTACCGTCTGGAGGCTATCCCGGCAGGGAAGTACACCTTGCGGGAGACGGCAGCGCCATACGGCTACCTGATTGCAAATGAGGTGGAATTTACCGTAGAGGAAACCGGGGAGATTCAGAAGGTTGCCATGACCGATGAAAGGGTAAAGGGAAAGATTGCACTTTACAAAACCTGCAGCAAAACCGGAAAGCCATTAAAGGGTGTTACCTTTGAATTACGCAGCAAGGATGGGAAAAAGCTGGAAACACTGGTGACGGATAAGGCCGGCTATGCGGAGACAGGGCTGCTTGACATCTGCACCTATAACAAAGATGGCAGTTTTAAGGAGGATATACCGTATTATATTGTGGAGACAAAGGCAGCAGAAGGCTATATTCTTGATGATACCCCACATGAGGTTCTGTTACAGTATGATGACAGTGCGGCGGAGACGGTGGTTTATACTTTGAAACTCAAGAATAAACCAAATAAGCCGAGACTGCCGCAGACGGGCGGGAACTACCACCCGTGGATGTTTATCGCTCTGGGCGGTGCCTGTATTGCTGGCGGTGTAGTTTATGGCAGGAGACGCAGGAAGAAAGTGCGTAAAGGATTTCATAAGGCATGAAAGAACCATGCCTGAGAAATCCTTTAATTACGCACCAGAAGAACGCAGAGGCAGCGTTCTTCGCTAACAGCAATTTTATATGAAATTTGGGAGAGAGGCCGTATTGGTTTCTCTCCTGTTTTGTTAGGAGGTTTTTATAAATGATGACTTATGAGGTATTTAAGGCAGTAGTAAAAGAGAAATTTCTAAGCTATCTGCCGGAGGAATACAGGGATGCCGAAGTGAATATCCGCCCGATAAGGAAAGTGAACCGTACACTGGATGCTTTGTCGGTGCTGAGGGAGGATTCCCGGCTGTTTTCAAGCATATATGTGAATGAAATGTATGAGAAATACCGGGAATGCGGCAATCTCGAGATGGTCCTCCAGGCAGCGGCATGGAAATATGCACAGTCAGCAGATATGTTAAAGGAACGGCAGATGGAAATGCCTATGGGGATAGAGCATTTTAAGGACAACGTAATCATGTGCCTTATCAATACAGAGCAGAACCGGGAGATTCTGGCAGATATACCGAGCAGAGAATTTCAGGATTTATCGGTTATTTACCGATTGGTGGTTAAGAGTTACCCGGACGCACTCGAAAGTACCATTCTTTCCAATGAAATGGCGGAAATGGCTGGTATGACGGAGGAAGAACTGTTCCAGTATGCAGTGGAAAACACAAGGCGGATAAATCCGGTTTCGGTAACCTGTATGGGTGATTTATTTGACGGAATACCGAAGGGGATTGACATTCCGCAGGAGGTCAGGGAGGAAATGGAGATGGCAAAGCGTACTGCGGAAAGCATGTGGATTATCAGCAACAGTTCGGGAATTTATGGTGCCGTGTCCATGCTGTATGAGGAGAACCTCCATCAGTTGTCGGAAAAGCTGGGGGAAAACCTTTTCATTCTTCCTTCGTCAATCAATGAGGTAATTGCCATACCAGAAGATATGGCAGAAAAAAATATGACGCATCTGCTGGAGATGGTTCAGGCAGTAAATATGGGCAGCCTGGAACTGGAGGAGCGTTTATCAAACAGCGTTTACCACTATGACAGGATTGCAAGGAAAGTAACCCTTGCAGCGGAATCCCTGGAAAAAAGGCTGGATGGAAAACAGGCAGAACTGCCGCTGATTCAGGAAGAAAACAAGACAAGATAGGGGCTGCATATGGAAGAAAATCAGACAAGGGATATTTCGGAAAAAGAGCTTGCAATGTTGCTGGAAACTATGCCGGATAACATGGTTATAAAAGTAACTTTTGGGGAGGAGGAAAAGGATGGGGAAGGAGAATGACTTTTCACTTGAGGTTGTGTCTGTACGGCTGGTTCGGGATGCCCCCATACTGTCGGAAACAAAAATCCGAACTTCCGAAGATGTGATCCATCTGGTGAGGGAGCAGCTTTGTGACATGGACCGGGAGGTAGTATGCGTTATCAACCTAAAGGCGGACAATACGCCCATTAACTGCCATTTTGCCAGTGTCGGTGCTTTGGATTATTCGATGGCGCACCCGAGGGAACTGTTAAAAACCGGCATTCTATCAAATGCGGCAGGGATAATCCTTGCCCACAACCACACGTCCGGAAATCTTCTCCCATCGGAGGATGATGTAAAACTGACGGACCGGATGCAGCAGGTATGCGGGCTTGTTGGGATTGGGCTGCTGGACCATGTGATTGTTGGCGGGGACAACAGCCGGTATTTCAGTTTCCATGAAAAGGGGATGGTAAAAAATCCGCACAGGGAATACCAGACCGATTACCGTAAACTGGAATGGGACAGCCCGGTGGAGGTGGCAGAGAGGGGGAGAAGGAGATGAGGTTTACAGAGGAGGAGCTGGGCATTGCAAAACAGGCGGACCTCTGTGCCGTGGCGGAACGCATGGGCTATACCGTAAAAAGGATTGGGCATTACCACACGTTAAAGGAAATGGATTCCATACGGATTTATGAGCGGAGCCACTGGTGCCGGTTTTCACGGCGGTATGACAAAGGGGAGAATGGCGGCAGCCAGATTGACTTCCTGCGGGTGTTTGCGGGCATGGATGTGAAAGAGGCGGTGTTCTGGCTGCTGGATTTTGTGGGGTACCGCAGGGAGGAAAGTGTCAGGAAAATTCAGAATACCATACCGCACCAGAAGAAAGAGGAACAGAAGAAACCGTTTGTGCTGCCGGAGTTTGCAGGGAGCAATGCCTACCTGTACCATTATCTGGAGCATGAGCGCGGGATTGCCCGCCCGGTCATTGACTTCTTTGTGGGGAAAGGGATTTTATATGAGGCAAAGAATTACCACAACATTGTCTTTGTCGGGACGGACAGGGACGGCGTGCCGAAGTTTGCCAGTATGCGGGGTGTCTTTGACAGGAATGGGAAGGGCTTTAAGTGTGACGTGGCAGGCAATGACAAGCGGTACGGTTTCCATCTGTATTATGGGAAAAGCAAAAAAGTGGTTGTGTTCGAGGCGGCAATCGACCTGATGAGCTATATCACGATGTTCCCAAAAGATAAGGCGAGCATGGTGGCGCTGGGGATGCTGGCAGATGCCCCTCTGGAGACCTTCCTTGCGGAACACCCGGAGGTGGAAGAAATACAGTTGTGCCTGGACAATGACGGGCCGGGCAGGAAAGCAGCGGAAACATTACAGCAGAAGTATGTGGAAAAAGGTTATGCAGCGGAGGTTTTCCTGCCGCCGGAACCGTACAAGGACTTTAACCAGTGGAATGTGGAAGTAAAAAAAGCAAGGGAGCAGGAAAAATACCGGGAAAATGCCAGGGTGATGTAGGAATGGTGTAGGTTTCAGAAGTTTCGGTGTAGGAAAGGTGTAGAAAGCAGAAAAAATGGTGTAGGAACGGTGTAGGCTTTTACGGAGGGGATTTTTCAGCGGTGTAGGAATGGTGTAGATTCTGAAAATTTTGGTGTAGGAAAGGTGTAGAAAGAAGAAAAAATGGTGTAGGAATGGTGTAGGCTTTTCGGAAAGCCTTTTTTTGATGGTGTAGGAAAGGTGTAGGAAAGCAGAAAAATGATGTAGGAACGGTGTAGAAAATGCCCCAAACGGTGTAGGAATGGTGTAGATTTTCTATTTTATGCTATTTACCGGTATATTATGGGGTTTCAGGGGCCGTGCCACTGACCGGATGGCATTTTGTGACACAAAATGCGTATCTGGCGAAACCTTTGGGAGTGGAAAGGAGGCAAAGGTTTCGGGGCAGGAGAGGATTTGCGGCAGGCAGGAAAGACAGGTAAGGAAAGGTGCTTTTTGTAATGGGGCACCGGAAAAAATGTTGTTATGGCATCAGGCTGATTATCGTCTGGTGCCTTTTATTATGGAAAGAAACAGGAGGTGCAGGTAGCATGGGAATGGAAGTGCTGGAAGTAAATACACCGGGGGAGCTGGTGATGTGGCTTCATCTGGTACAGTCGGAAGTCCGCATGGAGCAGGACGGGGCAGAAATCATTTTGGATTATATGGCAGAGCATGGCATGACATTAGCGATCCGCAATCAGGAACTGGCGGTACTGGATGCCGGGGAGGAATCCCCGGAATATAAACCGTATTCCATAGATGATGCCATACACGATGTCTGTGAGTGGAACCTGGAACTAATCCAGGATATGGAGGACGGTATGAAAAATCCGGCAGACCAGAAGGAATATAACCAGTTCAGTGACGCACTTGATATTCTGAAGAAACAGGAGGAAGTGCTGGATGGACTGTATCAACAGACAAAGTATGAGCAGATAGCACAGGAGTGTGCATTGGAAGTGATCAGGGCAGCACTCGGCAGTGTGCCGGAGGAAGTGCAGGTGAAACTGGAATCATACCGGAAAGGGGAAAACGGGCAGCCGGAAGAAGAAAGCCGTCAGGAGGAACAGGAAAAGCAGGAAGTCTGGCAGCGTGGGCAGGAAAGGGGGAGGTAGATGGCAAAGGAGGTTGTAAAGCATTTCCGTCTGACCGCCCATGATGCAGGGATTTTTTCGGAGAAGGCAAAAGAGGCAGGAATGAAAGAATCCGATTATTTCCGGCTGCTGATAACACAGGAGCCGAACGATTACCTGGAAGTGAGGCAGGGGTTGAAAGCCCTTATCAACGAAGTGAACCGGATCGGCGTCAACATCAATGAGATAGTCCATAATAACAATTCAGGGCTGTACCGGGAGTCAGACAAAATCCGTCTGGTTGCCTATATGCGGAAACTGAATGAGGAAATGGAAAGGGTGGTGGCGGCTTTTGGCTATCACTAAGATTCTGACCATAAATGACAGCGGCGTGAAGTTTTCGGGGAAACATCTGGAACAGGCGGTTTCCTATATCCTTGACCGGGAGAAAACGCAGGGAGGCAGGCTGGTAATGGGGATTAACTGCCAGCCGGGGAAAGCCTATGAACAGATGGCGGCAACGAAACGGAAGTATGGAAAGACGGATAAGAGACAGGGCTACCACCTTATCATTTCCTTTGAGGCGGGGGAGGCCAGCCCGGACACTGCTTTTGAGATAATACGCAGGTTTGTGGAGGAATATCTGGGGCAGGAGTATGAGGCCGTCCTTGCCGTCCATGACAATACCGCCCATGTCCACGGGCATATCATATTTAACAGCGTGAATTACCAAAACGGCAGGAAATACCGTTATGAAAAAGGCGACTGGGCAAAAAAGATACAGCCTGTTACAAACCGTCTTTGTGAGGAATACGGGCTTTCTACCATAGAGATAGAGGAACACGGCAGAAAACGCAATGAGGGATATAAAGACTGGAATGAGTTCCGGGACGGGAAATTCATCTGGCGGGAAATGATACAGCGGGATGTGGATGCCTGCATCATGCAGGCGGAATCCTTTGGGGAGTTCCTGGACCTTATGGCAGAAAAGGAATATGACATTAAGCAGAATAAATATCTGGCGGTAAAGCCTAAAGGAATGCAGCGGTTCTGCCGGTGCAAATCTCTGGGGGAGGATTATACGGAGGAAAGAATACGGGAGAGAATCCGGCTGGAAAGTCTGGAAACCTATGCGAAAAGAAACCGTGAACAAAATCCCCACACCATAGGGCCGCCGGAGGATGAGTTTTTACGCAGGACAAAACTGACCGGCATACAGAAAACCTATTATGCCAAAATCTGCCGCCTGCGCCATCTGGAACGGCTGCCCTACAGCAAAGCATGGGAATACCGGGAGGAAATCCGTAAAATGCAGGAAGTCCATGAAAAATATCTTTTCCTTGTAAAGAATGGAATCCATTCCCTTACGGAACTGGCAGCAGCCAGGGATAACCTGAAGGAAAAAGCGGCGGAATGTGGGAAGGAGAGGCGTGAGCTGTACCGGGAGAAAAGGCAGTTGGCGCCGCTGTTTTCCGTGGCAGACAAGATGCTGGAATTAGCCCCGGCAGAAAAAAGTTATCAGGCAGGGGATAAATTTTTTGAAAAGGAACATCTGCGGTACCAGGCATTGGAGGGGCAGCTCCACAGTGAAGGCTATTCATTAGAAGAAACAGAAATGCTCCGTAAAAAATATAAGGATAAGGGCAGCGGCATTTATGAAAGGCATCGGGAAATCAGGAAAAGACTGAAAATGGCCGGAGAAATGATAGCTGAATTTACGGAAAGCCTGGAACGGGCAAGGGACAGGCAGGAAGAAAAAACAGGACAGGAAATGGGCAGGAACAGCCGGGGCCAGGAATGACTTATTACAGGCTGTTATTTTATTGTAAAAGTGCGGAGCACGGGGCAGCCGGCTTTTATGTATGAAGGAATGGGAACAGAAAATATATGAATGGAGGGCATGGCAGATGGCAGAAATAACTTTTTATGCGGCAGAGTGCATGGAGTTTCCGGAAAGTCTTGGGGAACTGCATGAGAACCTGACGCTGTCAGAGGCAGTGGACGTGTATATGTGGATTTGCAGGAGGGGCAGGCCATACGGGCCGGGAATCGGTTTTGTGCTGCAGGATGAAAGTATCCCGGATTATTCCGGCACCAAATGGCCGTTATATCAGGGCAGGGGGATTGCACAGGAGATGATTGACTTAATTCCTGCATACCGGGACCACCCTCTGGTAAAACAGGCGGTGGAAGATATGGAACCTTATCTGGAAAAGCTGGAGGGGGAAAGAAAGGAAGAACGCGGCATGGAACGTACCAGGGGAATGGGGAGATGACGGCCTTGCCGGAATGCCGGAGGGAACGGCAGGGAGGATTCCATAGAAGAAACTCCTAATGAATTGCGGTGAATATGAAAAAATCGGGAAAGAGAGGCAGGATATGGAGACAAGGAAAACGGAGATGGCGCAGTTTGCGCCTTTCATCAATGAGCTTACCCAAAAGGGCTGCGGGGATGACGTACTGAAACTTGCAAAAGAGGATTTGGAGCTTGGCTATCCGCAGGAACTGGTTGCCCTGTATGCAGAGAAGGGGTGGCAGATGGACCGCTGTAAGAAATTTTCTTCCATCATGCGGGCAGACAGTGACGGTGGCCTGCTGCGGATGCTGGCAGATGGCGGGTTCAATCCCTACCAGATGCAGCTGCTGGCAAATTATTATGGGAAGGGAGTGCCGGTGGCGCAGCTGCGGGATGTGGGTGCAAAGAACCTGACCGCCTACGACATGGAGCAGGCATTAAAACGGGTATATCAGGCAAACCGGGAGGCGGCAGAGGTACAGGAAAGCCAGGAGGGAAAGGACACACAGGAAAAGAAAGCGTCTTTGGAGGAGGCACTCAGGCAGCGGGAAAAGGAACTGGGGGACCAGCAGGAAATCAATAATAAACAGGCAGCGGAGAATGCAAAGCTCCGCACAAAAGCGGAAGATTTGGAAAAGCGGGTAAAGGAACTGGAGCAGGAGAAAACCGGCTATGACAGTGAAAAGCGTTCCATACTGGAGGAACGGGACCGTTTCTACCGGCAGAACCAGACGCTTATGAAGGAAAAAGAGCAGTTGATTACAGACATTGAGGAAGTCCAGAAAGAAAAAGATGAGATGGGGCAGAGGTTAAAAGAGATGGGAAATAAGGTTTTGACAGAGACAGCAGGGCAGCAGGAGGCATCCGGTGTGCAGAAACCAGTATCGAACCGGCAGGGGGCAGAGTCCCCGGCTAACAATTCCCAAGATTTTTCCGGGAATGATTATCTCGCTGCCATAAGGGGCAGGAATGGGGAAAGGCATCTTGTCCCGGTGGAGAGAAGTGTGAGGAGAAAGCCGGACGGGCTGAAGGCCTTTGCGGAAAAAATATTTGGCAGGGGCAGGCAGGATTCCGGGCTGATAAAGCAGCTTACGGGGAAGGGCTTAAACCCCGCATAGATGGAACAGGTAAGGATGGCGGTACAGGCAGGGCTTACGGGGCAGGAAGTAAACGACCTGATTGACAGCGGTTTCAGTGCGGATGAAATGGCACAGGCAGTAGAGATTGTGCTGGCAGAAAAGGCTTACCGCTAGCAGAAAATATTTTAATATGACAGTAGGAGGGTAAAAATGTCAGAGATAGCAGACGCAGTACAGATTATCCGTGTCACTTATGACGGGATAGAGATAGCCATGAAAATGGGCAGCGCCTCCATTCATTCCATGCAGAAAGCGCTGGATTTGATTGTGGGGCTGCTGGAGCATGAAAAGGAAATGGGAAAGACAAACTTAAAGGGCCTGCTGGCAAAGGGAGGCGACATTCAGGTGCTTTCCTTTGCGGATGAGGATTTGAAAAAGTTCCGTAAACTGGCGAAGAAATACGGGATTCTGTATTCGGAAATGCCGGATGCTGACAGGAATGACGGCCTGACGGAAGTGATGTTCCACAGTGAGGCGGCGCCGAGGATACGGATGATGTCACAGAAGTTACAGGACGGCAGGGTGTTCAACATGGATGAATACTTGAAAAGCGGCAATGAGGAAAAGCTGAACCAGTTACTGCGGTATCTGGAGAATGAAAAAAACGGGAAGTCCCCACGGAAACTCCATGCGGATGAGGCCGTCCGGGCAGAGGGCGCCATTGACGGGCTGATACAGAAAGCCGGCCATTATGCCGTGGGGAAAAAGTCGGTCAGCGTGGAGGCGGTGAAGTCAGACCTGCAGGTGGGGGCAGACGAGGCGGAAAAGGTAATCGGGCAGCTTGCGAAAATCGGTGTCATTGACCGGGCAGATGAGGCGGGCAATTACCGTGTCATTATGGAACGGGAGGCGTTTGACCGGAGGATCAGCAGGTATCAGGAGCTGAGCAGCCGCATGAGGCAGATAGCGGCATCGAAAAATACGTCCCTGCTTGACATTACCATCACAAAAAAGCTGGTTGCACAGGAAAATGAACGTGCCGTAAAGACAAGGGTGCCGGGCATGTACGGGCAGAACGAAGGGTATCTCTGGATAGACAAGGCGGATATTATGGAAATCCATAACGGAAAGACGCTGCTCACCTATCTGGATAAGAATAAGGAATATAAGATTTACTCCGCAGATAACCGGGTAATCCGCACCATCAAAGGGGAGGAACTTTACAGCGGGCATTATGACCGGGTGGAGGCGGCAGTAAGGCAGAGGTATAAGGCGGCAAGGCAGCAGCCGGCAAAAACAACGGAAAGAGTCAGGAGGCGCTAATGCGAAAAAAGATTCCAAGCCGGCGCAGGACGCAGGCCAGGAATCTTTATATTTCGCATATGAAAAACGCAGAACCGGCGTTTTTCTGCTGTAAGAAAGGAGAAGAAATGAATACGACAAAAAAGAAACCAAACATCATACTGATTGTGCTTGGTGCCCTTGCCTCTGCCTTTCTGGGGTATCTCGCAGCAGGGGCATGGAGGGAGGGGATAGAGTTTAATGAGTTTCTGGACCGGTTTGCGGTCGTCTGCTCTTATCCATTGCACGATTATTACAATGAATTTACCTTCCGCATGATAGGGTATGCCCTGCTGGTGTATGCGGTGGTAATCGTGATGTATTACACCAGCCAGAGGAACCTCATGCCGGGGAAGGAATACGGCACTTCCAAACTGGCGGATATAAAGCAGGTCAACCGTTTTCTGGCAGATAAGGATGAGGGCAGGAACCGCATTTTGAGCCAGAATGTCCGTATGAGCCTTGACACAAGGCATACCAAACTCAATAATAATGTATTGGTTATAGGTGGTTCCGGTGCAGGAAAGACGTTTTATGAGGTAAAGCCCAATTTAATGCAGTTAAACACTTCCTTCATTTTGACTGATCCGAAAGGGGAGCTGCTGCGCAGCGAGGGGGAAATGTTAAGGAATAACGGTTATAACGTGAAAGTCATCAACCTTCTGGAAATGGCAAAATCGGATTGTTATAATCCCTTTGCCTATATCCGGGAGGAAACGGATGTGGTAAAACTGATAACGAATATTATGAGCAATACCACCCCAAAAGGCTCTACGCCTTCAGATCCGTTTTGGGAGAAGGCGGAAGGGCTGTTCCTGCAGGCACTTTTCTATTATGTGTGGCTGGAAGAAAAACCGTCAAAACGGAATTTTGCCTCTGTGCTGAAACTCATGGAGGAGGCGGAAGTCACGGAAAAGGGCAAGCCTTCCATGCTGGACACCAGAATGAAGTTTCTGGAGGCGACAAGCCCGCTGAAGGATAACCACCCGGCGGTCAAACAGTACAACAAGTGCATGAGGGGTGCCGGGGACACGGTGCGTTCCATTATTATCAGTGCCAACTCCCGTCTGGCAACACTGGAAAATAAACAGGTTCTGCGTATGCTGTCAAGGGACGAGTTAAACCTCGCAGAGTTGGGCATTGGTGTGAACGGGGACGGGAAAACAAAAACGGCACTGTTCTGTGTGATACCGGATTCGGATAAATCCTATAATTATATCATCGGAATGCTCTACACACAGATATTTCAGGAATTGTATTATCAGGCAGATTTCAACTGCGGGGGCAGGCTGCCGGTGCATGTTACCTTTATGCTGGATGAATTTGCGGTGCGCTCGTAAGCGGAACCCATTCGTTCCGCGCGGGCTTGTTTGTAATCTATCTTTAGCAAGATAGTAGGTTCAATGTGAGGGCTTCATTTGAAGCCTAATTCCT
>CAJTDL010000017.1 GCA_910575035.1 Lachnospiraceae bacterium
GGTGGATATGGATAATTGTTACTGGAGATTTCAATTATACCACAGACCAGTGAGGAGTTGTTTTATTTTGTAACAAAGAGAATCCCGTATTTATGTGGGTTCTGGTGTTTCGCAAATGCCTACTATTTTTTACTAAAATTGAAAGGAGTTATGTTTTTAGGTTAACTCCATAGCTTCAGGTTTGGATAAAGTAAAAATAGGAATACTAAACTTGAGGTGAAGATATGGAAAGTTACAGAAAATTCGGCAAGAAAACTGGTACAGTATATAAAAGGAAGTACATCCAGAAAATTGGAGATGGAATATAAGGAACTGAACAAGCAGTTTTGGAGACGGAATTTGTGGGCAGGAGAGTGCTTTGTGGCAAGCAGCTTTAGGCTGCTTCAGTAGCCAACCGAACCTACCAGCTTTAGCCGG
The DNA here is from genome assembly GCA_910575035.1 of Lachnospiraceae bacterium. GTDB lineage: Bacteria > Bacillota > Clostridia > Lachnospirales > Lachnospiraceae > Petralouisia. The sequence continues at coordinate 418 of CAJTDL010000017.1, forward strand.
TAGTGGTTCGTTTGGCAAATACCTGTTTATGGGCTTTTCCTGAAAGGTTTGTCGACGGGTGTATGAAAAGGCAATTATAGTTGAGAAAGGAGCCCGCAATCAGTTTCCAGCCAGGATATCGCAGGCGATGGGAGTATAAAAGAGTTCTGCAACCCAGGCTGGATCCTTGGTCTGCCCTAAAATCCACATTAGCTTTGCCGTGACCGCCTCCGTTGTCATATCATAAGCTTCCAGAATAGGCAAATTCTGCTTAATGCTGTTGCCCACATGGTATACGGCCAGGTCGCTGCCCTCATTTTCCACCTGGGTGGTCATCACCACCGTTTTACCAGTATCCAGCCCGCGTTTCACCGTTTCATAATAATTCCCAGCTTCATAAGCAGGCAGTCCCCCTACGCCGAAGCTTTCAATGATCAGTGCGCTGTTTCGCTCCAGAAGATACTCTGCAACGCCGCAGTCAATTCCTGGAACCAGCTTCAGCAGAGCCACTTTAGGATCCAGGGCGCCATAGAATTGTGGCACAGCCCGGCTTTCTGGCCGGATATAACGGATGATCCGTCCGTCCTGAACCATCCCCAGGAGAGGGTAGTTGATGCTGGAAAAGGCTTCAAAGCTTTTGCTGCGGGTTTTTCTGGCTCGGGTGCCCATGATGATCTTGCCGTTGAAAACCAGCATCACTCCAGGCATATCTGAGGTAGCCACAGTAAAGGCGTCCCGCAGGTTCATTTTGCTGTCGGTGGTCTCAAAGCCAATGGGCTTTTGAGCCCCGGTAAGCACAATGGGCTTGGGAATGCCCTGGATAAGATAGCTCAGGGCAGCGGCAGTGTATGCCATGGTATCTGTGCCATGGCTGACCACAAAGCCGTCATACTCCCGGTAATGCTCTTGTATGGTTGCTGCGATATGAACCCAATGGCTGGGCTGGATGTTAGTGCTGTCCAAACTGAAGAGCTGGATGCATTCTGTTTCGCAGATGTTGGAAATGTCTGGAATGTACCGCAGAAGCTGTTCGCTGGTCAGTTCTGGCTTCAGGCCGCTTCCTCCCATTTCGGAAGCGATTGTGCCCCCAGTGCCTATGAGGAGTATCCGCTTTTCCTTCATTGTGTTATCCTCCATTCTGTTGTGATAAAATTATAAGGCAAGAACTATGGTTACAAATAATAAAAGCGGTTTGATTATACCTGTTTCTGTGAAGAAATGCAAGAATTGTGTTATTGTTATGGGCGTCTCCTAGGCCGTGAATAGTAACACATTCTGCGGTATGTCCGCCAGAGTAATAAAAAGGATAAGTTTACATAAAGGGAAAAATATGATATCCTAAATTTATACAGCAATCTCATACAACAATTTTATAGAACAACCATATGTTTAGGAGGTACAATACAAATGAAGCTAAAAAAAATTCTTGCGATAGCGCTAAGCTGTTCACTGCTCTGGGAAACGCCATTGGTTCCCCAGGCAAATTCTGGCTATTCCCAAGGAGCCAATATCCAAACAGAATCAACAGGCTCCCACCGGCAAAATCCATCCAAAGCCGCAGGCTTATCCTCAGGGTCTTTAGAGGGTGCAGAGCCATCTGCCTTGTCACCGAAGGCTGAAGAGACCATTACGCCCTCAAAGGATAAAGTAACCGCCTTGCCATCGAAGGAGGGAGGAACTACTGCGCCTTCAGGGGATACAGGCACATCTGCCCCACCGTCAAAAGATGCAGGCGTGCCTGCTCCCCTGTCAAAGGATGAAGAGCCGCCTGCTTTGCCGTCAAAGGATGCAGAGGCATCCCCTTTGCCATCAAGTGCGGATAATCCAGCGGTGTTCCAAAATGGCAAGGCTGATGATTCCCAATGGGTATTTTTGGATTATAATACCTATGAGATGTCCATTGGAGATGTATTTCAGCTGGAGGCAGAAGCTGAGCTTTCTTCTGAAATTACCTGGTCTTCTGACAATGACGGGATCGCCTCCGTGTCTGCGGATGGAACCATCACGGCAAATGGCATAGGGACTGCCATCATTACGGCCACTGCCACAGCCGTCACAGAGGAAGGACGGTTTACAGGGACGGCTGCCTGTGAGGTTACAGTAAAGAACCGCATTTCACTCAATCACAATTCCCTTGTGGTTTATGTGGGTAAGGCAGAAAAGCTGGCAGCGTCCCTTGTGGAAGAAGAAGCCATAACCTGGTCGTCCTCTGAGCCAGAGGTTGTGAAGGTCAATGCCCAGGGGGAAATCACTCCTGTAAAGGCAGGGAAAGCTACGGTTACAGCCGCCACTGCAAGCGGCGCTGCAGAATCCTGCAAAGTGACAGTAAAAAATCCTTCCTTAACGCTAAAATCCAAAGCAACTGCATACGTGAAAGGCACTCTGAAATTAGAAGCTACGGCAAGGCCATCTGGTACGGTCAAATGGGAATCCTCTGACCCAAAAGTGGCTGCAGTAAACCAACAAGGCCAGGTATCGCCCAAGAAAACCGGTACAGCAACGATCACTGCCACCTGCAATGGCATATCCAAAAAATGCAAGGTTACAGTGAAAAACCCTTCCCTGAAGATAAAGTCCGCAAAAGCAGCCGTCTATGAGGGAAATACATACCGCCTGGATATTACCGCAAGGCCCTCCGAAGGCCTGAAGTGGAAATCCTCTAATTCCAAGGTTGCCACCGTCAATGAAACGGGGGAAGTTGTAGGAAAAAAAGCGGGAACAGCGACTCTGACCGCTACCCTTCTGGGCAAAAAAGCCACCTGCAAGGTAGAGGTTCTGGAAAATAAGCATAAGTTTAACCGGGCTTCCGTTACCATAATGAAAGGCCAAAGCGCTGCCCTGCAGCTATTGAACCTTTCTGAAAATGAGACTGTCTATTTTCGGCTTTTGGATGATTCCTGGGAACGGGTGGGTTGTTCCTATTCTGGAAATACCTGCGAAATCACAGGAGAAGCAGCAGGGACAGCCACGGTTCAGGCTGTTTACAGCAGGTATGTGGATGGGCAGGCTGTCACAGGAGTTTCACAGTGTGCCATAAAAATCATAGACAGTGGGATTGTCCAGCAGCAAATATCCATAGCCATCCATGCCAAAAAGCAGTTAAAGCTGAAAAATGTAGGCAAAGAAGGCCTTTCTATCGTACATACTGCCTGGGAATCCTCCCATCCCAAAATTGCCAGCATAGATGGAAACGGCCAGATCACAGGAAAGGCTTCTGGCACGGCAAAGGTTGCCGCGACAGTTACCTATTCAGATGGGAGCACTGAAAAATTCCTTACAACCATTAAGGTATCCAATCCCAAACTAAAAACCTCCAGCTCAGTTATGGCTATAGGGAAGTCAAAGCGGCTGAAGCTGACAGGAACCAATACATACAGCACTATAAAATGGAAAATCGGCAAAGGCTCGCTGGCGTCAATCCGGCAGGATGGCACAGTGGTTTCAAATTACACCACAGGAAAGACCGTTATTACCGTGACGGTAGACGGCAAGACCATAAAGCATAAGCTGGCCGTCACAAATCCGCGGCTGAAGTCCTCCTACAAAGCATTGTCCGTTGGAAAAACAACACAGATTTCCGTAAAAGGAGCGTCTTCCAAGAAAAAGATCACCTATAAGTCCAAAAATAAGTCTGTAGCCACGGTGAGCAAATCTGGCAAGGTAAAGGCGAAATCCAATGGAAACACAGAGATTATCGTAAAGGCAGACGGCGTATCCCTGGCCTTTAAGGTGAGCGTTGCGCCCCAAAGGGCGCTGTCTGCCTGCAAGAAGGGGCATCAGATCATGTATAGTTCCACTTATAGCCAGGCGCAGCGTATGCAGAATGGGTTTTATGACTGCAGCTCCCTGGTATTCCGGGCTTATGGGAAGGATGCAGGCTTATTGGGCGGCTCGTCCTCCTATGCGCCTACAGCGGCTTCTATGGCTTATTATCTGGAAAGGACAGGCAAGGCCATTTCCTTTAAAGGGCTGGACGCCTCACAGCTTTTGCCAGGAGATTTGATATTTTATGGGGATTCCTCTAACCGAAACGGAAGGTATAAAAATATTTACCATGTGTCCATGTATTATGGGGATGGGTATCGGCTGGAGAAGCCGCTGCGGTATTATTACCCAGACGGGAATATAGTGTTGATTGCAAGGCCGGTAAGGTAAGCGGCTTGCGGAATATAGTGTTGATTGCAAGGCCGGTAAGGTAAGCGGCTTGCGTATGGAAAGGGGGCAGGGAATGGATCAGGATGTTCATGTTCTATCCGGACAGGTTCAAAAGCGGGTTATGGAAGAAATTTTCCAGCGGCAGGAAAATGAGGAGAGGCATAATCCCTATGAACAGGAGCTGCGGGAATTGTACAGTATTGAACAGGGGGATGCAGAAACTTTGGCAAAAAGTATTTCTGAGACATATGAGGGGGCTTTTGGGATACTTGCCAAGGATCCGCTCCGCTCCCATAAAAACCTGGTGATTGGAAATATTACCATGGCTTCAAGGGCTGCAATACGGGGCGGCCTTAGCGTGGAGGAAGCTTTTACCGTGGCGGACAGCCTGATCCAGCAGTTAGAGGAAATCGACAATATTCCAGAGGTATCGGCATTTAAGCAGGAAGCGCAGTAACTGTATGTAAGGCTTGTGGCGGCTGCCCGTACAGCCAAAAAGGAGAATAGGGGGAAAGGGCATAAGGAGAGAAAATTAGTTAAAAATCCACTGATTGGCTAAGTGAAGGATTACATTTTCACACATCTGCATGATGCCATCCAGGTAGCCCATATTGCCAGGCATTTGCAGGTGAATTCGGATTACCTTTCCCATTTATTCCGTGAACAGGAAAAGATAACCATTACCCAATATATTCAGAAGGAGAAGGTAAAAAGAGGGGAGAACCTTTTAAAATATTCGGATTACCGTATCCGGGACATTGCTTTTTACCTGGGCTTTAGCACGCAAAGCCATTTTGCGAGAGTTTTCCATCAGCAGGTGGGCATGAGCCCGAATGAGTATCGGAAGCAGTATGGGAGATTTTAGGGTGGTGGGATTATTTGCCATTGGTGGCGGAGTGTCAGACAGGGATCATTTGCCATTGGTGGCGGAGCGTCTGTCAGGGAGAGGCTGTAAGATAAGGGAAGCGTTCCTGGCCTTTGTGGATGGCATTGGCCATGAGGCAAAGTCTGATAGATGGGTGCCTGGTTTATAATTTTATAAAGATTCATGGTCTAAAGCCCGTAAATTTATGACAGAAACTATTTCCTGCTGTATTCTTTCAACTTCATCAACTCTAACTCTGCCAATACAGTTTCTTTCTATTTTATAATCTGCCTCTGGAAATAACTTTTCTAGCAAATTATTTATTTCTGGAGATGCTCCCATTGAAGCGGTAACAAGAGATGCCATATCAAATTGTTCCAATATTTCTCTTAATTCGTTTTCTGGAACTTTTGATAATTGTTCAAAATCAGTTATCTTTTTAGTTGATATATTCGGCTCTAAAATATCATTTATTGTAATTCCATAAAGCTTGGATATTTTTAACAGGATCTCTAAATCTGGGATAGCTGCTCCTGTTTCCAATTTTGAAACAGCTTGCCTGGATATATCCAATTTTTTTGCTAATTCATCTTGCGTGTAGTTATGTTTTTTTCGCAGTAATTGCAAATATTTTGAAATGATATTTGTATTCATAAGGTTTCTAAGCAGTTCCATAAAAGCTGTACCATGCGGACGGAACCGCCCCAGCCTCTCCCAGACGTCCGCGTAGCCACCCCTGCAGCCTATCAGCCTCTTCCCAGACGTCCGCGTAGCCACCCCTGCAGCCTATCAGCCTCTCCCAGACGTCCGCGTAGCCACCCCTACAGCCTATCAGCATCTTCCCGGATGGATGACTAGCCACTCCCATCGCCAGCCTATAAAATCCCTTAAGTTACTGACATTGATTCACGGCCTTGGAACCGCTCATAGCAACAATTCGGGCCGATATCTAAAGTTTTGCTTCGCAAAAACCGCCCTCCGCTCCTGAACCATGTTTTCACGGAATGCGCAGTTCAGCCCATACAGGACACAATAACCACTTTTCCTGCTTTATGCTGACACTTGCTGCTGTTCCCTTTCCATATTTCTAAAGAAGCTCATTGCAGACAGCCCTATAATACAAACTATGATACCAGTCGGGATTAAGACAAAATATACGGCACTGTGAAATTGGTCAAACAGAAAACCGTACACGATTTGTCCTATGGGCTGTACACACAAAGTAACTGTCGATGTATAAGCCATCACTTTTCCTATTAAATGATTTGGCGTTTTCTGCTGTATAAGGGAAACGGCAAAAATAGAAAATATACTGATAACAGCCTGCATACCGCAAAATGATACAATCATAACGCCATACTTTATGATGGCATTCACTGGCAAGAGGAAAATAATGCCTGCAGGGATAATAAAAATACCCAGAAAAGCAAGCAGGACAGATAATTTATGTATTTTCAATTTCTCTGCCCAAGCCCCTGCGGCAATGCTTCCTAAGATTGTAGCAACAGCTAACGCACTCTCCGCAGCCCCATAATATTTCGCATTCAATCCAAGGACAGTCCGCACAAGAAAGGGAAGCCCAACTATGGCAATACCCATCACAAAAAACCTTGAGAATGCCGTTAAGAGCAGCATCTTTGATATGCTTGTCTGTTCTTTTGAAATATACCGCATACTTGATAAAAAATCCTGCTTTGCAGTCTGAAACACACCGCCTTGATTTTGCATACGCTGATAACTCAATTTTATAAAACATTCAAACAAAGAACCGATATGCCAGTCAATGCGTTTAACGCTACCATAATATTCCGTCTGTCTGCCCTGTCTGCCAAGATGCCGCCAAGCGGTGACAAAAGAATGGCCGGGATTGTAGCAGCAGACAGTATCCCTGCAAATATGGCTGCTGAACCAGTCGCTTCCAGTATATACATGGATAACGCCAGTTTTAGTATAAAATTCCCAAACAATGAGGTTAGCTGCCCCAAAAATAAGAAGCGTGAAATTTTTTGTGAATAATTTTTCGGTCATAGCCCATTCCCTCCTTTTACATTATTGCTGTCGGCTTTTTCCGGCATAAAGTTTCGGCCGCAGGGTGTTTCCGTAATATCAGTGATAAATTTTTCTGTAAAGGTTGCCATATTATCATCATAAAGCGGCAGTCCCATATGGGCTAACACTTCTTTCACAAAATGGTATTTATGAAGCAGTTCTTCCTCTGTGGCAGGGAATACCGAGGGCATAAGCCAAAAGTTGATAAGCGGCAAAAGCTCGGAAAGCTCCTTTGTGTATTCCGTCTTGATAGAACCGTCCTTTTTTCCCTCCTCCAACAATTCCAGCCACAAGGGAGTTAATACACGCCTGTTTTCCCCAACCGCCACCGCTAAAATATGCGGATCTTTCAAAATTGGGATTGCCTGCATATTTATCTGGTTTCGTTTAGCGTCTGGCTGATTCAGTGCAAGCAATGACCTGATTTTTTGCAGGCCATTCAAGTCGTCCCTCCCCTTGGCTGCTTCAAATGGATTGTCCTCGTGAAACATCTGATTGCCTAATGCGTACATCAGTTCCTCTTTGCTTTTGAAAGGTAAACAGAATGGTAAAACGGGGCAGACAGATGATGCAGTGAAGCATCTGCCAAGGAGAGGATAGCGGTACTAAAATTCACAATATAATCTAAGAAATATGCTCAATAACTAAGAAATATGGTTTGCTTTCCGGGATAATATTACTATAATAAAAGTAAATAAAATTTTATGGAAACAGCCATCCTTATGTGTTTTCTATAGGCATGACCAAAACGAAAGTGCATAGAAAACCGTGGCTTTTGCATGCCAAACCCAGCCAAAGCGTTGCCCTGCCTGCTTCAGCTTCCTGGCCACCCATAAGGATAGCCACAACCCACAAGGAGGAACCCTAATGAAACAAAGAACCTGGAAATCAAAAGTATTTACCTTTGCCCTGTGCGCTGTAATGTCTATTCCTTCCATAGGATCCATGGGAGCGCCTAGCACGGCCTTTGCGGCAGAGCCAACCAGCCAGATCCATGTATACGCCCCCACCGGGGATAACCCTGATACCCCGCAGAACGAATCTCCAGACACCATGTCTGCAAAATACACATTAAAAGCAGATGGAACGGAGGTTCCTGTAGTCCAATTTAACCGAAAAGGCCATAATTTTGATGTGGCCCGTTTTTCCTCAGATACCCGCAAGCCAGAATTTACAATTACAGTATCCGAGGATATTCACAGCGTAAACATATACCCTGAACGTTATTACCCACAGGAAAGCATAAAAGTGAGTGCGGATAAACGCACCCTGACTTTTACGATGTCAGAGGCGGCAGGCTTAAACTCTGTGATTGTCATGGTCAACGGCGATGCCACCAATCAGTCCGGCCAGCCTTATCTAGCAATTATCAACGACCCAATAGAGGAAGGCGCGCCAAAAGCAGATGCTTCCAATGTGCTGAATTTCAAAGACTTTGCAGAGCAGTATCTGCAGGAACATCCCAACCAGGAAGCGCAGCAGCCCATTCCTGCTGGAGAGGCTACCATTAAGCTCGCAGAAGGCACCCCAAATGAGGCGTCTTATACGTATTCCTATCAGGCGGGAAAGCTTGTGGAAGCGACAGAATCCAATGTGCGGTATCCAGACCAGAGGAAGCTGTCAGCAGATGATATGAGCTATGCGTTCCAGGCGGCCTTGGATAAAATCTATGCAACAGATGGCCTGGACACCCTGTACTTCCCCAATGGGACTTACACCTATGCCGGCCTGGAGATCCGGGGCCGCAAGGGGAAAAACGTAAATATTTATTTAGAGGAAGGCGCGCTGCTGAAAAACCATATCCAGCCCTGCGCGGAAGCCATGGAACCGGCAATTGGGATTTGGGATTCAGAGAATATCACCATTTCCGGCCGTGGGATGTTTGATGGAAACGGCGTAGAAAATTATTGGGCGCAAAACGGCAGGGTAAGCGGCGACCGTAATGATGCCTATATGAGCTGCCACCAGGCAGGCGTTATGGTGGTGCGCTCCAAAAATATTACCTTTCAGGATACTTATATGCGCAATGCAAAGCAATGGAACTGGGAAGCCCACAGCGGGCAGAATATCAATTTGAATAATATCAAAGGGCTGACGCCATATGATATGTCCTGGGGCGATGGGACGGATATGGCAAGCTCCCAGGATCTGACCATCAACGGCGCATTTACCCTGGGAAATGATGATTGCTTTGCTTCCGGGCATTATAACCCCAGCCGTTGGTTTGCGCCGGAAAAAGAAGATTTTTATAAGAAGGAATTTAAGCTGGCTTCCTTTAAGCCAGAAGACAATGACAAAAATAATGCGGATTTCAAGAAATTCTCCAATGCAGTGGCAGGCTTTGTGGCGTACAATGCAGACTGTGATAGCTGGGACAGGGCGGATTCCTTTAATATTACAGTGAAAAATACCCTCCAGTGGAGCTGCGGCGCTGGAAATGGGATCCGTTTGGGGCATGAGGCCCATGGGTATCAGATGAAAAACTATACCTTTGAGAATTTTAACGCCCTGGGATTTATGGGCGGCGGCCATGGCATTACAGTGCAGAACCATACAGATATTTATCCACGGTACGAAACTTTGAAATTTATCAACTGCTCCTTTGACACTTCCAGGTCAGGAAATAATTTTGTCATTAACGGAGGGGATGGCAAGACGCAGACAGCCGTAGGGGTTGCCAGCAAGCTGAATGGCGACACAGATGGCTATACAGGCGAGACCATTACAAAAGATCCGATCAGGGAAGTGGTGATGGAAGGCTGCTGGTTCTCCAATCCAACGGCAAACTGCCAGGTGACCAATACCACCAACCTCAAAATTTCGGATTTGTATGTGGGCGGCAGGAAGGTCACTTCCACATCCGACCTGAATTGGAACATATCCAATGTGGCCAATGTGGAAAAGGATTTTGCAGATAATTCCGCCCCAGTCTTTACCTCACCCCAATCGGACAGTTTTTTGGCAACGGATGGGCAGACCTTGGAATTTGATGTGGCAGCTACGGACGCTGACCAGGGGGATACGGTTACACTGCAGGCAGAGGGCGTGCCCCAGGGGGCAGAGTTCAACCCGACAACAGGCCATTTTTCCTGGACATTGACAGAAGCAGAGGTAGGAAATACCTATGTGATAGAATTCCGGGCTTCCGATGCCCATACAAGCGCCACCAAAACCGTTCAGATCCAGGTGCGTTCCTCTAAAATCCAGGTAGAGAGCCTACTGGCATTGGAGGATGCCTCTGTCCATACATGGAAAACAGAGAAGGACTGGAACCGAAACCGTGATTATATTCGGACGAAAACCTATGCAGAGGCGCTTGCAAACCCAGCAGAATATGGCTATTTAGGGGAAGTGAAGACAGCAAAGGATGATTCAGACCTGAAGATGGGGCTGCTGAAATTTGATGTATCCAGCCTTCAGGGGAAAAAGGATTCTATAGAAGCGGCAGAGCTTAGCCTCACTTATATGGGAAGGCGCAATTCTTCCGAGACAGGCACAGACCGTATCCGTGCTGCAGTCATTCCAAATGCAGATTGGTCAGAAGCGGACGTAACATGGAACAGCCGCCCTATATTCACTGCCGGGGCGGAGGGCTATCGTGATTCTGCAGAATTTGATATTGTAGGCACAGGCAATGTAATTATGGCGCAGGATGATAAATATGCTGCCAGCCAGGAGATTGACGGAAGAAGGGTTTCCATTGATATTACAGATTTTATCAAAAACCTGGAAGAGGGGCAGACAGCCCTCGCTTTGGCAGTTAACGAGACAAAAGGTTATGAGCTGACCTTTGTCAGCAAGGACGGGGCTTCCAATAATCAGAATGCAGACGCCTCCATGGCGCCTACGATTCTTGTTTTCCTGAAAAATGAAGATCCGGCTCCGGTTGTCTCGGACCTAAGGGGGGCAAAGGTAACCCTGGGGCAGACGAAGTTTACTTATAATGGAAAAGCCCAGGAACCCTCTGTGAAGGTAGAGCTGGGTGGAAAAGAGCTGATTGCAGGCGAGGATTATACCGTATCCTATACAGACAATGTGGATGCCGGAACGGCAAAGGCGGTCATCCAGGCACAGTCTGCAGGTTATACAGGAAGCAATATTCAGGCTTTTACGATTCAGAAGGCTTCTAAGGCCATAAAAGTGAAAAAGGCGTCCATAGGGAAAGTATATGGAAATGGGGCATTTTCACTTGGGGCGTCTACTGCGAAGGGGGAAAAGCTGAGCTATAGCCTGAGCAGCCAATCTGTGGTGAAGGTGAATGCAGGGAATGGAAAGGCAACGATTATTGGCTGTGGGAAGGTAACTGTAACCGTAAAATCGGCGGCCAGCAAAAATTATAAGGGGGCTGCAAGCAAAAAGATCACGATTACAGTAAAGCCCAAAAAGGTTGCGCTTAAGAGTGCAAAGAGCAGTAAGAAGGGGCAGATTACAGTAAAATGGGGGAGGGATAAGAAGGCTTCTGGGTATCAGGTTTTGTATGGTACGGATAAGAAGTTTAAGAAGGCGCAGGCTTTGGATGTGAAATCGAATAAGAGTGTTAGTAAGGCGATTTCCAAGAAGGTGCTGAAGGGGAAGGTGTATTATGTGAAGGTGCGTGCTTATAAGACAGTGGGGAAGACGAAGGTTTATGGTGCGTATAGTGATGTTAGGAAGGTGAAGGTTAAGAAGTAGGGAGGGGGTTTGGGCAATTCGGACACCGTATGCATAAGCTTTTCCCTGCTGCGGTTCCGGCCTCCAAAAAGCTGGAAGTTCTAAGCTTTCTGAGCCAAAGCGTTGGTATGCGTACGGATCAGCGCTTAGTCGCGGTAGTGTAAATAAGTTTGTGTTTTTGGAAATAAATGGCTCCTTTTTGGTGAGAATTAGGATATGCAAATTCTTATCGAAAAGGAGTGTTTTTATGCCAGCCCCTTCTTCCAGTTCCCGGATGACATCCACCAGCTCATGTACACTACGAACATTATAGAAGGGCTGAACCGCCAATACCGGAAAGTAACCAAGGCAAAGAGCGTGTTCCCCAGCGATACATCGTTAGAAAAGATGCCGTTTCTGGCAAGCAGAAATGTAACAAAGGGATGGACGCAAAGATACCGCAACTGGGACCAGGTACTGAACCGGCTGATTGTCCTGTACGGGGAACGGCTCACAGAACACCTGTAAAAAACCGGGATGGCAGCAGCCAAAAGCACCTGCCATCCCAGCCTTACTCCATCGGCATTTATATTATTGCCAAAAAATCCCAGTCTTATTCCAGAGGCCAGGTGTGGGCAGCGCCCACGGGAATGGTAATAAAATACAATGCCTGTTTGCCATACAATAAAATGTATAGACTCCGTCAAACTGGTTATACTATAGATAGAAGAAATAATTCGACAGCCCTAAAAACATAAAACCGACAAAATACTCTTACATATTGTTAAAAATTCATCATCGGATGCATAAATCCATTCTATCAAATCCTTGAACTCAAGTAAAATGTATTCAAAACATATAATATCCAGCAGAAGAACATTGTTTTTAGCGTTGCATATCTTCTCAACTGTTTTTGCTCCATAACCACCTGCAGATTATTGAAAGAATTATCAAATACTATGACATATCTATTCTCATTATCCCCTAGCGCATTAACTGCTTTTACCAGTTCACTATTATTTTTCTTACTTTTTACTACTATTTCCGGACACAACTGTCCCATAAATGTTTGCCAAAATATATTACTAGATTTCTCCTTTCTGTATTCAATCCATAGATATGTTTTCATCAATACACTTCTTTCCATGCCAGTTTTACTGAGTCTATTAACAGGTTACAAATTCATATAACCGGATTCCAATAAAATATTTAAAATTTCACCAAATATAAATGTACATTGACACTGGCATTTTAATAAAATTCCCCTAACTGTTCATCGCAGCCGGGTAGTTTCATATCTGCGGAAGGTGCGGATACAGGTTTTCAATTCCTCATATCTTTGGTCCAGCGGCCCCTCATCAATGACTACATCCAGTACCACGGCCATATTGTTGATCATACGGTCATCTACGTCATTGCGCATTTCAAGCAGGATTTTATACTTTTCATCCATGGTATCCGCATCAAAGAATGCCATCAGCTTTTCTTCAGCAGAAGCTTCTTGCTGGCCTTTCTCAGTATTTTCGTTATTTTCAGTGATTCCAATATTTTCAGTATTTCCAACATTTACAGTATTGTCACAAAGCTGGAAATTATCTGGCAGCTGTGCCGTGCCGTTCTTTGCGTCTGATTCTTTATTTTCATTGGAAATTTGTTCCGGCATTACAAGCTGGAAACGGTATGCCTGGCCGGCGTCTGGGTATTTTTCGGTATCTACGGGGCTTATGAACATTGCAAGGGGCCTTGCATAGGCCTGGAATGTCCCGTATAATGCCTGGTAGATTACCAATGGCTCATGTGTTTCAGAGTGTTCCGCAATCGTTATGATTTGGTATAGTTTCTTTTTAAAATGTAAATAAAGCTCTCCTGGTTTTGGATTACCCTGAGGCATAATGGATCCCTCTTTTCTTGTTAGTCTTTCATTTTGTGTGGAGTGATAGCTGCTTATTTTTTCTGCAGCTTTATAGCGCATAATGCTGCCAGGATCCCGATTAGGGCTCCGCACAGCACATCCGTGGGATAATGGACGCCTACATACAGCCTGGACAGGCAGATTAGGATTGCCAGGATGAGAGCTAAGGCGCCAATGGGGCGGGGGAGCTGCCGGAACATTACCACGCCTGCTGCCATAGAACTGGTGGAATGCCCGGAAGGAAAAGACCATCCTCCCGCATGTACCAGGGCCTGCAGCTGCGGGATGGCGTCAAAGGGCCTGGGGCGCATAACCAGGTTTTTTAACAGCAGGTTGGTGCCCAAATATCCCAACAGCAGGGCAATCGCCATGGAGCCTCCTGTTTTCCGGTACTTCTTCCCAATTAGGAGCAAAGCTGCCAATACAATCCATACCGTTCCCCCATCCCCCAGGCGCGTCACAAACAGCACGATTGGATTCAGCCAGTCAAATCGGAGAAAATCCTGAATCCAAAGCAGGATCTTGCCATCTATTTCTAAAATATACGGTAGCATTACTTATCCTTCTTTCCTTTTATAATTTATCATCTTAAAAATCTGTTCTAAAACGGCGGCCGTATCTTCTATGCTGGTGTTCCTTCTCCCTTTTGCCTATGTATTCCCGGGCCATATCCCCTATAATTTCTTTAGGATACGGTCAATGTCAACGCGTTTCCCAATGACCATCAGATGTTCATCCCGTTGGAAAATATGTTCTGCATCCGGCAGCAGGCTCGTTTGCCCATCCCGTTTAAAGCCAAGGATATTCGCATTATACCTTACACGGAAATCCATTTCTTTAATAGACTTCCCAATCCATTCTTCCAAAGGCTGGATCTCATAAATGGAATAATCCCCCATTTCCAAATAATCATATACATGGTTGGCGCTTACCTTGATGGCAATCCGCTTGGCAATATCCCGGTCAGGGTAAACGACCTCATCTGCCCCATTTTTCAGTAAAAACTTGGCCTGTATATCCCTGGTGGCTTTGCTGATCACATAAGGCGCCCCCAAATCCTTCAACAGGCTTGTTACCTCCAGGCTCCCTTGGAAATTTGTGCCGATACATACAAAGCAAATGTCAAAATTATTTATGCCAAAGCTCCGCAGCACATCCTCTTTCGTGCAGTCCCCAATCTTGGCGCTGGTAACAATTGGCAGGATATCCTCCAGATTTTCTTCCTCCCTGTCCACTGCCATAACATCATTTCCATTCTCTGCCAAATCCATGCACAAATGCCTTCCGAACCTTCCAATTCCAATAACCAAGATTGATTTCATCTTCAACCTGCTCCTTTCTGCAAATTAATACTGCCAATTCAGGGCTCCATCACCCAATGGTAATCCGCTCCGTTGGCAGCTGTACCAGCGAAGTCCTCTTTTTTTCTGTAAATGAAAGGGCAAAGGACATGCTCCCAATCCTTCCGCTGTACATCAAAAAAATCAAAAGATACTTGGATGCAAGGCACAAATCCCTTGTAATCCCAGTGGAAATGCCCACTGTCCCAATGGCTGAAAACACTTCCATAAAAATATCTGATAAAGGGAGCTTCGTTTCCAGCCCGCACATAATCAGCCCGCATACAGAAGCCAACAGCAAATTAATAAAAAATATTGTACTGGCCTTTTTGATGGAATCCTCATCCAGCCGCCTCCCAAAAATGTTTAGCCCGCTTTTATTCCGCAAATTCGCCCAGATATACAGCAAAATAACCATCATAGTGGTGGTTTTCACACCTCCGGCCGTAGACCCGGGGCTTCCTCCAATAAACATCAGTATTACTGTCAGCAGCCGGGTGCCCTCTGTGTACATTCCTGTGTCCGTCGTATTGAACCCTGCAGTCCTGGGCGTAACTGCCCCAAACAGGGAGGAGAGGATCTGGCCCTTGGCATCCATCCCCGCCAGCAGGTTTCCGCGCTCAAACAGGAAGAAGCAAAGGCTTCCTCCAAGGATTAGCGCAAAAGTCATAGCAAGCACGATTTTTGTATGGAGCAGATACTTCCGCACATGCCATTTATGCGTGGAAATGTCATCCCATACAATAAATCCAATCCCGCCTAAAATGATTAATGCCATAATCACAAGGTTTACCAGGATATCATCATAATACACGGTAAGGGAGCAGTAAGGCTCAAACTGCCCCATCAAGTCAAACCCTGCATTGCAGAAGGCGGAAATAGAGTGGAAGATGCCATACCAGATCCCCTTCAGCCATCCAAACCGCGGGATAAAGCGCACCATCAGAAGCAAAGCCCCAATCCCTTCGATCCATGCGGTATACATTACGATCTTGCGCACCAGCCTTACGGTGCCCGCCAACTGCAGGGTGTTGACGCTTTCCTGGATCAGGTTCCGTTCCTTTAGGCCGATCTTCCGTTTCAGGAAGATTGCCAGGAAAATGCTGATGGTGATAAAGCCCAGCCCCCCAATTTGGATCAGTATCAGGATCACCGCCTGCCCAAACAATGTCCAGTTGCTGTAAGTGTCTACCAATACCAGCCCTGTCACGCAGGTGCTGCTGGTAGAGGTAAACAGTGCGTTTAAAAAGCTGGCGCCCTGCCCGTTCCTGGATGCGATGGGCAGC
This sequence comes from Lachnospiraceae bacterium, assembly GCA_910575035.1. Lineage (GTDB taxonomy): Bacteria > Bacillota > Clostridia > Lachnospirales > Lachnospiraceae > Petralouisia. Next base: position 16,633 of record CAJTDL010000017.1, read on the forward strand.
ATCAGAAGTATGGTTCCCAGTAGGATAATCGCAAAAAAGCCCAGGGCAATAGTCTGTACCCTGCTTAATCTATGTTTCATAGTTGCTCAGAGTCCTTTCCTCATTTTGTAAGCGCAGGACGGGCTGTGCCAAAATGGCTGGCGGTGCCGTCCAAAACAAAGGCAAAGATTATTATACCTAATATTTCCAATTCTGTAAAGGCGTAGAAATTTGTGGAAAAAGGGGAAAAAGGGAGAAATATTGCAGTTGCCTGGCTGCTTTGGCTTGTTTCTGGCATCAGAAAGTATTATAATGGTAAAAACTGCAAATTATTTTTTATATAGAAGGAGATTGAAATGAGTGATGAAAAAAAGTATGCATTGCTGATTGATGCTGAGAATGTGTCTTCAAAATATATTGAGATTGTCACAAAGGAAGCGCAGAGCCTGGGAAATGTTACGATACGGAGGATTTATGGGGATTGGACGCTGAGCTCCAAAAATTCCTGGAGGGATTCCCTGCTGGAAAATTCCCTGATCCCAATCCAGCAGTATAGCTACACAGTAGGGAAAAATTCTTCGGATTCTGCGATGATCATAGATGCAATGGATATTTTGTATACAAATGATGTGGACGGGTTTATCATTGTGTCTTCGGACAGTGACTTTACAAGGCTGGCTACACGGCTGCGGGAGTCAGGCAAACGGGTGATCGGAATGGGGGAGAGCAAGACGCCGACGCCCTTTGTAAGAGCCTGTGAGAAATTTAAGACATTGGACGTGCTGTATAAGAATAACCACCAAGAGACAAAGGCCAGCGTGCCAGAACGGGGAAGAAGGATGGGGATCCGTACCATAGAACCAGAGCGTGTGCTGTCCAAGGATGCAGAGCCCATCACAAACCTGAAAGAAATCAAGGCCACAGTGATTTCGCTGTTGGATGAAAATTCGGATGAAGATGGGTGGATGTATCTGTCTGAATTGGGGAATATGATACAGAAGCTGTATTCGGATTTTGACTGCAGGAATTATGGGTACCATAAGTTTGGGAAGCTGATTGAGTCATTTCCAGAGCTGCAGATGCGGAAGGATGATTCCAGTAACGGGATTACAAAGATTGTGTTGGTGCGCAAAAGGGAAGATTGATATCCCTGCCTTCTAAGGGAATAAGTGGTTAAAATGGCATCCGCCCAGAACCATGTCTGGGCGGATGTATATGTTATAGAAGGATGGTGCAGGCATTGGATTGCGAAGCGCCAAGGATACGCAGCGCATGGATTAGAGCGGGGGGACAGGCGGGGATGTCTGGGAGGCGCGTTGGGCATGGACAAAATGCCAGATCATATCGTGCATCCATTCTACAGTTTCATTTAGTTTTTTGTTTTCTTCGTGCAGCATCGTATTTTCCTGCTTTAATTTTTCTAATAATTCCATTGTGTCGCTGTCTGTTATAAGATTTGCTGTCAATTTCATCACCTCTTAGGGATATTATATCAGATTTATGGGGAAAATGGTGTTAAGAAGATGGAAAGAAATGGAAATTTTTTGGGAAAAATCCCTTGTGTAAAAAAGTCGGGTATACTATACTTTTAATTAGGATAGATTAAGGTTAGAAAGGAATCAGAGGGAAAATGAAAGAATATGATTTTATTATCGCAGGGGCTGGGCTGTTTGGGGCAGTCTTTGCCAGGGAAGCGAAGCAGGCTGGGAAAAAGTGCCTTGTGATTGAGAAGCGGGACCATATTGCAGGGAATATTTATACGAAGGATGTGGAAGGGATCCAGGTCCATGAGTATGGAGCCCATATTTTCCATACATCCAACAGGGAGGTTTGGGAATATGTCAGCCAATTTGCAGAGTTTAACCGATACACCAATTCGCCGGTGGCTAATTATCAGGGGGAGATGTACAACCTTCCCTTTAATATGAATACGTTCCATAAGCTGTGGGGCGTTGTTACGCCGCAGGAGGCAAAGGATAAAATTGAGGGGCAGAAACGGGAATGCACCGTGGAGAGCCCCAAGAACCTTGAAGAGCAGGCATTAAACCTGGTTGGGCGTGATGTGTATGAGAAGCTGGTAAAGGGATATACGGAGAAACAGTGGGGGAGGCGCGCCACAGAGCTGCCGGCCTTTATCATTAAGAGGCTTCCCGTGCGTTTTACCTATGATAATAATTATTTTGACGACGATTATCAGGGGATTCCCATCGGCGGATATACCAAGATGGTGGAAAGGATGCTGGAAGGAACCGAAGTGCGGCTGGGAGAAAATTTCCTGGACAGCCAGGAGTATTATAAGGGGATGGCAGAGAAGGTTGTGTATACAGGGATGATTGATGAATATTTCAATTATTGCTTTGGGGAGCTGGAGTACCGTTCCCTGCGGTTTGAGACCGAGGTCTTGGATGAGGAAAACTATCAGGGAAATGCTGTGGTCAATTATACAGAATATGAAGTGCCTTATACCAGAGTGATTGAGCATAAGCATTTTGAGTATGGGAAGCAGCCCAAAACGGTGATTACTAGGGAGTATCCAAAGGAATGGAACAAAGGGGACGAGCCCTATTACCCTATGAATGATGATCAGAATGCTGCCCTTTATGCCAGGTATTTGGAAGCAGCCCAAAAGGAAGGCAATGTGGTCTTTGGGGGAAGGCTGGGCCAGTACCGTTATTTTGATATGGATGATACGGTAGAAGCGGCTTTGGCTTGTGTAAGGGAACAGATCCAAGGATAGGCCTGTTGGACAGCAGGAGGGGCGAAAGTACAGTTTTAAAAATACAGCATATTTGATAGAAAAGGACAAGGAGAGAAACGATGAAAAAATTGGAAGATTACGTTAGGAGCATTCCGGATTTTCCAGAGCCAGGGATTATTTTCCGGGATGTGACCAGCATCCTGCAGGATGCAGATGGGCTGCACCTGGCAATTGAGGGATTACTGGAGCAGTTAAAGGATGTGGAGTATGACCTGGTGGTCGGCCCAGAGTCCAGAGGGTTTATTTTCGGCGTTCCAGTGGCATATGAGAACCACAAAGGATTTGTGCCTGTGCGCAAAAAAGGGAAGCTGCCCTGTGAGACGATTTCAGAGGAATATGACCTGGAATATGGGAGCGCAGTGATTGAAATGCATAAGGACGCCATTCAGCCAGGGCAGAAGGTGGTAGTGGTGGATGACCTGATTGCCACAGGCGGAACCATTGAAGCCATTATTAAGATGGTGGAGAAGCTGGGAGGCCAGGTGGTAAAGATCTGTTTTGTAATGGAGCTGGCCGGGCTGAAGGGAAGGGATAAGCTCTCAGGGTATTCCGTAGAGAGCCTGATTACATATGAGGGGAAATAGGAGGCAAAATGAGAGTTGGTACAGGTTATGATGTGCATCGGCTGGCAGAAGGGCGGGAACTGATCCTGGGCGGGGTTTCTATCCCGCATGAAAAGGGGCTGGATGGGCATTCTGATGCAGATGTGCTGGTGCATGCCATTATGGATGCATTGCTGGGGGCAGCGGCATTAGGGGATATCGGGAAGCATTTCCCAGACACGGATGAAGCTTACGCAGGCATTTCCAGTATGAAATTATTAGCGCAGGTAGGCGCCCTGCTGCAGCAGGAAGGCTATGTGGTAGGGAATATTGACGCTACTGTGATTGCCCAGCGCCCCAAGCTGCGCCCTTATATCCGGCAGATGGAAGAAAATATTGCAAAAACCTTGGGAATTTCCAAGAGCCAGGTGAATATTAAGGCCACCACTGAGGAGCATTTAGGATTTACAGGAAGGCAAGAAGGGATTTCTGCCCAGGCGGTTTGTTTGCTCACAGGGCTTTATGAGGCAAGCATGGCTGCTTATGACAGCCAAAGGGACTGCAGCCAGTGCGGCGGCTGTGCCAGCCGATGAAGTGGGCGTTGCCAAAGGCAGATGAAGGCAGGAAGGCGAGGCTGTATTATGAGATTACATTTTTTAAATGACAGGGAAAGGCAGGGAACCCGGGAATTTTATGAATCCGCGTTCCCAGAGGATTCCAAAGAATTTGTGGATTTTTATTATGATTGGATTGTAAAGCAAAATGATATTTTCGCAGCAGGCCAATGGGAGGGCAACGCCTATAAAATCCAGGCCATGATGCACATCAACAGGCATAATTTCCTTATCAACGGATTCCATAGAAGCGCCCCCTACCTTGTGGCAGTAGCCACGCGCCCGGAGTGCCGCAAGCAGGGGAAGATGCGCTGCATGATGGAACAGGCTCTGCAGGATTTGTGCCGCCGCCAATATCCATTTGCCTTTCTTATGCCAGCAAATCCGGCATACTATACCTCCCTTGGATTCCGTTATTTCCCCAACCAGCCAGGCCTATGGAAATCCAATGCCCAGCCAGGCTCATGGAAACCCAATGCCCAGCCAGGCCTATGGAAATCCAATGCCCAGCCAGCCGTGAAACTGCCTGATATCCAGCACAGCCTATTGCAGGGAATATCATGGCGGCAGCCCAGGCCACAGGACATTCCCCAAATGTGCGCATTTGCCAATCAGATTTTAGGGCAAAGCTATCAAATCGCAATCCAATGGGAGAAAGCCTATTGTAAACGCCTTTTTGCGGAAACTGCTGCGGAACAGGGCGGCGTGCTGCTTTTAGAATCCTCAGACACGCTGCAGGGGATCCTCGTTTACGGCATATCCACGGAAAATATAGAAAATAAGGAAAAAAAGACGGCAGAAATAAAAGACTTAATCCTGGACGGGAGGCTGATTTTGGGTTTGCAGGGGCAAAAGGAAGGGGTTGCCGCAGGAGTTGTCAAAAGGCATATCCAGGAGTCCCTTTGCCATATAGCTTTGCCAGAATATGCGATTGCATTTCCGCCTATGGAGATGATGCTGCGTATTCTGTGTATTTCTGCTTTTGTTCCGTTGCTGAAAAATCCTGCCTGCCAAACCCTTTATGTGGACATAGAGGATCCTGTTATCAGTTCCAACTGCGGCTGCTTCGAGCTTATCTTAAGCCCTGATGGCAACCGCATAAACCGGACGCAAAGAACAGGCAATGAGCAAAAAATGGATATTGCAGAGCTGGCGCAGTTTTTACTGAAGGATATTCCTGTTTATATTACAGAATGGGTATAAAGGCGTATTTTGTTACTAATCACGGCCAATGTCAGTAATTTAAGGGATTTTATAGGCTGGCGATGGGAATGGCAGAATGTACAATGGCCTGCCAATACAATCTCTCAAGTTACTGATACCGGCCATAAATAGCAGCTCTGCTTTCTCACAAAAATTAATATTGACAAATCCCCCTTTTCTGCATAAACTATTATGAGAAGCAAAATGACTAGAAAAGGCAAAGACCAGAGAGAGTAAGTTATCTGCTTGTCCCCAGAGAGAAGCTGCCATTGGCTGGAAGCAGCTTTGATAAAGGGATACCTGAAGTGCATCTGCGAGCCGACCGGAGGAACGTTTAAGGGCAATCCCAGGCTAAAAATCCATCCCCCAGCCTGATAAGGCCTTCCTTTAACCCGTATTCTGGTACGCCCGGCACACGTTACGTGCATCAAGTGGAATGCCGTCCATACAGCTTGTGGCCTACGGCATTCACATAGAGTGGAACCGCGGATAACTTCGTCTCTAAATTAGCAGGAGGCGGAGTTTTTTCTATTCATTTTTTAGTGGAAGGAAGTGTGCAGAAATGGGATTTTTGCAACATGTTAAAGAAGAATTTCAAGTGATTAAGGAGCGGGATCCTGCCATCAAATCCCCTCTGGAAGTGCTTTTATACCCCAGCTTCCGCGTGATGCTCAGCTACCGGAAAGCACACAAACAATATTTAAAGGGCCACTATTTCCGCGCCCGGAGGATTTCCCAGAAGGCCGCCCGAAAAACTGGCATAGAAATCCATCCGGGAGCCGTAATTGGCAAAGGCTTTTTCATTGACCACGGAAGCGGCGTGATTATCGGCGAGACTACGATTATTGGGGATAACGTTACCCTCTACCAGGGCGTCACCTTAGGCGGCACCGGAAAGGAAACTGGAAAGCGCCATCCAACCCTTTGTGATAACGTTATGGTAAGCGCTGGGGCAAAGATCATCGGTTCCTTCACCATTGGGGAAAACAGCAAGATCGGGGCTGGAAGCGTAGTGCTGAATGAAGTCCCGCCCAACTGCACCGTAGTGGGCGTTCCCGGAAGGGTCGTGAAGCGCGGCAATGTGAAAGTCCCCAGAAGCGACATGGATCAGGTGCATCTCCCAGACCCTGTTATGGAAGATATCACACTGCTGCAGCGGGAAAATTCCGCCCTTTGCAACCGTATCATAGATATGGAAAAAGAGATCAGGGAGCTTTATAAAAAATGTGTGCCTTCCCCAAAGGCTCCTTTTGGAAAACAGAATTAAAATAGTAAATATTAGGAGGACTTATGAAAGTATACAATACACTTAGCCGGCAAAAAGAAGAATTTGTGCCCTTAGAGGAAGGGAAAGTAAAAATGTACGTATGCGGCCCTACCGTTTACAATTTTATCCATATTGGCAATGCAAGACCCATGATCGTTTTCGACACCGTACGGCGCTATATGGAATACAAAGGGTACGACGTAAATTTTGTATCTAATTTTACCGATGTAGACGACAAAATTATCAAAAAAGCCATAGAAGAAGGCGTTTCCGCCCAGGAAATCTCCCAGCGTTACATTGCGGAATGTAAAAAAGACATGGAAGGCATGAACGTAAAGCCTGCTACTACCCATCCTCTGGCCACGGAGGAGATTGACGGCATGCTGGAAATGATCTCTGCCTTGATCGAAAAAGGATACGCTTATCCGGCAGCAGATGGGACAGTATATTATAGAACCAGAAAATTTAAGGAATATGGTAAGCTCTCCCACAAGAATTTAGACGACCTGCAGGCGGGCCATCGGGATATTCAGGTAACCGGGGAGGACAAGGAAGATTCTCTGGATTTCGTGCTCTGGAAGCCCAAGAAGGAAGGGGAGCCTTACTGGGAGTCTCCCTGGTGCCAGGGCAGGCCAGGCTGGCATATTGAGTGCTCTGTCATGTCCCGGAAGTACCTGGGGGAGGAAATTGATATCCATGCTGGCGGAGAGGACCTGATCTTCCCCCATCACGAAAATGAGATTGCCCAGAGTGAGGCGTGTAACGGAAAGGCCTTTGCAAAATACTGGCTGCACAATGGATTTTTGAATATCGACAACCGAAAAATGTCAAAATCCCTGGGAAATTTTTTCACAGTAAGGGAAATTTCTGAGAAATATGACCTGCAGGTTCTCCGCTTCTTTATGCTGAGCGCCCATTACAGGAGTCCCTTGAATTTTAGCGCTGAGCTTATGGAAGCAGCGAAAAACGGCCTGGACAGGATCCGCAATGGCGCGGAAAACCTGAAATACCTGTCCAAGAACAGCAAGTCTGGGCATATGAGCGGACAGGAACAGGCTCTTTGGCAGCAGAGCCAGGAATTTGTGGAAAAATTTGAATGCGCTATGGACGATGATTTCAATACGGCAGACGGCATTTCCGCACTGTTTGAGCTGGTGAGGTTTGCCAATACCCATACAGGAGAAGGGGCTTCCAGGGAGTTTTTGGAGAACCTGTACGGCAGGCTGGAGCTTTTATGCGGTATCCTGGGAATTATCCTGGAGCAGAAAGAGGAAATCCTGGATGAGGAAATCGAAGGCCTGATCGCAGAGCGCCAGGCGGCCAGGAAGGAGAAAAATTTTGCCCGGGCAGATGAAATCCGCAATATACTGCTGGAACAGGGAATCATCTTAGAAGATACCAGAGAAGGGGTAAAATGGAAAAGGGCATAAATGAATATATCTTGAAAAAGTTTGGCATGGAGGCAAGGGATACCCGTACCTATTCCCCATTGGTGCTGGCCTATATCGGAGATGGGATTTACGATTTGGTTATCCGCACCATGATGGTGGGGAAGGGGAATGCCCATGTGAACCTGCTGCATAAACGGACCAGCCAGCTGGTAAAGGCCCATGCCCAGTCGGAAATGATCAGTATGCTGCTCCCAGAGCTGACAGAGGAGGAACAGGCAGCCTACCGCAGGGGCAGGAACGCCCATTCCCCCACTATGGCTAAAAATGCCACCATGGCAGATTACCGCAGGGCCACAGGCTTCGAAGCTTTGATGGGGTATCTGTACCTGGAGGATCGGATGGACAGGCTGATGGAGCTGGTGCTGCTGGGGCTGGATCGGATGGAAAAAGACAGCAGGAAGCGTTTGCCAGAAAGCGTGAAGGATAAGATACGCAGAAACAGGCAGCAGTAATTGGGGGAGGGAAAGAATGGCAGGCATAAGTGTGCGGTTATTGGCATAGTTTTGGGGAGAAGATGGAAAAGGAGAAGAAAATGCGTTACGAAGAGATGACGATAGAAGGAAGGAATGCCGTTTTAGAGGCATTCCGCTCCGGGAAGACCATAGACAAATTATTTGTGTTGGAGGGCTGTCAGGATGGGCCTGTAAAATCTATCATCAGAGAGGCGAAAAAACATGACACGGTCATTAATTACGTTTCCAGGGAGCGTTTGGATCAGATGTCGGAAAGCAGGAAGCACCAGGGAGTGGTCGCATATGCCGCAGCATATGATTATGCCCAGGTGGAGGATATTTTGCAGATTGCAGAAGAGAAAGGGGAGCCGCCTTTTTTGATTTTATTGGACAATATTGAGGATCCCCATAACCTGGGAGCCATTATCCGTACGGCGAACCTGGCAGGCGCCCATGGCGTGGTCATCCCCAAGCGCAGGGCGGCAGGCCTTACTGCAGCAGTGGCAAAGGCATCAGCAGGGGCGGTCAATTATACCCCGGTGGCAAAGGTGACGAACCTTTCCGCTACGATAAAGGAGCTGAAGGAAAAAGGGATCTGGTTTGTCTGTGCGGATATGGGGGGGAGCGCCATGTATGGCCTGGATTTGAGAGGGCCTATTGGCATGGTGATTGGCAGCGAAGGCGAGGGTGTCAGCAGGCTGGTAAAGGAAAACTGTGATTTTGCCGCAGCCATCCCAATGGCAGGGGAAATTGGCTCCTTAAATGCATCTGTAGCAGCGGGCGTTTTGGCATATGAGATTGTGCGTCAGAGGCTGATGGGAAAATAGCAGGGGGAGAAAGGCCAGTGCAAAGAGGATTAAAATACCAGGGCCGGACAGACGAGGAATTGATTCAGGGTTTACGGGATGGGCACCAGGATATTATGGATTATATTTTAGAGAAGTACAAAGGCCTGGTTTTAAAGCGCGCCAATGCCATGTACTTGATTGGCGGGGATACAGACGACCTGATCCAGGAAGGGATGATTGGGCTGTTCAAGGCGATCCGTGATTATCAGGAGGGGAAGGACACCTCCTTCTGGCGTTTTGCAGACCTCTGCATTACCAGGCAGATTTACCATGCGGTAGAAGCTTCCCAGCGGAAGAAGCACCAGCCCCTGAACAGCTATATTTCCCTGAACCAGGAAATGGGGGAGGAGGGCACGGATACCTTTTTGGATTTGCTGGAGTCCTTTGGCAGTTCCAATCCGGAGCAGCTTCTCATTGACCTGGAAAATACCAGGGATATCCGGGAGCAGATGGAGAATGGGTTAAGCGATTTGGAACGCCAGGTGCTGGGGCTCTACCTGCAAGGCATGAATTACCGCCAGATTGCAGGCCTTTTGAACCGGGATGCAAAGGCCATAGACAATGCCCTCCAACGCATCCGGGGAAAATTGCAAAAAATACGGAAAAAATGTTGACAAGCAGCAAATTTTATAGTATAGTAGATAAGTCGGTTGGGATAATAGCCCAATAGGCATAATAGCAAGCGCTGCTGTGGCTCAGTCGGTAGAGCGTCGCATTGGTAGTGCGGAGGTCACGGGTTCGATTCCCGTCAGCAGCTTGATGCAAAAGCCTTGAGTATTCAAGGCTTTTGTTATTTCTGTGTAGTATTTTATTTTGTTCTGATTTATGGGGCTGTGCAAAGACTGCCCATCACTCCTGAATCATGTTCTCACGGAATGCGCAGTTCAGCGCATTTCTGCCATGAATAGTAACCTGTTTTCAAGTCCTTTAAAATTCCCGGCATAATATGATTTGACATAAGTATAATAACCATATAGAATAAAAGTACGAAAAACCATACGGAATTATGAGGTGATACTATGTTAGCAGTAAAGAGCATGGATGTGCGTGAAAATTTTAAAGAATGGTGCAATAAAGGAATAGGTGGTGAAACCCTTATTGTGTCAAGGCCGAAAAACGAAAATGTAGTAATCGTATCTGAAAAAGAATATAACGAAATGGCGAAAGCAAAAAGGAATGAGGAATATCTAAAAAAATTAGACCATAGTTTTGCTCAGCTAGAACAAGGTGAAGCCATTCATAAATCACTCGATGAATTGAGGGATATGATTGATGAATGATTTCACCTTTTCCCCAGATGCGATGGCCAAATTCATGGATTGGATTAAAAAAGATAAGAAAATGGCAAATAAAATTTACTCATTGTATTGAAGATATACGAAGAAATGGGGCAATGCAAGGCATTGGAAAGCCGGAGCCACTGAAATACCGTCCCGGATATTCTCGGCAGATTGATGAAAAGAATCGGTTAGTATATGATATTGATGAATTGCAGAATATCAAAATCATATCATGCCAAGGGCATTATGATGATTAAGGAGCAACGGGATGCTTCTGTTTTTGTCTATTGTTTTTGTCTGTTTCTGGATACTGGATGCAGAAGCTTAGAGGGAGCCTGGAAAGGCTTCTTTTTTTTACCCTGAAATGTAAATTTTTAGCGGAGGCGGTTCAAAAAGTTTTTACCAAATGTCAATGGATTAATTTATGGCGTACAGATATAGAAAAGATGGAAATATCCCAAAATTGTATTACAGAAAAATATGCGGGATTGTTTTTATATAAATGTGACAGGAAAGATATAAGCACGGAAATGTTCATTATGGAATTTTAATAAAATCCGTTTGCAAAATTGATTATAAATCATGTAAAAATATGCAAAAATGATGTAAGAAGATGGAATATTTTTAGTGAAAATATAGATATTTTAAATAAAGAGACATGGAAATTTAATACGGAATGGAAAAAAGTAAAAATCACAGTTTTTTACTTTTTACTTTTTGCATTTTATCGTATGAATTTTGGTCGGTCAAGAAGGGAGGAAGGCATTCTGGGAAGAAATGGATCATGCCGCTATAAGCAGGATGGCTGTAAATAGCGGGAAAATTAAAATTCAAAAATTTGTCAAGGAAGGGATTTTGAATTTTATATTTTATCTTAAAATCGCAGCGAATGGGATTCTAAGAAAAATTGGCAATTGAGTATTGCGCAAGAGATATTTAAAAAGGAGGGTATATTATGAAAATAAAAAAAGTGCTTGCGGGGCTTATGGCGCTAGCGGTAACAGTGACAAGCATGTCAACGAATTTGGCGGTTTCAGCCAATACCGCTGAAATTGCCGCACAGGCAGTGGAATCTAAGGAGCCAACGCCCAAATATGAGATGAATTTGGATGGGAATCTGGATGTGGTTACGAAAGCGGGCGTAGAGCCGATCACGGCACAATTGGTTGTGGCAAGCGACGGGTTAAATCCCTATTCTGGAGAAGTTCAGTATACAGCGGATAAATACGGCAATTCCAACCAAGCGGTTGATTTGGATGGGAAATATGGAATTTTATTAGATAATGTAGATGTAGATCGGACGTATTCTGTTTCTTTTCGGGTAAAAAGAGAGGATTATGGCCAGAACAGCCCAACAAAGGATAATACGCCAATCTGTATGGTTGGGGAGAAAAATGTTAAAGATAATTGGGTTACACTGGCAGGGGCAAGCGCAACCCAATATAAATTATGGACACATGACAATAATGGCGCACATTCTGCCCACTATAGGATTGGCGATCCATTTGATTCAACAAACGCATGGACGCATTATACAATTACAGTAAATGGATCTGTAGTAAAATTGTATCAGGGAGGGGAGCGTATCCTTGCGGATGCAACCATTAATATAAATACAGATAATAAACTTCGTATTATATTAGGGGCAAATTATTGGCCAGGAGATGGAATGCCAGATTGCTGTATTGATGAAGTGAAAATTTTTGACGAAGTGCTTACAGCAGTGGAAGCCAGGGCTTTGAACAATGATGGATTTGCCCTTGGCGGCACAAGGGCTGTTCGGGTTGGCGGGGTTTTGGAGTTAGAGCATGCTATCTTTAATCCCGAAGGGAAGAGTATTGTATGGACTTCTCAAGATCCGGGAATTGCAACTGTAGAGGATGGTGTGGTTACAGGCGTAAGTGAAGGCTATGTAGATATTAAGGCTGAACTGAAAAACTCACAGGGAGAAACCATTGCAACAAGCAGCAGGAATATTGTCGTCCTGGGAGAAGTGGAAGGTGGCCTGATTGCCGACTTTTCATTTGATGATGCAGAAACAGGGCTTGTGGGGGCAGGCGCAAAAGCAACAATACAAGGGACTGGGCTGTCCTTTGTAGAGGTTCGGGGACGTAAAGCGCTGCGCTTTGATGGAAGCGCAAGCTGGCTGGATGTGACAAAGGAAGATGGCTCTAGCCTTTTAAGCGGTGTAAAGGAGATGACAATCTCCTATGACAGCTTCAGTGAAGGGGCTTTCATGAAGAACTGGGCTTTTTATGCAGCTAAAAGCAATGCCCCAGGCTCATCAAGGAATACGCCATACATTGCGGTGTCTGATTACCCAGACCATATTGATGCAATCCGTGGGTCAGGACAAACCCATTCTGGAAATGTATACCAGGGATGGAAGCATATTGACATTGTATTCGGCCCAAATGATACAGGGATTTATGTAAATGGGGAATTGCAGTCAACGGTTGAGGACTTACCCTCTATTAGTGAGATTCTTGGGGACGAAAACTATGCCATGATTGGAAAAGCCCTATGGGGTGATGGGGAATACTGGCAGGGTTATATGGATAATTTCAAAATATATGATTACGCATTGACACAGCAGGGCATTTTATCTGGCCCGATCCAGTCTGTGGATGTAAGCAGCGCCAACGGCTCATCCTATATGTTTGAAGGGGAAGAACTGCAGCTGTCGGCTACAGTTTCCCCATCATATGCAGTACATAACACCATTACCTGGAGTTCGTCAGATGAAAAGGTTGCCACAGTGGATGAGCATGGAAAGGTAACGGCAGTAGGGGTTGGTAATGCAACAATTACAGCGCATACCCACGGAATCCAAAGCGAGCATACGGGCACGATGGATATTTCTGTCAATGAGAAGAAGGTAATCGCAGACTTTGATTTCGACGACGAGGAATCTGGTTTCAAAGGGGCAGGCGCTGTTGCTAAGAGAAAAGGAAACAGCGGCTTCTTGGTGGAATATGACGGTGGGACAGCTTTGGAATTTAATGGAGAAGAAGGCTGGCTGGATTTAGAGGCAGAGGATGGCTCAAGCCTTATGGGAGGCTTAAGGGAATTTACCGTTTCATATGATAATATCAGTGAAGGGGCTCCGCTTAGGCTGTGGGTATTCTATATATCCCAGAAAACAGGGACGAATTCTGCATCTGGATGGGATTATCTCGCAGTCGGGGATTATACAGACAGCATGATTGCGGCACGATTAAATTCATCGGATCTGTATGCCCGTTATCAGGCGAATACATGGAAACATGTAGATGTTGTATTTGGGATAAATGAGACAAGAATCTATATAAACGGAGTACAGGCGGCGGTTGAAGCTTCTACTGCCAGGACAGTTGCAGAAGTTATTGGCAACAAAAATTACCCAATGATTGGAAAGGCAAACTGGGGAAATGGGGCAGGTGAATTTTGGAAAGGCAAAATTGACAATTTCAAAATTTACAATTATGCCAGGACAGCACAGGAAATTGCAGATATTCCTATTTCCCATATTAAAGTAACAGCAGAGAATCCAGAAGTAACCCTTGGGGAAGAATTGCAGCTGTCAGCAGTTATTACGCCTTCCGCAGCAGCAAAACCCGTTACATGGAGTTCTTCTAACACAAGTATTGCAACGGTAGATGAGAATGGGAAGGTGACCCCAGTGGCTCCCGGCAAGGCAGTGATTACAGCGGAAGCTACAGACAAAGATGGGAGGAAAACGGGGACGATTGAGGTTACAGTAAAGGATTATGAAATTGCAAGCGTTAAGGCCAATGTCCCAGAAGGCGCAGAAACAGCCATGAAAATTGGGGATATGTTAGGGCTTTCCGCTACAGTGGAGCCAGGAGCCCTTCAGGAAAAAGCGCAAATTTCATGGACATCCGATAACCCTGCAGTTGCATCTGTAGACGGAACAGGCACTGTAACGGCACAAGCAGCTGGGACAGCTAAGATTACTGTAACTGCTTCTTATGGCGGCAAATCTGTGACAGATGAGATTACCGTTACAGCAGAGCCAAGAGAAATTCTGGCGGAATCTGTTACGATTACAGGAGACGCCCAGAGGGAAATGGTTGTAGGGGATAAGGGTGTGCTGTCCGCAACCGTGTTGCCAGAAAATGCAACAAATAAAGCGGTTGTATGGACTTCCAGCAACAATGCGGTTGTGTCTGTAGACGCAGATGGCGCCATCACTGCAAAGGCAGCAGGGCAGGCAGAGGTCACAGCAACGGCGGCAGATGGATCAGGCAAATCTGCATCAGTTGCAATTACTGTAAAAGAGCCAGTAGTATTGGTATCAAAAATTGAAATAGCAAATGCGCCGGAAATTATGGAAGTTGGGGAGACAGCAGCATTATCTGCAGCCGTGTTCCCAGAGAATGCAACGGATAAAGCAGTGGCTTGGACATCCAGTAATCCAGAGGTTTTATCTGTAAACGCAAATGGGACAGTAGAAGCAAAGGCAGCGGGAGAAGCTGTGATTACGGTAACGGCAATGGATGCATCTGGAACAAAGGCAACGGTTGCCAATAAAGTACAGCTGCCTATCGTGCCAGTGGAAAAAATTACGATTACAGGCGCGCCTGAGAGCATGGGAGTTGGGAATACGGCAGATTTATCAGTAGCAGTACTTCCAGAGAATGCAACGAATAAAGCAGTAACTTGGGTATCCAGTAACCCAGAAATTATTTCCGTAGACGGAAATGGCAGGATTGAAGCCAAGGCGGAAGGAAATGCCGTTATCACTGCAACATCGGCAGATAATCCAACAGTGGCAGATACCGTAACCATTATCGTACAGCTATTAACTGTTCCAGTGGAGAGCATTGTGATTGCAGATGCGCCAAAGACCATGAAGGTCGGGGAAAAAGCAGTATTATCCGCCACAGTGCTTCCGGAAAATGCAACGAATAAAGCAGTGGCTTGGGCATCCAGCAATCCAGAGATTATATCTGTGGTAAATGGGGAGATTGAGGCCAAAGCTCCAGGAAGTGCAGAAATTACAGCAACGGCAACCGATGGCAGCGGCAAGGCATGCATGGTTCAGATCCCCGTAAGTGATTATGAGTTAGAGAGTGTTGAGATTGGCGTAAACAACGGAGAAGGCACTCTATTAGAAGTGGGGGATACGTTGGCGCTCACAGTTTCTGTGAAGCCAGAGGCGCTTGCAGGTAAAGCGGAAATCACATGGGAGTCTGGCCATCCGGAAATTGCATCCGTAGACAGTGAAAGCGGTATTGTGACAGCAAAGAGCGCAGGTACGGCCAAGGTTAAGGCAACAGCGGTATATAACGGGAAGTCTGTTGTGTCCAATGAGATTACGGTTACGGTAACGGCAATTCCTGTAATCCCTGTAGATTCTGTTGCAATTGCAGGGGCTCCGCAGAGAGAGATGATGGCAGGCAGCCTGGAAACACTGTCTGTATCCGTACTGCCAGCCAATGCCACAAACCCGGCAGTTATCTGGTCATCCAGTGATGAAAGTACTGTATCTGTTGATGATAAAGGCATAATTTCAGCGAAAAAGGAAGGCGTGGCAATTATCACAGCCACAGCAGCAGATGGCTCTGGAAAATCAGCCTCTGTAACAGTTACTGTAAAAGAGAAGAGATATCAGGTAACCGTAGTAAATGGAACAATCCAGGATGGGAAGACCCAGTATAAATATGGGGAAAAAGCAGTCGTAATAGCAGAAGCCGCTACAGAAGCCGGGAATTTTGTGGGCTGGAAGAATGCAGACGGAAAGTATGTATGCTATTCGATTAAGTATAGTTTTGCAGTCCTGAAGGATGTGGAAGTAATTGCAGAATATGCAAAAGAAGAGGTGAAAAAAGAAGTTGTTCTGAATTGTTCCGTTACATATGACGCCTCCCAGGATAAGATGATCTTTACAGGGGAACGTGTCGTCCCAAGCGCAGCCTGTGAAGGCGGCAAAGTAATAGCCCATGGAATTATCCTGACCGCAACGGAGGATGTAGGCACGGATGAAGGGAAATTCCAGCTTGACGGAAACAAGGTGACAGACAGCAGGGCAAAGGATACCTTTGGCTTATTGGGAACTTATACAGTAACTGTAAAAGGTACCTCTGGCAGGGTATATTACGCAAGAAGCTATGTGACTTATATCGATGCTGAGACAAAAGAGAAAGTAACAAAATACAGCAATATCATCCAGATTGTAAAACCATAAAAGTTAGGAGGGGAAGCTATGAAAAAATATTATGTAGAGCCAGAGATAGAAGTTGTGGAGTTTGATACGAAGGATATTGTCACAACATCTGAGTGGTGGGATGGCGAATTTGAAACAGGCCCGGATATTGATGATATTGTCCCTTAATGGAAATTTATAAAGAAACAGGGTATCAGGCAGCTGCCTGATACCCTGTTTTTAGATGAATATAAAATCAACGTTACAATTTAGGGTCAATGTCCGTAACTTAAGGGATTTTCCCAGCAGGCAATGGGGTTGGCTAAGAAACCATCAGGGAGAAGCCAAAAGGCAGGATGATTGCAGGCAGCAGAATCCTTCGCCTGTCTATTTTACGATGTCCTAGTACATTCTGATGGGAATCCATCTCTTGGCAAAATGCCCTGCCCCACAAATTATATGGCAGTTGACCCCCTTAGTTTGCTGAAGAAAGCGGCAGCCCCATCTGCAACAGGAAAACGGCAGCCAGCCCCTTTGCTCAGAGAGCCAATAGATCTATTAATTTTGCGGGGACACGGCTTTGTCTGCTTCTGGCATGTGTTTGTCTCTTTGCTGGTTAAAGGAAGAACCCAAAATCCCAGCCTTCCCCTGACGGACGCGAGCCCCTGTCAGACGCATAGCCACTCCTATCTCCAGCCAGTAAAATCCCTCAACTTACTGACATTGATTCACAGCCAGCAGTCTGTATATACGCGTTCCTAAATCATGAATAGTAACTGAATATCAATAATTTACACAGATTTTTTCTATATATAATTGACAAAAAATACCATGTTTGATATTATGATTTTAGTGAAAAATCACAGAATTTTTTGCAGACAATGTGGACTTATTATCCATAGAACAGAAAAGGAGGCATTCTTATGTTATTCCAAACTACAACAGAACATGAGCAGTTCCGGGCAAAAATCCGGGCATTTGCGGAAGAAGAGATTAAACCCATAGCCTTTTCCCTGGATCAGGAGAACAGATTTCCAGAGGAAGCCGTGAAAAAGCTGGGCGAGATGGGGCTTATGGGGATTCCATATCCTACAGAGTACGGTGGGGCAGGCCTTGACGTTGTCAGCTATGCCATAGCGGTAGAGGAGCTTTCCAGAGTGGACGGCGGTTCCGGCGTAATACTTTCTGCCCATGTTTCCCTTGGCTCCTATCCGATTTTTGCTTATGGCAATGAGGAGCAGAAGCAAAAATATTTAGTTCCCCTGGCAAAGGGAGAGAAGATTGGCGCATTTGGCCTGACTGAGCCAAATGCAGGCTCAGATGCCGGCGGCACAGAGACAACAGCGATTGACAAAGGCGATTACTATCTGCTCAACGGCGGCAAGATCTTTATCACCAATGCGCCTAAGGCAGACACTTATGTGGTATTTGCGGTAACTACGCCCGATATCGGCACCCGTGGGATTTCTGCGTTTATTGTTGAGAAGGGCTGGGAAGGCTTCGAGTTCGGCGACCATTATGACAAAATGGGTATCCGTTCCTCCACCACAGCCGAATTGATCTTTAATGATGTGAAAGTGCCCAAGGAGAATCTTTTGGGTAAGGAAGGGGATGGCTTTAAGATTGCCATGTCCACGCTGGATGGCGGGCGTATCGGCATTGCTGCCCAGGCGTTGGGGATTGCCCAAGGAGCCTTTGAGCAGGCTCTCGATTATTCCAAAGAACGTATTCAGTTTGGGAAGCCCATTGCAGCGCAGCAGGGGATTTCATTTAAGCTGGCAGATATGGCTACAAAACTGCGCTGTGCCCGTTTTTTGGTATATTCTGCAGGGGAATTGAAGGAAGCCCATGAGCATTATGCCATGGAAGCTGCCATGGCCAAGATGTATGCGTCTGATATAGCCTTAGAGGTTACCAACAGCGCAATGCAGATTTTTGGCGGCACAGGCTTCTTAAAGGGCATGGATGTAGAACGGATGTACCGTGACGCCAAGATAACCACTATTTATGAAGGCACCAATGAAATCCAGCGTGTAGTCATCGCATCTAACCTGATTGGAAGGATGCCTAAAAGTTCCAGTGGCGGCGGCAGCCGTTCTGCGGTAAAGAAGCCTGCTCCAATCACTGGCGTGCGTAAGGGGCAGCTGTTTAAGGAAGGCGGAGCCAAGGAGCGCGTGGACGCCCTGGTGGCAGCCCTTAAGAAGGACGGCCATGACTTTACAGTAGGGATTCCGGCAGATACGCCCATTGCCCAGGCAGAGCGTGTGGTTTCCGCAGGAAAGGGCATTGGCAGCAAAGATAATATGAAGCTTATTGAGGATCTGGCGCATGCAGCCGGAGCCGCAATTGGTTCCTCCCGTCCTGTGGCAGAGACGTTGAAATATGTTCCGCTAAGCCGTTATGTAGGCATGTCCGGCCAGAAATTCCGTGGGAACCTCTACATTGCCTGCGGTATTTCTGGCGCAACCCAGCACTTGAAGGGAATCAAGGATGCATCCACAATTGTGGCTATCAATAAGAATGGAAATGCGCCTATTTTCAAAAACTGTGACTATGGCATTGTAGGGGATGTGAATGAAGTCCTGCCCTTGCTGGCAGAGGCTTTGGGCATGGAAGAGAAGCAGCCTGCGCCCCCTATGGTGAAGATGAAGCGCCCGCCTGTTCCAAAGCCCACACCCATCGGCAAAAGCTATGTCTGCGGCGGCTGCGGTTATGAATATATTCCGGAAGAGGGCGACGAGGATGCGGAAATCGCCCCTGGCACATTATTTGAAAAGCTGCCTGAAGACTGGGTATGCCCGGAATGCGCGGAAGGCAAGGATCAGTTTATCGAAGCATAAACCAAGAAAGGCACAAACATTTATGCGTAACTGCAAAAGGAGGAAAAGATATGTATTGTGTACGAAATATAACGGAAGATCTGTACTGGGTCGGCGCAAACGACCATAGGCTTCATTTGTTTGAGAATATCCACCCAATTCCAAAGGGTGTAAGCTATAACGCTTACCTGCTTCTGGATCAGGAAACAGTGCTCTTTGATACAGTTGACTGGTCCGCTTACCGCCAGCTGGCGGAAAATATGGACTATCTGTTGGGCAGCCGCCCCTTAGACTGGCTGGTGATCAACCACATGGAGCCTGACCATGGCGCATCCATAGAGCAGATTTTGCTGCGTTATCCCAATGTGAAGATCATTTCTACAGAGAAGGCCTTTATGCTGATGCGTCAGTTTGGCTTCCATCCAGACGGCCATGAATGCATTATTGTAGCAGAAGGCGATACCCATTGCTTCGGAACCCACACAGTAACCTTTGTGGCTGCGCCTATGGTGCATTGGCCAGAGGCTATGGTGACCTTTGACACGACCAATGGCGTGCTGTTTTCTGCAGATGCTTTCGGATCCTTTATTGCATTGGATGGCAAGCTTTTTGCGGATGAAGTGGATTTTGACCGGGACTGGCTGGATGAGGCCCGGCGTTATCTGACAAATATCGTAGGGAAATATGGACCCCATATCCAGCTGCTGCTGAAAAAGGCTGGCGGGATTTTGGATCAGATCAAATATGTATGCCCGCTCCATGGGCCGGTATGGCGGGAGAACCTGGGTTATATCGTTGACAAATATGACAAGTGGAGCCGGTATGAGCCAGAGGAAAAAGGTGTTTTGATCGCTTATGCTTCCATGTATGGGAACACAGAGTCAGCAGCCCAGGCATTGGCTGGCAAGCTCTGCGAAAAGGGCTGCACCAATGTGGCGGTTTATGACGTGTCCAACACCCATGTGTCCTATTTGATTTCAGAAGCTTTTAAGTACAGCCATATTGTGCTGGCGTCTGTGACGTATAATCTGGGGATTTATCCAGTGATGCATAATTTCCTGATGGATATGAAGGCGCTGAATCTGCAGAACCGTACCTTTGCATTGGTTGAGAATGGATCCTGGGCATGCAAGTCCGGGGATCTGATGCAGAAGTTTATTGATGAAGAGCTGAAGGATATGACAGTGCTGAATGAACGGCTGAGCATGGCATCTTCCATGGGAGAGGACAAGAAGGTGGATCTGGAAGCGCTGGCAGATGCGATTATTGATTCTATGAAGGAATAAGGCGCAGGGATTGGCAGGCAAAATCTCCTGGAAGCGGCATTCACTTTGTGAGAGAATAAGGAGCCAGGGGATTGCCTGGCATAAAAATAGGAAAAAGGAGAGCCTCAAAATAGGGGCTCTCCTTTTAATATAAGAAAAATGTGATTGTATCTGAATCGAGAATATATTATAATCTACTAAGTGAGTGTGCCTTCTGCCTGGCGTTGCCGGCATCTGAAAGGCAGGATAATATAATGGATTAAACATAAAATTAAGATAACACAGGAGGATGGAAGGAAAGTTATGGAAGCGTTTGAACAGAGTAAGATCAGAAATTTTTGCATTATTGCACATATAGATCATGGGAAATCTACCCTGGCAGATCGGATTATTGAGAAGACAGGGCTGCTGACCAGCAGGGAGATGCAGGCGCAGGTTTTGGACAATATGGATTTGGAGCGGGAGCGGGGGATTACCATCAAGGCGCAGGCAGTGCGTATTGTGTATAAAGCGAAGGACGGGGAAGAGTATATCTTTAATTTGATCGATACTCCTGGACATGTAGATTTTAATTATGAGGTATCCAGGAGCCTTGCAGCCTGTGACGGAGCTATCCTGGTGGTGGATGCGGCTCAAGGGATTGAGGCGCAGACCCTGGCAAATGTCTACCTTGCGCTGGATCACGACCTGGATGTGCTCCCTGTGATCAACAAAATTGACCTGCCCAGCGCAGAGCCAGCCCGGGTCATTGATGAGATTGAGGATGTGATTGGGCTGGAGGCACAGGATGCGCCGCAGATCTCTGCAAAGACAGGCCTTAATATTGAGGATGTATTGGAACAGATTGTGGAGAAAATACCGGCGCCGGGCGGAAGCCCTGAAAGTCCGCTGCAGGCGTTGATCTTTGATTCCTTATACGACTCCTATAAAGGCGTAATCGTATTCTGCCGTATTATGGAAGGGCGGGTGAAGGTTGGGACAAACATCCGCATGATGGCAACCGGCGCGGCTGCGGAGGTTGTGGAAGTGGGCTATTTCGGCGCAGGGCAGTTTATCCCCTGTGAGGAGCTGTCTGCCGGGATGGTAGGTTATATCACCGCCAGCCTGAAGAATGTCCGTGACACCCAGGTAGGCGATACGGTTACAGATAATGCCCGTCCTTGTGCCAAGCCCCTGCCAGGCTATAAGAAAGTAAACCCTATGGTATACTGCGGCATGTACCCGGCAGATGGGGCAAAATACCCGGATTTGCGGGATGCCTTAGAAAAGCTGCAGCTTAATGATGCGGCGCTGCAATTTGAGCCAGAGACTTCAGTTGCATTAGGATTTGGCTTCCGCTGTGGCTTTTTAGGCCTGCTGCACCTGGAAATCATCCAGGAACGGCTGGAGCGGGAATATAACCTGGATCTTGTGACGACCGCCCCAGGTGTTATTTACAAAGTCCATAAGACAAACGGCGATGTAATCGAACTGACGAACCCGTCCAACCTGCCGGATCCCGCCGAGATTGATTATATGGAGGAGCCAATGGTTAGCGCAGAAATTATGGTAACCAGTGAGTTTATCGGCGCGATCATGGATTTATGCCAGGAAAGGCGCGGCACCTATATCAGCATGGAATATATGGAAGAAACCCGTGCCCTGCTGAAATACGACCTGCCCCTGAACGAGATTATCTACGACTTTTTCGATGCATTAAAATCCCGTTCCAGAGGCTATGCGTCTTTTGATTATGAAATGAAAGGCTACGCCCGCTCCGAGCTGGTAAAACTGGATATCCTCATTAACCGTGAGGAGGTGGACGCCCTGTCCTTTATTGTCCACAGCGGCACAGCTTACGAGCGTGGCAGGAAAATGTGTGAAAAGCTCAAGGAGGAAATCCCCAGGCACCTGTTTGAGATTCCGATTCAGGCAGCTATTGGCAGCAAGGTTATTGCCCGTGAAACCGTAAAAGCCATGCGCAAGGATGTGCTTGCAAAATGCTACGGCGGCGATATTACCAGAAAACGGAAGCTCTTAGAGAAGCAAAAGGAAGGAAAGAAAAGGATGCGCCAGATCGGTAATGTGGAGATTCCGCAAAAGGCCTTTATGAGCGTCCTGAAACTGGACAATAAGTAGTATAGCTTCAAAACCAAAGGAGCATCAGGCTTATGGAAAAAAAACCTCTCGAACTATACATTCATATCCCTTTCTGCATAAAAAAATGCGGCTACTGCGATTTTCTGTCAATGCCTGCGGACGAAGACACCCGCAGGCATTATGTCAATGTCCTGCTCCAGGAAATCTGGCAAAAATCAAAGGCTTTGCCAGATTATGAGGTGATATCTTTGTTTTTTGGCGGCGGCACGCCTTCTATCCTTCCAGGAGGGCAGATTGCCAAAATCATGGAAACAGTGGGGCAGACTTTTTCCCTAATCCCAAATGCTGAAATTACAATAGAGTGCAATCCAGGAACCCTGGGCAGGCAGAAGCTCTTACAGTATAAAAATGCTGGCGTCAACCGCCTGAGCATAGGCCTTCAATCCACCCATAACAAAGAGCTGCAAAATCTGGGCAGGATCCATACGTATGAGGAATTTTTAGAAACCTACGGCCTGGCCCGTAAAGCAGGCTTTGAAAATATCAGCATTGACCTGATGTCCGCCCTTCCCGGGCAGAGGGTGTGGGATTGGATCTATACCTTAGAACGCGTCCTGAAGCTCAAGCCCGAGCATATCTCAGCCTATAGCCTTATCATTGAGGAAGGAACACCTTTTTTTGCGTTGTATGCAGAAGATGAGCGGCGGCGGGAGCGTGGGGATATGCCGGTATTTTTGCCAGATGAGGAATCAGAGCGGAGGATGTATGATATGACGGTTCAGATGCTGGCAGGAAAAGGCTATAAACGCTATGAGATTTCCAATTATGCTAAGCCAGGCCGGGAGTGCCGCCACAATATAGGCTATTGGCGCAGAGTCCCTTATTTGGGGCTGGGCCTTGGAAGCGCTTCCCTGATAGGGGACGTCCGCTTTTCTAATACAGCTGGCCTGCAAGATTATTTGGATGGAAAATATGGGAATCTGGAGAGCCTGCTGCAGGGCGGCCTGGGAGGGTACCCACCCAGCGCCATTACCTATTTGGATAAGAGGCAGCAAATGGAAGAATTTATGTTTTTGGGCCTTCGGATGATGGAGGGGATATCCAGGGAAGCGTTCCGGGAAAATTTTGGCATAGAGATAGACGGCGTTTATGGGGCCGTGATAAAAGAGCTGGCGCAGCAGGGCTTGCTGGCGCAGGAATTTGGCAGGGTGTTCCTTACAGAGGATGGGATTTCTGTCAGTAATTATGTGATG
Organism: Lachnospiraceae bacterium; assembly: GCA_910575035.1. Classification (GTDB taxonomy): domain Bacteria; phylum Bacillota; class Clostridia; order Lachnospirales; family Lachnospiraceae; genus Petralouisia. Next base: position 40,591 of record CAJTDL010000017.1, read on the forward strand.
GGGCAGTTTTTGCTGGAGGGCACCTGAAATAATTGTCAATGTGATTTTTTACCAGAAGATTTTTCCAAGAGAACATATTAGGTATTGCAAGCAATGCGTTTGATATATTCAAAAGTAATCCTAACACCATAAATTTGTGAGATTTTACAAATAAGTGTAGAGGGGGGGGATAGTTCAATGAGGGTTTTACAGTGGATACGTTGTCCTGTTTGTGGAAATAAAACACGAATGCAGATACAAGTTTATTGCCCTAAGTGCAAGCAAGAAAGTTTAATTGACGCAAAGAACTTCCAGATAACAGTTATTAGAGGGTTAAATGTTAAGGGGAAGGATTTATTAACAGAGTACCCTGTTTGAATTATTCAATCAAGACAATATATCATTAAAGAGCCAGACGAACAGACGCAGAGCCGACAGATTTGTGAGAAATGAACCGCTCCCTGTCAAGTAGGCAATTAAAAAAATAAAAAATTTTGCCTGTCAGTCACAAAGAGGATCGGCAGAGTTTTTATACAGGAAAAAGAAGCCGGGTTCGCTATTCTCCGGCTTCTGTGTAAACTCCAATTTTTCTTTAAAAGCAACTTTACAGTAAAATGGAATTTTACTCTCTGATAAAAAAACTTGTTCAGTTCTGCAATCAACAAAACAGGTATCAAATGCTACAGCAAGTACATCATCCCAATTTTCAATAATATCATTCCCTTTACATTTGATAATTGGAACCTGTTCATTGTCCCAAATGATATAATAGTCATGATTTTTTTCAATCATTGGTATATCTGAATGAGGCTTTCTTTTTATTTCAGTATCACCTGCAATTTTTACAATGTGTTTGATTATTGTTTCATCACTTATAATCTGATAAGTTTCCAAATTATTTAAGCATTTTTGTAAAAGGACATTACTTTTCCATTGTAATTTTTTGATATACTCTTTATTTACTGATTTTAAAATTATCAATTTTTTTCTTTGTTATTCGTTCATTTTTATTCCACTAATTCCGATTTACAGCAACAGTTTATCCACCTGCCAAATTATTTCTTGCTCAGATATATCATATGGCATTGGGTCAATATCTTCAAAGCAGCAATTTGAAGCATTAGAATGATTATCCGTCCACTCTAGTACCCAAAAGTCTGTTAATGCAGATACTTTGAAAAATTCCCCATTCACTGTCCAGCAAATACCTGACGGGTATAATTCTAATTGCTTTGTTTCAAGTTCACGGAACCTATTTTCAGCAACTGCTTTTATATCTGCTTTTTTCATAAGCAACACCTTCCACAACTTACGATTATCCTTGTTTTTTCATAAGCCGATGTTTGAATGCCCTAATCCTTGCGCCATAGCGGCTGGAATATAACAAACCCACTAAAAGCATTCCGACTGCAAATCCCTGTACAATATCCAATCCTATCACAACTGTTGAGTTATTATAAAGGCTTGTGTCTTTGATAATGATATAGGCTAATACGAAAAGCAATGCTATTCCATTCCATTACATATGCGTACAGGCCTATTGTAATGTTCCGCTTCTGTATTTGTATAATCTGCTGCCCGCAATACAGTTTCTTTCATTTCTTTATCCATATTCCCGCCTTTCCTTTCTCCATTTTGGATTTCCCGCAGGTCAACTTCATAATAATCGGATAGTTCAATTAAAATATCTAAGTCTGGCATATTGTTGCCGTTTTCCCAACGGGATATGTTCTGTTTGATACATGAAATTTTTCCGCAATTTGTTCTTGGGTAAGTCCTTTTTGCTTACGGGGCTTTTTTAAGAATTTTCCAATGTTTTCTTGATTCATTTTTTCTCCTTTCAGAAAAATCCTATCAAAACTGCCTGATAAAGAACCGGACATAAAGCGGGAAATACCTTACTTTACTACCCGACAAGGTGTGTCTGCCACTAATTATTCGTGCATTTTCCTTTACCGCTGGATTTGAAGTTATACATCAGTTATAGCATCTATTTTACGGTTGCCGCACCATCCCGTGCGGTCATGCCTGCGATTGCCATAATAGCAAGGGGTTCCGTTTTCACGATCATGCCGGGAACCCCAAGCCCCTCCTCGTACATTTCCCGTAAATATTCGTCAGAAAATTTTCCGACAACCCGCCATAGGAAAAACAATGCAAGCAGGAGACAGATAACGGCGGGAATCCAGCTTTTAAACAAAGAAATTCCTGCCATGCACAGGAAGCACACACAAGTGCCTCAAATTGTGAATAATCGACCACTTTTTCCTTCGGTTCTTACGTTTCTGTAAATTGCTAATATTTTTTATAGATATATTCAGTATAAAGCCGATAAAAACAATATACAATCCAGACCACCCAGGTTATTTCCCACTTGTGTGATATTACAGAAATCAACAAATAAAGAACAGCAACTGTAATAGCAATCATCCAATTCGTTGTTTTTTTCTTCCTGGTTATTTCATTAGCTGATACTTTTACAACATCTGACAGCAGACTTTCATATCCATTATCAACGCTGTTTTCTGTTCTTTCGCCTTTGAATAATTCTGCTATGGTAATCCCCAGGGATGCAGCTAATGGTTCAATAAGAGATACATCTGGAAATCCGATACCTCGTTCCCATTTTGAAACAGCTGCACTTGATACGCCCAATTCATTCGCTAAATCCTGCTGCGTGCGATTTTGTTCTTTCCTGATAGCGGCAATCAGACTGCCTGTTTTTTGAACGTTCAATATTTTCACCTTCTTTCTGATTTCATAATATCACAAGAAACACCATATTCAAGAAACGCTCCGTTGAAATGTGAAACGCTGCATTGGATTTATGCAAAAATAACTTCCCCTTCTTCAATCCCCCTTGCACAAGCACGTATATTATTCATTCTTCCTATCCATTCTATATTCAAACAAAGCAAAAACTAGAAAGAAACTAAACATGACAGCAATAAATTTTCTGTTTTTTGAATCATAATTATCTTAAATATTAAATCTTTTTATACCTATTATTATCTATTGCCAAAATAGTTTTATCTCTCCCTGTACAATTTCCCGTTTGCTGTTGCGTTCAGTTTAGCATATTTATAGAATATCTACAAGATTCCGTGTATGAAAAAGCAAAAAGAATGAATTTTTCACTTGACAATGTGGCAACGAGCTGATGATCCAGGACGAGATTGTGGTCATGGACGGCGGGAAATGTATCATGCAGCTTAGAACATTGAGGGCTATGTGAAGCACCTTCAGCACATGAAAGTTACTCCGGAGACAGAGGTGGATGATGCGTTTGCGGAACTGTATGAGATGGTAGATATTGTAGTGGTTGATGTTGGCAGATACGGTTTCGTGATGCTGAAATATTATAAGCCGCCGCATGGTTTTGAGGAAGATGAAACGTTTACGGACAGCAGGGCATTGTTTGAGGGATTATGGCAGGAATGGCTTGATATGAAGCTGTATTTTATGGCAAAAGGCACTTCTTTGATGGAAAAAGGGTATAAGGTGTGTTTGAGAGCCTGCCTGAAGAAAAACAGTCGGTACTTATCGGGCGAAAATCCGATTTTGTAGAAAAAGCAGGGATATATCTGTAAAATAATGATTTCATGAATGAGATAGATAAATGGGATGGATTCCGTAGGCGCAGGCATTATGGAAATATCGTATAACTTGCTGTGTTCATGGGACTGTGGGAAACCCTGTTTGCAGGATGTGGGAAAGCTGTTTTTGCTTTTCCACAGGCTGTGAACGGGGTTTTCCATAGCCAGTTATGTAATCATATGGTTATGGAAAAGTAAATGGAAGAAATGGAGGTTTTGGTTATTCCGAAAAATGTAAATTGGAGTGTTGTTTGGCAAAGTGTAATTGTTACATGGTTTCCTTTATTTGGAGAGATTGTTATTTATATTGATAAGAAATAAACAAAAATCCACTTTCTTTATGAAATCTTCATAAATATTCTTTATACTACTAATAGAATTAAGTGAAGGGACATGATGATTATGGATATGATTTTGAAAACAACAAACCTATGTAAAAATTTCAAAGGGCAGACAGCAGTAAATAATGTATCTCTGAACATTCAGAGAAATTCCGTTTACGGATTGCTGGGACCGAATGGAGCAGGCAAATCTACCATTCTTAAAATGCTCACTGGCATTTTGCGCCCTACATCGGGAGAAATTGAGTTTGACGGTCACGCATGGAACCGCAGCGATTTACAATCTATTGGCGCATTGGTTGAAATGCCGCCCCTATACGAAAATCTGACTGCATACGAAAATCTGAAGGTGCGAACCCTTGCGCTCGGACTTCCCGATACCCGCATTGAGGAAGTCTTACGCATTGTTGACCTTACAGACACCCGAAAAAAGAAAGCGGGACATTTTTCTTTGGGAATGAAACAGCGGCTTGGCATTGCGCTTGCGTTGTTAGCATCACCTAAATTGTTGATTTTAGATGAACCGACAAACGGGTTAGACCCTATTGGTATTCAAGGGTTACGGGAACTTATCTGTTCTTTCCCGGCGCATGGAATTACAGTAATTTTATCCAGCCACATTTTATCCGAAGTAGAACAGATTGCGGAACACATTGGAATTATTTCTGCCGGGAAGTTGGGCTATGAAAGCAAAATAAACAAGGGCACAAGTTTAGAAGAAATTTTTATGCGTGTTGTTGCTGCTAATAACGAAAGGGGAAAAAATAATGTTTCATCTTATACATTCTGAATTATTAAAAGTACGTCATACGTTTGCATTAAAGTTATTTGTTGCGGCTCCTATCGTTACTTTGAGCTTAGGATACATCTTGAGTGGAAAATTTGTTCAGCTTACAGCCTTTAATTGGTGGTATATTTTCATACTGCCGATTACGATTGCTATTTGGTGTGCCAGCTTTATCAGTTGTGAAAAACGCATACAGTATCAGAATATTCTCTGCTTATCTGTTGACATGAAGAAAATCTGGATTGGCAAGCTGTTTGCGGCTGCCGTGCTGCTTTTATTAACCAATTTTGTAATGTGGGGCGGCTGTACGCTCTTTGCTGTTTTTACCGTGATGGACATTGACCCGCTTAATGGGTTTTTCGGCTGTATGTTATTGTTTCTTGGTTACGTCTGGCAGCTTCCGCTTATTATGTGGCTTGCGAAAAAAACAAATTATCTTACCGCTATACTAATTTCCTTTAGCTGTAACATTTTATCCACGATTGGAGCGGAAAGCGATTTGTTTTATCTCAATCCATTTGCCATTCCAGCACGCATTGTATGCCCCTTTTTCAAAATGCATCCTAACGGTATTCCTATTGAAAATGGTTCTTTTCTGCTGAATACTGGAACAATCATTCTTGCTGTTGGTCTTAGCTTGATTTTGGCGGTATTGTGTTTTTTGCTTACAGCGTGGCTTTTCACTAAAGGAGATAGAACACATGATTGAGTTATATCATTATCTAAAAAGCGATTTTTACAAGTTGCGCAATTCTTCGTTCTTTTGGGTGCATGTTTTATTCCCATTTCTGGGAGTAGCACTTGTTTTACTGTATGCGACATTTGCGGCTGTAAACGATATAAACAAAATTGCGGTATTCTTTCAGTTTTTCGCAATCGCATATCCTTTTGTTATTAGTATCGTTTGTGAGATTATCGCAGGACAGGAAAACCGGGCGGGGCATTATCAGAATATTTTAGTGTTGCGTTCCAAAACGAAAGTTATTTTGTCTAAATTCCTGTTACTGATTGCCGCTGGATTGCTTGCGGTATTATTGGGCATATTTCTATTTACTTTGTTGCTTCCGGCGACAGGAACAAAGCTGCTTTTGCCGACATCATCCCTTGTATTACTGGCTCTGACCTTGTGGAGCTGTAATATACTGCTATATGCGCTTTCTATTATTTTAGCATTTCGGTTTGGAAGAACGATCTGCATAGGAATGGGAGCTATTGGCAGTTTATTAGCTGCGTTGCTTCAAACGGGCTTAGGTACAGGCTTGTGGTTTGTGCTGCCATATGGCTTTGGAATACGTCTTAGTGATTTCGCGCTTCAATTTGCCTTGCAGGATTTACCTGCTGTTAGCGCAGAACTTAAATTCGGGATAAGCATGTGCGCAGGCATGGCGGTTTTGTTTATTGTAATTTTGTTCGTGTGGTTTTTGCGGTATGAGGGAAAGTGTACAAATGAGTGAGGAGATGATATAATATGGGTTGTTTGGGAAATGTGATATGGTTCCTGTGCGGAGGATTATGGCAGGGCTTAGCATGGACAATATCGGGCATTTTTTGGTGCATAACCATTATTGGAATACCGATTGGGCGACAATGTTTCAAATTTACTGCTCTTACTTTTTTTCCTTTTGGCAAAGAAATTCAGTACGGCGGTAATGCAATTTCAACTTTGGCAAACCTTGTATGGCTCATAATCAGTGGTATTCCCCTTGCCATAACAGCGTGCATAAATGGAATACTGCTATGCTGTACAATTATCGGCATACCGTTTGGTATACAATGCTTTAAGATTGCAAAACTCGCCCTTATGCCTTTTGGGGCGACAGTAAATGAAGTCTGACAGGAGGGATTGATATGGCGAATATATTAGTTGTTGATGATGAAAACGCAATGCTGCAACTGATAAAGCGCATTCTCGAAAAAGACGCCCATACCGTAACACTTCAAGCAAATGCAAAAGCCGTTCTTGATATGGATTTCAGACGATATGATTTGATTTTGCTGGATATTATGATGCCAGATATGGACGGTTTTGAATTATGCGATCAAATCCGTTCCCTTGTGGACTGCCCTATTATTTTCTTGACTGCAAAAACACAGGAAAGCGATATTGTTCGTGGTTTGGGAATTGGCGGCGACGATTACATCACAAAGCCTTTTGGTACAAATGAATTGCTTGCCCGTGTAAATGCGCATTTACGCAGAGATACCAGAGAAAAGAAATATGCCATATCCATTTCGGGCATTATCTTTCACATCAACGCAAAGGAAACGGAAGTTAATGGGAATAAACTCCCTCTAACCAAAAGTGAGTATGAAATATGTGAATACTTGGCTTTGCACCGGGGACAGGTTTTTTCAAAAGAGCAGATTTATGAAGCTGTTTTTGGTTTTGAGGGAGAAAGTGACGATAGTGTGATAGCCACTCATGTAAAAAATATTCGCAGTAAGTTAGCGGCTGTCAAATTATCCCCTATTGAAACGGTTTGGGGGGTGGGTTATAAATGGGAGTAAAAAAACTGCGTTCTATCTTCATGCGGTATATATTCATTGTTGCTGGAGGTATCCTTTTCATTATTGCCGTTAATGTTGCTCTATATATGCTCTGCATAAATACAGAAGTCATTATTCCTGCCATGAATATTGAGGATAGGATTGCTGACGCAGCAGAAAAAATACAGGCAGATAAATTATTTGATACAGCCGACATTCCCAGCTTTTGCGATTATGGCGTTTATTCTCCCACAGGTGTGTTCCAGTACGGTTCTTTATCAGAAGATACTGCCAACACATTTTGGGAGAAAGCTGCCACAAACGGAAAGAATATAGTTCACCCATACCGTGTTCGGATTGTTGGCCGTGAGAATGAAGTTATTCTCTTGCGATACCGTTTGACTTCACAATTCAGCAATCCAGTGCTTCGACGGATATGCCCGACATCCGACTTTTGCCTTATCGGGCTGATAATGATTGAGACTATCGTTTTGCTGCTCCTTGTTTCCCATTGGTTTGGGAAATATACGGGCAGGAAAATTGATAAACTGCTTATCGTAACCCAGAAAATTGAGAAGCAGGATTTGGATTTTAAGATTGATAGCAGTGGCATATTTGAAGTAGACCGCGCCTTATCCGCACTGGAACACTTGAAACAGGCACTAAAAAATTCGCTTGCCGAACAATGGCAAGCGGATAAATTACGGCAGGAACAGATTTCAGCTTTGGCACATGATTTGAAAACACCATTGACTATTATCCGTGGAAATACGGAGCTGCTGTATGATACGATACTTGCCGATAATCAGAAAGAATGTGCGGACTATATCGAGGGCAGTGTTGTTCAAATGCAGGACTATATTGAAACGCTGATTGACATGACAAAAGCAAAAGAGAAGTTTCCGTTTCGCCGCGAAAATGTAAAATTATCTTCCTTATTGCAGGAAATCCGTACACAGGCAAAAGGTTTATGCGCTGTAAAAAATATTTATCTGGAATGGAGGGAAAATGTTGATCGGGAATATATCTTTGCAGACAGTGAACAACTGATAAGAGGTTTTGCAAATGTTCTTTCAAATGCAATAGAATATACGCCAGCAGGAAAAACTGTTTTCTTTGAAGTGTATGAAAAAGATAATTCAATCCTATGCTCTATCACTGATATGGGAAGTGGTTTTTCTCCCGAAGCGTTAAAATATGCGACCGAACAATTTTATATGGGCGAACAAAGCAGGCATTCCAAATCGCATTATGGAATAGGTCTTTATGTAGCAGACTCCATAATAGCCCAACATGGCGGACAGCTTATTTTAAGCAACTCTGAAAAGACTGGCGGCGCACAGGTTATAATCAAAATTCCATATTGACATCATGGACGGCTTGCGAGCCGTCCTTTTTTCAAATCTTTATGAAATCCACAAAATTAGCAGTTAACATATAAATAAACAATAGAAATACAACCTGCCACATGACGGCAATAGAAAAATACTTTTTATCTAATTCGTGCTATGTTTATATTGCGGCGGGTAAATAAAACTAAACGAATAGGAAGCGAGGAAGCATGAGAAAACATTCTATTACAAAAGCACTGGTAAAGTTATGTGTAATGATCGGAATATTTTTTACCCTGCTCATTTGGACGATATGGGGAAATACGGCGTTGACAGTGAGTAACATAAAAATGTCAAGCAGCCGTATTCCCACCGTATTTTCCAGGTTTCTGATAGCGCAAGTATCAGATTTGCACAACGCAGAATTTGGGAAAGGCAATAAAAAGCTGCTGGAATCGCTTCAGAAAGCAAGCCGGACATTATTGTAAAACCCGGGGATTGGGTAACAGCATTATTCCTATCCGCTTTAAGAATCGCCCGGAAGTCATTATTTTTTCTTTTGCCGTCCTCCGGCAGAATAAGAAGAATATTTAGATTTTAATTATAGTATCAGCAAGAGAAGCCATATCAGGGTCATGCGTAATAATTATACAGGTTTTTTCTGCAAAAATAGTATGTATTGATTGCTTTACCAAATTACTTGTTTCTATATCTAAGTTTGATGTAGCTTCATCAAAAATCATTACGTCCGGGTTTTTTATAATCATTCTTGCAAGTGCAATTTTCTGTTTTTGTCCTCCTGACAGGTTTTTACCATTTTCACTTATCACTGCTTGAAGTCCGCCTGTAAATTCAGAAATATCCAATCCTGCTTTACTTAATGCTGCTATAATTTCATGTTTATCTAACTGTGGTGCAATAAATCTAATGTTGTCTAATAAAGTACCCGAAAAAAGAACAATATTTTGTGCTACAATCCCAACTTGATTTCTCAAATCTAATAAAGAGACATTTTTGATTTCAATATCGTTAATGCGAATAGAGCCGGAATAATCTTTATAAAATCCTAAAAGCAATTTTGCAATCGTTGTTTTCCCACTTCCATTTTTCCCTAATAGTGCAACTTTTTCATTTCTGCTAATTGCCATATTAAAATGATCAATAACTGTTTTTTCATTATAACCAAACGAAACATCTGAAAATATAATATTTTCTATCTTTCCAACCTGCCTATTGCCACATATTTCATCTTCGGTTTTTAATTTTAGCAATTCGTTAATTCTTGTTAAAGCTGCAATACCGGGTTGTACCATAATACTAATACTTGCTAAAAGTTGCATAGGTGCAAAAATCAATAAAGCATATTGAGATACTGCCCAATAGTTTCCTAAAGACATTTTTCCATTCAGGATAAAGATACCGGAAAAAACAATAAGCAGAACGGAAGCAATATTTGCAATTCCTACTATACCCTCGGAAGCAATATTCATCATCTTACCGCGTTTAACGGATTTATCTGCAACTTGTTTAAGTTGACGGGATATTTCAGATGAGCGTTGATTTTCCATTTTTAATTCTTTAACTGCTGAAATACCGCCTATATTTTCCTGTACTTTTCCCGATGTTTGGGCTGTTGTTTCAAGCAAAGCCTTTGACGCTTTTTTTATCTTAATGCTTGAATAATTAGTGAAATAATATATAACAGGTAAAAACAGCAATAAAATCAAAGATAATTCCCACCGAATTGAACATACAAGAACCAATGCGCCAACAAACGAAACTATACTTGTTACAAATTTTAAAAATACAGGGGAGAAAAATACATTTAATGACTCAGTTTCTTTTATTCGTTCAAAAATATATCCCGTTTGTTGCTTGTCAAAAAATTCCATAGGTAACTTCAATATTTTAGTAAATAAGTCGTTTTTCAAATCGGCAATAAAATAGCTGCTTGTCTTTGTTAAATTTTGGCTTATATAATAATTGACCGCAAAACTGCAAATATATACAAATCCTAAGAATATACTGCAATATGTGATTGTTTCTATTGAAGTTTTAGCGACACCCTCATCTAAAATATAACTAACAAGATATGGTGGCAAAAGTGTCAATACTGATGAAATAATCATCATAAAAAATAGTGAAAGTATTTTTGCTTTTTTGAAATAAGAAAATAGAAAAGAATATTTTTTCATGTGGTAACCTCCTTGTCCAGCATTGTTATCAACTGTGCAAAAATTAACGTATCTCTTATTAAATCAAATGGCTTAGCTGAAAATCCGGTTTTATATACTTGGAGAAGAACACTATCATCAATGGACTTTTTCCTAAGCAGCCTAACAAATTTTTCAACTGCCTGTTCTGCATTTTCTTTTTCCTTTAGCAGACAATATAAATGTGAAACATTCATATAGAGCATAAAGTAAACACTATGGTCTAATTCCAATAGTTCGGCAAGAGTAATCTGATTTTTAGTAACAGCTAAAGCTCCTTGCAAATCATTTTCTTTCTGCAAATATGAAATTTTATTTCGTAGCTCATGTAATAACTGTACCCCTAAAGAAATTATTGCGGTTTCAATCTTATTTATGGCATGTTCATCAGTTCGTAATAATAAGCTGTTTGTCATATTGACAGCCGCAAAATTTTTTGATTCACTATTAGAAAAAGAAAATGGAAAATGTCTATACTGTCCTATCAACATAAACAAATGCCCTAAAACAAAATGTTTTTGTGCCTGCACATTTTCAGATGCACAATTTTGACAAAGAGCTATCATTTGATTTACTGCTTTTTCTCTTATCTCCACTTCTTGAGCCAATGCAATATATGGAATAACAGCAATTATTAAATCCAGTTTCAGCCTATCGTTTGTCGGAAACAGATAACAGAATGCTTTTATTTTTTCCATTCCATTAAAATACTGTTTTTGTGCGAATAATTCCGTACATTCCGCTTTGAAATCGTTGTATTCTTTTTCTGTTAATTCATTTGAAAATCCAAATAAACAATCTATTGAAACATTGAAGTATCGTGCAAGAATAGGAAAAAAACTTATATCGGGATACATTTGCTCATTTTCCCACTTTGAAATTGCTGCACATGACACTCCTAATATTTCACTTAATTGTTCTTGTGTAATACCTTTTGCTTTTCTCAACCCTTGCAATATTTTTCCTACCGCTAATTTTTGCATGAATAATCCCTCCATATATATATTGTACTCTAATTGCTTTACTCATCCCATGTACTAGTAGTTAACTTGTGATATATATTTTTGTAACCTATTGTTAATATAATGTGTTTTAGCACAGTAATCAACACTTGAAGAACAAATACTGGAAATATTTAAGCTAATGATTGGAACTATATAGACATATCCAAGCAGAAAGGGGAACAGTAAAATGTAATAGGATGAATAACTATGGCAAAAGACCAGTACCGAAATACGACTTTAAGGCTTTTGGGGCGGCGATAAAGGCGGCGCGGACAGGGCGCAAGGAGAGCTGCAAGAAAGTAAACGACGAAATGTTTATCTCGCCGCACTACCGTGCGAACATTGAGAACAAGGGGCAGCACCCAAGTTTGCAGATGTTGCTCACATGAAGATATCTCACTAAACAAGAACAGCCGAAAAGATGGCTATTCTTATTTAGCGAGTTTAAAGGGTGCTTACACGATAGCATACGGGCAGGCTATAAAATTACAATAAAAAAGGCTACTGGTTTTTGTCCGGCAGCCCCTTCTATCTATTTTCTTTCAGAGTTTTCTTCATAGTGATAAGAATATTTTTGATAATCTGCTTTTCAGCCAGACTGCATCCTTGCAATAGATTCGATATATCCTGTTCGATGTAGAGATTGGCTACAGAATCAAGGCTATCATAGACAAGCCGATCTAAAGTTGTATCCAGAGTGTTTGCAATCTTGACCAGTGAGGAAAGGCTTACTTGTGTTGCAGCTCGTTCAATGTGGCTTATATTGCTGGTGTACACTCCGACAATTTCTCCCAGTTTTTCTTGTGTCAGATGCTGTTTCAGCCGTTGCTCCTTGTTATTCAGATATTGCATATATGGCAGGTATTAAAATCACTGTAGAGATGCTTGTTTCTCTGGGACTGATAAAGGGTATGGGCGAAAAGAAATAAAGTTACTTATCGTCCAGTAGCCTTAATCATGGAATCGGATAAGATACCCACAATATATTATAATGGCGATATGGACTGGGGGCTGGCATGAGGAACATAAGAAAAATAGCAGGAAAATCTAAAGATTTGTTATACAGAGCGATATTCTGTCTAAGTGGTGATGCAAAGGAAGCTACAGACCATAAGATCCCGATGACGCAGGAATTGTTTGAATATCTTTTCGATTTTTACCTTGATATGGACGACCAGAGAATAGTAATGAAGTTTATGGGCAAGTATCCGCAGTTTGTGGATGCCTATGTAAAGAGGGTTGAAGAAGAGCTTTCTAAGACAGAGCCTCCAGGAGAAACGCCTGAGCAGGCAGAAGCAAGATGGCAGAAACTCTGCGCAAGGATAAGGGAGAGGCATGGGGAGGATGCGATTTAAATGAAATAGGACTGCTTATAACTGGCAGTCCTTATCTGCGTTCTTTGAGTGTCTGTTTTACAGTTTGCAGAATCCGTAAAAGAAGTTCCTTTTCTTCAGCAGTATAAAGCATAATATGCTCAAAAATGAATATGGGCAAAAAAATAGATTTTTTGGTGATAAGGATGAGCGATGAAGCGATTCGGGAGTTGTTTTGTGCTTTTGTGGAAGAAGGGAAACTTGATGAGGAAATAGCCGAACAGATATTACAAAAGATTTTGGAAATCTTGTTTGGCGAAAAAACAGAATCATAGAATAGGCAAGAATAAGCAGACATAACGACCAGGTAGAAAGGATAAAACATTTGAGGTGGTCAGGCATATGAGAAAGTATGTTCATTTGATGGTTTCTTTCGTATTGTTTTCGGCTTTTTTGACTTTGTTGGCAAAATGGAGAATATTGGATACGGTTGACATGTCTTTGTCGGACAGGCTATATCAACAGCCTGTGGCAGTTGATGGGAATATCGTTATCATTAAAATAGATGAAAAAGCCTTAGATCGTTTTGGCGTTTACCAGAACTGGAATAGAGAAAAGGTCGCAGAAGTAATTGATAAACTGAACCAATCAGAAGACAAAAGGCCTAAAGCCATAGCGGTGGATATTCTCTATACTTCAAAAACAGCCCCAGAAGCAGATGAAGCCTTGGTAGATGCTATGGAAGATAACGTTGTACTGGCTTGTGCAGGGGCATTTGACTCAGGGTTTGTGGAAAATGGCACAGGTTTTATACATAACAGCTTCCAGTTGATTTTTTATGAAGAGCCTTTTGGGGAGCTGAAATCTGTTTCAGAAGCAGGACATATCAATGCAATGAGGGATACGGATGGAATACTTCGCCACCACCTCTTGTCCTTTGATTTATCAGATGGAGCATCAGTGCCGTCAATGGCATTAAAGGTGGCTCTTAAATATAATGAAAACTTGGAGTTGCCAGAGGTAAGTAGTAAAGGCTTTTGGTATCTTCCATACAGCAAAAAGCCAGGTGGTTTTGAATCAATTTCTATCTCTGAGGTATTAGACGGCAGGGTATCGGCAGATTATTTTGAAGGGAAAATAGTCTTGATCGGCCCGATGGCTTCTGGATTACAGGACAGTTATATAACAGCAATTGATCATGCAAAAGAAATGTATGGGGTAGAATATCAGGCTAATGCTATTTCGGCATTACTGGATGGCAATTTCAAAAAGAAGGCGAGCGATAACATACAGCTTATTGTAATGTTTATCCTGCTTTTTGTTGCCAGTATTGTATTTTATGGAATAAAAACGAAGTTTTCCTTTATTCCGTGGCTTTTGCTTGCTTTCGGATGGGTGGCAACGTGTAAATTCTTGTATGAGCGAGGGTTTATCTTACACGTTATATATGTTCCGTTAGGTATAACAGTTCTTTATATAGGAAGCATAGCCGTCCATGCTGTCAGGGAGAACAGGAAACGCAGAGAAATTACAAATACATTTAAGCGTTATGTTGCGCCAGAAATCGTAAAAGAGTTACTAGACAAAGAAGATGAAGCCCTAAAATTAGGCGGGAAATCGTGTGATATAGCTGTTTTATTTGTAGATATCAGGGGATTTACTACTATGAGTGAAAAACTCCCGCCAGAAACAGTTGTGGAAATATTAAACCAGTACCTGACGCTTATATCAGAATGTATTTTGAAATACAATGGGACGCTGGATAAGTATGTCGGGGACGCTGTTATGGCATTTTGGGGCGCACCATTGCCACAGGATGATTATGTTATGAACTCTGCTAAGGCGGCAATGGATATGGCTTTGGGGGCAAAAGAATTATCCCAAGAACTGGAAAAGCAATATGGGCAAAAATTAGCATTTGGCATAGGGATAAATCTTGGAAAAGCTGTTGTCGGCAATATTGGCTCCCCCAGAAGAATGGATTATACGGCGATTGGAGATACAGTCAATACAGCAGCCAGGCTTGAAGCTAATGCGCCTGGGGAAACAATTTATATTTCAAAAGCTGTGGCAGATTCCTTAAAGGAAAGAATCATAGCAACACCGCTTGCTAATCCACCTAAGCTGAAAGGGAAAAGCGATGGCTTTGAGATATTGACACTGGATAAGATTTTGTGAGGTGAATGTATTATGCAGGATTGGGAGGTTTCAATATTGGGTGTGCGTGGCTCTGTGCCTGTCCCATCAAAAGAATTTATGGAATATGGCGGAAATACTTCATGCTTTTCCGTAAAAATAGAAAATCATGTCATTATATTTGATATGGGAACTGGGCTTACTGTACTTGGCAGGGAGCTGATAAAGCAGAAAATTATGCGTTTTGATATTCTTCTTAGCCATTTGCATATTGATCACTTATTAGGATTATTTTCATTTCAGCCACTGTTTTGCCCTGAAATAGAAATACACTTATATGGGAGGATTGGCTTGGAAGGAGATATAAGAAAATTGCTGTCCCCACCTTGGTATCCTTTAGGAGTAGAGGATTTTTCAGCAAAAATTTATTTCCATGAAATAGAACCAGAGAAGAATTTCTATATTGATAAATTTCAGGTATCTACAATAAAAGGGAATCATCCGGACGGAAGCATTTTATACCGATTGGATGGTGATGTAAAGAGTTTTGTCTATGCGCTAGATTGTGAATGTGACAAAAAAACTTTTTTACGGCTTTCAGAATTTGCTTGTGGAAGTGATCTAATGGTTTGGGATTCCTATTTCATACAAGAAGATTTCAAAAAAGGATGGGGACATTCCACATGGAAACAAGGGATTGAAATTGTCCATGATGCAGATATAGAGCATATATTGATGGCTCATTATAATAGCGATTATACAGATGCTTTTTTGCATGAGCAAGAAAAAATTGCCTGTGAAGATAAAAGCTGTATCTTTTCAAAGGAAGGAATGAAGTTGGGGATATGACAGAAAATGAAGTAAAAAAAATATTAAATGTAGGCGTATTGCTTTCATCGGAAAGAAGCATAAATAAACTTCTGGAAAAAATCCTTATTTCTGTAATGGAGATTTCTCATTGTGACGCAGGAACGCTATATCTTTTAGAAGAGGGGAAATTACATTTTGTTATTATGCGCAACAATACAATGAAAACATATTCTGGTGGTGATGGTAAGCGTCCAGACATTCCGCCAGTCGGGTTATCAAGGGAGAATGTGTGTGCTTTGGCTCTGATGGATGGAAGGACAATCAATATAGCTGATGTAAGGAATTGCAGTGAATATAATTTGTCAGGTTCAGTCAAATATGATTCTATGACAGGTTATTATACAAAATCAATGCTTACAGTACCTATGCAAAATCGAAAAGGTGAAAAGTTGGGAGTTTTACAGCTTTTAAATGCCATGGATGCGGATGGGAATATCTGTCCATTCCCTGATGAAATGGCTCTTGTTCTGCAGTCAGTTGCTTCACAGGCAGCAATTACAATCCAGAATGTTAGATACATTGATGAAATTAAGGAATTATTCCATTCCTTTGTACGTGTGTTTGCTTCGGCTATTGATGAGCGTAGTCCTTATAATGGCAACCATACAAAGCATATGGCAGTCTATGGGGAGAAGTTCATAGACTATCTGAATGCCAAGGCGCAGGAAGAAGGAAAGGAACCCCTGTTTGATTCCATCCATCGGGAGGAGCTTATCATGAGCATTTGGCTTCATGATGTCGGAAAGCTTGTGATCCCACTTGAGATCATGGATAAACCAGCAAGGCTTTTACCAGAACAGCACAGTGAATTTTTACATAGAATGGAAGTCTTGCGGCTACTTAGTGAAATTGATTCATTATCTGGGAAATATGATGATCTGGATGACTTAATAAAAGATATAAAAAAGGCAGAGGAACTTGTAGAATCAGTAAATACCACAAAATATGTTACGGATGAAGAACTGGAAGCTCTGAAACAGCTTACAAAGCGTACCTATACAGATAAAAATGGAGAGGTAAAACAGTGGCTTACAGAAGATGAATATAACATGCTTTCTATCCGCAAAGGTACGTTGTCGGACAAAGAACGTGAAACGATGCAGTCCCATGTGGTGCTGACTGAGAAGTTGCTTTTACAGATTCAGTTTAGTAAAGAATTATCCAATGTCAGGGAATGGGCTTCTGCCCACCATGAATATTTAAGTGGTGATGGGTATCCGAAACATTTGTCAGGCAATGAGATTCCTATGGAAGTACGTATACTTACTATTTTAGATATATTTGACGCATTAACAGCAGACGACAGACCATATAAGCCTGGAATGTCAATCGAAAAGGCGTTGTCTGTTCTAAAAGATATGGCAGAAAATGAAGGAAAATTAGATAAGGCACTGACGGACTCATTTATAAAGAGCCATTGCTGGGAAAAATGATTTGAACTGGAGAGGATAGGATGAGGAACAGGAGATTAGTTCGGAGAAATCTGTTTTTATTATTGATGACAGTAATGTTGCTTAGTGCGTCATGTGGCAAGAACAGGGCAACTACAATGAAACTGATAAAAACAGATGGGGAAGTTGGTGTAGAAAATGAAAAAGGAAAGTCTGTTGATCTGATTGATAACCTTGGGTTATACAGTGGCTATGGCATAGACACACAGACAAAAAGTTTTGCATGGATTGACCTTGATGATACAAAACTAACCAAAATGGACGAAAAAAGCGATGTTGACATTATCAAGGACGGCAAAAAACTAGAATTAGTTGTAAATTCTGGAGGATTGTTTTTCAATGTAACAAAACCACTGGAAGATGATGAAAGCATGGATATCCGTACTTCTACAACAATCTGTGGTATTCGTGGCACTTGCGGATGGGTAGAATCTCAGGGAGATACTTCTTATGTTGGTTTGCTTGATGGAAAAGTGGAGTGTACTGTCACAGTAGATGGAAAAGAAGAAACTGTTAGAGTAAATGCAAAAGAACTGCTTATTGTCAAAAAGGATGGAGAAAGTGTCACCTATGAAGTAAAGGAACTTACATACAAGGATGTGCCAGAATTTGTGCAGGTAGAAATATCTGATGGGCCTTTTGCATTGGAAGAAGAATCTTATACTGTAGATGATTTTCTTGGCGTATATTCCAGTACAGAGAGTGAATATGGAGATGTAAGTGAGGCAGAGTTGGGGTTAGATGATGAAGGCGCATTGTATTTCAGACAAGGAAATGGCATATATCAATCTTATTCTTCCTATGAGGTAGATGGCAATATCATAACAGCAACTTATCAGGATGTAACAGGTACATATTCAGATACATTTACCTTAAATGAGGATGGCAGTTTAACAACTGAATTTGGTGATGAAGATTTAAGACATTTGAATATGACGTTTGCTTTTGAAAGGGAAATATCAGAGCAGGAAGAAGTATCGGATAGTGTAGATATTAAAGAGTATATAGGTACATTCATGAATGGTGAGGACAGTGGCGCAGGAAGGCTTACAATCTCTGAGATTAATCCCCAATCGGTAAATGTACGTCTTGAAGCATGTAGGAATTTCGGCAATGATAATGGTTTTTCCCTCGTATTTGAAGGAACTGGCTATCCTTTTGAAAATGGAATCTATATTGATGTTTCAGGGCAGAGGATAGAATTTACAAAAGGAACGCAGCGCTTTGGGGCGCAAAGCTATGTTTTAAATGTGTCAGAGACTTTAAAACAGGAGTGGGATCTCCTTGAGAGCGTTTATGAGATGGAATACATTTTAGAAGAAGACTGGTGGGAATATTTTTCAGGATTAGATTAATTATGATTATTTCTTGGATTGCTCAATTAGGGACAATGGACTGTTAGACTGTAGTACTGGAAATGATAAGCATGGCGGCTTCTCTGGCTGTGAATATACAGATTCTCTTTTGTATTGTCATTGTTGCAATAACGTCAAACTCACAGGGAAGCAGCGCAGGATTGATGTCAATCTCCGTTGCAGCAGTTATTTTCGGTATCATAGGAATCATTTTTTCAGCAGCCGCAATGAGAAAAATGATTTTATCAGATTTGAGCAATTAAAAGAAAGAGGGCGATAACGTGAATTTTCCAATTCCCGATTTTGTACCTGTTCCAAGTGCGGAAATCATGCAGACTATTTCAATCGTATCATGGATTGTCATAGGCGTTGGCGTATTACTCATTGCAAATCACGGAATACAGTTATTATTTTAGGGGGGCAAAATGATTAAAGAAGTAAATAAGGCTTGCGAAAAGCTGAATGACACACTGGGAATTCATGTATACTTTCAATGGCTACTGCAAGACTGTCATACGCTTTGCGGCTATCAACGCATGGCGTGACAGGAGCAGGCGGCAAAAAGAAATATCCCTTGAATATCTTACAGAAGAAAAGTTTTACCCTTTAGGCACAACAGACGAATATTTTGAAGCACCCTATGAAGAATACCCCATTACGATATGCGGTCAGACTGTTATCCTCACCAATGGGGAGCTTGCCGCCGCCCTGTTATCTCTGCCGGAGATAAACCGGGAAATCATTTTCCTTTACTTTTTCGGGCATTACACACAGCAGGAAATCGGGGAAATGTACGGACGCTGCCAGAGTGCGACCGGGTATCAAATCCGTAGGACTTTCAACTTTTCTTGTCCATATTTATATACTAACACCAAACAGTCGGAACTTATTGGGAGAAAAGCCGGTTTTGCCAAAGCAGCAGGAATATGTCTGTAATATCGCTTCCGTTCAGAAATCAGACGGTAGTTAGCGGTTAAACAAAGATTAGAAAGGCTCTGTGCAATGCAGGGCTTTTCTTAATGCTGCTTTTGAAGAAGAAAGATAGAATGATGGGGATTCCGGCGTAATCGACATTGTGGAAATGTCGTATAACTGACTGTTTTATGGAGTTATCCATGACGGAATAGCCAGTTATGCACATTTCCATGATGTTTGTTTGATTTTTGTTATATATACAAAAAGAATCTTGTATTTATTCGGCTGGACGTATATAATTATACTGATAGAATTGAATGAAAGGGCGAATGAGATGTTAGAGTATATTTCTGCCCCGGAAGCAGCGAAAAAATGGGGCATTTCAGAAAGACGGGTGCAAAAGCTATGTGAGGAAAACCGTATACCAGGCGTGGCAAAATTCAGCCGCTTGTGGCTGATACCAAAGGATGCAAAAAAACCGGCAGATAAAAGAAAACGGAAGGAAAACAGAAAGTGAAATTTCGATAATTTAAACTGCTCCGCTTATTTTATTTTGGTAACTGCCTTATACGTTTTTGTATTTTGTCAAAAGTTAAAGACTTGTTAAGAATTTATATGTTATAACTCAGAATATAGAAAAATCAAATTCAAGAAAAGAGGAATACACTATGTTCTGGA
Source organism: Lachnospiraceae bacterium (assembly GCA_910575035.1). Lineage (GTDB taxonomy): Bacteria > Bacillota > Clostridia > Lachnospirales > Lachnospiraceae > Petralouisia. The sequence continues at coordinate 61,047 of CAJTDL010000017.1, forward strand.
GAATACTGAAAAAAGACCTTAAGCGCAAAAGGGCGATGAACGTGATATTGCTGGTATTTATCATACTCGCATCAATGTTCATGTCCTCAGGCGTGAGCAACATCATCACCGTGATGACAGCTATTTTGAAATGGCGGACGTACCCGATTACTTTGCGGTGAGCGAAAACAAATCTGGCCACAAGGATATTTGCGGGACACTTGAAAACGCCTCTGCGATAGACGAGTTCCGTATTGAGGAGTTCCTCTCGATGTCCCAGTCAAATATTACGCGGGTCGGCGAACCGCTCAATGCTTCCAACCTCAGCCAGAAATTAGTATTACAGAGCGACAGAGATATGGGGATAAATTATTTTCTGGACGACGAAAGTATTCTTAAAAGTGTACCGAAAGGGAAAATTTACGCTACCCGTTTCACAGAGAAAAACATGGGACTTAAAGCAGGCGACAAAATTACTGTTGAAATGGAGGGCGTAAGCCGTGAATTTACCTTTGCGGGCGGCTTCAAGGACGCTGCCCTCGGTTCGGAATTGATGGGCATTAAAAGGTTTATCATAAACGGCGAGGATTTTGACGAATATATGTCCGATGAGACGATAAAAAACATGTATGGCGGGAAATTCTTATACATACACACCGACGACCTTGACAAGACCCTGTCCCAGATAGCGGATATATCCGACAGCTTTACCATTGCGAACGGCACGGAGGTACTGGATCAAGCCTACATTTTTGATATGATAATCATGGGTCTTATCCTTGCGGTGAGCATGATTCTTATAATCATATCCTTTGCGGTGCTTCGGTTTACCATAGCCTTTACCATCTCTGAAGAATTCCGCGAGATAGGCGTTATGAAAGCAATGGGCATACGGAACATAAAAATTCGGGGACTGTACCTTACAAAATACTTCGCCATTTCCGTAGTCGGCGCAGCGCTCGGCCTGATACTCAGCTACCCGTTCGGAAAAATGCTTATAAATTATTCCTCAGAGTCTATTATAATAGAAAGCAGCAATAACGTTTTTGTCAATGCTGCCTGCGCGGTTCTGGTAGCGGCTGTAATTCTCCTGTTCTGTCTCGGCTGTACGGGCAGGGTGGGAAAAATGTCTCCTATCGACGCTGTAAGAAACGGGCAGACAGGGGAACGCTTCCGCAAAAAGAGCGTTATGAGCCTTGGAAGATCGCGGCTTGGCACGACGGCTTTCCTTGCCGCAAACGATATTGTAAGCAGTCCAAAACGATACGCTGTCATTATCCTTACTTTTTTTCTGTGTATGTCGCTGCTGATAATACTTTCCAATGTCACGGCGTCTCTGAAAAGCGGAAAACTGCTGAAATATTTCGGTATGGCGGACTGCCATGCCGTTACGGACATCGGCGACGAAGCTATGAAATTTATGACCGTTGACGGACATGAAAAGGTTAAAAAATATCTTGAGGATATGGAGCAGACCCTTGCGGAAAACGGTATGTCCGCAGAATGTATGACGGAATATTATATTTATTCAATGATAAGACACAGCGAATATGAAAGCAAGGCAGCTATACTTCAGGGTACGGGAACAACAATGGATATGTACGAATATTCAGAGGGTACTCCTCCCCAAAACAGCGACGAAATTGCAGTGACGGCTCTTTTGGCAAAAAAGCTGGGCGCGGAAATAGGCGATACCGTTACCTTGTCCTACTCGACGGGCGAAACGGCGGAGTTCATCATAACCGCTCTGTATCAGTCAATGGTCAATCAGGGCATATCCGTAAGGATTCATACCGACTGCGATATAAACTATATCGCAGCAACCGGCTCCCCCGGTACGCAGATAAAATTTACCGACGATCCTGACGACGAGGAAGTATTACGCAGAATTGAAAAGATCAAAGAGCTTTACCCTAAGTTTTCAAGCGTTAAAACAGCGGGCGAAACTGTAAAGGACACCACCGGAGTCGGCGACGCCATAGACGCGGTGAAAAAAATGTCCGCCGTCCTTACGGTAATTTTAGCCGCGCTTATCACCGTGCTTATGGAACGTTCCTTTATCGCAAAGGAGCAGGCGGAGATCGCCCTCATGAAAGCCATAGGCATCAGGAACGCCAAAATATACGGACAGTACACGTTAAGATTTATCATTGCGGTGGCGGCGGCTGTACTTCTTGCGGAACTTTTAGGTTTGCCCCTTACAAAGCTTTGCTTCGACCCTATTTTCAGGACGATGGGGCTTGAAATGGGCGTAGAATATATGCAGAACCCTGTGGAGATATACGCAGTATTCCCCGTTATCGTTCTTACCGCCACAGCCGTCAGCGCATTTTTGACCTCACTCTACACCAAAAAAATCAAATCCTCCGATACGGCAAGTATCGAGTAAGAAAGGAGCTTATTATGAATATTTTAGAAGTAAAGAACCTCTGCAAAACCTACTTAGTAAACAAACGTCAGAACAATGTCCTGAAAAACGTAAATTTCACCGTTTCCGAGGGCGAAATGACAGCAGTTATGGGACCCTCCGGTTCGGGCAAATCCACCCTGCTTTACACCGTGTCCGGTATGGACGGCATCACATCGGGGGAAGTCTTGTTCTGCGGAAAAAATATCACCGCAATGGGAGAAAGAGAGCTTGCCGATGTGCGTCTTGATGAAATGGGATTTATCTTTCAACAGATGTATATGCTGAAAAACCTCACCGTTCTGGACAACATAATCCTCCCCGCGGCACAATCAAAAAAGAACAGGCCAAGCCGCAGGCAGACCGATGAGCGCGGCAGAGCGCTTATGCGCAGGCTCGGCATTGATGAGGTGGGCGGCAACGACATCAACGAGGTGTCTGGCGGACAGCTTCAGAGAGCCTGCATCTGCCGCAGCATGATAAACAATCCTAGGATGATCTTCGCCGATGAGCCCACAGGCGCATTGAACCGTGCAAGCTCTGACGAGGTCATGAACGAGCTGCTATCCCTCAACCGTGACGGTACGACGATCATGTGCGTGACCCACGATTCAAAGGTTGCCGCCAAGTGCAGCAGGGTACTTTACATTGTGGACGGCGGTATCATCGGCGAAAAAGAAATGGGACATTTTGGCGGCGGTGATAATGAGTTCCGTGACCGCGAAAGAGAACTGAATAACTGGCTTATGGAACAGGGCTGGTGATACTTGAAACAATACTTGCAGGTGGTGATTTTATGACAGATATTCTGATTGTAGAGGACGATAAGGAACTGGCGGACTTGCTGACCGACTTCCTGCGTGAGGAAGGATATGTCGTATCAAGGGTGAACAGCGGAGAACGTGCCGTACATCTATTTGAACGATATGGCGCAAGGCTTGTGGTGCTTGACATCAATCTTCCTGATATGAATGGCTTTGCGATATGTTCAAAACTCCGGGAAAACACGGATACTCCCATATTGATTGTTAGTTCAAGGACGGGCAGGGAAGATAAGCTGAACGGCTATGAACTTGGCGCTGATGATTATATTGAAAAGCCCTATGATATAGATGTTCTGATCGCTAAAATTAAGGGTATATTCAAACGGCGGTATCAGCATGATATATTATCGGCAGATGGTGTGACGCTCAACCTTGCAGATAGAACGGCGGTCATTGACGGAAAGCCCGTGGAACTGCCCTCAAAAGAGTTTGATTTGCTGGCGCTTTTGATTGAAAATCAAGGCAAAGTTTTAAAAAAATCGTACCTGTTTGGTACTGTCTGGGGCAACGATAGCGATTCGGAGTTGCAAACGCTTCATGTTCATGTCAATCGCATTCGCCAAAAACTCGGTGATGACCCTAAGAATGCAAAGCGTTTGCTTACTATCTGGGGTGTGGGGTATAAGTTTGTATGAAAGCTTACAAAAATCTGTGTATCGCAGTGATGACCGTATTTTTTTTACTGACGGCGGTATTGAACATATTTCTCGTGGGATTGAAAGATAATAGTGAAGGTATTTATCGTGTTGAAGCAAGGCGGCTTGCGGGTGAGATAGCGGAGACGGGCAGTTATGACATTGAAAAATACCCCCACATTACAGGTGTGTTTACGGGTGATGACATCTACCGTTCCGATGAGCATTATCTTATCGTAGAAGCGGGCGAAACGCTTTATCGCGTTGAATATACCGTCGGGAACAGACAATATGGCATTGCTGCGGTAAACTGCGTATTAGGTGCGCTGTTCCTGTTGCTGACAGGTCTTTTATATTATATCCGCAGACATATTATCGTACCTTTCAACAGGCTGAGTGATGTTCCTAAGGAGCTTGCAAAGGGCAATCTTGCCGTGCCGATATCCGAAGAAAAAAGCCGTTTTTTCGGCGAATTTACATGGGGAGTTAACCTCTTGCGTGAGAGCATCGAAAACAGCCGCAAAAAAGAGATTACGATGCAAAAGGATAAAAAACTCCTGCTGCTCTCCCTTTCCCATGACATAAAAACGCCTTTGTCGGCTATCAAGCTGAATGCAAAGGCGCTTGCCAAGGGATTATACAAAAACGAGGAAAAACAGCGTATCACTGCCGAGAACATCAATACCCGCGCGGATGAGATAGAGCACTTTGTCAGCGAACTCTCAAAGGCGGTAAGCGAGGACTTTATGAACTTTGAGGTCATACCCGGCGAGGAGTTTCTCAGTGTTATCATCACAAAAATATACGCAAGATATGCTCCCCAGCTTTCCATGTCGGGAACAGAGCTTTTGATTCGCAAATATGATGACTGCATTCTTTCCTGCGATCCGAACCGCCTTGCGGAATGTTTTCAAAATCTGATTGAAAACGCAATCAAATACGGAGACGGCAGACGAATTGAGATCGGCTGTGATAAAATGGACGGCTGTGAGCTTATCACGGTGTCAAATACAGGCTGTACACTTGAAGCAAAAGAACTGCCGCAGATATTCGAGAGCTTTCATCGCGGAAACAATGCGGATAAGGTGCAGGGCAACGGGCTTGGACTATTTATCTGCAAACGGGTGATGTCACTTATGGGTGGAGAGGTGTTTGCGGATATTCGCAATGGATGCTTCTTTGTGACACTGGTTGTGAAATTGGCGTAAAGTAAAGAACGCTTAGAAGATATAAAAGCCTTCTCCGCCCAAATCGTCATTAAACGGGTCATCTTCATTTAAGATATAATCCATATCGAGAAGGTCATCCCCGCTCATGCGGCGAATGTCCCCGGATGTCATTCCTTCTGGTGGATCCTCCATATATTTTTTGCGTAGTTTCTCTGTATTTGGATCCATATGCGCAGCCTCCTTTAAAAGGAGTATACCACAAAAATAAGACGTGGGAAAGTCATGCAGATGATCTTCTTCCGCGAGAACGGGACATTACTTTCTCGTACATTTCTTCCAGAGAAACACGCTTATGGTTAAAATAGAGTTCTAAAAACAGCATGGTTGTGCCGCATTCACATGTTAAAGGGTCATAACCGAAAGCAGAAAGGATGGCAGTGCGCCACTGGTTAAAGCTTCTGTAAATGTGATGTTTTTCACGGGAGACCGCGCGGTGGAGTCTTTTGTCAATCTCCCGGTGGCGGGCGTAAATGCCGCCATAACGTATCATTTTGTAATGCTTTTCCGGGATATGGCGGATTCCATTTTACATCCCTTCCAAAGGTATGGAGAACCATGATAAAACCAGGAGGTAACGATGTAGGCATAAAAAATTCCTTGAAACAGACAATGCGCCTTTGATTGCGCAAAATTTTCTTGCATGGGACGAGATTGAAGATTTGGGGTATCGTTTTTTGAGGACGGATATAACGGCAAATTCAAGCCGAGCGAAAAAGCATTCTACGGCGATGGTATGGTGCCAGAGCTTAGAGCGTGAAGGCTCTGACCTTGATGTGGCAGTGGAGCTTTCCAATAATGAGCGTGAGGACGATTTGTTTAATGCTTTTAACAATGATGACGGGATTTATATCGGAGTCATAAAGGTTGACATCAATCCGATCACTGCACAGCGGACAGGCACTTTGGAAAGTTATCTTCCACAGGTGGAGAAGGTTGTTGCAATCTGGAAACAGATACTGCCAGAGCGTATGAACGGAATCCCCGCAATCGGCATCAATATCCATATACCGGGAACGGTATTATGCTGAAGTATTAGGAAAAAATGAAACCCATCAATAGCTTGTGAGGCTTATCGGCAAAGCACGGAAAGCCCGAAATCCTATATGCAGCGCCAGTGGAGCCTTGTGGGAGGAATGGGGCACGTTCAGGGAGATGGAGCTGTAAAGGCTTCTTTTTCCCATGTTATTGTTATGAAGCAGTTTCAGCCCACCTGCAGTACCGCCCGCCAAATTTCTAATATGGAATTCTTACTATGACCTGTGCGCCATTTGTCCTGCCAGAATTTTTCAATATGAGCCGCCCGTTATGCTGTTTTATGATGCTGCTTGTAATATAAAGCCCCATGCCAAAATGTAAATTAGAAGTCCGGCTTTTGTTCTCCATGAAAAACTGCTCTTGTGCATGATGCATGGCTTCTGGCGTAAAGCCGCTTCCTTCATCAGTTATGGAGATTTCCAGAAAACCATCTGCTTTTCGTGCCTCTGCATAAACAGTCCCTTTAGGCGGAGAGTAATCCAATGCATTGCCTATTATATTCATAATTGCCCGTTCCAGTAATAATTTATCCGCGTTGAAAGTACCTAAATCTGTCTCGGTTTCCATGCGCAGGCAAATTCCTTTTGTATGGCACAATGAGCCTGCCTGCGCTTCAATCTGTCCCATATAATCAGTTATATCAATTTTTTCTAAATGAAGCTGGTACCCAGCTACTGTTCGGGATATATCAATCAGCGTCTTAATGTAAACGCCTATCTGCTCGGAACTTTCTGTAATATATCCCGCATATAGCCGCTGTTCATCGTCAAGTTCCGTTTCGCTTATTAAGTCGATATTTCCCTGAATAACAGTCAAAGGTGTTTTCAGATCGTGGGCAAGTGCCGCAATCTGCTCCCTTTGTAGTTGTTCCGCTTTCCATTGCTTCTCTAAAGACGATTTCAGATTGTCTTTCATATCTGAAAAAGAACACAGCACATCTTCAAATTCTTTTATTTTTGAATGTCCTACTTCAAAATCAAGATTTTGCTGTGCAACCTGTTTCGTTGCCTCAAAAAGCGGGGAGAGCTGTGTCCGTACATTCTTTGCAAACTTTGCTGTTAATATCACACAAACCGCACTGCAGTTTATCCCTATGAGGACGTACAGCAGAAATTCTGGTGAGGGGAAATGCTCATAAAACCACTCATCCGTAAACTGTGAGCCAATGTAATATTGAAGCACTACATATTCGTTTTCACGGGTAACAAGTAAATACTGCTTGTTAATGTTTTCGTTCATCTTTCCAGATATAGCATAATCCATAGCCTGGTCTAAATCATCGCCATCTAAGAAAGTTTCTATCATTTGATAGTTCTTATCCAGCACTAAATACCTGCACCCCATAGGAAGCTGCACATCTGCCAGATCCGGTGTTGCGGCAATAACAGGAACAAGATTTTTTGTGCTGCGTTCTGAATAATCCGCATAAGTAATAAAGCCCGCACTCGTTCCAACAAAAATAAGGCTGAACGGAATAACCACTGAACCTATCAAACCGATCAGCAGCATACATAAAAATTTCCAGAAAGACGCTTTCAGTGATGTTGTTTTCTTTATTCCCATTTGTACCCACCCCACCAGACTGCCGCTATTGGCCGGATATCCAGCTTGTTCCATTTTGCCCGGATATTTTTGATATGGGTGGAAATAGTGGAATTATCACTGTCGCCTTCCAGACTGAAAACAGCTTCGTAAATCTGCTCTTTTGAAAATACCTGCCCTTTGTTTCTTGCAAGGTATTTACAGATCAGATATTCGCTTTTCGTTAAAGCAACGGGCGTATTGTCTACCCGCAGCTTCTTTGCAGACAAATCAATTTTTATCCGGTCAAAGGCAAGGGCGGTATGCCGTTCCCAGTGTTCGCGGCGTAAATGGGCATTTACCCTTGCCTGTAACTCTGCAATGCGGAAAGGTTTTGTCAGATAGTTGTCTGCACCCAGGCCAAGTCCGAATGTAATATCATTTTCCATTGTCTTAGCGGTTAGAAAGAGAATAGGACAGTCAACCAGGGAACGGATTTTACCGCAATAAGAAAATCCGTCTATATCCGGCGTCATAATATCCAATATAATCAAGTCGTAGCTGTTCAGTTTATCAAGGGGAACCTGTGTGGCGGACGTATAGACGGTAACAAAATGCCCGTCCTTTTGCAGCCCGTTTTTCACAAGTTCTAAAATAGGCCGTTCATCATCAATCGTAAGGATTGTTGCCATATTGCCGCCTCCTTTCGCTGCCCTTTTAGTATAGCATAATTTGCAAGGGCAGCAAAGCGGTCATTGCCGCTTCGCAATATAGTATCGGTTATTTATCTTAACTGCAACCGCCTCGGTCTTATCGGTGCCGTAAATCTCGTAAACATCTGTGTAAAACCATTGTTCCCGTCCCTGTTCAGCACTGTCCCCGTACCAGTCAATATTGTTTAAGTCTTTTTTTGACAGGGGAAGTTTTTTTTCCGTATCGAATGTAACACTTTCCGCAAGAATATCAATGTAATTTCCCAATTCATCATTTGATACGGTATCAGATGTTACTTGAAAAATCGTCCCGTCACAAAGAAGCTGAGTTGCATTTTCGGGGTTGATCTCAAACTTTCCGCTCATAGATTGCCCTGCGCCCTTAAAGTTAAAGACGGTATGCATGTCTTTGATATTTTGATTTATGACAGCTCTGTGATACCCTCCATTTACATCTACAATCAGATAATCGTCGGCGTTGGGGGCTGCATAAACATTCAGGAATGGGATTATATAAGCGGCTTCTGGGGCTTTATCCGCTAAATCAGCCAACGTCTGAAAGGTTGCGGATTCCATGTTCTCCTGAAGTAATACTTTTCCTGCTTCGTCCACGGCGGCAAGCTGTCGGATATATCCAACCCATTCCCCAAGCCCGCTGTTAGAAACAGTGTCCTCTAAAACCGTATAGTTGTTCCCCTTATAGGAAAATTGTGTCACGTTTTCTATATTTAAATAACATTGTTCTTTGCTGCTGGAATATTCCTCGATTTTATCCTGCAAAGAACAGCCTGCAAGAGAAAAATATGCAGCAACCGTAAGCATCAACGCCATCATTATTTTTCTGTTCTTATTCATAATTTTTCCTTCCTTCCCAATGAGAGAACTATAATAAAGCCAGCAGTAAGGCGCCTGTCGTCAATGCAGCAATCCATACCCATTCTATTTTATGAATGAAAAGCTGATTGTTCAAACTATCCCGCACCCAGTTCATAGACTATGCAAAGGGAATATACCAGGATATGCCTTTTAGTTCGATATTGCTGTACAAGATACATTGCAGACTTTCAAACACGCCCCAAAACAGGGATAACCCTAAACCGAATTTGAAACTGAGGAATAGGTACAAGATGTAAATCATCAAATTACAAAATGCTATTCCTGCAACTGCCTTGATCAGTGTCACGAGCTGTACTGAATCCGCTATTCCGAAAAGCTGTATTCCAAGTGCGAACAGCAGAAACAGAAAAGATAATGCAATTATCCCCGCGTCATAAAGGCAAGCTAATTTTGCAAGCAGAATCTTGTGCCGGTTTGGTACGGCAAGTAATGTTTGGAAGTTTGAGGCCTTTTCTTCTAATGTGACATTCAAACTAACAATTACACTTATCAGCATTGGAAAAATCGCTGCCGTAAGCTCTAAGAGCATTTTGAGTTTTTTATAATCTGTTGTGCTGCCATACAGGAGATAGTAAATAACAAATAGCAAAGCTGCCATGACAGGCAGGCATAAGTGAATTGCCCGAAAGGGAGTATGTTTCATTTTTATCTGTTCAGAACGAACCGCATAGGCCAAACGCATTTTGTCTACCTTCTTTTTGAAACGTCCTTTGCGTCCGCGAAAGAGAAAATAGCAAACAGCACCATTGACAGTGTATCAGAATAATGCTTTTTACAGTTTCAAATTTTGAGAGGTTCATAGGCATAGAAAATACAGAGTAGTATTTCCCGGCGTTGCAAAGATTGCCGAGAAATGTTCTGATTTCAAATAGTTCATGCCTTAACCCTCCCTGTGTCTGCATTTTACAATACCCATAAAAAGCTGTTCCAGATTTTCATTCGCGTTGAGCTTTCCCTCATAGCCCAAGACGCCACCCGCAATAACTTCGATATGGTCGGCTGTCTGCTGCACTTCGGAAAGAATATGACTGGACAGGATAACGGTGATACCCTTTACCGGAAAGGAGCGGATAAGCTTTCTAAGTTCTTCAATTCCAACCGGATCAAGCCCGTTAGTAGGTTCATCAAGAATAAGTAGTTTCGGATTGTTTAGTAGCGCAATCGCAATTCCAAGCCTTTGCTTCATTCCAAGGGAAAAATGTCCGGCTCTCTTTTTCCCTGTTTCCGTCAGCCGGACGGTTTCCAGCACTTCATCAATCCTCTTGTCCGACAGTCTTAAAATGGTCGTTCTAACTTTCAGATTTTCATAGGCAGTCAGGTTCTCATAAAGTGGCTGCATTTCAATCAATGCCCCGATATAGTTTAAGTCATTTCGCTGCCATGCGTGACCGTCAAATTCGATCTTTCCAGAGGTTGGCTTCAAAATGCCCGTAATCATTTTTAGTGTCGTGGATTTTCCGGCTCCATTCGGTCCCAATAGTCCATAGACGGAGTTTTTTTCAATGTTCAGCGATATATTATTTACGGCTGTCTGCCCACTGAAAGATTTACAGAGGTTTGTCATTTTCAAAATCATACTCATATTTTGTCTTGTCCTTTCTTTTAATTATGAGAAAAGGATAAATGTCATTTTTGAAGATTCCATAAAGAAAATGAAATTTTTTCGGTTACTGGTAAAAATACACAAAAGCTAACCGCCGCAGATGGCTCACTACCATATGCGGCGGTCTGTTATTTCTACAGGCAGTCTGGAAATTACTTGGAAGGCAGGGAACTTAGAAGTAATATGCAGACACGCCTTTATAGCCGTTTGGTGCAATTTATGCCGAAGTATTAGGAAAGAATGAAACCCATCAATAGCTTGTGTGGCTTATCGGCAAAGCACGGAAGATTTGAAATCCTATATGCAGCGCCAGTGGAGCTTTGTGTTCTTCAAGGCTGATGTCCTGCCATGCCAGCCCGCATACTTTGCCAAGCCTCAGACCTGTGAAGCAGGCTGTCTCTCCTTATGGGTATACCCCTCTCGGCAGGCTGTTGAAGGAATACCGTACCCTTTCCCCCGGTATCAAAGGCTTGTTGTCTTCCCGGAGATTGCCTCGTGGCAGACATCAAAAGGGGAAGTTATAAGGGTTTCTGAAATAAGAGATGTAATCATACCGGAGAACCGGATATGCACGCTGGAACAGGCAGAGGTGTATTATGAAGGTGGTGGAAAGTTTTATGGAAGAAATGAAAAAGCCGGAAAATGCAAAAAATAACCCTCCTGTGTATCGGACATATGATATGGATTATGAGAGAAGCAGATAGGCAGATGATTTTATTATAAGCAATATAGATGTATCAAAGTGCGGGGCGAGAAACCGTTCCGCATTTCGTCTAAATAAGATGTTGAATAGTATTTAATGGTATGGTAAACTGTTATTGTAGAAGGATGGATTGGAGGAGTAGCATAAAATTCCGGATCCCGGGCATACTAAGGTGTGCGAATAAAATGTTTTTTAGGAGGCTTATAACATGAATTTTTACAAATGCAGCATATGCCAGAGCATTGCTATGGAATTTGTGCCAGGTGAGCATGGCCATGAGAAACAATTTCATGAACTGAAGGCGAATACGACGGATGCTTCTGGAGAGAAGCATGTCCCAGTGGTGGAGAGGCAGGGCGATACCATAAAGGTGAAGGTAGGGGAGCTAGAGCACCCCATGCTGGAGGAGCATTATATTATGTGGATCTATCTGGAAACAGAGCAGGGGGGGATTCTGAAAAAGCTTTCCCCGGGCCAGAAGCCGGAGGCGGAATTTGTGCTTTCTTCCGGGGACAGGCCGGTGGCAGCCTATGAATACTGTAATCTCCATGGGCTTTGGAAGGCAGAGATAAAATAGGCAAACCGGATAGCTTATCAGAATAATGAAAGACAAGGCAAAGCTTAAGATAGGAAGCTGCTGTCAGAGGAAGAAACGCGCATGCCATAGATGCTGTTTCTAAACTCTGTACAGCAGCCTTTCTGGGCTTGGGAGTTCCTTCTTATTGGCAGAAGCGCTTATTTCCCATGTCCGGCATTCTGCACTTTTGACAGCTGTATGTCCAGCAAAGTGTCAATTCTTTCTAAAACCCGAACCTGGTTTTCCCTGTCTAATTTTCGGTAGGAGGAAAGGAGCTGATGCTCAGAGGCAGTGATCCCTGTGGGTTTCTGCCCAGTCCCCTTTGGCTTCTTGTAGGTGTCAGTCAATCCAAGTAAAAAATCAGAAGTGGTGTTCAGCACGGAAGCGAGACGCAGGAGAATTTCAGCCTTTGGCTCATAAAGATTGTTTTCATAGCGTGACAAGGAAGTGGGGGCTATATCAATGGCGTATGCCAGTTCCTTTTGGCTCATGTCACATTCCTCTCTTAAAAAGACAATTCGTTCCCCAATCGTGTTCATAAAAATCCTCCCGAATTTTTGAATTTAACCCTATATAGGTATATGTAGAAGTATATAAAAAAAGATAAATTCCGTTTTAAAAAAATGCTATTTTGTAATTTTTTGCGTTGAAGTTGCTTATTTGTTATGTTAAAATTGAATCATTACAAAAAAGCAATCAAAAATGAAAGGACACCTAAGATGAGACAAAAGATCACAAAAAGAAAAATGCTTGGTTTGCTTTTGGCGGCTATGCTGCTTACAGCGATATCCTGCAGTGAACCAGGTAATTCAGGCGTTGTTTCCAATGGCGCCTCCCAGGCAGGCAGCAGAGGGGAGGGCACAGACAGCGAAAATGGCATAGATGTTTCGCAGCAGCCAAAAGAAACGAATGATAAAGCAGCTTATACAGGGGAACAGATGCAGGAATTATACGATTCCATCAAAAATGCCGTACAGGAGGATTACCTGGAGCCAAACGGGATCCTTCCAGAAGGGTTTCAGTGGCCATCCTATGAGGTTTTGTCTAATGGGGTTATCCGGGATGAGGGTCATGCATGGTCATATTTTAACAATATTGCGTTAAATTATTCCTTGCGCGGGACATTATATGATACGAGGGATTTTATGTACGACCTGCCGGAAGAGCCAGTCCGCCAGCTTATGGATGCTGTGCTGAAAGGGATGGTGAATTGGTTTCAAAAACAAGAAGAAGGGCAGGATTTTCAAAGTGTGCGGGATGCGGTTTTTCCAGAATATGAGAAGCTTCCAGAGCATATTGATTTTCTGGGCAAATAGGGCGTTTGGAGGATAAAAAGAAAAGTTTTTCTTAAAATTTTCTTAGTAGCTTTTTCTTGGGGTAAAAATATGGTAAAATAGGAAAAGTCGAGATTAATGTGATGAATATCAAGGAAAGAGGGACTAAGATGATGAAAAGATGGGTCACAGGCCTTCTGCTGGTGGTGTGGATGGCTGTGATATTTGCTTTTTCGAATCAGGTTGCAGAGGAATCTGCCCAGTCCAGCCAGACTGTGGCATATCAGATCGCCAGCTGGCAGAATAAGGTGTTTCAGTTGGAGAAAGGGGAGGAAGAGCTGGTGGCGCAGGCAGATTCTATGCAGTTCAGTATCAGGAAATGTGCCCATATGTGCGAATATGCAGTGCTTGCGGTGTTGTTTTTCTTGCATTTGGGGTGTTATCCGCTGGACAGGAAATGGGCTGTGGCATTGGCCTGGGCGTTTACGGTGTGTTATGCGGCGTTGGATGAAGGGCATCAGCTGCTGGTGATGGGAAGGTCAGGGGAGATGCGGGATGTGTGCATTGATGGAATTGGGGGGATAATAGGGCTGGGGGTGGTATTGGGTTTAGGGAAAGTGGCTGAGCGGAGGAAGAAGCAAAAGCAGGCGCAGGTAGGGGCGTAGGCATAAAGTGTTGGGGACATCCGTGTCCCCAAATCACCGCTACGCCTGCGTTTGAGAAACAATTCTCTCAGAAAAATATTCTGCGCCAAACATTAAGGTATTTAGCGCGGGTTATACTAGGAGGCAATTGGCTAAGCGGTCGTTTTTTTCTGGGCTTAGGAAGCAGAAGCGGATATACTCTTTGCTTAGGAACAGAAAATCGGAGCAGTCCCGGATCATCATTTTTTGCTGGATTGCGCGTGTAAACAGCTTTTCGGAAGAAAGGCCGTCTGCGCAAATGCGGAGCAGCATGAAGTTTGCTTTGGGCAGATAGGGATGGAAGCGGCTGTCTTTTGAGAATAGCCTGTACATCCGCTGGCGTTCTTCAGAGATCAGCCTGTGTGTTGCATGGATGTATTCCTGGTCTTGGAACATGGCTTCTCCAGCAGCTGCTGCCAGGGCATGGAGGGACCAGGGATTCTGTTGTCTGTGGATAGACTTGGACAGTGTCTGGTTTCCAGTGACGGCATATCCCAGACGCAGGCCGGGGACAGCAAAAAATTTAGAAGTCCCCCGTAATACAACAAGGTTTTTGTAGTATGCTGTTAAAGGAATGGCAGTAATATCTTCATAATTTTCTACAAATTCCATATAGGTTTCGTCTACCAGCACAAAGATATCACGCTGCCTGCAGGCAGTCAGGATTGTTTCCATGTCTTGGCGGCTGATTAAGCTGGAGGTGGGATTGTTGGGATTACACAGAATCAGAAGATCCGGGCCTGCCTGGAGCTGCTTTAAGAACCGTTCCACATCCAATTCAAATTCCTGTGCTTCCTGTAATGCATAGTAATGGCAGACTCCTCCATTTAAAGTAATTTCCCGCTCATATTCCGAATATGTGGGCGCAACCACCAGAGCTTTCCCAGGGTTCACAGCCCGAATAAAAAGCGAGATCAATTCTGTAGATCCATTTCCAACAATCACATTTTCATATTCCGTTTTTCCATAAGCGGCAATGGCTTTCCGCAAGGAACCATATTCCCGATCCGGGTATGAGGCAATCGCATCCACATGCGCGGCTAATGCCTCCCGCAACATGGGCGAAATGCCAAGAGGATTCACATTCCCGCTAAAATTTATAATATCTTCCTTTTTCACCCCATAAACTGCTTCAACCTTTTCCACATCACTCCCATGAAAATGCTCATTCTTTCCTATCATAATATCCTCCAAATTCCATTTAAATTTTCTTCTATACATTAAAACAATCAATGCTCCAAGACCAATTGTCCCAAACGCCATTGCCATTTCCTTTAAACAAAATGAAGCCTTCCCTTTCTCTTTTCCCATGACACAACCCCAAATCAGGCCTTGGCACAGCACCCTATGCTGCTAAGAGCCAGAAGCCCCTGCATCCGGCGCCCTCCCCACAACCACAAAAAATCTCTATTTAACATTTACACACCCCTCCAAATCGTTTATAATTAATACATTATAACGTATATCAAGAGAAAATCAACCATAAAGCAGGTGATGATTTGCATAAGAAAATTGAAGATATGGCTGCTGGAATATGCAGCCCCAATACCTCCCCACTTCAAATTACCCCAGAATCCCTAGAATTTGAAGTGGTGGAAGGAAACGATTACCAAGGCGAATTCATCCTGGATTCCCCCTCTGATGTTGTTGAGGGAACCACTTATTCCTCCAACCCCAGGATCGAATGCCTTGTCCCCAAATTTTATGGCAAGACAGTCAAACAGTCCTTCCTATTCCATAGCGAAGGCTTATCAGAAGGAGACATCCAGACGGGAAATTTCCACATTATCAGCAGCCTGGGCGAATATGACCTCCCATTTTCCGTGTCTGTCTCCAAGGATTATGCCAACAGCTCTATGGGAAAGATCCGCACGATATTTGAATTTGCCAACCTTGCCCATAACTCCTATGAGGAAGCGGTAAAGGTCTTTGGGAGGCCTGAATTTATGCTGATCTTTAAGCCCCAGGAAACAAAAGAACGGATGATTTACCGATCCTTGATGCGCAGGCCTTGCACCAAGCAGCAGGTAGAGGAATTTTTAATTGCTACCAAGAAGAAAAAGCGCGTGCATTTTGAAGTGGAGGATGCATGCCGGGAATTTTCCGGGATTTATGAAACACAGCAGCAGCTGGTTACGCTGCGGAGGGATGAATGGGGCTATATTGCCATTCAGGTGGAAACAGATGCAGAATGGATTCGTCTCAGTAAGGATGTGGTCACTACAGGGGAATTTGTGGGGAGCCATGCGGTGGCAGAGTATATGATCGACCCTAAGAAGCTGCACAGCGGGAAAAATTTTGGCAGGATTACCTTCCAGACGCCTTTCCAAAAAGAATGTGTGGAGATCTGCGTAGCGCAGAAACATGCTGACAGCCTTCAGACAGGGCATGAGGTCCGAAGGAAAAATATAGAGATTGCCAAAAAGTTTTTGGAGCTGGGAACCCATAAGATTGTGACAGGGGCATGGGCAAAGGTGACGGGGCAGTTGCTGGATGAGCTGCATTTGCTGGAGCCGGGCAACCTTTGGTACCTTTTGGGAAAAGCCCAGGTGTTTTTGGTGAATAAGCAGCAGCAGGAAGCAGAGTGGACGCTGGATTCCTTTCCAAAATATAAGGTGAATAAAGAATCGGCGCTGTATGCTTACTATCTGTACCTTTGTACCCTGCGGGAGCCGGAGGTTTCCTATGTGAATAAGGTGACAGGGAGGATACGCAGGATCTATCAGAAGAACCAGGAGGATAATTTCCTGTTCTGGATTTTGCTGTTTTTGGATGAGGAAATGAACCACAGCAAGAGCCGGAAGCTGGAATTGATTGCCCGGCAGCTGAGCAGAGGCAAGGAAAGCCCCATACTTTATCTGGAGGCCTACCGCATATTGCAGAAGGATCCCTATTTGCTTGCGCGCCCTTCCTCTTTTGCGCGGAAAACCCTGCATTGGGCAAACAAACACCAGGTGCTGTCCAAGGAGATTGCCCGGCAGGTTTGCCAGCTGGAGCCAGAAATCCAAGGGTACCATCCCATTTGGTATGAGATCCTGGTGTCCTGTTATGAAGTGTATCCAGAAAAGGAAATGCTGCATGCCATTTGCAGTTATTGTATGCGGTGCAGCTGTTATGGCAGCCGTTATTTTAAATGGTATCAGATGGGCGTGGCCCAGGAACTGCGGATTGCAGGGATTTATGAAGCCTGGGTGCAGTCTGCCAGGGATATTGGGAAGCTGCCTAAGAACCTGGTGATGTATTTTCAATATCAGAGCAGCCTTCCTTACCGTGCCCAGGCCAGGCTTTATGACGCTATGATTGCGAATAAAGCTTTTTGGAAGGGGAATTATCAGCATTATCGGAAAAACATGGAGGACTTTGTGCTGGAAAAGCTCCGTTTTGGCAGGATGGATAAATATCTTGCGCCCATTTGCAGGGAAGTGCTGACGCCGGAAATGCTCCAGGGGGATTTGGCGGACTGCCTGGCCAAGGTTTTATTTACCCATCAGGTATCCTGCAGCAATCAGAATGCAATGCGCTTAGTGGTACGCCACCATGCTTTGAAAAAGGAGCAGATTGTGGCTTTGAGCCAGGGGCAGGGGTATGTGAGCCTGTATGGCAGCGACTGCCAGATTTTGCTGGAGGATCGGAAAGGGAACCGCTTTTTGCCGGAAGAAGAGCTGGTAATAGAGCCTTTGATGGATATGGAGCGGTTCCTGCCCAAGGCAATCCAGGGAGCCAAGGATAAGGTGCCGCCTTTACTGAAATATTTTGACAGGAAACGGATTTGGCAGACCTATGAGAAGGAAGACCTGCCCTGCCTGCAGATACTGCTGGAATCCCAGGAGGTCAGCGAGGAATACCAAGAAGAGCTGGAGCCGCAGATGCTGGCATATTATTATGAAAATTATACAGGGGACGCGTTGGATGAATTTTTGCTTTCCCTGTCTTTGGAAGGGGTGAAATGGCCTTCCAGGAAGAAGATGATGGAGCTTCTGGTGGCAAGGCGCCATTACAAGCGGGCCTATGAGCTGCTGCTGTCCTATGGGTGCGAGCATATCGCGCCGGCAAAGCTGGTGTATGTGATCTGCCATCGGATGGAGGATTTGGAGGAGGATGCAGGGGAAGACCGGTTTTTAATGGAAATTTGCCGGGTAGTCTTTTTGCGCGGCAAGTACAATGAGCGGATCCTGTCTTATATGTGCAGGTATTTTAATGGGAGTTTGGATGAGATGGCGCAGCTTTGGAAGGCAGCCGTTGATTTTGAGCTGGATACTTATGATTTGGAGGAACGTTGCCTGGCGCAGTTTTTGTTTACGGGGAATTTTTCCGTGGATGTGGAGCATATTTTCCAAAGCTATGTGGAAAAGCAAGGAAAAGAAGTGCTGGAATTAGCCTATCTTTCCCAGATGTGCCATGAGTTTATCACCAGGGACGCAGTGGTGGCAGAGTATAATTTCCAGCGGGTGCTTAAGCTTTTGAGGGAAGGGCATCCCTTGAACGAGGCCTGCAGGATCGGGTTTTTGAAATGGTGCGCTTTCCAGAAGGATCTGACAGAGGAAGAGGAGGGATGGGCAGAGAGGCTGCTGGAGGAGTGCATTTCCAGGGACGTCTGGTTTTCTTTCTATCGGACATTGCCAGAGAAATTTGCAGGGAAATATTTATACCATGACAAGGTGTTTTTGGAATATCGGACCAGCCCGGATGCCCAGGTGGCGGTCAGCTACCTTCCGGCTTGTGGGGAGGATTATGTGGAATGTGAGATGAAGCAGATGTACCAGGGCGTCTATGTCAAGGCATTTCTGGTGTTTTATGGGGAGATGGTTCCCTATTTCATCAAGGAGAAGGCCGATGGGGAATGGGGGCTGACAGAGAGCGGCCATATCCAGAACCAGGAATTTTGCACCAGCGCGGAGGGCAGCCGCTATGATCTGCTGAATGATATGATGGTCAGCCATCAGGTAAAGGATGAGGCCACCTTGTGGGAACGCCTGGAGACATATGGGCGGCTGGATGGATTTGTAAAGGAAAGTTTTGGGATCCTATAGGGCAAAACTACAATAGAAGGGCAGGTGAGCGAGGAACATGAGGCCGGCGGGCGGAGAATGGTATTTGGGAATTGATCTGGGCATTCGGTGGACACAGGTAAGCTGTTACCATGCTGGGCTGCCAGAGCCAGAGACGAAGGGGACGGCAGCAGGCGGGGATTCCTGCCGGATTCCTACGGCAGTCTGCAAGCGAAAGAGGACAGGGCAATGGTGTATTGGGGAAAGCGCCAGTATGCTGGCAGAAGCCGGCGAGGGCATGTATGCAGATTACCTGCTGCCCCGGGCATGGAAGCAGGAGGCCATTTTGCTGGATCAGGAGTACCAGGCAAGGGATCTCCTGCAGATCTTCCTATGGAAAGTAATACAGATGGCTCTTCCGGAAAAAGGTGTAAAAGCAGTGACGAAATGTGTGTTTACGGTGGAAAATATTACGGAGGGGCTGGTAGGGATGCTTTTGGAGGTGGCAGGCAAGCTGGGTTTTATGGATTGCCAAGTGGTGATCCAAGACCGCCGGGAGAGTTTTTATGCCTATGCCGTATGCCAGGATCCAGCATTGTGGAGCTATGACGTGGTGCTGTATTCCTGTGAAGGGGATGAAATCTGGCAAAAACGCCTGGCCTGCGACCGGAAGACGCGCCCGAAGGTTGCATCAGTAGAGGAGAAATACTTGGGAAAGCTGCCAGAGGAAGTGAAAGAATGGGACAGGGCATTTGCGCAGATTTTGCGGGAATCTATGGCAAAGAAGATTGTGTCGTCCGTTTATTTGATTGGCAGCGGCTTTGAGGGGAATTGGATGGAAGAATCCCTGAAGGTAGTGTGCCAGGGAAAACGGGCATTTCAGGGGAAGAACCTCTATACAAAGGGTGCCTGCTATGCAGGGATGCTGATGGAGCACCGGGAAGAGGCAGAGACGGTATATTTTTGTGAGTATAAGATGATCGAGCACATTTTTTTGAAAGTCACCTGCAGGGATGAGGAAAAGGCATTCTTTCTGGTGGAGGCTGGGGATAACCGGCATCAGGTAGGGAAGCAGTTTCGTATATTGACGGAACAGGATGACTTTTTGGATGTGTGGGTGCAGGGACTGGATGGAAAGGGAGCCAGGATAGAGCGGCTGAAGCTGCCGGGGCTTCAGGCCTCGAAATACAGGCAGAACCGCCTGGCAGTTGCATGTTGGATGGAAGGGGAGGCTGTCCGGCTGAGAATAGAGGATATTGGCTGGGGGGAATTGCAGAAAGGGACAGGGATGGAATGGGAGTTTGAGATAAGGGGAGAGCCTTCTGCAGGCTAGGAGAGAGCAACTGTGCAGGAGAGGGTCAAAGGGATGTGAATGGGAGGAGCAGGCCATGGGAAGAGTATGGTTGTGTACAGGAAAAATCGCGGAGCATCCGTTGGTTTTGGAAGGAGAGGGTGCGGGGGTATATTCTTTGGAGGAATTGTGTTACTATTTGTATTGGAATGCAGAACTGGTGGGGGAGTGCTTTTTTAATGAGAAACTATGCCAGTGGCTGGAGGAAGAACTGGGGGAGGGAGGCCTTTCCCAGGAAATACGGGCAGGCATTGACCGGGAGGAGAGCGGTTGCTGGTGCATCGGGCAGATTTTAAGCTTTGGGGGATTCTACAGCCAGGGAGAGTTGCAGCAGGTGCTCCAGGCAGTTTCATGGATGGAGGATAAGGGGGCGTTGGAGCGGGCAAAGCTCCGAGGGGACCGCTTGCTGAAAGAGGGGCGGTGCCGGGAGGCAATATTGGCCTATAAGCGGGCTTTGCAGATGGCAGATGTGGGAGTGGATGAGGGGCAGGAAAAGGAAGGGACGCCAGGGCAGGAGCAGAAAAAAGAAGGGCTTTCTGGGGAGGGCATACAGAAGGAAGGGGAACCAGCAGAAGGAAGGTCGGGGGAAGAATCCAGGACAGTGGGGAAAATCTGGCATAATATGGGAACCGCATACGCCCATAATATGCTGTTTGGGCAGGCAGCCTGCTGCTATGGGAAGGCTTATGAGATCGGCCAGGAAGAAGTGAGCAAACAGGATTACCTTATGGCATTGTCCTGCCGGGATGGGAAGGTGCCGGAAGGCGGCACAGACAGCCTGGCAGAACAGAAGAAGGCATTGTTGGAGAAGAAACAGTCTGGGGATTGGGCAGGTTATGAGAAGGCATTGCAGCAAACGCTTGAAAATTTGAGAACAGAGTATAGGGAAAGAGAGTGACATGGGATTATTCAGAAAAAGGAAAAAGCCAAAGTATGTAGAAGAGATATTAGAATTTGACGAGAATGCACCCCAGCCCAAACCGGGAAAAGAGGACAGGAAAAGCATTGTTATGGAGTATGGCCAGCAGATTATGGATGCGGCCAGGAACCTGGAGGAGGCAAAGCGGGAATATAAGATGCTGACATCCTATTTGAAGGATATAGAGAGCATTGAAGGGCTGCCAGACAAAGATTCCGCAGAAATCCGGGAGACGGCACAGAGCATTGTAATGCTGAACCAATCCAGGGATGCTTATTTGAATAAAACGCAGACAATTTCAGAGGCGCAGTTTGCCCAGATGGAACAGTTAGAGGATGAGATGCCAGAAATTATCAAACGGCTGAAGGCAAATGAATCCTACCAGTCTCTGGTAAAGCGGGATATGCAGTATCTGGAAGGGGAAAAAGGGGAGTGGATGTACTATCAGGATACATTGGAACGGGAGAAAACGCTGCTGCACAAGCTGCTTTATGTGGTAATTGGCATGTTTATAGTGGCAGCGGCCGTAATTGTGGTTTTGGGCACCCTTATGAAATTTGATATTGGGATGCCTTTTCTTATGGCAGCAGTGGCAGCAGGCGGCATAGGGGCGTTTATGGTCTTGCGGCTGCAAAATGATAAGCTGGAGGTACGCAAGGCAAGGGCAAATATAAACCGTGCGATCCTGCTGCTGAATAAGGTGAAGTTTAAATATGTGAATGTGACAAATGCAGTGGACTATGCCTGCGAACGTTACCATGTGAAAAATGCCTATGAGCTGAACTATATCTGGGAGCAGTATTTAGAGGCAGTGAAGGAACTGGAAAAGTACCAGCGCACCAATGACGACCTGGAGTTTTTCAGTGGGAGGCTGATCCGGCAGCTCCATAAGCATGGCCTTTATGACACAAAGGTGTGGCCGCACCAAGCCCATGCGCTGGTGGACAAAAAAGAGATGGTGGAAGTGAAGCATAGTCTGCTGGTACGGCGGCAGAAACTGCGGGAAGGGGTAGAAAGGCAGGAACAGGATATCCAGGATGCGAAGCAGGAGATTGCGAAATTAATGGTCACATATCCCGGAAATGAAAGGGAGATCCGGGCAATTTTGGATTCTGTGGATAAAATATGCGATATTGTAATGAGGAAGTAGGGGAGTTTGGGGCATTTGGATTCAGTGGATAAGATATGCGATATTGTGATGAAGGAGTAGGGGAAGAATCAAAAAGATAAAAAGGATGTGTAATTGTGAAAAAGATAACAGAACAGTATATTACAACGCTTGCGCCAAATGCAAATGCTGTGAATAATGGAAGGAAGATTTCGCAGAAAGGCGGGTTTGTAAAACGTTTTCGGTCAGGGGATGATACATTTTATATGGGGGAGTGCAGTGGGAGCGGGAAGTCGAATTACATTACCTCTGCAGATTTTGTGGAGGAGAATCCAGTATTCCGCTGTTCCTGCCCCAGCCGGCAGTTTCCCTGTAAGCACAGCCTGGCGTTGCTTTTTGAGATCAGCCAGGAAAAGAAGTTTGAGCTGTTTGAGGTTCCAGAAGATATTTTGCAGAAACGGCAGAAAAAGGAAGCCAGGGCAGCTAAGGCAGCTGCCGGAAAGAAAGCGGGCAAGCCCAAGACCAATAAGGCAGCCCGCACAAAGAAAATTAAAAAGCAGTTAGAGGGGCTGAAGCTGGCGGAGGAAATGATGCACAATCTGCTGTCGGCAGGATTGGGTACGATGGGCGGCAGTTCCATTAAGACATACCGCGACCTGGCGAAACAGCTGGGGGACTATTACCTGGCAGGACCGCAGCTCTATGTAAACCGTTTGATTTTGGAGATAGAGGCCTTCCAGAAGGATGGGGAGAGCTCCCATTATAAGGCGGCAGCCCATATTTTGACACAGTTAAGGGCATTGGTGAAAAAGTCGGAGGCCTATCTGAAAGAGAAGCTGGAAAAAGAGGAAGTGGAAAATGACAGCAATATCCTGTATGAGGAATTGGGCGGCATCTGGAAGTTGGATCAATTACAGGAGCTGGGGCTGAAGAAGGAAAATGCCAGCTTGCTGCAGCTTTCCTTCCAGGTGGTTTATGATGAGGCAAGGAAAGAGTTTATTGATGTTGGATGGTGGGCGGATGTGGACACCGGGGAAGTGTCGGTTACCCAGAATTACCGCCCGGTCAAGGCGATGAAGTACATAAAACAGGAGGATACTGTCTTTGAGGCGGCGTCTGTTCCGATGCTGGCCTATTATCCTGGGGAAATAAACCGGCGCATCCGCTGGGATGGCGCAAGTTATAGCCCAGTGACAACAGAGCAGAGGAAATCACTGTTTGCACATGCAGAAACGAGTGTGCCGGCAGTGGCAAAGAAAGTGAAGAATCAGGTAAAGAATACCCTTTCTGATAATTTTGCAGTGCTGCTTTTTTGTTTTGCGCAGATTGGGAAGGTTGGGGAAGCGTATGTGATGCAGGATGCAAAAGGGAACCGGATCCTGCTGGAGGATATGGCCGGGATGGAAGGGACAGTGCAGCGGCTGGCGCTGCTGGCAGGCTCTGATCTGTTAGAGGGACAGGTGCTGTTGGGAGCGTTTTTCTATGATGAGGAAAAGAGGCGTATTTGTGTGCAGCCTTACAGTATCGTGACGGAAGGGCAGATTGTGAGGCTGCTGTATTGAGCCCTGGTATCTGGCTGGCAATTAGGAAGCAGAAGGAGGAAGGATAGAACGATGAATTTGAGTCCGCTTTATGAATTGAAGGAACGGTTGGAATCCAGCATTATTGCGGGGGTATCCCTTCTTTCGGAGGATTTTCGGTTGGCGCGCGCTGTGGAGCAGATGGAGCCGTTGTCTAAGGCTTCTCCAGTGTTTCAGAAGATTTTCCAGGGTGCCCAGGGGCTTTTTTCAGAAGAGTGTGAGAATAAGAGTGATGTTTTGCTGGATGTCCTGGCTTTGGTGGATGCAGTCCTTACTACCCAGGCAGCGGTAGGGGTGGAAGGTGAGATGGAGCCTCTGCCAAGGAGCGGCGCAGAGCCACTTGGCGCAGATGGAGGAATGGTAATATCGAATGCCCCATACAGCCAGCTTGCGCCAATATTGGAGGCGCTGACAACATCGGGAAGCGGCCACTATAGCTTTATTGTGGATACCCATGAGAGGAATCCAGAGATTTTTTCGGATTATCGCTTGAAGAGCCATTTGGTGGATGGGCTGAATGCCGGGTATACAGAGCTGGCTGAACGGATGGAGGAGTGGCTTAGCCAGGAGGATGCATCTTTGCTGCCCCTTTTGAAAAAGGGCTTTGACCCAAAAGGGAAAAAAGAGATGGTGCGCCGCGTCCATGTGGTGGAGGCCATTGCCGGCGCAGGGGAAAATGACTGGTATCTGTCCCAGCTGGAAGAGGCGGAGAAGGATGTGCGGGCAGCCCTTTTGTTGGCGCTTCGCCACAGACAGGAGAACCGGGAGGATTTGATTGGGTTTACGAAAACAGAAAAAGGAAATTGTAAGAAAGCGGCTTTTTGGGCTTTGGCGAAAATGGAAGGCACCCAGAACCTGGATTTTTGGGCAAGCCAGATGAAGAAAAAGCCAGACGCTTCTGCGAAATATTTGTCTCTCTCCACAGAGGATGCAGTATCTGACCTGGTGGCGGATGCGGTTATGGAGGCGTTGGATCAGCTGCAAGCCCAGGTGGACGGCGGGGATAAACTTCTGCCCGCAAAGGGCCATGGGAAGCTGGCATCCCTTTTTTCTGCTATGGCAGGGAAGGCATCTGATAAAATGCTGGATGTTTACCGGCGGCTGGCCTCTGAGGATTTGCTGGAAAAAATGGAATTGGAGAAGAAGCAGCCAGTGCAGTTCCAGGGAAATTATGCCCTGGGAAAAAATATGGAGATGCCGGTATCCCATTATATTGCAGAGGTGCTGGCAGAATCCATCCTTTGGTGCATGGACAGCAGATTGTTTGATTTGGCAAAAAAGCTGTATGAAGCGCATGGCATCATTTTTTTAAAGCCTGCTTTGGTTGCGGCGCTGCTGGCAGAGCCAAAGGAAGCGGTGTATGATACATTTGGCACGCAGCTGGCCAAAGAGGGAACCGTGAAAAAGGAGGACGCCCGGCAGGCACAGATACGGCTGGAGATTATGGGAACTTTTGCCTGGATCAGTTGGGGCGAGGGGCGGCAGGGGTATGAGATCTGCGGGCATTATATGGATGAGTCAACAGGGAAGAAGGTGAATGTGTGCAGGGGCATCCCAGAAGGGCTGGACATCCGTTGGTTTGAGGTATTTACAAATCCAAAGCTGAAAAAGGATGGGACGTTCCATATTGAGAGATTCCTGCAGTTCCAGGATTATTATGGCTATTATGCCGACTGGGACCAGGTGCTGGCGAACCTGATCAATCCCCAGGAGCCGAAGAGCTGTGGGATTCTCGGGAAATATTTTTATGGCAGGGCTTATACGTCAGCAAAGGACATCCGTTATTATCCATTAATGCGCTTCTGTGGGTATTATCAGGCGCAGGGGCTTGTGGTGAGGAGCTTGCAGAAGGGGAAGCATAGCTTTTGGAATTTGGAGTACATGATGAAGGAAATCCCTTTGTCAACGGAGGACAAGCTGAAGGAATTGGAAGAGGTTAAAAAGATGGTGGGGAATAAGAAGATTGCCATGATGGGGTGGAGTGAGGAGAAGTTTCAGGAAATGTATACAAGAATAGCCAAGGGGGAGATTTTGTAGAAATTATGTTCAGGAGTAAAGGGCGATTTTTGCGGAGCAAAACTTTAAATATCGCTCCGAATTGTTGCTATGAGAGGTTCCTGAGCCGTGAATAGTAACGAAATTATAGGAAAAAGGAGCAAATCAATCATGCCAACGAAAAAGAAATCAGATTCACAAGTAAATGTACAGCGCCTCCCGGCGGAACAATTATTCCAAAAGGAAATCGACGCATTGATTGCAGCCGAGAAAGACCCAATCCCAACGGGCTGGAAAATGTCCCCCAAATCCGTGCTGACTTATATTACGGGTGGGAAAGTGGGGCGTACCGTGATCACACCCAAATATATCGGGCACAAACGCCTGGTAGAAATTGCCATTGCCACATTGGTGACAGACCGCGCCCTTCTGCTGATTGGGGAGCCGGGAACGGCAAAGTCCTGGCTTTCTGAGCATTTGACGGCAGCGATTAATGGCGATTCTACCAAGGTGATCCAGGGGACGGCAGGAACAACGGAGGAGCAGATCCGGTATTCCTGGAATTATGCCATGCTGATCTCCCAGGGGCCCTCCCCGGAAGCCATGCTGAAAACGCCGATCTATACGGCTATGGAGACGGGAACCATTGCAAGGATGGAAGAAATTTCCAGGTGTGCTTCGGAGGTACAGGATGCTTTGATCTCCATTTTGTCGGAAAAGAGGATTTCTGTGCCGGAGCTGGGCATAGAGGTTCCGGCGCAAAAGGGGTTTTCTGTGATTGCCACAGCGAATACCAGGGATAAGGGGGTCAATGAGATGTCTGCGGCTTTGAAGCGGCGTTTTAATATTGTAGTGCTTCCTGCGCCGGCGGATCTGCCTTCTGAAATGGACATTGTAAAGACCCGCGTGGCACAGCTTTCGGAAAATCTGGATCTGAATGCAAAACTTCCGGAGGAGGAAGTGATTGAGAAGGTATGTACGATATTCCGGGAATTGCGTTTGGGGGCGACTTTGGATGGCAAACAGAAATTAAAGCCCACCTCAGGGGTGCTGTCCACGGCGGAGGCCATTTCCCTGCTGGCGAACAGCATGGCGTTGGCGGGCAGCTTCGGGAATGGGACGATCACAGATTATGACCTGGCAGCAGGGCTGCAGGGAGCCATTGTGAAGGATGAGGAAAAGGACAGCCTGGCGTGGAAAGAATATCTGGAGAATATTTTGAAGAAACGGGGGCTGAAATGGTCTGGCCTGTATAAAGAGTGTAAGGAGCTGAATGGATAATGGGTGGAAAGGTGCAGAACAAAGGGACAGGGCAGCCGATCTTCTTTGGGATACGCCATTTGTCCCCGGCAGGAGCCTGGTATCTGCGTAAGCTTTTGGATGAGGCGCAGCCACAGATGGTTTTGGTGGAAGGCCCCAGTGATTTTACAGAGGAGATGGCCCATCTGACCAACCAGGGGACAAAGCCGCCGGTTGCTATTATGGCTTATACGGATGATACGCCCATCCGTACGGTACTATATCCCTTTGCAGAATATTCCCCGGAATACCAGGCGGTTTTGTGGGCGCATGAGAACCAGAGGGAATGCCGTTTTATGGATCTGCCCTCCAGTGTGTTTCTGGCATTATCCCATGAGGAAGGGCAGGATGAGAGCCTGGGGGAAGAAGGGCGGATGTCTGTATACCGCAGGCTGGACGAACTGTCTGGTGATGACGCCCATGAGACCTTCTGGGAAAGGAATATGGAGCATTTCAGTGAAGGGCATGGGTATTTTAAGGGAGCAGAGAGCTTTGGGAAGAACCTGCGGGAGCTGACCCAGGGAAGGGGCAGGGAGGATGCGGAGTATCTGGTGCGGGAAGCTTATATGAGGCGCCAGATCCAAAAGGCCATAGAGGAGGGCTTTGCGCCGGAGAAAATTTTGGTGGTGACAGGCGCTTACCATGTGGAAGGGCTGAAAAGCGGCCTTCCAGGGCTGAACGATGCAGAAATGAAACAGCTTCCAGCTGTGGGAGTCCAAAAGACATTGATGCCATATTCTTATTATCGCCTGTCTTCCCGCTCTGGCTATGGCGCTGGGAATAAGGCTCCGGCCTATTTTGGCTTGCTGTGGGAAGGGTTTCTGGCTGGGGAGGCGGATTATGCGGCGCGCAGTTATCTGTCCCGGCTGGCTGCCTGGCAGCGGAAAAATGGGAATATGGTATCTTCCGCAGAGGTGATTGAGGCAGTGCGTCTGGCTTTTTCCCTGGCAGGGCTGCATGGCTATCAGATCCCGGCCTTGCGGGATTTGCGGGATGCTGCCATTACCTGTATGGGGCATGGGAATTTCGGGGAGATTGCCCAGGCGGTGGCAGATACGGAGATTGGCGCTGCCATTGGCTCCCTGCCCCAGGGAGTGAGCCGTACCTCAATCCAGAATGATTTTTACCGTCTGTTGGATGATTTGAGCCTTAGGCGGTATTGTACTGTGGCTGCGGAAGACCTGCATCTGGACCTTCGGGAGAAACTGACGGTGAAATCCCAGAAGTCGGCATTTTTGGATAGGGAGCGCTCCTTTTTTCTCCATCGTTTGCGGGTATTGGGAGTTTCTTTTGTTCAATGGCAGCAGGTGCAACAGGAAAAAGCCACCTGGGCAGAGCATTGGGTGCTCCGCTGGACGCCGGAAGCAGAAATTGAGATTGTGGAAGCACAGCTTAAAGGGGATACTGTTTTGCAGGCGGCTTCCTTCCAGATGAAGGAAGAAGTGGAAAAGGGAGAAGGCATTGCCAGTGTTGCGAAGGTGATTGAAGAGTCTTTCCTGTGCGGCATGCCGGAAACGGTCAGCTATGCGACGGCTGTCCTGCAGAAAATAGCCGTAGAGGCTGCTGCGGTGGAGGAGATTGCAAAGACCGTCCATAGCCTCTCTTTGGTCATACAGTATGGGAATATCCGGAAAATTTCCAGCGAGCCCCTGATCCCTGTTTTGGAGCAGCTGTTTTTGCGCGCCTGTTTGCTGCTGCCAGGAAGCTGTGTTTGTGATGACAATGCTTCCAAGGAGATTATACAGGCAATGGGGCTGTTGAATGAAGCCGCCCTCCACCATGGGTTTCTGCCAGAGGAACGCTGGCTGCAGGTACTGGAGGAAATTGCGGACAGGGATGATTTGAATACCAAGGTGTCTGGCTATGGGGCAGCCATTTTGTTAGAGCGCGGGAAGATGGATAATGCGGAGTTGGAACGAAAAGTAGAGCGCCGTCTTTCCAAGGGGGTTCCGGCTGACCTGGGGGCAGGATGGTTTGAAGGGCTTTCCATGAAGAACCGGTATGCCCTGATTACCCGTATGAGCCTTTGGGAGAGCCTGGACCATTATCTGGAGACTTTGGATGATGAGGAATTTAAGCGCGCGCTCCTGTTTCTGCGCCGCGCCTTTGCAGATTTTACGGCAAGGGAAAAAAGTGATATTGCAGAAAACCTGGGGGAGATCTGGCAGCTGAACCCACAGCAGGTCAGCGAGGCGGTGAATGCGCCATTGACCGAAGAGGCGCAGGAAATGCTGGATGAATTGGACGAGTTTGATTTTGGGGATATCTAATAGCGCTGGGGCATGCCATGTTATGCACAGAAAGAACAATGATAGATTTTTGAAGAAAGGTTTGAGAAAGATGGAACCAACAGAAAGCAAGAATGAAATAGAGCGCATAAAGCGCTGGCGGCTGATTCTGGGAGCAGAAAGCAACGACCGCTTTTCGGCGATGAACAGCCAAAAAGCCCTTTCCCTGACAGAGGAGCAGGCCATGATGGACCAGGCGCTTGCAGCCATTTACAACCGCAGGGAATCCGGCGGCTTTGGGTCTGGAAGGGGGGCTGGGAATGGGCCGTCAAATCCACAGATCAGCCGTTGGCTGGGCGATGTGCGTACGCTTTTTGACAAAGAGCTGGTAACCGTGATCCAGTCGGATGCCATGGAACGGTGCGGCCTGCGCCAGATGCTTTTTGAGCCGGAGCTTCTGGAGAATGTGGAGCCTGATATCAATCTGGCTTCCACCATTCTGATGCTGAAGGATCAGATCCCCAAACGCTCCAAAGAGAGTGTGCGGGCTTTTATTGAGAAGATTGTAGAGGAGATCAATAAGCTCTTAGAGGCGGATATCCGCCGGGCAGTCACATCCGCTATCAACCGCAGGATGCATTCCCCGATCCCTTCGGCATCTGCTATGGACTTTCCCTTAACGATCCGGCGCAATTTAAAGAATTACAATCCGGAGCTAAAGACGATTGTGCCAGAGCATTTTTACTTTTTTGACCGGACAACCACAGCTGCCTCCAAACAGTGGACGGTCATCCTGGATGTGGATCAGAGCGGTTCCATGGGCGAATCCGTAATCTATTCCTCCATTATGAGCTGTATTTTGGCAAGCATGGCAGCGATCCGGACGCATATTGTGGCTTTTGATACAACCGTGGTAGATTTAACGGAAAAATGCGAAGATCCTGTGGACCTTCTGTTTGGCTTTCAGCTGGGGGGCGGCACAAACATTGACCAATCGGTGGCCTATTGCCAGAAATTTGTGGAGAATCCTTCCAAAACCCTGTTTTTTCTGATCACCGATTTGGAAGAGGGAGGCAACCGGGCCTCTTTGCTGCACCGCCTGCGGGAGCTGAAGGAATCCGGAGTGACAGTGGTATGCCTGCTGGCCATCGCAGATGGCGGAAAGCCTTATTACGATGCCCAGATGGCGGAGCGCGTGGCAAGCATGAAAATCCCCTGTTTCGCCTGCAATCCCCAGATGCTTCCAATTCTGTTGGAAAGGGCATTCAAAGGGCAGGATCTGGAATCCTTCCGAAAGGAATTTGAAAAGCGGAAGAGATAGAGGTGTGGGGCGCCGATGGCAGCTTTTGAAATCGTTTCGATTTTCATTGGAATATTAGCATTGCTGATGTCCTTTGGTGGCTTAATTGTTGCGTTGCTTGCCTTTCTAGATAAGAGAAACAAGCGAAAATCGGGTAGGAGGTAGATAATTATTTTTTTATCTACCTCCTACCCGATTGTTATAATATTACTCCGTCGGTTAAATATCATGTGTTTGAAAAGATGAAAATTGAAAACATATTATAGCCCTTAGTTTTTAAAAGACAAGAGATTTTTTTACTGTTTTGGCATCATGGCTGTATTGCAATATGTTTGGTGAAGCAGATGTAGATTTCGGTTATATTGGGTTTGCCGATATAAAAGTATGAATGGAAATTTTTATTAAAGTCGTAAAGAAAAACTGTGGAAATTTTCCCTGTGGAATGATAAAATTTATTTATGTTTTCTTATAATCTTCAAAGTGGACAGAAGATGTCCATCTTATATGCTATAATAGCAGTGCAGGATAGTGCAGATGGGCAGACAGCTTGCAGATTTATAAAGAACGGCAGATATTATTCTTAAGGAAGAGAGGATACATACGATGGCGGATATAAGGATTGTGGTGGTGTATGGTGATGAATTGGAGTACTTGCAGGTGGATGGCATGGAGCTAGATGTCTCAGCCATCCAGGATAAGCCCATCAAGGACTGGTTCCGCCCTTCCAATGGGAGGGATGGCTGGGAGGGCCTGATTGAGGAGATCCAGAATGTGGTTGACGATGAGCATGCGCAGCTTCGGTTTGAGTTCAGGGGGCCGTCAGAGCATAAGGCCATGTTTGAGGAATGCATCGGGAGGCTGGGCTTCGGGAGCGGGAAGATGGATCCGAAGGATGTGGCAAGGCTGCATTTGGAGGATGCAGAGAAGGCGGAGCACCGCGGTTTTGACAGGAAGGCATTCCAGAATTATGTATATGCCGCAGACTATGGGAAAAATGCCAGGGCGCAGTATAAAGCGGGGGAGTATTACCTCAGCCAGTACCGGGGGGAGGTGCAGGTGGCTGACTATGACAGGGAACGGTGCATGGAGGAGGCGGTGGACTACTATGAGAAGGCGGCAGAGCAGGGGTATGTCCTGGCACAGTATCGCATGTACCAGCTGTTTGCCCAAGGCGTGGGGGTGAGGAAGGATCTGGATGAAGCTTTCCGTTGGCTGAAAGAGGCAGTGGCACAAGGGGATGCGGATGCGCAGTATGACTTGGGGAGGCATTATTATACAGGGGAAGGGGTAGGCCAGGATTATGGACAGGCGGTAAAGTGGTTTGAAAAAGCAGCGGAACAGGGGAACGCAGACGCACAGAACCAGTTAGGGAACTGCTGCTGTGCAGGAAGGGGGCTGGAAAAAGACAGCGCCAAAGCCTTGGACTGGTATCAGAAGGCAGCAGAGCAGGGGAATGTGGATGCGCAGAAGAGCCTTGGTGACTGTTATCTGTATGGGGAGGGGACAGGGCAGGATCCCCAGAAGGCCTTGGACTGGTATCAGAAGGCAGCAGAGCAGGGGAATGCGCAGGCGAAAGAAAGCATGAAGAAATGCTATGAGAAGGCATCGATGGAAGAAGGGGAGAAGGGCTTTGCATGGTGCCAGAAGGCGGCAGAGCAGGGGTATGCGCCAGCGCAGTGCAGGCTGGGGATATATTTTTGTGAAGGGAAAGAGGTGGAGGAGGACTATGAGAAGGCAGTCTATTGGTTTCGGAAAGCGGCGGAACAAGGGGATGCGGATGCGCAAAATCGCCTGGGGGTTAGATATGAGAGAGGGGAGGGTGTTCCAGAAGATAATGGGTTAGCTTTTGAATGGTGCCAGAAAGCGGCGGAGCAAGGGCATATAAAAGCACAATGCAATATTGGAAATTTTTATAATTATGGAGTTGGGGTAGACGCAGATTGGGATAAAGCAGCAGAGTGGTATGAAAAATCAGCGAACCAGGGATATGATGTTGCGCAGAAGATGTTGGGGGAGTACTATTTCTTTGGAATGGGGGTAGAGGAGGATTTCCAAAAATCTGAGGAATGGTATGAAAAGGCAGCGCAGCAGGGAGATGCAAATATTCAGGATGACGTTGGAGATGCGTATCAGCTTATGGCCTCTGTATTTGAGGAGGAAGAGGGCGATGACACAGCAGAAGTATACTATCAAAAGGCTGTGAGATGGTATAAGGCAGCGGCGGAGCAAGGATGTGTAAGCGCCCAATGTAGTTTAGGTGGTTGCTATTTGCATGGAATTGGAGTGGAGCAGAATGATTATAAGGCGGCAGAGTGGTATAAAAAAGCAGCAGAGAAGGGATATGCTAGTGCCCAGGCTTCATTGGGAGATTGCTATTATGATGGCAAAGGGGTGGGGAAGGATGAGCGAAAAGCAGATGAGTGGTATGAAAAAGCAGGGGGACAGGGGTATGCTGATATCCAAAAGAGAATAGGGGATAGTTACTATGAAAGGGCGCAAGATGCAGTGGGAGACAAATCGGAAGAATGTTATAAAAAAGCGGTGAGATGGTATGAGAAGGCAGCGGAGCAGGAGAATAAAGAGGCGCAGAATCGTTTAGGAGAGTGTTATTATAACGGCTATGGCGTGAGAAAAGATGGTCGAAAGGCTGAAGAGTGGTATGAGAAGGCAGCGGAATATGAATGGGATCAAAGGAAACTAGGGGATCGATATTATTATGGAGATGGGATAGACCAAGATTATGAGAAAGCCGTGGTATGGTATAAGAAAGCGGCGGATCAAGGGGAAGTTGATGCTCAGGAAAAATTGGGGAATTGCTACTGTTTTGGTGAAGGCGTAAGCCAGAATAGTGGAAAGGCTGTGGAATGGTATCAGAAAGCAGCAGATCAGGGAAATGATTGGTCCCAATATATGTTGGGGGAGTGCTATTTTAGTGGAGATGGTGTAGAAGAAGATGGTCGAAAAGCGGTAGAGTGGTATGGAAAGTCAGCTGAACAGGGGAATAGATGGGCTCAGAAAAAATTAGGGGATTGTTATTACGAAGGAGAAGGGGTAAGGCAGGATTATTATGAAGCGGCAGAATGGTATAGGAAATCATCAGAACAAGGCAATGCATATGCTCAGGCAAAATTAGGGGATTGTTATTACAAAGGAGAAGGGGTAAGGCAGGATTATCACAAAGCAGTCGAATATTATGAAGAGGCGGCGGAACAGAGAAATGAAGCGGCGCAATGTATGTTAGGGCATTGTTATTACTATGGAAGAGGAAAGAAAAAAGATTATAGGAAAGCAATAGAGTGGTATAAAAGATCTGCAGAACAAGGAAATGCAACGGCTCAGTTTTATACAGGATTTTGCTATGAAAATGGAGAAGGGACAGCGGTAGACTATCAAAAGGCTTTTCAATGGTTTCAAGAAGCGGCAGAGCAAGGCAATGCAAATGCTCAGTTTTATGTTGGCTACCATTATCTTATGGGCTATGCGGTAGAAGTGAATCTATCAAAAAGCAAAGAATGGTATCAAAAAGCAGCGGATGCAGGGCATGAGCAGGCGAAAGAAATGCTGAAGAAATGGTAAATATAAAAGGAAGGCAAACTGGATTGTTGCAATCCGAAACACACAAGGAGGACCCCCAAAATGAACGACCTTTTCGAAAAACGTAAAGATTCAGAACTTCGCCAGGCGCTTACACTGGCGAACCACACCATCTACAAGCATTTCCTGTCCCAGCTGGAGCAGTATCCGCTTGTGGAGCCAGAGCTGGCGTTGCTGGATGAAAAGCCAGAGGATTGCATCCGCTTGCTGCATTTAGAGGAATTTTCCAATAAGAAGGGCGAGGATATTTTTCAAAAGCTTTCCACCGTTTACTATGCAAGCATGTCCCTTGGCTGCAATTTGATTGTCATGGTGGATGTGGAATACATAAACGCACCTGTTAAAATATATTTAGGCGTCCGCAATTCCGATATTGATGAGCAGGCGCGCATGAATCTGGGCACTTCCTTCCGAACCCTGGAGAACGGCATACTGAGCAATTTCCCAGGCACAAGGATGAGCAAGGTGCAGTCCCAGGAGCAGCTGCCGAAATTAATAGATGATATATTTGGCTCCCATTCCAAGTATATCTCATCTGTTTCCTGCGTTGCCGCAGTCCGGGATAAATCCAAGACGGAAAACAAAAATTTTATCCAAGGGCTTGAAAAGTTTGTAGACGCCATGCAGGGATATACTTATACGGCTGTTTTTATAGCAGAGCCAATCAGCAAGGAAGAGCAGGCGTCTATCCGAAACGGGTACGAAAGCCTGTACAGCACCCTTTCCTCTTTCCAGAAAAGCACCTGGTCTTTTAGCGAAAATGAGAGTACTGCCGTGATGGAAAGCTTAAGCACAGGAATGTCTAAGTCAGTCACAGAAGGATCCAGCCAGACACAGGCGCATACGGTAAGCAAAGGGATCAATGAAAGCGTTAGCCATTCCGCTTCTGCAAACTATGCAAAGAACCATAGCCAAACGGTAACGGATACAAAGCCTAAAAAAATCAGTATCATTGGAAATCTGATTCCCGTTTTGGGAGGGGCATTCCGTGATAGGAGCCATTCCGAAGCCCTTACAGACAGCGTGACAGATACCATTGGAAAGAGTTTTGGCACATCGCAGGGCGCCAGCAGCGGCACTTCTCGCTCTGACTCAGATTCTGTGTCCCACAATGAATCCTTTACGGATACAGAAACCAGCACACATTCTTCTACAGATACCAAAGGCAGGGCGCGCGTGCTGCAGATTGAAAATATCAATAAGCCTGTGGCAGAACTGCTAAAGCGAGTGGAAGAGCACCTGAACCGCGTGCAGGAGGGGGAGGATTACGGCGCATACAGCTGCGGCGCCTACTTCCTGTCCGGAAAGCAGGAAAGCAGCCTGTTGGCAGCCAATACCTACCGCGCATTGATGATTGGGGAAGGATCTTCCGTAGAGAGCGGCACCATCAATGCCTGGAATGGCCAGATGGAATCGGGGAAGGAAATTGTTTCCAAGATGAAGGAGTACCTTTGCCGCTTTACTCATCCCATATTTGCGCTGCCTATCCGTATGGAAGGGGATCAGGCAAAGGAATTTTTGACTTATACGCCGGCCACTGTGGTGAGTGGGAAAGAGCTTCCCCTGCATCTGGGATTGCCCACCAAATCTGTCTATGGCCTTCCAGTGCTGGAATATGCAGAATTTGGCCGGAATGTCATTTACAAGGATCAATGGCAAAGGGGAGAGGAGAAGATAAAGCTTGGCCGCATTTACCATATGGGGCAAATTGAGAAAAAGTCTTCTGTGGAAATGGATCTGCAGAATTTGGCCGCCCATACCTTTGTAACTGGTTCCACAGGATCCGGGAAATCCAATACGGTATACCAGATGCTGCGGGAATTGAAAAAGCAGGGGGTGCATTTTCTGGTGATTGAGCCAGCCAAGGGGGAATATAAGCATGTGTTTGCCCAGGAGGATGTGCAGGTATATGGGACAAACCCCTATTATACGCCCTTGTTGAAAATCAATCCATTTCGGTTTCCCAAAGGGATCCATGTATTGGAGCATATTGACAGGCTGATTGAGATTTTTAATGTGTGCTGGCCCATGTATGCAGCCATGCCTGCCGTCCTGAAAGACTCGGTGGAGAGGGCTTATGTGAATGCAGGATGGAATCTGGCAACCTCTGTAAATAAGTATGACGACACCCTGTTCCCATCCTTTGCAGATGTGTTGAATGAATTGAACAAAGTGGTGGCGGAATCCGCATTTTCCCAAGAAGTGAAGGATAATTACGTCGGATCTTTATCCACCAGGATCAAGTCTTTAACCAATGGGATTTATGGCAGGATTTTTGAGAATAATGAATATGGCGATGCGGCGCTGTTTGAGGAAAATGTAATCATAGATTTAAGCCGCATTGGATCTATGGAGACAAAGTCCATGGTTATGGGTATCTTAGTCATGCGCCTGCAGGAATACAGGATGACTTCCGGGGCGGTCAATGCCAGGCTGCGCCATGTCACCGTATTGGAAGAAGCCCATAACCTTCTGAAGAAGACCTCTGCAGAACAAAGCAGCGAATCCGCAAACCTTCTGGGGAAATCCGTGGAGATGCTGTCAAATGCCATTGCAGAGGTGAGGACCTATGGGGAGGGATTCATTATCGTAGATCAGGCGCCTGGATTATTGGATATGAGCGCCATCCGCAATACGAATACCAAGATTATCATGCGCCTGCCAGATGCAGAGGATAGGAACCTGGTGGGGAAATCTGCGAATCTATCTGAGGAGCAGATCAAGGAATTGGCAAAAATTCCCACAGGCGTTGCCGCTGTCTATCAGAATAACTGGCTGGAGCCTGTCCTTTGCCAGGTGGGGTACGAAAAAGCAGAGGGCGCATACCAAATGGCAGGCCAGCCAGCAGGATTTACGGATAACAGCCAAAAGGCGATTATCCAGAACTTGCTGCATAAGGCTGCCGGGGAGAAACTGGAGCGAAGCCTGGCAGAACTGACCTATCAGGTGGTGTCCTCCGCCTTGCCAACCTATGTGAAGATCCAGGCGCTGCATTTGTTGAAGAGAAATGGGGCAGTCAGCCTGTCAGATATCAGTCCTGTCGTTTATGATATGGTTTGCAGGCCGGAGGCGGAACAAGAGGCGGAGAGGGCAGACTCCATTGAGGAGTGGAAGGACGCCTTTGTCTATGCAGAGGGTTCCGTCTTGTCCGAATTTGATGAAGATAGCCAAAATACCCTTGTAGAGTGCATTCTGCGGGAGCAGATCCAAAGGTTCGAGAAACCGGAGCAATATTTGGAAACCTGGCGTCAATTTGTAAAAGGGGAGGTGGTATAATGAAATTTTTCCATGAGGTAAAAGATATAAAAGCAATGGCCTCCAAGGACATTAGAAAGGTATCAAAAGGATTTGAAAATGCACAAAATGATGTGAAGGCTGCCAGGCACATTGACACAATCCGGCAGGATCTGGATGGCAAGACGTATCCTGGTACAGAGGTGGCCTATAAGAAGCACACATTTCGGCTGGAAGGGGAAAAGGTAGAGGGCGTATTTCCGGTGTTCCAAAGCAAATTTGATGTGAGGTTGCCGCCGGATCTGCGGCTGGCCTCGGATACGGAGCAGTTTAAGTATTGTACCAGAAGGCTGGGTGAACAAATTGAGAGGTATCCTTCCCTTGCTGAGAAATTTACGCCCCGCCAATTGGAGCAGATCAAGGCTGGAGAGCCCAGGATATCAGGCCTGACCTGGCACCATAATGAGCTGCCAGGCAAAATGCAGCTCGTGGACGCCAAAGAGCATAGATGCCCCCATACAGGCGGAAGGAGCATTTGGGGCGGAGGGGCAGACAACCGATAGGAGGATAGAATCATATGAATATTACTTGGAAGTATAAGATTGATCTGGCAGATGAGGCAGTGTTTGCAGAAATCGAAAAGGAATGGGGGAGGGCAGTGCCCCAAAAGGTAAGGGAATTGGCCAGGGAGTGCAATGGGGCAACCCCTTCCAGATATAATTTTATGGCAGGCTCCACGGAAAGGGTGATGGGTGCCGTATTGTCCTTTAACAAAAATGAGGAGGATACGGATACCATATATACGGCAATGGATGTGGTTGAAGACAAAAATCTGATGCCCTTTGGGATTGATCCTTTTGGGAATTATATTTGCTGCCAGATTTCAGATGGCAAAGTAGTCTTTTGGGATCATGAAACAGGGACAGTAACCACTACGGATCAGGATATGGGAGAGTTTTTGGAGGGGTTGTATTAATGGCTCCAGTATTCGGAATGGGTTTGCGGATATGTTAAGAGGCTGTAAAAAATCTTGTGTCTGTGGATTTTAAGACTTCCATTTATCTATACACGGACATTGATAACTGTATGTATGAGGTTGTGCTGAGAAATTCATGCGAAAACCAAGCTTTCCTTCAGCACGTAAAATATACAAGGTGCGAATGTCCGGTATAAACCATTATGGGGCAGGGACTATTGATTTGGGGAAATGTAAGAATGTGACACTCCTTATGTGCTGGAAACGGTCTGCCTTTGTCATGGATGAGCATTATAAAAGTGGTAAACCGTTCATTATCACAACAAACTTTAGGAAGGCTTGACGAACTGGAACAGCAGGAAGTGATTGGGGCGTTTGATAAACGGACAATTATTGAGCTTTCCGGTGATGTGATTAAAGAGATTGCACAGAAATATGAGAATGTGCAGAAAAGTGTAGGTGATATTATGGGCGGAGCATTGATTGAAACATAAGCAAGAACCATTTTAAATCAGGGAATAAAGCAGGGAAAGACACAAGGCATTAGTGAAACAAAAAAGCAGACAGCGCTTAGGATGCTGAAAATGGGAAAGCTGACAATAGAGGAAATTGCGGAATGTTCTGAACTCAGCGTGGCAGAGGTAGAACAGTTAGCAGGACTTCAAACGGTGTAAAACGGCAACGTGGAAAATTTAATATTGTAGCTATATAACAGGGAAATAACGGATGATTCAGGTTTGTTTCTCTGTTTTTTTGTGTCATCTTGATAGCAACTTGTGGATATGGCGGTGTCAGTAACAGAAAAAAGGAAAGGATTAAAGCTATGGATAATGTGATAGGTAATTGAATCGGTATAAAAGCAGATATTATAGTAAAAACGGTTTTTGAAGGAAACCAAAGCGGACAGCAGGCATTTATGAAGCTGATAGGGAGAAAATACCGTATGAGAGTGGTACAGATACAAAAAACAATAATATTGATAAAACAGCAGACTGTGGGTTAAGGTAGCCAAAAGTGGTGGTTTATGCTATACTTGTGTCATGGAAACATGGAAATCAAAAAACAGGCACAAATATTTGCTGCAATACCAAAGGTTTTTCAAGGGACATTTTTGCATGTGATACAATGGAAAAAATATTGTCTATAATGCATTGGAAAAATATAAGAATTGCAGCAGCTGTAAGGGATAGGCGATAAAATGGATAGGATGTTACAGCTGCTGGGTATTGGAAAATGAAAGGATGGGGCAATCCTTCCAGAAAGAGAGCAAAAGGCAGGGACAGGGAATTGGAAAAAAAGCAAGTGGCGAAGCATAAAATCCTGGATTATATGCTGGAGCAAAGAAGCACGACAAAGGCAGAATTGGCGAAAAAGCTAAATCTAAGCATGCCAACAGTCTTGTCAAATATCAGTGAACTGACAGAAAAAGGCCTGGTTGTGGAAGCTGGGGAAATGGAATCCACAGGGGGCAGGAAGGCAAGGAAGATTTCACTGCGGGAAGACCATTGCTTTGCAGTTGGCGTGGATATTACAGCGCATCATCTTGGCATGGTGCTTTTGAACCTAGGGGGAGGAATTGCTGCATGGCAAAGGGTGCGGCTAGTATTCCAGCCAGATGCGGCTTATTGCAGGCAGATGGCGGAGCTGGTGCGGTCATTTTACCAGGATAAGGCAGCGGAAGAGAAAATCCTGGGTATTGGGGTGTCGTTTCCAGGGATTTTAAATAAGAGCGAGCGGATTTTAGTGAAATCCCATGCATTGAAGCTGGAGAATTACAGCCTGAAAATGATGGAGCAGATGCTGGGGCTTCCCGTGTATTTTGAAAATGACGCCAATGCCGCAATGTTGGCGGAGAATCCGAAAAAAATCAGGGATGCTGTCTA
This sequence comes from Lachnospiraceae bacterium, assembly GCA_910575035.1. Lineage (GTDB taxonomy): Bacteria > Bacillota > Clostridia > Lachnospirales > Lachnospiraceae > Petralouisia. The sequence continues at coordinate 101,582 of CAJTDL010000017.1, forward strand.
TCTGTCTTTGAACCATACCTTAGGAGGGGCAGTCTGTATTGATGGCCGCCTGTTTTCCGGGCAAGGGCAAAAGGCGGGGGAATTTGGCCATATGCTTTTGGTGCCAGGGGGGAAACAGTGCTATTGTGGGAAATATGGATGCGCAGATGCTTATTGTGCTGCAAGTGTGCTGACGGAAGATGGGGCGTATGGGGTGGATGCGTTTATGGGGAGATTGGGGAAGGACGAAGAAGCGGATCAGAAATGGGAGGAATATTTAGAGAATCTGGCGGCGCTGATTTCAAATCTTCGGATGGCGTTTGATACGGATGTAATCTTAGGGGGAGATGTTGGTGGATATTTGGGGGAGTATATGGTGGAATTGGGGGAGAAGGTCCAGAAGAATAATCTGTTTGATTTGGATGTGGGGTATTTAAAGAATTGCAGTTACCAGAGGGAGGCTTCGGCAGTGGGGGTGGCGAAGTATTTTTTTCAGGGTTTTTTGGAGAGGTTTTAAGGAAGTGAGGGAGCAGTGGGGCGTTGGATTAGGATGGCTTCCCACCTCTGTCGCTATTCAGAAAAATCTCTGACAGCCAGAGGTTTACTCCTGTCGCCACTCAGTAAAATCCCTTATTTTATGGACATTATGTATGAATCGTAAAGAAGATACAAGTACGAAATATGGCTTGTGTCTTCTTTTTTGTGCATATTATACAAAAATGGAGATGCAAAATAAGTGAATACGACGAAAAAAGAAAAAAGCATTGACAATTTGCTTTTTATGAGTAATAATGTAATCACTTTGATAAAACATTTTATAAAAGTAATTGATAAAATAAAAAACATAATTAAGTTTTTAGAAAGAAACAAGAGGACACAAAAGGGAGCAGCAAAACAAAGAAAACAGCAAAATAAAAAATCAAAAAAGGAGGAAATCAAAATGTTACAGCAGGTTATGACAGAGCCAGGAAAAATTGAATTTCAGGAGGTTCCCGTACCAGAGGTTAAAGAGGGGAAGGTATTGGTTAAAATCAGGAATATTGGCATATGCGGATCAGATATCCATGTATACCATGGGGAGCATCCATTTACCTCTTATCCGGTTACCCAGGGGCATGAAGTGTCTGGGGAGATTACCGCATTAGGGGAACATGTGGAGGGATTCCAGGTTGGGCAGAAAGTTACGATTGAGCCACAGGTTTATTGTGGGGAGTGCCATCCATGCAGGCATGGCAAATATAACCTTTGTGAGGAATTGAAGGTAATGGGGTTCCAGACAACAGGCACGGCTTCGGAATATTTTGCAGTGGACGCTTCTAAGGTAACGCCAATCCCGGAGGAAATGTCCTATGAGGAAGGGGCGATGATCGAGCCCTTGGCAGTTGCAGTCCATGGGGTAAAGCAGGTAGGGGATGTGTCAGGCATGAATATTGTGGTTATTGGCGCAGGGCCTATTGGGAACCTTGTGGCTCAGGCGGCGAAGGGCATGGGCGCCGCCAAGGTTATGGTTACGGATGTCAGCAGCCTTCGGTTAGAGAAGGCGAAGGAATGTGGGATTGATGTTTGTGTCAATACCAGGGAGAAGGATTTTGGGGAAGCCATGGCAGAGGCTTTTGGGCCGGATAAGGCAGATGTGATCTATGATTGCGCCGGGAATAATATTACCATGGGGCAGGCAATTAAGCATGCCCGGAAAGGGAGTACCATTGTCCTGGTGGCTGTATTTGCAGGGATGGCGCAGATTGATTTGGCAGTGGCGAATGACCATGAATTGGATATTAAGAGTACAATGATGTACCGCCATGAGGACTATTTGGACGGGATTGCATTGGTGAATGGGGGGAAGGTCCATTTGAAGCCATTGATTTCCAAGACATTTGCATTCCAGGATTATTTGAAGGCATATCAGTACATTGACGACAACAGGGAAACTACAATGAAGGTAATTATTAATGTGCAAGAGTAAATGGAGCAGGTGCATTTACATAGAAATAGGAAAAGATATCGCAGGAGGGATTATGGGAACGAGAGAGACAGATGGGAAGGTGCCGTTGATCAGTAAGATCGCATATGGATTTGGGGATGTAGGGTGTAATTTTAGCTGGATGTTTGTAAGCAATTTTCTAATGATCTTTTATACGGATGTGTTTGGGATCAGTATGGCGGCAGTGTCAGCATTGATGCTGTTCTCAAGGTTTTGGGATGCGGTCAATGACCCTGTGATTGGCGGGCTTACGGATAAGACCAAGTCCAGATGGGGGCGGTATCGCCCCTGGCTGCTGTTTGCTGCGCCAATCACGGCAGTGATCCTGTCCCTGACATTCTGGGCGCATCCAGACTGGCCGGATACGGCGAAGATTGTATATATGGTCATTACCTATTGTTTGTTGGTGCTTGGCTATACCTGTGTAAATATTCCTTATGGGACATTGTGCGGAGCCATGACCCAGAATATTGATGAAAGGGCGAAGATCAATACATCCCGTTCTGTAGCAGCCATGGTCGCAATTGGGATCATAAATATCATTACGGTTCCTTTGGTGACGAAATTTGGCAGCAACAGCCCAATGCAGGGGTATCTTACAGTGGCGGTTCTGTATGGATGCATTTTTGCTGCCTGCCATCTGTTCTGTTTTGCCAAGACAAAGGAAGTGGTGGAAATTCCAGAGAAGGAGAAAACGCCCATCCGGGTGCAGCTCAAAGCCATTTCCCAGAATAAGCCATACCTGCTGGCCTTGGCAGGGCAAGTCCTGTTTGGTTTTACCCTTTATGGGAGAAATGCGGATATCTTATACTATTTTACATATGTGGAAGGGGATGCTGCTTATTATACAGTTTATTCCATGTGTATTATTGTCCCCTCAATTATTGGAGCCGCCTGTTTCCAGCCTGTTTTTAGAAAGACCAATAACAAAGGTTTGGCAGCGTCGATTTTCGCATTGCTGACAGGTGTCAGTATGCTGGCGCTGTATCTGTTCAATGTGCAGGGCACGCCCATTTTCTTCTATGGTTTTTCTGCATTGACGCAGTTCTTTTTCTCTGGCTTTAATACAGCGATTTATGCGATCATCCCTGACTGTGCAGAGTATGGGCAGTGGAAAACAGGGCTGCGCAATGACGGCTTCCAATATGCCTTCATTTCCCTTGGGAATAAGGTGGGGATGGCTCTGGGGACAGCTTTGCTGGCAGGATTGCTGGGAAAATTTGGGTACGTTGCCAACCAGCAGCAGAATGCATCCGTTATTCTTGTGATGAAGCATGCGTTCACTACCGTTCCGGGGGTGCTGTGGATTGTAACAGCCGTGATCTTGTTCTTCTACCGCTTGAATAGGACGCGTTACAATGAGATTGTGGAGGAATTGAAAGCAAGGGGGAATTAGGGGATGGAAAAAGTGTTTGCCGGAAATGGGGGTACTATTCACGATCCATTACCCATTCCCAGCAGGATATCAAAAATTGTTGCTATGAGCGGCCACCAGGCCGTGAATAGTAACGAAATGGGATTGTGCCAGCTCTCGGCAAACACTTTTGGCATTGAAATCAGCCAGTGGGTATGCTATAACCCGAGTTTGCCACTTGGAAACACTAAACGGAGCCATTAATGGCTCCGTTTTTTAGAGGAAATATGCAGTTTCCCTTGTGTTTCATGGGTTTGTAGAAATTTGAG